>NZ_CP137624.1:860000-2262500 GCF_033880585.1 Lysinibacillus louembei
TACACCCATATTGTGTGCTGTCTCTTCAATTAATGTATATAATGCTTTTTCGACATCATAATATTTATCCTCTTTCAACATATGCACAGAATTACGAATCTCGCTTAAACTATGGCGCACAAGGTCTTGCGCATCAATCAAGCGCTTCACTGCCGCCTCTATATCCTTCGCTAGCAACCTGCGCCCCGCTTCAATTTGTAAAATGGTGGATGTTAATGTATGCCCAACAATATCATGGATTTCCTGGGCAATTCGGTTACGCTCTGCATAAACAGACATTTCAGCTAAAGCCTCCGATGTCATCTTCATCGACTTTTGTAAGCTTTCTGTCCGTTCTTCCACTTGCTGCTCTAAATTTCTCGTTAAATATTGAATATCTGAATAAAGTCGTGCATTGGTAATCGAAATCGCACACTGTGAACAAAGCAATTTTAACATGTCCAGCCTCTCCTCTGTAAACACGCTCTCCAGCATATTGTTTTCCATATATAAAATAGAAATCAGCTTATTCTGGTGCGTGATCGGAAGGCACAAAACAGACTTTAAATGTCGATGTCGGATATAAGCATTTTGAGTAAAGCCGCTATTCATCACATTATGAAAAACGACTTCCTGCCTCATACGAATGGTGTAATCAATAACTGTAATTGGCAATAGTTCACTAGCTTCTTGTAGCGACACAGACTGTACGATTAATTTTTCTGCCGTACCATGTGCTTCCACAAACCAGCTGCCCCCATGCTCCAGCAATAAAGCACCGTATTCTGCTCCCGCATTTTGCAGCATAATATGCAATAACTTATGAAGTAGTTGCTCAATTTCAATTTCCTCAGATAAAGCTTGAGCAGAGGAAACAATTGATAAGTAATCCTCATGCTCTAAATCCGTTGTTTTTTTTAACAATAAGTGACCATACTGCAACTCAAGCGCATCTGCCTTCGCATCTGCCCCCCATTGCTTATAAGCCATATATGCTTCATTCATATACACCTTCGCCTGCATTTGCTTACCCGATTGAATGCTGTACTTCGCAAAGCATTCAGAAATAATGCCGACATCGTGGACATAGCCATAACGAGCTGCTGTATTCACTGCTTCCTCATATATCTCTCCCACTTTGTCAGGTGTTTGACCTAACATCTTTTTATATTCCGCCTGTGCCAACAAATATTTATGCAAATAATTCTCAGGGCTATGCCTCGCCAAATATTGTAACTTCTTGACATAACGCTTCGTTTCTTGCCTCAAGCTCACTTGCCTGGTTAGCTCTGCATCAGCAAACAGTTCCTTCACAATCAGCACATAGTAATAATAATTGTGCATATTCGAAAATCCGCGCTTATCATGTGCATTGTCAATCCTAATGCTTTCTACAATTTTTTCATATGCACTTTCATAATCACCGAATAAATAAGCAATAATATACTCATACCATAAAGACACCTCATATAAATAGGAGCCTTCATAATGTCCGCTAACCTCTGGATGTTCAGAAATAAATGGGTCATTTGCTGCGCTATAGCCTGTTAATCTTGTTAGCAATGAGGACATCGCCTTTGCATATTGCCACGGCAATGTATCACTTGATTTACCGAATACAGTGCTTCGTGACAACAAATGTGCGTATAAATCTTTTAATGGATAACTAAAATTAAACATCAGCCCTAAATTCACTAAAAAACTATAGTTGGTTTGCCATTTATTGTTAGACAAAACCCCATGTTGATTGGCGTAATCTGTTATAGATAAAAGGAAATTAGGCTCATATTTTCTCCAGCTATCTTGACTTAGCATAATAATTGTATTAATTTGCATCGTCATTTCTAAATTGTCCTTCACTAGCTCACTAGCAAACTTGCTATAAGCATATGCCGATTCATTGTCAAAAGCGAGTGTACTTTGAATTAAGGCATAACTAGCAAATCCATAGGCGGATTCATCTGTTATACCTTCGTCCCATGTTATTTCAAGCAACATGACAACCGTTGCAAACCATCCTTCTCTATTTGATACAAAACAAGCATTTGCCACATAGACTAAGATACGTGCAGCCAGCTTCATTCGCTTATTCTGCATTAATGGGAATTTTCTTGATGGCTTCTTACCTAATCTCCTACTTATACGAAACCAATAATAATACTCCTTGACTCTGCTATTCTCCAGCTTAATAGGCAATCGCAATAAAGCGAGTGCCTCTTTCCCTAATTCCAACACCTGATCATAACGATCTTGATAAAGCTCTAGCTGTATGAGCAAAAGATATACTTGTGCTTTGTCAATAGCTGCTTGCGCTTGTAAAAGCAGGACTTGGCACAGACTCCTTGCTATATCATAATCCTCATTTGTTAAAGCTAACTCCACACGAAATTGATAAATGGCATAAACGAGCTCATAGTACTGTTGCCAATGCTCTTCTAACAGTAAGTCCATTGCATGTTGCAAATAATAGATAGCATCAGCCGTCTCCTCTTTTGCAGCCTGAAAATTCAATTCAATTAACTCTAGCTGTCTTCCCTCTTCAATAAAATGCTGTTGCACCTGATTAAAATGCCATACAACTCTAACTATCGGCTCACCTTCATATAGCAAAATCCGACCAACCTTCAAATGAAGCTGTTCTCGCTCTTGTTCGCTTACACGCTGCTCAAACACTTGCCGAATATCTTCATGTTGGAAAGCATATTGCTCATTCGATAGACGATAAATTAATTGATGGTTAATTGCCACCTGTAAAGATTCTTGTAACTGCTGCAATGTATAACCAGTCATCTCAGCAAGTAGCTGTAATTTGAATTGACGCCCTAAAAAAGCTGCCTGTGTAAGCAATTGCGCTGTCGGATTATTCACATACTTAATGAAATACTCATCTTTTAACATCAGGCTCACCCACTTTATTCAAAAATTTTTGCTACGCGAAATTACATATGAAGGAGATACTTCGAACTCAATCGTCCCCCCCTCTTATCATCTACTGATTTACTCAACCGCACGCACTAACCATGTCGCCGCCCGTGTTAAAATTTGTGCACGCAACTCAACAAAATATTCGTACTCATAGAAGAAAGCAATTTTTTCAGCTGCTAACGTATCGAGTTCTGTTGGCTGTGGTGTTAACACAAAATGGGCAAAAGATTCCGCAAAGTCTTCCACAACGGAGCTTGAGGCATAGCCAGACACATAATCATCCTCATACTCACTTGCTGGGTTCCAAAATTGTTGATAAAAGTCAGTTAAGTATGCATCCTCATAAAAACAGCCTTCCTCCTCAATTAATACATCCTCACAAGCGTTTAGCTCCACCCAAATATTTTGCTCGCCATCCTTCAAAGATAAATAATGGGCGTATTCATGGATATATGTAATCATCGTTTCGGAGGCTAACTCGATATTTTCCTTATTCATACCGAGCGTCCAATACTGTCCACTATCATCGTGTTGATTGACATAAGCTAATGTATCACCACTCTCAAAGACGATAAATTGATTAATACCCTCACGCTCTGGCTCTGGGATAAGCCATGCAAAATCAAACCAAAGCTCCGCATGATAATCCATTTCTTCATCTGTCACATCATCCTCTGTGAAAATCATTTCTTTCTCGTTGTCTATTTCATAAATAAAAAGGTCATGCGTACCTTCTAAATCCGTTGCAATGGCTTCCTCCACCGTTAACGACCCATACTCCTCCTCTAACAAATAAACAAGCTCATCTCCACGAGCTACACAGGAATTATAGTCATTACATTCCATCGGCAACGCACATGTATCTTCCTCCGCAATATAAATCTCACCAGCTAGACAACTACTATTTGTCACTTCTTCAACCATTGCATTTGTTTCAATAATCATTTCGGTCTCTGTTTCTTCCGATAACTCACTACAGCCAGCAATGATGAAAAATAAGCTACATACCCAAAATGTAAGTTTTAACACCCTCACCCTATTCCGCTCCTTTTATTCATTATTATACTATTAATTATGACAAGGCTTAGCTTGAATCAACAACTCTTTTCTATGACAAGCAATCGCAGAAGCAATGTTCTCGTAGATTGAAATACTTTTTCCGCATCCATCCCACTATTTATCGAGGGTAGACTTCTGTTGAATCAAATTAAAAAATCAACGTTATCGAAAAAAGTTTTTCAATAACGCTGACTTCGTGTCTCTAAAAGTTTCGGTCAGAGCCGCCACCCGATGAACTACCACCACCACCCGAAAAGCTGTCACTTGAATCATCGCTAACAAAGAAATGCCATATACTCCTTTTTGGCTTATATCCAAACAATCGTAAAATGCCCTCCAAAATCAATAAGAAAAAACTAAGTATGCTCCCTATGATGACAAGAAGCACAAATGAAGAACCGATAGGATCTTCTGAAAAATCATTTGCCAAATCTCTTTTCATAAATTCCATAAACGATAACGACAATCCATCATAATCAATGCCTTCTTCTATTCGAATAGCATCCACTACTTCTGAAAAAGCAGTCGTATAGTCACCATTGGTCAAATAAGGCATCATATAATCATCAAGCAATCGCCCCGTCTTCCCATCAGGATAGTCTCCCTCTAAGCCTTGTCCAATTGCAATTCTTACTACATTATTTCCTTCACCCTGATCGGTTGTCGCAAAAATTAACATGCCATTATTGATATCCCTTTGACCAATTCCCCATTGGCGAATAACTTGTACCCCATAGTCAACATTTGTCATATCACCGATTGTAGGAACCGTTAAAATAAACAACTGCATTTTGTTTTGCTCATTCAGCATTTCCGCCACTTTATTTAACTCTTGTTCAACCTCATCATCGATGACATTTTGATAATCAAAAACAAACCCTGAGGTCGTTGGACGCTCTGGAATTAAGGCGAATGCATTGAATGGTAGCGTTACAAATAGTATAAATACAAACAGCAACCACCTTTTCATTCTACTCACCTCCAAAATCTACAGTTGGCACTTGGCTCGTATCCCCATCTACTTCAAAATATGATTTTCGTTCAAAGCCAAACATCCCTGCAATCATACTGCTTGGGAATGTGCGAATCTCACTATTAAAGCTTTGCACAGCATTGTTATAATCTTGGCGCGCAACAGCTAAGCGATTTTCGGTGCCTGCTAGCTCATCCATTAACTGCGTAAACTGCTGGTTGGCTTTTAAATCTGGATAACTTTCTACAATAACAAGCAATCGCCCTAAAGCACTTGTCAATTCATCACTTGCCGCAGCTTGTTCCTCCACCGTTGCGGCATCCCCGTACTTTGCTCGTGCATCTGCAAGATGTGTGAAAATCTGTTCTTCATGCGCCATATACCCTTTTGTTGCTTCAATTAAATTTGGAATTAAATCAAAGCGGCGTTGCAGTTGATTATCAATTTGTGCCCAAGAAGATTCCATTGCCTCTTCTTTTTGGACAAAACCATTATATTTGATTACAAACCATCCTATTGCGAGCAGCACAATACCTACTACAATCAAAATTACCTTGTTTCCCTTCATATATGCCCACCATCATTTCTTTTATTTTCAATGTAACAAAGAGGGAAATAGGTCAATAGTGACTGGTGTCATTTTTTTGTCATATGACAAAAAATAAGGTTGACTGAAAATAATATGGTACCTGTGGAGTGGACACTTGAAAAAGAGTGTGCACTTCACAGGTATTTTTTATATACTTGATTCTCAAGCAACTAAAGGACGGACAACAACGATGAGTAAACAATTATTTTCACCAAAACAGATGGAACAACTACAACAGAATCCACATGTAGTCAAAGTAACCGAACGAACAATTACGTACGCAGATACATTTAAAAGCCAATTTATCGATGAGTATTTGGCTGGTAAAACACCAAGACAGATCTTTAGCGAATATGGCTTTGATATCGAAGTGCTCGGGATGAAGCGTGTTGAACAAGCTTCTTCACGTTGGCGAAAAGCGTATGATCAAAATGGATTAATTGGTCTGACAGATACGCGAAAAACGAGCTCAGGCAGACCGTTACAGCGTGAATTAACCATGACAGAAATGGTAGAAAGACAAGCGGCTCGTATTGAATTATTAGAAGGACAAATCGAGCTACTAAAAAAGCTCGAAGTGACCGAAAGGAGGCTGCTCAGCGACAGTCAAAAACAAAGCGCACGTAAAGTATTTCAACTCATTGCAGATACGCTTAAGCAGTTTCCATTTAAACGCATGGTGACGTATTTTTGTACGCTTTTAAACGTCTCTCGTTCAGGCTATTATCGCTTTTTAGAGACAGAAGAAGCACGAGCTGTAAAGGAAAAACGAGATGAAGAAGCACGCGACCAGATCTTAAAAGCCTTTAAGCGTCGTGGTTATAAGAAAGGTTCACGCTCGATTAAAATGACGCTTGAACAAGATTTTGATCTCGTCATGAACCGAAAGAAAATCCAGCGTATTATGCGTAAATATGGCGTCGTTTGCCCACATCGTAAACCGAATCCCTATAAACAAATGGCGAAAGCAACGAAAGAACATCGCGTGGTGCCGAATTTATTAAACCGTGAATTCAAACAAGGTGTGGCAGGTAAAGTATTACTAACAGACATCAGCTATATTCCATACAACGGAACGATGGCTTATTTATCGACCATAAAAGACGGCTCAACGAATGAAATTTTAGCGTATCATGTATCAGACCGTATTACGCTAGGTATCGCCACAACAACGGTGAAAAAACTCTTCCGTAATAAACGTGTAAAGCTCCAGCCAGATGCTTTCATCCACTCCGATCAAGGTGTTCATTATACAAGCCCTAAATTCCAAAAGCTTTTAAAGCACTACAAACTTGGTCAATCGATGTCACGTCGAGGTAACTGTTGGGATAATGCCCCACAAGAATCCTTCTTCGGACACTTAAAAGACGAGGTTGATTTCAGCATGGCCAAAACGTTAGACGAGGTACGTGCTAAAATCGATCACTACATGGTCTACTACAATAATTATCGCTATCAATGGAACCTAAAAAAGATGGCTCCTGTACAATACAGAAACCATCTCTTGGCAGCCTAAACCCTTTTTTACATTTGTCCTTGACTAAGGGACCATATTAAAAGTTATTTCTCAGTCAACCTTATTTTTATTTTGTAATATGACGCATCGTAGGGAATAATAAAATATCGCGAATCGATGGTGAATTTGTTAATAGCATTACTAGACGGTCAATACCGATGCCTAGACCACCTGTTGGCGGCATGCCGTATTCTAGTGCTTCAATGAAGTCATTGTCCATTTCGTGTGCTTCATCGTTACCTGCTGCTTTTTCAGCCATTTGTGCTTCAAAACGCTCGCGTTGGTCGATTGGGTCGTTTAACTCCGTGAAGGCATTGGCATGCTCACGACGCACGATGAATAATTCAAAACGGTCTGTGAAACGCTCATCCTCTGGATTTTTCTTCGCCAATGGTGAGATTTCCACTGGATGACCTGTGATGAATGTTGGTTGTACTAATGTTTCTTCTACTTTTTGCTCAAAGAATTCGTTAATAATATGACCAACTTCATGTGTATCTTTAATTTCCACGCCATGCTCCGCTGCATATGTGCGTGCTTGTTCAACTGTCATTGGCTGCCAGAAGTCTACACCTGTGGCCTCTTTGACTGCATCTACCATGTGCATACGTTTCCAGCCTACAGCTAAATCAATTGTATCTTCGCCATATTG
Source organism: Lysinibacillus louembei (assembly GCF_033880585.1). Taxonomy (NCBI): domain Bacteria; kingdom Bacillati; phylum Bacillota; class Bacilli; order Caryophanales; family Bacillaceae; genus Lysinibacillus; species Lysinibacillus louembei. The sequence continues at coordinate 867,694 of NZ_CP137624.1, forward strand.
AATTGTTGTTGTGCCTAAAACTTCTTGCGCTACATGGGCGATTAAGTTTTCTGTTAAATCCATAATATCTTTATAATCTGCATATGCTTCATATAATTCAATCATTGTGAACTCTGGGTTGTGACGTGTTGAAATTCCTTCATTACGGAATACGCGCCCGATTTCGTATACTTTCTCTAAGCCACCTACGATTAAACGTTTTAAATGTAGCTCGATTGCGATACGCATGTATAGCTCCATATCAAGTGCATTATGGTGTGTAATAAACGGACGAGCCGCTGCACCACCAGCAATTGTATGTAGCATTGGTGTTTCTACTTCTAAATAGCCGTTGTTATCTAAATAGTTGCGGATAGCACGGATAATTTTAGAGCGTGCTATAAATGTTTCCTTGCTCTCTGCATTCGTCATTAAGTCTAAATAGCGCTGACGGTAGCGTTGCTCAACATCCTGTAAGCCGTGGAATTTCTCTGGCATTGGGCGTAGTGCCTTCGTTAAAAATGTGAATTCTGTCGCTTTAACAGAAAGCTCACCTACCTGTGTGCGGAACACGTTACCTGTCACACCTACGATATCGCCAAGGTCTGCTTTGTTGAATAATTCGTATGCTTCATCGCCAACCGCATCTTTACGTACGTATATTTGAATTTGGCCGCCTAAGTCTTGAATATGTGCGAAGCCCGCTTTTCCTTTGCCACGCTTTGTCATAATGCGTCCTGCAATCGTTACGCTTTTTGGCTCTGCCTCTAATTGCTCTTTATCAAAAGCATCAAATTCTGTTACTACTTCACTTGATAAATGCGTGCGCTCAAAACGGCTACCGAATGGGTCAAGACCGCCTTCACGAATATCCGTCATTTTTTGGCGTCTCACCAAAAGTTGGTCGTTTAATTCTTCTATATTTGACACGTTATTCACTCCTATAGTTGATTGGTCTGCTTTGTCCATATTTTATTATTGTACACAATTTCGTGGGTGGAATCATCTTTTTTAGACTTTTCCAAGCAGAAATATCGACTGTGCCATTTTATTGTCAAAATTGAGAATTTGGCATATTTAAGCTATTTGAGCGTTTCCGATGGTTATTTGATCACTTTTCATGCTTAATTGAGCACTTCGACATATTATTTGCGCATTTTCGAACATTATCAGCATGTTTACCCAATTTTAAATGCTTAAAAGCTGCTAAGGATATACTCTCAGCAGCTTACTGTCATTTACACGATTTCTTCTAATAGCTCATCATATTCAGCCACGAAACCATTCAACAGCATATATAGCTCCGTCTTCGTTTCGGCTTGGTTGATGGCGTTGCGGATTTTGCCGTTGCCACGAATGCCTTTTAAATACCATGAGGCATGGTTGCGCATTTCACGCACAGCGATTTTTTCACCTTTTAGTTGCATTAAACGCTCGAAATGTAATAAGCATACATCGATTTTCTCACGTATAGATGGCTCGTCTTTGAGCTCACCTGTTTCTAAATATTGCACTGTTCTGTAAATCATCCATGGGTTACCTAGTGCCGCACGTCCAATCATTACAGCATCAACACCTGTCGTTTCAAGCATGCGTTTGGCATCTTGAGGTGTTTCGACATCACCATTACCTAATACAGGAATATTAACATTTTGCTTTACATCGCGAATAATATCCCAGTTTGCCTTGCCCTCATACATTTGTACACGTGTGCGACCATGTACAGCAACCGCTGCTGCACCTGCACGCTCTATTGCTTGCGCATTTTCAACCGCAAAAATATGCTCGTCATCCCAGCCAATACGCATCTTTACGGATACAGGCTTTTTCACAGCATCAACGACAGCTGCCACCATTTCGTACACTTTATTTGGATCTAAAAGCAGGCGCGCACCTGCCTCACATTTAATAATTTTATTGACAGGGCAGCCCATATTAATATCGATAATATCAGCCGTTGTATTTTCCTCTACATATTTTGCAGCTGCGACTAAATTTTCCTTATCGCCGCCGAAAATTTGTAGAGATAACGGATTTTCGCGTTCATCAATATAAAGCATGTCTAATGTTTTAGTGTTACGTTGGACGATTCCTTTATCGCTAATCATTTCTGCATAAACTAAGCCTGCACCAAATTCTTTCACCGTTAAACGGAAAGCCGAGTTGCAAATTCCAGCCATCGGGGCTAATACGACGCGATTGTCCATGACGATGTCTGCAATTTGAAACGGCTTTTGCTGTGCGTTATTCACTGTTGATATGCCTCCTTTTGTTTGTAATGAAAGCTAACAACCGGTAGTAACTGGTTGTTAGCTTTTACTTTATCTATAGAAATCCTCTGCTCTCTGCCACAAAGTAATACCTTCTTGCTGTAAATTCAACTTAGCTAGTGTATCATGAGCTTGCGTCATTTGACCACTTTCAAAACCTTCGCTAATTTCGACTAAAGGTACTAACACAAAGGCACGCTCATACATGCGTGGATGCGGCACAACCAGTCGCTCTGTTTCAATTTGCTCTTTATTGAATAGTAAAATATCAAGATCGATAATACGTGGGCCCCATCGAATATCCCGCACTCGCCCAAGCTCATTTTCAATCGCTTGACAAATGTTAAGCGTTTCCTCCGCCGTTTTGTCGGTTTTGATATGTACAGCAATATTAAAAAATGAAGGCTGATCAATATAGCCAACTGGCGCTGTTTCATAAACAGCTGATACATTCACTACTTCCACCTGCTGTCGTAATAATTGTACAGCCTGCTTTAAATTTTCTTCACGCTCGCCGATATTTGTACCAATCGATAAAAATATATCATTCATAAAATTTACCTCGCACAATTTCTACTGCTACCTCTTTATAATGCCCTGGAATTGGTGGGTCTGGCTTGATAATTTCTACGCGGCAACCAAAAATTTGCCCTTCGTAGCGCTTTAAAACCGTTGTCGCAACCGCTTCAGCAACCGCTTCGATTAATTTAAATGGCTTGCCTTCAATAATTTCCCGGCAAATATCATAAACACCAACATAGCTCACCGTATCGTCTAAATCATCTGTCTGTCCTGCTTTTTGAATATCGACTGCTAAGGATACAGAGGCGCGGAAACGTTGTCCTAGCACATTTTCTTCCTTTAAAACGCCATGGTAGCCAAAAAATTGCATATCACGTAAATGTATATAATCCATTATAAATCTCCCTTCACTTCGAATTTGCCAACTAGTGCGTCCATCACCTTCACTGTACGTGCCACTTCTTTGACATCATGTACACGCATCATATGACAGCCTTTTTGTACGCCAAATGCACAAGTAGCAGCAGTGCCTTCCACACGCTCCTCTACAGGTAAATCAAGGATAGCTCCAATCATACGCTTACGTGATGTCGCTAGTAACACAGGGTAACCAAATGCAACAAGTTCATCTAAGCGTTGCATTGTTTCAATGCTTTGCTGTAGATTTTTTACGAAGCCAATACCCGGATCTAATACGATATGCTGCTGTGGTACACCTGCTTCTGTGGCAATTTGAATGCTTTCTTGCAAATCTTGCTGAAACTCTGCCCAATAATCAGCATAGTTTTCATTATCACGATTGTGCATTAAAATGATTGGCACATTGTATTCAGCTGCAACTTGCGCAATTTCAGGCTCCCTTTTTGCACCCCAAATATCATTAATCATCTGTGCACCTGCTTCAATTGCTGCACGTGCTACATTTGCTTTATACGTATCGACAGAAAGTATTGCAGGTACTTCCTTCGCTAATGCACGAATAATCGGTACAACTCGTTCAATCTCTTCCTGCTCGGAAATGGGCGTATGCCCCGGTCTTGTGGATTCTCCACCAATATCGATAATTTTTGCTCCGTCTGCTACCAAGCGTTTTGCTTGCACAACAGCTGCATCAATCGAATTATATTTACCGCCATCTGAAAACGAGTCGGGCGTAACATTTAAAATACCCATAATGATTGTTTCTTTATGAAAATCTAGTTCGATGCCATTTAAAATAAGCGGCACCTGATAATGTTCTAGCATGTTTTGCCTCCTACAATTTCGCGAATTTCAGCTATATATGCTTGATGCAGGCGCTGGTAGATAGCCCCGTCTGCACCTGCAAAGGATTTTTGTCCAAGTGATGAAATTGGCACAAGCTCCTGAACAGAGTTCGTAATAAAGCATTCTTGTGCTTCCGCAAGATCATATTGATCATATAGACCTTCTCGAACCTCACAGCCTAATTCTTGTGCAATGACCATAACAATTTTGCGTGTAATGCCCGGCAATATACCTGTATTTAAAGATGGTGTATAAAGCACATCTCGCTTCACCCAAAAGATATTTGATGTAATTCCTTCTGCAAGATACCCATCTTCAGTTAAGAAAAACCCTTCATAGCTCGCTAAATTAGGTAATTCCATACGCGCTAACACATTGTTACCATAATGATGGCTTTTTGAACGGATATCTGTTTCTGGCTTGTTGCGCACCGTTTTTAATAGCACTGCTTGCTTTTCTGTACCACGCGCAGGCAATGAAAGCGGCTTGCGGAAAACAATGACATTTGGCTTCTGGTATTCGTTTGGTGCAAGACCCAAATCATGCACACCTGCCGATACGTTAATGCGAAAATAGCCATCATCGCCACCATTTAAATCATTTAGCTGTTGCATCACTTCCGCTAGGTCACTCAATGTATATGGCATATCAATGTGATAAATATTAAGCGATTCCATTAAACGTTGAAAGTGGTCCTGCAAGAATGCTGGCTCACCTTTATATGTACGCATCGTTTCGAAAAAGCCTAAGCCGTATAAAAAGCCATGGTCAAACGGCGATACCATCAGTTCACTAGCTTCTATATATTGCCCATTCATCCAACAAATCATCATGTCACTCCTTGCAATATAGTTCTAAAAACTCTTTTAGTAGCTGCTTACCATCCTCCGTCATAATTGACTCTGGATGATATTGCACACCTTCAATGGCGAATTCCTTATGGCGCAAGCCCATAATTTCGCCTTCCTCTGTCCATGATGTCACCTCTAGGCAATCTGGCAATGAATGCTTCTCTACAATTAGTGAGTGATAGCGTGTTGCTGCAAATGGGTTAGCATTTTTGCGATGTAAGCCGATTTCGCTATGAAAAACAGGTGATGTTTTTCCATGCATTAAGCGCTCTGCTCGAATAACATTACCGCCAAAGGCTTGCGCAATCGCTTGATGCCCTAAGCAAACACCTAAAATCGGAACCTTTCCAGCAAAGTGCTGAATAATGTTCAAGCTTTCTCCCGCTTCATTTGGTGTGCATGGTCCTGGAGAGATGACAATCATTTTTGGTGCTAGCTCTTCAATTTCTGCAAGCGTAATGTCATCGTTGCGCACAACCTTTAGCTCCTCACCAAGCTCACCTAAATATTGCACTAAGTTATAAATAAATGAATCGTAGTTATCAATCATTAAAATCATGTTAACACCCCTTCAGCCATCCCTTTTGCTTGCCACATTGCCTTCGCCTTATTCAGTGATTCGATATATTCGTTCGCTGGAATTGAATCAATAACGATACCTGCGCCCGCTTGAATATACGCTGTTTCATTTTTAATATAAGCTGTACGAATAACAATATTTAGCTCCATATCGCCATTAAAGCCTAACCAGCCGATGGAGCCTGTATATAAGCCACGTCTCACAGGCTCAAGCTCTTCGATAATTTCCATCGTACGAATTTTTGGTGCACCTGTAATCGTACCTCCTGGGAACATCGCACGAATGACATCTGCATTCGTCTTGCCATTCGCTATTTCGCCACGTACATTCGACACAATATGCATGACATGTGAATAGCGCTCTATGACCATAAATTCATCTACCTCTACAGTACCGTAGCGGCTCACTTTCCCTAAATCATTGCGCTCTAAATCAACGAGCATGACATGCTCCGCTCGCTCTTTTTCGTTATCAATTAATTCATTCGCTAGACGAATATCCTCTTCCTCTGATTGCCCACGTGGACGTGTTCCCGCAATCGGACGTGTCGATAGGGCTGTCCCTTTACGCTTCACTAACAATTCAGGTGAACCGCTTACAACAGCAAACTCTGGTGCTGCAATAAATGCCATATACGGGGAAGGATTAAATGAACGAACTGCCTCATACATCACGATTGGTGCTGCATGCAATGGCTTCGCCTGACGCACAGATAAATTCACTTGGAACACATCGCCTTGTGCGATATATTCTTGAATTTTGCGCACAGCTTGCTCAAATTCCTCACCTAAAAATGATACAGATAGCTCGCTTTCATCATTCGTTACTTCTACCGCTCTTTCTGCATGGAATAAACGCTTGCCTAATCCTTGTTCCGCTGCCTCCTGCCATGCCAACGACCATTCATCTAAGTCGATTGTGCTTTCAGGGCGCTTCATCAATGTTACACGGTTTGTTTCCGCATCAAATACTGCCCAATATTCAAACACATAAAAATAAATATCTGGTACTTGTAAATCATCTGCTGCAATCGTTGGTAAGTTTTCGATTTTACGTGCGTAGTCATACGACACAAAGCCGATTGCTCCACCTTGAAAATCAGGTAGCTCGTCCTCTTTTTCTAGCTTATAGGCTTGTAAATAGCTTTCTAATAAGGCAAGTGGCTCACCTTGCTGAAAACGCTCACCCTCGCGCTCCTCTATTTGCAGCCCATCGTTTTTCGCATAAACAGTTGCAAACGGATTCCATGCAGCAACCGAATAGCGTCCGCCTCGTCCACTCTCTAAAAACACATGCTTTTTCTCTAAAATTGTTTGCTCTTTATAGCTATAAAAAAACGCGTCTTTTGTCATAAATAATGTTACGCATTGTAAATTTTCCATCGTGTACACCCCTTTACATATACTCTTATTAAACTCGAAAAACATAGCAACTGTCCAGAAAGGAATTGCTTTCTGGACAGTTCAACATAATTATTTATTTTTCGAAAAAAACTTGATACAGCTATTTTGACATTGATGTAAAAAACCAACATCCTCTATCCTCACAATTTGCGGAATTAATCGCTTCATTTGATTAGAGCTTACACGCTCTCCATGCCAAATCGACCAAAGCTCCACTTTGTCTTCTTCCTTTACATATTGCTTCACATACTGAATAAGCTCTGTTAAATATCTTTCATTTACAATCCCACGTAGCTCATAAATAAAAGGTCTTTGAATTTGCTGTCCTGTGTCTTCAGGCAACTCATTACATTGAACCACTTGAAACTGGTCAAGGCGCGCTACATCTTCTACATAAACCACTTTATTTAGCGTTTCACGCAAAGTAAAGTAAAATTCTATCCCTTGCGGATGGAATTTTTCTTTTTCTATTTCTTTAAAGCCACTCTCGCCCCATTCAGGCAAGCTTGATTTTGAAGCAAAAAACCTATATAAAGTCATTTCCATCCCCTTTCTTTACATAATCTTTTGCAAAGATGCCCAGAACCTATTTGAATATTAGTCATTAAAGAATCGTATATTTCTTCATTTTGCTCTCCACAAAATCCAATATGGCTTTTATTTGTTGCGTTCATTTTTTCAAGATAAATAGAGATTTCCTTGGCATCTTTTGGTGAAATAATTTTTATTTCCATAATAAACTCCCCGTTTAATAATCAAATAGCCCCTTTTATTGCGAACTCGCCTATTAAATACACAAATGGCTGCCGGAATTTTTCCGGCAGCCTCATTCAAATCAATTATGCCTTGGCGTAATTGTGTTCGGATTTTTTCGAGCTAGCTCGCAGTAGAAGTTAATCTTCAAACTGATAAAGTGGTGTTGATAAGTAGCGCTCACCATTTGATGGCACAACCGCCAGTACATTCGAGCCTGCACCTAAGCGTTTTGCTGTTTCAATTGCTGCGTGAATCGCTGCACCTGAAGAAATACCGCATAAAATACCTTCTTCACGTGCTACTTTACGAGCGACTTCAAATGCTGTTTCGTTTTCTACAGTAAATACAGAGCTATAAACTTCCGTATTCAATACTTTTGGTACGAAGCCTGCACCAATTCCTTGAATTTTATGTGGACCAGGGTTACCACCAGAAAGCACTGGAGAATCTGTTGGCTCTACCGCGATAATTTCGATTTCTGGATATGCCCCTTTTAATACTTCACCAGCACCTGTAATTGTTCCACCTGTACCGATACCTGCTACAAATGCATCTAATTTTAACCCTTCAAATGCTTCGACAATTTCAGGACCTGTTGTTAAACGGTGGATTTCAGCATTTGCTTCGTTTTCGAATTGCTGTGGTAAGAAATAACCATGTGCTTTTGCTAGTTCGTCTGCTTTTGCAATGGCTCCTTTCATACCTTCTGGACCTGGTGTTAGCACTAAATCTGCACCATAGGCACGAAGTAAGTTACGACGTTCTAAGCTCATCGTTTCAGGCATTACTAAAACAGCTTTATAGCCTTTTGCCGCTGCAATCATTGCTAAACCGATACCTGTATTACCACTAGTTGGCTCGATAATTGTGCCACCTGGCTGTAACGTACCATCTTTTTCAGCAGCTTCAATCATTGCTAAAGCTAAACGATCTTTTACAGAGCTTCCTGGATTAAAGTATTCTAATTTCACATACACTGTACCTTCGTTTTCACCTGTTGCTCTATTTAACTTCACAATCGGTGTACGACCTACTAAATCTGCAACTGAATTCGCTAACTTGCTCATCTCATTCATCCCTTCTTTAATCCCTACTAATTTTATAGACTTTACTTAATTTACATATTACCAATTAACTATAGCGATTGTCAACGTTTTTCATACAAGATGGCACGCAACAAATCGACCGCTTTCCACCTCTCTAAATTCAGGTACTTCAACTTTACAGCGCTCTGTTGCAAACGGACAACGTGTATGAAACTTGCAACCGCTTGGTGGATTTGCAGGATTCGGAATATCCCCTTTTAAAATAATACGTTCACGTTTTAATGTTGGATTTGGAATAGGTACAGCAGATAGCAATGCCTTTGTATATGGATGTAATGGATTGCTATAAAGCTGCTCACGACTGCCTAGCTCCATCATCGTCCCTAAATACAATACGCCAATGCGAGAGCATAAATGCTCCACTACACTTAAATCATGCGAAATAAAAAGAAACGTAATATTTCTTTCACGCTGTAATTTACTAAATAAATTGATGATTTGTGCTTGAATCGAAACATCTAATGCCGACACTGGCTCATCTGCAACAATAAAATCTGGTTGCAAAATAATTGCGCGGGCAATACCAATACGCTGACGTTGACCGCCGCTAAACTCATGTGGATAACGATCCATATGGTAGTCAGACAGCCCGCATATTTCTAACACCTCTCTTACCTTCTCACGCACCTCATGCTTCTCACATAAATGGTGATCTAACAGCGCTTCTCCAATTGCATCACCTACACGGATACGTGGGTTGAGCGAGCTATATGGATCCTGGAAAATAAATTGGATTTTAGGACGTAAATTGCGCATCTCTGTATTGGAAAGCTTATGCAAATCTTTTCCGTCAAATAGCACTTCTCCCTCTGTAATCGATTGTAGGCGCAAAATGCTTTTGCCAATCGTACTTTTGCCACTGCCTGACTCTCCTACAAGCCCAAATGTCTCACCGCGCTGGATTTGAAAGCTAACACCGTCGACAGCCTTTACTACACTTGGATTACGTTGAAATAAGCTACTTTTCTCACCAAAGTATTTTTTTAAATTTTTTACCTCTATTAATGGCGCTTCATTCGTCATCCTATTGTCACCTCTTCGTACAGCCAGCAAGCTACTCGTTGCCCATTATCCAAATCTTTAATTGTTGGCATTTGTTCCTTGCAAACTGCCATACATTGCTCACAGCGTTCACTAAAATAACAGGATGGTGTTAATGTTGCTAAATTTGGAACTTGCCCCGCAATCGTATAGAGCTCTTCCTGTCTTTGATTAATCACAGGCTTCGCCTTTAATAAGCCTTTCGTATAAGGGTGTTTCGGGTTTTTGAAAAGCTCTACTACTGGTCCTTCCTCAATAACCTTTCCTGCATACATGACAATCACATAGTCAGCTACTTCCGCTACTACACCTAAATCATGTGTAATCAACAGCATCGACATCTCTCGCTGCTCCTTTAATGAGCGAAGTAAATCTAAAATTTGCGCTTGAATCGTTACATCTAATGCCGTTGTTGGCTCATCGGCAATTAATAAATTAGGCGAGCATGCTAACGCAATCGCAATCATAATGCGCTGTAGCATGCCACCACTTAATTGGTGTGGATAACTATTAAAAATCTCCTCTGCACGCCCAATACCAACTAGCTCAATTAACTCCAATGATCGCTTTTTCGCTTCCTTTTTAGAAATAAGCTCATGCTCCATTAACGGCTCCATCATTTGACCGCCAATTGTCAGCACTGGGTTTAAAGAGGTCATCGGCTCTTGAAAAATCATTGAAATATCATTTCCCCGAAGCTGGCGCAGCTCATGCTTTTTCATTTTCAATAAATCTTTTCCTTCAAATAAAATCTCGCCATTTCTCACACCACCTGAGCCAGCATCAATTAATCCCATAATGGACATAGCGACTGCACTTTTTCCACAGCCTGACTCTCCAACTAAACACACCGTTTGCCCCTTCGGAATTGAAAAGCTAACATCATCAACCGCTTTAATGACGCCTCCGCTTGTATAATATTGTGTCAATAGACTTTTAACATCTAACACTGTATTTCCCATTACAGCCCTACCTCCTTTTCATATTTGGATCAATCGCGTCACGTAGCCCATCCCCTAATAAGTTGATGCTAATAACTGTGAAAAATATCGCTAGCCCTGGCGGTACCCATAGCCAAGGTCTTTTTTGGAAATCAATCAGTGAATTTGCTGAGGTAATCATATTGCCCCACGATGCATCTGGAGGCACAACGCCTAAACCGAAAAAGCTGAGCGTTGACTCACTTAAAATGGCGCCTCCAACACTTAATGTACCTGACACAATTAATAGTGGAATGATGTTTGGCAGTAAATGTTTAAATAATTTGCGAACATCACGCAAACCAAGTGCCTCTGTCGCCTGCATAAATTGGCGCTCACTTAAGCTTAAAATTTGGCTGCGCACAAGTCGAGCTAAGCCCGGCCAGCCGACAATACTTAACATCAACATCACGATATAAATACGGTATTCTGTTGGCACTTTCCATTCTGACAAAATCGCTGCCATAATAAATAGCAATGGCAATCCAGGCAACGTCATTAAAATATCTGCAATTCGCATAATAATTTGATCAACAATCCCTCGATAAAACCCTGAAATAATACCTAATACACCACCGATGACCACTGACATTACCATCGCACCTAGTCCAACTAACAGCGAAATACGCCCAGCTATCATTAAACGCGTCAATACATCGCGTCCTAGTTTATCTGTCCCAAGCCAATGTGCAGTGCTCGGTGCTTGATTTATATTTGTTGGATCAACTCCCAAATTTACATACGGCGAAAACAGCGGACCGATAAAAGAAAATAAAAAAATAAATATTAAAAATGCCAAGCCAATAAGCGACATTTTATTTTGCAAAAAGCGTCTTGTAATTTGCCGCCATAAAGAAGACGGCTTTGGTTTACTTTCCATAAATTCAACTCCCTTACAGGTGCCAGGCACGCACACAATTCTCACACAATTTATGTTACTTTCTCACACGCACCCTTGGATCAGCAATGCCATATAAAATATCTGCTAATAAATTACTTAGGACTGTCAACAAAGCAATAAACATTGTAAAGCCCATTAATAGCGGATAGTCACGCACTGAAAATGCTTGCATATAAATAGCGCCGATGCCAGGCCAATTAAAAATTTGCTCCGTAATAATTGCTCCGCCAAATAATGCCGGCAATTCAAAGCTAAACAGCGTAATAGCTGGCAGCAATGCGTTGCGTAAGCCATGCTTGAAAATGACTACGCGCTCCTTTAGTCCTTTAGCTCGAGCAGTTCTCATAAAATCCTGCTTAATAACCTCTAACATATTCGTTCTGAAATAACGTGTTAAGCCACCAATGCCAAGCATCGTTAAGACGAGTACAGGTAAAATCATATGCTCTGCTACATCTTTCACATAAGCCCAGCCAGTAAAGTTGCTACCTGTAGTAATCATGCCACCTGCTGGCAGCCAACCTAAATCAACCGCAAATATTTTAATAATGACTAGCCCTAAGAAAAACGAAGGTGTTGCCATTGCAGCAAAAACAATAATTGTAATAAATGTATCCCATATTGAATATTGGCGAATCGCTGAGACAATCCCAACTAAAATGGCAATAAGCCACGTTAAAATTAATGATGCTAGTGCTACAATAAATGAACTCCATATGTAATTTCCAATCACTTCGCCAACTGGCAATTGGAACTGTAATGAATAACCTAAATCACCTTGTAATAAATTTTTTAGCCAAATAAAGTAACGGATAACAACAGGCTCATTATAGCCATGCAATTCATATAGCTCTGCCTTCCGTTCAGCCGTTAAATTTTGATCTGCGTCAATAAAATTCCCAGGCACTAAGGAATATAAAAAGAAAATTAAAATCGACGCACCGAATAATGTGGGAATCATATAAAGAAGCCTTTTTATAACATAGCCCTTCATCAGCTCATTCCTTTCCAAATCTAATTAATTATGCATCGAGATTTTGTACTGTTTCCTCTTCAAATAAGTTAACATAGAAAAATCCGCCCCCACTTATTTGGAGAGAATCACTGCATCATTTCTCTCCAACAAGTAAAGCGGACTTTCCTCCTCACCATTACTCTGCTAATCGTAAATTGCGTAAGCTGCTCGCAATTCCTCGATAACCATTTGGCTCAAAGCCTTCAATACGTGCATTTGCTCCACTTAATACCTTTGTATAAGCCATATAAATCACTGGCGGGTTTTCATCTAATGCTTTGTATAATTCATGGAATGCCGTCGCACGCTCTCCACTATCGTTTGTTGCAATTGTCGCATCGATTAATGCATCAATTTCCTCGTTACCATAGCCTTTAAATGTTGAGTTTGTGCTCTTTGTATGGAAGCCTTCGATACCATCATATGGATCTGGCAACATCGTTGTTGAGAATGATGCTAAATCATGGTCACCTTTATCTACTCGCGCTAACAATGCATTGAAGTCCATTTGCTCCACTTGTAAGTCAATACCAATCGCTTTATAGTTCTCCTTCGCAATCGGAATTAATGTATCCCCTAAGCCACCTGCTGTCGTAAAGTAATAAACCGTTAATTTTTTGCCATCTTTTTCGCGAATACCATCTGTACCTTCAGTCCAACCAGCCTCTTCTAATAAAGCCTTAGCTTTCTCTGGATCGTAAGCTGTTGAACCTACTTCATCTGTATATGCCCAAGATGTCGGTGATACAGGCACGTTTGCTACTTGTGCAAAGCCTTGGTAATATGTTGCAATAATCGTTTGACGATCTAAGCCTAATGCAAATGCTTGGCGTACTTTCGGATCTTTAAATACTTCCTTCTCATGGTTAAATACCATATAGCTGTAAGCCGATGACGTGTAAATATTAATATCTGCGAAGCCTAATGCTTGTAAAAACTCAAAGTTATCTTGGTTTGCTGCTAACGCGCTGTAATCTAACTCACCCGTTTGGAAAAATTGCTGCGCATCGCCAACTGTTGTTTTATAAATAAAGTTCTTTGCCTTTGGTGCACCACCGTAATAGTGCTCGTTTGCTTCATAGCGAATTTCTTGCCCTGGCAAGTATGCAACAAAGCGATATGGACCTGCACCAATTGGCTTTTGATGTAATGCCGCTAAGTAATCTAAATTCCCTTTCACATAGCCGTTACCATAGTAATCCTTCTTCAAAACAGAGCCACCTAGTAGGCGCAATGTACTTGCACTTACTTTATCTGTCGTAATTTCAATCGTGCGGTCATTAATTACTTTAATACCGGATACGCTTGTAGCATCACCGTTTTTATAGTCTAAGCCACCAACAATGCTTGCTTCTGTAATATCTGTATTCCCTGCATATGCTGGGTCATGCAATAATGTTAATGTGAATTCTACATCTGCCGCAGTTAAAGGCGTTCCATCATCAAATTTCAAGCCTTCACGCAATGTATATGTGTAAACTAAACCATCTGCTGAAATATCCCATTTCTCTGCTAAGCCAGCGATTGGCTCACCCTTTTCATTAATGTCTACTAAAGGTTCAAACATTACTGACTGCACATTTCCATCATAGCCACTTGTATTGAAGTATGGCGTAAAGACACCACCTGGCTCCTGTAGTCCTACAACAACTGTGTCACCACGCTTCACAGCAATTTCTGGTGAAGCAGAAGGATTTTCAGCTGGAATTACTGCATCCTCTACTACGATTGTTTGCCCTACTTCTTGCTTTGAAGCAACGCCTTGCTCATTTGTTTTCTTAGCCGAGTCATCTCCGCCACAAGCAACTAGCAATGCACTTAAACCGATAACTCCTACGGCACTAACAAATTTTTTCAAACTCATAACTGTTTAACCTTCTTTCAATTTTTATTTAACTTATAATATTACTTGGTTTAATACGTAAAAAAATTTGCATTAATTTTTTATGTATATTGTTTTAATTGAAATTCGCGAATCAATTTTCAATAAAGTTATTATATTCATCAATTCTTATAAAATCAATAGGAATTATAAAATATTTAAAAATTTATTATAAAAAAGATGCAGGAGTGGCAAAATCCAGCCCTTCTGCATCCCTTTTTATCCTATTTTGCATCTCCGTAAAACCAATTTACCTCATAATCTGCCCAGAAAATTTCTGGTACAACGCTTGCAGATAATTGTTCTACCGCTAATACACGTTTAATATGCTCCGCTACGTCCTCAAATGTAAAGGATTGACCTTCTTTAATTTCACTTACATGTAAAATCGCATAGCGACCATCACTTAAAACAACAGCTTCACTTGTCGCACCTTTTTCTAGCTTTGCGACAGCTTTTAAAATGGCAGAATCAATATTGGCCTGTTGCTCCATAATAAAGCCGATATCGCCACCTAAGCTAGCTGATGGTGTATCAATAGAACGCTCCCTTGCTAGCACTGAAAATTCAGAGCCATTTTTTAGCTCCTGCAAAATGCTTTCAATGTTTTCCTTCGAATCCGCTACAATCATGCTTGTTCTATAGGAGGTCGGAATATTGTATAGCGATTGGTTATCCTGATAAAAGGTTTCAACTGCCTCATCCGAAATAACAATATCCTTGGCTAATACTTTTTCTAAAATCAATTGTGTGCGAACTTTTTGACGAAGCTCCTTGTCTGAAAGGCTTTGGAATGTTCGGTCTGTCGTGTCCTGTGCCGAACGCATCAAGGCTAGCTCTAAATCAATTTCTTTATCAGACACATCAATTTTATGCTCCTTAGCTGCTTTTTCCATTACAGCCTCATTGACTAAGCCTTGTAACGTCTCTTTTCCGTACATACTTTCCATTTTTGCTAGCCATTGCTGACGGGTAATTTCGTCTCCATCAATCGTGGCAACAATCTCATCATTATTCGATTTGTCCTTCGACGGCAAAAGCCACATAATAAACCAAAATAAATTCCCTGCCAATAAAATTGCGAGTACAGTTAGTGCCGGTTTTGTTTTTAAGCGCCTCTGTGAAAGAGGTGTTTTAGTTGGCTGTGTTGGTGTTGTGCGAATATTACGCGTTGATCTCATTAATGAAGCCTTCCAATTCATCTTGACTAAAATCGTATGTTTCTAAGCAGAAATGACATTGCGCCTCCGCTTTACCATCTTCATCGATCATCTCTTGAATTTCATTCACACCTAAACCGATAATTGCTGCACCAAAACGCTCTTTTGAACATTGACATTGGAATTGCACAGGCACTGTGCTTAAAATTTGGAGATCGCCTTTTTCTCCTAATACCGCTTCTAAAATTTGCTCTGGCGTGTAGCCTTTTTCAATCATTTTTGAAACAGGCTCAATTGAAGCTAATTGTGCTTCAATCGCATCAATTGTTTCTTCTTCACAGCCTGGCATTAGCTGTAAAATGAAGCCGCCTGCTGCTAAAATTGTATTATCTGGATTCACTAAGACACCAAGCCCTACAGATGAAGGCACCTGTTCACTAGTCGCAAAATAATATGTGAAGTCTTCGGCAATTTCACCTGATACGATTGGCGTTTGTCCTGAGAACATATCACGCAAGCCTAAATCCTTCACAACTGTAAGGGCACCTTCTGTTCCTACTGCTCGACGCACATCTAGCTTCCCTTGCTCATTTAAATCAAAATGCACTTGTCCATTCGTTACATAACCACGTACATGACCGTTTGCATCTGCATCAATAATCATCGGCCCAATTGGTCCATTGCCTTCAATTTTTACCGTTAGCTTATCATCGCCCTTCAACATAGCCCCCATCATCACTGCGGCTGTCATTGAGCGACCTAGCGCAGCAGAAGTTGTTGGCCATGTATTATGACGACGCTGTGCTTCTCCTACTGTTTCTGTCGTACGTACAGCAAATGCACGTACTTGTCCATTAAAGCCTATTGCTCTTACTAAATAATCATTCATGTTAAATCCTCTTTCCTATTGATTTCGTTGATATAAAATATAAAGCCCCTTTAATGTTAAAAACGGGTCTACAATGTCGATTAATTGTGTTTCATTTGCAATTAACTCTGCAAAGCCGCCCGTCCCAATCACTAATGGCTCTTCTTTACTTTGCTGCTTCATTCGGCTAACAATGCCTTCAACTTGACCGATAAAGCCATAGACGATACCTGCCTGCATCGCTGCAATTGTATTTTTGCCAACAATTTGTGAAGGGCGTGCAATTTCAATGCGCGGTAGCTTAGAGGCACGTGTGTATAAAGCCTCTGTGGAAATTGCAATGCCTGGTGCGATTGCGCCACCCATATAGTCACCCTTTTCGTTTAAATAGCAATAGGTGTTAGCTGTCCCAAAATCAACGAGAATGATTGGACGACCTGTGCCATATTCCGTCAAAGCAGCTACTGCGTTAACGATGCGATCTGCCCCAACCTCACGCGGGTTTTCGTATTTGATATTCAAACCTGTTTTCACACCTGGTCCTACAATTAACGGCTTAATATGAAAATATTTTTCACACATTCTTTGCAAGGCAAACATAATCGGTGGTACAACTGAGGATATAATAATTCCTTCGATTTGTTCAAATGAAATGCCCTCATGCGTAAAAAATGCTTTCAGTTGCATCGCATATTCGTCCTCTGTCTTACTACGTTCTGTGACGATACGCCAATTTTGCAAAAGCTGATGATTGTCATATATCCCAAAAATAATATTTGTATTGCCCGCATCCATTACTAAAATCATCTACACGACACCTGCCAGCTTATTTTCATGTTTACATAAAATCATACCATATCAGCGTAAAAACTTACGCTATTTTGTCCACCATTTTTTCCAGCTTGTCAATAGCTCTACTATAAGAAAGTGATATCGGCAAATCCTTCTCAAAATAGAAAAACTGATGGGAATTATAATTCCCATCAGTTCCTTTCATTACTTTTGCTCTTCATCTGATTGCACAGTTTTTCCTAGAGGCTTATGTGGTTCTTCTTCTGTTTTACCGAAAGGCTTATGCTCCTGTGGTAAATCAGCTGTTGTTGGTGATGTTTGCTCACCTACAACCTCTTCATTCACCGTTGTAGAGCCAGCTGTTTCTACAGTAGGTTGTGCCTCTGTCACTTGCGCAACAGGCTCTTCCTTGACAGCTTCCACTTCAGCTTCTGGCAATTTACCGAAGTCGCGTAAATGCTCAATTTCTTGCGCATTTAATGTTTCTTTCTCCATTAATGTGCCTGCAATTAAATTTAACAGCTCACGCTTTTCAGTTAAAATGCGCTTTGTACGCTCATATTGAGAGTCCACAATGTTTTGTATTTCTTTGTCGATTTCATAAGCAATTTTATCAGAATAGTTTTGGTCTGAGTTAAAGTCACGTCCTAAGAAGACGTTGCCACCTTGACTTGAGCCATATTGGACGGCGCCAAGATTATCGCTCATGCCGTATTCTGTTACCATTGCACGTGCAATGCTCGTTACTTTTTGGAAGTCGTTATGTGCACCTGTTGATACTTCTCCAAGCACGATTTCTTCTGCCACACGTCCACCTAATAAACCTGCAATGCGGTCAAGTAGCTCTTGGCGCGTTGTGAAGAAGCGCTCTTCCTTCGGTAACATAATCGCATAACCACCCGCTTGCCCACGAGGAACAATCGTTACTTTATGCACTGTATCGGCTTCATCTAGCTCTAAACCGACAACTACGTGCCCAGCTTCATGGAAAGCAACAAGCTTTTTCTCTTTTGCTGAGTAAACGCGGCTTGCCTTCGCTGGACCTGCAATAACGCGGTCAGATGCTTCATCGATATCTGCCATATTAATTGTTTTTTTGCTTTTACGAGCCGCTACAAGAGCTGCTTCGTTTAATAGGTTTTCAAGGTCTGCACCTGAGAAACCTGGCGTGCGTTGTGCCACCGCTGCTAAATCAACTGTATCTGCTAGCGGTTTGTTGCGCGCATGCACTTTTAAAATCGCTTCACGACCTTTTACATCAGGGTGTCCTACTGTAATTTGACGGTCAAAACGACCTGGACGTAGTAAAGCTTTATCCAAAATATCTGGTCGGTTCGTTGCAGCGATGATAATAATACCTTCATTTGCTCCGAAGCCATCCATTTCAACTAACAATTGATTTAATGTTTGCTCGCGCTCATCGTGACCACCACCAAGACCAGCACCACGTTGACGACCAACCGCATCAATTTCATCGATGAAAATGATACATGGCGCATTTTTCTTCGCGTTTTCGAATAAATCACGAACACGTGATGCACCGACACCAACAAACATTTCTACGAAATCAGAACCTGAAATTGAGAAGAACGGAACGCCTGCCTCACCAGCTACTGCACGAGCAAGTAACGTTTTACCTGTACCTGGAGGACCTACAAGTAGAATCCCCTTCGGAATACGTGCACCAATTTCAGTAAATTTGCGGTGATCCTTTAAAAAGTCTACAACTTCGACAAGCTCTGCCTTTTCTTCATCAGCACCTGCTACATCATTAAAGCGAACCTTTTTCTTTTCTTGGTCATATAGCTTTGCCTTCGATTTTCCGAAGTTCATCACTTTATTACCGCCACCTTGCGATTGGCTCAACAAGAAGAAGAATAAAATGATAATGATGATGAACGGGATAATACCTGTAAAGAAGTTCACCCATCCGCTTGTTTCTGGTGCATGCTCAACTTTTACATTGTAATTATTTTCAAGATCGAAAATAAGCTGCTGCGCCTGCTGATCGTTTTGTAAAACATTCAGCGTAAACTTTTTGCTTGCCTCTTCATCATTTGATTTTTTATACTCTCCGACAATGGAAAGCACGCCTTTTGCTGGCTGTATCATGACAGTATCTACATTGCCAGACTCCAGCTCCTCAAAAAACTTTTTGTAATCTAGCTCTTCAACAGCAGAATTACTGCCGTTTACTGTGCCAAAAATCCCAACGATTACGAGAAAAATTAATAAATAAAATATGGTATATCGAAATATTCGATTCATCCCCAGCCTCCTCACAACATAACAGAAAAACTATAGATAAAATCTTAACATACGTTCATTTTTTGATACAATGAAAAGCCCTAGAGAAAATATGTGAAAGTCGATTTATGTCAAAATCGTTACATATGTTCTTATTTCTAGAATGAATACACTTCTCTTTTCAAAATGCCAATGTACGGTAAGTTACGATATTTTTCTGCATAATCTAATCCATAGCCTACTACGAAACCATCTGGAACTTCAAAGCCTACGATATCCGCCTTTAAATCCACTTTACGTCCAGAAGGCTTATCTAACAACGTCACAATTTTAATCGATTTCGCTTTGCGGTACTTAAATAGCTCCACAAGATAGCTTAACGTTAAGCCACTATCAATGATATCCTCAATAATGATGACATCGCGACCTTCTACACTTGTGTTTAAATCTTTCAAAATTTTTACTTCTCCTGAAGATACTGTCGCATTTCCGTAGCTTGATACGTCCATAAAGTCCATTTCGACATACGAATCGAAGCGCTTCATTAAATCTGTCATAAAAGGCATAGCGCCTTTTAATACACCGATAGCAAGCGGAAATTTATGATCGTATTCAGCTGTTAGTTGTGCACCTAGTTCACGAATACGCTCTTGAATCTGCTCCTCCGTAATCATAATTTTTTCAATATCATTTTGAATCATATGTGATTCCCCCTCAAATTGTTGCAAATTTCAATGAGCACTACGTACAATGAGCACACAATCGTCCTCTGCACGTTGACGCTTAGAAAATTTGTTATTTACACGCACACCGAGTACAGCTAATACTTCATCTTCCGCATCGACTAATAACGGCCAATTATCACGTTCTGCTAAAGGAATTTTACAGTCAATAAATAACCTTGATAACCGTTTCGCCTGCGACATATTTGCCAATTGAATACGGTCGCCCTCTTGCCTTGTACGAATATGTAATGGGAAACTTACCGCTTTCGATTGAAAATAGTAGCATTCACCATCATGATGCCCGACATCAGCTCCTACAAATAGTTGTATATTCCCATAATCAAGCCATTTATTTAATGTTATTACATCTGCAACACGCTCTTCATATATTGCGTTCGGACAAACGGTCACAATGTTATAGGCACGATGCATCATGTAATGATTCGGTAAATGGATTGTTGCACTACCATTTGTAGTTTCAAATAAAGCGTAGATAGATGATAATAATGATTGACTAAGAAGTGTACTTGAATCGTTATAAATATAGTTTAATAGTATTAAAATGAGCCTTCTTTGTAAAGCAGGTGATTCTCTTTGAAGCGTATGAATATCAATTGTATAACTTTCTGCCGTTTTTTTCACATTTCGCTCATACGCCTCCTGTGCTAAGTCCATCAAATATGCATCATCCTGCTGCAACTGGCTCGCAAGCTGCACCGCATGTGTTGCAATACGAGGATTTTCCTCTAAAAGCAGTGGAATAATGCGATGACGAAAGCGATTACGCGTATAAGTATCCTTCGCATTGCTCGCATCCTCACGATATGTGCCTCCACATTGCTGTAAATAGCTTGCAATATCTGCCTTTGTTACAGTTAAAAATGGGCGAATCAGCTCACCTCCAGCAAATGGTCGACTTATTGCCATGCCTTGCAAGCCATTTACTGTGGCCCCCTTGGCAAGTGCCATTAGCATCGTTTCAAGCTGATCATCTGCGTGATGTGCTGTCACAAGCTTTGTACACTCCTCTCTATGCATAATCTGCTCTAAAAAGAAATAGCGCTCTCTACGACAAAGCGTTTGTAAATTGCCTGCTTCTTTTTCATGCATATCAGCTATTGGAATCGCTATGCTATGTATTGGGATATGCCGCTCTGCACAAAATGCCTCTACAAACGCTCGATCCGCTGCGGAGGCTTCTCCTCGCAGCATATGGTCCACATGCGCTACTATAATCTCTATTTGTAGCTGTGCTCGCATTGCTTGAAAAAAATACAGCAAGCCCATCGAGTCAACGCCGCCAGAGCAAGCGATGAGAAGACGGTCTCCTGCCTCAACTAATTGCTGCTTTTTGATATAACGCATAACATTTGCTTCGAATGAATCCACCTTCCCACCTCCAAATCAATTTACTAATTAGCCTTTATCGTTGCCCACTGTGGAATGATATGCTGCAAGGTTAAACCAATTAATGTGCAATCATCCTCAATATCATAGCGCCCTTTATAATGTGCCATTACATCATACAATAACACATCAATCGGCATTTTTTCGGCAATTCTTTGCTTAATTAACTCTAAAAAATAGGACTCCTGCTCGTCCCAATTCAATTCACTTGAAAATAAGCCATCGGATACCATAAAAATCACATCGTCTGCACGTAGCTTCATTTTTTGTGTTTCCACCGAAAACTGTGGCATAAAGCCTACAGGTGCACTTGTTCCATCAAGTTTCATCACAGTTTGTCCGCGCACAATATACGTCGACATACTGCCAGCCTTCCATGACCAAAGCGTGCCATTCTGCAAATCGATTAACGCAAAATCAATCGTCGCATACATGTCTATTTCACGCTTCAATGACATAACATAGTGTAACGTATGCATTGCTGTTTCTGGATTCATATTATACAACAAACATTCACGCATCATGCGGATTAGCTTTCGACTTTCTCGCTGTGCCTCTTTATTTTGTCCCATTCCATCAGAAAGCATAACCGCTGTTAAACCTGCATGTATTGGAAAAATAGCATGCGCATCACCAGAGCCGTTTACAAGCTCCTTCGCCTGACTATAGCTATCATAAGCCAGCTCATAGCGAACAGCGGAACGAAAACGTACTTGCATATGGCGGAAAGGCTCCTGTTTCATCTCATAATGCTCGACAAATAAAGGCTCCTGCCAAACATCATAAAAAATTGGCACAATTAAGCGCTCGCAAAGCTGTAACATATCATATTGATTGCTCTTTTTCGGTGTCAATGAGCATACAACGATGCGCTCACCTGGTTTGCTTTGTAAAACATCTATTTGAAAGCAAGGTACATATGCCTGCTTAAATGCGGTCATAAGCTCATCCTCAATAGATTGAAAGGACAATGCCTCCTCTTTAATTTCCTGCATTAATCGCTGTAAATGACGACTCAAATCACGCAGCTGTAAAGCAATCATTTTTTTTCCGTGATAAAATTGCCCATTCATTTGCTCCTGATAAAGCTGTGCTTCCAATTCCTCTAGCAATTTTGTCGACTTCACACACTTTTGCTTCACTTGCTCCTCTGTACGTAACACTTCCGCAGGTTTAGTTGCCGCTTTTGCCGTACACCAATTCTCTACAGTTTGTGCCATTTCCGCATCAGCCCAGCAGCGCTCGTAGCGAAAACAGCTCATACATGTCGCTAAAGGCTCAATCTTTTTCTTTTGCACATAATCAGCTGTAAAACGATCGAAGACAAGCTCCTTCATAAAATCTACGAAATGCTGGAATTGCATTAGGTTTTCAGTCGCATGCTCTGTCATCCATGCCTGTCTTTTTAATAAAACCTCATCTCGCTCTGGGTAAAATAAATCGTGTAGTGTTGTAAATAATGATTGTGGGAGTAGTAGAAAAATAGTTGCTGCCATAACAATTGAGAAGAAATATACGATATCAAGTGGGAGTGTCGCATCATAAAAAAAGAATAAAGCACTAGGTACTATGCTACCTAATGCAACGCCTAGTCGTCCAAGTCGTTTACAGCTTCCTGCAATGACGCCTGTCACAGCATATAGTGCAAGCATCCCAGTAAAGGACAGGCTTGCAATACCTAGCAAAGTTCCTAAAATTGTAGCAGTCATCGTCGCTATCGGAACACCTGCTACTCTCGCTGCGATACAAATAATAAGATGCAGCATAAAGATTGTTAAGGAGAGCGAATAAATAACAACCGACTGCATTCCTCCAAGCATCGCCGCCGCAATAACAAAGCCTGCACCAATGCGCTCATACGACCATTCCGTCTGCCAAAACTGATACGGGCGTACAAAGAACAGCTGTATAAATAATGTCATCAATACAGCTAGTACAACTTCATAGCCTACATAAAGCAACACGAGAAATGGAGGCATGCCACCATAAGAAATGCTTTGCCATGGCATTTGAACAATTAAGGTAGCTAACCCTACCGCCAAGGCTGTTGGCATTTTATAAAATTTGAAGCGACATAGCAGCTCAAAAGCCCCAAGCTGTAAGCATAAAATAACAGCTTGTCCTAACCCAAACGATAATGAGCCTAATAAGCCTCCAATAATAACCGTTGTACGCAAATTATCATAGCGCAATCGCACAATTGCCCAAAATGGCAATAAAAACGGTAATGTCGCTTCAAAAAATACAGCCTGCGCTAAAAAATAGGCGATGATAAAAAAGGCTACTTGTAAACTATACGTAACCTTTTTATTTTTCGCATGCTCCTTCAGCCCTTGCCACATAGAAGGTGTTTCTAGCATTTCCACTCGTGTCATATCGTCATCTCCTCTAGCTTTTTTGCCATTATATAAAACTACAAGCGTAAAATTTGTCTGTTCATATAAGCAACTAGAAAAAATGTTTCGACGAATTTTTGGCAAATAGGAGAGAAAGTGAGGGATTTGGTGAATCATTCATCACATCCTCTGTCACAAAAAGGAAGGATATGTCCAATGAAGTTCTTATGTGAAAAAAATTTATGGATTGATTATACTTATATATAGTGACATAGATAGGAGTACATCAAGCATGACTAAAAACTTTACATATTTAGCGTTACTTTGCTCTTTCAGTATGCTATTAATTATCGGCGGCGTTTTGTTAGCAAAATTACCTGTTATCGTACAAATACTTATGATTAGCATCGGCTTAATTTTAGGGATTGTATGCTTCATCTCCCTTATTCGATTGCTAGTAACGCAAAACAAGTAGTAAAACGAAAAGGCTGTTCAACAAATTCGTTGAACAGCCCTTATATGTTACACCTTTTCTACGCCTGAAATAGCCAGTCAATTACGCCTCGGCGTAATTGCGTCCAGATTTTTTCAAGCAAGCCTGAGAAACGCCTCTTCAAAATCTGTGACATCCACCGTAGGCTTTATTTTTATTTAGTAAGTGCCTAAACGCTTGCTAAATGAAAACAAATTAACCTCGTCTAGCTCCACGGCCACCGCGTTTTGATTCTGTTGCACGTTTTAATGTTGTAAGACGCTCATCGCTATCCTTCAAGAAACGCGCCATTTTTTGCTCGAAAGTCTCTTTTGGTTGACGATCGTTGCGCTCGTTTGATCGATTATCGCGACGTGGACGTTGAGGACGCTCTGGTCGCTCTGGTTGAGGCTTCGCTTTGCGGATTGAAAGACCAATCTTACCGTCAGCTTCAACATTCATCACCTTGACTTCAACTGTATCTCCTACTTTTAGAAGCTCATTGATGTCTTTCACATAGTTGTCTGCCACTTCACTAATGTGTACTAAACCCGTTTTGCCATCTGGCAGCTCAACGAATGCTCCAAAATTTGTGATGCCTGTTACCTTACCTTGTAATTTGCTGCCTACTTCAATTGACATAAAAAAAATGCTCCTCCTTAAAAATTAAGCGACTTCAAAAGTCATGTACTAAGTATACTGAAACTTTTAAAAATTTAGACATATCTACACCGTATCATAATTGATAATCGTTTCTATTCTATTATAACGAACAGGATAGTTGTGTCAATAACGCGGTATTAAATCCAATCCATTTCATACCAAGAAAGGCGATCCATTATTTTGAATACGGATTCGCCCTTACGATTATTCATCGTCCTTTTCTTGTTGCTCATCTTTTGGAATTGTGAAAATGATTTCACCTTCCTCAGACATAAAATATTCTTTACGTGCTAGCTTTGCGATATACTCATCATCTTCCAGCTTTGCAATTTGCAACTTGAGCATGTCCTGCACTTCTTGAATTTGCTCAAGATCTGCAAGAACCTCTACTTTTTGCCCCTCCTTCACATGAAGGCGGTCATATTGCTTCATCAACATACTAGATAAACTAAAAATCACTACACCTGCTACAACTAAAAAAGCGAGCATTCTACGTCGTCTACGAATAAGCTGCTGCTTTGAATATTTGCTTTTTATATTATTTTCATTAGAACGAATATAATCATTATCTAATTGTCTCACTCTGTTAGGTGATGGTTCTTGATGATTTCTTTGCCCCATCCTCTTCACCTCACAATTTTGAATAGTACAGCCATTATACTTTGTCCAGACTATTTTTTAAAGCGGTATTTAGTCATTACTTTATACAGTTTCATGACAGGGGTAAAGAGAAACAAAACTATTGATCTAAATATACGCCAGCACACTAGGAAGAAACGACTAATAATATAAATAACCCAATAAATCGGGCGAATAAAAAGCAATACAAACAAACGACCAATAAATCGGAAAAAGCGCCTGAACAATTTATCGTATAGAAAAATACCAGCTAGCTGAAATAGTGGATCAACAGCGCGCCACTGCCCACCCTTTGTCACATATAAAAAATAAAATGTACAAAATCCAAGCGCAATCCATACGATAAGCTCTAGCATGACACCACATTGCCGAACCCACTGTCGCCTTGGTAAGCTACTCCATACCGCTCGAGTACTGTCAATCACGCAGCCTACAAATATACCACTTGCAAGCATGATGACAGCACTCATTAGCTGCGCTGAAATCGTCATCCGAATAATTTATGGATAAAGCCTTTTGCTGCACTTTCTTCTTCATCGTACTGCATAAGCTTCACGTTGCCTTCTAATGTAAGGAGACCCTTGTCCACGTCTAAATGCACGATGCGTAGCTCCTCACCTCGAATGAGCAAATGCCCTTGAGATGTATGGATGAAAAATTCCTCCTGATCAAAACGCTCAATTGCTTTTATTGATGTCATGTCCATTCGCTTGCGATTGCGAATCGTCACTATATGCTCGCCCGACGGAATTGTATAGCGATTACTTTCTTGATGTAATGTCATGTCCATCTCCTCCTTTTCGCTTCTGTCACACTTTATGCAAAAGAAAGTGAAAGCATGACTTGAATTATTTATGTAATTAATAAAAATGTGAAGGCAAGTATATTCAGAAAAAAATGATTAAAGTATAGACTTCAAAAAAATGTTTAGCTAAAAATACCTATTACCGATAAATAAACTTCCAAAAATCAAGGAGATTAATGCTATAATTAATTTACTAAATAACATTTATTGTGCGATAAGAGAGGTAAAATACATGAGTTACTCACTTGATTTTTCAATTGAAGAAGCAAACGAGCTATTACAGCAGCTTCATCAAACTCAGCAGCAATTTTTCTTTTCAGATAAAGAGTTATTAAAGCTATCAAGGCAATCCATTAAGCCTATTTTAGAAAAAACGTGTAAAAATATTGCCAAACTAATGAAATGTGAACGAGTGGAAGTTTGGCTGTTTAATGAGGAGCAAACACAGCTAACAATTGAAATGAGCTATGACAGCAAAGGTACCTCTCCCTTTTCTAATGTCACTCTTTTAAAGCATTATATTCCGACCTATTTTGAGGCAATTGTACATAAACGAACACTGGCTGTAGATAATATTGCAGTAGACCCCGTAATGGAGGGCTTACGTGAAAGCCTCTCGCTTGAATATTATCAATTTCAATCAATGCTCGATGCCTCCATTGTTTTAAATTGGGGCGTAGGTGGTGTCATTTGTTGTTTTTCTGAGCAGCAGCGCCATTGGACACCTGTTCATAGGCATGTACTGGCTTCAGTAGCAGATATGTTTGCTTTTATTTTTGATCGCTTGCACCGTCAAGAGGCAGAAAACTATATATACAAGCTAGCATTTACAGACACGCTGACAAATTTAAATAATGAACATGCATTTTATAAAAAAGTAGACCAATATTTAGCTCAAGATGAGCTCGGCATTTTCATTTATATGACGTTAGATCAATTTACAAATATCCGTAGTGTACTTGGCCATGAAGGTGGAGAAGAAGTGCTAGTAAACTTCGCACAGCGTCTATATTGCGCATTTCCTGAACCAGCAATCATCGCTCGCATTGGCTTCGATCATTTCGTCATATATGTACCGCTTGCGCATAAGGACAAGCCGTTCCTAAATAAAAAAATTACAAATGCCTTAAAAGAACCGATGATTATTAAAGGGCAGGAAGTCTATATAACATTTAGCTATGGCGCTGCTTATTATCCTGCTGATGTAGACAATGTCAAGGACGGCTTGCAGGTCGCGCAAATTGCACTTGAGCATGCACGAAAACAAAAATCTCGTAAAGCAATCGGATTTTATCAACCGTCAATGCACAAATCTATGAAAGAAAATCTTTTATCTGAAATGAACTTACAAAAAGGGCTCGACTTAAAGCAATTTCAATTATTTTATCAGCCGCAAGTGTGCTGTAAAACGGGGGAAATAGAAGGCTTTGAAGCATTGATTAGATGGCAGCACCCAGAGCGTGGGCTTATTCCTCCTATCAATTTTATTAACTTAGCTGAATCAACAGGGCTTATTAAATTAATTGGAGAATGGGTTATTCAAGAAGCGATTGCACAACTCAAAAAATGGCATGCTGAAGGCAAGGAGCATTTAAGCTTGTCCATTAATTTATCACCCGTGCATTTCCTTTCTGCTAACTTGCCTGCATATTTATTACAATGCACACAATCAGCTGGTATAGCACCACAAAGCTTGATATTAGAAATTACAGAAAATGTGGCGATTGAAGACCGCGATGCTGCAAGAAATCGAATGGCTGAGCTAAGAGCAATGGGCTTCCCCATTTCAATTGACGATTTTGGTACAGGCTACTCATCCTTTGCTTATTTGCAAAATCTCCCTGTCCAGCAAATTAAAATTGATCGCCAATTTATACGCCATATAAGCAAAAATGAAAACAGTGCTGCCATTGTCCAAACAATTGTCCAGCTTGGTAAAACATTGAATTTACAAACTGTGGCAGAGGGTGTTGAAACAAAAAAGGAATGGGATTTATTAAAGCAGTTTGGCTGTGATAGCATACAAGGTTTTTATTTCAGCAAGCCACTACCTGTAAATGAAATAGATCAACTTCTTCAAAATGCTGGAGGTTCTTATAATGAAAATCAATCTACCTAAACTTCCTTCTTCTTTAACTAAGAGGGATTTCTCAACTATTTTAAATGAGGAGTATCCTGAGCTTGAACGATGTGAAATTATTGATAGCTCCTTTATGAACGAGGAAGTCGAACGGGTTCGACTTGATCAAGTCGTATTAAAAAATTGCCAATTTAATTATACAAATTTCAGCCATATCCAATTAACCGATGTCCGCTTTGAAAATTGCGATTTATCCAACGTAAATTTTAGTAAATCCTCCATTCATCGCGTAGAGTTTATTAACTGTAAGCTATTAGGAAGCCAATTTCCTACATCTTCTTTAGGCAATGTTAAATTCGACAATTGCATTTTACATTTAGTTACATTTGACAGTGCAAAGCTAGAAAAGGTGATATTTAACGAGGCAGTTTTAACAAATTCGGACTTTTATGAGTGCAAATTTAAAGGAATTGAATACACTCGCTGCAATTTGAATGATGCCAATTTCGAGCAAACTTCATTGAAAGGCATCGACATTAGCTCATCGAATTTTGAAACATTGACGATTTCGATTGATAGTTTAAATGGTTGTAAAGTATCATCGTCACAAGCGGTTCAGCTTGCTTCGTTAATGGGGGTTATCATTGTAGATTAATAAAGAGGCTAACATTAGTAGTACAAATCCTGACTATGGTTTGTGCTACTAATGTTAGTATGTTTTATTTATGGAGCTGCTGGAACTATATGAGCTCCTGTATTTGAATAATGAATTATAGCGTTACGTGTTGGATATGCTGCTGGGGTTCCACTGCCATCATTTTTTATATAAATACCGATATATTCAGGAGCAGATATACGTTCTTTATACGCATCAACTCTTACTCCCATTCCAGCATTACGATAGAATAAAACCGTAGCATCATCAACAGTTCCCTGGAAAATGCTTCTTCCCGGAATATACTCAGGTGTATTAGGGATATGTTTCCTTTGTTTATTCACATTTATGTAACCTGGATAATTTATTCCATGAACATTCACTATTGACCCAGAAAAGTTAGTATTTTTAAGAGAAGGATTAACTTTAGAAAATGGTTGAACAATCACATTTTGTTCTAATGAAACATTTTCAATAACAGTTGTTTCTACATCAACTGTCTCCATATCACTTTGAGCAAATACTGAAGTTGAAAAAATTAGCAAAAACATTACTACAAAAGAAAATTTTACACTTATTTTTTTCATTTTATCCCTCCTAATCATAAATTTAATGTCATAATATCAAAAAAAGGTTATTTGAAAATAGCAGAAAAATAGTATATTATGAATTTTCGAAAAGGAGTGACTTAAAAATGGATATGTATGAAAAATACATTAAACATATTAAACCTAATACCAAACTTATCTTAAGTGCTCAGAAAGCCCTTTTTTGTGCTATTCCTAAAAATACAAAAGCAGTCTACGCAAAAATAGAAAATAATAACCACTTAATTTGGAAAGCTTTTTTTGATGAAGAACCATCAGAATTTGAGAAAGACATCTTAAGTACAGCTGCGACAGAAGTCTTAGCAGATTTTCCAGAAATCATATCAATTGATGAACAGTATATTTATCATCCATCCCCAATAAATTTCAAAAATGAACTTTATTACAATTGGCCATATACAAGACTAGAACAATAAAAAGTATACGTAGAAAAAATAAAACGATATAAATTAAAAGGTAGCAATGAAAATGGAGGTACCAACATACAATTGTGTGAAGCACGTCCAAGTAATTTTATACACATCAAGGTGATACGATAACAAAAATGGGCAGTGTCTGCTTCCTTTGAGGGATGGAACTATCGTAGACAATGTGAAGGTAGCTTGTTGAAAATTGAACATTACGTCGAGAGGTACGGATTCCGTCATAGTTATGCACACTAACATGGGTAATAAGAGATGACAGCAGAACAAAGACTATGTTTGAGTTGCCTTTTCTTATCTTGATACGTATATAAATAACAATATTCATCAAAATAAATTAAAGCCTCAATATATTTGTTGAATTATGGGTAATTACTAAAATTTAACAATTTCCATGTAGGACGTATAAAACTAGCCAATACGCGTTTTTGTAAACCCATTGCAGATTAATAAATATGGAGCTACTAATTGTAGCTCCACATCTCTCCTAAAAACTTCATTAGACGAAAATGAATCATTGAAAGCTTCTCCACACTTAACTGCTCATTCCCATTTGCTAGCCATTCTTGAATTACCCCTAAAACAGCTGAGGAAATAAAGGCACGTAAGTACTTAGAAAACTCCATATCCAGCTTATCCGCCTGTATCATGATTAAATTTTGCAAAATTTGCTCACTAAAAATATTTTTTACTCCAATACTAAAGACCGGACTCCCTTGCTCCCCTAACAGCACACGAAAAAATGTCGCCTGCTCTTTTATATAGTGAATAACCTCAACAAATGGTGGATACAATTGCCCTGCCTGTATCGTATGTGTAGCATCCAGCAAGCGAATTTTTTGCACACACTCTGCTAAGTGATGCAATAGCTCCTGCTGTATATCCTCCATTACTGCAAATTTATCTGTGTAATGTAAGTAAAATGTACCACGGTTAATTTTAGCTGTTAATGCTAACTCCTTTACTGTGACGCGCTCAAAGCCTACCATTTCAATTTGTGAAATAAGTGCATGTTTAATTGCTTGCTTCGTTTCAGAATTCATTTTTTCATGTACTGACATAAGACTCCTCCATTCACTGAACATATGCTTATAATCTGTTGATTGTATTTGTCAAAATGCTAACGTAAAATTCAAAGCATATCAACACGATGTTCAATGAAAGGGAGAAAAGATTATGGAGAACTATGCTATTTCATTAAATAATGTCGCCAAAAGCTTCCATCATAAACAGGTGATTGCACCGCTTTCCTTAACAATCCCAAAAGGTCAGCTCATCGGTTTACTTGGACCTTCAGGCTGCGGAAAAACAACGCTTATTAAAATGGTGATGGGGATGTTAAAGCCTGATAATGGGGAAATTCAAGCTTTAGGTTTGCAAGTACCACATCGCCAATTGCTGATAGATATCGGCTATATGGCACAGGCAGATGCACTCTATCTAGATTTAACTGGTGAAGAAAATCTACAGTTCTTTGCGAAGCTTTACAAGCTATCTAAGCAGGAGCGAGCAGAACGCGTTGCTTATGCCGCACAGCTTGTCCGTTTAACGGATGATTTACACAATAAAGTAGGCAATTATTCTGGCGGGATGAAGCGCAGATTATCTTTAGCGATTTCCCTGCTACAAAATCCGCCTTTATTGATTTTAGATGAGCCGACTGTTGGCATTGACCCTGTATTAAAAAAGGAAATTTGGTCAGAGCTTGTTCGCCTAAAAAATGATGAGCAAAAAACAATTTTAGTGACAACACATGCGATGGATGAAGCAGAGAAATGCGACCAATTAATTATGCTGCGGGATGGACATATTATTGCCAAAGGGACTCCTCAAGCATTGAAAGCTCATTACGAGGCTCAGGATTTCGATGAAGTATTTTTAAAGGCTGGAGGCGAGGTACTATGAGAATTGCTGCAATTGTGACACGAATTATACAACAAATGCGACGAGATCGCCGCACATTGGCACTCTTATTTCTTGCGCCATTGCTTGTCTTAACATTAATGTCCTTTATTTTTAACAGCAATGAAGCAAGCATCACTTTAGTTGTTTCTAATGACACAGCACCCTTAATTGACAATCTTGAGGAAACAGATTTTCATATTATTGAGCAAGATAATTTTTCAGTGCAGCAATTAAAGGAGCTGCAATATGATGGCTGGCTCAATATGGAGCAAGGAAATATCCAGCTCACTTTATTAAATGACAATCCATCTACTGCAAAAATGCTGACAGCCAAACTAGCTCAAATCATGCAGCCAACAGCGGCTCACACATTGTCAGCAGATTATGCTTATGGTGATAAAGATACAACAATTTTCGATACATTTAGCCCGATGCTTATTGGCTTTTTCGTCTTCTTTTTCGTTTTTTTAATTACTGGCATTGCGCTATTAAAAGAACGTACATCAGGAACATTGGAACGCCTATTAGCAACACCGATTAAGCGCTATGAAATTGTAGCAGGCTATATGATTGGCTACGGCTTGTTTGCCTTTTTACAAACAATTATTATCGTTTTATTTGGCATTTATGTATTGGATATTGTGCATGTTGGCTCGATTTGGCTTGTTTTATTAATCAATATTGTTGTAGCACTAGTCGCACTATCATTAGGAGCCCTCTTATCCAGCTTTGCAACATCCGAATTTCAAATGATGCAATTTATTCCGTTAGTTATTGTGCCGCAAATATTTTTCTCAGGCATTTTTCCGCTTGATAGCATGGCAAACTGGCTGCAAAATATCGGTCATATTATGCCCCTTTACTACGCGGCAGATGCGCTGAATGGCGTTATGTACAAGGGCTACGCATTGAGTGATATTGCTCTAAACTTAACTGTGCTTGCTAGCTTCGCCATTGTCTTTATTGCACTGACAATTGTTAGCCTGAAGAAATATCGGGTATTGTAGAAGCTATGTTGCTTATACTGCTTTTCTGTCTCGCTATTACATTGCACAATATTGAAGAAGCCATTTGGCTACCGAAATGGTCACAGCAGGCTTCAAAATACCAAAAGCCCGTCACACCAAACGAGTTTCGATTTGCTGTCATTGTCATTACATTTTTCGCTTATTTCTCTGCATTTAGCTTTAGCCATTTTCCACAGTCTAATTTGGCAAAATGGCTGTTCATCGGCTTTTTAGGCTCCATGATTCTCAATGCTATTTTCCCACATTTGATGGCAACTATTTTAATGAAAAGCTATGCACCTGGTCTTCTTACAGGCTTATTGCTCAATATACCAATCAATTCTCTCATTATTTATCAACTGTTTTCTAAAGGCTTGATTGTGTGGAGTGAGTTCTTCCTGTCCACATTAATTGTAGGTATTGCTTTATTAGCAATAATTCCTTTACTGTTTAAAATCGGCGAAAGATTATTTTAACAAGAAAACTAAAGTTATTTATGAGAAGGGACAGGAAACCTACCAAATATAAAGAAGCCAAGCAACTAGCTTGGTTTCTTTATATTCAAAAATATGCAAATCGTTAACACACTAACAAAAAATGAATCAATTACTCGCACTACCCATACACCATAGCTAGTAAATGGCATATAGGCAATCATGCCCCAAATTGCGGCATATACGAATGTTAAAACAGCTATCGCACCCCAAAAAGCAAATTTTCGTTTTAATGAAATCGTTGACTTATTTTTACTAACAGATGCTCTGTAACATACATAAATTAAAATAAGTGTCAGCCCTATAACGGTGCTGCCATGCTGTAAAAGCTTATAGAGTGGAATGGGTAAGCCATATGTTTCATTAAGCATCAGAAGCTGTTCAACCATAAAGCCGGTACGATGTGTAAATGCATCCCATACAACATGTGTTAGCATCCCTAGCAATGCTGAATAACAAAAAACAATAGATTTCCATGCTTTACTCCCTACTGTTTCACAATGAGTCGTATCCTGCAAAAAATTAGGCAAATGCGTTAAAATATTTTGCTGAACAAACTGACGATAAATCCAATACACACATATAACTAACGGAAGATTAAAGTAAAGAAAGCCTGCAAATGTATGCCCAATCTCCCCACCTGGTCGTCCTCTTAAAAAATATTCAAAATCTGGCGCCATGCTTCCTAGAACGAGTGCGGCAAAATGAACATAGCGACTCCTTCGAGAAAAAGGCAATATTGCTGCCGGGTGTGCAAATGTTAAAGGCATAGTTATAACTCCTTACTTAAGTAATACTTCAAAATACCTCAAAAACTGCTCATCGTTTACTATACGATAGCCGCGCGTGCTTTTGAATGGTACAACAATAATATTTGGCGCAACAAGATAAAGGGTATTTGAAGCATTCCAATTAATACGATACACAGTGTCCAATATGTCATAGGAGCTATTTTTTATTTTCTTCAGTTTTAAGTTTTCGATATATGTAGCTATTTCAGCCTGTTGTTCCTTTGTTACTGTAATGCTCTCAAAGCTTATACCTTCTACCTTTTCAACAGTAAACTTTGTCGAAATGCTCTCTACCTTTAATAAGCCTTTTACTGTATCTGTCTTAAAATACACAACCGATATTGCGATAACAAATACTAATAGGGTGATGGAAAGTAATTTTTTCAATACAAAACCTCCCTGTTATTCAATTATCTTTTTTAACTCCATTAAAACATTAGATATATAGGCATTAGTATGAGGTAAAAAATCACCTTTAGCTACTCGTCTATCTACTTCAACTTGTCTCAGCTTCTTATCTACTACGATACCTGTAGCGCAAATATTCTCTATTTTCCCAAACCATAACTGTTCAAATAACGCTAACTCTACCTTCATTATGCCTACGACTTCTTCCATTTGAAATGTGTAATTTAGCGGATTGGGTATGTTATAAAAAAATATATGTGCCAATTCCCTATCAATGATGATGTCTTGAATAATTTCATCCTGTATACACCCAATATAAATTAAATCCTCTAGTGCTAAATCTATGCCTAGCTCTTCATGCACTTCCCTAATACCATCTGCAACATTTTCCTCTGCATTGATATACCCTGCTGCTGTTATGTCTAACAGATTCGAATAATCCTTCTTTTCAGCACATCTCATTTGAAAATGAAGAAAATGTTTATCCTCCTCTTTGCTAATAAACCAACAATGGAATGTTTCGTGCCATAGTCCTTTGCTATGCACCTCTTCTCTTGTGGCTATCCCTGTATGCTTTCCATGATGATCAAAAACCTTTAATAATTCTGTGTCCATTTTCTCACCTCTACAAATTCGTCTTGTTGCGTATAAGACGATGCAACCATGTAGAGAGATACAATTTTGTTAGAGAAAGATGGAAAACCTGCTCAGATGCATATTTGAGCAGGTTTCATACACTTTATTTTTTTGCCTGAAAATCATAGGTATTATCTATCAATATTCCTCTACTCTAGTAGGCAATACGAGAAAAATATTGCACTTATTCGCTAGACATATGCCTACTTTTTCACATATTATGCTTCCTATACTCCTCCAAGCACTTCTCACAAATACAGCTTGTCGGATTTTCTGATAGCATTTCCTTTGGGAAATTTGCTGTCATGCACCAGCAGTCACCTTTTTGACTCGCAACACCACAATGATTGTTGCCGCCGCATAGCGGGCATTGTTTTTCATCTGCCATATGCTTAGTCCTCGTCGTCGATAAACTCTGGCTCGATTTTTTCTAGGCGCTCTTCCTTTAAAATCGTGAACATATTTGCTGCATCTTCCTTGCGAGCATTTTCGTTTAGCTGCTCAACGCGGGCTGTCACAATTTTTTGCCCGAAGCGGATTGCTAGCTCGTCACCAACCTTTACTGTGCTGCTTGCCTTCGCTACTTTGTCATTAATTGTAATACGCCCTTGTACTGCAACTTCCTTTGCTAGCGTACGGCGTTTAATTAATCTTGATACTTTTAAAAATTTATCTAATCGCATAATTATTCTCCCTTTTCCTGCTTTTTTGCCTCATTCCAAAAGGCGTCTAATTGTTCTAACGTGAATGCTGTGAAATCTTGTCCACTCGCCTTTACTTGCTGCTCCACATAGCCAAAGCGACGGGCAAATTTTTCATTTGCATGAATCATTGCTTCCTCTGGGGAAATTTTATAGAAGCGTGCAATATTCACTAATGTAAATAAGACATCACCGAATTCATCAAGGCGTGAATTTGCTGAGCCTTCTGTAATCTCTTTGCGGAATTCCTGCCATTCCTCCGCAAATTTGTCCCATGCATCATCAGCATTTGGCCAGTCAAAGCCAACAGATGCCGCCTTCTTTTGGTAATTATAAGATGTTTGCAATGATGAGTCTACACGGTATTCGCCTGCTAAAAGCGGCTCCTCTGACTCACCCTTTTCCTGACGCTTAATTGCCTCCCAATTTGCTACAACTGCATCGGCATCCTCTGCTGATACATCGCCGAAAACATGTGGATGACGACGAATCATTTTTTCGCTAACTGATGCCAGCACTTCCTCTAAATTAAAATAGCCGTTATCTTCACCAATTTGCGCATGTAAAAATACTTGTAACAGGACATCGCCTAGCTCCTCGACCATTGCGAAATCATCTTCCGAATCAACAGCCGCTAAAAACTCATGTGTTTCCTCAATTAAATATTTTTTCAATGATTCATGTGTTTGCTTGCGATCCCAAGGACAGCCATTTGGTCCGCGCAATACCGCAATAATACGGCGCAATGTCGTCCAATCACGCAGTGCATCCTCGTCTGTTGTTACAGGTGGCACGTAGACGGTTGTCAAATTGTTCAGCTCTGCCGCTTGGTCTAACTCGTATAGTGGTACCGTCACTAACTTTTCCTGAGATGAGCCTGCTGCTGTCACGATCGTCACAGGATAATCATCGCGATACTTCTCCATTAATGTGAGCTTGACCTCTGAGGCACTGAACTCATCATATACTTGTGCAATTAAAATATGCTGACGCATGTTCAGTTCATCCATCGTCAAGTTTGTGCCATCTAATAATTGAAAGCCTTCGATTGGATCAATTTGCAGTGCAGTAAAAATTGGGTCGAGGAAGCTTTGTCCCCCCTCAATTTTCAACGCAATTTGTCCATTGCGGGCTGCCTCAATTAAATGCTGTACCGTTTGCTCTGCAACAAGCGGATGTCCTGGTACTGCATATAATATCGGCTCATGCTGTACTGCTTCCATTAAATATGTAGCGATTTCCTCATAAACAGGCTGGAATGTATCATGCTTTTCATAAATAGCATCGAAGCTATGAAATTCGATACCTCCCGCTGTCAAATCCTTGATAACAGGATGATCGAGCGTGCGTACATATAGCTTTTGAGCTTTTGTTAATTTTTTATAAATGCCTAGTGGGAGCTGCTCAAAATCAGCTGCGCCTAAGCCGATTACTGTTAATTCATTCATCATTTTTCCTACTTTCTTTGATTCAGCCACAATTGGTATAGTGCCATCCGACGACCAAATGGAATTAAAAACCATTCCTTTTCCTTTAGTACACGGCTTTTCGCAAGTATCGTCATAAACGTAGCTGCACCTACTGAAATTAAAATCACACTCATCATCGCAGCCTGCATACGCCCATCTACTGCACTAAGCAATATGGAGCAAATAAAAGCACTCGCCTCTACTACTACAATCATCGCCATGCTTGCCAGTGCAAGCGTCTTGTAAAAGGCATTCGGTGCTAATCGAACATTGACAATTCGCTTTACATATAGCATAAGGAAAATCGCACTAAGGAACAAGCCAAAATCACTGGCGAATGCTGCACCACTAATGCCAATGAGCGGGAGCAACCATATATTGCCTAGCCATTTTACAATAAAGCCTGCAATCACTATCAATGCAGGTACTTTCAATTTTCCATAGCCTTGCAAAATCGCTGTGAATGTTAAAATAATTGAAAACGGAATAATTTGCACAACCACAACCATTAAAACCGTTGATAGGTCTGTTGTTGTAAATAGCAGCTCATTGACATATGGCATCGTAATAACTAATCCGAGTGCGGCTGCCGTTCCAAATAATAGTGCTGTACGATATGTCAGCTGTACAAATGGAATTGCTCCCCGCCCCGCTGTTTTTACTTTTTGCGCAATGAGTGGCACAATGGCTAACGATAGCGATGAAGCAATCACGACACCTAGCTGGACAAGTGGCTGCCCTCGATCATAAATTCCCTTTTGTGCCATTGCCTGCTCCGTCAGCATTCCTTGCTCTAGCAGCGCTGTATAAACCGTAAAGGAATCCACTAGCTGAAAGCCTAATAGCATTAAGCTGCTTAAGCTGACACTTAAGCTAAACAATGTTACATCTTTAATAATCGGCCATGCATTTATTTTTGTAGCATGTCGCACAGGCTCAAATTGTTTACGCATATAGATGAGCAGAAGTGCTATGCCTGCAATTTCCCCGACTACCGCACCCAACACCGCCATATTGCCTGCTGCATAAATCGACTTCGATGTTTGCATCACTAACAATGTGCCACCTAAAATGACGAAGACACGAATCAATTGCTCAAACACCTGTGCATAAGCAACAGGCTCCATTACACCCTTGGCTTGGAAAGCTCCCTTTAATAAAGCAAGTGTCGGCATACAAAGTGTCACAAATGCGCCCGTCTGCAATAACGGTTCTAGTTTGTCATCACCCATCCATTGTGCCAATGTCTGTGCACCAAAAAATAATAAACTAAAAAACAAAACAGAAAGAACTGTTAAATAGCTAAAAATAACTTTAGAAATTGCCCGTCGTACACTTACATCCGTCGTATCTGCCAGCATTTTCGAAATCGCTACGGCAAAGCCACCAGATGTCCATACAACAAAAAATGAAATAAAGGGATACACTTGATGATAAACGTAAAACCCTTCATCCCCAACTAAATTTTGAAAAGGCACGCGATAAACCGCACTCAGCACTTTTACTAAAAGTGCTGCTAGCGTCAATAAAAGCGCACCTCTCATATATTTTTTCATTCCATATTGCGTCATCGTTACAACCCTTCCTCATCTATACGAGTGCCTACAGTATAGCATGAATACAGCAGCTCTCGTAGAAGGACTGTTTTGCTCAGGAGAAGTTGCGCCTCGAAATTGTGTGAGAATTGTGTGTGTGCCTGGCACCGCATAACAAAAAACCACCAAATGAGCTCATTCGCTGCATCCAGTGGCTTTGGAATTAATGCTGCATTTGCTTCGCTAAAAATGTTGCGCTTAGCTCCGCTGCTTTTTGTTCGACTTCACCGATAAAGTGTGCCTTGGAAAATAAATAAACGGCTCCAATAATATCGCCATTGTTAACGATTGGTACGATACAGTAAGACTTTACCTGCTCAAACTGTCCTGGTACAATTTCCAAAGTTGTTTCCAATTTTTCGAGCGTCGTATTACGAGATTTCAAGCAGTCCTCTGCAAAGGCAGATAGTCTACGATTGACATACTCCTTTTTCGAGGCACCTGCAATCGCAATGACTTCATCACGGTCACTAATTAGTGCAGGTGTGCCAAACGTTTCATAAAGCGATTCTACATATTCCTGTGCAAATTCACCTAAATCATTAATTGGTGAGTATTTTTTTAAAATTACTTCGCCTTCTCGGTCTGTATAAATTTCAAGCGGATCTCCCTCGCGAATACGCATCGTGCGTCTAATTTCTTTCGGAATAACAACTCGTCCTAAATCATCAATACGTCGTACAATTCCTGTTGCTTTCATTATTAATTGCCTCACTTTCAACAAATTCAAACTATGCTTTTTCCTAGTATGGTGTAAAATGTTGAAATGTATGCAAGCTCAACCAAAAAATTTTGGCAGTTGGAAAAGAGAGAACTTTTCCAACTGCCATATTTTTTAACCTCTATAATGTTTTCAATATCACTGCTCCACAGGCTCTTTTATTGCCTCGGCAATAATTTGCATCATGCCTTCTAATACATCAAATGGCAAATGCTTGTTACAGCGCTTGCTGTCGATTGTTATTGTCAGCTTCACGCCATCCATGCTGAAGCCTGTTGCGCGCTCGTATTTCATTGATTCAGAAACAATTTTTCCACCATCTACTTGCGCTGTACCTTGCTCTGATAAATGAATGGAAATCACGCCCTGCTTTTCTTTAATTGACTCAACGCCTGCTGCTAAAGCCCATACCTTCATGCGCGCAATGCGTAGTAAGCGCACCGTTTCTGTTGGTACATCACCGAAGCGATCCTGCATTTCATCAATAATTTCTACATAATCCTCGACATGCTCCATCGCTTTAATACGCTTATACATTTGAATTTTTTGATAGCCATCTGGAATATAAGCATCAGGAATATATGCCTCTGTATGCAAAATAATTTCGACGTCTGGCTTCTCTTCCTTTTTCACACCTGTTTGACGCTCGACAATTGCCTCCTCTAACATTTGTGAATATAAGTCAAAGCCGACTGCATCAATGAAGCCGTGCTGCTGTGCACCTAATAAGTTTCCTGCTCCACGAATTGATAAATCGCGCATCGCAATTTTAAAGCCTGAGCCCAATTCAGTAAATTCTTTAATCGCCTGTAAGCGCTGCTCTGCCACATCTGTCAGCACTTTGTCGCGCTGATACATGAAATAAGCATATGCGACACGATTTGAGCGTCCAACACGTCCACGCAATTGATAAAGCTGTGACAGCCCCATACGATCGGCATCATGCACAATTAATGTATTAACATTTGGAATATCGACACCTGTTTCAATAATTGTTGTTGTAACAAGCACATCGTATTCCCCCTCTAAAAACTCCAAAATCGTCGCCTCTAGCTCTGATTCTGTCATTCTACCATGTGCAAAGCCGATACGTGCTTCTGGCACTAGCATTTGAATTTCCTCAACACGGCGAGCCATATCCTCTACACGATTATATAAATAAAACGTTTGCCCACCGCGCGCCATTTCTCGCTCAATTGCCTCACGCACAAGCGCTCCGTTATGCTCCATAACATATGTTTGCACAGGGAAGCGGTTTTGTGGTGGTGTTTCAATAACAGATAAATCTCGCACACCAACCATCGACATATGCAATGTACGTGGAATCGGCGTAGCTGTTAATGTCAGCACATCGACATTTGTTTTGAGCTGCTTAATTTTTTCTTTGTGCGTTACACCAAAGCGCTGCTCTTCATCCACAATCAGCAATCCTAAATCGTTATAAACAACATCCTTTGATAACATGCGATGTGTGCCAATTACCATATCAACTGTTCCATTGCGCAAGCCCTTTATTGTTTCCGTTTGCTGCTTTTTCGTGCGGAAACGGCTTAATAAGCCAACATTAATAGCTTGCTCTTCGAAGCGCTGCTGCATCGTTTCAAAATGCTGCTGTGCCAAAATCGTTGTTGGCACTAAAAAGGCAACCTGCTTGCCATCCTGAATCGCTTTAAATGCCGCACGAATCGCTACCTCCGTTTTACCGTAGCCAACGTCACCACAAACAAGACGGTCCATCGGTCGCTCACGCTCCATATCGCGCTTCACTTCAATAATTGTGCGCAGCTGGTCCTCTGTTTCCTCATAAGGGAATAAATCCTCAAATGCACGTATGTCATCTGAATCAGGAGAGAAAGCAAAGCCCTTCTCTGCCTCACGTTTTGCATAAAGCTTAATTAAATCATCTGCAATATCCTGTACCGCAGAAGCCACCTTCGCCTTTGCCTTTTTCCATTCTGGTCCACCTAGCTTATGTAGCTTCGGCTCCTTGTCCTCTGACCCAACAAATTTTTGCACTAAGTCGATTTGGTCAACAGATACATAGAGCTTATCGTCTGCTCTGTAGCGAATATGCAAATAATCTTTATGCTGACCACCAACAACGAGTGTCTCAATACCGATATATTTCCCTACACCGTGATGCACATGCACAACATAATCGCCAGGCTGAATTTCCGAGTAGCTTTTAATGCGCTCTGCATTGGACATTTTTTGTGAGCGTGCTCGTTTTCTTGTCTGCTGCTTAAATAGCTCGTCATCTGTTACAACCGCTATTTTTTGAAGTGGTAGCTCAAAGCCATTCGTTAATGCGACATCAATTAAATAAATGCCTGCTCCTTGCCCTAATCCTAGCTGTGCATGAATTTGATAGTCTTCCAATGTACGCTGAATCGCTGCAAGACGCTCTTTGCCTTCTGCTGCAAATAAAATAGTATATTTCTCCTGCTGCCAACGCCCAAGCTCTGATTGCAGCAAAGCAATTTGCCCATGAAACTGCTGCATCGGCTTACAAGAAAAGTTCACTGTTTTATTAAACTTGAAGCCTGAAAACGTTCTTGTGAATAACGCAAAATAATAGTTTGGTAATGTGAGCATCGCATCAATTTCTTTTAATGTGAACGATGGCTTTACATCATGCAGCATTTTGCCCTCTTCAATTAACGATAAAAACCATTCCGTCTCCTCGCGCTCCCATGCATCTGCTACTTCTTGAATGCGCCCAAGCTCATCCCAAAAGACGATACCATCCTGTGCAAAATAATCACCTAAAAATGTTTGCTGCTCAAACAATAATGAGCCATACTTTGCGACAGTATCAGGCAAATTTCCATCCTTCAATAACGCAATATCTTGTTGAATATATTGGTAAAGCAGCTCTTGAATTTCCTGCTTTTTTACTTTTTTTAAGCTATTTGCTAGCGCTTCCTCTAAACGAACTGCGAGCTGTACGCGCTGCTCTGCATTTAACAGCAATTCTGCTGCTGGTAGAATGCGTACACTGCTCAGCTTATCAATTGAGCGCTGGTCATCTGCTGAAAATGTTCGAATTGAGTCTACCTCTGTATCAAATAACTCGATACGAACTGGTGCCTCTGCATCGAGCGGATAAATATCTAAAATTCCTCCACGCACTGCAAATTCGCCTGGTGTTGTCACCATTTGACTGCGACTATACCCCATTGTCACAAGCTGATTCAGCCATTCCTCAATGACAATTTCCTCGCCGACTGCTGTATGCAATATATGTGACTGCCATATATTCATTGGCGTCATCATTTTGCGCATACCTGCAACAGGAATAATATAAATGCCACGCTTATGATTAACTAAATAGTCAAGTGTCGTAATTCGCTGTGCTCGAAGCTCTGGGGATGCTACAGACATCCCTGCTGCAATAAACTCCTCGGCTGGGTAATAGTGCACCTCCTCCTCTCCAACAAGTGCTGTTAAATCATCCACTAGTTTTTGTGCTTGCAATAAGTTTGGCGCTAACACATACAACGGTCGCCCTGTTTCTAAATAAACGGCTTGTAACAATGCTGGCCTAGCGCCACCTGTTAAGCCTGTTACTAATTGGCTTGCTTGACGGTCCTTCGTTACTTGCTGTAAAAATGCATTTATATGCTTATCTTGCGAGAATAATTGATGAAAAACTTCCATAGCAAAGCCTCCTTTCGTAGAGCCCTTAATTTTCGCATATAGGTAAATATTTCAATAAAAGTACAAGTAGCTGTCCGAAAAATAGAAATCCATCTACTTTTCGGACAGCTTAAGTTTATTATTTTATTGCAGCCATTTTTTTAATGCGTGATAATCAGGAAACTGCCTTAAGGAGTCTTCACAGTGCTCACATATACAATGCACTGTTGTATCTCCGCACTCGTCCCTTTCCACATAATCATCCACTTCACCAATTTCAAATTGATGAAGCTTACGAATTGTTTCATCCGCATCAAATGGCAATGTCCCAATCTCTGTTTCACAATGTCTACAACGATAACGAACTGACAAGGCAAGTCCTCCTTCAAATACATATCTGTATTCAAAGTATAGACTTTCTGTTGTTTATTTATGCACCGTTAAAGACATTCATTACATCTAAAAACTTTTTCGTTAACGCCAATTCCACAGCATCGCAAGATTTTTTAATCGCAT
Source organism: Lysinibacillus louembei (assembly GCF_033880585.1). Lineage (NCBI taxonomy): Bacteria > Bacillati > Bacillota > Bacilli > Caryophanales > Bacillaceae > Lysinibacillus > Lysinibacillus louembei. The sequence goes on from NZ_CP137624.1 coordinate 912,007, forward strand.
CGTCCATAATCGGTCGTTCGTCCTGCGAGTATTTTGATAGTACATAATCTGCTACCTTCATGCCTGCTGGTGGGCGATTCACGCCAACACGAATACGATTAAAATCCTGCGTTCCTAAGTGCTGAATTAATGATTTAATCCCATTATGTCCACCAGCACTTCCCTTTTGACGTAAACGCAGCTTACCTGTTTCTAAATCTAAATCATCATAAATGACGATAATATCCTCTACGGCAATATCAAAATAATCCATTATCGGACGCACACATTCCCCCGATAAATTCATATATGTTAACGGCTTTAACAACATTACTTTACCTTCTGGACGGTGCAGCGTCGCATACATGCCATTAAATTTCGTTTGATTTAATGGTGCTCCCCATTTTTCAGCTAATGCATCAATCACATCAAAGCCAATATTATGACGTGTATGCGCATATTGCTTGCCAGGGTTGCCTAAACCAATAATCAATTTCATCTATGTTCACCCTTTTAGTTTTATCTACTTATGCAATTCTAGCCTATTCTACCATAGAAATTGCTCAGTGTCCTTTGTTGGTGATTTTGTCCTGTATGTATCATTCTCTAATTGTTAGAGCTAGATAAAGCATCTAATAATTTAGATAAAAAATGAACTATAAAAAATAAAGTTAATCCTATAATCAATATTAAAAAGTCATTTGCTAATAGCCTTTTGTCATAAAAATGCTGTGAAAAGGAATTTATCAGTAATACGCCTCCCCAAAATACAAAAGTGCACCAATAAGCGTTATTCGCATATTTAATCTTATGATCACTTGTTTTGAAAAACATCTTTTCTTACTTCCTCCTTAAAAACTCGTCTCATTGCTAGAATAACACAATTTTTTACAGATGCTAGATTATTCCTACTATAGACACCGCATCATTTTTATGCGGAATCACGCAATTGTTTTTTTATTTCCTTAACTTTACAATGGGGAATAAGGGAGGTTTTATAGATGGAAGATAAAAAAGTGATGATTACATTAACAATCATCTGTATGTTCGGTATAACGGGAACTTTATATACAGCAATTTTAGATGGAAGATTTAATTGGTCACCCTTTGTTTTAGCATTATCGTCAGGCTTCTTTTTATGGTATGTCAACGACACTCGTAAAAAAGTAAACGAAAGAAAGAACAGTCATGAGTAATAATGGAAGAGCTAATTTATTTTTTATTTTATGTGCAATTATATTTTTAAATAATTTTGTGGCAATTTTATTAAAAACAGAAGTTAATAAAACATCTTTTACCTTGTCCATGGTGTTAGGAACTTGGTTGTTGATTAATGGCATTATCTATAAACGAAGGGCAAAAAATGAATAAAGGGGTATTGGCACTATCTTATACTATCCCTATACTGCTACCTACAGGAGAAAAGTGAAATGACGTTCATCGTCAAGGTGTTCTTTTTAATCGCAACAATATCGTGCTTTTATCTTGCCAGCGTTACACAAACACCAGCTAAACACTACTTTTTTGTTTTAGCTATTTGGTTCATTTATATGTTTATTAATAACCGCCTTGCGAAAAATAATGCACAAAATATAAAATTTTTAAGTATGCTAGTGGATATCTTTATTGCTTTTATTCCCCTTGTTAGCTACTTCTTATTTCAGCAATTTCACGAATATAGTAGATGGTTAGTTATCATACTGCTTATTCTTATAAGTGGGAATTTATTAATAAAAATGCAAAGTAAGTTGTTACTTGATAGGGATAAGTAGCAAAGTATCACTTTAATTAGTAAGGAGAAATAGAGCAATGAACGGTTATATGAAGCTTATGATTGTCTTATTTTCAGCCATGTTAATTTCTAATGGGCTAACACGCGTTCTCGAACATTCCAATGTGTTTGTCAGGATTTATGGAGCTATTCAAGTAGCACTAGGTATATATGGTGGCTTCCTCTTAATAAAAAATAGATTGATTGAAAACAAGTAGGGCTCATGTTGAAAAGTTTTTTGATTTTTGCCAGCGTCACACTCATTTATTTACAAATGAAAACAGCCTTCTCTAAATATAAAAAGGAGCGGCCCAAAATAATATGGTACCTGTGGAGTGGACACTTGAAAAAGAGTGTGCACTTCACAGGTATTTTTTATATACTTGATTCTCAAGCAACTAAAGGACGGACAACAACGATGAGTAAACAATTATTTTCACCAAAACAGATGGAACAACTACAACAGAATCCACATGTAGTCAAAGTAACCGAACGAACAATTACGTACGCAGATACATTTAAAAGCCAATTTATCGATGAGTATTTGGCTGGTAAAACACCAAGACAGATCTTTAGCGAATATGGCTTTGATATCGAAGTGCTCGGGATGAAGCGTGTTGAACAAGCTTCTTCACGTTGGCGAAAAGCGTATGATCAAAATGGATTAATTGGTCTGACAGATACGCGAAAAACGAGCTCAGGCAGACCGTTACAGCGTGAATTAACCATGACAGAAATGGTAGAAAGACAAGCGGCTCGTATTGAATTATTAGAAGGACAAATCGAGCTACTAAAAAAGCTCGAAGTGACCGAAAGGAGGCTGCTCAGCGACAGTCAAAAACAAAGCGCACGTAAAGTATTTCAACTCATTGCAGATACGCTTAAGCAGTTTCCATTTAAACGCATGGTGACGTATTTTTGTACGCTTTTAAACGTCTCTCGTTCAGGCTATTATCGCTTTTTAGAGACAGAAGAAGCACGAGCTGTAAAGGAAAAACGAGATGAAGAAGCACGCGACCAGATCTTAAAAGCCTTTAAGCGTCGTGGTTATAAGAAAGGTTCACGCTCGATTAAAATGACGCTTGAACAAGATTTTGATCTCGTCATGAACCGAAAGAAAATCCAGCGTATTATGCGTAAATATGGCGTCGTTTGCCCACATCGTAAACCGAATCCCTATAAACAAATGGCGAAAGCAACGAAAGAACATCGCGTGGTGCCGAATTTATTAAACCGTGAATTCAAACAAGGTGTGGCAGGTAAAGTATTACTAACAGACATCAGCTATATTCCATACAACGGAACGATGGCTTATTTATCGACCATAAAAGACGGCTCAACGAATGAAATTTTAGCGTATCATGTATCAGACCGTATTACGCTAGGTATCGCCACAACAACGGTGAAAAAACTCTTCCGTAATAAACGTGTAAAGCTCCAGCCAGATGCTTTCATCCACTCCGATCAAGGTGTTCATTATACAAGCCCTAAATTCCAAAAGCTTTTAAAGCACTACAAACTTGGTCAATCGATGTCACGTCGAGGTAACTGTTGGGATAATGCCCCACAAGAATCCTTCTTCGGACACTTAAAAGACGAGGTTGATTTCAGCATGGCCAAAACGTTAGACGAGGTACGTGCTAAAATCGATCACTACATGGTCTACTACAATAATTATCGCTATCAATGGAACCTAAAAAAGATGGCTCCTGTACAATACAGAAACCATCTCTTGGCAGCCTAAACCCTTTTTTACATTTGTCCTTGACTAAGGGACCATATTAAAATGACTTTTCGGACGCCCTCTTTGTTGTTTACTTAATCTCCTGTAAAAGCTTTTGCGAAATGTAGAAATCAGCACCATTGTACACATTGATTGTATCGAATGTATGTGTTTTCTTATTATTTGTCGCTGTGTTCTCGTAAATCATTGTATTTTTATTTACTGGAATTTTCACTGTTACATCAGCTTTTTGCGCAATAAATACTGGGTTTTCTTTATCCGTTAAATCAATTTTTGTTGTAAAGCCTTTTTCCGTAAGAGCTTTTGTTGCGGGTACATATAGCTCGTCTGTTAATGTCGCTAAATCAAAGCCCATAAATTCTGCCATGGCATGTGCTAAATCTGTGTTTTCTACTAATCCTGCTACTTTCGAAGGTCCGAATGAATATAGGAATACATCGTCACCTGTGTGTCCGCCTGTTGTATAGCCGATATTTGCACGATTCGCTAACATTTTAACCATTGCGTTGCCTAAGTTTTCAGCATTTTGTAGTATTGCCAGTTCTTCCTCTGTCAATTCATCTAATCCATAAAGTGCTGCTACTTCTGCTAAGTTTGAACGGTCTTCTTTTAATTGGCTTAAAGCACCTTCAATTGTCATTGTCGCCTTTTTCAATGGGTCAATATATGCAGAAACTGGGATACTTGAATATGTGCCTGATGTGTTGAGGTTCCCCATTGTAATACCGCTGTTGCCATGGTCTGTTACCGCAATAACCAAAGTATTGCCATCTTCCTTCGCAAACTCCACTGCCTCTTTTACCGCATCATCAAATGATAAAATATCGCTAATCATCCCGATTGTATCGTTTGCATGTGCAGCCCAGTCTACTTTACTGCCTTCAACAAATAGGAAGAAGCCGTCCTCATCCTTTTTCAATGTATCGATTGCCTTATTGGTCATTTCAGCTAATGTCGGCTCAGAGGGCTTTGTTGTTGCACGATCAAAGTCATAGGCAAGAGCGCTTGGTGCAAAGCTACCCCAAATTTTAGAGGCATTTGTATTTAATAATTCATCACGCGTTTGTACAAAAGCATAATTTTTATCCTTTAATACATCTAATAAATTTTCGCCGTCTTTGCGCACATTTTTTACTGAACCTAATTTAAATGCAGCAGAGGCTTGCTCCAATTCACCAGGAACTAATGAATCATAGCCGCCACCTAACACAACATCGATATTTTGATAAACTTGTTGCTCAGCAATATCATCATATTGGCTACGATTTTTCGCATGTGCAGAAAAGCCCGCTGGTGTTGCATGCTGAATTTCAGAAGTAGAAATTAAGCCAGTCGCCTTTCCTTGCTGTTTTGCACCTTCAAGCACATTTGCTACAGGTTTAAATGCATCTTCCTCAGCAACTTGCTCCAGACCAGGTGAATTAACTACAGATGGCAGTACACCAATATATTTATCATTTGATTTATGTCCAGTTGCTAACGCTGTTGCTGCTGGTGCAGAGTCTGTAATGGCTGATTCTGCTGAATACGTGCGGACAGCCCCTGTTAAAATTTCGTCCATTGCTAATTTTTCGCCTTTATACCAGCGAGCTAGCGTCACCGCATTATTGCTACTGCCATCCATCACAAGCATAATGACATTTTTAGGCTTTGCTACTTCAGCAGCTTGTACCTCCTGTTGTGGAATACTAACTGCTGATAAAGCGATTGTACTTGCCAAAAACAATGATGCGTATTTTTTCATGATTTCCTTTTCCTCCTCAAACTCTGTTCATCTATTTGTAAGTGTAAAGGAGTTTTGTGAAGCTAACGTTAATAAAAAATATGAATATTGTAAAATCTCACAACAGCCTTAAATAGAAAGCCTGAGAAAACAACGATGCTTCCTCAGGCTTTTATTTAGCTTTATTATAGGTTGGGGTATTTAACAAATGAATAATGGAAAGCCAAAATAAAGAAAAACCTATACGAAAAAGCAAACTGACAATACTAGCATGATAACTAAACATATCATTGAAAAATAAAAATGTGGATAAGAAGATGATGCTAAAAATGATGGTATTTCGATTTATCATTTTGCTCTCTTTCCTTTCAAACTTATCATAATCTATCTATGTATTAATCAATGACCCATGACCCCATAATCAGCATAACACCCATTACAACAGTCAAATATAGAGGATTTCCGATTTTGTATTTTCGGGTGACCATATACACAATCCCAGTTAAAACCATTATGATACTTACTTTTATCACGATTGTTCTCCCTTCATTTTAACTTTCTCTCATCTATTTTATACTGAATATTACACATACCGCAGCGAAATCATGCAATTGTCACTACAAAGGAGAAGGCTATATAGTATTCAGTAGGGGGTACAAGAGAAAAGAATGAACTATGTAAAATGCATTGTTATTTTATTATAACAAAGATATGTGGGTGCTAGTAATTAACCGCTATTTGGGAGATTATGAATACATTCATCTCCTGTTACTCGGTATATTCTTTTTCGTGTTACTTACTATATTTCAAGCTTTTTAGAAATGCTAATATATGATTAAGATGCTAAATAGCCATTTATCCTAAAAAACAGGATAGATGGCTATTTAGTATGTATATTCAACTAATATAGAAATTTTTGTATATTATTAAAACTATTCATTCTTTAAACGGTTAATTACTTTGCTAACTATCATAAATTCTCCTATTCTACTAATGCTTTTAAATGCTCCTTATCTATACTGCTGAATGGCATCGTTTCTATTAAATCTAACGCCTTATATTTAAACACATTTTTTAGCGCAAGTGCATAACGGATTGCGCCACTTTCTAACAAAATATTTTCAAAATAAGCACTGTCAATTTCCATTGCCATATCATTGTAATACTTTTTTAAAATATCAGCATATGCCTCTGGCTGTTCCATTAAATAAATGATTGGTAAAGAAAATCTACGATTCAACATATCATTTTTCTTGCCCCATGTTTTCAAATCGTGAATATCATTTAATATTTGTTGAACGACACCAATATACGTGGAATATTGAATGATGCTTTCATCCATTTTACCAGTCGCTAGCGTAGCGCCAATCGAGCTACTTAATGCAATTAACGCACCGGATTTCGTTTCAATCATCTTTAAATAAGATGCTTCGTCTTGTCCTTGATTTTTAATATCTAAGTACTGCCCGTTAATGCTTTTTAACGCAAATTCATGCAGCAGCTGAATTGCTTGTTCCTTATGTGAAAATGTGCTTTCTTGAAGGCATTTGACTGTTAAAAAGAGCATAGCTAAAACAGCATTCATGCCCATCGCCGGATCTTGACACCACAAATAATCCGCATCCCCATCCTGCAAATCATCTATTATATCAAAGCTCAATATTAATAGCTCAACAGCGGCAGCAATAGCAATAATATCTTCATCCACTTTTGCTTGCTGTGCAAAAGCCTGATAATGAAAAATACAAAGCTCCCCAAAGTCCATTGAAGAATCTTGCTTTTCGCTTATGTACCTTAATAAAGCTGCTTGAAAGTTATGATCTAAATTAGCTGATAGAACAATTGCCTTCATTTTCTCAAATATTTTATTTTTGTATACCAACTTTATCACCCCGCTTACTCAGAAGTTATAGTAACATTGTCTCATAATCACATCAAGTACAATAGTCTATAATTCAGGATTTATTTTCATTATTTTTAAAATTAGAGGTACTCTAATTGCATAATTCCACATGCATTTTATGCGGAATCACGCAATTGTGAAGGCGCTATATACAGTGTTAAAATGAGGATAGTTCTATTAAGTTATATTACAGTATTAACCCATATGTACTCTCTATAAAATAAAGGTCAATCAATACTCTATTGCTCACAGTTTCTATAATACTTTTCTATAAAACTAGCTTTATTTTTTATTTAGGTGCCTCACTCATTTTTGTCATTCTCAGCACTATAAACTATCGAGCTAATTACAAAAAATGAGGTGAATTTCTTGGATTTAATATACATACCCCTGTTGCTCGCCTCTTTATTCCTATTTGTAATAGCCTATCTTGAACGAAACAAAGAACAAAAGGGCTTAAGCAATCCAATTTTACTAGGTGTAATTGGATTGCTCTATATCTTACTCATGTCTTTAGATTATCATTTTATGGCCGTGCTTATCGGTGTAGCTGGCTTAGTAATTTTAATTATTACTATCCTTCAAAGGACACCATCAAAACAGAAGTAGCGAAGATAACCATTCAAATGTAGAAAGGCTGTACTTCTACGACCATTCGTCACAGAAGTACAGCCTTGTTGTTTTATTACAATGCTCCACGACCCCTGCTTGTCATCCATACATACAAGAATCCAAAGGCTCCAGCCAATCGAACAATCGTGCTAATATTCATCGCAGTTGTCATCGTAAATGCTTCGAGTAGCCAAATACCAATTTGTGGTGCAATAAAGGCGATAATTGCTAGCAATACATTATAGCTGGTGATGCAATATGTACGGTTTTCCTTTGGCGAATTTTCCAACAGTAAGTTAAATAAAATTAAAACTGTACCTGATACGAATAAGCCCGATTGCACGGACATCAATGTTAAATAAATAAGGTTTGTTGACAATGCCATCGCAAATGGAGCAACAGCCATTCCGAAGGCTACCCATACAAAGACGCGCATATTGCCATACTTATCAGCCCATTTACGCCATAATGGGAAGGAAAAAATTTGTGCAAGCATATTGGCAGCACTAAACATACTAATCCAAAAAATCGTCGCCTCTGCATAGCGCACATTGTAAATATTAAAAAGTCCCCATGCCATTTGCCAGCCGAAATTAAAAATTAATGCCACCAATAAAAAGCGGACATAATTTGTGTCTTTGAAAATTGCCCAATTCATCGCTTTCTTATGTTCCTTTTGCTGCACAGGTGTTCCTTCCTCATGCCTCAACAAAAAATAAACCTCCAATAAACCAAAGCAAAAGGCTAATCCAAAGAGCAGCTGATAGGCTAAGGTGTTCGTTGTTGCATCACGCATAATAATGCCAATTGTCAATGTTGAAATCAGTCCTACGATTGTTAACAGCCGATTGCGGTCACTGAAAAATTGCCCGCGCCTTCTGTCCTCAATCATATTGCCAATCAATGCCTGCCAGCCCATATTAGCCATTGTGTTCGGAATGCTCATCAGTGCAATTAGTGCTAATAATGCCCATGATGCAATGGATTGTGGAATATAGGCAATAAAAATTAACAGCATAAAAACAAGCCTTGCCATCAATACTGAAAAGGCAACAAGCTTCTTCTGTTCCGCCGCTTTATTGAGCATAATCGCAGCTGGCACTGTCATTAATAATGTGATCAAGGGCGGAATTGAGCTAATTAACCCTACCTGATAATTGGTCGCTCCTAAAATTGCCATCGAAAATATCGGAATATAGTTTGCTGTTGTATTCAGCGTCAATGTCGATGCCATTCCATGATAAATGCTTATCTTTTCATTATAAGTTCTCATTCAACCGCTACTTTCTATTGTTGTTAACTTGATTATAGCGAATGTAATGTTCTGCACAACTATTTTTTTAAAATGACAAAAGCTGTATAGGAGGTAGTTGAACTACCTTCTATACAGCTCTTAATGATTAATCGAATAATGTACTTACCGATTTGTTTTCATAAACACGAGAGATTGCATCTGCCATTAATTTTGCTACAGAAAGCTCTTTAATCTTTGGTGATTTCTTTTCTTCCGATAGCTGAATTGTATTTGTTACGACTAACTCTTTAATTGCTGAATTTTCAATACGCTCAATCGCAGGACCAGATAATACAGGGTGTGAGCAGCAAGCATATACTTCCTTCGCACCTGATTCTAATAATGCGTTTGCACCGATTGTAATTGTACCAGCCGTATCGATAATATCATCAATTAAAATACAAATTTTACCTTCAACATTACCTACAATATTCATTACTTCTGCCACATTTGGTTTTGGACGGCGTTTATCAATAATTGCGATTGGTGCTTTTAGACGCTCTGCCATTTTACGTGCGCGCGTTACACCACCATGGTCTGGTGATACAATGACAACTTCGTCCGAATTAAAGCCTTTTGAGCCAAAGTAGTCAGCAAGAATTGGCACTGCTACTAAATGGTCGATTAAAATATCGAAGAAACCTTGAATTTGTGGTGCATGTAAATCTAATACGATAACGCGTGTTGCACCAGCAGTTTCTAATAGGTTCGCTACTAATTTTGCAGTAATTGGCTCACGTGCTTTTGCTTTACGGTCTTGACGAGCATAGCCATAGTAAGGCATAACTACATTGACAGTACGTGCAGAGGCGCGTTTTACTGCATCAACCATAATTAAAAGCTCCATTAAATGTTCATTTACAGGTGCAGAAGTTGACTGCACAATGAATACATCGCAACCACGAATACTTTCTTCAATGCTAATTTGAATTTCTCCATCACTGAAATGCTTTACAGATGATTTACCTAACTCTACACCCATCTCTTGTGCAATTTCTTGTGCAAGTGGGTTATTTGAGTTTAGTGAGAAAAGTTTTAGTTTTGAGTCAGCGTAATGATATGGCATGATGCCCTCCTGTTTTCTATATATTATTTTAATTTATTGACATAGCCTAATTTATTTTCCTGTCTTGCACGTGCAATCGCTAGTGCATCCTCAGGTACTTCCTTTGTAATTGTAGAGCCTGCTGCGATAAACGCGTTTTTACGTACCGTTACAGGTGCAACTAAATTCGTATTACAGCCTACAAATACATCGTCTTCAATAATCGTTTTATACTTATTTTTACCATCATAATTGACAGTAATCGAGCCGCAGCCAATATTGACGTTTTTTCCAATCTCTGCGTCACCAATATAGCTTAAATGCGACACTTTCGATTCGTCCTGAATTTGGCTCTTTTTCACTTCCACGAAGTTGCCAATCTTCACATTGTTGCCAAGCGTAGATTCTGGACGGATATGTGCAAATGGACCAACTGCTACTTTATCACCAATAACACTGCTTTTAACTACAGAGCTATGGACAGTTGTATTTTGACCAATTTGGCTGTCGATAATATGGCTGTTAGGACCGATTTCGCAATCTTCACCAATGACTGTGACACCTTCAATAATTGTGCCTGGTAAAATAATTGTGTCGCTCCCAATTACCGCATCTGCGCTAATATGTGTCGTTGCGGGATTAATAATTGTCACGCCGTTACGCATATGACGTTCATTAATACGTGCACGCATTAATTCCTCAGCCTGTGATAAGGCAAAGCGGTCGTTAATACCTAATGTTTCATTAAAATCCTTTGTCACATATGCTGCTACAATTTCTTGCTGCTTTTGTAAAATCTCAATTACGTCAGGTAAATAATATTCACCTTGCGCATTGTCATTATTCACAAGCTTTAATGTTTCAAATAAAAGCTTATTATCGAAGCAGTATGTGCCTGTATTAATTTCCTTTACAAGATGCTGCTCTGATGTTGCATCCTTATGCTCCACAATTTGTGCAACTTGCCCACCCTCATTGCGGATAATGCGCCCGTAACCTGTTGGGTCCTCTGCAATAGCTGTTAAAATTGTCGCTTTGGCATTTTGCTCACGGTGAAAGTCAACTAATGCCTTCATCGTTTCTGGTCGAATAAGCGGTGTATCTCCACATACGACAAGTGTTATGCCTTCAAGATTGCCTAAAATAGCTTCTGCTTGTTGAACCGCATGTGCCGTTCCTAATTGCTCAGCCTGTAGCACATACTCACTTTTATCACCTAATTGCTCCTGTACTTTATCAGCACCATGACCAACTACTGTTACGACACGATGAACATCAAGTGTTTCAATATGATTGATAACATGCTCCACCATTGGCTTGCCACAAACAGGATGCAGCACTTTATATAATTTGGACTTCATGCGTGTTCCTTGGCCTGCAGCCAAAACAATTGCAAAAATATTTGTCATATAAGTCCCCCAGTTTAACTCTAAGTCTCATATTGACTATATAGTAAATCAGCTTGTTTTTCAAGGTATTGTGGCTTGACAAAACGATGACATATATATGACTTTCAAGAAAATAAAATAACGTACTATCTTTTTGAAATAGATAGCTCGAAAACCCGTTATCTTACATCCATTTTGAAAACAAGTAATATACAATAGATTTCGATTGTGACTATTTCCCCTTTTGAACGAAGATAAAAACAGCTGTTGGAATGGCTTTTCCAACAGCTTGACTTTATTTATGCATTTGCTTGTTCTAGCTCTAGCGCTTCTTCCTCACTCGATGCATAGTATGCAGCTAACACGCTCTCTTGAATTTTGTTGCGTGTCGTTGACTTAATTGGATGCGCGATATCACGGAATTCACCATCTGGCGTACGCTTACTTGGCATTGCCACAAATAAGCCTGAGTTACCATCTATTACACGAATATCATGTATAACGAATTCATCATCTAGTGTGATGGAAGCGATCGCGCGCATACGTCCCTCTAAATGTACACGTCGTAATCTTACATCTGTTACTTCCATTCTCTCACCCCCTTAATCTAAGATGCCTTTGCTAAAAATTAATATTCTCCTTATAGAATATCAATTCCTCTCTTAATAATACTAAATTATTTAAATAGTTTAAATATTTAAATAATTTATTTAAAAAATTTTAGGTAAAGTGAGCGAAATTTGCTTTAAATGATAGGATTTAAGTATATAATTTTTTGTAATTACATTATAAAATATTAGGTTTCGAAGGGATATATATGAAAAAATGGCTTTTGGTTTTTTATTTTGTTACTTCTATAGGAATGATATTATACTTCGCCTATCAAAATTATAGAACTGGCAGTGTAGAGGACAGAGAGGAATTGCTTGCTGCTGTCATATTTGATTTATATGAGGTGCAATCACTTACGAAGGAAGATGTGCGTGATATTGAGGTTTTTCGAAGTGATGCGGGGATTTATCCGTATTTTTACAACGTTTTAGTGACTTTAGAAAATGGGGACGCCTTAAGCTACACATGGGGCAGTCCTGAAAAGGATTATTTTGATATTGATGTTTATCCAAAATAAGCAGTAGGGAAGGTATTTGTCTACCTTCCCTACTGTTGTTTTATTTTACTAATGCAATAACTTCGATTTCGACTTTTACGTCCTTTGGTAAACGTGCTACCTCTACCGCAGAGCGTGCTGGCTTATGCTCACCAAAATGAGAAGCATACACTTCGTTCATCGCTACAAAATCATTCATATCCTTCATGAATACAGTTGTTTTCACAACTTGATCTAATGACGAGCCTGCTGCTGCAAGCACTGCCTTTAAATTTTCAAATACTTGATTCGTTTGTTCAACGATATCGCCATCTACTAGCTCACCAGAAGCTGTTAATGGAATTTGACCTGATGAATAAAACATATTATTAACAATCATGCCTTGTGCGTATGGTCCAATTGCCGCTGGTGCTTTTGTTGTTGCTACTGCTTTCATTTACAATCTCTCCTTTTGAAAGTAATTGCCTTCGCTTAATTCAATAATGCGATCCTTCTCATTGACTTCGTGGAGCTTTACCAATGAATAATAATCATCCACTAATCGCTCATCTGCATGCTGTGCCTCAACTAATACGGCGATGCCTGCTAGCTCACATTCAAATTCCTCTAACAAGCTTTTCATACCATTCACGGTACCGCCTACCTTCATAAAATCATCAGTAATGAGTACACGTTGTCCACTTTTCATGCTGCGTTTAGATAAAACCATCGTTTGAATACGACGCGAAGAGCCTGATACATAATTAATACTCACTGTTGATCCTTCAGTTACTTTGCTATCTCGACGCACAACCACAACAGGAACGTTCAAATGACGCGCAATTGCATGAGCAATCGAAATACCTTTTGTTGCTACTGTCATAATAACATCGATTTGCTGCTCAGCAAAGACGCTCGCAAATACTTTTCCTACTCGATTCATAAAGTCTGGGTTGCCAAGTAAATCCGTCATAAATAAATAGCCACCTGGCAATAAACGATCTGATTGCTGTAGCTGAGTAATCAACTCTTGAATCATATCCTTTACTTCCTGCTCAGACATTTTCGGAATATATTTTACCCCGCCTGCTGCACCAGGTACTGTTATTAAAAGTCCGATTCCCTTCTCCTCAAACGTTTCCTTCACAATCGTTAAATCTTCGCTAATCGAAGATTTTGCTGACTGATATAATTCCGAAAAGTACGTAAGGGGGATCAATTGGTGGGGATGTTCAAGCAAGTAGTATGTCATATCGACAAGTCGTTCACTACGCTTCCATTTCATAATATGACCCTCTCCTATTTCTATTAAGAATACGAATATTTTATACGTAAGTTATCATAAATGTACGCATTTACGCAAGTGTATTCCTCTCCCCAAGCAAGCGAACTGTATACACCTCATCACAAAAGCCTCGCAATCCGTTATAAATTCTAGCAATGCGTGCCTCGCTGTCTACCAAGCCAAAAACAGTCGGTCCACTACCGCTCATTAGCACTGCATCTGCACCCAATCGATACATTTGCTCTTTAATCATTGAAACCTCAGGGTGAAGCTTTAATGTCACACTTTCTAACACATTGCCAAGCGACGTACATAATGCACTATAATCCTTGCTTGCAATAGCTGCTATCGCTTTTGCTGTATCAGGGTGCGCTACATTATCTAATTGCAATCCACCATAGACATCCGCTGTCGATACACCAATTTTCGGCTTTGCTAACACAATCCAGCAATTTGGTGGTGCTGGTAGCTCCTCAATTTTTTCACCGCGGCCTGTTGCGCGTGCAGTGCCCCCGTAGACACAAAATGGTACATCTGAGCCAATTTGTGCCCCAAGCTCTGCCAGTTCATCTATCGTTAAATTTAAATTCCATAGCTCATTTAAACCACGAAGCGTCGCTGCTGCATCACTGCTTCCCCCTGCTAAACCAGCTGCTATCGGAATTTCCTTATCTATCGTAATCGATACACCCTCTTTAATACCGTATGTATCTTGTAATAGCTTTGCTGCCTGATAAGCAAAATTTCGCTCATCACTCGGCACAAAGCGATCTGCTGAAATAATTTTAATTAAGCCATCCTGACTCGCCTCTAAGCCGATTCGATCTGACAGGTCAATCGTTGTCATAATCATGTCAACCTCGTGATAATTGTCAGGTCTTTTATATAGTACATCTAATGTTAAATTAATTTTAGCTGGCGCTTTAATATAAAGCATCTTTCATTTCCTCCCTATTCAAGCTCTCGTATTTCTATTTTATCATATTCATTGTCTGGAAAACGAAATAGGAATAATTAGAAAATAAAAAAGAGAGCTGCTCGAAAAGTAATGCTTTTCGAACAGCCTCTTGCCAACGTTCCTTATTCTGATCGGTTTTTTTAAGTTAACATCTTTCGCTACTTTGTATCAGTAGCTTGTTGTTCAGCAAGAAGTTTTTCTGCCTTTTCAATCGCATGTTTAACCATATTCCCTGCATCACGGGTAGTAATACCACCCCAGCCTTCACGTTCTACTACATCATAAAATCCAAGTTCCTTTGCAATCTCTTCCTTTAGACGATTCGACATGATGCCTTTTCGCGCCATGCAGATGACCTCCCTTTCTCAAGTTCAGTTGGCTTCTTTAGTATGCTTATATCTACTTGCTTTATACAGCAAAAACAAAAAACACTCAAAAACTTGAGTGCTTTTTACATATGAATAACTATTTACCTACCGCGATTGCGTCATCTAAAAAAGTAATTTCTACTGCCTCTGTTAAAATATCTGTGTAGCTGTAAGAAACACGCTTGCACGCATTTTCATTTTGATCGAGCTCCACTACGAATACTGCACGATGTGTTTCGCTTAGTACACCTGCACACTCAACCGTTTTTTTACGGCTACCGTTCGCTCTTATTTGCAAACGTTTGCCTAAATGACCATCTAAAGCCTTTTTAATATTGGCAATTGTTTTTGGCATTTCGCATACACCTCACTAAATAATAGTGTATCACGATTTATAAACATTGTCAAAAATAATATATTTTATCACCATACAATTATTTTAGTCAACTTTTTTCTCACAAAAAAATTTATTTTTTTTATTATGGTCTTAAGTTTGCCAAATTATGAGTGTTTCGCAAAAGTTGGATAAAGTGCGTCTGCTAATTTACCGAACTCTTGAATTGTTAGTGTTTCGCCACGGCGCGTTGGCTCAATTTCACACGTAGTTAACGCCTCTAAAATAGCCTCTTTCTTTTGCTTACCATTTGGTAGTCCTGCCTGCAAGTTGTTCAAAATCGTTTTTCGGCGTTGCACAAACGACGCTCGTGTCACCTCAAATAAAAATTCCTCATCCATAACCTGTACAGGTGGTGCATCATGCTTGATTAGGCGAATGACCGCTGATTCGACATTTGGCTGTGGCATAAATACCGTTTTCGGTACCATCATCGCAATCTCTGCTGAAACATAATATTGAATGGCAATTGAAAGAGAGCCATATTCCTTCGTACCAGGCTTGGCTGTAATGCGGTCTGCTACCTCTTTTTGCATCATAACGACGAAGCCACGAATCGGCAGTCTGTCATGTAATAGCTTTAATAAAATTGGCGTTGTTACATAATACGGCAAATTTGCAACGACCATAATATCTTGAATATCTGGCATTTCCTTTGCGATTACCTGCGCTACATCTGCCTTTAAAATGTCTGAATGAACAATCGTTACATTATCATATGGGCTTAATGTATCCTCAAGCACAGGCAATAAGCGTTGGTCAATTTCAAATGATACAACCTTCTTTGCCGCACGAGCCAAATGCTCAGTTAAAGCACCGATTCCTGGTCCAATTTCAATTGCACCACTATTTTCTGTTAGCTGTGCATGACCAACAATGTTGCGTAAAATGTTTGGATCGATCAAAAAGTTTTGTCCTAAGCTTTTTTTGAATGAAAATCCGTACTTTTGTAAAATTTCCTTTGTACGAATAGGTGTTGCAATATCTTTATGCATTTTGTGCCTCCTGATCTAACTGTGCAATTGCTTGTGCAAATTGAGCTTGTGTAATTTGAAACATTTTTAAACGTTTATGCAGCTGCTTGCCATTTGTCATACCAATATTCAATATTTCTCCTAACCGATTGCGCCGCTCCTTTGATTGCGGATGCCCCATAAGGCGAGCTAACATTAAATCATCAAGTGTGATTTCCTCTGTTTGGATATGCTCATTTGGCGTATAGACATTTTCAAGCGCTTGGCGAATATCTTCATCGTTTGCATGCTCAATTCCAAGACCTTTACCATTTTTCGCTATCGTTTTATTTTTCGCTAAAAAAGCATGCTTAACATTCGGTATACGCTCTTCGATAATTGCTCGTATGCGACGTCCTGGATAGTCTGGGTCCGTAAAAACAATGACACCTCGTTTTTCCTGTGCATGCTGAATACGGCTTAGTATTTCCTCATTAATTGCGGAGCCATTCGTTTCAATTGTATCAGCACCAACAGCTCGCTTAATCGCTGTCGTATCATCTTTACCTTCTACAACGATAATTTCTCGTATATCCAAAAATGTGCCTCTTTTCTTTCATCAGTTGTTATAAGATTATTTTAGCATATTTATTAGGTGCCAGGCACTCACACAATTCTCACACAATTAGAAAGGCAAGAGTACGGAGGGAAATTCAAAATTCCCTGCACCCTTGCCTTTGAACATTTTGGTAATGCTTAAGCTTTTTTTGTTCGTTTGTATGAAAACACGTAGAAATGTGGCTGCCATTATAAAAGCAGCATCTATTATTAGACTATATAATAAACCTCTTACATGCAGTTTGTCGTTTCCGATTTCCCTCAAAATACGAACCATCCATCAGAGATTGACCCCTGATAAATACAGCACGAAAGGAACGAGCTAAAGATTCAGCTCATTGCTTATTATTAATTTAGTACTTTAATGCGGACTTGCTTACGCCCCCAGCTATATGCCTGCTGCTTTGTTTGCATAAGGATATCAATTTTATTGCCCTTGATTGCGCCACCTGTGTCGCCAGCAATCGCATAGCCGTAGCCTTCAACCCATACTTTTGTTCCTAATGGAATAACGTTTGGGTCTACCGCAATTAATTTTAAATCTGGATTGCTACGCAAGTTAATACCTGCTGCTGAAGTACCTGAGCAACCATTACAATATGGTGTATATGCTGTAGCTGTTACATAAAACTCTTTGCCACCTGCTGGTGCTGCTGCATTGCTACGAGAAACACTTGCAGTTACAACTTTTGTTCCTACAGCTACTACTTTTGTTGTCGGCTCTTTTTTCACCTTTTCAGACTTCAATGTTTTATCGACAACTTTACCATTTTCTTTTACTACTTCATAAGTGCGCTCTACTTTCCCAACTGCGCCTTCTGTTACAACCTTTTCTTTGCCCTTAAGCAATGAAGAATCGTTTTTCTTTTCGACTGCGAAATCAACGGATTCTTCCACTACATCGGTAACCTTTTCTACGCGAACAACTACGATTTTTCCTTCTGGAGTGATAACATCCTCCAGTTTATTCTCGACACGATCAAATTCACCTAATTGAATTTCTTGTTGTTTTAAAAAGTTAGCGACCGTAGTCGAAGTGGACCAAACTTGTCTCTTCTCTAAGCCATCGACAAGCGTTAACTGAAACGCCTTTTGAATATCGATTTTGTTATCTGCTCCTACTTCAGTATTTAAGCCTTGTGATACTTTATCGTGCTCTGTTACCTCGATATTTGCTTCTTCCAAAATGTTCTTCACTACTTTTTCAGTTGTCCATACATTTGACTCTTCCCCGTCAACTGAAACGATTACTTCTCTTGCCTGTTCCCATTCAATCGTCATTCCACTAACGATTTTGGTATCTACTGAGGGTGTTACTTTATCATATTCTGATACGTTAATGTCGCGTGCTTGTAAAAGCTCGCCAACAGTTTCTGCGTGTGTTGCTACTTTTTGCTCTTCCCCATTCGCCATAATAACGACAGGTGATTTCGTCCCTTGGAAAAGAACGAATGAAATTACAGCAGCAAACAAGACAAACGATAAAATTTTTGTTCTTGTTTCCTTGCTCCTCAATGATCCTAAGAACTGGCTTTTCATGGAATTATTTGACATGAAAATACGCCTCCTTGATACTCGCTGAATTATACGGACTAGATTTCATGCTGTCAACTATAAAGTTTTTTAGCCGTTAAAAAACACTTTCAACAAAGTGCTTTAAATGCAGTATTGGAGGCGACTTCACAAATTAAACATCCAATTTAAAAAAGCGTATTGCATTTGCTGTTGTAGCGTTAGCAACTTCTTCCAAAGAAAGCTCTTTTTGTCTTGCAATTTCCTCTGCTACTAACGGCACATAGCAAGGCTCATTTCTTTTCCCACGATATGGGTGAGGAGCCAAGTATGGTGCGTCTGTTTCAATCAGTAAATGCTCTAAAGGTATTTCCTTTGCTACTTCCTTCGGTTGACGTGCATTTTTGAATGTAACAGGACCACCTAAGCTAATCATGAAATTCATATCAATGCATTCACGGGCCGTTTCCACGCTGCCTCCAAAGCAGTGCATAATCCCGCCGACAGTCGCAGCATTTTCCTCACGTAAAATGCGCACAACGTCCCCAGTTGCATCTCGATTATGAATGATAATTGGTAAATTCAATTTTTGTGCTAGCTTGATTTGCTTACGGAACCAAAACTGTTGCACATCCTTTGGTGACTTGTCCCAATAATAATCAAGTCCTGTTTCACCAATACCGACTACTTTCGGATGTGCTGCAAGCTCCTCAATCCATGCTAAGTCTTGCTCTGTGCAATCAATTGCATCAACAGGATGCCAGCCGATAACTGCATAAATAAAATCATATTGATTTGCCAATGACATTGCTCGTTCAATCGTTTTTCGATCAAAGCCAATGACAACCATTTTTTCGACCTTTGCCTCTAAAGCGCGATCAATTACTTGCTGTAAATCATCATCATATTGATCTGCATTTAAATGCACATGTGTATCTATAAAAGCTACCATTTTCATTACTCCTGACGTTTATTTTATTTGATTGAATTATTTCTTAGTTTTCAGAAACATTACATTTGTATTACAAAAACGGTCATTTCGTGACATTATATGTGTATAGAGTTTTACAGAAGGTACTATAAGCCTATATTTTTTACTTTTTTTTCATTTTTTAATTATATCGATATAATTAAATTCTTTTGAATAGAAAGAGCCTGTCGTCAAAAAATTTTCCAACAGGCTTTCCATGCATTATTTTACTTTTGCTCCATTTTCAAGCTTTGGATCTACTGTAGCTAATGTTAGTACACCATCATGTGAACCAGCTAAAATCATCCCTTGTGATAATTCACCGCGCAGCTTGACAGGCTTTAAGTTCGCTACAACGATTACCTTTTGTCCAACTAATTGTTCAGGTGTGTAATGCTCTGCAATACCTGAAACAACTTGACGCTGTTCATATCCTAAATCCACCTGTAGCTTTAATAATTTATTTGCTTTTGGCATAGGCTCACATGCTGTAACTGTTGCAACACGTAAATCAACCTTCATGAAGTCATCGATTGAAATTTCATCAACTTCTTCAGCTTCTGGCTTTTTCGGTTGCTCCTGTGGTGTTTGTACTGAGCTTTGCATTTGCTCACGAATATAATTAATTTCCACTTCATTTTCCAAACGTGGGAAAATAGGTGTTCCTTTTTCTGCTACTTTTACGTTTGGTGGAATAATATTGCCGAATGTTTCAATCGTATCCCATGCTAATAATTTATTATTTAGACCTAGTTGTTCAAAAATACGCAATGGTGTTTGTGTCATAAATGGTTGAAGCATTACGGCAATATGACGCAAGCTTTCTGCTAAATTCGCCATAACAGATGCCAATTTTGGTCGATCTGCCTCACCTTTCGCCAATACCCATGGCGCTGTTTCATCAATATATTTATTCGTTCGAGAAACGAGCGACCAAAGCTCTGCTAATACGACACTAAATTGCATTTTTTCCATGCTTTCTTCATATTTAATACGTGTCTCATTTGCATGTGCTTTTAAAGTCTCATCAAATTCTGTTGGCTGAAGATTTTCTGTTGGGATCATACCATCAAAATATTTATTCATCATTGATACAGTACGGTTTAATAAATTCCCTAAATCATTCGCTAAGTCAAAGTTTGTACGCTCTACAAATGATTCTGGTGAGAATACGCCATCTGAACCAAACGGTAGCTCACGCAATAAGAAATAGCGTGCCGCATCTAACCCATAGCGTTCGACTAACATTTCAGGATAGACAACATTGCCTTTAGATTTCGACATTTTGCCATCCTTCATCATAATAAAACCATGCGCGAATACTTTTTTCGGCAATGGTAAATCTAGTGCCATTAAGAAAATCGGCCAATAAATTGTATGGAAGCGTACGATATCCTTCCCTACTACATGCACATCAGCAGGCCAATATTTATTAAATAGCTCCTCATTATCTGAGCCGTAGCCTAATGCCGTAATATAGTTCGATAATGCATCAACCCATACGTAAATAACATGCTTTGGATCTCCTGGTACTTTAATGCCCCAGTCAAAGGATGTACGTGAAACAGATAAATCTTCTAGTCCTGGCTTGATGAAATTATTAATCATCTCATTTTTGCGTGACTCTGGCTCGATAAATTCTACATTGTTTTCATAGTATTCCAATAGACGGTCTGCATATTTCTTCATATTAAAGAAATAAGATTCTTCTTTTACTGTTTGCACATCTCGTCCACAATCAGGACATTTGCCATCGACAAGCTGTGTCTCTGTATAGTATGACTCACAAGGTACACAATATAAGCCTTCATACTCACCTTTATAAATATCACCGTTGTCTAAAAATTTCTTAAAGATTTTCTCAACGCTCTTTGTATGACGCTCCTCTGTCGTTTGAATAAAATCATCATAGGAAATATCCATCAATGCCCAAAGCTTTTTCGCAGCATCCGCAATTTCATTCACATAGTCCTGTGGATTTTTGCCTGACTCAGCTGCTTTTTCTTGAATTTTTTGACCATGCTCGTCCATTCCTGTTAAAAAACGCACATCGTAGCCGCGCAGACGTTTATAACGTGCCATCGTATCTGATGCTACCGTCGTATAGGCAGTACCGATATGGAACTTACCGCTTGGATAATAAATCGGGGTTGTTATATAAAATGTTTGTTTTTCGTTCACGTAGAGTGCCTCCAATTACTTTGCAATATAGTATCTATTCTATCGAAGTACGAATTTCGTTTCAACGATAGAATATTAAAGCTTGTTGTCTGAATGGTTGATTTTAGCCTGTACTTAAAAAATATTGTCACTTTCCATTCAATGTTTTTCAATAAATATCAAAACTTCCGACAAAAAATGTCGAATTTTGTAGAATCACGCCGATAAATAGATTAGAATTTATTTTAATTATATCCTAATTTCTCTCAATAAAACGTGTTTTTAGCTTGTTTTTTAACAAATCATTTATAAAGTAACTTTTTTTTCAAACTAATTTATTGACGATTATGTAATTACTTGGTATGATTCATGTTAGACAAGCAATTCATGTCGAATTTTGTAGAATTGTTATACAATTTATTTTAAGGAGGAACTATTATTATGAAATCAACTGGTATTGTTCGTAAAGTCGATGAATTAGGACGTGTAGTAATTCCTATTGAATTACGCCGTACATTAGGTATTGCAGAGAAAGATGCATTAGAAATTTATGTAGATGATGATAAAATCATCTTAAAAAAATACATGCCAAATATGACATGTGCTGTAACTGGTGAAGTGTCTGATGACAACCTACGTCTTGTAGGTGGCAAATTAATTTTAAGCCCTGAAGGTGCAGAATTATTAATTAAAGAAATCCAAGAAGGCTTAAAAAAATAATGCAAAAGAGGCTTTTGAGAAATGTAGGGACTAGCCTACATTTCTCAAAAGCCATTTGCATTTTACTGATGATATGCCTGATAGACATCTCGCTTTGGTAAATTGCGTTGCTTTGCTACTTCTTTAATGGCATCCTTTGATGACATTTGTGTTTCTTCTATTATATAGTGTACATGCTCTTCGATTGTCATATCCGTCCAAAATTGTTGCTCATCCTCAGAATCTACCTCGGTGCCTCCCTCTAGGACAACACAAAACTCTCCACGAATTTCATTATTGCTAGCCCATTCGAGTGCTTCATCAACAGTTCCACGTAAAAACTCTTCAAATTTCTTTGTTAACTCACGCGCTAACGTAATACGGCGATTGCCTAAAACAAGCTCGATATCCTTTAATGTATCCTTTAAGCGATGCGGTGCCTCATAAAAAATAAGCGTTTCTTGGCGTTTTTTCAAGCTTTCTAGCTGTAAACGTCGATCCTTTTTATTGCGATTTAAAAATCCAAAGAAATAAAATGGCTGTGGTGTAATACCTGAGGCAATTAAAGCCGTTAATGCTGCATTTGCTCCAGGAATTGGAACAACGGCAAACTCCTCATCAATTGCCTTCATTGCAATATCAGCACCCGGATCTGAAATGCAAGGTAAGCCTGCATCACTAACAAGCGCAACAGATTTACCATCACGTAAATATTGCAAAAGCTTCTCTCCACCTGCTTCGATATTATGCTCATGGTAACTTACAAGCGGTGTCGTTATATCAAAGTAATTACATAGCTTCTTCGTATTGCGCGTATCCTCTGCCGCAATCACATCAACTTCCTTTAAAATACGCAAAGCTCGCATCGTTATATCTTCCAAATTGCCAATCGGTGTCGCCACTAAATATAAGCATGCACCTGTCTCATGCTGGCTGCTCTTTTGTGATTTCATGCTTACTCCCCCTAACTATCATCATAAGTATACACCATTATGCTATAATCAAACAAAAAGCTAGGGAGTAGCTAATCCCTAGCGCCGCTTATGTAAATTTCCTTTTTTTCACGCGTTAATTGTTTAAAAGCATATTCTTGTTGCATTGCTTCTCGCTTTGTCGCGTATTCCTCAAAGTAAATACATATGACAGGCAAGCGTGCACGCGTATATTTTGCCCCTTTACCTGCATTATGAACAGCTACGCGCCGCTCTAAATGATTTGTATAACCTGCATATAAAGAGCCATCTCCACATTGCAATACGTAAAAATAATGCTTAGCTGTGTTCTCCATATAAAAGCTCACTCACTTCTGCCGTATAATTATTGTCCTCATCATAGACATAAAGAGGTGGTAATATTTTTAAATCAGGCTTACCATCTTTAATTCCTTCTATTAATAATGTATTTGCTTCCTTGCCCATTTTCGGATAAACGAAGCGAATACGCTTTGGCTCTAAACGATGTGCGCGCATTGCTGTAACAATATCAAGCAGGCGACCTGGTCGATGAACAAAGGCAGCTTTACCTCCTTGCTTTAGCAAACGACTCGCTGCAATAATGGCTTCTTCCAATGTTAAATGTATTTCATGGCGAGCAATAGCATGATGCTCACTAATATTTTTATCGCTCATCTCATGTGCTAAAAAATATGGTGGATTACATGTGACAGCATCATATTTTTCAACACCTAATTGATCAGCCGCTTCCTTCACATCACCTAATGTCATCGTAATTTGTTGTTCCAAATTGTTGTAACGCACACTTCTACAAGCCATATCATATAATCTTGGCTGCAATTCCACACCCGTAATTTGCGCTTTAGTACGTGCACTTAAAAATAATGGCACTACACCATTACCTGAGCATAAATCGACAATATGCCCCTTATTTTTTGGTATATTCACAAAACGTGCTAGCAATACAGCATCTAAAGAAAATGAAAATACAGAGGGACTTTGAATAATGCGTAAATCCTCTGCTAATAAATAGTCTAAGCGCTCGTCATCCTGTAACCATTGTTCCATTTGTAAACTCCCTTAGCTTTTTCATTACAAAGGAGCTATCTCATCAGACAGCTCCTTTTCATTCACTATGTTGTTTTATTTAAAAACGATAGGCAAAATAAGCAATCCTCACCTTTACGTGAGCCACCAAAATGCACATGACATACATGAAACCCTTCATGGTAAAGGCGCGCTAAATTATCATAGCCTTCGCCAATATCCGCCACTTCATTTTTACGTTCCTCATTTTGTATCGCTTCATTTGCTTGCAATTCATCTAAGCGTGTCCGTAGGTGGAGATTTTCTGCTTGAAGTGTTTGGTGCTCCTCCATCATATGTGCAACAAACTGCTTTAAGTAGTTAAATTGCTCCTGTATCGCTTCAAGCTGTTGTTCGAATTCCATAACGGTATTTAAGAAATTACGGTCCTTCACTCAAGCCACCCCATTAAATCTTTATCTTTATTCAGCTGAAGTCTATTACTTTTATGAATTACGCCTTGATGTAATTGTTAGCTAACTTCAATTACATCAAGACGTATTTAACCTATATGAGATTTCCCTCACATTGCAATATTTCATCGAGCGTGTACTCTACTGTGCGCTCTTGTTCCTGTAAATATACTTGAACTAATTGCTCTAGTACATTCAAGCCTATTACTTTTCCCATACCATTCGGTGTCATTGTTGTATCACCGATATCTGGCATTCCTTCTTTTGCTGCTTCATAGTCATCATTTTCATACTTTAAACAGCACATTAAACGACCGCAAAGCCCTGAAATCTTCGTCGGATTTAATGATAAGTTTTGATCCTTTGCCATCTTAATTGATACAGGATCAAAATCACCTAAAAAGGTTGAACAGCATAGCATTCGCCCACATGGACCGATGCCACCTAATAATTTTGCCTCATCGCGCACGCCTATTTGACGCAATTCAATTCGCGTACGGAAAACTGATGCAAGATCTTTTACAAGCTCACGGAAATCGACCCGTCCTTCCGCAGTAAAATAGAAAATTATTTTATTGCGGTCAAATGTATATTCCACATCAACTAGCTTCATATCTAGGCTATGTTCGATAATTTTTGCATTTGCTAAATCAAACGCACGTCTTGCCTCCGCTTGATTTTCATCAACTTGAATGCGATCGCGCTCATCCGCCGGGCGAACAACCTGTTTTAATGGTAAAACAACATCGCTTTCCCCAACTTCCTTCGTAGGGATAATGACTTTACCATACTCAATGCCTCGCGCTGTTTCTACAATGACGTATTGATTTTCCTCTAATTCGTACATTGCTGGATCGAAATAATATATTTTGCCCGCTTTTTTAAAGCGAACACCAACTACATTATACAAATGTGTACCCCTCCTGCAGATTCAGCATAAGCTGCTCCATCAACAACGTCCTATTCATATTACGTTGTAGCTGCTGTCTAGCTTGTAAAATTGCCTGCATTTGATTCGATAGTTTCTCGTATGTCATGTGTAAGGCGATTTCCTTAAAAGCTTGTAACATATCTGGATATGTACAAGACGCTTCCATATTTGCTTTTAATGCAACAATATCGCGATAAGCAAATAGCAGTAAATCCAGCGCCTGCTCCATCTCATTTCTTTCTTTAAAGGAAGGTAACCATTCCTCATGGACGATCAACATCGATTCATGGACATTTTTTCTGACAGCTTCTATTAATTTTAACACTGTTTTTCTTGCATGTGCAAATTGCTCATCTTTCGCTAAAAAAAGTGCTGTTTCTAGTTCATTCGCTACCATGCTTACCGTAGCTGCCATCGACTGTGTGACACCTTGCTCTACTAATTGCTGTTGAATCACCTGTCGTGGTACTTGTGAAAATTTTATATGCTGACAACGTGAGCGTATTGTTGGCAATATAGATTGAATTTGCTCTGTTAGTAAAATTGCCATCACATCACCATCTGGCTCCTCTAAAAACTTTAACAGCGTATTAGCAGAGGCGACATTCAATTTATCCGCATGATGCAGCACATAAATTTTACGACCCTGCTCTGCTGCCGTCATTGTCATTTCAGAAATAAGCTCTCTCACTTGGTCAACTTTAATAAATTGTCCATCTGGTTCTATTTGTCGAATGTTTGGGTGATTACCTGAATCTACTCTTATACAATTTCGACATGTTTCACATGGAACATTATTCGACACATTTTCACATAATAAAAGCTTCACAAAAAACTGCGTAACAGCCTTTTTTCCGCTTCCTTTTTCACCATCAAAAATATAGGCATGGACCATTCTATTTTTCTCGTAAATTGTTTGAATTTGCTTTATAACTACAGGCTGTAGCATTTCCAGCTCATTCATATCATGTGCCATTTACTTCACCTTCGACCTATTCATGTTAGAAAAAAGCCCGTGTCATGTGGTTGAGACACGGGTTTTACATATATAGATTAATCAATAATCCTTTAATTTCGCCTATTTTAGCTAACAGATCAATCGTTTCCTTTTCCTCATCTAACAAATCCTGCGCTAGTTCAACTAAACGTTGATCAATTGTCTCAATGATTTTTAAACGACGGCCTTCACCAAAGCGATTCCACGTATGCGACTGCTTCATTTCAAGACCATAATCAACAGCTTCCTGTAAAAAGCGTTTAATAAGCATTTTATAACGTGTCAGCTCACGTAAATTACGCGACCTTGCCACACGCTCTCCTGCTGCTGAAATATCACCAAGCAAACGTGTCAATTGCTCTGTTTGCATTTTTGAGCCTTGCTTGACAACCATCTCTCCAAAACGATTTGCGCTTTGCGGTGTAGGCTTTAGTTCATTGCGATTTGTGTTCAGCACACGTAAATCTTGATTAATTTTCAATGAATTCCCCTCCAGCGCTCTTTATAATCTGATTAGAAATGATGGAACTGCTCAATTGGTAATACAAACACCGTAGCGCCACCAACTTCTACTTCAACAGGATATGGGATATAGGAGTCGGCATTGCCTCCCATCGGTGAAACTGGTGCTACCATTTGTTCTCGCGCTCGACAGTTTTCTCTAATAATATCCAAAAGCTTAGGTATTAATGAATCGTCCGTACCAATTAAAAATGTCGTATTTCCTGAACGTAAAAATCCACCTGTACTTGCTAGCTTAGTTGCTCGGAAATTATTTTTTGTTAATGCATTTGATAAACGGTTGCTGTCTTGATCTTGTACAACGGCTACTACTAATTTCATCCGCCCTCACCCCTTCATTAAATTATGTCCCATTTTAGAGACTTTATTTACATTCAATTTATGTTAAATGTAAAGTTGATAGTACTATTATAGCACAATCATATGTTGTAATTCATTTACTTTTAAACTATAACCTCTTTTAAAATATTCCAAACATCTTCAATTACTTCATCTAATGACTTTGAAGCATCTACTATGCGAATGCGCTCTGGATAACGACGCAATACCTCTTCATAGCCAGCATAAACCTTTTCATGAAATGCCAAGCTTTCAACATCTAAGCGATTAATTTCATCCGCACGATTTGCTTGAATTCTAGCTAAACCAACTTGTGGCTGCAAATCAAAGAAAATCGTTAAATCCGGGAGATTTTTCCCTATTGCAAATTCATTAATACTCAAGACCTCATCTACTCCAAGCTCTCTAGCAAAGCCTTGATAGGCAAGTGACGAGTCAATAAATCGATCACATAGCACATGCTTGCCCGCTTGCAATGCAGGTACGACTTTTTCATAAAAATGCTGACTACGTGCTGCCGCATAAAGCAGTGCCTCCGTATGTGCATCCATTTCTGTATATGCTGGATTTAGAATGACTTCTCTAATATTTTCAGCGATTCGAATTCCTCCGGGCTCCCTCGTTGCTAGAAAGTTTACATTGTGCTCCTCTAAACGCTTTATAATATCCTTCAGCACAGATGTTTTTCCAGCTCCATCTGGTCCTTCAAACGTAATAAATAAATTGCTTACCATGTTGTTATATTCCTCCAACTGCTACTTTATGACATAAATTTGCTTTTTATTTAATTGATGATCTCCTTGAAATGCTGCACCTATCGCTAGCAGTTCCTCAAGCTGACTTAATTTTGCCACAGTAATTTTCTCTCCTGGTATAAAGAGCGGAATTCCTGGGGGATAAGGAATAATCATCGACGCTGCTATACGTCCTATTGCATTCATATAAGGTATCCATTCCTTCTCTAATTGCGCCAATTCCTGAAAACTATATTCAGGAATTGTAATTTTCGTTAAGCTGAACTGCGTACTTAACTTTGGTGAAGCTGCACCTTCTTTTGTTAGTAGTTCTTTCACAGCCTCTTTTATACGTATACGCATATCTGCAAAAGGATATGTCTCCCCTCTTTTTAAAAGCGGCAAAATTGCTAGCACTTGCTCTGTATCTGCTAGCTCTACATATAAATGGTTTTTCTCTAGCTTTTCTTTCAATTGGAAGCCTGTATAGCCTGAAACGCGTAATAATAGCTTTAAAGGGTCATCTACTTCAATCACTGTTAAATAATCAATTGCTCGTAGCGATTCAATCCATTGAGCTCGCTTTTCCATTAAATAATGGGCATCTGCTTCAATATATGTGCTTACATAATGTCTTGCATCATCTAATGAAGCTAGCAATAAATATGATGGGCTGCTTGATTGTAGCATGCGCAAATATCGATTGACTTTGTCAATTTCAACTAAGCTCGATTTCACATGTAAAAATGAAGCCATCGTCATCGCTGGCAATGTTTTATGTGCTGATTGTACAACAACATCAGCCCCTAATGTTAAAGCGGATACAGGGAAGCTGGTGCTCGCACAAAAATGTGCCCCATGTGCCTCATCCACTAATACTGGAATTTGATATGTATGACACAAATCAATAATAAGCTTTAAGTGCTCTGTAACAACTCCATAGTATGTAGGCGATGTTAAAATAACTGCCTTCACATCTTGAAAATGCTGTAACGCCTCTTTCACAACGTCTACATGTATATGTGTTGCGCTACAAGTAAGCTCATCCCATTCTGGAGTTACATAAACAGGTTTTACCCCTACAAGCTCTAGTGCATGAAAAATGGATTTATGTGCATTACGTTGTACAAGAACCGTATCCCCTTTTTGACAAACTGCATAAATCATTGCTAAATTACCTATTGTCGAGCCATTCACTAAAAAGAAGCTTCGATCTGCACCATACGTTTGACGTAGCAATTCCTCTGCCTCTGCAATAGCCTCCTCCGGTTGATGGAAATCATCCAACCCTGTTAATTCGGTCACATCATAACGTAAAGCATGCTGTATGTCAGCTGGCAAATATGAAATGTGCCCATTTTTATGGCCTGGGACATGTAACGAATACGGTTCTTGCTTAATAAATTTCTCTAAAGCCTCCACAAGTGGTCGTTCTCGCTTCATTTTCTTTCACTCCGTTCATAATTCTGCTTCTATTATACATGAAAAGCGTGCGAGGAATGACCTCACACGCTACATTATTAACAGAGAACTAAAGCCTATTAGAATATAACATATATGATAAACAATAATTTTGTAACGCCAGCTTTCTCCTCCATAGCGGGCTTCCAGCCATAACTTTAACCCTCCACCTATAATGGCAGCAGCAAAACTGCTAAACACAAATGGGTTTTTAAAAAGATAAAGAGGAGCAACAATAATCAATAAAGTTATTACATCTATTGCATATGACCATTTCGTTGAATACAAAGGTAGCTTCTTGCCGTTATGCCCTTGTGGACGTATTCGCTTCTCAAGTACCCATAGTAAACACATCATAATAAGCAAAATCAACAAATTATTGCTGTCTGTAAGAGGGAAAATTGGCCCGGTTAACGCATTATACAAATCGAGATTTTCTACGACATACCATTGCCCATTTCTATCACCTACATGTATATTTTCTGCCCACTCAATAAAATATTGCTCCACTACCCCATTTTCATATGTTAATTGAACCGTATATGTAATATTAGGCGTTTGAGATAGTGTAATTGGCTTCATTTCATGTAAAGCTTGTTCAAAGCTATCACGTAGTGAAGGGCTTGTTATATTTTTTACATCCCAACGATAAATAGAGCTTGGATTCCCTTCACCTAACGTCCCTAAAATTTGAACAATCGTATCAGGTTCAAACGCTGTTTTATCATACGACTTAGAAGAGGGAATTGTAATAAACAGTAAACATGCAATTAACACCATGATTGGGGGCAACACAATAGGTAATAACGGCGTACGCCTTTTTTGTAGTCGTTGCTCCAGTAAACGATATTGCTGTTCTTTCTTTTCTATGTTTGGCTTCACAGCTAATTGTTTAAAATCAAACATCCTCTTCCCTCCCCATTATGCTTCGTAGCGCTTTTAACCCCTGTGCAGTGTAGTTCTTCACTTGTACTTCTGATAGCTCTAAATAGTAGGCAACCTCTTTTACTGATAATTCTTCAATATAACGAAGAACAATCACTTCTCGATAATTCATTTTGATTTTCGCTAATGCCTTATACAGCTCCTGTACTTCTTGTGTACGTAATAACAAATCTTCAGGTAAAGGAGCCTCATCTTCATAATCTGTTTTAGTTAATGGCAGCCATTTTAATAGCCGTTTACGCCTAAAATGGTCATACACTAGGTTGCGAGCAATTCGAATCAGTAGTGCTTTTTCATTTTGCACTTGTTTCGTATGATAAAAGCGAATAAATGTTTCTTGAACAAAATCATCGACAATTGCTGGGTTTGTCGTTAAAAAGAGTATGTATTGATAAATTGCTTCATAGTGTTGCTCATATGTATCACGCACTTCATTCCCTCCTTCTTATAATTAAAGACGAATAAGCAGCTAATTGGAATTAGTTATGGAAGAAATTTTTATAAGGAATTAGTAAAAGAGTTTAGGAGTAGCATGAATCCAGTTGAATACTCGCTCGAAAGATATGATTCATCCAATCTTATCAGGTGAGAAGTGTTTCCATACAATTAACTTGTTGTTGCGAAGCGATGTCCTATTCTCACAGGGGCACCCTCAACATAGCATATTGGAGCAAAAAAATTATTTATTTTACCTTAAAACAAACTTATTTTTCATAATTTACAATGTGGAGGGCTTGAACATTTAGTGTTTATGGCAAAGTCTATCAGCAAGTTTCT
Organism: Lysinibacillus louembei; assembly: GCF_033880585.1. Taxonomy (NCBI): domain Bacteria; kingdom Bacillati; phylum Bacillota; class Bacilli; order Caryophanales; family Bacillaceae; genus Lysinibacillus; species Lysinibacillus louembei. The sequence continues at coordinate 943,628 of NZ_CP137624.1, forward strand.
ATGTTTTATCAGTAACTTTGATACTTCTATCGGCAAATAGTATCGCTTATACGAAGCGTCGTTCTACTCTCATAAGATTTTTCAACCATATTTTGTATTATGAGAGCTATCAAAAATAACTCGCCTATTTTGGGTAGAAATTCGCCCGATTATGCATTGAACTCGCCCGTAAAACAACTTATTTAGCCCAATTTAATTAGCGGGGGATTTTATATGCACAAAAAAACCACTAAATATTCAGTGGTCTCATTGTTGCGAAGCGACGTCCTACTCTCACAGGGGGAAACCCCCAACTACCATTGGCGCTAAAGAGCTTAACTTCCGTGTTCGGTATGGGAACGGGTGTGACCTCTTTGCCATCATCACTTCACCGTATTAAATTGGAAAGAAATTATTCTTTCAAAACTGGATAAACGGTCATTGAAACAAGTTTAGAATGTGGTTAAGTCCTCGATCGATTAGTATTCGTCAGCTCCATGTGTCGCCACACTTCCACCTCGAACCTATCTACCTCATCGTCTTTGAGGGATCTTACTTACTTGCGTAATGGGAAATCTCATCTTGAGGGGGGCTTCATGCTTAGATGCTTTCAGCACTTATCCCGTCCATACATAGCTACCCAGCGATGCCGTTGGCACGACAACTGGTACACCAGCGGTATGTCCATCCCGGTCCTCTCGTACTAAGGACAGCTCCTCTCAAATTTCCTACGCCCACGACGGATAGGGACCGAACTGTCTCACGACGTTCTGAACCCAGCTCGCGTACCGCTTTAATGGGCGAACAGCCCAACCCTTGGGACCGACTACAGCCCCAGGATGCGATGAGCCGACATCGAGGTGCCAAACCTCCCCGTCGATGTGGACTCTTGGGGGAGATAAGCCTGTTATCCCCGGGGTAGCTTTTATCCGTTGAGCGATGGCCCTTCCATGCGGAACCACCGGATCACTAAGCCCGTCTTTCGACCCTGCTCGACTTGTAGGTCTCGCAGTCAAGCTCCCTTGTGCCTTTACACTCTACGAATGATTTCCAACCATTCTGAGGGAACCTTTGGGCGCCTCCGTTACCTTTTAGGAGGCGACCGCCCCAGTCAAACTGTCCGCCTGACACTGTCTCCTGCCCCGCTAAGGGGCATGGGTTAGAATTTCAATACAACCAGGGTAGTATCCCACCGACGCCTCCTTCGAAGCTAGCGCTCCGAGATCTCTGGCTCCTACCTATCCTGTACAAGTTGTACCAAAATTCAATATCAAGCTACAGTAAAGCTCCACGGGGTCTTTCCGTCCTGTCGCGGGTAACCTGCATCTTCACAGGTACTATAATTTCACCGAGTCTCTCGTTGAGACAGTGCCCAGATCGTTACGCCTTTCGTGCGGGTCGGAACTTACCCGACAAGGAATTTCGCTACCTTAGGACCGTTATAGTTACGGCCGCCGTTTACTGGGGCTTCAATTCATAGCTTCGCTTGCGCTAACCACTCCTCTTAACCTTCCAGCACCGGGCAGGCGTCAGCCCCTATACGTCACCTTACGGTTTTGCAGAGACCTGTGTTTTTGCTAAACAGTCGCCTGGGCCTATTCACTGCGGCTCTCATGCGCTTGCACGCTCAAGAGCACCCCTTCTCCCGAAGTTACGGGGTCATTTTGCCGAGTTCCTTAACGAGAGTTCTCTCGCACACCTTAGGATTCTCTCCTCGACTACCTGTGTCGGTTTGCGGTACGGGTACCTCCCACCTCGTTAGAGGCTTTTCTTGGCAGTGTGAGATCAGGAACTTCGTCCATACGGACTCGTCATCACAGCTCAACGTATCAGTGTGCGGATTTGCCTACACACACGCCTTACTGCTTGAACAGAGACAACCAACGCTCTGCTTACCCTACCCTCCTGCGTCCCCCCATTACTCAAACGGTGGGGAGGTAGTACAGGAATATCAACCTGTTGTCCATCGCCTACGCCTATCGGCCTCGGCTTAGGTCCCGACTAACCCTGAGCGGACGAGCCTTCCTCAGGAAACCTTAGTCATACGGTGGACGGGATTCTCACCCGTCTTTCGCTACTCATACCGGCATTCTCACTTCTAAGCGCTCCACCAGTCCTTCCGGTCTGACTTCAACGCACTTAGAACGCTCTCCTACCACTGACATCGTAGATGTCAATCCACAGCTTCGGTGAATCGTTTAGCCCCGATACATTTTCGGCGCAGTGTCACTCGACCAGTGAGCTATTACGCACTCTTTAAATGATGGCTGCTTCTAAGCCAACATCCTGGTTGTCTAAGCAACGCCACATCCTTTTCCACTTAACGATTACTTTGGGACCTTAGCTGGTGGTCTGGGCTGTTTCCCTCTTGACTACGGATCTTATCACTCGCAGTCTGACTCCCGTGCATAAATATCCGGCATTCGGAGTTTGTCTGAATTCGGTAAAGCGAGATGCCCCCCTAGTCCAAACAGTGCTCTACCTCCGGTATTCTCTATCACGAGGCTAGCCCTAAAGCTATTTCGGAGAGAACCAGCTATCTCCAGGTTCGATTGGAATTTCTCCGCTACCCACAGCTCATCCCCGCACTTTTCAACGTGCGTGGGTTCGGGCCTCCAGTAAGTGTTACCTTACCTTCACCCTGGCCATGGGTAGATCACCTGGTTTCGGGTCTACGACAACGTACTCACTCGCCCTATTCAGACTCGCTTTCGCTGCGGCTCCGCTTTCTCAGCTTAACCTTGCACGTTATCGTAACTCGCCGGTTCATTCTACAAAAGGCACGCTATCACCCATTAACGGGCTCTAACTACTTGTAGGCACACGGTTTCAGGATCTCTTTCACTCCCCTTCCGGGGTGCTTTTCACCTTTCCCTCACGGTACTGGTTCACTATCGGTCACTAGGGAGTATTTAGCCTTGGGAGATGGTCCTCCCGGATTCCGACGGAATTTCACGTGTTCCGCCGTACTCAGGATCCACTCTGGAGGGAATGAACTTTCGATTACAGGGCTTTTACCTGCTCTGGCGGACCTTTCCAAGTCGCTTCATCTACTTCATTCCTTTGTAACTCCGTATAGAGTGTCCTACAACCCCAAAGAGCAAGCTCTTTGGTTTGGGCTTTTCCCGTTTCGCTCGCCGCTACTCAGGGAATCGAATTTTCTTTCTCTTCCTGCAGGTACTTAGATGTTTCAGTTCCCTGCGTCTGTCTTCCATACGCTATGAATTCACGTAAGGATACTATGCCATTAAACATAGTGGGTTTCCCCATTCGGAAATCCCCGGATCAAAGCTTACTTACAGCTCCCCGAGGCATATCGGTGTTAGTGCCGTCCTTCATCGACTCCTAGTGCCAAGGCATCCACCGTGCGCCCTTAATAACTTAACCTACAGCTTCCAACATCTAAGATGTTGTACCACTTTTTTGTTAGTTACAACTTATTTCAATAAAGAAATAAGATTTAAGAACTTACACGATCAATTACTTGATCTATTTTAAACTTGTTGCTTTCAATGTCGTTTTATCCAGTTTTCAAAGAACAATGGTTTGAAGTATTCATCAAAGGATGAACCTTCAAAACTGAACAGCAAGATTTCCTGTACCAACAGCGTTAGCGAAAGGTACAAGTCGTGAATGGTATCTCCCGTAGGAGATATTCCGAAAATATCCTTAGAAAGGAGGTGATCCAGCCGCACCTTCCGATACGGCTACCTTGTTACGACTTCACCCCAATCATCTATCCCACCTTCGGCGGCTGGCTCCAAAAGGTTACCTCACCGACTTCGGGTGTTACAAACTCTCGTGGTGTGACGGGCGGTGTGTACAAGGCCCGGGAACGTATTCACCGCGGCATGCTGATCCGCGATTACTAGCGATTCCGGCTTCATGTAGGCGAGTTGCAGCCTACAATCCGAACTGAGAACGGTTTTATCGGATTAGCTCCCCCTCGCGGGTTGGCAACCGTTTGTACCGTCCATTGTAGCACGTGTGTAGCCCAGGTCATAAGGGGCATGATGATTTGACGTCATCCCCACCTTCCTCCGGTTTATCACCGGCAGTCACCTTAGAGTGCCCAACTAAATGATGGCAACTAAGATCAAGGGTTGCGCTCGTTGCGGGACTTAACCCAACATCTCACGACACGAGCTGACGACAACCATGCACCACCTGTCACCATTGTCCCCGAAGGGAAAACCATGTCTCCATAGTTGTCAACGGGATGTCAAGACCTGGTAAGGTTCTTCGCGTTGCTTCGAATTAAACCACATGCTCCACCGCTTGTGCGGGCCCCCGTCAATTCCTTTGAGTTTCAGTCTTGCGACCGTACTCCCCAGGCGGAGTGCTTAATGCGTTAGCTGCAGCACTAAGGGGCGGAAACCCCCTAACACTTAGCACTCATCGTTTACGGCGTGGACTACCAGGGTATCTAATCCTGTTTGCTCCCCACGCTTTCGCGCCTCAGCGTCAGTTACAGACCAGAAAGTCGCCTTCGCCACTGGTGTTCCTCCAAATCTCTACGCATTTCACCGCTACACTTGGAATTCCACTTTCCTCTTCTGCACTCAAGTTCCCCAGTTTCCAATGACCCTCCCCGGTTGAGCCGGGGGCTTTCACATCAGACTTAAAGAACCGCCTGCGCGCGCTTTACGCCCAATAATTCCGGACAACGCTTGCCACCTACGTATTACCGCGGCTGCTGGCACGTAGTTAGCCGTGGCTTTCTAATAAGGTACCGTCAAGGTACAGCCAGTTACTACTGTACTTGTTCTTCCCTTACAACAGAGTTTTACGATCCGAAAACCTTCTTCACTCACGCGGCGTTGCTCCATCAGGCTTTCGCCCATTGTGGAAGATTCCCTACTGCTGCCTCCCGTAGGAGTCTGGGCCGTGTCTCAGTCCCAGTGTGGCCGATCACCCTCTCAGGTCGGCTACGCATCGTCGCCTTGGTGAGCCATTACCTCACCAACTAGCTAATGCGCCGCGGGCCCATCCTGTAGCGATAGCAGAACCATCTTTCAACTTTCAAACATGTGTTCAAAAGTATCATTCGGTATTAGCACCGGTTTCCCGGAGTTATCCCCATCTACAAGGTAGGTTGCCCACGTGTTACTCACCCGTCCGCCGCTAGCGTTACTTCGGTGCAAGCACCAAAGTAACGCCCGCTCGACTTGCATGTATTAGGCACGCCGCCAGCGTTCGTCCTGAGCCAGGATCAAACTCTCCATAAAAAGAATTTGAGTTAAGCTCAAATTGCTGGCATCTTAATGATGTCCAAAATTGTGTTTCATCTATTAAATGAAACGTTTTATTCATTCACGTCTTGCTTGTTCAGTTTTCAAGGTTCATATTCATTTACCTATTTGGTAAGTGACTTTTAATAGTTTAACACTACTCTTCATCACTGTCAACACCAAATTAGCAACTTTTAAAATATATCATACTTTTAAGACTGTAGTCAATATTTTTCTTTGTTAACTCGTCGCCTTAACGACTTTACCTATAATATCATCATAAATAATTTTGTGCAATAGTTTTTTTAAAAATTTAATAAAAAAGTTGTGAAGGCTATGCATAGTATGCCTGGTATGCCTAAAAACGTCACTGTTGCTATTGAGAAAATATTAATTGGTAGCACATAACCTTGCATCGCTAACAATAAATGAGCAACAAACAAAATCATCACTGCAAAAGCTAGCTTAAACCAAATAACCGCTAATTTTTCAAATATCATAGTCCAATTCAGCTTACTTACGATGAATAGAACGAAAAGCGAAATCATGCTAATGCCAAGTATTTTATAAATACTAATCACTCCTTGCAAATGTATTCTACAGAACATATGCAAAAGTTGTAGCGATTATTTCTATTGCATGCATCTAAATTTACAACATATTAACCATACATTAAAAATAGCCATCTGAATAATGACATGTGAAGCACCATTTTCAGACAGCTATATGTTATTTGAGGTTTACTCGGCGAATTCTAGCTTCCTTAAATAAGAAGAAGTGCACACTCTCAGCAGCTTTTCGTTGTGCCTCAATGTCTAAGTTGAAGTCATCTGATAACTCTTCGATCACTTTCGAATTATGCCAATCTTCCTTTGTTTCTTTCATAAGGCTTACTAATTTTTCATCGAATTCTTTTTTCAATTTTCCTTTTCGAGAAAAAAACATACTTCACACACCTTACAGCTCGCGTCTACCTTCCAACGCTTTAGATAAAGTAACTTCATCGGCATACTCCAAGTCGCCACCTACAGGTAAACCATGAGCGATTCTCGTTGTTCGAATACCAGAGGGCTTGACAAGGCGAGAAATGTACATCGCCGTTGCTTCCCCTTCAATTGTAGGGTTTGTTGCTAAAATGAGCTCTTGCACACGCTCATCATGTAGCCTAGTTAATAAAGAAGCAATATTAATATCCTCAGGTCCAACACCTTCAATAGGTGAGATTGCGCCATGTAATACGTGATACATTCCATTATAATCACGCATTTTTTCCATTGCGATAACATCTTTTGGATCTTGTACTACACAAATCATCGATACGTCACGTTGCTTATCTGCGCAGATGTGGCATGGATCAACATCCGTTATATGACCACATTGGGAACAGTACATTAAATTACGCTTTGCATCAACTAATGCTTTTGCAAACGATAAAACCGTATCTTCCTTCATTGTTAACACGAAAAATGCCAGACGAGCCGCAGTTTTCGGCCCAATGCCTGGCAGTTTCATAAAGCTATCAATAAGCTTTGAAATTGGTTCAGGATAGTGCATATTCTACCTCCTAGAATGGAAGGTTTAAGCCTTGTGTGAATTTACCCATTGTTGAATTTGTAGTTTCTTCTACTTTTTTCAATGCATCATTCGTTGCCACAACGATTAAGTCTTGTAACATTTCGATATCTTCAGGATCTACTACAGATTCATCAAGGTTTACTTCAAGCATTTCGCGTTGACCGTTCATGATTACTTTCACAACACCGCCACCTGCTGAGCCTTCAAATTGCTGTGCATTTAAAGCCTCCTGTGCCTCCATCATTTCCTTTTGCATTTTTTGCATTTTTTTCATCATACCTTGCATATTGCCCATACCACGCATAATTAAATTCCTCCTATTTAATCAAAATAATTTATTCCTCGATAACTTCAACAAAATCTTTACCGAATAATGCCTCAGCCTCCACGATCAGTGGGTCCTGAGATGCTATTGGCTGTGCATCATCAATAAATGGTTGCGCCTCTTCCTGAACCTGCTCGCTACTTTTAGTATTTAAACCGTTATCACGAATAAAGTTTTCTCGTAGCTCAAGCCACGAGCTTTCTGGAATACACAGCACCTCATACACTGTACCAATTTGAGCTGCTAATGTTTGCGTAAACATCGTTAATAAAGATTGATTTTCAGCTACCATTTGACAATGTATATCATACTTGAATTTTAACACAAAAGCACTAGAAGATGCTGCAACGGGCTCTGCTTCTGCTAAAAGTGCGGCCTGTGATTTTTGCATTTGGTTTAAGCCTTGCGCCCAAGCTGATTTGATTTTTTGTATGTCTTCCTTTGTTGCGCCTTTCAGCACTTCGTAAATGCGGCCTGTTTGCGGCTTGAAGCCATTCGGCGTTTTCGCCCTTTGACGAGGTGCCTGCTTTTCCTGTTGCACGGGGTTGCCATTTGCTAATTGCTCCGTCAGCTGTTGAACAAGTCTCTCTAATGTGACAACCTTTTCCTCTAAAGCTGGATTAACACCTACAGTTGCTACGGGGCTTGATGTAAATTGCGTTATTTTTAATAAAGCTGTTTCTAAGTAGATTTTCGTATGATGCGAAAAGCGCATTTCTTGCTGTGTTTGTGACAATGTATCAATAAAACCATACAGCGTATCTGCTGAAAACTGCTGCGCTAATTGAATGAACTTATCCTCCATTGTAACAAGCTCTAGCAGCTCGCTTAAATCTCCGCCTGTCTGTAGTAGTAACAGGTCGCGGAAAAAGGTAATAAGATCCTCTGTTAAGCGTAGCGGCTCTTTTCCATCCGCAACTAGCTGCTCTAACAAAACTAATACTTTTGCTACATCCTTTTGCTGTATCGCAAGTGTCAGCTCGTAAAACACGTCTTGGCTTACAGAGCCTGTTACAAAAAGCGCATCCTCAACTTTCACAACATCCTTACTAAAGGAGACAACTTGATCTAGCAAGCTTAATGCATCACGCATCCCCCCAGCAGCTGCTTGTGTAATAACTTTTAATGCTTGTTCCTCAAATGGAAGGTCAATATCCTCCAAGACCACTTTCAAACGCTCTAAAATATCAATAGAAGAAAAACGTTTAAAATCAAAGCGTTGACAACGTGAAATAATTGTGGCTGGTAGCTTATGGGGTTCTGTCGTTGCTAAAACGAATACGACATGGGCTGGTGGCTCCTCCAATGTTTTGAGCAACGCATTAAAGGCACTTGTCGATAGCATATGTACCTCGTCAATAATATAAACTTTAAAGCGTGCATTTGCTGGTGTAAAATGAACTTTTTCGATTACATCGCGCATTTCTTCTACGCGTGAGTTAGAGGCTGCATCGAATTCAATAATATCTGGGTGGGAGCCTTCTGTAATGCTTTTACACGTAGCACATTCATTACATGGCTCACTCGTTGGGGCATGCTCACAGTTTAAAGTTTTCGCAAAAATTCTAGCCGTACTCGTTTTCCCTGTACCACGCGGACCCGAAAAAAGATACGCATGCGTTGTTTTATTTGCGAGGAGGGCATTTTGTAGCGTTCTTTTTATATGTACCTGCCCTGACATTTCCCGAAAAGACTGAGGGCGATAGACACGATAAAATGCTTGATACGTCAACGGTTTCCTCTCCTTTGTTTGAATTCATTAGCTATAGTATAGCACTAATTATATAATTTTTTCTTTAAAAAAAGCGCACCCATCATAATGAGATGGATGCGCTATAATTGGCAATTTAATGCCGTGCACCTTCCTTCGACAGCCGCACATAAGCGTTACTCTTGTCGACAGCTCAGGTTAGGCTACCCCGCGGCACATGAGTGAAACCACTTAATGCTGCTTCCTTCCGGACCTGACATAGTTCATGGGTACCCATTGCGCAGGACCCAACCGTCAACACTACGTGCAAAAGGCAGACCAAACAATACGGACAGCCTCAGAAAAGGAATTCAATCTTGCTAGAGCGGATTGCAAGTTACAGGGCACCGCTACCTCCCCATCTAGCACGGCATTTATAAGTATACTCATATAAAGTAGAAAAAGCAACGGATTACACATAGGAATTTAATGTATACTACTAAATCAAATAATTTCTTCAAAAAATACTTGACCATGATTTCAATACATGATATTCTAATTCTTGTCGATAAGACATCTATATGGAGGAATACCCAAGTCCGGCTGAAGGGATCGGTCTTGAAAACCGACAGGCGGGTTACACCGCGCGGGGGTTCGAATCCCTCTTCCTCCGCCATATTTTTAAAATTCCAACCGCTACTATTATGTAGCGGTTTTTTAATGTAAATAAGAGAAGCTATCTAAATTTGGATAGCTTCTCTTATTTGTTAATGAATATATTCGTTGCTTACAAGTGTGTCTTGCAGTACATCTGTCGGTATTTCAAATTCTACAACACCCATATAACCAGGTGCCACTTCATATTTATCAAAAACAATAACAAGCTTACCTTGCTCTGTAATATAGAAGTTTTGATCTGCTTTAATTTTTGTAAAGAGGTCCACTAAGCTTTCATCCTCAAGACCTGCACCGCTTACCCAGTACATTTTATCTTGATTTGTCGCTTTCATTTCTTGTCGCATTTGGTCTGCGATATAAGTGCTAATCTTCTCTACATAAGCATCGTCTTTAAATAAGCTTGGTAATGTAATAACAATTTCCTTTTGCTTATCAATCGTATCATATTTCATAACAGTCGATGAAGACCCGACCATTTCTACTACATAGCGACCGATTGATAAAATTTGCTCTGTATCTGTTGCAACGATATAGCCACTATCTACACCTAAATGGCCACCTTCATTTGAATTCATCCAGTCAACGTCTTTTTCAAATTGCTCAAATAATGCCTTGCCTTCTGCTGCATATTTTTCATTTAATGCGGCTATTTCTTCTGATTTTCCAGCAATTTTTGGAACAGCGATATTTGCTGAATATGTGTCCTCTTCCACCTCATAGCTGACAAATGTGAGGACACTTACTACATCACCTAGCAATGGTACACCTATTAAGTTTTTCGCCATTGCTGGATTAATATTTAAACCAGCAGTAAATATAGCTGTTGCAGCAACTGCGCCTAAAATCCATTTTGGGGCACGTCTTTTTGGTCGTTGCTTCAAGCTTGTTTCTACTATCAAATCAAGATTTTTAGGTATCGGTACATCTTTATATTGCTGCTCTAGCTTTTTTAAACGCTCATCCATCATTACAAACCTTCTTCCTCTTGTAGTTGTATCCTTAATAGCTTTAACGCCTTATACAATCTGGATTTAATTGTGCTAATATTTGTATCTAACACCCTTGCAACATCCTCTATTTTTAAATCTTCGAAATAACGTAAAATAACGACTTCTCGATAAACGGTCGGTAAGTTATCTAGCGCTATTTCTAGATCCGTATTTTCATACGTGTCGATTTGCTGTGGCGTTAAGTGCACAAGTTTGTCATCTTCCATTACCTGTTGACGCTTATGCTTACGGAGGAAATCGATAGCTGTGCGCACGACAATTTTATAAAACCAGCTCCTCATTTGATCTTCATTTTGCAATGTATGAAGAGATTGTAATGCTTTTTGAATACTGTCCTGCACAACATCTAACGCATCCTGCTCATTTTTTGTATAGCTATAAGCAAGATAATAAAAGCGCTCCTTGTTGTTTCGGATAAATGTTATTAAATTTTGTTCCGCGCGCGAATTACTCATTTCCGAAATACTCCTTTTTTTAATGTATACAACTACTAGACGGATAAGTTTATAAAAAAGTTTAAATTGTTTTGGTGCCAGGCACACATACAATTTAACATGGTTTGCACTAAAAAAGAAGCTAGGGCAAAAAGAAAAATGTTAAACCACAATACAATTGGTCTAACATTTTTGGAATTTACCGCCAAGTTAAGTTATATCAATTTTTATACTAGCCTCTAAAATGTCGATGATTTGCTGTGCAGATGTTGTAATATGTAACAAGCTGCGTTGCTCTGCTCGTATAAAGCCTTCATCTAGCATTTTTTCAAAGTGTTGTGCGATGGCGTCGTAAAAGCCGTTCACATTGTATAAAATGACAGGCTTTTCATGTAAGCCAATTTGCGCCCAAGTGAAAACTTCAAAATACTCATCAAGTGTGCCGCAACCACCTGGCAATGCAATAAATGCATCCGCTAATTCCACCATCTTTGCCTTTCGTACATGCATCGATTCAACAAAGTGAATTTCCGTTAAGCTTGTATGAGCAATTTCACGCTGCTGTAAATGTGTAGGCATCACACCAATTACTTTGCCACCCGCGTGCAATGCTGCATCTGCCACTTGTCCCATTAAACCAATATTAGAACCCCCATAAATAACACCATGCCCCGCGTTTGCTAAGGCTGTGCCAAGCTGTGCTGCCGCCTCTTTATATATGCCCGATTTCCCGATTTGTGAACCACAATATACTGCTATATTCATTAAAAATGCACCTACCTTTTCTTCTATTATATTAATAGACAAGGTAGGTGCATGACTAGTTGCTGTAGAAATATTTAACGAAATAATTACATTTTACTTTGGGTTGCCAAGGTCAACATCATTTAATGGGGCAACCTCGTTAGACATCGGAACACTCACTAATAATAAAGCTAATACTAAAATCCATTTTTTCATTTTACATAACTCCTTTATTTTTAATATAGTGATACCTTTTTAATAATTCATATGCTTGCTTATATTTGCGTTTTTCCTCTAAATAAGGAATATAGTATTCAAGCGCCTCTACTAAATAAACGTCTTCCTTTTCCTCTTCAAAAAGGCGCATTGCTTGTAAAATATATTGCTCGAAATCATCATAGTTTTGCTGTGCATAAGCAATCTTTGCTCGTGAAAAGATTACTAGCGAATTAGGTATAACCGCCTTATATTGCTCTAGCTTATCATCTGCTCTGTTTAAGCTACCTTGTTTAATATAAATATTAATTAACAAATAAATTGTTTTGACCTTATCTATTTGTGGAGCATCTTTTCTAAGCTCTAAACAATGCAACAGCATTTTTTCAGCCTCTTCATAATTTTCCTGTTCGAAATACACTAGACCTAAATTATGATAAAGCTTCCCAATAATCAAAACTTCTTTTAACTGAATTAATTCACTTAGTGCGATGCCATATTGATAATAGCTTTGTGCCTGTTGATAGTCTTTTTCCTTTTGAAATAGAGCACCAAATAAATTATAGGAATGGATTGCTGCAATCCAGTTTTGGATGCGCAATTCGTAGTGGAGTACTTTATTTAAGCTATTGCACGCCTTTTCTATATTCCCCAATTGGTAATAACACAATGCTAAATTGTAACGAACTGGTATTTGGTCAGCGACAGCATATGAACTATTTAATGCTTGCTGATAATGCAACAAGCTTTGCTCATAATCTTTTTGCATGAAAAAGTACGTGCCACATATTTTTAAATACTTATATTGCAGCTCTGGAGGAACATCCTGTAAATCTATGATGCCCTGCAGCTCTCGTTCAAACAGCTTCTTTGCCTCATCATTTTGATGGAGGTTAGCGTAAACATCAAAACGTAGAAGATTTAAATTGAGCTCCTGCCAAACCGAGGACACGTATGTAAGCTTTTCTTGGTACTTATTGAATATACTTTGCGCTTGCTGGAATTGATGATTTTTGATGCCGCTCTCTATACATTCAATAACCTCCACAATTTCTGAATCATCCTCATAAAAGTCTGTTAAATAATGTGAAGGTACATCTAACCTTTTAGCCATTAATCGCAATGTCTCAGTTGGAGGTTGATATCTCCCCTTTTCAATATTGCTAAAATGAGAATTGGATACAATACCTGTATAAACATACTCACGAGAAAAGCCTTTTAGCATCCTTATTTTTCTTATTCTATTACCTATGTGCAAAAGGTCCACCTCATTTCAGTACGCTTAAAGTGGTAGCTTCAACCAAATAGTAAGGTACTTATTGAATTATATCACATTCCAATAATACTAAAGTATCAGCTATCTCCAACATATTACAAAAAACTGTACTCAACAATATTATTTCGAAATTATTTTACATATACACAAAATAATTTGCATTTAGACCACCTTAATAGCATTATTTTTGATTTGTTTTATTTTTATTCTTATTTTACTTATTAATAAAAGCCTGCCTGAAAATCAGGCAAGCTTCTCTTATTTATTCATATTTGGCTTTACATGTGTTGGAATTGGATTGATATATGAGCCCTTCGTTTCGATTGCATGCTCTTGTTTTGCCTGCTTAATTAATTCAGGCTGTTGCAATAAGTCAAAGGCTGTTAATGCCATAACTTTCGCTGCATAGAGTAAGCCTTTATGAGCGATAGACGTTTTTCCTTGTGACACAAGCTGCCATGTATGCAGAGGCGTGCCGAAAACAAAGCAAGGAGTGAAAAATTGAGCTGTTGGTACAACCCAGCTTACATCAGCAACATCTGTTGAACCAGCCATTGTTTTGTCCGATTTTCCATATGGGATGACCATATTTAAAAAAGGCTGCTCCTCTATAGTGTTAATCGACTGTGTACCCGCAATGGATAGTACTTCATTCTTGGCTGCTTGTACTTCATTTCCCGTTAATGTTTGCTTCATTTGCTGTGCATAAACAAGCTCTGGCTCTGTATATGTCGGTAACCCTACAGCTTGCAAATTTTTATACAATAGCTGGTTTATAGTATCGTTTGGTAAATAGTTGGAGCAGGCTTTATCAAACTTTACTTTGACCTTCGTTTCTGTCATAAGTGCTGCGCCTTCAGCGATTTTAACAACACGCTGATAAATTTCTTCAACTTCTTTTATATTTTTACCACGAATTAAATACAATACTTCTGCATGTGCCTGCACAACATTCGGTGACATACCACCCGTATTGGTAATTGCATAATGTAGGCGCACATTCGATGGTACATGCTCACGTAAATAATTGACACCGACATTCATTAATTCCACTGCATCTAATGCGCTGCGCCCAAGCTCTGGCGAATTGGCAGCATGTGAGGCAATTCCTTCAAACTCAAAATATACTTGATAGTTTGCTAACGAAGAATAGTTAAAAACGCTAGCAAATGAATGTGGATGCCAAGTTAATGCTATATCAACATCAGCGAATGCCCCTTCGCGCACCATAAACGTTTTACCGGAGCCACCTTCCTCAGCAGGGCAGCCGTAGTAATAAATTTGCCCTTGCACTTTTCCAGCATCAATCCATTCCTTTAATGCAAGCGCTGCGGCAATACCCGCTGTTCCAAGTAAATTATGCCCACAGCCATGGCCATTTGCTCCCTCTATAATGGCCTCCTGAATTGGTGTCCCTTCTTTTTGGCTTAGTCCTGACAATGCATCGTATTCACCTAAAATGCCAATTACAGGACCAGTTGAGCCATACTTGGCAACAAAGGCTGTTGCCATTCCAGCAATACCTACTTCTACCTCGAAGCCTTGACCCTTTAAATAAGCAATTAATGTCTCTACAGATTGGTACTCCTCAAAGCGTGTTTCAGCAATCTCCCAAATTTGATCAGCGAGCGCAAGTATCCCCTCCTGATACTTATTTATATAAGATTCAAGCTCCTGCATCGTTTCCAGTGCCATCACTGTCATTTCATATCCTCCTCACAGAGACTTACTAACATATTTAACCATGCTTCAATGGCTGGTAACATATCGTCTTCCTCGATATCAAAGCATTCATTATGATGTCCTGCGGCTAAATTCGTTCCTATAATAGAATATGTAGCTAAACCGCCACTTTTCTGTACTTTTTCCATTAAAAATGTCGCGTCCTCTGAGCCTGCATTAAAATATTGATAATCAATTGTTGGAATGTTTAGCGCTTTTGTTACTTGTGCTAATTTTTCAGCTAGCTGTCGATCTGATGGCACACTGACTGCACTGCCAACCTTTTCATAATGCACTTTAATATCATACATCGTTGCAATGCCTTCTAAAATATTGCGCATTTGCTGCTCATAAAAGGCATTGATTTCTGTTGTTTCGCCTCGTAGCTCAAGCTGCATTTTGGCATTTGCTGCTATGATATTACGCCCTGCACCCGCATGTAGTGTACCAACATTTACACGGCTCGAGCCATCGCTATGTGGGGGTAGAGCTTGTAAAGCGAGCGCTGCCTGCGCACTTGCTAGAAGTGCATTTTTCCCCTGCTCTGGGAAAGCCCCTGCATGTGCTGCAACCCCTTCAAACGTAACATCATATTTTGAGGTTGCTAAAAAACCATCCGTTCCTGCGACAAATACGCCCTTTTCAACACCTGTCCCAATATGTAATGCAAATAAATAATCAATATCATTTAACAGCTCTGATTCAACGAGCGCGGCTGCCCCACGCACTCCTTCCTCCGCTGGCTGGAATAAAATTTTAATCGTTCCCGTTAGCTTATTGCGATGCTGCATCATTTGCTCTGCTAGTCCAAGACCAATTGTTGCATGACTATCATGACCACACGCATGCATATAGCCTTCATTTAATGAACGAAAATCAAGCCGCTGTGGAATATGTTTATCATTTGTCGTTTCCAAAATCGGCAATGCATCAATATCGATACGGAATAGCACAGTTGGTCCTGGTTTGCCCGTTTCTAAAACCGCAAGTGCTCCTGTATAACCACCTGCCATTTTTTCGAGCCACTTTTCATTCGCCCCAAGATCTTTTGCTCGTTCAAAAAACGATGCCATTTCCTTTTGATTAGGGAGTCCCATGCGCTCACCAACGACTAACTCTTGACCGACATGTACTGTATAGCCCCATGCCTCCAATTGATCAGCTATTTTTGCTGTCGTGCGAAACTCCAACCACCCTGGCTCTGGATAACGATGAAAATCTCTACGCCATACTGATAATGTATTTAAGTAATTTTTTGATAGTTGAATCATTTATTTATTCCCACCTTATTTGAATGCTAAATTCAATACCTTATATAAAGAGTACACTAAACTTAATATTCTGACAATTGAAATAAATCGGGCACCATCTGGCGAAAAGTATATTACGTGCAGAAAAGTACCATTATAAATAAACATCTTATTAATTGTACCTTTTTATAGGTATATGCATTTGAAATATTTTTCTCTAGCTTTTAAATTAGAGGTGAAATGACATGTCAGATTTTTTAAAGCTAGTAGGAGAACAGCTTCGCACCATTCGAATAGCAAAAGGATTGAGTCAAGATCAAGTAGCTGAAAGAACAGGGAAAATAGGCTTTAGTAAAGGGCGACTTTCCAATATCGAAAATGGTCAATCAAATATCACATTAACGACACTAGAATGTTTAATCAAAGCGCTCGACATTGCGCCTGATGAACTATTTAATTTTCATAAATTGTCGGGTACGACAGATATCGAGGAAAAGAATTTAATGCTTGATATTCACCAGTCATTACTAAGAGACCGAGATTTAAGTGAAGTAAAATATGTTGTACGCATTACACGTGAATTTTTAGATACGATAGACGCTCAAACAAAGAAAAATGGCCCGAATAGATAATTGCTATATTCGGGCTGTTTTTAGTCTCAATCGACTTGTGGACGCTTCTCTATTAATTTCATAATGGGACATTGCTGAAAATTGCATATGCTTTTTGCCTTTAGGCATTTGGTTGAATCGTTATATATTTTGCGATAAAAAATCACCCCAAAATGTTGGGGTGAAGCACTAGTAGGTATTTTATCAAATATTATTTTCTCAAATGCAAAGTTTGCTCCATCATGTAAGCGATGCGCTCTACGATGCCTTCAACTTGCTCTGGATTCGCCATCAAATCATAATCATTAATATTTAAGCGTAGCACAGGGCAAGCATTGAAATTATTAATCCAATTTTCGTAACGCTCATGCATTTCATACCAATATGCATGCGGTGTTTGCTGCTCCATCGCGCGACCACGCTCTTGAATGCGTCCAATAATATCATCAACAGGCCCTTCTAAATAGACCAGTAAATCTGGATGTGGGAAATATGGCGTCATAACCATCGCATCAAATAAATTCGTATACGTTTCATAGTCTGTTGGGTTCATTGTTCCTTTATCATAATGCATTTTCGCAAAAATGCCTGTATCCTCGTAAATGGAACGATCTTGAATAAAGCCGCCTCCATATTCAAAAATGCGCTTTTGCTCCTTAAAACGCTCCGCTAAAAAATAAACTTGTAAATGGAAGCTCCATTTCTCAAAGTCCTCATAAAATTTGTCTAAATATGGATTTGTATCAACCTTTTCAAAAGATGTGCGGAATTGCAAAGCTTCTGCTAACGCCTTCGTCATTGTTGATTTCCCTACACCTACTGTTCCTGCAATTGTAACCACTGCATTTGCTGGAATTCCGTACTTTTCTCGTAAATTTATCACTACTGTATACTCCTTTGTTTTAACTTGTCTTCTATTATTTGCAATACATTTTGTAAATCAGCTTCATTTTCTACAAAATCAATTTCATCACCGTTTAGCTGGATCACAGGGATTTCTGGATGCATCTTCACAAAATGCTGGATAAACTCATGATAATCCGCCGCTAGCTGCTCCATATATTCACGTGTAATATTTTTTTCAAACTCTCGACCACGCTTTGCTATCCGCTTCATTAACGTATCAACACTTGCATGCAAATAAACGACCATATTTGGTACAGGCATATCAGCCGTTAAAATTTTATAAATCGCCTCATACTTTTCATATTCTGTAGGCTGTAATGTGCGTTTAGCAAAAATCAAATTTTTAAAAATATGATAATCTGCAACAACTGGCTTTTGCTCTCCTGCTAAATAATGTTTAATATCAGTTAGCTGCTTGTAGCGATTACATAAAAAGAACATCTCCGTCTGAAAGCTCCACTCGCTTATATTTTCATAAAACTTCCCTAGAAACGGATTTTCATCAACAATTTCCTTCAATAAATGATATGTAAAATGCGATGAGACAGCATTAGATAAAGATGTTTTGCCAACACCAATCGGACCTTCTATTGTTATAAATGGAACTGTCACGAAAAGTTCCTCCTCTTAATTTCGAATTCATCAATGCTTTTCATTGTATCATAGACACGCTAAATTGTGTGAGAATTGTGTGTGTGCCTGGCACTCTGCTACAATGACATTAAGGGGCGATGAAAATGGACGTATTTGAAAAAGACCGCTACTTTATGCAGCAGGCACTTATTGAAGCGCAAAAAGCAGGCGCAAAAGGAGAAGTGCCAATCGGGGCAATCCTTGTACATAATGAAGAAATCATTGCACGTGCTCATAATTTGCGTGAAACGACGCAAAATGCTGTGACACATGCAGAGCTGTTAGCAATTCAACAAGCATGTGAAAAAATCGGAAGCTGGCGTTTAGAGGATACGACTTTATATGTCACATTAGAGCCCTGCCCAATGTGCGCGGGGGCTATTTTGCAATCGAGAGTGCCACGTGTTGTATATGGAGCACGCGATATCAAGGCTGGCTGTGTAGATTCCTTATACCGTTTATTGAACGATGAACGCTTTAATCATGAATGTGACGTAGCTGAAGGAGTTTTAGCTGAAGAGTGTGGGCAAATTTTAACGGACTTCTTTCGTACATTACGAGCACGTAAAAAAGCTGAAAAACAGGGGCGGCGTGAGCTACAATGACAACGCTAGGCTTTATACGGCACGGCATTACTGCATGGAATAAAGAAGGCCGAGAACAAGGTCGGCTCGATATTCCACTACATCAGGATGGTATAGTTAGTGCACAGCTACTAGCAAAAAAATTAGCAGATGAACATTGGGACGCTATTTTCACTAGCCCTTTAGCACGTGCACAGCAAACAGCTGAAATCATCGCACAGCAGTTTAACACAATATCTGTACAAACAGATATGCGCTTATGTGAAATTGGGACAGGCTTAATGGAAGGTACAACGGAGCAAGAGCGTATTGCACAATGGGGCTTACATTGGCGAAGCTTGGAATTAGGCATTGAGCCTGAACAAGAAATTATCGCTCGTTGCCAATCCTTTTTACATGATGTCAAACAAACATACCCAAATAAACGAATACTTGTAGTTAGTCACGGTGACCTGCTACGACGCTTGCTGCAGCTTTTCGGCTATGACCTTCCTCGTATGGACAACACCGCACTCACAATTATTCAACAAAATCAGCTACTGTTGTTTAACTACACAGCCCACTAAATGCTATAACAATTGTAATCAAAGAGCCCGACGAAAAGCCGATTATTTGAGAAATTGATGCTCATATTATCGGCTCCATTTGTCACATCTCCCCATCAACCTCTGTTTAAAATCCTATTGAGCTGTGAATTTCTTTCATCACATCATGAATAGATTTATCTGTAGAGATTGTCAAATCGCTGCTTTGAATGATACGAGCTTCAAAGTGAATTTTATCATCGACTACCTTTGCCCATTCTTCCTCACTTTTCCCAAAAGAATTATTTTCTCTAGCTTGAATTCTTTCTTTCATTACCTCTAAAGGAGCTGTGAGCGTAATGACAAAATCTAAATAAGGATAGATTTCTTTTTGGTTGATTGCAGTGCCTGCAAGGAAAATACTTTTGTTTCTATTATGGTTAATGTAATCCAGAATTCTTTGTACATCCATTGTACCATCAAAGAAAATCCAACCATCATAATCTAAGTCAATTGTTAGATGACCATCTTGATTAAGATGGTCAAGTATCGTTGTCTTCCCAACACCCGACATGCCAGTTAATAATACTTTTACCACTCTAGTATCCCACCTTCTTTTAGCATGAAAACTCTTCATTTCACAAAATAGTATTGAAAGACATATGAATGATAGTAAACGCTATATTGCTTCACATTTCAAGGATAAATCGTCGCATCAATGTTTATTCATGATAAAGTAAAGAGTGCTATCTGAAAAGGTGATACTTTTCATATAGCACTCTTGCCATTTCACTGCAAATGCTCTGCTACAACAAAGCTTGCCTCTGTCTTCTCTTGGATTTCCTCTATAGAGCTGCTTTCCTGCACTTCCACTAAAGCCATGCCCTCATCTGTAAAATCAAAGACAGCTAAATCTGTAATTAAACGATGCACAACTGCTTTCCCCGTTAAAGGCAATGTACAAGCCTTTTTAATTTTCGATTCGCCATGTTTATTGACATGCTCCATAATGACAACGACACGCTTTGCGCCAACGACTAAGTCCATTGCGCCCCCCATACCTTTGACCATTTTCCCTGGAATCATCCAGTTCGCTAAATCGCCTTCCTGCGAAACCTCCATGCCACCTAAAATAGCTAAATCAATATGGCCACCACGAATCATGGCAAAGGATGCTGCACTATCAAAGAATGCCGCACCACGTGCAGCTGTAACTGTTTCTTTCCCTGCATTAATTAAATCCGCATCGACTTCTGCCTCTGTTGGATAAGGGCCGATGCCGAGCAAACCATTTTCCGATTGCAATAGCACATTGACACCTGCTGGTAATGCATCTGCAACAAGCGTCGGAATACCGATACCTAAGTTGACATACATACCATCCTGCACTTCCTGTACAGCACGCGCTACAATCAATTGTCTGCTATCATGCATATTAAGCATCCCCCTTCACAACACGTCGCTCGATACGTTTTTCATAATTTTCTCCTAATAAAACACGCTGTACATAAATACCTGGTGTATGAATTTCATCTGGATTCAGCTCGCCAGCCTCGACAATTTCCTCTACCTCTGCAATTGTAATTTTTCCTGCTGTTGCTGCAAGTGGATTAAAATTGCGCGACGTTTTACGGAAAACTAAATTGCCCATCGTATCTGCCTTCCAAGCCTTCACTAGCGCAAAATCGCCAACAATGCCTTCCTCCAACAAATACTCCTTACCGTTGAACATTTTTACCTCCTTGCCCTCTGCAATTGGTGTCCCTACCCCTGTTGCTGTATAAAAGCCTGGAATGCCTGCACCGCCTGCTCGAATGCGCTCAGCTAATGTCCCCTGTGGTGTCAGCTCAACCTCTAGCTCACCACTTAAAAATTGCTGCTCAAAAATTTTATTTTCACCTACATAGGAGGCAACCATTTTTTTAATTTGTTTATTCGCAAGAAGTAGACCTAATCCCCAATCATCTACCCCACAATTATTGCTAACAACCGTTAAATCCTTCGTTCCTTTATCCTTTAATGCGTCAATCAATTTCTCAGGTATACCACAAAGCCCAAAGCCACCAACAATTAACGTGCTGCCATCCCCAATATCTGCAACAGCCTCGCTAAATGATGACCATACTTTATTACTAGCCAACATAAACACCCCTTTTCTGCATTACTTACTAAAAATTCTACCTTATGCATGATTTTCAGTAAAGAGGTGCTACTGTCTTTGTCTTACCCACAACAAAAACCCTGCCGCTAGCAAAATTGATACAATAACCGGCAACAGCATTTGCCCTGTTTGAAATAAATAAACTTCGCTACCTACAACTAAAATTAGTACAATAATATATGTGTAGCTAGGCATTCGAATATTCGTAAATAGCAGCACATAAATAAATGGCAGTAACACTGCATTCATCATGCCAAAAAATAGCACAGTCGAAAGCAAGGAAATTTGCTCAATCGCTGATAGTAAGCCAACAATAAGGAACAGCGATATTAATGTTGTCGCCGTATGTGCAATGCTTCCCCTTCTAGCAGCTTGAAATGCCTTCAAGCTATTGAGCAATACCATGAAGCACGCAACAACGCTAAATATGCCAAATAGATAGCTTAGCCACAAGGATTCCTCTCTATATAAAAAGGTTAGTATAAGCACCTCTAAGTTTTCAAAGGACCCTCTAAAAATGGCAATCATTAAAATTGCGGTAAACGAAAAACCGAGCAATATTTTAATAAAGGCAGCAGATAATAAAGCATTTTTGCGTTTCTCTTGCTTAATAAATGAAAGATTAAACCATGTTGGAAAATCGACAAGCACTTGTCCAATCGCTACAAATAAATAAGCGATGAACACTGAAATAATTTCTGGATTTTTATAATAAAGCAAATAAGGGTGATACAAGCGGATTCCTTCATAAATTTTCGTTGTCCCATTCAATACAAAATAATAAATCGGGATAAACGTTAATGTGCTAAACAATGCAATCATAAATAGCATCGCTAATAAATAAAAACCGTTCGTTGATGTATAAAAGGCGAAAATAACAAGCATGATTAAAAAGGCAAATAAAAATTGAAAATACCAGTCGCTAAAAACCATATGTGCGAATGTATACAATACAACAAATTGCACAATCCATAGCTCGTATTGAGCAAAATACGCGATGCTTTTAAAAAAAAGGCGGTTACGCCCTGTTGTTTGCTGCTGAATTCGCTCTGTAATATATACGGTGGCTGGCTGCCATACTCCCGCTCTTTTCACAAAAAAAGCAAGGGCAACTAAAGCAAAGCCATAGCTAAATGTATAAATAATCCCAAAAAACAGCCCATATTTTATTAATGTTTTTTCAGAGGACATAAGTGGATTCCCTGTAATCCAACGCACTAATAATAAGCTTGCGCCAAAGGCTGTACCAACTAGGTAAAAATTTGATGTGAAAAAGCTGCTGATGCTACGCTTCATTGTTGTGATTCACTTCCATCACCTTAAATTCCCTCGGCGCCATCCCATATTTCTTTTTAAATGCGACACTGAAATAATGCTGGCTATTAAAACCACTTTGCTCCGCAATTTCCGAAATGCTGAGCTTCGGATTATTTAACATGCTCGCCTTTGCCTTTTCAAGGCGATAATTGTTGATATATTCATTTAAGCCAATTTGCTGTACCTCTAAAAATTTTCTACTCAAATAGCTTGGATGCACAAAAACCTCAGCTGCAATCGAATTGACGGTCAATTTCTCAGCATAGCGTTCGTGAATAATGGATAATGCCGCTTGAATTGTTTCATTTTGTGATGACCACTTGTCATATTTTTTTATCGTCTGAATAAGCTCCTCTTCAATAATCGGCTTCGTCAAATAGTCTGACACCCCTACGCGAATAGCTTGCTGCGCATAATCAAAGCTTTGATAGGCAGTAACCATAATAATGTCTAACTCATATAGCTGCTGCAATTCCTTCGCTAGCTCTAGCCCTGTTTTACCCGGCATTTGAATATCTAAAAAGGCTAAATGAATACGGTGCTGCTTTGCTAATGCCATTGCCTGTGAGGCGTCCTGTGCCTTATAAACATGCCAATTAGGAAAATGCGGCTTAATCAAATATTCCAGCTGCTCAATTTCTAAAAATTCATCATCTACAATGAGTAAATTCATTTTTCTCCCTCCCCCTCTTCCAGCTCATTCATTATTGGTATTTCAATAAAAACAGTAAACTCGCTATTTTCATTTGTCGCATAAAATTGATAGCTTTCCTTGCCATATAACAACGTCAAACGAGATTCGATATTCGCTAAGCCGTAGCCGC
Source organism: Lysinibacillus louembei (assembly GCF_033880585.1). Taxonomy (NCBI): domain Bacteria; kingdom Bacillati; phylum Bacillota; class Bacilli; order Caryophanales; family Bacillaceae; genus Lysinibacillus; species Lysinibacillus louembei. The sequence continues at coordinate 967,318 of NZ_CP137624.1, forward strand.
TTTCTTCATGGCTATTTTCCTCATATTGACCATGCTGTGAGTTGCGCACAAGCAGCTGTAGACTGTCATTTATCAATTGCATGGAAATAAACATCTCAGCAGGTCCAGAGTATTTCTCAAAGCCATGCTTAAAGGCATTTTCAACTAAAGTTTGCAGTAAAAAAGGCGGTATTTTTTCAAGCCTCGCCTGCTCTGAAACGTCGAGAGTTAGTTGAAGTCGCTCACCAAAGCGATATTTCTGAATAATATAATAGTGGTGAATCAACGCTAATTCATCTGATACCGGCACTAACATATCTGTATCTTTATAATGAAATTTTAAAAATTGTGCTAAGCTCTCTGTTGCCTTCACTAAATCCTCTTTACGATTTAATCTGGCCAAGCCTAAAATAATATTCAATGTATTAAAAAAGAAATGTGGTTTAATTTGCTGATTCAGCTTCATCAAATTGACTGATTGCAAATCCTTCTCCAGCTCCAGCCTTCTTTTTTCTTCCTTTAAACTATCAATTTGCTTCTCAAAAATCGAAATAAACCCCAGCAGCATCGCGGAGATGATGGGGGTCAAAATACAAAGCATAATAAACATATTAAATGTGTCTAATTGAAGCATACAGCAACACTCCTGCTGAGTTGTGTGACTTTCATTAAAACATAGAATCATCGTCCAAGAAATTTTTTTGCCTCATGCAACTCATAGAAAGTTTTCCCAATAGTGACATGCTGCCCTATGTCCGTCTTTTACTTCTAGTAATTGCGGCTCCTTCTGCTTGCATTGCTCCGTCGCAAACGGACAACGTGTATGGAAGCGACAGCCTGTTGGCGGATTTAATGGTGATGGTACATCTCCCTTTAAAATAATCCGCTCACGTTTTTGCCCTTTTTCAACTGTCGGAATAGCTGAAAAAAGTGCACGCGTGTATGGGTGGACAGGTGTAGCAAACAATGATTTCTTATTGGCAATTTCAACGATTTTCCCTAAATACATTACAATGACACGATCTGAAATATGGCGCACAACGCTTAAATCATGTGAAATAAATAGCAATGTAAGCCCTAATTCCTTTTGTAGCTTTTTTAATAAATTTAAAATTTGTGCTTGAATGGAAACATCTAATGCAGATACCGATTCATCACAAATAATAATTTTTGGATTGACTGATAAAGCACGTGCAATCCCAATCCTTTGACGTTGCCCACCTGAAAATTCATGCGGGTAACGCTCTAAATATTCAGGCTGTAGACCAACTAATTGCATGAGCTCAATCATGCGTGCCTCCTGCTTGTCCTTCGGTACAACATCTTGAATGGACATCGCCTCGCTTAGCATCTGACGAATCGTTCTACGTGGATTTAAGGAAGCATAAGGGTCTTGGAAAATAATTTGAATATCCTTGCGTGCTACACGTAGCTGTTTTTGCGTCATTGCTAATAAATTTTCACCGAACAATGAAATGCTGCCATCTGTTGGCTCATCTAAACGCAAAATCGAGCGTCCTGTCGTTGATTTACCACAGCCTGACTCTCCTACGATGCTCAATGTTTCACCTTCATATAGCTGAAAGGAAATATCGTCCACTGCACGCACAACCTGCTTTTCGCCAAATAGCTTTTCCTTTTTCAAATAAAAATATTGCTTTAAATTTGTCACCTCTAAAATCGGTTGCACCTCACCCATCATCGCTCACCACTTTCCTGTAGATTCCACTTCTCTGAATATTGATAGCAGCGTACTTTGCGCCCTTCTGCCATTTCAATTAGCTCAGGCTGTGCCGCACGACATAGCTCTCGTGCAAATGGGCAGCGATCCGCATAGCGACAGCCTTCAGGATAATGATATGGACTTGGCACAGAGCCTTCGATTGTTTGTAGCTCGTCCTGCTCCTCATAAAGCTTGGGCAACGAGTCAATTAAGCCTCTTGTATATGGGTGCAATGGCTCGTCAAAAAGCTGCTCTGTTACCCCTTCCTCAATGACTTGCCCAGCATACATTACTGCCACCTTATCACACATTTCTGAGACGACACCTAAATCATGTGTAATAAAAATGATGCTCATGCCCATCTTTTGCTGTAAATCCTTTAAAATCTCTAATATTTGTGCTTGAATCGTTACGTCCAGTGCTGTTGTTGGCTCATCTGCAATTAATACATCTGGACTACAGGCTAAAGCCATTGCAATCATAACACGCTGACGCATTCCACCACTTAGTTGGTATGGCTCCTGCTTTGCACGCTTTTCAGGCGATGGAATCCCAACGATACGCAGCATTTCAACAGCCTTATCCCATGCTTGCTTACGTGGCAACTTTTCATGCAAACGAATCGTTTCCGCAATTTGTTCACCTACTGTTAGTACAGGATTTAAACTCGTCATTGGCTCCTGAAAAATCATTGAGATTTTTTTACCACGAATTTTGCGCAGCTCCTCCTGTGATAGGCCAACGATGTTTTTGCCATGCAATAAAATTTCACCATCAACAATTTTCCCTGGAGGTGATGGAATCAAGTTTAAAATAGATAGGGAGGTCATTGATTTTCCGCAGCCTGATTCCCCTACAACGCCGATTGTTTCACCTTTATTCAAATAAAAGGAGACACCGTCTACCGCCTTGGACACGCCTTCCTTTGTGAAAAAATGTGTTTTTAAATTTTTCACCTCAAGCACCTTTTGCTGTTCCATGAAAATCCCCTCCTAGTTCAAATCAATACGTTTATTGAAGACACGATATAAAATATCGACAATTAAATTTACAAAAACGAAAATTAATGAAGCGACTAATACGCCACCTTGTACGATTGGCAAGTCACGTGTGCGAATCGCATCGACAATCATGCGCCCTAAGCCGTTGACTGCAAACACCGACTCAACTAACACCGTTCCCCCTAAAAGGCTACCAAACTGCAAACCTACTACTGTAATAACAGGAATCATCGCATTGCGTAGTGCATGCTTGAAAATAATGACATAGCCCTTCAAGCCCTTCGCCTTCGCTGTACGAATAAAGTCCTGATTGATGACCTCCAGCATACTCGAACGTGTCATACGAGCAACGATTGCAGCACCACCAGCCCCTAACGTAATCGCTGGTAAAATAATATGCTGTGGGCTTTCCCAGCCAGCAACAGGCAGCCAGCCCAGATTAATAGCAAATGTATACATTAATAAAATCCCTAGCCAAAAGCTTGGCAACGAAATACCTAATAATGCAACCACCATAAAGCTCATATCTAACCAAGAATATGGGCGAATTGCTGATACAATCCCTGCGATTAAGCCAAGAACAATGGTAATTGCAATACTATACATCGCAAGCTCAAAGGTAATCGGTAAACGGGTTGTAATTTCCTCTAATACGGGCTTGCCATTTTTTAATGAATTGCCAAAATCACCTTGCACAACACCTTTAATATATTCGAAATATTGCACGTAAATCGGTTTATTTAAGCCGAGCGACTCTCGTAAATCCTCTATCGCTTGCTCTGAAGCGCCTTCACCCGCTAAAATCACGGCTGAATCCCCTGGAACCATTTGCATAATTAAAAATACAACTAATGTTACGCCAAGTATGACAGGAATGACCTGTGCTAAACGTTTTACAATAAATAATGCCATTATGTCCGCCTCCTATGCCTTCATTCTTGGATCAAGTGCATCTCGCAGCCCATCACCTAATAAATTCAACCCTAATACTAAAAACGAAATCATTATTCCTGGGAATAATGCCATATGTGGTGCGTTAAATAAGAAATCACGCCCTGCCGATAGCATTGCTCCCCACTCTGGTGAAGGTGGCTGTGCGCCTAAGCCTAAAAATGATAAGCCTGCTGCTGATAAAATCGCAGTCGCTAAACGCATTGATGCTTGAATAATAATTGGCGATAAAATGTTCGGTAAAATATGTCTAAATAAAATAACAATATTATTTGCTCCAAGCGTTCTCACCGCATCAATATACTCTAGCTTTTTCACTTCCATCGTAGAGCCGCGTACAATACGCGCAAACATCGGGATAGAGAAAAAACCGACAGCAATTGTGACATTGATTAAGCTTGTCCCTAAGGCACTAACAATTGCTAAAGCTAATAAAATCCCTGGGAATGCTAGCATGACATCAATCATACGACTAATAATTGAATCTACTCGCCCGCCATAATAGCCAGCGACTAAGCCTAGTAAAATTCCGATCGAGCCACCAAATAATACAGCTGAAAAGCCAACACCAACTGTTAAATAGGAACCATATAAAATACGACTAAGAATATCGCGACCTTTATCATCTGTCCCCATTAAATGCTCCATGCTCGGTCCCTGTAACTTATTTTGCAAATCAATTTCATATGGATCATATGGTGCAACGAGCGGACCGAAAATTAATATTAGTGCATAAATACCTAAAATAATAAGACCTGCTAATGCAGCTTTATTTGAATAAATTTTGTACCATAATTCTTTTCGTTTCTTCTTTCTTACTTGTGAGCGCATTTGACTTAATGACACCGCTTGAACATTTTCACTCATGCTACTACCTCCCTGTTCGATAATGGTGTCTTCAATTTAAAAAACTTTTGCATGAAAGTAAATACGAATATTCGGAGTTGTCAGAATATTTAAAGAAGAGGTCAGATTTGTGAAAATACTTCAAGATTTTTTTCGCTATAATGCAATTAGGTTAACCAAAACACATTACACGAAAGAAGGTTAGAGCATATGAAAAAGTTCAAAGCGGCATTTCTACTTTTATTAATCGTAGCGATTTTACAGGCTTGCTCCACAGCAAATAATGCTACTGAGAAGGAGTCTAATGGAGAAACTTCTTCTTTAGCAGACGAATTAATTATTTTACGTGCATCTGATGCAACAAGCTTAGACCCACACTTTATTACAGATATCCCATCTGCCAATGTTGTGCATGGCAAAGTGTATGAAACATTAGTCGTATTTGATAAAAATCGTAATCTTGCACCATTATTAGCGAAGTCTTGGGAGCAAGTAGATGAAACAACTTGGGTATTTCAATTAAATGAGGGCATCAAATTCCATGATGATACAGATTTCAATGCAGAGGCAGTAAAAGCAACATTTGACCGTCTATTAGATCCTGCAACAAGCTCTCCACAACGTGATAAACTAGGCATGATTGAAGAAGTAACAGCAGATAGCGACTATCAAGTAACAATCAAATTAAACCAACCATATGCTGGGCTACTAGCGATTTTAGCAAGCCAAGAAGGTAGTATTTTAAGTCCAAAAGCTATTAAGGAAAATGCTGAAGGCTTAAAAACACACCCTGTTGGTACAGGTCCTTTCGTCTTCGATTCTTGGACATCTGGTCAATCTATTAACTTAACAACAAATGAAAACTATTGGGGTAAAAAGCCTTCATATAAGAAGCTAACATTTAAAATCGTTCCTGAGGATGCAACTCGTTTAGCAATGGTGGAGAGCGGAGAAGCGCATATTTCAGACCAAGTGCCTGTAACAGAATTAGACCGCATTGATAACTCTTCAACAATGTCTTTATTCCGTACAGAAGGTTTAGCTGTTGAATTCGTAGGCTTTAACGTACAGGATAGCCTATTATCGGATGCCAAAGTACGTCAAGCAATTAGCTACGCAATTGACCGTGAAGCAATTATTAGCGGTATTTATGATAATGTTGGTACATTAGCAAATTCAGCAATGAGCCCAATGGTTGTTGGCTATTCTGATAAAGTTAAAGGCTATGACTACAACCTAGAGCAAGCAAAAGCTTTATTAAAAGAAGCTGGCGTTGCAGAGGGCACAACAGTTAAATTATTAACGAGCGACCGTAAAGAGCGTATTAATATGGCTGAGGTTATTCAATCACAGCTAAAAGGTATTGGTTTAAATGTAGAAATTCAAGTAATGGAGTACGGTGCATTTATTAACGAAATTACAAATAAAAATCACCAAATGTTTATTAGTGGCTGGGGTAATGCAACAGGCGATGGCGACTATAACCAATACAACTTATTCCATACAGTATCTCAAGGTGCACCAGGTAACCACTTCTTCTACTCTAATCCAGAGGTGGACAAGCTAATCGAGGCAGCACGTGGTGAAGCAGATTTAGACAAACGTGCTGAATTATATGAACAAGCAATGACAATTGAATTAGATGAAGCAGTCTATATTCCAGTTCGTAACTACGAGCACCTTGCTGTTTACAACAACAATGTGAAAAACTTCTGGTTAGATGCTTCAAACTACACAATGATTGCAGATGTAGAAATTACTAAATAAGTAGGAAGGATGATTTGCTTCATGAAACGATTGATTAAACATGCTCAATTAGAAACTGGCTATCAATACGATAATGATTTCATTGTAGGTACAACGATTGCACCATTCGATATTTTAATTGAGGATGGACAATTCAAGCAAATTGCACCGATGATTGAAATCGAGCCTGACATGGAAGTGATTGAAGCGAATGGGCAGCTACTGCTGCCCTCCTTTCGTGAAATGCATATCCATATCGATAAAACGTATTTCAGCGGCGAATGGAAAGCGCCGATTCCAATTACAAAGGGCATTTTAACGCGCATTGAGGAGGAGCAAACATTGCTGCCAAAGCAATTGCCCTTCGCAAAAGAACGTGCAACAAAAATGGTGCAGCATTTAATTGCACATGGTCATACACATATTCGCTCACATTGTAATGTTGACCCACAAATCGGCACAAAGCATATCGATATTACAATAGAGGTACTAGAATCCTTTAAGGAGCAAATTACTTACGATATTGTTGCCTTCCCTCAGCATGGCTTACTCCGTTCAGCAGTCGAGCCTTTAATGCGTGAGGCAATGGAAAAAGGAGCAACACATGTTGGCGGTGTAGACCCTGCTATCGTGGACCGTGCAACGCATCAATCATTAGAGACGATGATTCAAATTGCTAAGGACTACGATAAGCATATCGATATCCATTTACATGATCGTGACACACTTGGTGAGCATGAATTCCATGTGATGATGGATTTATTAGAGAAGCACGACTTTAAAAACAATGTCACAATTAGCCATGCCATTGCGCTATCTGATTTACAAGGAGAGCCTTTAGAGAAGCTAACAAAGCGTCTTGCCTCCTTCAATATTGATGTCACAACAACTGTGCCAATTGGGCAAAATCGGTCAACGATTCCCATCCCATATTTATACGAAAACGGTGTACACGTCTCTGTTGGACATGACAGCTTAACAGATCACTGGTCACCCTTCGGTACAGGCGATACGATTCAAAAATTAAATGTCTTAATCGAGCGCTTTAAATTTATTGACGAATATCGCATAAGCCAATCATTAAAATATGCAACAGGTGGCATTACACCATTAAATGCGGAAGGTCAGCAAGTATGGCCAAAAGCAGGCGACGCTGCAAATGCATTGCTAGTCGATGCGGTCAGCTCGGCACATACAATTGCACGCATGTGCCCAATCACAACCGTTATTTCAAAGGGCGCTGTGATTCACCAAGAAAATGTTGAATTGAAAGGAGCTTACCGATGAGTCAATGGTTATTAAACGTTCGCCTCGAAACGGGTGAGCAGCTACATGAAGATGGAAGCATCCAAACAACAACGGATTTATTTCATATCGAAATTAATGCTGCTGGACAAATTGCACAAATGACACCAGCTGATGCAGCATTCCAGCCCGAAAATGCTAAGGATATGCAAGGGCAGCTTGCATTACCCGCATTCAAGGAAATGCATAATCATTTAGATAAAACATATTTATCATTACCGTGGAAGGCATGCCGTACAGTTAGTGGCTTAGAAGAGCGTCTACATTATGAATCTTTAGAGCTTTCCGCTTTAGCAGATAACTGTGAGCAGCGAGCAAGTGCAATGATTGAGAAAATTTTAGGCTTTGGCTCGAACCATATTCGCACACATGTCAATATCGACCCATACATCGGTCTGAAAAATTTAGAAGGCGTTTTAGCCGCACTAAATAAATATAAGGATTATGTAACAGCAGATGTCATCGCCTTCCCTCAGCATGGGCTGCTGCGCGATGATGTACCTAGCCTACTACGTGAGGCTTTACGCAACGGTGCAACGATGCTTGGTGGGTTAGACCCTGGCGGCATTGACCGTGATATTGAAAAATCGCTCCAAACAACAATGGATATTGCACAGGAATTTAACGTTGATGTCGATTTCCATTTACATGACAATGGGCATTTAGGCTATTATACGATTGATAAATGGCTTGATTTGGTGGAGGAAAACGGTTTTACAAGAAAAACAGATTTCAGCCATTCGTTCTCCTTAGGTGATGTCACAGTACCAGAGCAAATTGCTATGGCAAAGCGCTTAAAGGAGCATAATGTTGCGATTATGTCGACAGTACCATTCAATTTAGGTCGCAATATCCCACCAATTGATTTATTAACAGAGCATGGTGTTAACGTTCACTTTGGCTGTGATGGCTTCTACGATTCATGGAGCCCATACGGCTCAGGCGATATTTTACAAAAAGCCTGTACATTTGCGGATGTAACACGTAAAATTACAGAGCGTGAACTGCGTCAAAGCTTATGCTATATTACAAATGGTGTGACACCACTGAACAATGAAGGTCAAATGCAATGGCCGAAAGCAGGCGATGAGGCAAGCTTTGTTTTTGTCACATCGAGCTGTAGTGCAGAGGCTGTTGCACGTCCACCGAAAAAACGTACACTGATGAACAAAGGAAAGTTTTTTAACTAATTATTTATGAAATTAAAAGTTTATGTCATTCTTATTTTTTGTGTTAGCCTGTGGGCTTCCAATTTTATTATTGGCGCACTGCTCGTCAATTATTGGTCAGCCTTGCACGTAACCGTTTATCGCTTACTGTGCATTTGCTTATTTTTAGGCATACTTGGCTTTCCAACAATCCGCAAAGCACGCATTCGACCAAAGCAATGGCTGCTGCTTTGCATAGCAGCAATACTCGGTGTTAGCATCAATCACTTTAGCTTCTTTAAAAGCTTAGAAACGACTAGCCCTATTACTGCTGCCTATATTTTAGCTTTGACACCAATTATGACCGGAATCATTAATCGCGTTGTACGAGGAGAAAAGAAAGGCTGGCTATTTTGGCTTGGCTCTATTATTTCTTTTACAGGTGTAGGCTTAATTATTTCTGCAAAGCAAGGTGCTAGCGCTTCGTTTGGTGTTGGGGAAATTTTTAGCTTCTGTACAATGCTTAGCTTCGCCATTTTCCTTGTATTACTGGATGTATTAAGAAAAGAATTAGACAGCTTCAGCGTTACTTTTTTCACAAGTTTTATCGGTTGCCTTGCCTTACTCCCTTTTTTGAGCTTTGCACCAATTGTACCAAGACAAAGCGCTGACCTACCGATCATTCTTTTATTAATCATTTCAGCTATACTCGTGCATGGCGTCAGCAATCTCGTATGGAATGCCAACCAGCATAAAGTTGGCTCAACCAATGCGGCAATTTTATTAAACTTAGAGCCTATCATTACGATGGTGCTAAGTGCGGTAATTTTGCATGCCTTGATTCACTCTAGCCAAATTATTGGCGGGACGCTCGTATTAATAGGAATACTGATTTCTGTTGTGCTGAGTGACAAAATAAAACACTCGGACTCTTTATGAGTTCGAGTGTTTATCCTTCTATCAAGGCTATATAAGGAATTTGTTTGCCATCTACCTCCGCAATCATATACTGCGTATTTGTTGAAAAAAGCTCTGTTCCCACTGCTAATTGTGTTGCATAAAGATTTTTAAAACCTAGCCAACGAGTGGTCGTTTTCTTAATTTCCCCTAGTTTCTCGCCTTTAGTAAAGGTTATATCCAAGTCAGACGCCTGCTGATAAATTAAACCTTCATACTGTAAAATATCCGCTTGTGCATCATCTTTTAAAACCGATTTAGCTGTTGGATTTGTAGGACTTCCCGTTGAACAGCCTGCTAGTGCTAGACAAAATAATAAACTAAGCAGCAGCGTTTTTTTCATTAACTACAAATGTAAGCTCATAATTAAGAGCTCGCCCTTCTTCCCCATTGTTCTAACGCCTTCATCTACAAACCCACATTTTTTATATAAATGCTGTGCTGCACCATTTGTAGCATTAACAGCCAACACAATCTCATTAACATTTGGAAAATGTGCTTTTACAAATGTCGGCAATAGGTTTAAAGATTTTTGTGCATATCCTTGACCAACATGTCGAAAATCTGTCGAAAAAGCTCTTAACAAAATAGCAGCCGAATTTTTCGAATAAGGTTTGACCCCATCCTTCTCATGTAAAGTAAAAAAGGTAACTAACTGATTGTTCTCCATAGCTAAAATAGAATGTCGAGTTGAATCCATTTTTTGCTTTTCCACACATGCTTGCGGCGTGTCTGTATAATTTAATTGTTCCTCTGTTAACACATAATCTGCTACTAACTCTAAAAATTTTTCCTCATAAAATACTAATTCCATCGTTCCCACCTCACAAAAAATATACTAGCAATCATAGTACAAAGTAAAACATAGTTTGTACTAAAAGTGCTAGTATATTTTTAATGTAATAAATAAACATTATCATCAAATAAGCTTTCAAATTCATAAGAATAAATATTTATATTAGCGTTAATCGCAGCAGCAAAATTGCACACCTTTGGCTCTAATATCAGGCTTAACATACGCCCTTCATCAACCCCCATGACAATAGCCATTTCCGCAGTCAAAGAATATTTGCGAATTAATTGTCTAATTTGATTAATCTTCGGCTCAAGCACCTCAACTAATGGCAACAACAATTGATTCGTGTCATACGTCTCATAGTATTCCTTCCCATATTGCCAAGTGGTAAAATTACAAAACGTCGAGTTAGACAAAGGTTCTTCTTGATGTTCATTAACAAATGTCGGAAATAAACCCAAAACCTCTGTCACTTCTTCAACTGGAAAGCTCTCCTGCTTATTCAGCAAGTGAAAATAAGCCTGTATCCTCATTTTGTAACCACCTTTTAGAAATTAGTTATTAATAAAATATGTATCCCATTTACAAGTAAGCTACAATGACTATTTTATTTCCCCTTTTAGCTTAAATAAAATAGTCATTGTATTTTATAAATAAATATTGCTTTAGTTTCATCGTAATTTAAAATTAATTAACCTCCTCCAACAATAATCCAAACATCTTGAAATAATTGAACTACCCCTATTACTTGAACTACTACCATATTTATCCCCCCTTTATTTATTATCATAAAGGAGAATAGATACATCCTGACGAAATATTCCATATGAAATATTTTAGAGGTGATTGTATGGTTAATAGAGGAACAACTTTAAAAGGGATTCGGAAAAATAAGAATTATACACAAATAGAGGTTTCAAAAGGAATTACTTCACAAGGAACTTATTCAAAATATGAGGCTAATATTAGAGATGTTGATACTGAGGTTTATATTCAATTACTTGATAAATTAAGTATTTCTCTAGAGGAATTCGAATACATTCACAATAATTATTCCTATGGAAGGAAAAAAGAGATTATCCAGCTATTTTTTAAACTGAATTATAATAATCCTGACAAGTTACGAAATTTAGAAAAACAAGCTTCAAATTATTTATTATTAGACAACGATATAGATATTAAAGAGATCAAACTAATATGCCAAGCTTTTTTAAAATTATCTGAAGGGAATATAAATCAAGCAAAGGAAATTATAAAGCCCATTTGGGAGCGTTTATCTAAATTTGATCAATTATACATCCATGATATTGGTTTAATTAATACTATTTTATTCTTATTTCCAGTAAATATTGCTATAGATTTCACTAACAATGTTTTAAAACGTTTAGACACTTATACTGGATATAGAGAAGTAGAATTATTAAAAAGTGCTTTTAATATCAACCTTACATTATTGTTGATAAAAAATAGAGATTTTGCTACAGCCCTATCTATTTTAGAAAAATCATTACAAAAATATAGACAAATTATGAATTACTCCATACTAGCACTACATTTTTCAAGAAAAGCTATCTGTCTTTTCCATCTAGAAAATAAAGATTCGCAATTTTTATTGAAGCAAGCAGAACAACTACTGTCTTTATATGAAGACGAACAATATTATAAACAAATAAAATCAGAATACGAGTATTACACATCTAGCCAATTTCTCTAAAATACTAATTAACAAATGATATTAGCTTTCTTCACCTATTAATCCAAATTATCATACTACGCTTATAACAAAATAATAGAAAATAAGCGTATAAGCTTATTAGGAGGAATTTGTATGATTGGCTCAACAATAAAAAAAATACGAACTAGTAAAAATTATTCCCAAGCACAAATTACCCAAGATATTCTTCATCAAACTAGCTATTCAAAATTTGAATTAGGTAAAATTCATTTAACAACAGAACATTTCCATAAAATTTTACAAAGGTTAGATATTAGTTATGAAGAATTCGAGTACATTAACAATAATTATCAATTCTCAGAACGAGACTGTATTATTCAATCATTTTTAAAGCTTCGATTCATAGATATTAATGTATTAGAAGAAATAACTAATAAAGCAGAAATATTATTACAAAAAGGCGAAGATTTATATATTCAAGATATTTATTTTATCAGTAAAGGCTTTATTTCACTAAAACAGGATGGCAATTTTGATATTGCTAGTACCTATGCTTATCAAATATGGGAACGTCTACAGAAGTTTGATACATGGTATTTATCTGATATTTATTTAATAAATAATATTTTGTTTTTATTCCCTATAGAAACAGCTATTTCAATTAGTGAATTAGCAATAACTCAACTAGAACGATATCATAATTTAGATATGAAATATCACCTTTTGACTGCTACATTTCAATATAACTTAGTTCATTTATTAATACGTGAAGGGTATTATCAAAAAGCTTTTGAATTAAATGAACAAGTAATAGCAAATTTTAAGAAGAGAAAAAATTATTTCCAAACAGCTTTATCTATGTTACGTAAACAATTATTAATAGCAAAAATAAACAAAGATATACACATTGAAGAGAATATTAAGGGTGTATTCGATTTAGCCGCGCTGATTGATGATACAGAATTAATAAGAAAACTAGAAGAAGAACAGGCTTATTTAATTCAAATTCTCCAGTTATAAATAAAAGCCCTTTGGTAGTTCCTACTACTCGTATATTATTCTTTTCTTTTTATTTTAAATGATATGTTTAATGAAGAAACAAAATATTCAAATTTAGATATATTAGAAAGGGTATGTATCATGACATATGGAGAAACTTTAAAAATCATTCGTCAAAATAAAGGATATAGTCAACAATACTTAGCAAAAGATATTTTGTCTCAAAGCTCTTTTTCAAAATTTGAACATAATCAATCTGATATTAATTTTATTGCCTTTCATCAATTATTAGAAAGATTAAATATGACATACAATGAATTTTCTTTTATTCACGAAAATTTCCAAAGGCAACCCAAAGTACAATTAATAAAAGATTTCTTTTCACTACCATATAATTCAAAGTCCGACTTACAAAAAACACTAACTACAATTGAAGATTATTTACAGCATAATGAAGACTTATTAATAGAGGATTTGCATATAATCTGCAAGGCATTATTGGCACTTTGGAAAGAACAAGGGATGGAAGAGGCTAGAAAACTTGTCACTCCTATTTGGGAGCGTATGTCAGTATTACATAACTGGTATGCCATAGATTTTCTCATATTAAATTCTATTTTATATGTTTTCCCTATAGAAACAGCGATTGAAATATCAAAAAACATGATTCAACGTTTAGAAAGATATAAACAATTTGAAGAGGTGTATTATTTAAAATCAAGTGTACAAATTAACATCTCATTATTATTAATTAAAAATAAGCATTATAATGAAGCACTAGAAGTTTTAAATCAATTATTAAATCAACAGCAGAAATCCTTATCTTATGTATTGCTCGCTATTTGTCTATATAGAAAAGAAATATGCCTACAAAAATTAAACCCAACTACTGATAAACCTTATTTAACTAAAGCTTTGGAATTAGCTAAAATATACGAAGATGATTCTTTACTAAATGCAATCACTTTAGAATTCGAGAAATATACAAATATATAGTTTGACCCTAACTATCCTTAAAGACCATTAAAAAATTGATGGTCTTTTTTATTTCATCAGTTCATCCCCAGTTCAGATTCACCTTTTATAGTAAAGCTATCAACAAATGGAGGTGCTTCAGATGAATTTAGCTTTAAAGGAAATGAAGCGGAATAAAGGGCGATTTATCATTATCGGCTCGATTGTTTTTTTGATTAGTTTTTTAACATTGATTATTTCTGGGTTGGCAAATGGTTTGTCGCAGGATAATGCAGCATTGATTAAAAATTTGCCGAATGGGCAGTTTTATATGACAGAAAAGGCAGATGGGACATTTACTATGTCTCAAATTCCTCAACATTTACAGGATGAAGTGCTTGAGCAGCAAAAGGATGCTGTCGCCCTATCTATCCAAATGGGCTTTGTCAATGATACAGAGGAACTGCAGCATGGTGTTGCCTTTGTTACATCGACAGCTTCAAATCTATTTCCATCTATCCAACAGGGCGAGGTGATGCTCGACGAATCACTTCAAGAAAAAGGAATCAAAATTGGGGATCGCTTAGTGAACAATCAGTTAAATGGCGAGCTAATTGTCAAAGGCTTTGTACAGGAGCAAAAGTATAGCCATGCGCCCGTTGCCTTTATTAGCCAACAGGATTATCAAGAAATGTATCGGAGTAATGCGATGCAATTAATTTTCATAGCAAATCCAGAGGTGCAAGCTATTGATGAATTGCAAGCATTTTCAGCAAAGGCGTTGCTTGAAAGTATCCCAAGCTATAAAGCCGAACAACTGTCATTAAATTTAATCGTTGGCTTTTTAATTGTTATTAGTGGCATGTTATTCGCTATTTTCTTCTATATGATGAATGTGCAAAAGATTGGTTTGTATGGTATTTTGAAGGCAATCGGCTTAAAAACGATGAAGCTATTTCAGCTTATTTGGATACAAATGCTTGTCATTACAGCAATCGCACTGATACTAGCTGCTGGATTAAGCCAAGTGTTTGCGCTATTGGCCCCTGGCGGCATGCCATTTCATTTATCCCTTATGACAACACTACAGTTTGCAGGCATTTTCCTAGTCATTGGTTTTATTGGAGCAACGCTTTCAGGCTTACAAATTAAACAAATTGAACCTTTACAAGCAATTCAACGAGGAGATGGGTAAAATGGCGTTATTTACAATAGAAGATGTATATAAAACCTTTCAAAATGGGGATGTGCAGGAGGAAATATTAAAAGGAGTCAGCCTCACTTTACATGCAGGTGAAATGACCGCTTTAGTCGGTGCTTCTGGCTCTGGTAAAAGTACATTGCTAACAATTGCAGCAGGGCTTCAGTCGGCTTCATCAGGAAACATCATCTTTGAGGAAAAAAATTTAACAGCAATGAATGCTGAACAAATTCGTCAAATCCGTGCTAGTCAATTTGGCTTCGTTTTTCAATTTGCGCATCTCGTGCCATTTTTAACGGTGGCGGAACAGCTTACTCTAATGTTAAATGTAGCAGCAAAGCATGAGCAAAAGCAGCAAATTGACCGTATTTTATCATTAATTGGTATGGAGCATCGCAAAAATATGTATCCTGCCTCATTATCAGGCGGAGAAAAGCAGCGAGTTGCCATTGCCCGGGCAATTATTCACCAGCCAAAAATTTTATTTGCAGATGAACCAACAGCTAGCTTAGATTCTACACGCTCTAAAGAGGTGATGGAACTATTACAAAGCATCACAAAAGAATTAAATATCGCTACATTGATTGTTACACATGATGAGGAGATGCTAACATATGTTGATCGCACTGTGAAGATGGTTGATGGGGTTATACAATAGTATTGGCTTCTTATTTTAGCAAGAGTAGCCACTATACATTTTTAGTTTTTTATCATAGGAATTTCTTATTACTACTTCTGCAAATAGTTAGAAAATAGAAACCGTAACGACAATTCATCTAAATGGTTGATTCTATCATAAAAGAGCAGAACCCCCGCAAGTGCATTTGCGGAGGGTTCGTTTGTGTACTAGTTTGTACTATACTCTTTTTTGCTGATGCCAGCGTATCATTGGTTATCAGCTTTTTAAAGTATGCTTCACTACAATACAATATAATACATGTAGCCTTAATTAATAATTTTGTAATTTTTTAAAGCTTAATCCAGTCATAATCCCAACTATCAAATACATCAACATAAGCATAATTGTTAGTAGGTAGCCCATTTGCATATACTCTCTGTGTCACTCTGTAAGTATAGTATTTAGCTTTAAATATAATTTGTTTCCTTTCGTTAGCAGCAAGGGTAATTGTATAGCTAGTTCCATGAGTTTGTGCAACACCAATTGTTATCCCTAATGAAGCTGCAATGTTTCCCTGACCTATTGGATATTCTCCCGATATTGTATTTGTAAATTCACGATTAAGTGTTGTTGATTCATTAATACTTAACGTTCCTGGTCCTCTGCCTGAAGGACCACTTCTCTCAGGATAAGAATAACCTACACCCCAAATTTCTTTATTAGTAATTTTATAAGTAAAATGTATAGGACCATACGCTGGTTTAATCTCTACAGCTTTCGATTCGATTTCCTCATTAGTAGCCTCGTACATTGTATTATCTTCAGATAAATCTACTGTAGGCGCATCTCCAGCCCCATAATCTACATTAGGTTGATATATTTCGGAAGATTCCGCTAAAATAGGTAATGAAATCAAAAATGTTAGCAACATTCTAAAATAAAGTAATCTAATTCTTTTCATTCTAATAACCACTATTATTTAATTTTTATTACAAAAATATAATAACATAGATTTTATAGCGAGGAGACATTTTTATGAAATTAAGTAATTTTAATCATTTTTCATTGTTAATTTGTAGTATTATATCTTTTTTTGTATTCTGCTTTTTAGTTATACTAAATAGAATTGTTTTTATATTGGAAAACCCAAATTTTGTTTTTAGGCAAGAAGAACCTATTCGCAAATGGTTTCAACTAAGCAATGAGTTAATTAACTTTGTGACATTTGCTCCATTATTTCTTTCTATAATCTTTCTAATAATTTTTATCTATTTAAAACTAGGTAGTAGAAAAACTAGGTAACAGCGTGTGCTGTTACCTTTAGAGATGCCAAAAATAAAATTTTTTAATATTATATAAGTATACTATTATTGTAAATTACTCAACTGTACCCGCTTATCCCATTCTGTTATTTCATGCCAAATATCCAAGTCCACTATCCCTAACAATTGTCGGCAGTGTAATACAATAATATTGAACTAATTTCCTTTATAATAAAACAACTACTCATCCATATATTTGTATAGCTAGCCCTCTTATCAAAAGGACTAGACTAGCTTTATTTCACTCCAAACAAACGCATCGCCACCGTTGCAAATTGCTGAAGCATCTCTTCTGGTAAATTATCAATATAAATTAATCGTAAACCAAATAAGAAGCTTACATAAGAAATTGCAATAGTTGAAGGATTGCCATCTAACAGTTGATTTTCCTTTTGTCCATTCGTAATTAGCTGTATCAGTGATTGATTCAATACTTCTGTTTCTTCATTCAATTGTTTAAAGATATCTGGAAATTTTTCATATTGTGCATTTGCTTGCACAATCAAATGCATGTAAATTTTTTGCTCATTGACAAGCTTAACATGCCTCTTCGTCATCTCCTCGATTTCTTGTCTATAAGATTGAGGGTTCTTATCAAATGCTAGCAGCTCATCCACTAAAGGCTTCCATGGCTGTATCACACATGTATAAAATAGCTCCTCTTTACTGCCGAAGTGCGTTGCTACAGTACCAAAGCCCACCTCTGCTTTTTTCGCAATATCTCCCATCGTCGTGCTATCATAGCCTTTTTCAGCAAAAAGAGCTGTTGCTGCCTCTAAAATTCGCGCTTTTTTTAGCTCCATATTTCTTATTACTTTATCGCTTGCCATTTCCATACCCCCTAAAGATTGATTAATCAATCTTATATTAAAATAAATAAAACGTTGCCTAAAAGATATAATCTTTCAGGCAACATTCATTTTAAACACGATGTTTCTTAGACGTCCTCTGCGATTTTACTTCACTGGCGCCACAATCACCGTTTTACCACCCATATAAGGAACAAGCACCTCTGGAATTTTCACGCTGCCATCTGCTTGCTGGTAATTTTCTAAAATTGCAGCTACTGTACGCCCAATCGCTAAGCCTGAGCCGTTTAATGTGTGCACATATTCTGGTTTTGCACCTGACTCACGACGGAAGCGAATGTTGGCACGACGCGCTTGGAAATCTTCAAAGTTTGAAATAGAAGAAATTTCACGGTACATATCTTGCGTTGGGAACCATACTTCTAAATCGTATTTTTTCGCTGCTGTAAAGCCTAAATCAGATGTGTTCATTAATAGCTTGCGGTATGGTAACTCTAATAATTGCAATACTTTTTCCGCATGCCCTACTAATAATTCTAATTGCTCGTAAGATTCCTCTGGCTTCACAAAACGCACAAGCTCCACTTTATTAAATTGGTGCTGGCGAATTAAGCCACGTGTATCGCGACCTGCTGAACCTGCCTCAGAACGGAAGCAAGTGCTATAAGCAGCAAAGCCTTTTGGCAGCATTTCTCCGTCTAAAATTTCATCGCGATAGAAGTTCGTTACAGGTACTTCCGCTGTCGGTGCTAAGAAGTAATCTAAATCCTTTAATTTAAATACATCCTCTTCAAATTTTGGTAAATTCCCTGTACCAGTTAATGAATCACGGTTAATAATCACAGGCGGAAGCATTTCCTCATAGCCATGCTCCTCAGCATGTAAATCCATCATAAAGCTCATTAATGCACGCTCTAAACGTGCACCTAACCCACGATAAAACAAGAAACGGCTGCCTGTTACTTTACCCGCACGCTCAAAATCAACTACTTGTAAATCTGTCGCTACATCCCAATGTGGCTTTGGCTCGAAATCGAATGCTGTTTTTTCTCCCCAAGTATATACTTCCTTATTGTCATCCTCTGTTTCTCCTACAGGAACAGATTCGTGTGGAATATTTGGTAAACGCATCATCATATCTTCGAATTTTTCTTCTACAGCTCGTAATACCTCATCAAGCGTTTTAATTTCATCGCCTACTTCGCGCATACGTGCAATAACATCATCCGCATTTTCCTTATTGCGCTTCATCACCGCAATTTGCTCAGACACTTTGTTGCGCTCCGCCTTTAATACCTCTGTTTTTGCAATTAAATCACGACGCTCTACATCCAATGCCTCAAAATCATCGAAAGTTCCTAAATCCTCATTGCGTGTAAGCAAAACGCGCTTTACTTCCTCATAATTGTCTCGAATACGTTTAATATCTAACATATTTCTTCCTCCATTCTTTAGTATACTAATGTAAACGACAAAAAAGCCCTCATCCCCATAGAAAGGGACGAGAGCTACCCGCGTTGCCACCCTAATTGAATAGACAGAGCATGCCTATTCCACTTCATTCATAACGGCTTTAGTTACCGGTCTTTGCCTACTAATGTTTCAGCAAGACAACTCAAGGACGGATTCACAAGTGTTTTTATTAGCTTGCACCAACCGCTAACTCTCTACAAAAAACGGGCTTGTTACTATTTCCTATCATCGCATTATCGTATCAATTTGGATTCATTGTACTATAGCTTATTTTTTTTCGCAAGCATCTAAAATTCAGTATAATAACATTAGAAAGGATGACGAACGATGGACATGCTGCTATTCTCATTAAATCGCGATACAAATATGCCGTTGTACGAGCAACTATACGAAGGCATTAAAGAGGCAATTATTCATCAAAAAATTGCTGTAGGTGAAAAATTACCTTCTAAAAGAAGACTCAGTGATTTTTTAAATATTAGTCAAACGACGATTGAATTAGCATATGCACAGCTTTTAGCGGAGGGTTATATCGCTTCTAAGCCACGCGTAGGCTATTTTGTCGAGGATATTGCTGAGCTACCCTTTATTGAAAAAACAATTACTCATACACCTGACACGCCTAAAAAACACACATATAAAATTGATTTTTCACCAGGTAAAATTGATGAGGATTCCTTCCCCTTCACTATTTGGAGAAAATATGCGAAAGACCTTATCGATTTACATTCAAAAGAGCTATTGCAAATCGGTGACCGCCAAGGAGAATACGAATTACGAAGCCAAATTGCAAGCTATTTATACCAATCGCGCGGCATTCACTGTACCGCTGAGCAAATTGTTATCGGCTCAGGGACAGAGCAGCTAATGCCATTTATTTTGCGCTTATTTAATCAGGCTAGCATTGCTTTAGAAAACCCTGGCTATTCTGCGATTCCCCGCAATCAGTTAGA
Source organism: Lysinibacillus louembei (assembly GCF_033880585.1). NCBI lineage: Bacteria > Bacillati > Bacillota > Bacilli > Caryophanales > Bacillaceae > Lysinibacillus > Lysinibacillus louembei. The sequence continues at coordinate 987,775 of NZ_CP137624.1, forward strand.
CCATGCTGTTATCCCTGTTGATGTGGATGCAGATGGTTTATTAGTGGACCAATTAGAAAAAACAGAGGCGAATTTAGTTTATATTACTCCCTCTCATCAATTCCCGACTGGTGCTGTTTTATCCGCTGCGCGTCGTGCACAATTATTAAAATGGGCAGCTGGGAAGGTATCTCGATATATTATTGAAGATGACTACGATAGTGAATTTCGTTATATTGGAAAACCAATTCCCGCACTGCATAGCCTAGATCAAAATGAAAAAGTAATTTATATGAGCACATTTACAAAATCGCTAATGCCATCTTTGCGTGTTGCCTATTTCGTATTACCACCAGCATTACTTGCGCGCTACAACGAAATTTTCAGCTATTATTCCGCTACTGTGCCACGCTTTGATCAGCATATTTTAGCGCATTTTATGAAGGATGGCCATTTTTCAAAGCATTTAAATCGCATGCGTAAAATTTACCGCAAAAAACACGATAAGCTGCTATCTATATTGACAAAGCACTATCCAACAATCGGAGTATCAGGAGACGTTGCGGGCATGCATATCTTAATACAAGTTCCTCACAGCAAAGATGAACAGGAACTACAAAAAATTGCCAAAGAAAACGATATTTCGATTTTACCCCTTTCAAATTATTTATTAACTCCTGTCCAAGCGGAGTTCCCAACATTTTTATTAGGCTTCGGCGGTATCCCAATCGAAGAAATCGAAGCATATGTTGATGCATTAATGATGGCTTGGAGCATTCGTAAAAACTAAAAGGTGAGGCTCCTTTTAGTTTTGGATTAATACAGAGTTAAGCATCATAATATTCACAATTACATTCATTTCAACTTCCCTTGAAATAGGTGTATTTTTTTGAAAACTTAATATTTCTTCTTCTTCGATATTCGTTATTCTAGAAATATTCTCTATCGATAAACCAAATTGTTTTACAAGGCTATCTATTATCAATTGTACACGCTCTTTTGCTGTTAGATCTAAAGAAAAACCATGATTTAACATTGTTAATTTGTATTTTAAAATTCTTTCTTGATTAGCTGTTAATTTTACATTTTGGTTGAGTAAATCATCCAATTCTTTCGGTAAAATTGTAAGTAGATTAGGGAGTTGTTCAAACGTTAAATTGAATTTATCCGTTAAATCCTGAAGCTCCTGTTTATATGTTTTGTTGAAATTTGTGTTTATCGATAATATATCTTTTATATCCATTTTAACCCTCCGGTTAATAATTTAAGGCTGTCTTCATATTCCCTATTATATTAACAGATTTTAGGGTATTCCCTATAATAAAAGGACAAAAGATTGCTGTAGCTTGACTACCCTACTCAAAATTCCAAAAATAAGAGCATTAGCAAAGGCTAATGCTCTACAAGCTCAATGTTATATTCCTCAAACCACATATCTATTTGAACCAAAAAGGCGAGCAGTTGTGGCCCTGCCATTAATTGCCCAAACCAAGGAACCTTGAAAGATGAGCCACTTGATTGAATTAGCTCCTGTAATTTTTGTGCATCAAACAACTCATGCAAAATAGAGTTTTGATTTTCTAGTCGTTGTTGCAATATTTTTTTGACGCCGTTTGTATATTTAGGATGGTAAGTTTTAGGGTACGGATTCTTTTTTCGATATAATACTTCTTGAGGTAAAATACCTTCAAAAGATTTTCTTAATATACCTTTTTCTAATCCACCAATTGTTTTCATTTCCCAAGGTATGTTCCACACATAGTCAACAAGGCGATGATCTGCAAAAGGTACTCGCACCTCTAAGCCTGCTGCCATCGTCATTCGATCTTTACGCTCTAATAAAGTTTGCATAAAGTATTGGCGATTCAAGTAAAAGAGCTGCTGCCTTTTATCCGTTACAGGTATTTTCTTAATTTCATCATCGTATGTTTGCTGCAAATAATCCTTTAATGGCAATTTTTTTTGCCAATGCTCTTGCAGCAGCTGTGCTCGCTCATCACTTGAACGAATCCAAGGGAAGTATGGCGTAGCATTGTAAAACCAAGGATACCCTCCAAACAACTCATCTGCACATTCCCCAGATAAGGCAACAGTGAAATCCTTTTTAATTTCTTGCCCAAACAATACAAGCGAGCTATCAATATCGACCATACTCGGATAATCCTTACCTTGCAATGCCTGCCTTAAATAAGCAACTAACTGCTCCTGTTTAACAATAACTTCATGATGCACCGTATTAAATTGCTGACTCATAATATTAATCCAATAGCCATCACGCGTCGTTTGAAAATCATTTTTCGCAAAAAACTGCTCATTATCCTCATAATCGATTGAGTACGTATGAAGTTGGTCCTTTAATGTTTGCGCTGCAACTGCCGTAATAATACTTGAATCGAGTCCACCGGATAAGAGCGTACAAAGGGGCACATCGCTCACTAATTGACGTTGAATTGCGTCTGTAGTTAGCTCTCGTACATGCTCAATTGTCTGCTCCAGCGTATCCGTATGCTCCTTGCTCGTTACATCCCAATAACACCAACTTGCAATACCATTTTGATTGAATCGCAATGCATGGGCAGGTGGTAATTCCATGATATTTTTAAATACTGTTGTACCAGGCTTCCTCGAAGGACCGATACTTAAAAATGCTGTTAATCCTTCATACGTTACAATTGGGCGAACTGCTTGATGTGCTAATAATGCTTTTATTTCAGAGCCAAATAATAAGCCTTCCATACTTTCTGTATAAAATAAAGGCTTTACCCCTAATCGGTCGCGGAATAAATAAATAGATTGCTCATTTGCATCCCACACCGCAAAGGCAAAAATGCCATTGAGATGCTCTACACAGTGCTCTTTCCATTCGATAAATGCGCATAGTAAAACTTCAGTATCTGATGTCGTTGTAAATGTGTAGCCTCGTGCAATTAATGTTTGACGCAGCTCCTCGGTATTATAAAGCTCACCATTATAAACAATTGTGTAATGCATTTTTGTCATAGGCTGCGCACCGCCTGCTACGTCAATGACCGCTAAGCGCCTGTGACCAAGCTGCACATGCTGCTCCGTCCAAATTGCCTGTGCATCAGGACCTCGATGTGCTAAAACATCCGTCATATGCTGTATTTGCTGCGTATCCTTCAGCACTTGCTGAAAGTTAACGATACCCGCAATTCCACACATTTTTCACACTCCTTCACGTATGTATATGTGAAATTTTGCGTTAGTAGAACAAAAAAAGAGCTACCCGTTTGGATAACTCTTTTGAAAGTTAACTAAATAACCCTGTCACGCTTCCCCATAAATTGCTGAAGAATTTGCCGATACCTTGGAAGAACAGTGAAATGCCGCTAGCACGCTCTACAGAGGCCGTTGTCACAACATCTACTGTTAGTTCCTCTCCATCGATAAAGCCATAATCTGTGCCTTCTGAGCGCTCTAATGTTGCTTTACCGACAACTGTACCTTGTTCCACTGCTGCCTCTAGCTCTTTTTTGGATAAATCTAGAACAGGTTTGTATAAATCCTTATCGCTTGTTTTAATCATGAAAGAAATTGGCTCTTTTGTAGCAATTGCTACATCGTCTGCCTTTCCTTTCGTCACTTTCACTGTTTTCTGCTCATCAAATGCATAATTAGCAGGTAATAGCTCTTGTTTTGTAAATTGACCGAAGCCATAATCAAATAGCTTTGCTGTTGCATCAAAGCGTGCTTTATAAGAGCCTACGCCGTTTGCGTCAACAGCTTTCATGACAACAGCAATAAGACGCGTACCATTACGCTCTGCTGTTCCTGTAAAGCAATGACCAGCAAATGTTGTAGTACCTGTTTTTAAGCCATCTACGCCTTCATAGGCATATACAAGCTCTGGCAACATGAAGTTCCAGTTTTCCATGTTAATTGCATCGCTTGTCCCTTCACGGAATGTCTTTTTTGCAATTTTAGATGTTTCTAAAACCTCCGGATGATCTTTTAACAAATGATAGGCTAATTTCGCTGTCGATTTAGCTGACATAACGTTTTCATCCTCTGCACCTGTACCAGATGGATGCATGCCGAATAAATCTGTATTATTTAAACCTGTAGAGTTAACGAATTTATAGCCTTCGAGCCCAAGCTCTTCTGCCTTTGCATTCATTAATTTTAAAAATTCCGTTTCTGTACCTGCAATTGTTTCAGCAATCGCCACTGTTGCTGCATTTGCTGAATAAATTGCCATCGCTTCATACAATTCACGAATTGTATAAGTACCATCTGCTCGTAGTGGTACATTACTTAATGCACGGTTTTGTGACATTTTATATGTGTAGTCTGTTACACGATATTCTTGCTCCCATGTCACTGTTCCTGCATTAATTGCATCCAACAATAAATACTCTGTCATCATCTTCGTCATACTTGCAATTCCTAATGATGTGTCTGCATTTTGCTCATATAAAATTTTTCCCGAATCTGCGTCAATTAAAATCGCTGCGTCTACCGTTAAACCTAAATCAGTTTCTGCCTTTGCTACGGGTACAGTTATTAGCATGCTAAATAACAAAACCGCCAGCGTAAGCACACTGATACTTTTCATACTTGCCTTTTTCACAAAGCTACCTCCACTAAATAGTTTCTCGTTCATAATTTTATCATAGAACATCAGTAAATGCGGTAAATATACAAAGAAAACACTCTGTTAACCTCAATTATTGACGTTAACAGAGTGAATTAGTTGCATTTTTTATTGATAGGAATAATTTGGCGCTTCTTTTGTAATTTGTACGTTATGTGGATGTGATTCACGAAGACCTGCTCCTGTCATGCGAACAAACTGTGCTTCCTCACGTAACGCTTGTAAATTAGCTGAGCCACAGTAGCCCATACCTGCGCGAATACCACCGATTAACTGGTGAATTGTATCTGCAAGTGGCCCCTTGTATGGAAGACGTCCTTCAATACCTTCTGGCACTAATTTTTTCGCATCCTCTTGGAAGTAACGATCTTTTGAACCTTTTTCCATTGCTCCAAGTGAGCCCATACCACGGTATACTTTAAAGCGGCGTCCTTGGAAGATTTCTGTTTCTCCTGGTGATTCTGAAGTACCTGCTAATAAAGAGCCTAACATTACGACATGTCCACCAGCAGCTAACGCTTTTACGATATCGCCAGAGTACTTAATACCACCATCAGCAATAATCGCTTTGCCGTATTCACGTGCTACTGAAGCAGCATCATATACCGCTGTAATTTGTGGTACACCTACACCTGCAACAACACGTGTTGTACAAATTGAACCTGGTCCAATCCCTACTTTGACAACATCAGCACCAGCTTCAAATAATGCGCGTGTACCTTCTGCTGTAGCAACATTTCCAGCAATAATTTCTAGCGCTGGGTAAGCCTCGCGAATCGATTTAATTGTATTCAATACACCTTGTGAATGACCGTGTGCTGTATCAATAACAATAATATCAACCTGTGCTTCCACAAGCTTTGCAATACGAGCCATTGTGTCGCTTGAAACACCTACTGCGGCTCCTACTAATAAACGTCCATGAACGTCTTTCGCAGCATTAGGGAATTCAATCACTTTTTCAATATCTTTAATTGTAATTAACCCCGTTAGCTTACCGCTCTCATCAACGATTGGTAATTTTTCAATTTTATATTGCTGTAAAATCTTCTCTGCATCCTCTAATGTTGTACCTTCAGAAGCTGTAATTAAGTCTTCCTTTGTCATTACATCGTCAATTTTTAAAGCATAATCCGAAATAAAACGTAAATCACGGTTTGTGATAATCCCTACTAATTTTTGGTCGTCCATATTGTTTACAATTGGAACACCCGAAATGCGGTATTTACCCATTAAATGCTCAGCATCAAAAACTTGGTGCTCTGGTGTTAAGAAGAATGGATTTGTAATAACGCCATTTTCAGAACGCTTTACTTTCTCTACTTCTTCAGCTTGTTCATCAATCGTCATATTTTTATGAATAATACCAATACCACCTTGGCGTGCCATTGCAATCGCCATTTTCGCTTCTGTTACTGTATCCATACCAGCGCTTATTAAAGGAATATTTAATTTGATTTTTGGTGTTAATTGTACTGATAAATCCACGTCTTTTGGTAATACTTCAGAATGTGCTGGGACTAATAGTACATCATCAAATGTTAATCCTTCTTTAGCAAATTTTGTTTCCCACATTTCGAAAATTCCTCCTAGGTAAAAGAATATTATTGTAAGGTTATCAACGTGCACTTATGGTGTCAAGGTATTAATAAAAGAAAAATAATTCAGACTATTAATTAACTGTCATTAGTGTAGGTTAAGGCTCTATCAAACAACAGTTAAAATTACGTAGCTATGTGAACTTTTATAACGGCTTTCCACCACCTGATAGGAGTATTAGCTATGGAATATAACTTTAATGGAGACTATCAGGAGTTTGCTTAGGAAAATGGACGCTAGTTTTCATTTTTTCCATACAACGACACCCTACTCTCACAGGGGCACTCTCAACGTAGCACAGCAGCATGAAGAAAATTATTTTACCTTTTAAAAATAATTAATAAGACCTTACTTCATAATTTGCAATATGAAATACTTGAACATTTAGTGTTTATGGCAAAGTCTATCGGCAAGTTTTTGTATTCTATCAGTAACTTTGATACTTCTATCGGCAAATAGTATCGCTTATACGAAGCGTCGTTCTACTCTCATAAGATTTTTCAACCATATTTTGTATTATGAGAGCTATCAAAAATAACTCGCCCATTTTAGGCAGAAATCCGCCCGATTATATATTGAACTCGCCCGTAAAACAACTTATTTGGCCCAATTTTATTAGCGAAGGGATGATTTTATATGCACAAAAAAACCACTGAATATTCAGTGGTCTCATTGTTGCGAAGCGATGTCCTACTCTCACAGGGGGAAACCCCCAACTACCATCGGCGCTAAAGAGCTTAACTTCCGTATTCGGTATGGGAACGGGTGTGACCTCTTTGCCATCATCACTTCACCGTATTAAATTGGAAAGAAATTATTCTTTCAAAACTGGATAAACGGTCATTGAAACAAGTTTAGAATGTGGTTAAGTCCTCGATCGATTAGTATTCGTCAGCTCCATGTGTCGCCACACTTCCACCTCGAACCTATCTACCTCATCGTCTTTGAGGGATCTTACTTACTTGCGTAATGGGAAATCTCATCTTGAGGGGGGCTTCATGCTTAGATGCTTTCAGCACTTATCCCGTCCATACATAGCTACCCAGCGATGCCGTTGGCACGACAACTGGTACACCAGCGGTATGTCCATCCCGGTCCTCTCGTACTAAGGACAGCTCCTCTCAAATTTCCTACGCCCACGACGGATAGGGACCGAACTGTCTCACGACGTTCTGAACCCAGCTCGCGTACCGCTTTAATGGGCGAACAGCCCAACCCTTGGGACCGACTACAGCCCCAGGATGCGATGAGCCGACATCGAGGTGCCAAACCTCCCCGTCGATGTGGACTCTTGGGGGAGATAAGCCTGTTATCCCCGGGGTAGCTTTTATCCGTTGAGCGATGGCCCTTCCATGCGGAACCACCGGATCACTAAGCCCGTCTTTCGACCCTGCTCGACTTGTAGGTCTCGCAGTCAAGCTCCCTTGTGCCTTTACACTCTACGAATGATTTCCAACCATTCTGAGGGAACCTTTGGGCGCCTCCGTTACCTTTTAGGAGGCGACCGCCCCAGTCAAACTGTCCGCCTGACACTGTCTCCTGCCCCGCTAAGGGGCATGGGTTAGAATTTCAATACAACCAGGGTAGTATCCCACCGACGCCTCCTTCGAAGCTGGCGCTCCGAGATCTCTGGCTCCTACCTATCCTGTACAAGTTGTACCAAAATTCAATATCAAGCTACAGTAAAGCTCCACGGGGTCTTTCCGTCCTGTCGCGGGTAACCTGCATCTTCACAGGTACTATAATTTCACCGAGTCTCTCGTTGAGACAGTGCCCAGATCGTTACGCCTTTCGTGCGGGTCGGAACTTACCCGACAAGGAATTTCGCTACCTTAGGACCGTTATAGTTACGGCCGCCGTTTACTGGGGCTTCAATTCATAGCTTCGCTTGCGCTAACCACTCCTCTTAACCTTCCAGCACCGGGCAGGCGTCAGCCCCTATACGTCACCTTACGGTTTTGCAGAGACCTGTGTTTTTGCTAAACAGTCGCCTGGGCCTATTCACTGCGGCTCTCATGCGCTTGCACGCTCAAGAGCACCCCTTCTCCCGAAGTTACGGGGTCATTTTGCCGAGTTCCTTAACGAGAGTTCTCTCGCACACCTTAGGATTCTCTCCTCGACTACCTGTGTCGGTTTGCGGTACGGGTACCTCCCACCTCGTTAGAGGCTTTTCTTGGCAGTGTGAGATCAGGAACTTCGTCCATACGGACTCGTCATCACAGCTCAACGTATCAGTGTGCGGATTTGCCTACACACACGCCTTACTGCTTGAACAGAGACAACCAACGCTCTGCTTACCCTACCCTCCTGCGTCCCCCCATTACTCAAACGGTGGGGAGGTAGTACAGGAATATCAACCTGTTGTCCATCGCCTACGCCTGTCGGCCTCGGCTTAGGTCCCGACTAACCCTGAGCGGACGAGCCTTCCTCAGGAAACCTTAGTCATACGGTGGACGGGATTCTCACCCGTCTTTCGCTACTCATACCGGCATTCTCACTTCTAAGCGCTCCACCAGTCCTTCCGGTCTGACTTCAACGCACTTAGAACGCTCTCCTACCACTGACATCGTAGATGTCAATCCACAGCTTCGGTGAATCGTTTAGCCCCGATACATTTTCGGCGCAGTGTCACTCGACCAGTGAGCTATTACGCACTCTTTAAATGATGGCTGCTTCTAAGCCAACATCCTGGTTGTCTAAGCAACGCCACATCCTTTTCCACTTAACGATTACTTTGGGACCTTAGCTGGTGGTCTGGGCTGTTTCCCTCTTGACTACGGATCTTATCACTCGCAGTCTGACTCCCGTGCATAAATATCCGGCATTCGGAGTTTGTCTGAATTCGGTAAAGCGAGATGCCCCCCTAGTCCAAACAGTGCTCTACCTCCGGTATTCTCTATCACGAGGCTAGCCCTAAAGCTATTTCGGAGAGAACCAGCTATCTCCAGGTTCGATTGGAATTTCTCCGCTACCCACAGCTCATCCCCGCACTTTTCAACGTGCGTGGGTTCGGGCCTCCAGTAAGTGTTACCTTACCTTCACCCTGGCCATGGGTAGATCACCTGGTTTCGGGTCTACGACAACGTACTCACTCGCCCTATTCAGACTCGCTTTCGCTGCGGCTCCGCTTTCTCAGCTTAACCTTGCACGTTATCGTAACTCGCCGGTTCATTCTACAAAAGGCACGCTATCACCCATTAACGGGCTCTAACTACTTGTAGGCACACGGTTTCAGGATCTCTTTCACTCCCCTTCCGGGGTGCTTTTCACCTTTCCCTCACGGTACTGGTTCACTATCGGTCACTAGGGAGTATTTAGCCTTGGGAGATGGTCCTCCCGGATTCCGACGGAATTTCACGTGTTCCGCCGTACTCAGGATCCACTCTGGAGGGAATGAACTTTCGATTACAGGGCTTTTACCTGCTCTGGCGGACCTTTCCAAGTCGCTTCATCTACTTCATTCCTTTGTAACTCCGTATAGAGTGTCCTACAACCCCAAAGAGCAAGCTCTTTGGTTTGGGCTTTTCCCGTTTCGCTCGCCGCTACTCAGGGAATCGAATTTTCTTTCTCTTCCTGCAGGTACTTAGATGTTTCAGTTCCCTGCGTCTGTCTTCCATACGCTATGAATTCACGTAAGGATACTATGCCATTAAACATAGTGGGTTTCCCCATTCGGAAATCCCCGGATCAAAGCTTACTTACAGCTCCCCGAGGCATATCGGTGTTAGTGCCGTCCTTCATCGACTCCTAGTGCCAAGGCATCCACCGTGCGCCCTTAATAACTTAACCTACAGCTTTCGATCTACATCGCAATACGGCGTCAACTACTTTCGCTCATTCAGTCACGTACAAAGGTACGCTCCTTCATTCTCTCAAGCAGTTTCCTTGTCTTGCTCGTATCTCGAAACCTTCTATTCGGCTTCCAATACACATCGTATGACGGCGTCAGCTTCATTCACTCCGTCAGTCACGTACTGAAGTACGCTCCTTCCATCGTTCAATCGCTTCCTTGTCCTACTCGTGTCTTGAAACCCTCATTGTTGTTAGTTACAACTTATTTCAGTAAAGAAATAAGATTTCAGAACTTACACGATCAATTACTTGATCTATTTTAAACTTGTTGCTTTCAATGTCGTTTTATCCAGTTTTCAAAGAACAATGGTTTGAAGTATTCATCAGTAGATGAACCTTCAAAACTGAACAGCAAGCCGTGAATGGTATCTCCTGTAGGAGATATTCCGAAAATATCCTTAGAAAGGAGGTGATCCAGCCGCACCTTCCGATACGGCTACCTTGTTACGACTTCACCCCAATCATCTATCCCACCTTCGGCGGCTGGCTCCAAAAGGTTACCTCACCGACTTCGGGTGTTACAAACTCTCGTGGTGTGACGGGCGGTGTGTACAAGGCCCGGGAACGTATTCACCGCGGCATGCTGATCCGCGATTACTAGCGATTCCGGCTTCATGTAGGCGAGTTGCAGCCTACAATCCGAACTGAGAACGGTTTTATCGGATTAGCTCCCCCTCGCGGGTTGGCAACCGTTTGTACCGTCCATTGTAGCACGTGTGTAGCCCAGGTCATAAGGGGCATGATGATTTGACGTCATCCCCACCTTCCTCCGGTTTATCACCGGCAGTCACCTTAGAGTGCCCAACTAAATGATGGCAACTAAGATCAAGGGTTGCGCTCGTTGCGGGACTTAACCCAACATCTCACGACACGAGCTGACGACAACCATGCACCACCTGTCACCATTGTCCCCGAAGGGAAAACCATGTCTCCATAGTGGTCAACGGGATGTCAAGACCTGGTAAGGTTCTTCGCGTTGCTTCGAATTAAACCACATGCTCCACCGCTTGTGCGGGCCCCCGTCAATTCCTTTGAGTTTCAGTCTTGCGACCGTACTCCCCAGGCGGAGTGCTTAATGCGTTAGCTGCAGCACTAAGGGGCGGAAACCCCCTAACACTTAGCACTCATCGTTTACGGCGTGGACTACCAGGGTATCTAATCCTGTTTGCTCCCCACGCTTTCGCGCCTCAGCGTCAGTTACAGACCAGAAAGTCGCCTTCGCCACTGGTGTTCCTCCAAATCTCTACGCATTTCACCGCTACACTTGGAATTCCACTTTCCTCTTCTGCACTCAAGTTCCCCAGTTTCCAATGACCCTCCCCGGTTGAGCCGGGGGCTTTCACATCAGACTTAAAGAACCGCCTGCGCGCGCTTTACGCCCAATAATTCCGGACAACGCTTGCCACCTACGTATTACCGCGGCTGCTGGCACGTAGTTAGCCGTGGCTTTCTAATAAGGTACCGTCAAGGTACAGCCAGTTACTACTGTACTTGTTCTTCCCTTACAACAGAGTTTTACGATCCGAAAACCTTCTTCACTCACGCGGCGTTGCTCCATCAGGCTTTCGCCCATTGTGGAAGATTCCCTACTGCTGCCTCCCGTAGGAGTCTGGGCCGTGTCTCAGTCCCAGTGTGGCCGATCACCCTCTCAGGTCGGCTACGCATCGTCGCCTTGGTGAGCCATTACCTCACCAACTAGCTAATGCGCCGCGGGCCCATCCTGTAGCGATAGCAGAACCATCTTTCAACTTTCAAACATGTGTTCAAAAGTATCATTCGGTATTAGCACCGGTTTCCCGGAGTTATCCCCATCTACAAGGTAGGTTGCCCACGTGTTACTCACCCGTCCGCCGCTAGCGTTACTTCGGTGCAAGCACCAAAGTAACGCCCGCTCGACTTGCATGTATTAGGCACGCCGCCAGCGTTCGTCCTGAGCCAGGATCAAACTCTCCATAAAAAGAATTTGAGTTAAGCTCAAATTGTATCTGCCGCTTTCGCTTTCGATACAGTAAAACATTTGCTGGCATCTTAATGATGTCCAAAATTGTGTTTCATCTATTAAATGAAACGTTTTATTCATTCACGTCTTGCTTGTTCAGTTTTCAAGGTTCATTTTTATATTTCAAGTGCTTCTCGCAGAAGCAACTTTTATATAATAACATGTCACATTTTTTAAGTCAACTACTTTTTGAAAATACTTTTTAGAAATGTTTTTCAAAAATTACTTATGCATTACTTGCGACTTCATAAATATTATCAGATATAAAATGAAAGGTCAATACTTTTTGAAAATAATTTTTCATCAAAGACTTTATTCGAAATTTCATTTATCGAAGATTACTTTTATCGCTTAACCTGACTAATCATACCCTTTCTTTTTCTCTCCCCTACATATGCTTAGCCGAATATTATTAACCAATCGGTTTCTAAAAATAAAGTTGCATTTGCTCTGACCTTTATCCCATTTATAAAAATAAGTTGTACGACAATATTAATAATGTTGTCGTACAACTAATAATCTAGTCTTCATTTTTTGTAATAACACGTGATATATAGAAGGAACGCACTGTTGCTAAATCAATAATTTCATCTGTTCTTGTAATTTTCACTAAAGGCCTTGTTGGTGCATACTTATTAATAAACATTACTTCTGCACGCTCTTTATTTGATAATTCAACCTTAGTACCGATTGGCAAATCAGCAACAATTGCAATTAATGCGTTGACAACCTTTATATCAAACTTTCCAAACTCAGACTCTTTAATCATCTCTATTACTTGGAATGTAGCTTTTTTCTCACTATAAAGTCGTTCACTTGTCATTGCATGATAAACATCGGCTACAGCGATAATTTGAGAGTAAATCGAAATATCTTCATTCTTAACTCCCTTTGGATAACCACTGCCATTTAATCTTTCATGATGTTGGAAGATAGCCTTCTTCATTTCTCCCTTTAATGCAGCTAAATCTTTTACCAAAACAAAGCTATGAACAGGATGTTGACGAATTTCTTTAAATTCCTGTGGTGTCAATTTGCTTGTTTTATCACGAATTTTAGCAGGTATTTTAGCCATTCCACAATCAGCTAATGTCCCAGCTATCGCCATTTGAATACAAATTCCTTTCTCATACCCTAGCTTTTGCGCCATGATTGAAGCAATCAATCCTGTCGCTATACAATGATGATATAAATAATCTTGGGGATTTGAGTAACTATTTAAATCAAATATATAGGAACGATCCTCAAGCACTTGTTCAATTAATGGAATGACCATGCCACGTATTTTCGTCATATCAATTTTTGCACCAGATTCCCAGTTGAAAAATTCCTTTTTGAATTGTTGAATAGCATCTGCATAAGCTTTTTCAAAGGATGCTACTCGCTCTATAAACTGTATAGAATTATTTTCAACAGTATCTACTGCTTTAATTTTTCCTGAAGTCTCCTGATATACAGGAACTAATTTGATATTAAATACATCTAGTATATGTAGATGTTCATATGTAATCTTTGTATCTTTAGAAATAATTGGATATTGCGTGTTTGCAAATATGTTATCTGCTATCATCTGTCCTACATTTAATTCTTTGACATTTATGTGAGTAGTCTCCAATTTAAAAACCACCTTTATGATGTGTACTTTCTCTCCATTGTAGCGTAACAATTTTTAGAAATATAGTAATAATTATATCCTAACTAATTTTTCTTTTGATTCGGTAAATAATTAATACCTTACTATATGAATAACAAATAAATTTATAATCAAAAAGCTGTAGAAAAGGTCAACATTTGTTTTCCTTTCTACAGCTCTGAAGGCTTATTCGTTTTCTGCTAGATTATCGTCCTCTGCTGCTTCATCACTGTCTTTTTCTACCTTTGCAACAGTTGCAACATATTCCTCTTCTGCCAGACGAATTAAACGGACACCTTGCGTGCTACGGCCAATAACTGAGATATCTTGTACGTCCATTCGTATTAACATGCCATTAATTGTAATTAACATAATATCCTCTGTACCATCTACAGCTTTAACCGCACACATTTTCCCGTTTTTTTCTGTAATTTGCATTGTTTTCAAGCCAACGCCACCGCGGCTTTGTAAACGATATTCTTGCTCTGGTGTACGCTTGCCATAACCTTTTTCTGTGACAACTAATATTTCCTGCCCTGGCTCAATAATTTCCATGCCCACTACATAGTCACCATCACGTAATTTAATACCACGCACACCCGCTGCTGAACGTCCCATTGATCGAATGTCTTCCTCTTGGAAGCGTACAAGCATACCGTCCTGTGTTCCAATAATAATTTGCTTTTTGCCGTCAGTTAAACGTACAGAAATTAAATCATCATCATCTCGTAGGCTAATGGCAATTAAACCGTTAGTACGAATATTAGAGAATTGTGATACCGGTGTACGCTTTGTAATACCTGTTTTCGTTGTAAAGATAAAGTAAGCATCATCTTCAAATGACTCTACGCGAATCATTGCTGTAACTTTCTCATCCTTTTCGATGTTTAGCAGGTTCACAATTGGTAAACCTTTTGCTGTACGCCCGAATTCAGGGATCTCATAGCCTTTAGCTCGGAATACTTTTCCTTTTGATGTAAAGAATAAAATTGTATCATGTGTTGATGTGAACAATAGATGCTCAACAAAATCATCTTCATTTGTGCCCATACCTTGCACACCTCGGCCACCGCGTTTTTGTGAACGGTATGTATTCGCAGCTAGACGCTTAATATAGCCGTTATGCGTTAATGTCACAACTGAGTTTTCACGTGGAATTAAATCCTCATCCTCAATCATTTCAAGGCCGCCTGCAGTAATTTCAGTACGACGCTTATCGTTGTAACGCTCTTTAATTTCAAGCATTTCAGTTCGAATAATTTCAAGAACCTTTGTTTCATCCGCTAAAATTGCTTTCAATTCGCTAATTAATCTTTGCAGCTCTTGATATTCAGCTTCAATCTTTTCACGTTCTAAGCCGCTTAAGCGAACAAGACGCATATCCAGAATCGCTTGTGCTTGGCGTTCGCTTAATGTAAAGCGTTCCATTAAAACAGGCTTTGCTTCATCCCCACTACGTGAACCACGAATAATAGCGATAATTTCATCAATATGATCAAGTGCGATACGCAAACCTTCTAAAATATGCGCGCGTTCCTCCGCTTTGCGTAATTCAAACGCTGTACGACGAGTAATTACTATTTTTTGATGCTCTAAATAATGATGTAAAGCTTCTTTTAAGCTTAAAATTTTCGGCTGCCCATCTACTAATGCAAGCATATTCACACCGAAGCTTGATTGCATCGCTGTTTGTTTATATAGGTTATTTAATACAACATTCGCATTTGCATCACGGCGCACTTCAATCACAACGCGCATTCCGTTACGATCCGACTCATCACGTAAATTTGTAATACCATCGATTTTTTTATCGCGTACAAGCTCGGCAATTTTTTCAATGAGCTTTGCTTTATTTACTTGATAAGGCAGCTCATGGATTAAAATTGTTTCTTTCCCATTGCTGCTCTGTTCAATTTCTACCTTAGCTCGGATAATAATAGAGCCACGACCTGTTTCATAAGCTCGGCGAATACCTGAGCGACCCATAATTAAGCCGCCTGTTGGGAAATCTGGTCCCGGTATAATTTCCATTAGCTCCTCTGTCGTAATCGCAGGGTTTTCTGATAAAGCAAGAACTGCGTCAATTGTTTCACCTAATTGATGTGGTGGAATATTTGTTGCCATCCCTACTGCGATACCAGAGGCACCATTGACAAGTAAGTTTGGGTAACGTGATGGCAATACTTTTGGCTCTTGTTCACTGCCATCATAGTTTGGCTCATAATCAATTGTGTCTTTGTTAATATCACGTAGCATTTCCATTGCAATTTTGGACATACGCGATTCTGTATAACGCATTGCTGCAGCACCATCGCCATCAACAGAGCCGAAGTTTCCATGACCGTCGACTAGCATATAACGATAGCTGAAATCCTGTGCCATACGCACCATTGCATCGTAAATAGAGGAGTCACCATGTGGGTGATACTTACCCATTACGTCCCCTACAATACGGGCACTCTTCTTATATGGCTTATCTGATGTGTTGCCTAGCTCCTGCATTCCATATAAAATACGGCGGTGTACAGGCTTTAATCCATCGCGTACATCTGGTAAAGCACGCGCTACAATCACGCTCATTGCGTAACTTAAAAATGATGTTTTAATTTCATTTGTAATATTTCTTCCTTGAATATTCCCATGTTCAATCTCAGACAAAATATAGACCTCCCTTCCAAACGATTAAATATCTAATTCAGCGTAGACAGCATTTTCCTCAATGAAATGACGACGTGGTTCAACATCATCGCCCATCAATTGATCAAAGATTCGATCTGCTTCAATCGCATCATCTAATTCAATACGAATTAATGTACGATGCTCTGGGTCCATTGTTGTATCCCATAATTGATCTGCATTCATTTCACCTAAACCTTTGTAACGCTGAACGTTTGGTTTCGGCACGCTTGATAAACGATTTAAAATTTCATCTAGTTCTTCATCTGAATAGCAATATTCAACATGCTTCCCTTGCTTCACTTGATATAACGGTGGCTTTGCCGCATAAACATAGCCTGCCTCGATTAATGGACGCATAAAGCGGAATAAAAATGTTAATAACAGCACACGTATATGTGCGCCATCGACATCGGCATCCGTCATAATAATAATTTTGTGATAACGCGCTTTTTCTAAATTAAACTCTTCTCCAATACCAGTTCCGAAAGCTGTAATCATTGCACGAATCTCAGCATTTGAAAGAATGCGGTCTAAGCGTGCTTTTTCTACGTTTAAAATTTTCCCGCGCAATGGCAAAATTGCTTGGAAGTGACGATCGCGTCCACTTTTCGCAGAACCACCAGCAGAGTCACCCTCAACGATATAAATTTCAGATTCAGCAGGGTTTGTTGAAGAACAATCTGCAAGCTTCCCTGGTAAACTTGATACTTCTAAAGCTGACTTACGGCGTGTAAATTCGCGCGCTTTTTTCGCTGCTACACGTGCACGAGCCGCCATTAAGCCCTTTTCCACTACTTGACGTGCAACAGTTGGATTTTCTAGCATAAAACGCTCAAAGCCCTCTGAGAACAATGAATTTGTAATTTGGCTTACTTCTGAGTTGCCTAATTTTGTTTTCGTTTGTCCTTCAAATTGTGGATCTGGGTGTTTCACAGATACGATAGCAATTAAGCCTTCACGTACATCTTCCCCTGTTAAATTAGCATCCGCCTCTTTTAACAAGCCGTTTTTACGTGCATAATCATTAATCACACGTGTTAAAGCTGTTTTAAAGCCTGATTCATGTGTACCACCCTCATACGTATTAATATTATTGGCAAATGACATAATTGTTGAAGAAAAGCCTGCATTATATTGCATCGCTATTTCAACAGAAATACCGTCCTTTTCCCCATTTACATCAATTGGTTCGTGAAGTGGTTCTTTATTTGCATTTAAATGCTCTACATATGAGCGTATACCACCTTCATAATGGTATGTAACAGAGCGTACCTCTTCCTCGCGTTCATCCGCAATCGTGATGCGAATACCACGATTTAAATAAGCTAATTCACGTACACGTGTAGCTAAAATATCATATTCATAAACAGTTGTTTCCGTAAATATTTCTGCATCTGCTTTGAAGCGTGTAGTTGTACCTGTTTCATCCGTATCACCAATTACAGTAAGAGGCTGTATCGTTTGTCCACGCTCGAATTTAATACTGTGTACATGTCCATCACGCTTTACATAAACCTCTGTCTCAATTGATAATGCATTTACAACCGAAGCACCTACACCATGTAGACCACCTGACACTTTATAGCCGCCACCGCCGAATTTACCACCAGCGTGTAGCACTGTCATAATAACTTCAACAGCAGGTAAGCCCATTTTCTCTTGCGTGCTAACAGGAATACCGCGTCCATTATCTTCAACACGAATCCAGTTATCCTTTTCAATAGCAACAGTAATGTCTGTACAAAAACCAGCAAGTGCCTCATCAATACTGTTATCTACAATTTCCCATACTAAATGGTGTAGACCTTTAGAACTTGTAGAACCGATATACATACCTGGACGTTTACGAACTGCCTCCAAGCCCTCTAATACTTGTATTTGATCAGCATCATAAGCTTGCTGCTGAACGTCTTTTTCTTCTAAAGACACTATGTTCACCCACTCTTTCTTCACACTGTATAAATCCATTGTTCCACAAAGGCTTTGTTATTTTACAATATCGCCTTGTTTCACATGGAACAATCTAGCCTGTTCAATCGTTTCATGATGAATGCCCTCAACACTTGTTGTTGTAACAAATGTCTGCACCTCACCTTGAATTGTATTTAATAAATGTGATTGTCTATAATCATCTAACTCTGATAACACGTCATCTAATAACAAGATAGGTGTTTCTTTCGTCTCTTGTTTAATTAATTCAATTTCAGCGAGCTTTAAAGATAAAGCTGTCGTACGCTGCTGTCCTTGCGAGCCATATGTTTGAACATCATAATCATTGACAAAAAATTGCAAATCATCTCGGTGTGGTCCTACTAATGTAACACCGCGCTCCAGCTCTCTTTTTCTTGCTTCTAATAGCTTTTGCTCTAAATGTGCCGCCATCTGCTCTACGCTTTGATCAGCAGTTAGACCTGAAATCGGTCGATATTTGATAACAAGCTTTTCTAAGCCACGCGAAATCCCAGCATGAATTGGCTCAGCCCATGCCTGCAATAGCTCCATAAATTGGAATCTTTTACGAATGATTTGAACAGCTGCTTGAATGTACTGTTCTGTATAAACATCAAACATGACATCATTTAATGCGTGGCGACCTTGATTGCTTTTTAAAATATGGTTTCGCTGTTTTAATATTTTTTGGAATGTTAATAAATCATGTAAATATACAGGAGATATTTGACCAATTTCCATATCAATAAAGCGTCGTCGTAATTGGGGACTTCCTTTCACAACGTGTAAATCCTCTGGTGCAAACATCACGACATTCATTTGCCCGATATAATCACTAAGGCGCGTTTGTTCAAGGTGATTTATTTTACCTTTTTTACCTTTTTTAGATATCATTAATTCAATCGGAAAACTGCCATAACGCTTTTGTACAACACCTTCTATTTTACCATAGTCTGCTTGCCAGCGTATCAATTCTTTATCATTTGATGTACGATGGGATTTAGCCATAGCTAAAACGTAAATAGACTCCATAACATTTGTTTTCCCTTGTGCATTTTCCCCGATGAAAACATTAATTTTAGGAGAAAAATCGAGCATTAATGACTCATAATTCCGATAGTTTATCAGCTTTAATTGCTCGATATTCATTCATTTGCACCGTTCTCAACAATACGAAAGCGTCCAACACCAGGAATATTCACGACATCGCCATTGCGAATTTTTCGTCCTCGGCGATCGTCTGCTTCTCCATTGACATAAACAACATGCTCACTTAAAAACCACTTAGCCATGCCGCCCGAGCTAATTGCATCTGTCATCTTTAACACTTGCCCTAAAGTTATAAACTCTGTATCAATCAAAATATCCTGCATGATTGCTCATCCTCCGCTACACAAAATCTGTCTCTCTATCATACCAAAAAAACAGCTTCTGCGTAAGGGAAGCAAATTGAGAAAGAAAAAGTTTAATCTCTATACGTTTAATATCATTTTTGCATGTCAAAATGATGGTGACCAATTCATTGGCTGTATAATTTGCTTCTTTATATGGACATGGTCTAATAATATTCCTATGAGAAGCACTTGGATTTCTGCTTCTTTTTATTTAAAAGTTTATAAATATGATGGGTTGGTGTTTTTTATGCAATGGATTCAAATCCATGATAACAATGATATATCCAATCTTTTGAATATATTCAATCATTTCCATGACAGCTGTTTAACAGAGTTATATATGTGGACTGAAAGTTATGTTGATGAGGATTTTTCGATGAAATTATCTATTGACCTTGACACAAATGTACGCATACTATTTCAAAGACAACTGCCTAACCCTTCTGCTATTGAATTATTATTCGAAGCTGTAACTGATTTCCATATAGTCCCTAGCCCTATAGGCTATGTTTCAACGATATTCGAAGGGAAAATTGAGAAAATTGATGATAACTTTATTTGGTCTGAGGATAGCGGATGGAAACCAAATAGCAACGATTTCACCAACAGCTGGATTTCATCAAAAAGATTAAAATGGCGAGATGTAAGTTCTTGGATAGGTAATAGCAAACGCTATGGTTTATTACATGATTAATAATTATATTTCACTAAACTATTCCAGTAATTAAAAATTGTAAAACAGGTACGGTTGAAAATCCAACTGTACCTGTTTTTTTATATAATTAAAAAGATAAATGACCTGATTAGTAAGTACGAACAGGTAAAATGAGCTGTAAAATCGCATCATCATGGATTGAACGTAAAATAAACGGACGCATTGTGCCTGTAAATTGAATAACGACATCTTGTCCATCGATTGCACGTAATGCTTCCATCATGTATTTTGCGCTGAAGGAAATTTTCAGTGCTTCTCCTTCAAGGTTCTCTACTGAAATTTGCTCCTCTACTTTCCCGATTTCTGGTGAGTTCGAAGAAATTTCTACTGTACGATCTTCCAATGTCTCGAAGCGTACAACATTATTGCGATCTTCACGTGCTAATAACGAAGCGCGATCAATTGCTTGCAATAACGCTTTACCGTTAATTGTCACATTTGTTTTATACTCTTCTGGAATTAAACGTGATGTATCAGGATAGTTCCCCTCTAGTAAGCGTGAGAAAAATAATACATCCTCTGTTTTAAATAATACATGGTAATTTGTTAATGCAATTTGTACAGGATTTGTTGAATCCTCCAAAATTTTATTTAATTCATTTAAACTTTTCCCTGGTATAACAACACTGTTGATTTCAGCTGGTAATTGTTCGAGCTGAATTTTACGTCGAGCTAAACGGTGACTATCCGTTGCGACGCATATTAATTCATTTTCCGATACTTTCCAGTTTACACCTGTCAACACGGGTCTGCTTTCTGATGTTGCAACAGCAAATACTGTTTCACGTATAACAGATTTTAATAAATCTGCTGGCATTGAGAATTGGCGATCTTCTGCAACTTCTGGTAATAAAGGATATTCCGAAGCATCTAAGCCAATTAGGTGGAATTCGGATTTACCAGAGCGAATATTTGTTGCAAAGCCAGCTGATACTTCAATTTCCACATCATTTGTTGGCAGCTTTCTTACAATTTCATTAAACATGCGGGCCTGTAATACAATTGAGCCTGTTGTACTAACATTCATCAATTGTTCTCCGTCTTCCTCTACTGGAATGAATGTTTGAATTGTAATATCTGCATCGCTACCAGTTAAACGTAAACCTTCATGTGTTACATCAATTTTTATACCAGTTAAAATTGGCATTGTTGTTTTTGAACTAACAGCTTTCATGACGTCATTTAGTCCAGCTAAAAGCCGGTCTCGCATAATATCAAATTTCATGTCGTACCCCCATATATAATGTTATTAAAATAATAAAAGAATAAATAGATATAGTAATAGGCGCTGTGGATTTGTGGATAAGTACCTTTTTGACAAGTAAAATCAGTCTATCCACATGTAGATAGACTGTGCATAAGTTTGTCCAAAAAATAATAAGTTATCCACATGCGAAATGTAGCGTTATTTGCCTAGCATGCTACGAATTTGCTTAATATCCTGTTGAAGCCCTTGATCATTTTTAAGCTGAGTTGTAATTTTTTCATGGGCATGAATCACTGTTGTGTGATCGCGCCCTCCAAACTCCTCACCAATTTTCGGCAATGAAAAATCAGTTAACTCACGTGATAAATACATTGCAACCTGTCTAGGAAAAGCAATTGATTTTGTACGCTTCTTAGCAGAGAAATCTTCCAAGCGAATATTAAAGTGCTCTCCTACTGCATTTTGAATATCTAAAATAGAAATCATGCGCGGCTTCGCATTTGGAATAATATCCTTTAACGCCGCGGCAGCAAGCTCTGGTGTTACATCCTCCTTGACAAGAGAAGAATAAGCAACGACGCGGATTAAAGCGCCCTCTAATTCACGAATATTGGAATCAATTTGGTTTGCAATATAGAGCATAACCTCATTTGGTATGTCTAAATGGTCCGCCTTTGCTTTTTTGCGTAAAATGGCAATCCTTGTTTCTAAATCTGGTGGTGCAATATCTGTAATTAAGCCCCATTCAAAGCGTGAGCGTAAACGATCCTCCAGCGTTGGAATTTCCTTTGGAGGCCTATCACTCGAAATAACGATTTGCTTTGATTCCTCATGCAGCGTGTTAAACGTATGGAAAAATTCCTCTTGTGTAGACTCTTTTCCAGCTAAAAATTGAATATCATCAATTAATAAAACATCTACATTGCGATATTTATTGCGAAAATCAATCGCTTTATTATCACGGATCGAGTTAATGAATTCATTTGTAAACTTTTCAGATGATAAATAGACAACCTTCGCTGAAGGATTGTGCTCCAATACATAGTGTCCAATTGCATGCATTAAGTGTGTTTTACCAAGCCCAACACCTCCATAAATAAAGAAGGGGTTGTATGCCTTAGCAGGTGCTTCAGCCACTGCAAGAGAGGCAGCATGTGCAAAGCGGTTACCAGAGCCGATAACGAACGTATCAAATGTGTACTTTGGATTTAACATCCCTGGTGAAATTTCTTGGTGATCGTGATTATGCCCATTAATTCTAGGTGCAGGCAGCTCAAAATCATCCTCATCGTCCTCATTTTGAACTTCAAATTTTATAACCAAATCTTCTCCGACTAATTCATTTAAACTACCCGTTAAAAGGTGCATGTAATGCTTTTCTAGCCACTCGCTAGCAAAAGTATTTGGCGCAGACAGCGTAATCGTTGTGCCATCAAAAGCTAAAATTTTTGTAGGTTTTAGCCATGTATCGAAGCTTGGTTTGGCAATTTTTCGTTCTACTTGAGCAAGGACATTACTCCATAATTCTTCTAAATGCTCCAAGCGAATTCGTCCTTTCATTAAAATTTTATTGCAAAAAACTATCAATGCTCTCTTCAAAACCAGAGCTAAAATATTAGCTTGGGTGTAAAAAAATTTATTTTATTTCAGCAAATATATTAGACATACACATAATCACAGCTTGTGGATAAATGATATCCAAAGCCTATGTATAATATTGTCCACAGATTATCAACAACTGTGGATAAAATATTTCCCAAAAAAATCGTCCACAAAAGAAAACATGTTTATCGTATCAAAAAAAATGAGCAATTACAATACTTTAACAAACTTATCCACATAGTGCAAACTGTTCACAAAATAGTTGTCCACATGCTCTGAGTTTGTGAAAAAGCTGTCAATAACTGATGTGGATAATTTTAAAAGGCAAAAAAATTATACACAGCGTTATTTTCAAAAAACTATATAGAGTTGTGGATAAGTAAAGGGGACATTGAAATGTAGATTAAGGATTGACAAACGATAGTATTTATATATATAATGTTCAGGTCTGTATGTCGAAAAAGATAAATAGCAAACTCTCATTATAGGAGGTGTAATATAAATGAAACGTACGTACCAACCAAAGAAACGTAAGCACAGCAAAGTACACGGTTTCCGCGCACGCATGAGCACGAAAAACGGTCGTAAAGTATTAGCTGCTCGCCGTCGTAAAGGAAGAAAAGTATTATCAGCATAAGTCCACTGAGCCACATCAGTGGTCTTTTTTTTCTATATAAAGGTGAAATGAGTAGATGGAGATGTTGAAGGAATGAATAAACGCCAAAGAATTAAAAAAAATGAAGACTTTCAAAAGGTGTTTAAGAAAGGAAGATCCTTTGCAAATCGCCAATTTGTCGTTTATTGCTTGACAAAGGAGGCGCAAGAGGAGTTTCGTATTGGCTTATCTGTGAGCAAGAAGGTAGGGAAAGCCGTAACACGTAACCAAATTAAGCGCTATATCCGTCAAACATTTCTTGAATTAAAGGATGAAGTAAGACAGGATATGGATTATGTTATTATCGCCCGACATCAGGCGGCCACTTTAAATTTCCATGAAACGAAAAAAAGTTTACAGCATGTATTAAAAATTGCAAAAGTTTTAAAGCAGTCGAAGTGATTCGATAAAATAGTGGAGCATGAATGCGTTCACATGTTAAGATGTCTTCATAAACAAATGAATAAATAGAGTAGTTGGTCTAGGGGGAAGAAAGTTGAAAAAAAGACTTTGGATCGTTCTAACACTTGTTGCTACTGTAGTATTGCTATCAGGGTGTTCAGAATTTAACCAACCGATCTCAGCTGAAAGCAAAGGCTTTTGGAATGAGTTCATCGTTTGGCCGTTAGTTTCGGTCATTCAATATTTCGCTGACTTGTTTGGTACGTATGGTTTAGGTATTATCGTAACAACGATTATTATTAGAACTGCTATTTTACCACTAACAGTTAAGCAAATTAAAAGCTCTAAAAAGATGCAGGAATTACAGCCAAAATTAAAGGAGCTACAACAAAAATATAGCTCTAAAGATGCGGCGACACAGCAGCAATATCAAAAAGAAATGATGGCATTAATGCAAACATCAGGCGCGAATCCTTTAATGGGATGTTTACCTGTATTAATTCAAATGCCAATTTTAATCGGTTTCTATCATGCAATTAGCCGTATGAATGCAACACCTGAAGCATTTCATTTAGGTACATTTTTGATTTTCCCGCTAGCTGAGCCTAGCGTAGTATTAGCAATTGTTGCAGGTTTATTCCAATTTGTCGTATTAATGACAGGTCCTGCGATTGATAATCCACAAATGAAAATGATGATGTACATCATGCCTGTAATGATCATGGGCTTCGGTATGTTTTTACCAGCAGCATTATCATTATATTGGGTAATCGGGAATATTTTCTCTGTTTCTCAAAACCTTGTTATTTATAAGCCTTGGAATAAAAATAAACCAGAAGCTACTACTACAGGAGGAGCGAAAAAGTGAAACAAATTACGCAAATAGGCGCAAACGTACAAGAAGCGATCTCATTAGCGTTACAACAGCTTGGCAAAACCCGTGAACAAGTAGATGTTGAAGTTTTACAAGAAGGTAAAAAAGGATTTTTAGGCTTTGGTGCACGCCCTGCTGAGGTGCGTGTAACGATAAAAGAAGAAGTGCAGGAAGTTGAACAAGTCGTTGTAGAAGAAGAACAAATTCAAGAATCACTGGTGGAAGCACCAGCTGAGGAAGTTTTCGGGGAGCAGGTTCAAACTGATAACGCAATTGAAGAGCTGATTCAAGCAGCAGAAGAGCAACTGGATGTGAATCCTATACAGGAAGCGAAAGCTTATATTGAAAGCGTAGCAGAAAGTATGGGGATTAATGATTTACACATAGCACATGAAACAGAAGGCAAATACACAACATTCAAGCTAGAAAGTGAGAAGGCTGCACTTTTAATTGGAAAGCGTGGACAAACATTAAATGCTTTACAGCAGCTAACACAGCTTGTGTTAAATAAAAGTGCAAAATCCTTTATGCTCGTAAAGATTGATGTGGAGGATTATCGTGAACGCCGCCGTATCGCATTAGAGCAATTAGCTGAGCGCATGGCGGATAAGGCGATTCGCACAGGCAAAAAGGTCGTGTTAGAGCCGATGCCGTCATATGAACGGAAAATAATCCATCATGCATTAACAAATCGTTTGGATATTGAAACATATTCAGAGGGTGTAGAGCCAAATCGCTATTTAGTCATTGAATCATTAGTTTGATTCAAAATGCATACAGATATATAATGACTGTCCGAAAAGCAGGTAACATGCCGCTTTTCGGACAGCTTTTTTTCGGCTTAAAAATTCCTTCTCACTTTAGATTTTGCTGAAAATATGTTAATCTAAGTTGTTAGGAAATATTGTTCGGTTACGTTATCCACATGTGGATAATTTTCATTTTATAAAAAGTTATAAACAAGATGAAGTCAGGAGGCATTTTGATGGATTTTGATACAATTGCTGCGATATCCACACCGATGGGTGAAGGCGCTATTGCTATCGTTCGCTTAAGTGGGGATGAAGCGATCGCAATCGCAGATCATATATTTCAAGCACCAAATCGAAAAAAATTAGCAGAGCAAGCAACACATACGATTCATTATGGGCATTTAATCGATCCAGCGACAGAGGAAGTAGTGGAGGAGGTCATGCTATCATTAATGCGTGGTCCGAAAACATTTACACGCGAGGATGTTGTAGAAATTAACTGTCACGGTGGTTTAGTATCAGTGAATCGCGTTTTACAGTTAGCGTTACGCTATGGCGCTCGCTTAGCCGAGCCAGGTGAATTTACGAAACGCGCCTTTTTAAATGGGCGTATCGACTTGTCACAGGCAGAGGCAGTGATGGACTTAATTCGTGCGAAAACAGACCGTGCGATGAATGTCGCTTTAACACAAATGGATGGCAAGCTATCGCGTTTAATTGGGCAGCTAAGACAAGCATTGCTTGAAACGTTAGCGCAAGTAGAAGTGAATATCGATTATCCAGAATACGATGATGTAGAAGAGATGACTGTACCTGTATTGCTTGAAAAATGCAGCTGGGTACGTGATGAAATCGATAAATTACTAACGACATCTTCACAAGGGAAAATTTTACGTGAAGGTTTATCAACGGTTATTTTAGGGAGACCAAATGTAGGTAAATCCTCGTTATTAAATAGCTTAGTACATGAAAATAAAGCAATCGTTACGAATATTGCAGGGACGACACGTGATATTATTGAGGAATATGTCAATGTGCGCGGCGTACCGCTACGTTTAGTCGATACGGCAGGCATTCGCGAAACCGAGGATATCGTTGAGCGTATAGGAGTAGAAAGATCAAGAGAGGCTTTAAAAGGAGCCGATTTAATTTTGCTCGTATTAAACGGTGCAGAAAGCTTATCGCCTGAGGATGAGCGCTTATTCGAAACGATTGAGCATATGGACTATATTGTCGTTGTTAATAAAACGGATTTACCGCAGCAAATTGATTTACAGTATGTTCAAAAATTAGCAGGAACACGTCGCATCGTTACAACTTCGTTATTACAGGAAGAGGGAGTAGCTGAGCTAGAGGAAGCAATTTCTGCATTGTTCTTTGAAGGACAAGTAGAGGGTGGAGATATGACGTATGTTTCCAACGCACGCCATATCGCACTATTGCATCAGGCAAGAAAGACGGTAGAGGATGCATTAAATGCTGCTGAAGCGGGTGTACCAGTTGATATGGTACAAATAGATGTTACACGTACATGGGAAATTCTTGGTGAAATTGTCGGTGATACAGTACAAGAAAGCTTAATCAATCAACTTTTTTCACAGTTCTGTTTAGGAAAATAAAAATTGAAAGGAAGTTACAGCATGCCTACACAATATGAAGCAGGTACATTTGACGTTATTGTTATCGGTGCGGGACACGCAGGAGTAGAAGCAGCTTATTCTGCTGCAAAAATGGGTGCAAAAACGTTAATGCTAACGATTAATCTTGATATGATTGCCTTTATGCCATGTAACCCATCAATTGGTGGACCTGCAAAGGGAATCGTCGTACGAGAAATTGACGCATTAGGCGGTTTAATGGGGAAGGTTATTGATAAAACACATATTCAAATGCGTATGTTGAATACAGGGAAAGGACCTGCTGTTCGTGCATTGCGTGCACAAGCAGATAAAGTACTTTACCAGCAAGAAATGAAGCGCCTATTAGAGGAGCAAGAAAATCTTCAAATTCATCAAGCAATGGTGGATGAGTTAATTGTAGAAGACGGTGAAGTAAAGGGTGTTATTACGCAAATCGGCGGTATTTATCGCGCGAAATCGGTTATTATCACGACAGGTACATTCCTACGTGGAGAAATTATTCTTGGTGATTTAAAATATTCAAGCGGTCCAAACAATCAACAGCCATCAATCAAGCTTGCTGATAATTTAAAGGAATTAGGCTTTGATATTATTCGCTTTAAAACAGGAACACCACCACGTGTTAATAACCGCACGATTGATTATTCAAAAACGGAAATTCAACCAGGTGATGATGTACCACGTGCTTTTAGCTTTGAAACGACAGAATTTATTATGGACCAATTACCTTGCTGGCTAACATATACAAGCCCAATAACACACCAAATTATCGAGGAAAATTTACATTTATCTCCGATGTATTCTGGTATGATTAAAGGAACAGGACCTCGCTATTGTCCTTCAATTGAAGATAAGGTAGTACGCTTTAATGATAAGCCACGCCACCAAATTTTCTTAGAGCCTGAAGGGCGCAATACACGTGAAGTATATGTGCAAGGTTTATCAACGAGCTTGCCAGAGCATGTACAGCAAAAGTTACTTGCATCAATACCAGGACTAGAGCAGGCAGAAATGATGCGTGCAGGCTACGCTATTGAGTATGATGCGGTTGTGCCAACACAGCTATGGCCAACACTTGAAACAAAGCATATTAAACATTTATATACAGCTGGTCAAATTAACGGTACTTCAGGTTATGAGGAAGCAGCTGCGCAAGGCTTAATGGCAGGGATTAATGCTGCTGCTAAAGTGCTTGGTAAAGAAGAAATCATTTTAAGTCGCTCAGATGCGTATATCGGTGTATTAATTGATGATTTAGTAACGAAAGGTACAAATGAGCCATACCGTTTACTGACATCACGTGCGGAATATCGCCTATTATTACGTCATGATAATGCGGATTTACGTTTACTAGATATCGGCTACAAAGTAGGGATGATTTCACAGGAGCGTTATGCTCAATTTACAGCGAAACGTCAGCAAATCGAACAAGAAATTGCACGTTTACGTGAAGTAATTGTCAAGCCAAATGCAGAAACACAAGCAGCTATTCGTTCCGTTGGTGGAGCAGAATTAAAGGATGGCATTCGCGGAGCAGACTTATTAAAGCGTCCTGAAATGCATTATGACTTAGTCGCTTCTTTAACACCTTCAGAAATAGAGCTTTCAGAGGAAGTAAAGGAGCAAATTGAAATCCAGCTGAAATATGAAGGCTATATCCAAAAAGCTTTACAACAAGTAGAGCGTTTGCGCAAAATGGAAGATAAAAAAATTCCAGATAACATCGATTATGATGCAATTTCAGGCTTAGCGACAGAAGCGCGTCAAAAATTAAAATCAGTTCGACCTTTATCAATTGCACAAGCATCACGTATTTCAGGTGTTAACCCAGCTGATATTTCAATTTTACTCGTTTATATTGAACAAGGGAAAATTGCCCGTGTCGCCAATGACTAATATAAGAAAAAGCGCTCCATAGCGAGCGCTTTTTAACTAAAGGAGAATTTTAGTGAACGAGCAACAATTTATTGAAGCATTGAGAGAAAAGGGCATTGAGCTGACAGCTACGCAAATTGCCCAATTTAAAAAGTATTTTGAATTGTTAGTAGAGTGGAATGAAAAAATGAATTTAACGGCAATTACCGATTTAGAGGGTGTTTATTTAAAGCATTTTTATGATTCTATTAGCACAAGCTTTTATTTCGATTTTACAAAGGTGACAACGATTTGTGATGTAGGTGCAGGTGCAGGGTTCCCAAGTCTACCGATTAAAATCTGTTTTCCACATTTACACATTACAATTGTCGATTCCTTAAATAAGCGCATTACTTTTTTAAATCATTTAAGCGAGGAGCTAGGCTTAGAAAATGTAGCGTTTGTTCATGCACGTGCAGAGGAATTTGGACAAAATGCGAAATATCGCGAAAAATTTGATGTTGTAACAGCGCGTGCTGTAGCAAGATTATCTGTTTTATCAGAGCTATGTGTACCGATTGCTAAAGTAGGTGGCCAGTTCGTCGCATTAAAAGCTGCGGCTGGCAAGCAGGAGCTAGCAGAGGCGAAAAAAGCAGTCTCCACGCTTGGCATCGAGCTACAAGAGGAATTTGTCTTTGAACTACCAGTTGAACAGAGCGAGCGTACTTTATATGTATTTAATAAAATAAA
Source organism: Lysinibacillus louembei (assembly GCF_033880585.1). Classification (NCBI taxonomy): domain Bacteria; kingdom Bacillati; phylum Bacillota; class Bacilli; order Caryophanales; family Bacillaceae; genus Lysinibacillus; species Lysinibacillus louembei. The sequence continues at coordinate 1,017,926 of NZ_CP137624.1, forward strand.
AGCAACGCCTAAAAAATATCCTCGTAAACCAGGCGTGCCAAATAAAACACCTATTCAATAATTATCTCGCAAGTAATTTGTATGTTTGATAGATATTTTTCTCTTTTCAAGCATACATAATGATAGTAGGCATTAATTAATGATAAAATATGTAGATATGTAATTGATTCTAAACTATGTACATTTTAACTTGGATAATCAATAATATTAATAGTGAGTAAGAAGTTTCTTAAAGGTGGTGCCACTCGGATGAAAAGTCCTTTTTCACGTTTTTTCGGAGGCGGAAAAGAGTCTGAAGTAAAAAGTGAAGTAGCAGCTATAGAAGAAAAAAAGGCTACAGAAGAAGTAGTGAAAATTCCTATTGGAAAAATCATACCGAATCGATTTCAACCTCGTACTGTATTTGACGATGAAAAAATTGAAGAATTATCAAGAACGATTCATATACATGGTGTTATCCAGCCAATCGTAGTACGCAGACGCGATGGTGAGGATGAATATGAAATTATTGCAGGTGAGCGACGCTATCGTGCAATGAAAAAGCTACAATGGGCGGAAGTACCAGCAATTGTACGACAAATTAATGATAAAGAAACAGCATCTATTGCATTAATTGAAAACCTACAACGTGAAGAATTAACGGCAGTTGAAGAGGCGCTTGCTTATCAGCAACTACTTGAATTGCATTCATTAACGCAGGAAGCACTTGCACAACGTTTAGGAAAGAGCCAATCAACAGTAGCAAATAAGCTACGTTTATTAAAGCTGCCTCAATTTGTTCAAGAGGCTATTTTAAAGCGTGAAATTACAGAGCGTCATGCACGAGCCCTTATTGCTGTAAAAGATGAGCAGCTACAGCAACAGCTCATTGAAGCAGCTAAGGAATATGATTGGAATGTCCGTCAGCTTGAAGATCAGATTCAACAGCTGTTATCACCGCCTACTGAGGAAGAGCAACCAGTAAAGAAGGAAAAGCCGAAGCGTAAAGCAATTAGCAAAGACGTGCGCATCGCCTTAAATACAATAAAGCAATCATTAACAATGGTAACGAAAAGCGGAATTCAAGTAAAAACAGAGGAAGAAGATACAGAGGAATATTATCAAATCACTGTCAAAATTCCAAAGAAAAAATAAAATAAATAGAGCTGTCTGGAAAAGAATTCCCTTTTCAGACAGTTTTTTTTGTGAAAAATAGTAGAATAACTTTAGGAACTAAGCGTAAATTTTGATAGAATACTTTTAAAGACTATAGGAAAAGCCCGATTGTAGTTTTTTCGAGCATACTTGAAAAGATTTGGATACAATGACGTTAAGATATATTGAATTGTAGGAAGTAGGTGGAATTATGGGAAAGGTTATAGCAATCGCCAATCAAAAGGGGGGCGTTGGTAAAACGACAACCTCTGTTAACTTAAGTGCCTGTTTAGCCTATTTAGGCAAAAAGGTATTGTTAATTGATACAGATCCACAAGGAAATGCAACGAGTGGCGTAGGTGTCAACAAAGCTGATGTGCATGGCTGTATTTATGATGTCATTATTGATGACGAAAATATTGCGACAACAATATTACAAACAAAAGTGGAAAATTTATCTGTTGTCCCTGCAACAATTTCATTAGCAGGTGCGGAAATTGAGCTAGTATCTGCTATTTCACGTGAAGGAAAGCTGAAAAATGCACTACGACCAATACGACAAGACTATGATTACATAATTATTGATTGTCCACCATCACTTGGTTTATTAACGATTAATGCACTGACAGCATCGGATTCAATTATTATTCCTGTTCAATGCGAATATTACGCATTAGAGGGACTGAGTCAGCTACTATCAACTGTTCGACTTGTACAAAAGCATTTAAATCCCGAGCTGATGATTGAAGGTGTTCTTTTAACAATGCTTGATGCACGAACAAATTTAGGACTACAAGTAATCGAGGAAGTAAAAAAATATTTCCAAGATAAAGTCTATAAAACAATTATTCCACGTAATATCCGCTTAGGAGAGGCACCTAGCCATGGCAAGCCAATTATTACTTATGACGCGAAGTCGAGAGGTGCAGAAATGTATGTAGAGCTAGCAAGGGAAGTGATTAAAAATGGTTAAAGGTTTAGGGAAAGGTATTGGAGCGCTATTTCCAGAGGAAGCGGTACAGCAAGAGGGAAATGTACAGCAAATTGCTGTCGATAAGCTTGTAGCAAACCCATTTCAGCCACGTAAGCTTTTTCAAGATGAGGCATTAGAAGAGCTTGCGCAATCAATTAAAGAGCATGGTATAATCCAGCCTATTATTGCACGTAAAAAAGGCCGTAAATATGAAATTATTGCAGGAGAACGTCGCTGGCGTGCAGCAAAGCTAGCAGGCTTAGAGGAAATAGCTGTGCTAGTTAAAGAGATGACTGAACAACAAATGATGGAGGTTGCAATTTTAGAAAACCTACAGCGTGAAGATTTAACACCAATTGAAGAAGCGGAAGCATATAGCAGCTTAATTGAGCAATTGAACTTCACTCAAGAGGACTTAGCAAATCGTCTTGGAAAAAGTAGACCACATATTGCCAACCATATTCGTTTGCTACAGCTACCAGAAGAGGTACGTGCATTAGTAAATGATGGTTCCTTAACGATGGGGCATGGGCGTACATTACTTGGTCTGAAAAATAAACGACAAATTGCAGAAGTCGCAAAGAGAGTGATTGCACAGAACTTAAATGTCCGCCAATTAGAAGCGCTCGTTCAAGCATTAAATGAAAATGTTTCACGTGAAACAAAAGCACCACCACGTGATATTTTTGTACAAGCTACAGAGGCACAGCTTAGAGATTATTTTGGCACAAGTGTACAAATTAAAAAACAAAAAGATAAAGGCAAAATTGAAATTGAATTTTACTCAGAAGAGGATTTAGAGCGTATTTTAGAAATATTACAATTAGAGCGCACTGAATAGAGAGAAGGTAAAGATGATTTTACTCGGTTCATTAATCAATGTGTTGCTTATTGTAATTGGAGCGTTTATTGGAAGACTGTTTCACAATATTCCTGAAAAAATGAAGGAAACAGTAATGCTGATTATTGGTTTAGCTGTAGCTGTTCTCGGTATTCAAATGGGCTTTGCAAGCAGTAATTTTGTCATTGTCCTCGTTAGCCTAGTTATTGGTACGATGATTGGTGAGTGGATTGATTTAGAAAAGTGGTTTAATCGTTTTGGCAAATGGGTAGAATCGCTATTTGGTAAAAATAGTAATGGTACGATTGCGGAAGGTTTTGTCACAGCATCACTCATTTTTGTTATCGGTTCTATGGGTATATTAGGTGCACTTGATAGTGGGCTACGCAATGATCATAGTATTTTAATGACAAAAGGTATTATTGATGGCTTTATGGCGACGATTTTAGCTTCGACGTTAGGAATTGGTGTTATGCTATCTGCGGTACCTGTCTTTATTTATCAAGGGTTGATTGCTATTTGTGCCGGCGCAATTAGCAATTATATTCCACAGGAAGCACTTGATTTATTTATTCAGGAAATGACCGCAACAGGTGGCATTATGATTTTAGCAATTGGTTTAAATATTACGGGCTTAACGAAAATTCGAGTAGCCAATTTGCTTCCAGGTATTTTGTGTGTGATGTTGATTGTAGCGGGTATGTTTATTTTGCGTTAAATGACGCTGCCAAGCGAGCTGCAAAGAGCGAGCAATTTTTTCACTCATAGTATATGTTAAATGAAGACGAGTGTTTTGTAATACTTGTGCTTCCATAAAGCCTCCAATGTTGACGACACCTTTAATGGAAATGTCACCAATTGGGGGTAATTGTTTTTTTACAGCTTTTCCTGGGAATAATGGGCCATTTTCTACTATAATATTGCCGATGCGATTTTTCTCGCTTAAGCAGGCATCGATTGCGATGATAAATGGTGGCTCCTCCTGTGCCTGCAAGTCATTAAATGTATCCATTAAATTTAATGCGTGCAACGGCTCCTCCAGCGTTCCGATAACGTCAAAGGGGAATGCATAGCTTTTTACTAGCTGACTACCAATCAAAGGACCAAGGGCATCACCTGTTGAACGATCTGTCCCAATACAACAAAAGACAAGTCGATTATGCTCAAAGGGGATCATTTGTAAAAAGATATCACTTAGTTTCCATACTGCGCTTGATGCTTCATAATGAATAGAATGGTTATCCATTTGTTTCACTCACTTTCTATGTTATATGTGTGAAGTATAATCAGTTTATGAGTTTGTTATACAAGGAGTGAAAAAATGCAATTAAATTATTTAACAGCAACAGTAGATTTACATGGAATGGCACGTATTACAAAAAAAGCTTGGGAGTACATCACAAGTGAGGCATTGTGGGATTATATTTTAGTCGCTTCTATAAAAGTGATTGTCATTATGGCAGCTTCCTACATTGCTGTTCGTGTTGGACAAAAGGTAATAGAGAAAGTATTCCTTGTACGTATGCGCTCACCAATTAATCATTCAGAGCGTCGCCAAAAAACAATATTAAAATTGCTGCAAAGTGTTTTATCTTATTTAGTGTACTTTTCAGCTATAATGGGGATTTTATCTGCGCTTGATATTCAAATTGCAGGTTTACTAGCAGGGGCAGGGATTGCAGGTTTAGCAATCGGCTTCGGTGCACAAAGCTTAGTAAAGGATGTCATCACTGGCTTCTTTATCATTTTTGAGGATCAATTTGGCGTAGGTGACTATATTCAAATTAGTGGAGCAGAGGGAACGGTTTTAGAAATTGGCTTGCGTACAACGAAAGTAAAGGGCAATGCAGGTGAGCAATTTATTATTCCAAATGGCTCGATTACAAATGTGAAAAACTATTCTATTAACCATTCGAAGTTTATGATTGATATGCAGCTCAATATAGATGCTGATATTGAAAAGGCAGAAAAGCTGATTACTGCTTATTTAGAGCAATTACCACAACAGCACCCAACATTGACAAACACACCTGTCTTTTTAGGCGTTCAAAATATAGCTGACGGTGAAGTAACAGTTCGCATTATTGCAGAAACGTTGCCATTAAAGCAATGGGAGATTGCTCGAACAATTCGTCAAGAGGTGAAGGAGCTTTTACAAAATAATGGAATAGCTACTGAATTCCCAAAAATGATGCTATATGACCGAGTAATGGGACGAGAAATTGAAGGGAGAGAATAAGGTTGGAAGGTAAAGTATTTGAATTAAATGATATTGTGGAAATGAAAAAGCAGCATCCATGTGGAACAAATGCATGGAAAATTATTCGCTTAGGTGCGGATATTCGCATTAAATGTGAGGGCTGTGGTCATAGTGTTATGATTCCTAGACGAGAATTCGAAAAAAAGATGAAAAAAGTAATTAAAAGGGTAAATGAACAATAATGCAGTTAGACTTTTAAACGCATTATCAATATAATAGAAAAGGCTATCAAAATAAAAACGAATTGACTATAGAAAGGTTGTGTCTTATATGGCATTAACAGCTGGCATCGTCGGTTTACCAAACGTAGGGAAATCTACATTGTTTAATGCGATTACAAAGGCTGGTGCACTTGCTGCGAACTACCCATTCGCAACAATCGATCCGAACGTAGGAATCGTAGAAGTACCAGATGCACGTTTAAATAAATTAACAGAATTAGTAGAACCGAAAAAAACTGTACCAACAGCATTCGAATTTACGGACATTGCAGGGATCGTAAAAGGTGCTTCCAAAGGTGAAGGGCTTGGTAATAAATTTTTAGCGCATATTCGCGAAGTAGATGCGATTTGCCAAGTAGTCCGCTGCTTTGAGGATGAGAACATCACACACGTATCAGGTACAGTAAATCCAATCGATGATATCGAAGTCATCAATTTAGAGCTAATTTTAGCTGACATGGAATCTGTAGAAAAACGCCTACAACGTGTTGCAAAAATGGCGAAGCAAAAAGATAAAGAGGCACTTATCGAGGAGCCTATTTTAGTGAAGGTGAAGGATGCGCTAGAAGCAGAAAAACCTGCGCGTGCAGCAGACCTTTCCGAGGACGAGCTAAAAGTTATTAAAGGCCTTCATTTATTAACGATCAAGCCAATGCTATATGTGGCTAACGTATCTGAGGACGAAGTAGCAGATGCAGATAGCAATAAATATGTGCAAATGGTCCGCGAATTTGCCACAGCAGAAGGCGCACAGGTTATTACAATTTGTGCAAAAATTGAAGAGGAAATTTCAGGCTTTGAGGACGAAGAAAAAGCAATGTTTTTAGAGGAGCTAGGCATTCAAGAGTCAGGCTTAGACCAATTGATTCGCGCTTCCTATGACCTATTAGGACTTGCAACATACTTCACAGCTGGCGTACAAGAGGTACGTGCATGGACGTTCCGCAAAGGTATGAAAGCACCGCAATGCGCAGGTGTCATCCACTCTGACTTCGAGCGTGGCTTCATTCGTGCAGAAACAGTTGCCTACGACGATTTAGTACAATTTGGCTCAATGGCAGCAGCAAAAGAAGCAGGTAAAGTACGTTTAGAAGGTAAAGAATATATCGTGCAAGATGGCGATATTATGCTGTTTAGATTTAATGTTTAATTGAAAAGGCATAGGAAAAGTGCAATCTCACTTTTCCTATGCCTTTTTACTTTAATGACCTTTTCTAAAATATTAAAGAATTCGTCTGGATTCTCAATGTTGAAATCCCTATCTTCAACTACAACTGTCCAAAACTATCTTTTTGTTCTTTACTCATAGAAACTATTTTCGACTATATAAAGCTTTGGCAACTGAGGATCATCCTTAACAAGCACATTATTTGGAAATTTCCGTAGTTCCTTATACATCGCAAAATCCCCAACAGCACCAGCAATTAACAATGCCCCTGTAAGGACGAACGCAAAGCTTTCGATATAAAAACCTAGAATTGTTGGAAAAACGCCTGTTGTCCAAAATGGTAATAGCAAAGCTTTCTTCATTGCACTGTTCGTTAGCGGTTTTACGGTTGTCGCATAGGCAATACCAAGCTTTAAATTGATACCATAATCGAGCTCCTTAAATTTTGCACCACCAAACATCATAAAGCCTATTAAATGAAAAGCTTCATGTAAAACGATGAAAATAATATACAGCACTGCTACCACTAGCATTGTTAAAAAGGAAAAATTAGTTTGTCCATACATGATTTTATAAACGATAGTAAAGGTAATTACTAAAATAATTGTTAGCCAAATATTTAGTTTGGCTATCTTTGGCATATTTAACTCAACTATTTTGGGTTGTTGCATTTTCAAAAAGAGAACCTCCTAAATATATTAATAAAATAGTGGAAATTTATCACTTTATATTTGCAAAATTAAGAGAAATGAAACGTGAAAAAGGATTGCTTTTAGTTTAATGTGAGAACATATATTCTTTTTTTGATAAAATTGACTTAATTCAATTTTATCAAAAAGTAGAACACTAAAGTGAATTTTTAAATATATTGCATATACATCTAAAGCATGCTATAATTCACAGTTGTGAGTAATACAAGTTACTTACTCCTTGCTCCCTATTTTAGTAGGAGAGCCAAGTCCATAAGGAGGTGCAAAACGAAGATGAGAAAGTATGAATTAATGTACATCATTCGCCCGAACATTGAAGACGAAGCGAAGAAAGCTGTAGTAGAGCGTTTCAACGAAATCTTAACTTCAAACGGTGCTGAAATCGTTGAAGCAAAAGACTGGGGTAAACGCCGTCTAGCTTATGAAATCAACGACTTCCGCGAAGGTTTCTACCAAATCGTGAAAGTAAACGCTGGTACAGAAGCAATCAACGAATATACTCGTTTAGCTAACATTAGCGAAGACATTATCCGTCACATCGCTGTTCGCGAAGAAGAAAAATAATTTTTAACCATAATGCTGAAAAGGAGGCTGTATACCGATGATTAACCGTGTCGTACTCGTAGGAAGACTGACAAAAGATCCAGAGCTTCGCTATACGCCAAGTGGAGTTCCTATGGCTCGCTTTACAGTTGCTGTAAACCGAACATTTTCGAACCAACAAGGCGAGCGTGAAGCTGACTTCATAGGCTGTATTGCTTGGCGAAAACAAGCCGAAAATTTAGCAAACTTTATGCGTAAAGGAAGCTTAATTGGCGTTGAAGGACGCATTCAAACAGGTAGCTATGAAGGACAAGATGGAAAACGTGTGTATACAACAGATGTTGTAGCAGATGCAGTACAGTTCTTAGAACCACGTAGCGGTGGCGCGTCACAAGGTATGCAAAACCAACAACCATATGGTGGTAACAATTATGGCGGGGGACAACCAAGCTATAATAACCAAAATAACCAGCAATATGGCGGTGGTGCACCTGCGCAGGATCCATTCGATTCTTATCAGCAGCCACCACAAAATCAGCAAAATTATACACGTATGGATGAGGATCCATTTGCAAATAGCAAAGGCCCAATCGAAGTATCAGAGGACGATTTACCGTTCTAATACCTCACATCCACTAGAAAAATAAACTAAAGGAGGACAACGCTAATGGCAGGACAACGTCGCGGAGGCCGCAAACGCCGTAAAGTTTGTTACTTCACTGCAAATAACATTACGCACATCGACTACAAAGATGTAGATCTTTTAAAGAAATTCATCTCTGAGCGCGGTAAAATTTTACCACGTCGCGTAACTGGTACAAGTGCAAAGTATCAACGTAAATTAACTTCAGCTATCAAAGTATCTCGTATTATGGGATTACTTCCATTCGTAGCAGAAGATAAATAAGAATGTTAAAAGTACAACAATGGTTGCAAAACCTTTGTTGTACTTTTTTATTTATTGCTTAAAAAATTCCTTCATGCCTGATATAACGAAATATTATTTGCTCCACCTTCATAGTATGGGTTATCAAATTGAATATTATCATCTTCCCAATCACAAATAGAGCAAATTTCAAAAGAGCCACGTGATTTAGATGATAAGGTCTCATAGTTACAACATGGACATGGATGAAGTGTATTTTGATTATTCATTGAAAGCCCTCCAATATGAAAAATCCAGCATCGATTGAATGACTATTGTTGTACTTTTATAGAACTACCCTCTATACCAACTTTTTTCAAAGTCTAATTTTAGCGCTTTTCCAAATTGAGCACCAAATGTTATAAAAGCTGATCCCCAAGCAGTAATCAAATTTCCATCTGTTACAACTAACTCAGAGACGTAGTTTTCCTCCTCAAAATAAGGAGATTCTTTTCTTAATTTCTCTGCAAGCCCAACAGTGTATTTTTTACCTTTCAAGACACCAGCCTTTGCTAATAAATAGGGAGAGCTAGAAATAGCTGCGATTATAAAATCCCTTTGAGCTGAAATATTTTCAATAAAGCTTGTATACTCAGAAATATCGATTATTTTATCAATATACATACATCCTGATAGCAATAGACTATCATATTGCTCAAAGTCAACTTCATCAATAGTTAAGTCGGGTAAACAGGTGAGACCAGACTCTCCTCTAATAGGCTCTTTCGTTAAGCCAATGAAAGATACAGGTTTTCTACCTTGCATTAAAATAGATAGAGCTGTTGTTAATTCGTATTCACTGAAATCTGGATATAGAAGTATAGCTGTTTTTTTAGTCAATTGCTTATTCCCCTTAAAATATAAATTTCTATCATATAATAATAGATAGTTTCTCCTTAGATTATTATATATAGAAATAAATGTTATTTCAATTTTCCTAATATTTATTACTTTCTAGCCATATACTCAAAATTCCACATATAAATAATAAAATGACACCACCCAAAGTAATAAAGGAAACCTCGATACGTGTATCGAATAGCTGAAATATAAATGTGAAAACAGGTATGAAGCAAAGAGACATCATGACTAAAAAGGTATTCGTATATTGAATCCCTTTTTGTAATAAATACATTGGCAGCATGACCCCGACAATAGTTATTGCTAAAATCCATATAATATTGTCCTTAAAGTATGGAATTATAATGTCATAAGTAAAAAGAAATGAGATGAGGATAATGCCAATGTAGCGTTTAGCTAAAACCATTGAGCTTGTCCAGCCAAGCTCGTTGAGTTGCTTTGAATAGACTGAACAAAATACGGCTCCAATGCCACAAATCATGCTAGCAAATATCCCTAAAATCACTTCCATAGAAAGCTGCATTGCAACACCAGATTGTCCTAATAACACCGCAGTGATTAGAATTCCACATGCCATAAATGTAGCGACAGCAATGGCCCATTGGCTCTTTTGTACAGCCTTCCGTTGAAAAAATGTTAATAATAAAATAAAAAGTGGACCTATTGCCATTTCAAGTGAGCTTACAATGGCTGGTTCGATATATTTTAATGCAAAATAAAAGCCCATAAAGGTGATAACAGAAGCGATATTTAATTTGAATAAAGGCTTCCATGCATACCGCCACTGAGGGGTAGCCTTTTGCTGAAGGGCAAAGCATTGAAAGTATATGGCTGTTATAAAAAAACTGATGCCCGTAAAGAGAAAAGGATGGATTACTTGTACGCGATTTGCGTAAAATACTTGACTAACCGCTGTTAAGATGGCTGATACTAATAAAGCCAGTATTCCAATTTTGTACATATTTTTTTCTACTTTCATCTGATGCTACCCCCTCTATATAAAAATAAAAAAACCTCGCCTCAAAAAGAGACGAAGTTTTTCGCGGTTCCACTCTACTTGGTTAATTGTTAACCCACCTTATACTATAACGGTAGCTGCCGTTCATACATACTTTTGTTTCTGTATAAAATCTCCTAGACGAGTTCAAATAGGCTTTCTTATTGCTTCGCACCAACCAGCAATTCTCTGAAAGAACCCCTTATTTTACTACTTCTAATCATGGACTTTGATATTTCTGTTTAGTATATATAAGTTAGAATGTTCAGTCAATATTTTTTGTCAGACCAATCACTTGTTCGCTTTTGTACTTTGTTTGTAGCATAAAAAAATGATACAATAGAATAATGAGAAAGTAAGGTGCTAAAACGTAGCATTTTGACTTCCATATTTGCAAAAGTTTTAAATGATAAAAGGAAGGTTCTTCATGCCGAATAATCAAACAAGAAAATTAGTACACAGTAGTGTTGTAATTGTTCTGTTTACAATTATTATGCTTATCACTTTTTATGTACCATTAGTAAGTATTGTGGCAATGGGATTTGCGCTGTTGCCGATTGCATGGCTTGCAGCAACATATGATCGAGCAAATGCGATTGTTGTTGCGATAATTGCAAGCAGCATTACATTTATCTATGGTGGTATTATTATGTTACTGACATCGATAGTGTTTGCGGTAGCAGGTTTAGTCATAGGTGATGCAATACGCAATAAGAAAAGTAAAATTTATTTGTTCATGTCCACAGGTTTGGCATTGTTATTTACATTTTCAATTTTGTATATAGCGCTTGCGAAATTTTTTAATTTAGATTTTGTGAAGATTAGTCAAGAAATTGCTAAAACAAGTTATGAGCAATCGATTAAAATGGCGGAGCAGTTTCCGTTGCAACAACCTGTTACACGAGAAAGCTTAGATGAAGCGTTCCGACTAATGGAGGCTGCATTACCATCTACAATTATTATATCTGCCTTTCTTTTAGCGTTTGTATTGATATCGATTAACTTACCATTATTAAAGCGTTTCAAAATCGATGTACCGAAATTCGCGCCATTTAAAAAGATGCGCTTACCTAGAGCGGTGCTTTGGTATTATTTAATTGCACTTTCGATTAGCTTATTTGTTCAGCCAGAAATAGGCACTCTTTTATATGTAGCCACACTTAATGCATCGCTCATATTATGGCTACTGCTTGTATTACAAGGTTTATCATTTATCTTCTTCTTATTAGATGAATACAAATCGCCAAGCTTTTTAAAGGGCTTAGTTGTCATTATTGCAATACCGCTTTACTCATTTATCATTTTGCTCGGTATTATTGATTTAGGCTTTAATATGCGTGAATATGTAAAGGGTAAAATCCATAAAAAATAAGGAGCTGTTACGATGGATATGTTTAGAAAGAGATTAATTCGCTATCCGCTTTTTCTGATATCTTTGTTATTGCTAGTGGCGGCTATCTTCTTATTTTTATGGAATATATGGATTGCAATCGGCTATGTACTAGTAGCGAGTGGCGGATTATTTTACGTTTGGAAAATGGAGCAAATAGCATATGCTGAAACGGAAAAGCATATTGAAAAGCTTTCTTTTCGAATGAAAAAGGTTGGAGAAGAAGCCTTTTTAGAATTGCCAATAGGGATTATCTTAATTAATAAAGACTACAATATTGAATGGGCTAATCCATTTATTTTGAATATTTTAGAAAAAGATTCCCTCATTGGAGAAGAGCTGTTTACGATTTCAGAGGATTTATATAGCGTCATGCATCCAGAGGAAAAGCGAGAGCTGACTGTCACGATTGGTGAGCGTAAATATCGAACGTACTACAAGGAAACAGAAAAGCTATTATATTTCTTTGATGTGACGGAGCAAGTAGAAATTGAAACACAGTATTTTGCTGATCGTACCGTCTTGGCAGTATTATTTATTGATAATTACGATGAGCTGACACAGGCAATGGATGACCAAACGCGCAGTTTAACGAATACGATGGTTACATCTATTGTTAATGAATGGGCTGCACATTATGGAATTTACGTGAAGCGTGTGTCCTCAGATCGCTTTTTAGCTGTGTTAAATGAATCCATTTTAGCTGAGCTTGAATTAAAGAAATTCGAAATTTTAGATACGATCAGAGAACGCACTTTGCAAAAAAACATGTCCCTAACCTTAAGTATCGGCGTCGGGGCAGGCTCATCCTCATTAGTTGAGCTAGGCGAGCTTGCTCAATCTAGCTTAGACTTAGTATTAGGGCGTGGTGGAGATCAAGTTGCGATTAAGCAGCCGAGTGGAAAATTACGCTTTTATGGAGGAAAAACAAATCCTGTTGAAAAGCGTACTCGCGTAAGGGCGCGTGTTATTTCCCATGCGTTAAGAGATTTAATACAAGAAAGCGATCAAGTATTTGTGATGGGACATAAACAGCCTGATATGGATGCTATTGGTGCAGCTATCGGTGTTCGCAAAATGGCACAAATGAATAAAGTTGATGGCTATATCGTCGTTAATTTTGATGATTTACATGGTAGCGTACAAAGGCTGATGAATGAAATTAAAGGGAAGTCCGACTTTTATCAACGCTTTATTTCACCAGAGGAAGCATTATCAAAAATGACACCCAAATCACTATTAATCATTGTTGATACACATAAGCCAAGCATGACGATTGATGACCGTTTGTTTAATAAGATTGATAAAATTGTTGTCATTGACCATCATCGTCGAGGTGAGGAATTTGTGACCAATCCGACACTTGTTTATATGGAGCCGTATGCATCTTCAACAGCCGAGCTTGTAACAGAGCTGCTAGAATATCAGCCAAAAAGTGAAAAAATAACGCCATTAGAGGCAACGGCGTTACTATCGGGCATTATCGTTGATACGAAAAGCTTTACATTACGTACAGGTGCACGTACATTTGAAGCAGCCTCATACTTAAGGACACATGGTGCTGATACAATATTAGTACAACAACTATTAAAAGAGGATGTTGATACGTATATTGAGCGCTCGAAAATCGTACAAACGGTTGAATTTGCCTTTCCAGGAATTGCGATTGCGCATGGAGAAGATAGGCGCAATTATGATTCAGTTATTATCGCACAAACAGCTGATATTTTATTAACGATGAAGGACGTATCTGCATCATTTGTGATTGCACATCGAGCAGATGGTTTAATCGGCATTAGCGCAAGATCGTTAGGTGAAACAAATGTCCAGCTTGTAATGGAAAAACTTGGAGGCGGTGGGCATTTAACAAATGCAGCAGCACAAGTAGAGGCACATTCAATAGATGAAGCAAAAAAATATTTAATTGATGCAATTGCACAAGTAATTGAAGGGAGTAATGAATAATGAAAGTTGTATTTTTAAAGGATGTTAAAGGAAAAGGTAAAAAAGGTGAAATTAAAAATGTAGCAGATGGCTATGCGCAAAACTTTTTAATTAAAAATGGCTATGCAGTGGAAGCGAATAATCAAGCATTAAGCCAGCTGGAAGGACAAAAAAAGCTAGAAGAGAAAAATGCAGCAGCTGAGCTACAAGCAGCTAAAGATTTAAAAGACAAAATTGAAGCATTAGAAGTAACGGTTAAAGCAAAATCAGGAGAGGGCGGCCGCTTATTCGGCTCTGTCTCAACAAAGCAAATTGCAGATGAGTTACAAAAAATACATGGCATTAAAATTGATAAACGTAAAATGGAGTGCAACGACGGTATTCGTTCTTTAGGTTATACAAATGTACCAGTAAAACTTCATCAAGAAGTAAAGGCTACATTAAAAGTACATGTTATTGCTGAATAAGGGGAGCATATAGATGAATGACTCTATGATAGACCGCGTGCCGCCGCATAATCATGAAGCAGAGCAATCGGTTATTGGTGCGATATTTCTTGAGCCACAGGCACTGATTACAGCATCCGAAATTTTAATACCGGAAGATTTTTATCGTCGCGCACATCAAATTATTTTCCAAACGATGCTCACATTAAGCGACCAAGGAAAAGCAATAGATGTCGTTACTGTTACAGAGGAGCTTTCCGTAAAAAAAGAGCTAGAGGATGTCGGTGGTCTATCGTATATTTCTGAGCTAGCGAACGCGGTCCCAACTGCTGCTAATATTGCACACTATGCAAAGATTGTAGAAGAAAAGGCGTTACTACGCCGCTTAATTAGTGTTGCAACGAAAATTGTGCAGGATGGCTATACACGTGAAGATGAAGTAGAGGCATTATTATCAGAAGCCGAGAAAAAAATGATGGAGGTAGCCAACCGTAAAAACGCTGGTGACTTCAAGCATGTGAAAGATGTTCTCGTTGATACTTTTGATAATATTGAGAAGCTACAATCAAGACAAGGTGATGTTACAGGGATTCCGACAGGCTTCCGTGACCTAGATAATATTACAGCAGGCTTTCAACGCAATGACTTAATTATCGTAGCAGCTCGTCCATCTGTGGGGAAAACAGCCTTTGCTTTAAACGTTGCACAAAGCGTAGCAGTTCAGGCACGTGAAAATGTCGCTATCTTCTCATTAGAGATGGGGGCAGATCAGCTTGTAATGCGTATGCTCTGTGCCGAGGGTAATATTGATGCTCAAGCTTTACGTACAGGTGCATTGTCAGCAGAGGATTGGGGCAAGCTAACGATGGCGATGGGGAGCCTTTCAAGCTCAGGCATTTTTATTGATGATACGCCGGGGGTACGAATTAATGAAATTCGTGCAAAGTGCCGTCGATTAGCGCAGGAGCATGGGCTAGGCATGATTTTAATCGATTATTTACAGCTTATTCAAGGTAGTGGACGTCCTGGAGAAAACCGTCAACAAGAGGTATCGGAAATTTCTCGTTCTTTAAAGGGGCTTGCACGTGAATTAAAGGTGCCAGTTATTGCGTTATCACAGCTATCGCGTGGTGTAGAGCAGCGTCAAGATAAGCGCCCGATGATGAGTGACTTGCGTGAGTCTGGTTCGATTGAGCAAGATGCCGATATCGTTGCATTCTTATATCGTGATGACTACTATGACCGTGAATCTGAAAGCAAAAATATGATTGAAATTATTATTGCAAAGCAACGTAATGGTCCAACAGGAACTGTTACACTTGCCTTTAAAAAGGAATTCAATAAATTCCTTAATGTAGATTGGTCGCAATATGAAGCACCACCAGAATACTAAAAATGGTAAATGATAGCACTAAACACGAACAATCACAGTTTAATATTGTGATAGCGTTCGTGTTTTTGTTTGACATTAACTAGCAAATACTGCTACAATTATTCTGCTTATAATAAGGGACGTAAATAAAACGTCTGTCGGAGGTGCTCGTAGCATGACATCAGTAGTAGTTGTGGGAACACAGTGGGGAGACGAAGGTAAAGGGAAAATTACCGATTTTCTATCGAAGCAGGCGGACATTATCGCACGCTTTGCAGGTGGAGATAACGCGGGACATACAATTAAAATTGCAGGCGAAACATATAAGCTGCATTTGATTCCTTCAGGTATTTTTTATAAGGAAAAAACATCTGTTATCGGCAACGGCTTAGTTGTTAATCCAAAGTCACTAGTAACAGAATTGCAGGGCTTACAGGCACGTGGCATTGACACATCAAATTTGCGTATTTCGAATCGCGCACATGTTATTTTACCGTACCATATCCGCCAAGATATTGTGGAGGAAGAAAGTCGTGGAGACCAAAAAATAGGTACGACAGCTAAAGGAATTGGTCCTTGCTATCAAGATAAAATTGCACGTATCGGCATTCGTATGGCGGATTTATTAGATAAGGAAATTTTTGAGCAAAAGCTACGTGACAATGTAGCGCTAAAAAATCGTTTGTTTGAAAAGTTTTATGAAGTAGATGGCGTAAGCTTTGAAGATATTTTCGAGGAATATTTCGCATACGGTCAACAATTGGCACAATATGTAACAGATACATCAAAAATTTTAAATGATGTGCTTGATGAAGGTGGGAAAGTGCTATTTGAAGGAGCACAGGGCGTTATGCTTGATGTCGATCAAGGCACATATCCATACGTGACATCTTCCAATCCAGTAGCTGGTGGTGTAGCAATTGGTGCTGGTGTAGGTCCTAACTACGTATCACGTGTTGTAGGTGTATGTAAAGCTTATACTTCTCGTGTTGGGGACGGCCCATTCCCAACAGAGCTACATGATGAAATCGGTCAACGAATTCGTGATGTAGGTCGTGAGTATGGTACAACAACAGGCCGCCCACGTCGCGTAGGCTGGTTTGATTCTGTAGTTGTCCGTCACTCTCGTCGCGTTAGTGGAATTACAGACCTAGCATTGAACTCAATTGACGTATTATCTGGCTTAGAAACAGTGAAAATTTGTACGGCCTATGATTACAACGGTGAAATCATTACAGAATACCCTGCAAACCTACATATTATTGAGCAGTGTAAGCCAATTTATGAGGAGCTACCAGGTTGGGCAGAGGATATTACAGCCGTGCGCACATTGGAGGAGCTACCAGAAAACGCTCGTCGCTATATCGAGCGAATTCTTGAATTAACAGGTATCAATTTAATGACATTCTCCGTAGGCCCAGCACGTGAGCAAACAAATATTGTAGCAAATATTTGGGAATAGATGAAATGAAAAAACTATGATTCGCTAGCCTTTTATAGCGAATCATAGTTTTTTTATGTATAGAATAGGAAAATTTTGAGTATAAATGACACTAATAAAGTACTAGTAAATTGTATGATTAAACATGTTCTATGTAGGGGGAAAAGGCAGGTATAGCGGTATTGGCATCTCTCTTAAAGGTGCAATATAATCTTTTTTTCTATATAAAATCAGAATGTAACAAATCTTTTTGAAATAATACAGTTTCATTACAAAATAGCAAAACAGTTCAATTGAACTAAAAAATATGGTACATTGTAAAAGTGTGATTTTACACTGAAAATAGTCCTATATGTCTATAGGACAAATTTTGGAAGGGGCTTTACAATGAGTTCGAAATGGAATATAGCAAAAGATGCTCATCGACAGCTAGATAGCCTATTAAAACAGCCAACAACAAAAATAAAACAAGTAGCAGCTACTGTTTTACTATGTTCTACATTAGTCGTGCCTTTTGCCTTTATTAAAGAAGCTGAGGCCAACGCTACTTTCGGGGAAATTTATCATATATATGCAAACAATAGCTACATAGGTGCTGTTTCAAATCCAGAGGCAGTAGAACAATTACTTGCACAAAAGGAGCAACAGGCGAGTGAAAAATACGCTGGACTAGCAGTAGACGCACATTCAAATGTTGAAATTATTCCAGAGCAAGTTTTTGAAGCAAGTGCAAATGATACTGAAACATTAACAAAGCTAGAGGCTGCCTTAGTTGTTGAAGCTGATGCCCATTCATTAAAGGTGAATGGTGAGACAATAGCTTATGTCGAAAACGAAGAAGCACTAAATGAAGTATTAAAGCAATTAAAGCTACAGTATGTAACCGAAGATGAGCTAGCATCGCTTACTCAACCAGCTACTGCTCAATTACCCGTTTTACAGGATGATGAAACACGCATTGTAGATATTTCATTATCAGCAGAAGTTAATGGTGAGGCAACAAAGGCATTGCCAAATGAAATTTTAAGCGTTGATGAAGCTGTTCAGTTTTTACAAACAGGTATGCTAGAGCAACAAAAATATGCGATTCAATCTGGTGATGTGTTAGGTTCAATTGCACATGCACATGACTTAACAATTGAAGAGTTAATGGAGCTTAATCCAGGAATCGATACATCAACAGTTTTACAAATTGGTCAAGAGTTAAATGTAACAGTAAATAAACCTTTCATTACAGTAAAGGTAGTGGAAGAAAAGTTTAAAGTTGAAGCAATTGACCATGCGAAAATGGTTGAAGAAGATGAAACGATGCTCAAAGGAGAAAAGGTCGTAAAACAAGAAGGGGCAGACGGCAAGAAGGAAGTCACTTACTTAATTACAACTGAAAATGGCAAGCGTACAGAGCGAGCTGTCAAAGAAGAAAATATTATTTCAGAGCCTTCAAGTCGTATTGTTGTTGTCGGTACGAAAGTCATTCCATCACGTGGAACAGGATCATTTGCATGGCCAACGAATGGCGGCTATATTTCAAGCCATATGGGAAG
Source organism: Lysinibacillus louembei (assembly GCF_033880585.1). Lineage (NCBI taxonomy): Bacteria > Bacillati > Bacillota > Bacilli > Caryophanales > Bacillaceae > Lysinibacillus > Lysinibacillus louembei. The sequence continues at coordinate 1,036,696 of NZ_CP137624.1, forward strand.
CCGTTGGGGCGAATTCCACCGAGGTATTGATATTGCACGTCCTTCAAACTATACAATTAAAGCAGCAGACAATGGTGTCGTAACATTTACAGGATGGGACGGTACATACGGTAATAAAATTGTCGTTAACCATAACAATGGCTATGAAACAGTTTACGCACATCTTTCACAAATCGATGTAACAGTCGGACAAGTTGTTGCACAAGGCTCAGCACTTGGTATCATGGGTTCAACAGGTAATTCAACAGGGACACATTTACATTTTGAAGTACATGAAAACGGAGCGGTTGTTAATCCATTATCATATTTAAAATAAAAAGAAAAAACGTAATAAGTCGATTTACATCCATATTGCATTGGTGTAAATCGACTCTTTTATTTATTTGAAATGCTCAGAAGGAAGGGCTATTTTTAAAAAGTAGTGGTCCAATCCCAAGTTTGAGTTGTTGCACTATAATTTGTAATAGTAAAGATATATTTACCGGTATTTGGAACAGTTTTTTGACAACCTATAGTAGCTACATTTGATAGGATAGAACTTAAAACTTTTCCCGTGTGATCTTTTATTGTATGTTCTCGACGTTCTGCAGGTCCACTTGATCCTGTGTGTACTGTAGTTCCAGCAGCAGCATACAAATGTCTTTCATGGGTAAAACCATTATAAACAATTACTGTTTCGCGAAGTATTGCATAAGTACTAAAAGAGGGTGTTGAGTTGAAAACCTCAACTAATTTTTCATCAATAATTTTGTACGTATGCTCATTGACATGTATAAGCATATCTTCTTTATTTAGCTCATTTTTGTCAACGAGTACTTCCAAACGGTATGAATCGGGTACAATACTAGTATCTATAACTACTAAGTCATCAGAAATATTGAAGGATTCCGAGGCGTTAGCAACAGACGTATTCGTGAAATTTAGAGAAATTAAAAGTATTGTAAAGGTTACTAAGTAATAGATTCTATTCTTCATGATAAATGCCCCTTTTTAATCGTGTTTAGTTATTTTTCCATTTTTTATAACAACAGAACCAGCCATTGTTCCTAAAATACTAATGGAGTAATCACCATCAGTTGGAGCTGTGTATGTAACTGTTAGTTTATTTTCAATGGATTCTGAGTAAATATTTTCTATGTTATAATTTTCCTTTTCCTTATGATTGTAGTCTTTGATAATTCCTATTGTCATATGATTAAAAGAACTATTAGATTGTAATTGAAATGTTAGTGTTATTTTCTCTGATTTTTTGAGTGGCATGTTTTCAAAAATAATACATTCTCCGTTACCCATTGTTTTATCTGAGAATTGAAATTCGCCGTTTGTGTTAAAGTTTACAGGACCATAAAATATATTGTTAAAATCACTTAATGTAATATAGTCACTCTCATTCAATGAATTATTTGCTTCTGGTGATGCGATGTCTTTATCGGATAGTTTGTTATGAAAATCTTCTGAACAACCTACTAATACGGAAACACTCAATAAATAAATAAAAAATTGCTTTATTTTTTTCTTGATAGTATCACATCCCTTATTTATTCTTATAGTTTTCGTTTATTCGAGGGCAAAAATACTTACAGATTAAGATTTAATTAAACTACATTTCAGTACCGATGAGCAAACTAGAAACTATATTGAAAGGTAATTGCCCTCTTTCCTTGAATTGCATGTTGTGATTAATCTTTCAGTTGTATAGCTATAGTATTATAACAAATATTGTATTTGTAGGTTAATTTTAAGCTAACAGAAAATAATTCCTATGTAAAGCGACAATATCCGCCAATATCCCGCCATTATTTTTGACGGTATCCGTCATTTTCTCACCAAGTCATTTATGACACATAATAGAAGAGTAATTATTTCTCAGGAAATAAAATATGGGTAATATTGAAAATGAAATATCTGTTTAATGCGCGAAAACGCAAAGCATGGTACAGTAAAATGAGGGGGTTTTTTAAAGAGCCTTCTTACTATATGACTTTAAATATTAAAACTGTTATAGATAGATGAATATTTGACAAATGAGAGGAAGATATAGATGGAAAAGACGATTTTAGTTGTGGATGATGAAAAGCCGATTGCAGATATTTTGCAATTTAATTTAATTAAAGAAGGCTATCGTGTAATTTGTGCATATGATGGTGATGAAGCATTGCAAAAGGTTGAAGAAGAGCAGCCTGATTTAATGCTTTTAGATATTATGCTGCCAAAGCGAGATGGCATGGAAGTATGTCGTGAAATACGTAAAAAATATAATTTCCCTATTATTATGTTAACTGCGAAAGGCTCTGAAATTGATAAAGTGCTTGGGCTTGAGATGGGTGCGGATGATTATGTGACGAAGCCATTTAGCACGAGAGAATTAATTGCTCGTGTAAAAGCGAATATGCGTCGTCTCAATGTGGTCGCACAAGTCGAAGAAGTTGTAGAGGAAACGAATGATATCGTTGTTGGTTCCTTGACGATTCAGCCAGATGCTTATTTAGTATTAAAACGTGATGAAGCCATTGAATTGACGCATCGTGAATTTGAATTGCTACATTATTTAGCGAAGCATATCGGACAAGTGATGACACGTGAGCATTTATTACAAACAGTGTGGGGCTACGATTACTTTGGTGATGTTCGAACAGTGGATGTGACGATACGTCGACTGCGTGAAAAAATTGAAGATAATCCAAGCCATCCTACATGGATTGTGACACGACGAGGTGTGGGGTACTATTTACGAAATCCTGAACAGGAGTAATTACTATGCAAAAAGTTGGCTTTTTCAAATCTATTCACGTGAAGCTCGTTCTTATTTATATTTTGCTGATTATTATCGCCCTGCAAATTATCGGGCTATACTTTTCAAGAGAGCTAGAGCAAAATTTAAAAACGAGCTTTCAAGAATCAATTTTCCAACGGATTGATCTTGTGCAGTATAGTATTCGTGAAGAGATTTTACGTGAGCGGAATGATACATCACCACAATTAGAGGAAAGCTTAAGCTCTTTATTAGGTGAATTTTCAAGTGGCGATATTTCATCACGCGATATTAAAGAAATTCGTGTAATTGACCATCGCAGCAGAATTCTTGCAACATCAGAAAGCAACAATCAATCAATTGTTGGCCAGCGCTCAACAGATGAGCTTGTACGCAAAGCGATGGCTGCTGAAGCATTAATTGATACGATTTATTATGATAATAATACGAATAAACGCATGTGGGTGTTGGCTAAGCCAGTATTAGATACAGTAGGACCAGATGGCGAAGTAATCGGTATTATTTATATTGAATCAAATATTGAAAAAGTATTTGAGCAGATGGGTGAAATTAACCGTATTTTCGCTGTTGGAACGGCCATGTCATTAATTATTACAATTATACTTGGAATTTTAATAGCTCGAACGATTACAAGACCAATTTCCGATATGCGTAGACAAGCACAAGCGATGGCAAAGGGCAATTTCTCACGCAAAGTACGTGTTTATGGGACGGACGAAATCGGTCAGCTAGCCATAGCCTTTAACCATTTAACCAATCGTTTGCAGGAGGCGCAGTCTACAACGGAGGCGGAGCGTCGCAAGCTAGCAACGGTGCTTAGTAATATGACGGATGGGGTTATTGCGACAGATCGTAAAGGGAAGGTTATTTTAATTAATGAGCCTGCATTGAACTTGCTACATGTTACTCGTGAGGCAATGATGAATCGACCAATTGCATCAGCGCTTGGCTTAGATCAAAATTATAGCTTTGAGGATTTAATTCATATGAAGGAGCCGCTGAATTTAAATTTCAGCACACAGGAGGCCCCCTATATTTTGCGCGCTAATTTCTCGGTTATTCAAAAGGAAACAGGCTTTGTTAATGGGTTAATTACGGTATTGCATGATATTACTGAACAAGAAAAAATTGATATGGAGCGTCGCGAATTTGTATCGAATGTTTCCCATGAGCTACGTACACCATTAACGACAATGCGCAGCTACTTAGAGGCGCTCGCAGATGGTGCATGGCGTGACGAAAATATTGCACCGTCATTTTTAAATGTGACACAAACAGAAACAGAGCGTATGATTCGCCTAGTTAATGATTTGTTACAGCTCTCCAGAATGGACAGTCAAGACTATGATTTAAATAAGGAGCTTGTAGAGTTTAATAAGTTTTTAAATCGTATTATTGACCGCTTTGAAATGTCGAAATCGCAAAATGTTACGTTTGTGCGTTTATTGCCAAAAACGAGCTATTTTGTAGAAATCGATACAGATAAATTAACACAAGTAATTGATAATATTATTTCGAATGCATTGAAATACTCACCAGATGGTGGCAATATTCGCTTTGGCTTTACAAGTAATGATAATATGCTGACAGTGATGATTTCCGATGATGGAATGGGTATTCCAAAGGAAAATTTAACACGTATTTTTGAACGCTTCTATCGTGTTGATCGCGCACGTGCTCGTTCGATGGGTGGTACAGGCTTAGGGCTTGCCATAGCAAAGGATATGATTGCAGCACATGGAGGGAAAATTTGGGCAGAAAGTGAGGAAGGAAAAGGAACAACAATCTTCTTCACATTGCCATGTGAACTGAATGAAGAGGAGGAGTGGGAATGAAGTATATTGAGCATATAAAATCTATCATCCTATTCCTTCTAGTAGCACTCAGCATGACACTAACTTTTTTAACATGGAACTATAAGCCAAAGTATCAAACGATTGAGGATATACAGGTTGAGCATGTTGCACTTGGAGAACAAAAAGCATTGAATCGAGTTGTGAAGCCCTATCGTCTGCTTTTTAAAGGAGAGGAAAACTTCACAGGCACTATATCAAGTGCAGTGATTGATACATTGATGGATGAGCTTTCCGAGATGGAGGCAAATGACCTAACATTGATCAATCATAATTTATCGGATGATAAGGTTAATGAAATGCTACGTATGCCGAATCGCATGACGCTATTTTTCCAGGCAGATGTCCCAATACCTACATTTGCAGCAATGTTGCCATTCCATAATACTAAAGACATTCCGGAGACGACATTTGATCGCATTGTGATTGATTGGAGTTACTTATCAACAACAAGCCAGCTACAATTTTTATTTATTAACTCGGATAATCGTACATTATATCGTTCCGTTGTGAAGGTAGATAATAAAACAAGCTTTAAGCGCAATTTTATCGATCAAGCAGCGAAATTTGATAATTATATGGAAATCGAACGTCCTGGTACAAAATCGTTGTATGTTTTAATGAATCCAACAGAAGTTGTTCCCTATACGTATTCTGTTGGGACGATTTCCACAGAGCTGTTGAAAAGAATATTATTTACAGATCCTAATATTGTGCAACGCAATATTGAAAGCACACAATCCGAAAGGTATACAGATGGCATGTCATTAATGAGGCTAGATATGCAAAATCAATCCATCCATTACGTTTATCCACCAGCTGAAAGCCTTTCACCGATTGCTCCATCCATTCTTATGAAGGACAGCATGGACTTTTTAAATGAGCATGGTGGTATTACAGAGGATTATCGCTTGGCTGCAATGAATTATCAAAAGCATATTATTGACTATCAGATGTTTTTTGAGGATCTTCCTGTATATAGCGATACGACCTTCACTCGTGTTTCAACAACATGGGGAGATAATCGTATTTTCCGTTATCGCAGACCGTACTATGTATTCGATATGAATCTTCCTGATGATAAGGCTGCAAAAGAGTTAGCATCAGGACCTCGAGTGATTGAGCAAATTCAATCAAACTTAACAACAAATATAAATGATATAAATGATTTAGTCATCGGTTATTATTTGGAGCATGATGCGAATGCAGAATTAATTACGCTAGAGCCCAACTGGTTTATGCTGACGGAAAATGGCTGGGAGCGCCTCACTTCAGAGCAGGTAGGAGGTGTTGAATATGGATTGGAATAAAACAAAATCTATATTCATTTTTGTCTTCTTAGTATTGAATATTTTCCTCTATTCACAGTACGTAAATAGCTATACCGAAAATCAAAACGTAGAGGTTTTAGGGGAAAAAAATATCGAGGCGAAATTGAAAGATGATAATATTACGTACTCTGATTTACCTACTATAGAAAAGGCTCCTTATATATCTGGCAAGGTTAAACTATTTGATTTACCAAATGCATCGCAAGGTATAAATGCAATGTATCGTGTAGAGGATGCTGATACGCTTATCGTGACATTGCAAAAGCCTATAAAGCTACGTAACATGGAAGCAACAGGCTTTCAAGAGTTTATACAGCAGCATGTAAGTGAAGGTGCTTCTTATACATTATGGGAGATTGATGAAGAAGAGCAAGTTGCTATTTATTTTCAACGTGTACAAGACCGCACCTTCTATTACTCATTAAAAGGTCTTGTGAAAGTTTACTTTACAGAGCAGGGTGAAGTTTATCAGTATGAGCAAACGATGCTTGAGCAGTTAGAAGAATTAGAAAAGAAAAAAAATCTATTGCCACCAATTCAAATTATTCAAGTATTGTATGCACGTAATTTAATTAAACCAGATTCGCATGTTATACGCATGGAGCTAGGCTACTCCACGTTGTTCCAATTTACGCAAACGCAAGTATTTGCACCAACATGGGAAGTGCGTGTTCAAACACCTGAAGGCACGATTGAGGAGTATTTCGTCAATGCAGTGGAAGGAAAAGTAGTAGATATGCAGCTTGATGTAAAGGCAGTAGAGGAAGAAGAAGAGTAAGGAGTTTTGGCGATGCGATTTAGTGTTTTAGCTAGTGGAAGTACAGGCAATGCAGTCTATGTCGAAAATGATGAACATGCCTTTTTAATAGACGTAGGTTTAAGCGGAAAAAAGATGGAGCAGCTTTTCGCTAAAATTGATCGAGATATGAAAAAGCTTTCAGGCATTTTAGTGACACATGAGCACAGCGATCATATTAAAGGCTTGGGCGTTGTTGCTCGAAAATATAATGTGCCGATTTATGCAAATGAGAAAACTTGGCTGGCGATGGAAGGGAATATCGGCAATATTCCAACCGATTTACGCTTTCATTTTGAAATGGAGGCAATGAAATCCTTTGGCTCAATAGATATTCAATCCTTTGCGGTGTCTCATGATGCAGCAGACCCGATGTTTTACGTTTTTCATGAAGAAGGACGCAAGCTAGCTGTTATTACAGATACAGGCTATGTGAGCGACCGTATGAAAGGCCATATTCGCGGAGCAGATGCTTTCGTTTTTGAGAGCAATCATGATATTGGTATGCTCCAAATGGGACACTATCCATGGAGTACAAAACGCCGTATTTTAAGTGATGTTGGACATGTATCAAATGAAGACGCTGCCGTTGCAATGAGTGAGGTCATTTTTGATAAGCCTACTCAAATTTATTTATCCCATTTGAGCAAGGATAATAACATGAAAGATTTGGCACGCATGAGTGTTGCACAAACATTGCAATCATGCGGTATTATTACAGGTGAATTCGTGCATCTACATGATACAGATGCGGAGGAGCCAACGCGCTTAGTAACAGTATAAAATAGGCGATATGGAAACCAATTTTCCATATCGCCTATTTTTTATTGCAGATTTAATTAATTTTCATCTAATTTTAATGTTTGATGTGTATGCTAATAATAACAAATGAACGAAAGGACGATTCATATGACAAATTTTGATGAGCATAACACAGAACAACAACAATTAACGCCATTACAAGAGCGTTTACAACGTGAAGAGCTAGAAATGCAAAAAAAGCGAGAGCGCAAAAATAAAGGCGGTAGCAAAGTAGGATACTTTATGAGTGGCCTGTCAGGTATTATTATCGGTGCACTTCTTGTATGGCTATTGCTGCCATCCCTTGTAGGGCAGCTGCCAGGTACAGAACAGTCAGGCTCAGAAACAAACACAAATCATAGTTCAACAATTCAGCAAAGTGTAACAGAGGTGTCCTCAGACACCATATCGGCTGTAGAGCAAGTGTCTGATGCAGTTGTAGGTATTACAAATATCCAAGAGGTATCGAACTTCTGGAATCAATCCGTTTCTTCACAGGAAGCTGGAAGTGGCTCAGGTGTTATTTATAAAATTGACGAAGATAACGCATATATCGTAACGAATCACCATGTAATTGATGGTGCCAAGCAATTAGAAGTCACACTAGCAGATGGCACGAAAGAGGAAGCTCAATTAGTAGGCAGCGACATTTGGACAGATTTAGCAGTCATCGCAATCGACAGCAAAAACGTTAAAACAACAGCCAAATTTGGTGACTCTGATGCATTAAAGCAAGGCGAAACAGTCATCGCAATTGGTAACCCATTAGGCTTAGAATTTTATGGCTCTGTAACAAAAGGTATCGTATCAGGCAAAGATCGATCAGTGCCAGTCGATTTAAACAATGATGGTCAAGAAGATTGGCAAACAGAGGTGCTGCAAACAGATGCAGCTATCAACCCAGGGAATAGCGGTGGTGCTTTAATCAATATTGCTGGTGAATTAGTCGGTATTAACTCCATGAAAATTGCAGAATCACGTGTTGAAGGCTTAGGCTTCTCAATTCCGATTAACTCAGCAATTCCAATTATTGAGGAATTAGAGCAGCATGGCGAAGTAAAAAGACCAACAATGGGCGTATCGCTACTTGATTTAACAGATGTACCAGCCTTCTACCAACAACAAACATTAAAAATCCCACAAGAAATTACAACAGGTGTCGTTGTCACAGATGTGGTGCAGGGCTCAGCAGCAGAAGCGGCAGGTGTGCAGCAATATGATGTGATTGTTGAAATGGATGGCAAAAAAATCGAAAATTCCATCGACCTTCGTAAGCATTTATATAATGAAAAAGAGGTAGGCGATACATTAGCATTAAAAGTATATCGCCAAGGAAAAATTGTCGAATTACAATTAACATTAAACAATAGCGCAACATTATAATTGTGGATAACTAATAACATATTCATTCACAGCAAGTAGGAAAGAAAGAGCGTTCTTTCCTACTTGTTTTTTCTTTGTTACAATAGATTGTGGATAACATTGTGGAGAATGTGTATAAGTTTGTGGAAATTTCAGATTATTGGAGGTTAAGAAAAATGAAAAAATTTAGTTGCGAAATGCATATAGATCACGCATTGGACATGTTTGTAGCAGAGCAAGAAGACTTCCCAATTATGGATAAACTATCGAATGAAGAAAAGTTATCCACAAAGTGTGATTACTGCGAAGAGCAAGCTGCATATATTGTATCAAGTAAATAACTTTACACAATATATTGAATCCTTATGTTGATATGTGGATAACTTCTGTGGATAAGATGTTTGTAAATGAATTGTAAAGGTGGATAAGCTGTGAATATAACAATCATTTCCGTAGGCAAGCTAAAAGAAAAATACTTAAAAATGGGCATCGACGAATACGCCAAACGTCTAGGCAGCTACGCCAAAATCGATTTCATCGAAGTCCCCGACGAAAAAGCCCCCGAGCAGCTATCCGACGCCGAAATGGAGCTCGTCAAAAAAAAGGAAGGCGAACGCATTCTAGCCAAAATTCAAGACAATGCCCATGTCATTGCCCTTGCATTGGATGGCAAAATGAAAACAAGTGAGGAAATGGCCACGGATTTAGATGCATTAATGACATACGGGAAAAGCAAGGTTGCCTTTGTAATTGGCGGCTCACTCGGCTTGCATGCGGATGTGCTGAAACGTGCAGATGAAAAGCTATGCTTTGGCAAAATGACATTACCACATCAGCTGATGAAGCTGGTGTTGGTGGAGCAGATTTATCGGAGTTTTAGGATTATTAAGGGAGAACCGTATCATAAGTAAGTGCGAAAATTGTGAGAATGTTGGTGCATGGGAAAAAATAGAGATATTCCAGAGCCACTAAAATCATATGTGACTGGGGCTTTAATTTTTTAAATAGGAAATTTCCAAATATTTATAATATCGTGGTATGATAGTGAATAGATTATTAGTTCCTTATATAGGGCTGTAACGAGAGTGGTTATGAAGTTTGTGAATAAGAATTATCTAAAAGATACGAGATAAAAAAGTATAAGCATGTACTTAATAGATGTAAATTTGATAATTTCTAGAGGTGTCAAGAATGAGTATTGGGGATAAGGATATTAAGAAATTATGGGGATTAGCTGCTGGAAGATGCTCTTTTCCAAACTGTGGTGTTGATTGTATTCCGTATTTAGATGAAGATAGTCCGACAATCATAGGTGAGATGGCACATATAATTGCTAAGAAACCAGGTGGACCTAGAGGTGTATCTGGTGGGGGTAGTGATAGCTATGAGAATCTAATTCTGTTATGTCCTACACATCATACTATGATTGATAAAGCACCAATGGGAGTATACTCAGTTGAGTTAATTAAAGACTGGAAAAGACAACATGAAGAGAAAGTTAATAAATTCATGTATACTATTAGGTATTCAAGTATAGATGATGTGGCAAGAGCAATAAAAAGAGTATTATTAAAGAATCACAAGGTATGGCAAGAATTTGGTCCTGAGTCAATTAGAGCAAAAGAAAATCCGATTAGCAACATCAGTAAATACTGGGATCTCATAAAACTATCAATAATAGTCCCCAATAACAAAAAAATAATTTCCTTAATTGAGGGGAATGAGGATATTTTTGGAATTGATGAATATGCAGTTTGTATTGATTTTATTGTACATGCTGAGTTGTTTGAAAGGAGTTGTTACACTACTATAGAAAATACCAAAAGATTCCCACAAAAATTTACAGAGGTGATAGATAAGTATGTTTATGAAAAATAATTGGAATGTACCATACAGCTCAATTGTTTGGTTTTTTAATGTACTGAAGTCTCATACAAAGGTTCTCAATGTGGTACGAGAGCAGGACATTTTGTTTACTATTACAGATGATGAAGATAGAACTTATGAGATTCTATTACTTAATGAATATAGGATGGGATCAGCCGCTGTATTGAAGGCAATTGAAGAGTTTGGAAACATAGATTTTATAGTATTTGGTGGTAATTGGAATGCTGCCACCAGTGAAGCATATAAGGTAGCTAGAGAAAATGGTATTGCACTCTTTGATTATTCTGGAATTATGGGTGCACTTAATTTGAAGAATCCTAATGGGTATAAGCAAAATGAGAAGGAAAAAGATTCAGATAAGCCTAAAGAAGGTGCCTGACAAAATAGATATTTTTATATTTGGTTCATACTTAAATTCTGATAATCCTAAAGATGTTGATCTTATAATAATCTACGATTCAAATATTTATACTGGAAGTAGCATTTTTGATAGTTGTTTGAAATTAATTAGTCAGATTAAGGAAAAATGTGGATTGCCAGTTGATGTTACATATTTATCAATTAATGAAGAAATTGAAACTAGATTTTTAAAAATTGTAAACGCAATGCCTATAAACGATGTTTTTAATATTATAAGAGAAGAGTAGTTTATAGTAAGTGTTTTACTAATAAGAAATGCCTCGTCAAATGATAAGGAGTATACACTTAATATATAGGTAACACGTACCATTGCTTATACTCTTTCGTTGGGAGAAATCTTTAGTCAAAGAACTTGAATTAAGTAAAAACCGTACAAAAACTTAGTCAACACTGTTTCATTCCCCCCAATTAACGTCGATCACTTTAACATCATTAAGTAAGTGGGGTTTTAGCAAAAATGGCAAAAAAGAGCTAGTCAATCTAGCTCTTTTATTGTTTTCTAGGAATAGTAATATTAAATTCTCTGCTTAGTTCGTTAAGAATATGATTATGGTTTAATCTAGTTGGTTGAACAGTTACAAAGGAACCAAGTTGGGCTAATTCACTTGTAGTGGTCACTGTAGTCATTGTATCAAGTCGGCGGTGAGGTAAAAAAGCAGTATAAACATTTTTTCCTCTATTTGTTCCCTCAGTCATGGGATTAATTGGTCTGCAAGCAATCATAAATTCTCCAGCGGCTTCTAGGATAGACTGATGATTGATTGGTCTAAGGTTACTTATTAACTCCTCAATTGAATTTGGAGGTGTACTGCTGATATACATACAATTGGCAGTAGCATCTGACTCCTCACCATAGCCTCTTACTATAGAAATGATATCTTCAGGTTCAAAAATATCAAGAAATGGAATTGCTGTATTACCACTTCGTCTTCCAAAACAGATACTAACCCCAACAAATGGTGAGGCATTTGGTTGGGTTATCCAATAGTTTGCCCAGTCAGTAATTGCCTTACTGAGTTGATGGAAAGTTTCCTCTCCAAATTCTTCTAGAAATCGAAGATGCCCATACCAATTTCCAAAATAATCAGCAGAACTTAATTTAATAGAAATTTTTATATTGGCTCCACTTTCTAGTTTAATTAGGACATCCGTTTTATTATTTGAGGAACCTATTCTAGATGCAGATAGAATTTTAGCACCAGGTTTTATCCCTAAATCCTGCATCCAACTAGGTAAGTTAGTTGGAATAGCATGTGAAGAATTAGCACAGTTAGCTATTTCTTGTTCAAATAAATCAGTTTTTGCAGACATAATATCACCCCAAATTAAGACTTAATAGCTCTATTATATACTAAAATTTAGGGTAATCATATTAAAGTGATAGTTTACAATTTATAAACTGGAATTTAATTCATATGGAGAAATTAGTATAGCGTCAATCACTATTAATAATGAAACGTGTTAAAATAGAGAAGCTAAATAAAATTGTGAGAGGTAAAATATGAAGATTAAAAGTGAAGAGGAACTGAAAGTAAATACTGAAAGTCATATAGATGATGTTGAAATAAGAAACAATGATAGTGAAAAAACAGATAAAGCCAAAATAAATAAGAAGGGTAGAGGTAAATTTAAGCCAGCACCTTCTCTTGATAAAGAGCAAGTAAAAGAAATATTATTTGAAAAAATTGCAAAAGAAACCTCACTGATTATTGAAGATAAAAAAGATGAAAAATTGATTGAAAGTATAGACATTAAAGCAGATAAATATAATGTGGTAGGGCTATTTTCAGGTTGTGGAGGGTTAGACTTAGGATTTGAATTGGCAGGTTTAGCTGCTGTAATTGGCGAAGAAGCCGCTATGGAAGCCTTCTCTGATAAAAATCAATATGAAAAGATGAGATTAAAAAGTATATTTCATACAGTGTATACAAATGATTCATTTAAAGAAGCAAATCAAACTTACAAGATTAATTTCCCAAAACATGTAATTCAACATGAAAAGGACATCAGAAAAGTTGCACATTTCCCTTTATGTAATATTATGCTAGGTGGTTTTCCATGCCCAGGATTTTCTGAAGCAGGTCCAAGACTAGTAGATGATGAAAGGAATTTCTTATATATTCATTTTATTAGGGCTCTTTTACAAACGCAACCTGAGTTCTTTGTGGCTGAAAATGTAAAAGGTATGATGACGTTAGGAAAGGGAGAAGTACTTAAACAAATTGTTGAAGACTTTTCTTCAGCAGGTTATGAAGTTACACCGTATCTAGTAAATTCTAGAGATTATGGTGTTCCTCAATTACGAGAGCGAGTATTTTTGATAGGGGTTCATAAGGAGAAAGTGTATGCAAAAACAAAATTCAAGTATTCTACACCCCAACCTACACATGGTGAAGGATTACTTCCCTATAAAACGTTAAAAGATGCAATTGGTGATTTGAGAGATAATCCAGGTCCATATTACACAGGTGCTTACTCTTCAATCTATTTATCTCGTAATAGAAAGAAAAGATGGGATGAACAAAGCTTCACAATTCAAGCGTCTGGTAGACAGGCTCCAATTCATCCAGATGGCGAGCCTATGAGGAAATTAGAAAAAGATAAGTGGGAATTAGTAGGGGAAAATCGACGTTTATCAATAAAAGAAATCGCTAGAATTCAAACTTTCCCTGATTGGTTTCAATTTAGCGATGGAAATAATCAAAAAGTTTCAGAGAATAACCGTTTAGATAAAGTGTATAAACAAATAGGAAATGCTGTACCTGTACTTTTAGCTAAAGCGATTGCACAACCAATAGCAGATTATGCATTCCAACAACTAAATAGAAAAAATCACAAGGGTATTGACTTCGTTCAACCATCTTTATTTTAGCCATAGTGAATATTTAGTAAAAGTTATAAAACTCTAATCTTAATTAGCAGATTAGAGTTTTATTGTTAAATTAAGAATAGTATGAGTGAAGAGTCAAATCAAATTTTTAGGAGGTTAAAAAATGAGAAAGTATGTACAAAAAATGTGGATGATACATGACACGCTATTTTTAAATGAAAATGAGGCACTAAAAGTAGAAGAAAATGAAGTGAGAGAAAAAGTGAAAGCTGTATACGTTGGTCTCGATGAGGGAGTGGATAACGATTTAACTCAAGTAAGCTCAGATTTCTTCGGAAACTGGATTTTTAAAACGGAAAAAGAAGCTCAGGAAGAAGTTGGCGAATTCAACTGTGATTAACAACAAAAGACAAAAATTTTAAGCCTAAGTATTGTTTAAGATACTTAGGCTTTATTCATTTTAAAGGAGTGAAAATAATGAAAATAATCAAAAGCATAATCAAAACAGAAATCACATACGATGACGAAATGAAAAATAAGTACATTGTGAAGAAGGAATGGGACAAAGCCAAAAGGAAAGCCCTCATCTTGATGAAAAATGCAGGTCAGACGGATGAGGTTGTCCAAGACCAAACAACAATGTATGTTTTGAATAATCTTGCCAAATTAGACTATGGGTCAGTGATTATTATGAATTTATTCCCATCTCTTGAAAGCAAAGATACAAATGAATCAGCTACTGAAAATTTGAAATGTATTCAAGAGGAAATGACGAAGGTAGATGATGTCATTATTGCAGTTGGAACAGGTATTGAAACGAGCAAAGAGGCACAAAAGCGATTGAATATGATTGTGGCTATTTTGCTTGATAAGAAAGCAACGATTCTTCAAATCGAATGCCCAAAAGGAAGAATGGGCTTCCATCCGCTTTATCCAGCGGTGAAAAACGGCTGGAAGTTAGCACCGTATGAAGTGCCACCAGTAGAGCAAATAGATTAAGCGTTTCAAATGAAAATATGGACATATATTATCTCCTTGAATACATTTTAGGAGGAAATCACATGCAACCATCAAAACGAGTAGATATTGTATCTGTCAAATTAGTAAAGGAAGCAAGTATGTTGTACAGAAATCGGCGCATTCGTAGCCCACAGGATTGCTATGAGTTGTTTAAGGAATTTTTAGGCGAAGTAGACCGAGAGTATTTTGTTGTCATGTGTTTGGATGTGAAAAATCAGCCAACGAATATTACGATTGCACACATTGGTAGCTTGAATCTCTCCATCGTTCATCCAAGAGAGGTACTGAAAACAGCCATCTTAAGCAATGCGGCTTCCATCATCTGTTGCCATCCACATCCATCAGGTGACCCAACACCGAGTCCAGAGGATGTTGACGTTACCAAACGTTTAATTGAAGCTGGTTTAATTGTTGGTGTGGAAATGCTCGATCATATTGTGTTGGGCGATGATAGCTATGTTTCAATGAAAGAGAGTGGATATTTTGAAAATGAATAAAGTTTTAAGTGACAAATAGGCTCTAACATCTGAAATGGATGTTAGGGCTTTTTATATTCATAAAAATAAGGAGGATATTGAAAATGAAAGCCATTCAACGATTAACAGAGGTATTACAACAAAAGCTAGGGAAGGAGATTCCACTTCAAGAAGTAGGCTACGAAACAATGAGCTTTACTCATGAGGAAATTGATGAGGCACTTGTACCACCCTATATGATTGCCTTTGTAGAAGCACCGATTCTTTGTCATAGTGCTAATTATACAGATACTGAAGGGAATTATTACACCTTGATGTTAGTAGAAACAGGAGATGAAACACCATATGAAGTATGGTTGGTGAATGACAAGCTGATGTCAAACTTCTTAGAAGGGATAGAGCTATGAGTGTATTTAATAAGCGATATGTGGAAGTTAGTATAGATAACAATATCTATTACAGAGAAGTTGGAGTTAATAACGAATTAGGAAAGCCAATTAGCAATGATGTATTTTATGAAATCCTAATGGAGAAAATAGTAAACGAAATCATAGAGAAAGAGTATGTATTTCAAAGTCAACGTATTAAGACTATTATCAATGGCATTCCAAATCACCTCGACCGCCAATTAATGAAGGATTTTTATGATTATGCAATGTATGGTACGAGAGTATAAATGACTGCTAGTGAAGTAGAAAACATAAAACGCATGTGCAGCTATTTTAAATCATCATCATGAAAATATAATATTTCAATGGTGAAGGAGGTGGAAAAATGCTAGGGGAGTTATTGAAAGTAATAATTATTGCAATAGTAACAGCAGTAATTGATTATTTATTAATTGAAAAGCAAAATGAAGTGCTAGGATACTAACAAGTAGAGGGAGTGGTGATTGCCGTTCCCTCTATTTTTTTGAATAGAAATGGTGGGGAAAACACCCTGATTCTGTACTGAAAACAAATGAGTATTTGAAAATCCACCAAGTCCCCCAATGTTTTTTGTGAGAAACAAAAACATCTCTGAATCAATTTTTTTGTAGAAAGTCAGTTTGTTTTCCAATCAAAAACACCGTAAAAAACCTTCTTACTCTTTAATTATTGGGGGATAAGGGGGATTAATTGATTGTGTGCAAAAAATATTCTATTTAAATTTTAAAATTGTTACTTTTCACCTATTGTTATATTTTTCCATATTCATTTTTGTTTTTTTGGAATGAGCGTAGCCTGACACCTAAAATCGCCCCTGCTATAGCAGTAACATTAAAAATGATATAAATTCGCTTATTTGATCATTAATTAATATTTTTCAATCATTTTGCATTATTAATAGTAATTATTACTGTTTAGACAAATGAGAATCTAATTTGTATTATACAATCTATCAAAATAATTGCACTTAGATAATTTGCTTCGTAGCAATGATTTTGAATAGTCATATTCAACAATTGTTTAGATGGATGTGAAAAAGGAAGGGAGTTAGTTCAATGAATCAAGTAGATGTTGAAAAACAAGAGGGACAAGTAAACTTAGCTGGTTTTATTCCCTCAAATTGTAAAGGGCTAAGTAAAGCTACTTCTACAGCAGGTGTACTAACCATTGTAAATTCTAAAAGAAATGGCAAACGTGTCGTTCTCTCCAAAGAATTAATGGCGGAGTTGAATGAACCAGAGGAAGTACAAATTTCATATGGTTCAGATGCAATTGCAATTGGTGCAGACATCCCTAGTAATGACAACTTCTTCACATTGAAAACACAGAAAGCCAAATCTGTTATTTATTCAAGTGAACTTGTAAACGAGATTACTGTGCTTTATGACCTTAAATTTGAGGGCAATGTATCACAAACATTTTACCAAGTGCAGTATCAAGGTGAAGGAACAAGTAGAGTTGCTATTATTTCAATGATTAAAACAAATGAAGAAATGTAGGAGGAATTTACAATGTTACAATACAATCTTGGTCAGCCAACCAATGAATTAAGTATTCCAAACGAAGGGGAATATATTGCTTCAATCCTTAATATTAAAGCAGGAAAAGACCGTGATACAGTTTGGGGAACAACCCCATCCGTTGTAGTATTGTTTGAACTTGAAAATGGTCAAAAGGTGATGCAATCTATGTTGATGTATGTAGGGAAAGGCTCGTTATTAAAAAAATTAGTTGAGCTTACATTAGACACTACAGAAAAAGAAGTAAATTTGCATCAATTGGTGGGGAAATCATGTGTCGTGGAAATTCAACATGTTCATCAACATGAAGCGACCTATGCAAATGTAGTAGATGTTTTCCCATTAAGTGAGCAATAAATATAAGTTGCAAGCAAAGCTATTCATTGCATATTAACTTGAGGAGAATGTTTTATGGAGAAAATGGTACTAAAACCAGCAGATACAAATGAAATCCGATTAGGGCAATTTATTTTAAGAGATAAGGATTTGTATATGATAAAGGACTCTAAAGATGGAAAGGAGGAAGTTTATCTTGCAAATGCTTCAAAAATTAAAAGTGTTACTCGGAATATTGAAACAGGTGTGATAACACTTGAGATTGAATATTACTCATTTGATAGATGGGAGACTTTAAAAATTTCAAAAGGTAAGTTATTGCCCTCAGAATTATCATTTTTACTAGATAAGGGAATGGATATTGCAGGTTATAAAGCAAAACATGTCTTTCAATTTTTAGATTTCCATGAAAAAAGTTTCAAACCAACTTATGTTCATCAAAAGTTAGGGTGGATGAGGTTTCAAGATGAAATTTTATTTCGATTACATGAAGCTATTCAAAATAATAAACGATTCTCTATTTATGAGGGGCAGTATTCTATTCAACCTAAAGGGAGCGAGAAAGAATGGAAAAAAATCATTCAAGCGGAAGTAGTGGGACATGCTTCACTGGAAGCAATAGTAGCTGCGAGTTTTGCGGCTCCAATTACTGCATGGCTTAACATCGAGCAAAAAGGGGATATTGATACTTTACTTTGGAATTGCGTTGGTAATTCATCTGGAGGAAAGACAACAGCAGCAATGTTAGCGGTATCTGCTTTTGGTAATCCTCATATTTCTACAGATGGATTGGTTCAAAGTTTCAATGGTACAGGCAATGCTTTGCAGGCTATTTTAGCAGGAAACTTTGGTGTTCCAATTGCATTCGATGAAGTCTCTATTAGTACATTTGGAAAACAGACATTAACCTCATTTATCTATAAGTTAGCGCAAAATAGGGATAAAGCGCGATTAAACAAGGAATCCAAATTAATCTCTACAGATTCATGGTGTACTGTGGTGTTTTTCACAGGCGAAGTCTCTATTTTAGCGCAAACCAAAAATAACGTAGGTTTAAAAGTTCGTTTATTTGAATTTAAAAATATTCAATGGACAAAGGATGCGGCTCATTCGGAGCGTATTAAGTTAGGTGTATTGAATAATTATGGACATGCAGGGGGAATTTTTGTGGAGCATTTAACGCAGTGTGGAATAGATGAGATTGAAACTAAATGGTCAGAATTTAAATCGGTCATGTTTGAAAAAATGCCTGAAACCAATTATCGCGCACGTATTTCGAATAAATTCGCTAGTATCCTTACTGGTGCTTATTATGCAAATGAAGCGTTGGATTTAGGCTTGTCAATTGATAGGATTGCTGACTTTCTAGTGAAACAAGAGCTAGATTCCATGACTGATCGAGAATTAGCACCTAAATTTTATAAGCTATTTCGTGACTACATTATCCAATTCAGCAAGCATTTTAAAATAAATCAAGAGCATACAAATGAAACGCAAGAGATTTGGGGGAAAATCGAAACAAAAGGTAATAAAACGTATTGCTATATGTTCCCTCATATTTACGACAAATTAGCAAAAGACATGGGATTTGCCGACCCCAATGTCTTGCTTGATGGGCTAAAAGCTAATGGCAATCTTAAACATGATAATCAAAAAAAACAAATTAAAAAAGCTATTTTTACAAAAGAGGAAACCAAGTTACGAGAAAAGGTTTTACCTAATAAACCTTACAGTCCCAGAGGTGATTATAGCGTGTGTATTGTATATGATGGGGACATTTTGGCAGATTATCATAAGGGCTCATTGGATAACTTTAATCCAAACAGTACAAATACACGTACGATAAAACCAAAAAACGAGCTTGAAGCCATGATTGAAAAAAACAAAAGCAAAGGACTTTTTGACGAATGAAAATGGACGAGTGTCTAGCATTCTTCAATCATGAAAATAAGCAATTAAGTGTGGGTACTCTGAAAGAATACAACAAGGATATAACTGCCTTCAAAGCCTTCTTACAGAATAAATACACGGAATATTTTGATATTAGACAGATTAAAGAACAAGATTTGAATGATTATTTGGCTATGCTTACGGCTGTGAAGGGATATAAGCCCTCCAGTCGTAACCGTCAAATGAATACACTGCGCTCCTTTTTTAAGTTTTGTAAGAAGAAAAGCCTTGTTGAAAAAAATCCAGCAGAGTATCTTCAGCGATTAAAAGAACCCCCAAGGCAAGCTGTGTTTCTTACTTCAAAAGAAGTTGGAGAATTGATACCTGCAATCAACCATCCGTTGATTCAATTAGTTGTATTGACCTTATTTTATACAGGGTTAAGGATTACAGAATGTTTAAAGCTTGAACTAACGGATGTGGATTTTCAACAAAACACCATTACGGTTAAGCATGGTAAGGGAGATAAACGTAGAGTCATTCCTCTGCATTCAGAATTAAAAATACATCTTCAAGCGTATATTCAGAACTGGCGAATAAAAGGTAAAACGGAACGGCTATTTTTGACAGAACGCACAAACAGCTTATCAGATGTCTATGTGAACAAGGTTCTTAAAGAAACTGTTGAAAAATTAAAGTGGGATAAGCATGTTACCTGCCATGTTTTAAGACATTCCTTTGCTTCAGCCCTTGTACAAAATAATGTAAATATCGTAGCGGTACAACAATTATTGGGACACGCTAATTTAAAGACAACAAGTTCCTATACACATATTCATCAGCAAACTGTTGATGAGGGCATTGAAACACTTACTATTTTCTAATTGTCCCCCAATTCCCCCGCCAATTTGGGCAAAAGACAAAACAAAAAATACATTCAGATTCATTTTTTGTGGAAAGTCAGGTTGTTTTCCAACCATGCTAAAAAATCTTTTATTTTGAATTGACTGGGGGATATGGGGGATTTAATAAAATTTCAATAATATATCATAGATTTAGATAAATCATTATTAATTTTCACTCAAGAAATTAATCAATAAATATAAAGGAAGGTTACATTTTGCAAGGTGTATTCTATTGGTTTGCTTGAAGAAAAAGCACAATTTGAATAATCGTATTGAAACGGTTTAAGTTTCAATAAAAGTAGGTAGACGCAAATACCAAACTTTCTTGATGTGATTGAGAAACCCTTAAAGTGAAAAGAAATTACTTTCAAAATAAAAGGAGTGGCAATGATGGAAGCTACAAACGAAGTTGTATTAATACTCGCAGAAATGTGTGAAGCCTATATTTTAGATGGAAAAGAAGGGAGTTCAAATGACGATGACTCAAACTAAATATGCCGCGATTTACGCCCGTGTTTCAACAACTGAACAAGCAGATGAGGGATACAGTATTGATGAACAAATTCGGGTGTTACGTGAATATTGTAAGCGAGAAGGCTACATTATTTTTGATGAATATGTAGATAGAGGTATCAGTGGAAAAAGTATTAAAGGTAGACCCGCTATACGACAATTGTTACAGGATGCAGACGAGAAGAAGTTTGACCTTGTTCTTGTATGGAAAATGAATCGCTTGGCACGAAACAGTGTAGACCTCATGAATATGGTTGAGGTGTTTAACCGCAAAAACATCGTCTTTCGTTCATATACAGAGAACTATGAAACAGAAACACCTGCTGGAAAATTACAATTTCAAATGCTGGCTGCCATCGCTGAATATGAACGCAATAACATAGCAGAAAATGTGAAAATGGGTATGTTAGCTCGTGCCAAAGAAGGGAAGTGGAATGGTGGTCATGTGCTTGGTTATGATGTAGTTGAGATCGAAGGGGCGAATAAAAAACGCAAAAATACAGGGCTTGTCATCAATGAACGAGAAGCAAGTATTATACGAAAAATCTTCCATCTTTACACAACAGGGAATGGTTATAAGTCGATTGCCAACCAAATCAATAAAGCTGGCTATCGTACAAAATTAGGTAAAACGTTTTCTTTGAATGCAATTAAAACTATTGTTACGAATCCTATATATGCAGGGTATATACGCTACAATGTTCGTAGGGATTGGAATGAGAAGCGGCGTAATCATATCAACCCAAAGCCTATTATTGTGAAGGGAGAACATCAGTCAATTATTTCAGAAGAAGTTTGGCGCATTGCACAAGAGGTTTACAAAACACGCACCTGTAAGCCCAACCGTGTGCATGATGGTGAGTTTCCTTTAACGGGCATTATGCGTTGCCCTAAATGTAATGCAGGTATGGTAATTGGACGTACGACAAACAAGCTAAAAGATGGTACAAAAAAGGTATTAGAGTATTATGTATGTGGCGCATGGAAGAATAAGGGGACAGTTGCTTGCAATTCTTATGCTGTACGTACTGATTATGCTGACCCTTACGTATTAAATAAAATTGAAGAGTTGATGATAAGTGATAAATTGATTCAGCAGTTAGTTAATAGTATCAATTATAAGCAAGAATCCTTGATTGCTCCGATTCAACGAGAATACAAGCAATATGTTCATGACTTAGCTATCCTAGAAAAAAAGCAATCGAATCTGCTAGATGCTTATATGGAAGAAACGATTTCCAAAAGCGTCTATCAAATGAAGGTTAGAGGTATTGAAGAACAAATTTCCTCATTAAATGAATTACTGACACCATTAAAGGGACAACTAGGTTCAACCGTTTCTAGTAAAGTGACCTTTGAACAGATTAAGAATGTCCTACAAAACTTTCAAAAGGCTTTTCAGCAATCACTTACAAGGGAGCAGAGAAAACGCTTGTTACATTTGCTCATTCATCAAATTACAATTGATGAAGAACGGAAAATCGAGAGCATTCAACTTAAATTAAATAATGAGGTGCTAGAGGCATTACAACTAGGAGTAGGGGAATCATCTTCGGATGAATCTTCTGCTCCTTTTTCTGTTTTAATAGCTATCTAATCGTAAGTATCAAAAGTGGCTTTTTATTAGGATAATTCATTATCAAAGCGAAGTGTTTTTCGTATAGGAAAATGGCATATTTAATCAGATATAAAAAATATCATGTGGGTTAATATGTAACATTTCTTAAGAAATAATCTATTGAGGGGAGAAGCGTATGGGTTGTATTTGGAAAGCTATGAAAATCTGTTTTTGGTTTATGTTGATTATATCAGCTATTGCAATGATATTCGTCTACTTTGAGGAAAAGGGAAATGAAACGTTTAGCCATGTTGAAGAGTTGGATGCCAAGGAGTTGGTAGCGGAAGCTTTTAGTAATTTGAGAGCTTATGAGAGTTATCATATGTATTCTGAATCTAACACAAAGGGGGATATTTCTAAGTTTATTGCTAGCGAATCTGTACAAACAAAAGAAATATTTAATGTAGATTATCATACATTGAATGATTCATATAAAATAACAGGGAATTTGGTTAAAAATGATGAGACAACTACTATTGCGGAAATAAAGGTGGGTTCAGATATTTACCAATCTATAGATGGCGGGAAATTTAATTATGTTAGCTTAGATGAATCTACCATACTGGCAGGTGAAAAAACAGGGGTATTGGCAAGTTCTGAATTTACCAATGAGCCAGAAATAGATGATTTAATTGCTCAAGGTGATATTTCTGTAGGAGCTTATGAATCTAAAAAAGCAGATGAAAAGGACTATTATTTAATAGAAGGAAATATGCCTGAATCGTATGTATTAAATATGGTGAATCAAACCTTTTTTGGAGATGTGGATAAAGAAGCATCATCTTTTAAAATAGAAAATTTAATTGTCTTTGAGGATGAACTTCAAATGACAATTGATAAGGAGCGTAAAAATTTATTATCAACATATATCCATCTGAGATTTAGCTTTGAAGTTGAAGGTCATACAATGGAAATGGATGTGGAAACAATTAAGAGATATTCTAATTTCAATGAAGTAGAAATGATTACTTTACCAAATTTAGAATAGGTGAATCATATATTTTCCTAACGGAATGAATGATATGTTAATTAGGAGTAGGAGAATCTTCTTGCATGATTTCCCTGCTTCTTTTTCGATTTTGATAGCTGCAATTGTAAATTTTAAAATGGATTTTTATTAGGATAATCCATTATTTAAGCGAAGTGTTTTTCACATAGGAAAATGGCATATTTAAAACAATAAAGGCGGAAGGAGATAAAGATGGATTATAGCAAGTTAGATAGTTCCTGTTTTAATGGATCATATAAGGAATTTATTGAATTAATTGGATACAAAAATACTTTGCTAGTGTATAATCATTTTGCTGGTCAATATGTAACATTTCCTAAGAAATTCTTATCAGAACAATATTTATACGAAGCCATTGTCAATGAGTATGATGGGACAAATGCGAAGGCTTTAGCAAAAAAATATGGCTATTCATATAGTTGGGTGATGAAGATATTGAAACGGGAGCATTGTAACAAATAATCTACAAAGGTTTCATTTATAGGAGGAAGATGTATGTGGAAGAAGGTTTTAATGCTAGTTATGGTAATGAGTTTATTCTCAACAGGGGTGCTTGCTGATACTGTAGCTGTTCAGAAAGATAACAAGCAAAGTAGCGCTAAGAATCAAATAGATTATGCCTCAAAAGCCAAGTTAGCAGGTAATGAATATGTTTATAAAAGTAAGTATTACACGCTTCACGCTCCAAAAGATACAAAGAAAGATGATATTAACTTTGCTATCACTAATTTTAATAAGGGGATAGAACTTGCATTTGAAATTTATTCAAGCAAAGTTCCTGATTTAGAAGTAACATTATCAAATCAAAAAGATTTTCCTACCAATATTTATTTAAAGAATAAATCAGATGACCCTTATGAATTTACTTATGTAAATGGAGGTGCTAGTCACAATAAGAAAACAGGAGCATTGGAGACAGAAATTAAGATTTTAGTAGGTTCTCTATATAAAGGACAATGTTGTTCTTATGATGGGAAGTTTAAATATGATACAGCTTATGTTAAAAATTTATATATTGCTTCAGGATTAAATCTTGGAAGTGTTATATTTAATGAAAATATGAATTCTAAACCAAGTTGGTACAGTTCATCTGGTGCAGGTGAATTTGCTACAGGTTTTGTTAATTATAAGTCTCGCTTAGCCTCTAATACCTACAAAGATTATGTTAAGTATTGGAAGAATGAAATGAAAAAGAATAATAAATTGCTAGTATTCAACAATGGAGATTTTGACTTTAACTATAATACGAATGTGGCAACTCTGTTCAATGCGTTTTTAATTGAAACTTACGGTGAAGATACTTACTTTGAATTTGTTTTGTTTGAAAGTGATACAATTTCAAAGAAAGAGGCATTTTTAGCAACCTATGGCGATATTAAAGAAATTGAAAGGAAATGGAAGGTATGGATTAATAAATAACCTTCTATGTATTGATAGAGACAAGTAATATATATTTTTTGAAAAGGTAAGTTTGAGTTTTGGTACTAGGAAGTACCTTGGACATAGCCATGTAATGCAGTATGTAAAAGAGCCATTTAAGATGGTATTGGCAAGGAAAAATATTAATTATTAATTAAGAAGAGCCTTGGATAACATTTGTTATTCAAGGTTTTTTCATAGGAAACAGAGGGTATGATGAAGAAAATGTTTAGAAGCAAGATACCTTTGTGGATTGATACTTTGTAAGATAGCTATGAATTGCTTAATGATCTCAAAGATGATTATACTAGGTAATTAATAAAGGAATCTAACTTATTTTGTCGAATATTGGTAGTAACATGATTAGATTTAAATTAGGAGGTATTTAGATGTTAGAATGGGCAAAATTATTAAATGGGGAAAGACAAAGAAAATCAGAGAGTAAAAGCTACCCACATCGGAATGAGTTTGATAAAGATTATGAACGTATAATTTATTCATCATCTTTAAGAAGATTACAAGATAAGGCACAAGTATTTCCTTTACAAAATAATGATTTTACTAGAACTCGTTTAACACATTCTTTAGAAGTAGCTTCATTAGGTAGATCGTTAGCATGGAACATAGGGGAATGGTTAATTGAAAAAAAGGCATTCGAAGGGTTTGCCGAAGCTAAGCAATTAGCATCATTAGTAGAAGTATCTTGTTTAGTACATGATTTAGGAAATCCACCTTTTGGGCACTATGGTGAAGATATCATTAGGAAATGGTTTAAAGAATGGTTTGCTTCAGATTTGTATAAAGATAAAGTTACAGATACAGATACAGATACAGATACAGATACAGATAAAATTATATTTGATGAACTAAGCACTCAACAAAAAAATGACTTTATTTACTTTGAAGGCAATGCTCAAGCAATTCGAATTTTGAGTAAACTTCAATTTTTAAACGATCAATATGGGGCAAATTTTAGTTATGCAACATTAGCAACTTTAATGAAATATCCATGGGCTTCTGATCATGGAAAAGTTAAAAAGAAAAAGAAATTTGGTTATTTTTATTCTGAAAGAGAATTATTCAAAGAAATTGTGAGTAAGACAGGTACTGAGGAATGTAGACATCCTGCAACATATATTCTTGAAGCAGCAGATGATATTGCATATCTAACTGCAGATATTGAAGATGCTGTGAAAAAAGATGTATTTGACTGGGATAAAATCTATCAGGAAATTAGACATGAATTTGGGGAATTATATCCAAAAGAATTTTATAGATTAGAAGATTTACGTAGAAAAGCATTATTGAATAAAGTACCAAATAAAAATTTAATTAATGTACAAAATTTTAAAGTAACTATTCAAGGAATAATGATAATTGCTGTTGTAAATACTTTCAAAGAAAAATATGATTTAATAATGAATGGAGAATTTGAAGGAGATTTATTATCTAACTCCACAGCGCGTACACTTTCTGATAAACTAAGAGACGTGGCATTTAAATATGTATTTTCAAATAAAGAGGTCCTAACATTGGAATTAGTAGGAGATAGAGTATTAAATGATTTATTGGATTTGTTTGTTAATGCGGTAGTAAATGTTAAAAGTATCAAAAAGACTAAATCAAAACATGAAAAATTAGTCCATCTGATTTCAGAGAATTTTAGGCATATCCAAAGAATTTCTGAGAAAGGGGAGCCTACTGTAGAATTTGAAGATTTACCTTTATACAATAGACTTCAATTAGTAACAGACTTTATTTCAGGTATGACAGATGGCTATGCAGTTAATCTGCATCAAGAATTGTTAGGAGTAAAGCTTCCATAAATTAATTAGGAAGGGATAAAGATGAGTAAATATGAGAAAAGTATTAAGCATCAATTAATTTGCTTTCTTGAAAAAGACTCAAATACTCTGGACTTTATTGACGAATTATCAAGTGTAGGGGATTTGTTGTTTTTTGGTGGATCTGTACGAGATATATGTATATTTCAAGAAAAAGCAGTGATGCCTCGAGATTTTGATATAGCTATCAAATTTGAGCAAAAGGATAGGTTTAATTCTTTAACTGAAAGATATAGTTATAAACAAAATAGGTTTGGAGGATATAAATTTATAGTTTCAAATGTAGAATTTGATATTTGGGATTTAGAAAATACTTGGGCATTTAAACATACTAATTTAACACCAAGTGAAGCAAATTTAGCTAAATCTGTGTTTCTAAATATTGATGGGATAGTCTATAATTTTAATAAAGATATACTATATGATGAGGTCTTTAAATCATCTCTCAAAGATAATAAGTTGGATATTACTTTAGAAGCAAACCCACAGATTGAATTAAATTTGTTGAGGGCGTTAGTGTTTAAAGATAAATACAAATTGGGATTTTCAAATAAATTAAAAAATGTCTTTAAAGACTTTCATTATAAAAATTCAAACCAATTGATAGAGAATTTATATGAGTTGCAATTTTCACATTATAATATGGAGTATTTTTCAAAGGATTGCATAAAGGAAAAACTAGATTATATTTAATTATTATAGAGCATCTACAATGGTATGAATAAATACCTTGTTGATGCTTATTTTTTCGATTTTATCTTAAGAACCTCACTTACCCACATCACGGAGAACCTTATCATAAATAAAATTAAATTTATTGTAAAATGAATAATAGAATTAATAAAAAGTGAGCCGAACCCTGAATAGTGGACCTATTCGGGGTTCAGCTCATTGGTCATCATAGTCACCTTTTTCCATTATAAACAAAAGTACCCTAGAAGATAGCTTTTTTCGAAGTGTCTTATTCACAGGTATCATATTATCGTTTATCGTACTCTTTTATTCCTTCATAACATAATTTATCGCCGATAACATATACTTTGATATTCATGGATAACCTCCTGCTAGAATCTCTTATTTTATAAGAAGATATGAAATTATATAACCATAAGCAATATATTTAGCATAAATTATGGTTAAAAATGGCCTGCTAACTACTACCTATTAAATGTTTGCTCATATGCTTTTCATTGGGGGTACGCTTCTTTGCGTTATGCTTGTGGTTTATTATAACCTTTATAAAAGTTATTTAGTAAGGTGTGGAATATCTATTAAATGTAACATGGAGGGAGGGGATCTATCTAGTATAGATGGGCTTCCTCTCCTTTTTCTATTGGGGTTTATCATTGGATAAACAGTAAATCTATTTTGATAAAATTAATTCTGTGAAAAAATTATCTGTTGCACGAATCAACGAAATTGAATCGTATTTAAAGTGAAGGAGGTTAGGTATGAAAACGTTCGCCGGCTTACGTGTTCATGAGATTGTTCAAACTTATAGCGACACCTTAATACGAATCGCTGTGCAGCAGACAAAAAATATGTCTGAGGCTGAGGATATTGTTCAAGATGTCTATATGACACTTATGAGACAGAAAAAACCATTTGATAACGAAGTACATTTAAAGGCTTGGCTTATCAAAGTGACTTTTAATAAATGCAAGGATTATTTTAAGTCTTCCCGCGTCAAGAAGACGGTACCGATAACAGAAGAGATGTCGTTTACCGCAAAAGAGGAACAGATTGTTCTCCCTGAAATTTTTGAGCTTAATCCGAAAGAGAGGACCATTGTTTATTTGCATTATTACGAAGGCTATACGACTGAAGAAATCGCCAATCTATTAGAGATGAAAGTAAACACAGTAGGCTCAAAGCTGAGAAGGGCTCGAATGAAGTTAAAAAAGATTTTAGAGGAAGGGAGTTAAGCGTGATGAGTGCTTATAAGAAAGTGATGAAGCAGATTCATGCTTCCGAAGAATTTAAGAGCAAAATGCAAAAAGAGATGATGGATTATGAGAAAAAAGAAAAGAGGATCTTTATGAAAAATGTAAGATTAATGGTTGGAAGTTTAGTAGCTTGTGCCGTAATTGCTGTGGTTGGTGTAGTTGTTTTACCAAATATAAATAACAATGCAGCGTTAGATTTAACAGAAAGAATTGTAGTGGATAATTCAGGTCCTGCTGCAAGTGCAGCGGTTAATATCGAAGGAGTTATAACAGAAGTTGGAGAAGATGGGCTGAGCTTTACGTTGGATAATGGAATGGAAGTAGTGGTCACAGATGAAACAGAATTGGGAATAGATGGTCCAACAGCACCACCTAAGGAGGAACAGTTATTTGAACCTACATTTAGAGTGGGCAATCTAATAGGTGGTTTTACGGAAGACACATCGGCAAATCCAGTTACTGCAACAGTAATTTATACGAACTGGAACTTTGAGAATCCTATTCGATAAGAGGCCGTTCAATTATAAATCCTCGAACGCTACTTGTGATGGAATCTTACAATAAGAGCTATTTGGGGTTTGTAGAATTTCTTTACCATTTAGAGGGCAAGAAAAAAATAGTACTAAAAGGTCAAAATACATTTAGTAGGTATAAATAAAAAAATGTCTGCCAAAATTAACGATGAAAACCTCATTTAGATATGTTACGATTAACTATAACATAAGTAGGTAAGGTTTTTAGAAGGTGGGACAGAACTCTAATTCTTTGTGACCTTTAGTCAAAAGGATGATAACAATCTGATGTTGTTGAAAAATGGAAAAGATGATGCTTGATAAAAGATATTGGGAAAATCCCAGAAGAGGGAGGTCTGTGATGTGGACTTCTAGAGGAACAGTACAAGCGAGAGTTTACAGAATCGAGCCGTACCCTAGGGAAGCGTCCACAAAAACAAACCTCTGTATTTTCGCATACCAACATAAATTATATACTTAGCTTTTGTAAGTATTTGGACTGTTGAGACATTGAATCTACTGGAAGCTCTCGTTATAAATATAACTTTGTCTTTGTACCATTCATTATTGGTGCTTCTTGATTGTAATTATGCAAGGCCACCGTTTGAAAAGATAACCTGTCCATTAATCCAACGTCCTGCAGTTGCTAAATATGCTACTGTGTCGGCAATATCTTCTGGTGTACCAAGACGTTCAAGTGGTGTGGCTTTAGAAAGATTATCAATCGTCTGTTCATCTTTTCCATCTAAAAATAATGGTGTTGCAGTTGGACCTGGAGCCACAGCATTAACTGTGATATCTTTACCACGCAATTCACGAGCCAATACCATCGTCATTGATTCAACCGCCGCTTTACTTGCAACATATGCACCATATGTTGGGAATTGCGTACGAGTAACAGAAGTAGAAAAATTGATAATTGCTCCTCCCTTGCGAACACGTCGCGCTGCTTGTTGGGATATTACAAAAGTTCCGCGAATATTTGTGCGGTGCATTTTATCTAAATCGGCCATGTTCAGCTCTGCGATAGGACTTAATAACATGATTCCTGCTGTATTGACTACAACATCAATGCCACCTAATTTTTCTTCCACTACATCGAACGCTTCTTGCATAACTTTTTCATCTGCTACATCTCCACCTATGCTAATTGCTTTTCCATCTTGCTTTATAATCTCCTCTACAGTAGCATCCGCATTCGTCTTATTGCCAGCGTAATGCACAGCAACAGCAAATCCCTTGTCGGCTAACTTTTTAACGATAGCGCGTCCAATACCGACAGACCCTCCTGTAACAAGTGCTACTCGTAAATCATATGTTTCAGTCGATATTTTTGTCATAATAATACTCCTTTGTTATGAAAGAATTAAGTTACATTTTTAAAAAATTGTAACTTATCAATAATGTTATTATACACCAATCAGTTACAAAGTAAAGATTTTGTAACTGATTAGCATGTCCTGTATAATAAAACCTAGAAAAAAATTAGAGGGGAGAGCCACTATGGCAATACTCACAAAAGAGAAAATTTTTACTGTTACAGAAGAAATTATTATGAGAAAGGGTGTACAAAAAACCACCCTTTCTGATATTGCAAAAGAGCTTGGAGTTACGCATGCCGCATTTTATAAACACTACAAAAATAAAGAGGATTTATTGCAGCAACTTGCACTTAGATGGTTAGAAACTACCTCTCATGAATTATTGAAATGGGAAGCCCCAAAAGATGTAAGTACTGATGTTGCACTTCATGATTGGCTCTGGCTTCTAGCTACCACAAAGAAAAAACTTTATCATGATGATAAACGTATGTTTCGCTTATATACGGAGTATTTAGAGCGTACTCAAACGCTCGTGAAAGATCATTTGAACCAATTAGCACAAAAGGTAGAGTCTATTAGTGGATTAGAAAAATCAGGCCATGCGATTATTACAGCCTTTGTATATTTCCATAATCCGTATTTTGCAGATCGTTGGGATCATGAGTTTTATAAAGAAACCTTTGAAGATGTGTGGAATTTAATTGTTAACCAAATATCATAATAAGACTTTAGTAATAATTGAAAATTAAAAGTATAGCTCTCCTTGATTTTAATACGGTGCAATCTTACACATAAGTATGTGCGGTTTTGTCACATTGTTAAATTCTTGACTATATAAGATATTTAAATATTTAAGACGCAACCAATATTTAATGGGGGATGGCAACACTAAACTGGGCATACATTATGTGGGCTATCACTTGAATTCCATTGGCGTTTAATAGCCTAAAGTTCCATGAATTCGGATATTATTGAACCAGTGAATATACTCATCAAGTTCAAGGAAGGTGAAATGGGCTTTATTTTGTAACTGTTTTAATTGCCTTTTAATTAAACATTCTTAAGAAAATCTCCATTTATTTTGTACAGGAATAAATTCTATAGCCCAATTTCTCTTCATATCTGGATAGGATATCAAAATGTTTTTCCATAATCTCGTAAAGCTCAGGCTCCATATCATTTGAATAATGGAGATCAGGCACTGAATGGATGGAAGTGTTTTTTTGTATACGAATATGTTCAAAGCCTGCCTGTTTCAGTAGTGCTACCCAATCTTTTTTCATAGTAAGGGAATCAAATCCATAAAATTGTTTAATTTCATGTTCCTCTTTTTCCTTGAGTCGCTGGTTAATTGTTTGTTCAATTGCAATGAAGCGACCTCTATTTTTTAATAAGCGAAAGATTTCTTTAAGGGCTCTAGGCTTGTTGACAAAAGAAAGAACAGATTCAGAAATAATAAAATCAAAATGATTATCTGGTAGCGGGATTTTTTCTGCTGAGGCTTGGATTATTTTTACTGGTAAGCGATGTTTTTGCATTCTTCTTTCGGCTCTTGC
The DNA here is from genome assembly GCF_033880585.1 of Lysinibacillus louembei. NCBI lineage: Bacteria > Bacillati > Bacillota > Bacilli > Caryophanales > Bacillaceae > Lysinibacillus > Lysinibacillus louembei. Next base: position 1,069,063 of record NZ_CP137624.1, read on the forward strand.
AACCATTGTTGGATGAATATCTATGCCGGTTACTTTTGCGCCATATTTGCGAGCTAAATAGGCAGCAGTTTGGCCAGTACCGCAGCCTATATCTAGAATGTGTGAGTTTCTGCTAATATTCTCCCTCTTGAATATTGCCTTTGTTAGATTAATACCACCAGGATGTGCTCCCTCAATACCGAGCTTAGATAAAGAATCTAGGTACTTAGAATATTGAATTATGACCACCTTCTTTATTTGTTTTCGAATGGTAAGAAGCGGTTAAACGAGTGCAAATATGTCTTCTTATATCATATGAATTGAAAATAATAAGGTTTTCTGAGAGCCTTATAAAAAACCACCTAAAACGTTGAATTATCAGCGTTTTAAGTGGTTTGATTTGGCGAATATTAAATTTTCCCTGACTGCATCGTATAATTTCTTTTTACCATGCCTGTTGCAGTCATCATCCCAAATTTTTTATAGTAGGGAATTAGATTTTCGTCGCAGCATAAATCAATCATATAAATATCATCCAGCTCTTGAAGCATTCTTTGAACTAATTCCTTACCGATACCTTTATTTTTATATGCTGGTAAAACTTCGAGGAGTGGAATATAGGCAGAAATAACTCCATCACTAATTGCCGTAATGAATCCAACAGCTTTATTGGTAGTAGTATCTATTGCAATGACTATTTTATTACTATTATTTAATATGTTTAAATGAGTTTCTGTACTTGGTGGATTGGGCCAGTCTATAAAAAAGCCTTCTAACATCTCGTGAGAAATGCCCTCAAGATTATTTTTATATATCACGATTATCATCCCCTAAATTAAATTGTGAAATTAGGGAGATGAATCAATTGTAAAGTAACATATTTATGCCTCCATATATCAATGCTATAAAGTACTCAATTCGACAAAAATTATATATTTCCTATATAGATAAGTCATTTTATTTTGAAAAGGATTTCTTTACATTCAAGTTACTTTAAGGTTTAACATTAAATTGAGGGGTGATGATATGGCTCAGCTTATGAATATACAGGACTTTTCCGAAAGAACGGGCATTTCTAAAAGTGCACTAAGGTATTATGAGCAGAAAAATTTACTTTTTCCTTGGGGAAGAAGTACAAATGGCTATCGCTTATATTCTGATGACCAAATTGCAACAGTGAAGTTAATTTCAAGCTTACGCTTAGCTGGAATACCTATAAAAGATATTCAAATTTATTTATTGGAAAACGAAGAGACAAGACGACAGGAAATGATGGAAAATTGGATTTACAACGTAAAAAAGACACGAGACCTTTTAATGGTGAGTTTACGCTACCTAGAAAGTGACTCTATAAGTAAGGAAATTTATTTAATAGAAAAAAATGCAGAGCAAATTATTTGGTTTACTGCCGAATCTAAAACGGGGGAATTTAAAGGACATTTTTCGAAAAGAAGAGGTGAATTGCAAAAGTTAAATATTCCATTTAAAAATTGTTACTTGAAATATTTATCTGGTAAAGATTTTATTAAAGCCCAAATTGGCTTTGGCGTTCCGACTGACTTAAAAATAAATGATTTAACAGAATTTGCTTTAATAGAAAACATGCCTAAATGCATCTGTATCGCAATGCCTTTTAATGAGCCACTATCTAAAATCCAAAATAGTTACAATAAACTAATGTCCTATGCACTCGAACATAAGTGGACACCAATAGCGCCCATACTAGAAAGGTACTACGGTGAGAATTTTACCGAGTTGGAGTTGTTAATGCCTGTCACTCAAATTGAAAGAAGAGGAGAATGACAAATGAAAGAATTAACGATAAGAGTAGTCGAGTTACAGGGCAGTTATTTCGAGCAGGGTTTAAAGCAAAGTGAGGAAATTAAATCGACACAGCTTAGTTTGCTTGAGACGTTGAGCTCTAATTCAAATGTGAAGAAGGCGAAGGAGATACTAAAGGCTATTTCGCCGAATCTTTTAGAAGAACTTAGAGGTTTAGCAAATGGATTAAATATGGAACTAGATACAGTAATAAGACTTTATAGCGGTTATGATATATCCTTTCCATCAATGGGATGCACCGCCTTTATAAATGACGACTATTATGTACGGAATTATGATTTTAGCCCAGAGCTGTATGATGCAAGGCTCGTTTTTTCTCAGCCAATCGATGGATATGCAAGTGTTGGGTTTAGCCAGCAAATGATTGGAAGGCTTGATGGTATGAATGAAAAAGGGCTTGTTGTCGGATTGCACTTTGTAAATAATGAGGATAAAGAAGAAGGGTTTATTGCGACGACAATAGTGAGACTGTTGTTGAATCAGTGTGCATGCATAGAAGAGGCAATCGACTTAATTTCTATTATTCCTCATGGGTTTTGCTACAATTATTCGATTACAGACCAAAGTGGAAGAGGCGTGTTGGTGGAAGCTTCTCCTCAGAAGCAATTTGTCAGCTTCGGAAATCCGCTAATCTGTACAAATCATTTTGATTCACAAGCATTACGAGAAAAAAATAGGGAAGAGATACAAGAATCAGTAAAGCGTAAGGCGTATATAAATAGTCTATTAACAAAGAAGCTTTCACCAATAGCTGCATATCATCATTTTAATGATGGAGATTCCCCTTTGTTTTACAAATACTACAAAGAGTATTTCGGAACGCTGCATACAGTTGTTTATTTACCAAAAGATTTAAGCATCATAATTGGTATTGGTGAGAATAGTGAACCAATAATGCTGTCATTAACAGGATATTTGGATGGAACTTGCAGTCTACCTAAAGTTATAAAAGGAACAATTAATTAAATTGGTTAAATTGGATAATAAAGTAATTAATGGTATGGTTAAAGAAGGAGGGGGAAAATGGATTATAAAGTGGAGATTAACATTCCCATAGCCAATAATGAAGTACCAGAATTAAGAGAAATGATTGGCTAGGGAAGACGCGATAAAGATTACCCAGCGTTGTTTGAACGTTGTAATTTTTGGGCTGGTATTAGAAATGGGAATAATGAACTAATTGCCTTTGGTTATGTTTGTGGAATGGGCTTAGAACATGGCTATATGGAAGATATTATGGTTCATCCGGAATACCAAGGAAAAGGAATTGGTGTTAAGTTAGTAAAAGAATTATTGCGAGAATCTGAACGTTTTGGATTAGGAATTGTAACAGTAACATATGAGGAGAAAAATACTAATTTTTATAAAACCTGCGGCTTTACACCAAGCGCAGGTGGGGTATGGCAATTAGATTTGTAATAAAACCAGACTTTTGCAATAGGTTTTACAAGAAATCACTATATAAAGGAATGGGGACAGGTGACAAATCAAACACATGTTAATTGGGGTGGACATAGAATCAAGCTGACGTGGTTACCTAATGAAATTATAGATATTAAAAAAGTTACAAGTGTTCACGGATATTGCTTTTATAAAGGCAATGTCTTATTGGTAAATGTAGAAGGAAGAGAGTTTAATATTCCTGGTGGGCACATTGAAACAGAAGAAAGGCCAGAAGAAACATTTCGAAGAGAGGCATATGAGGAGGGCTATGTAGAGGGGAATATTCAATATCTTGGAGCTATTGAGACTAGTCACGAAGATAATCCTTTGTTTGTGGAGGGTGGAAAGTATCCACTTGTTGGCTATCAACTCTTTTACAGAATGGATATAGAAAAGTGCCATCCATTCCTTCGAGAGAACGAAACTATCACTCGAATATGGGTGGAGCCAGAGGAAGTTCAACATGTTATGAATGACCATGAGCTTTCTTTATTAGTATTAGAAGAAGTGATGAGTGTAAAATAACTTCAGCCTATCATAAATAGACATAGTTTTTTAGAAGAGCGCGGTCCATATTTGAAGATGGTGCTCTTTAACTATGTTATACATTGATAATAGAAATTTAACATTGCAAACAAATTAGACGTTTAGCATTTCTAATGGAACATTGATTTTAAATGAAAAGCTGACTTACAGATTTACGAATACAAAGGTAAGCCAGCTTTTCTGTTTAATATCGCAAATACAACGTCACAGGTTTATTTTGCAAAGTATCCCAAGCAGACCATGCCTGCGTGTAAGCCGCATCCGTATAAATACTCTTAATAATTTGATCAGTATATGCTTTTGTCACAGTTGTTTTACTACCTTTTAGAACAACACTTTGAATGGAATTGCTGTAAACAGAGCTAAAATCAAAGGATATTACACTAGCAGGTATTGTTAAGGTTTTTAGCTTGTTATGAGTAAATGTTTCCGCATCAATAGTTGTTAATTTACTAGGTAATGAGACAGATGTAATTAGATTTTCACTAAATGCGTTTTTGCCGATATGCACAACATTATTTGGCAATACTAGGCGTGGTAATTGGTTAACTGCGAATGCGCTATTACCAATACTTTGTAAGGTTTTAGGTAATGTTAATGTTGTGATTTTATTTCCAAAAAATGCGTAATCATGGATGCTAGTTACCCCATTACCGATAACAACCTTGTTCATGGAATTGGAACTAAAGGCACCTTTACCTAGTGTCGTAACTGAATTAGGTATTGTCACCCCTCGCAGTTGATTATAGAGAAAGGCATTTTTACCAATTGATTTGACTTTGGCAGGGATGATGAGCTGCTTTTTCGCATTGGACATATTGTTATTAGCAAATGCGTAGTCGCTGATTTCTACAAGGCTTGTTGGTAGCTTCACCTCTATATTTTGATTGAAATTTGTACTATCAAAGGCAGAAATACCAATCTTTCGAATCGAATTAGGTAGTGAAAATTGGCTCACAATTTTCTTTGTATAATCATATTGCTCTAAACCAAGTGGTGTTAAATGGGGTGTAAAGGCAAAATGCCCGATTTCAGTGACAGGCAAATTATTAATTTTTGCAGGGATAGTAAATTTCGTTTTTGTTGTTTTTTGATTATAGCTGGTAATTTTAATTTCCTTTTTGCCATTATTATTTATAATTGTATAGTACAAATCTTGATATACTTTATCTTTTTTCATTTGCAAATGGTCAGGTAAAGTATAGCTTTTAATTGGGTTACCGCTAACAATATCACCTAAAATCGATGTGACAGAATTCGGCACTGTAATCGTAGTAAGCTTGTTAGATGAGAATGCGTGACGGCCAATTGATTTTAATTTACTCGGTAACGTGATTTTTGTTAATTGATTGTTTAAAAAAGCACTATGTCCAATGTGCTTAACTGAATTTGGAATCGTCACACTAGTGATTAATTGTGCTAAATAGGCTTCGTTCTCATGTAACGAAATCATTTCATCCCAGTAATCAGCCGCTGGTGTATAAAATGCACCACTAGCAATTTCGGTAACAGGATAACTTTTAATAGTAGCTGGAATGACGATGTTTTTTGATGAGCATTTTTGCCAACGATAATTACTTCTTTTTTCCCGTTTGGCTTCGTCACAATCTCATACAACACATCCCCATACGCTTGTACTCCCGCAGCAGATGCTTTAGCCCCCATAAAAACAAAACATAGTATAACTACAGCGATGGTCATGTATAACTTTTTCATATCCTTCATCCTCCTCAATCGTTTAATGCGCCGTATAGACGGAGGAATTGGAGAAAAGTTTCAAAAATAATTTTAAAATTATTGATAGCTTGCAGTATAAGAACAATCTTCATTAATTTCTCAACTGCAATGTAATAAGTATTACATTCTTATAAGGATAGATAATGTGCTACATCTTTTTATTTCTATCATAATGACAAGGTAGAGGCAGTCTCCAATTGTAGTGAATGGCAGACATACGGATTGCTATGACAATAAGAACAATCAATGTGAGCTCAAGGGGAGAGCTCCAGCCAAACCAAATAGGAATTGCACATAGAATGGTTAGAATAGCATGAATTTCTTCCTTCAATGCAAGTGGTTTTCGACCAGCAATCGTGTCTCGAATCAGCCCGCCACCTACACCAGTAAACAGTGCTGCCAAAATCATTAAGCCTAAATCATTGGAAAAAGCTTCACTGGCTAGCATTGCCCCTTGAAGAGCGAAGGAAGCAAGCCCAATTGAATCAAAAAATAACCCCCAGCGTCGCCAATGATCAATCCACTTTAGTGGAATTAATACGATGATTGTCAATGTGATTAACACCGTAAAAATAGCGGAATGCTCCCAAAGCTCAGTAGCAGGAACACCAATAATTAAATTTCGAATTAATCCGCCCCCAAAGGCTGTAATAAAGCCTAGTGCGTATACTCCGATAAAAGAAAATCTCGCTTCAAGAGCAACAAAAGCCCCGGTAGCAGCATAAGAAATAATGCCAATAAAATGTAGGAAAATCCAAGCCATCTTTTCAAAAGCCTCCTTATTCATCATTTTCACACAAAAAAACTCCACCACAAGAAGTCTTGTAAAAAGACCTTGTAGTGGAGTAATCAATTAGCAATCCTTACTAATGAATCAATCCATCCATTTGAAAAGAACAAATAGCATTTTAACAAAAGACTTTATTAGAATACCATTTAAAAGAGTGTTCATTTCTTTCATTATACTACGCTGCTTAAAAAGAACAAGAGAACCTTTAAATCGGTTTAAAATATTTACTGTGCCTGCAAAACAATAAGAAAACATTAAGAATTACTATGTAAGTTTGTTAAGATTTACTTAGTATTATATCCTTATGCGAATCCTATAAGGGTAATCACGTGGACCTAAATAGCTGGAGGAGTGAATGTAGTTGAACATTTTGATTTGTGATGATGATAAAGAAATCGTTAGGGCGATTAGCATTTATTTAGAAAATGAGGGATATCAAGTATTCAAAGCCTATGATGGTATTGAGGCAATCGATTTAATTCGAAATAACGTTATCCATCTAATTATTATGGATATTATGATGCCAAAAATGGATGGCATTACAGCAACGATGAAAATTCGGCAAGATAATATGATTCCAGTTATTATGCTTTCTGCTAAGTCGGAGGATTATGACAAAATTCTTGGGTTAAATATTGGTGCAGACGATTATATGGCGAAGCCGTTTAATCCATTAGAGCTTGTAGCTCGAGTAAAATCGCAGCTAAGAAGGTATACGACATTCGGTAGTCTTGAGGTGAGCAGTAGTGTGTTTCAAACGGGTGGTCTAACGATTGATGATGAGAAGAAAATTATTACAGTTGATAAAAAAGAGGTACATTTAACACCGGTTCAATATAAAATTCTAAAGCTGCTCACAGCGAATGCTGGTCGAGTTTTCACAATCGAGGAAATTTATGAAAAGGTCTGGAATGAAAGTGCCATTAATCCAGAAAATACGGTTGCGGTTCATATTCGAAAGATTCGCGAAAAAATTGAAATTAATCCGAAAGAGCCGAAGTATTTAAAAGTGGTATGGGGAGTTGGATATAAAGTTGAAAAATATTAGTCATGCGTTAATTACAAAGGTAGTTGTCTTTTTACTTGCCGTGATTTGTGTAATGGGGGCAACAAAAACCATCGTGGATATGGGAACTAATAATATTCACCTTAGCAGTATCAACCAAGAGAATTATTTTGAAAGTCGAACATCTGCCGACGAAAGCCGTCGCCTTATAAATGCTTTAACGCAATTAGTTGGGAAATATAAAAGTGAAAATTACATTTTCAGTGGTAAGACGCTAACAGAAGAAGATATTAGAGAAATCGAGGAAGAGCTATATATTGATTTCCGTCATTCCTACAAATATGATTCAAATTTGAATGAAGCAGAAAATAAGCGCATATACAAAGAGCAATATGCAGCTGACATAGCTAGTAAAAAAGAAGAAAGAATGAGGGAGCAAGTAAGGGAATTTTATCGCTTACTCAGCATGCTAGAAGCATACGGAGATATCGTATTCTATGCGACTGATGGTGAGCATGTATTTTCCAATAGTGAACTCAATAAAGCAGAGCAATTTAAATCATTTGGTGCATACATGCTATTTGAGGATTACCAACAAAAGTTATATCCAAAGGAAATGAAAGAAAGCGACTATCTACATTACTTTACGGGTAGTGTAGAAAATTTGAATCCACAAACAGACGTTATTTATATAGGGTTTAAAGAATCTTATTTACAGCAAAAAATATCGCAATGGGAAAAGGACAAAGAGATTGCTAAAAGCCTTCTGAATGAATTTCTACTATTTTTAGCAGGGTTTATTGTATCGTTTGTTTATTTAATCATTGTTATTGGTAAAACATCATTCAAAGATAAAAATATTCATTTTTATGCTACTGACAAACTATATAATGATGTCAATATTGCGGTAGTTATGTGTTTAGTAGCAATATGGTTAGCAATGATGTTTGAGCTGTTGCAAGGTATATATATGCTTCTTGCACTACCGATTTTAATGATTGCCTTATCGCTAGTTTTGTCACTTGTAAAGCATATTAAAAATAAATCATTAATTCAGCATACGCTTATTTATCAAATACTTAAAACGTTTTTCCTTTGGGGCAAAAATGTATTTGATAGCGGCAGTACAGGTATGAAAATCGTGCTACTTGTTATTGGCTATCCAATTGTAGTTGCAGCAACGTTTTTCATGTTTCCTATTACAATAGGCGTAGCTGCGTGGCTTGCGATGAAAAAAGTGAAGTCGTTTAACCGCATTAAAGAGGGTGTAGAGCAAATTAAAAATGGCAATTTACAGCATCGCATTGAAGTGGATGGGAAAGGTGAATTTAGCCAGCTTGCAGGGAATATTAATAGTATTACAGATGGCTTAAAAAAGTCAGTGGATAGTGAGATCAAGAGTGAGCGTTTAAAAACAGAGCTTATTACGAATGTTTCACACGATATTCGGACACCTTTAACATCCATTATTACGTATGTCGATTTATTAAAAATAGAAAATGACCCTGAGCGCATTGCTGAATATGTAGATGTGTTAGATCAAAAATCAAAAAGGCTTAAGCAGTTAACAGATGATTTATTTGAAGCGGCGAAAGCTTCAAGCGGTAGCATGCCTGTTCAGTTAGAGCGGATTGATATCGTCTCATTACTAACACAAGGAATTGGAGAAATGGCTGAAAAAATTGAAGCATCTGCATTGGATGTTAAGCTAGCCCTCCCAAATGAAAAGGTATATGCCAAGGCTGATGGAAAGCTGTTATGGCGCGCCATCGAAAACCTATTCTCGAATATTTTTAAATATGCACAGCCTGCATCAAGGGTGTATATTGATGTTGAAGATTTAGGGAATGAATTACTTGTAACATTTAAAAATATTTCAGCATATGAACTGAATATTTCAGCTGATGAGCTAATGGAACGCTTTACAAGAGGAGATGAATCTAGATCAAGTCAAGGAAGTGGATTAGGGTTGTCCATTGCTGAAAGTCTTGTTCATCTTCAGCACGGTAAATTCCTAGTGCGAGTAGATGGTGATTTATTTAAAGCGATGATTTATTTACCGAAATTTCCAGCTGAATAGTTTTCACTAAAAAACCATTAAAAACGCCAATTAAAGCGTTTTAATGGTTTTTTTGCTTATAAGATAAGGCTGACAATAATACTTGAAAGAATGCTGACGAGTGTAGCACCGTATAAAAGCTTTAAGCCAAAGCGTGCGACAACATTCCCTTGCTTTTCATTGAGGCTTTTAACAGCTCCAACAATAATACCAATAGAAGAAAAGTTAGCGAAGGAAACGAGGAAGACAGAAAGAATACCTGTTGTTCGTTCGCTAAAGTGAAAATTGCCCCCAGATAAATCTAGCATTGCTACAAACTCATTCGTTAACAGCTTTGTTGCCATAATGGCACCTGCATTAACTGCTTCTGAGAGAGGAATCCCCATAATCAATGCAATTGGAGCAAATAAATAGCCTAATATCGTCTGGAACGAGATATTAAATAATAGCTCAAATACATGGTTGAATCCAGCCATTAATGCTATAAAGCCAATCAGCATAGCCCCTACGATAACAGCGACCTTAAAGCCATCAAGAATATATTCGCCAAGCATTTCAAAAAAGGACTGCTTTTCATTCTCCTGGATTTCTAAAATATCCTCGCTTGGATCAATTGTGTATGGATTAATGATGCTCGCTATAATGAAGCCACCAAATAAATTTAAAACTAAAGCAGTGACAATATATTTTGGTTCTAGCATCGTCATATAAGCTCCAACTATAGACATTGATACTGTGGACATTGCGGAAGCACATAAAGTATATAAGCGTTGATTTGAAAGTAGACCGAGCTGTTTCTTTAATGTGATGAAAACCTCGGATTGTCCAACCATTAATGAAGCAACGGCATTATAAGATTCAAGCTTCCCCATGCCATTTACTTTACTTAGCAGTAATCCAATGCCCTTCATAAGGAATGGCAAGATTTTTAAGTGCTGAAGAATTCCAATTAACGCAGAAATAAATACAATTGGTAGTAATACATTTAAAAAGAATGGGGATTGTCCCTCGTTTGTTAAGCCCCCAAATACAAAGGAAACCCCTTCGTTTGCATACTCAAGCAACGTACCAAAAATAGCGGCTATCCCTCTAATAATGATTAATCCAAACTCTGTATTTAACAGCAACAACGATAAAACAATTTGAATAACAATCATCGTAATAATTGGTTTGAATTTTATTTCTTTTCGATTGGCACTTGCCAACCAAGCCAAAAACAATACAACAAAAATACCTAAAATAGAAATAATGTAGTGCACATGTAACCTCCTGTTTAACTTGACTCAGCAGATACAGAAATCCCCACTGCTATAGGGGGAATAGATGCTGAAAGGCTCCTTTGATTAGAGAGAGGGCCAAACTCCCTGCCGAGAAAGTAGAACTCAGTCTAAGAACGCCACGACTGAGTGACCAATATCTTGTTGTCCTAAGCCTCCAGTGGATGTCGCAGATTTTAAAGAGGTGCATTTTGAGCAAGCTCGAAAAAATTGGACATAATTGATAAACAAACAACTGACTTATTATAAAAACAAAAAAGGAGAATTTCAAATATTAAAACCTCTGCATATACTAGCTATGAAAAACCTCATTATAAATAGGTAACATTTCCTCTCAATTGTTTCCCATTAACAGCGAATATATTCACTACAAAATTGTTTCCTGTTATCTTGATATTTCTAACAACGAATGATTTTCTATTTGAAATTTCAATTTGTAGTTGACCAATTTACCCAATTAATGTAATATGTTATTGATAATGATTATCATTATCAATATATTTATAATTTCAAATAATCTACTAGTACCCTTAATTAAAGTAGGAAGGAGTATGATTGATCAGCAATTTATTTCCTTAATAAAGTTGAAAACATTGTAGATCAGGTCTTTACTTTTAAAATAAGAGGGACTTAGATTTTTCGTTACTTAGGAGTATTTCCTGCTTTCTGGATAGCTCCTTTATTTTTAGTGGAGAATGATAATCATTATCGATTTGTAACAGTAAGCTCTTTGAAAGGGTGGTAAATTACATGCAACAAACTGCTAAACAGATTGCAGAAAACGCAACATTTCAGGCATTTATAAATTGTTATATACGAGAAGTAAATAGTGGACATTTAGTTAGGAGGGAGAAGTGGATAAAAGAGCAGCCATTGACTCCATTGATTACAGAGGCACATATGCTAGAGCTTGAGCTTCCAATGCAAAATAGCCGCTTTGCATTCGGTGTAGAATACAAATCTCTTGTTGGCAGACATAGGTTTGGTATTGCGTTGAAGTATTGTACGCAACAACAAAAATGGTTTGTGGAAGATAGATTAACGATACTAATCATACTTATCCAAGAGCTACACTTAATGGCTAAGGCAAATGGGTGTAGCGGACTTTATTCTCATTTTGACGAACTTATTTTTCGGCTAATGGAAAGCTACCAAACGATGGCAAATTATATTGAAAAGAGCTTGGAGGATAAGAAGGAAGACAGGATGATTGCTACGTTTATTGAAGCAGAGCAATCCCTCGTATTTGGACATTGGCTCCATCCAACACCTAAAAGCAGGCAAGGGATGGCAAATTGGCAACAAACGAATTTTGCTCCAGAGCTACAAGGCTCATTTCAGCTTCACTATTTTCATGTTGACCGTCAAATGGTGAAGGAGTCCTCCATTTTAGAAAAAAGTGCGAGTGAGCTCATTTCCCAGTCCATTACAAAATTACACCCAGACTTTGTGATGTCAAAGAAGGATTATCTTATTCCAATGCATCCGCTCCAAGCACAGTGGCTTTTACAGCAACAATATGTAAAAAAAGCGCTAGCTGAAGGGTTAATAAAATATGAAGGTGCAATGGGATCTTTTTATACAGCTACCTCTTCAATAAGAACGGTATATAGCGCAAATGAAGAAATGATGTATAAGTTTTCAATCCCTGTGAAAATAACGAATTCATTGAGGGTAAACCGAAAACATGAGCTAAAAGCTGGAATTGTAATGGCCCAATTAATGAATAAGATTGATTTCTTACAGAAGTATTCATCTTTTCGAATGATTGATGACCCAGCCTATATAACTGTAGAATTTCCTAACCAGGAGGAATCAGGATTTGAGGTTATTTTTCGTTCAAATGAATTTCCTCAAGGAAAGGATGAAGGAATTTGCATGCTTGCAGCTCTTGTACAAGAGCCTCTACAAAGTGAAAAATCGAAGCTATATCAGCTTATTTTAAAAATTTCTCAATCAGAATGTCGTTCAGTAGAAAGCGTAAGCTTAGATTGGTTTGAAGCTTATTGGAAATGTGCTATTGAGCCAGCGTTAAGGCTATACGATGAGTATGGAATTGCTCTTGAAGCCCATCAACAAAATAGTGTGTTAGACATTTCTTCAGATTATCCAACGACTTATTATTATCGAGATAATCAAGGATATTATTTATCAAAAAAATATAAGAAGCGGCTTCTTGTAATAGAGCCTACTTTATGTGAAACAGAGGAGCTGTTTTACGAGGATACCCTTATTCATGATCGATTTACCTATTATTTGTTTATGAATCAATTGTTCCCTCTTATTGCTCGCTTTGGAGAAGATCAACTTATTAATGAAAAGGTTCTTTTGAAGTGGTCTATGAATCAACTGCAATTGTTGGAAAAGGAATTTGCAGGTCTCGGCAAGGAATTTGTTCGTAATATTCTAAAACAAGAAAAACTCGCATTTAAAGCAAATTTATTAACAAGATTCCATGATGTAGATGAATTAGAGGCCGAGCTTGAACAAGCAGTATATACGAAAATTCCCAATCCATTTATTTTGCATTATGAGGAGGCGGAATATGCAACAACTTTCTAAAAAAACAGAGCTGCGTATAAGGCGACAGCTTGTGGAAGCAATGATTTTTGAAGGGCTGATTGAATATGAAGAAACTCAAATAGATCAATGGACGGCACTTTTTACGCTTATCGGAAAGAATTGCACCTATCGTTGTGAAGGAAGGAGAACGGCATTTGACCGCATCCGCATAAAGGAAGATCGTATTTTTCTAGTAGGAAAAGGTGAAACGTTGTTAGAGGCAACGCTTGAAGATTTAGTAAATGAGCTAGTTGCAGCTCCTCGCGATAAAGCTCGATTACTGAAAGAGCTTCATCTAACAAGGAAGCTGTGCGAATGGAACGAGCAGCATCTTCAAATGCCCATATCAAGAAGAAGTTCAAGCTACGAAGAATTAGAATCTGAAATTATTGAAGGACATCCATACCACCCATGTTTTAAATCACGAACTGGTTTTACAATTGATGATCATAAAAATTATGGACCTGAAGCAAAGCAAAAATTCCCCCTTCAATGGGCTGCGGTGAGAAGAAGCTATATGCGAATCGCTGTACTTGAAGGGGAAGAAAGCTTTTGGCAAAGGGAGCTAGGGCATTTAATGTGGAATACACTACTTGCCAAGCTTGCGCTATCGGATGGAACATATGAGGAATATACGTTTTTACCAATTCATCCTTGGCAATGGCATAACATGAAGGACGAGCTTGCTGAATTAATTGAGCAAAAAGATTTAATTCCTTTAGATGTGGAGGGAGATTACTATCGTGCAACTCAATCGGTACGAGCATTATGGAATTGCTCAAATCCTCAAAAGGCACATTTAAAATGCGCTATGAATATGGTGAATACTTCCTCACTACGAAAATTGCATACACATGCTGTTTGTGCTGCTCCTTATATTTCAGAATGGCTTAAACAGGTGATTCATTCAGATGATTATTTACAAAATGAAGCTTCTCTAATTGTGCTTGGAGAATATGCAGGGGTCATTTTTGAGCCAGATGTAAAAAGGCATAGTGCAAAGCTAGAAGGGCAGCTTGGCTCAATATGGAGAGAAAGCGTGCGCCTATATATGAAGGAAGGAGAGGGAGCTGTACCGTTTAATGCGCTCATGATGTTAGAGAAAGATGGACGTCCATTTATAGCAGACTGGTTACTTCGATATGGAACGGAGGAGTGGCTAGAGCGCTTGATTGAAGTGAGCGTTATTCCTGTTTGGCACTTGCTTGTGGCACACGGTATTGCTGTTGAGGCTCATGCACAAAATGTGATTTTGTTACATGAAAATGGCTGGCCTACTCGTGTTGTGCTAAGGGATTTCCATGACAGCATTGAATATAATGAAGAGTTTATTGTAGACAAAAGCCTTGTTCCAGCCTTTGCAGCGATACATGAACGCTTTCAAGATGCACCTGTCGATCGTTACTATTGGATGTCCTCTGTAGAGGCTTTACGAGAGCTAGCAATGGATACATTATTCGTGTTCCATTTGAGTGAGCTTTCTTATTTATTAGAGGAGCACTATGGCTTTGAAGAAATAAGCTTTTGGCGTCAGGTGAAGAATGGGATAGACAAGCACTTTAAACGATTCCCAGCACTAGGCGCAAGAAATGACCAGCTTCAACATACGTACAAGCATATTCATGTTGAATCTTTGCTAGCAAAGAAGCTTCAAAATCAAGAGGAAGGTAATTTTCGACATATTGTTAGCAATACATTGGCACAAGTGGATACAAGGAGGAACGAGGATGTTTTATGTTAATGATCAATTTTATACGATAGAGGATATTGAGAATCAATATGAAATATATGATAGCTTACCTCAGTTAAAAGAGTGTAATAACCTTAGAATAGCTATTTGTACAGATGATACTTTCCAATATATAACCCTTTGTTTATATATTCGTCAAAAGGGTGGCTCAGTTGTCCCAATCCATGTAGCGACGCCAAAGGAGGGGGCTATACGTTTCGCTTCTTCGGCAGGTAGTCATCTGTTATTATTCCGATCAATCAATTGTTTTATTGAACTATCAAATCACTTTAATAATCAAGAGGGAGTATTAGTTCAAATGAGCTCAGGTACGACAGGAGCTCCTAAATGTATTGAACGAACGTGGAGTTCAGTAGAAGAAGAGATTGAAAGCTATGTGAAGGCATTACCTGTAGATTCCATGACCCATTCGATTGTTGCTTGTCCCGTCACGCATTCTTATGGGCTTATTTGTGGTGTTTTGGCATGTATAAGAAGAGGTGCAATACCAGTTATTATTACGAATAGTAATCCTAAATATGTGTTGAAGAAGCTGAAAGAGCATCCTAAGCATATACTCTATGCAGCACCAGCATTACTTTATACATTAAGCCGGTTATTACCTGTTAATCAACAATTTGATCGTGTGATGACGTCAGGAACTGTCATGCCACAAAATTGGCTGACATCATTAAGAGAGAAATCTAATCAAGTATTACAGCAGTATGGGTGCTCTGAGTCTGGATGTGTTGCGATTCATCCTAATGTGGAAGCTGCGCAAGAAATGGGTTACCCTCTGTCTCATTTGAAGGTGACAGCAGGGGATAAACAAACACCAGGTGAAATCATTATTGAATCGTCTACACAAACAATTTATACAAAGGATCTTGGCTATATAGAAAACAATGTTCTTTCTTTTCTAGCAAGGATGGATGACACAATTAATGTCGCAGGCTTGAATGTCTATCCACAAGAGGTTGAAAACGTCTTAATGGATTACCCAAAGGTGATTGAAGCCGTTGTATATAAGAAGCAAAACAGTCTAGCAGGAGAGCGAGTTTGTGTACAATATGTAGCGATTGAGCCAATTGAGGAAAACGAACTTAGGGAATGGTGTCAGCAATTCCTAGCGCCACATCAAATTCCGATGGAGTTTACATTTGTTCATGAAATCGAAAAGCTACCAAATGGGAAAATAAGTAGGAAACAGCTTGGAGGCATATTAGTATGACAAGACAACAATTAATCGAGGGCATCTATACAATTATGAAAAATTCATTAGAGCTACCGACTCTGAGCTCCTTTCATGAGGATGCTCGATTAAATGAAGATTTGTATATGGATTCAATTATGGTTCTTCAGCTGATTCTTCATATAGAGCTAGACCTTGGGATTTCCATTCCTGATGAGATACTCGTCCCTAAAGATTTCAAAACAGTAGGAACGTTAGTTAGCTTTTTAGAAAAATTACAAAAGGTAGCATAATCGGAGGAAAAAATGATAAAAGTTCATTGTTTTGTAAGCTGTGTCTGTGAAGTGATTAAGAAAACGCAAGGCGTGGACCATAGACCTTACTATTTTGGGGTATGGGACGCAGATTTTGATGTGCTGGAAAATGGAGTGCTAACATATCACTCAGATCGAATTGAGCATCATTTCTTCAAAACCTGGTATGAAATGCTCTATGGAATCAAGCTTTACCAATGGTATGACGAAGAGCAATCAAAAGAGCAAAATGTAAATCGATTACTTGACCTATTAGAGAATAAAACAGCATCTCAGCATGTGATGGTCATGCTAGATTTATCAATGCTTCCAGAGCGAGAAAATAAATTTCATCAACGCCCATTTCCGCATTATGTCATGCTAGAAACGACAGAAAATGATGCGGAGTGGTTTATGTATGACCCTGATTTCCGCTGGGAGGGTGTTTTACCAAAGAATCGAATTATAGCGGCTATTCAAGAGCCGACTGTTAAAGGTGGCTATTACTTTGACGCTGAGAGAGTTATTGCCCCAACTACAGAAACGGTTGAAGCTTATTTTAATACATGTATAAAGCTTCATAGTAATCCAATGACAGAAGCAGTTACTGACATTATTAAAATGCATATTGAGGGGAGGGGAAATATAGTAAAGCTTCCAAATGCATTAAAACAGCTGCCCGTTTTAGCTATTAGAAAATATGCATATGAACATGCATTTGCATTCTTTTGGGAGGCTCTTGGACGTGAGGAGACAGGCTTTGAGGCATGGTGTAATGAAATTGAGCGCCTAGTAAATGGTTATACGACGATTCAGTATCGAGCGATGAAGCTTGCAATGACACAGGATTTAGCAGTGGCAGAAGATATTTTTGCGAAGTTGGAGGAGCAAAATCTCCTTGAATTCAGGATAAAGCAAGGGCTCCAAGAGTGTTTTCACGCATGGTTAACATTACAGAACAAGGAAGAGGTCATCATATGAAACTATCAATCTGTACAATCTCATTTCGACACCATCTCTACTCAATTGATCAATTAGCTCATTTTGCAAAAACTCAAGGCTTTCAAGGAATCGAGCTGTGGGGTGCTCATGCAAAGAATTTAGCAGATGAACCGCATTATGGAGCAGATTGGCTACGTTCTTACGATTTGGAAACGAGCATGCTTAGTGACTACTTGCCATTAGAGGCACCTATTGCTGAGATGATGGCTGAAACAGAAAGGTTATCCTCGCTTGCAACACACTGGGGGACGAAGAAGATTCGTACATTCGTAGGTAAAAAGGGTAGTGCAGACACAAGTAAGGAAGAAAGACACGAGCTTATTTCCAGACTTAGAATACTCTGTGATTACCTTGAATCAAAAGGACAAGATTTACTTGTTGAAACGCATCCTAATACATTGACAGATAATCTACCTTCAACGATGCAGTTACTTGAAGAAACGAATCATCCAAGCCTAAGAGTAAACTTTGATGTTTTGCATATATGGGAGTCAGAGATAAACCCTATTTTCGCTCTGAAGCAACTTCACCCGCATATCTCACATTTTCATTTTAAAAATATCGCTTCACGTGCACAGCTTGATGTTTTTTCTCCAAGCAACGTTTATGCAGCGGCGGGGTCTAGAGAAGGAATGGTTCCATTATTCGAAGGTGCGGTAGATTATGATGAATTTTTAGCAGCGGCACGCTCCATTTCCGAGGTAGATGCATCATTGGAGTGGTTCGGACCGAATGTGAAAAGCGTATTAGTAAAAGATGCTCAGGAGGTTAAAAGGGCGTTGCAATTGGTACGAAATTGAGGTTGGAAGCCGTTTAATTCGATTTAAATAAATATAGAAAGAGTCGCCCTTCTTTTATAGAGCGGCTCTTTCTATGGTTCTAAATTTTTGAAAGTGAAAGGTGTAATAGAAAAAGACTTTAAGAGAGATTCATTAAAGATATCTGGAGTTTAAAGTATTTATTGATATTTGACTGCGAGAAGCAAGTGCCCTATAACAAGTTAAAAAGAACGCTCATTTTTCATGTGTGATATTGTGGAAATTATGCAATAAGAAGTGAGGTTATCTATTAAACAATCTTGGTCAAAGCTCAGGTCAAACTACAGTAAAAGTTATTACAGTACCTAGCTTACTATTAATTTCAATACTGTCACCGTGCATTTCAATGATTTTGTGTACGATAGATAAGCCAAGTCCGCTTTTTTCCACAAGATGGATTTGTTTAAATAACATCTAATCTAAAAGAAGGTTTGGAGTTTTAATTGATAATCATTATCAAGTATAATTAATAATAAAGGGATATTTACATTAGGGGGTGTTATTGTTGGATTTGATAAGTTTTTGGCAGTATGCTGACATTCAAGTTACTGGGATTACTCGTAGTAATTTGCCCCCCTATACTAAAGTTCCTGCTACCTTACTTTCTAATAGCAGTTTCATCTTTATAAGGCGTGGTAGTGCGCAATTATTACTTGATGAACAAATTTTTTCCGTCTATGGTATCCAGTTGCTTCATGCTAGGCCTGACAGTTGGATTGAATGGCATACTGGAAAGGAAGCTGTGGAATATATTATTTTGTCATATGAAGCGCATATCGATGAAAAGGTGAATTCACCTTTTCATTTAGTGTATCGTATTTTTCCCTCTAACCCTGCTATATTGCATAATATTTTGGAAAAGATGCTTGAGCTTGTACAAGAAGAGAGAGCTTTGGCCCAATTTCAGATGAAGGTATTACTTTATCAATGGGTTTCTCAAATACTTGAGCAAAGCCAATCTTCCGCTGAACAGCTCAATATTTCTAGCCCCGTTACATTGGTAACAACAACGATGGAGTATATGCTTGCGCATTATACTGAGCCGCTAACGCTTGATTCATTAGCGACAGCGATGGGGTGTAGTGCTGGTCACCTTTCGAATCGCTTTAAACAAATTTTGGATAGAGGTCCTATAGATTGTTTAATTCATTTACGTATGAACAAGGCTTCGCAGCTTTTGGTTGAAACACAAATGCCTATTCGCTCAATTGCTGTTGCGACTGGCTATCAAGATGTCTATTACTTCAGTAAGGCATTTAAAAAGCATCTGGGTATTTCTCCATCTGCGTTTCGTAAGCAAAAGCATATAAGTGAAGATATTCCATCTAATCCTAAAATATATGACATTGTTGATTCAGAATTAGGGTGCTATATTGAAAATGATAATCGTTATCAATTCAATTTTAGAGAAGGAGAATCGACAATGATGTTGAAAAAGCATTTAGCTGTACCGGCAAGTTTGTTGCTTGCATTTGGGCTGCTATTAGGGGCTTGTAGTAGTGCAGGAAACACGGACACTACAAGTGAAAGTACCAATGATACGAAAGAATCGACAGAAAAAGAGCAAGCGAGTACAGAGGAGTCGAGCACAGGAACGCATATCGTTTCTGCTGCAAATGGCGATATAGAGGTGCCTATCAATGCTGAGCGAATTGTGACAGATTATTATGTTGGGCATTTACTAGCATTGGGCATAAAGCCGATTGGGAGCTACGGGCTATATATGCAAAGCCCTTATTTAGAAGGGAAAGTTGACGGAATAGAAGATATTGGAGAAAGCTTGGAAACCATTGTTTCGTTAAAGCCTGATTTGATTATTACAGGAAACACTAAAAATGTGGAGAGCTATTCTAAAATTGCGCCTACTGTATTAATTACCTTTGGCTCAAATGTTCGAGATGAGGTTCGACAAATTGGTCATGTATTAGGGAAAGAAGATCTTGCTGCTGCTTGGGAAAAACAGTTTGACCAAGAGATTGCTGATGCGCGAACGAAAGCACAAGGGTTAATTCCGGCAGGTGAAACTATTACCGTATTTGCTGGAGGAATTCAGAAAACAATTACGATTTATGGGGCAGGCTACACAGGGAAGGCTATTTATAATGAGCTTGAATTGCCGATGCAAGAAAAAGTAGCAGCGGAAGTTGCCCCTGAGCAGCCCTGGCTCGATATTTCCAACGAGGTATTGCGTGATTATGCAGGTGACTATGTTTTCGTAGCGGTAGATTTGAAAACAGAATCCTATGATTATGCCAGCGATTCTATATGGGGAACGCTACAGGCAGTGAAAGAAAATAAATTGTTTGAAATTGATGGCTATCGCTTTTGGTTCTCAGACCCAATTTCATTGCAAGGACAAGTGCATGACATTGTGGATATGTTGAGCGAACGACAGGCAGAGAATAGCTAGTAGGTGGAAGGAGCCGTCTTAATATAGACGGCTTTCTTTGATATGAGGCAAGTGGGAGGCAACTTTTCAATGGTGAAAAACGGTTGCTACAAATGGCTGGATTTCTTCCCAAGAAAAAAGCTGTTCGATATGATGGACACCAGAGGGGTATTTTGAATCGTACATTTTTTGGGAAACAAAGCATACCATCATGGCTGTTGCATGTGCTTCTTGCTGACCATGGACTTGTATTTCATTTATTTTCCCACCCTGATTTCGTCCAATTACTTTTACAATAAATTTTGGTTTCCCTATATGAATGTGAGAAAACAAGGAAGTTAATATTTGAATAGGGATAAGATGAAGCAGTTTCGTCTTTTTTAAAAAATGGACGCTTTTCGTGATAAACTTCGAGTCAAAGCACAGGTGTGTTTTGACAGTAGGGATAGATAACGTTTGCTGAAGCACATGCTGGTCAGCAAAATTGAAATCATAGGCAGCGTGCCATCCTAACTTCTTACCAAAATAAACTTTGCTCCCTTTCATAAAGCCTTCCACCAATACTCTTTTATTTCCTTCACGGCGATAAAAATTACCTAGTGTTTCTTTTATTGTCCAATCAATGGCAGATTTTCCATGTGAATCTCCTAAACCTAACATGATATAAATTGATAATTCTTCAGTGGACTTTAGTTTTTGCTGCACATGTTTAGCAAGGAGATTGGTTACACCTGGAGCTAAGCCTATGCTTAACGTGGCAGCTGTATTATATTTCTTTGCCATACATGTAAGTTGTTCAATTTTCTGTAAAAATGCATAAGAGGCTGATATATCCATATAATCAATTCCTTGTTGGAAGCAAGCCTCCACAAATTGAGTGTTTTGCTGCTCCACACAAACAATTACTTGCTTAATATGTTTTAAAATTGAAGCATCAAATGGTTTATAAATGTCGAGTGAGATAGCTTGAATAGAGCCATAGCTTTCATTAATTAAATACTGAGCTTTTCGAACATCTCGACCAGCGATGCGTATTTTTCCAGGGTATATACGTTCAAGTTGGCGACAAATGATACTACCAACTTGACCATAACCGCCAACGATGAGTATTTGATCGCGTTCCATAAAAAATTCCTTTCTATTGCTTAATGCAAACATAACTTGTTAGTAAAAATGATTGGAAATAACGGCTAACAGATGTAAAGCCACAGGAAGTTAAGATGGAGATAAGCTCATCTTCTTGTAATAGCTGATAGGTATTATGATAATTTTTTTCAAACTTTGTCGCATGTTCAGTTGATATTTCCTGTTGTTGCATGTAATGTTTCCAAGCGCTTAGTTGCAATTTCATACATTGCTCGGCATCCTTCATCATCATGGAAATAAATAGCACTGCATGAGGCTGTAAGGTATGATAAATTTTATTGATAAACGCTATTTTTTGTTCAAGCCCATCGATAAAATTTAAAACTAATAAGCAGCTTGCTGCATTAAATTGGGCAGTCACCTCATAATCGGCCCAATCAGCTAAAACAAAATCGATGGAGTTGTTTAAATGCCTTGTACGTTCCTTTGCCCTTGCCAGCATCGGTTTAGAGGAATCGAGTGCTAGAAAGTGACAATTTGGTAGGTGTGCTGAGAAGGACACCAATTCTTGTCCTCCGCCAGCGCCAATAATCAGCATTTGTTGAATGGACGGGCTGTGTATAGAAAGCAAATGACTTGTTAAATCATGTAGCAATTCGTATCCTGCAATTTTTCTTGAGATTTGTTGATCGTATGTTTTTACTTGCTTGTCATGCCAATTCAAAAGTAAACAGCTCCTTTATGAAAGTGTGGTAGTCTTTAAGCTGAAAAGATTATGACATCGCCTATCTTTTCTAGCATGTTCATTTATAATAATAAAATTGAAAATAGAAACCTATCCCATAAATGCGGGATTATTAGAATAGGAAGGGGAAGGGTACATGTTTTTACAGCGAATCCATTCAGCTAAAGATTCCTATCATGTTCGAAAAAGGGTTTTAGAGCAAATAAAACGCAGAATTCCTTATGAGGCTTATTGTTTTACAACTGTTGACCCCCAGACGTTATTATCCACAGGGGCAATAACGGATGAACGCATTGAATTATTGCATCCACAATTATTTGAAAATGAATATAAGGAAGCCGATGTAAATCGCTATATGGAATTGTTTGAGCAAAAAATTTATTGCAATACAATTTTTGAAGCAACGAGAGGCGATGCATCACATAGTAAAAGATTTCGAGAAATCTTGTCTCCTCATGGCTTTATTGATGAGCTGCGTGCAGTCATCGTTTATAAAAATCATTGTTATGGCTTTTTGACGTTATATCGAATGGAAGGGCAAGGCGTATTTAGCCAAACAGAAATAAATGACGTGAAACAGTTCCTAACATCTATTGCTCAAATGTTAAAAGAATCTATTTCTTATCAATATCAAACAACAGAGCCATTGGAAGAAGCGGCTATGGAAACAGGGATTATTATTCTAAATCAAACATTAAGTATTATTTCCACTAATCAAGCGGGTTACCACTTTTTAACGTGGTTAAGACAAGAAGAGCAAATAACCGAAAATCATTTGCCAAGACCTATTCGTGCTATTTGTTCGCAGAATAATGGCTCTTTATCTAAAATGATGATGTATGCTTTTAATCATTTTTTTGTGACCTTAACCGTTAGTCCGTTATCTACATCGTCTTCGCAACTAGCTGTATTAATTGAGAGAGTTTCATTGAATGAAATTAAAATAATACTGTTATCCCTTTATCATTTAACAAGCCGAGAATATGACTTAATTAGGTTACTATTAGAGGGCAAATCAACAAAATGTATAGCGAATGAGCTTTCCATATCGACTTACACTGTGCAGGATCATCTAAAATCAATATTTATGAAAGTGGATGTGAATAGCCGAAGGGAACTAATTAGTAAAATTAATGGGATTTGTAGGTAGAGAGAGCAACCTGCAAAAAATAGAGGGAAGGCCACGTTTATGTGCCTTCCCTCTAAATATTTATTTCCTCACAACCGGAATCCACATTTCCCCGAATACTAAGCCATCCTTCTCACCCATTTCAACCGCTGTGTTTGGACCGCCTACATAAGCAACCTCCTGCGCAGCTGGTAAAGCTTGACCGAAGGCGATGCCTGTTAGCAAATTGCTTAATTCTTCAGATGTAGCTGCTTCGCCTTTGACCACTAAATATTCGCCTTTAGGGAATTGAATGATTCTTGTTGCTTCAGGCAATGTTTCATTTGTCATGACGCCAGCATAGTGCATCATTTTGTTATTGACTGCTTCATTGACTGTAAACAGATAATCATTGGTTGCTAAATTCTTTAATGTATCTAGCGTGCCATCCTCTTTGATCCCTTGCCAAAAATCCGCTTTTTCCTTGTTGATGCCAACATAATCGGTATAATCGCTTTTTAGCTCAACCCCTATTCCTAAAACTGTGAAGCCTTCTTTTTCTTCTAAAATATAGTTTCCCATGTGTAAAACCTTCCTTTTCTATAATTTGTGTTTCCTTTGATATACTTATCATAACGTTTAATCGTATCAAAAAATGATACTGTTTAGGAGGACGTCATGAAAAAAGTAGAGCGAATTAATGTCATGATGCGCTATATTAACAATCGCTCCCATTTTACTATTTCTGAAATTATGCGAGAGTTCCATGTTTCGCGCGCGACTGCTATACGCGATATTCAGGAAATTGAGGCGATGGGGATGCCACTTGTTGCAGAGGTTGGGCGAGCTGGCGGTTATTTTGTGATGAACAATTCTATTTTACCCAATGTGCGCTTCACTGATAACGAAATTAAGGCACTTTTTATTGCTTTTATGGCAACAAGAAATCAGCAGCTTCCATATTTAAAAAGTCGCCAATCTTTAGCTGAGAAATTATTAGGCTTACTATCAGAAACACAGCAGGATGACCTTGTACTATTAAATCAGCTGCTGCTTTTTGAAGGGACAAACCCACATAATCCCGATTTACTTGAGCTATCTGATTTGCCACATCCAATGCTAGAGAAGCTAATTCAATTGATTCTTTCAGATAGCTATTTACAGCTCACATTGAATGAGGGGCATTATTCAATTTACCTGTTACATCTTTACCATGAGAAAGGATTATGGTTTATTGAAGGCTTTGATTTAGAAGAAGAACGAAAACGCATTTTTCCTGTTGACCATCTTAAGGATATAGAAGCCCTCATACCGAAAAAGAAAATAAATAAGAAGAAATTGCTTAATCAGCAAGAGGAAATCAACCTTATTCTTGAGTTAGGTCCAAAGGCAATTGCCCAATTCAAAAAATATCATCCATTAAAATTTACATTAGCATTTACAAACGCTTTTCAAACAGAAGCCATTTTGCAAGCCTTTATTGACGTAACCATTGAGGAGGAAGTCGAAGACATTAGCAATTGGCTGCTTTTTTTAGGGAAGGATATGCGAATCAAAGAGATACCACAAATCTTACAGAATAACCTCTTACAATGAAGAGGGCGTCCGAAAAGTCATTTTGGGACGCTCCTTTTTTGTTTACAAAATCCTCATATTCCTTTACACACGCTTTATGTGCCCTTTATATCCATCCTCTATGATAGAGCAGGAATGTCACGAAGGAGGATTTACATGAATGCCATTGAAGTACAGGATTTGAAAAAGGCATACAATGCGGAAGCGACCGTGTTAAAAAATATGGACTTTACGGTGAAGGAAGGCGAATTTTTTGCTATCGTTGGTCCTTCAGGCTGTGGGAAAAGTACGCTGCTACGAATTATTGCTGGTTTAGAGCAGGTAACAGATGGAATGTTAATGATGAATGGGCAGGAAGCGACATATAAAAGGCCGGATGAACGCAATATTTCGATGGTGTTTCAAAATTATGCCCTATTTCCACATATGACGGTTGCACAAAATATTACATTTGGACTGCATGTTAAAAAGATTTCAAAGGAAGAGCAAAAGAAGCGTTGTATGGATGCAGCGCAGCTATTAGGCTTACAGGATTTATTAGAGCGTAAGCCACGCGAGCTATCAGGAGGACAAAGACAGCGTGTGGCACTTGGTCGTGCGATTGCCTCTCAGGCACCGATTTGTTTAATGGATGAGCCATTATCGAATTTAGATGCCAAGCTACGTTCAAAAATGCGCTCAGAGGTGAGACAAATTCAACGCCGATTAGGTATGACGATGATTTATGTTACACATGACCAAATTGAGGCGATGACGATGGCTGACCGTATGATGGTGTTAAATGGCGGGAATATTCAACAAATCGGAAATCCATTACACGTTTATAATCATCCAGAAAATAAATTTGTCGCAACATTTATCGGTTCACCACCAATGAATATGATAGAGGCGACAATTAATCAA
Source organism: Lysinibacillus louembei (assembly GCF_033880585.1). Taxonomy (NCBI): domain Bacteria; kingdom Bacillati; phylum Bacillota; class Bacilli; order Caryophanales; family Bacillaceae; genus Lysinibacillus; species Lysinibacillus louembei. The sequence continues at coordinate 1,095,144 of NZ_CP137624.1, forward strand.
CAAGTATTGCAAATAACGGATGAATGGCAGCTAGCTACTTTAGCAACAGCAAATAATAAAGTGTATGTTGGCGTTCGACCAGAGCATATTGCACCAGCAGGAAGTGACAAGCCTTCATTTCTTGGCAAAGTGGAGCATGTTGAAATACTTGGTACAGAAACATTAATTATGTTCTCACTAAATGGTGAACAGTGGATTGCTAAATGGGCAGGACAATGGAATTTCCAAGCAGGTGAACAGATTCCATTTAAAGTCGATACAGCGCATTTACATTTGTTTGATTTCGCAACAGAAAAGCGCATTGAAGTGACAGAGCTACTTGCCTCAACGGAGGTTACTGTATGATTGCAGCAAAGGAGCAAGGCGTTGCAAAGAAGGTGAGGGCTAGAAAAGGTATACCAAGCTTTGTTGAAGGCATGTTGTATCTTTTGCCATCTATTTTATTGTTTACTGTGTTTTTGTTTTACCCAATGCTAAAAACAATTTATTTAAGCTTCTTTTTAACAGACGCACAAGGCAATGCAGAGCTATTTGTTGGCTTGGAGCATTATAGCAATTTGCTGCAATCAGAGTCCTTTAGAACGAGCATGAAGGCAACCTTTTTATTCGTTTTATATACAGTACCAGCAGGTATAGTATTGGCGTTATTTCTGGCATTATTAGCGAATCAAAAATTAAAGGGAATCGGCTTTTTCCGCACAATTTTCTCATCAACAATGGGGATGAGTGTTGCTGCCTCCTCTGTGATATGGTTATTTATCTACAACCCAGCAGTAGGTATTGGAAATTTAATTATGAAAACGCTAGGCTTTTCAGAAATGCAATGGCTATTGAATCCTGATACGGCTTTAATGGCGGTAGCAATTTCAACAATTTGGATGAACACAGGCTTTAGCTTCATGATTTTACTTGGAGGCTTGCACAATATTGATACGCACTTATATGAAAGCGGGAAAATTGCAGGGGTTAGTGATTTTTACACATTGCGTAAAATTACGCTACCTTTATTATCACCAACGCTGCTATTTATCGTGACCGTTTCATTAATTAACTCGTTTCAAACATTTGGACAGATCGATATTTTAACAAAGGGTGGACCAATGGAATCTACAAATGTAATTGTTTACTCCATTTATAAGGATGCCTTTGTCAATTTCAATATCGGCTCAGCGAGTGCACAGGCGGTTTTATTATTTGCCTTTATCCTAATTGTCACAATCCTGCAATTTAAATGGGGAGAAAAGAGGGTGCATTATCAATGAGCATTTGGAAAAAGATTGTACTATATGTGCTGCTAATTGCTTCAGCATTCATTATGTTTTTCCCCGTTTTGTATGCCTTCTTTATTAGCTTTATGCAAGGGGGAGAGGTGCTGCAAGGGAAAATCATTCCGAGTAGCTTTGAAATGACCAACTATATCAATGCGGTGCAAAAAGTACCACTCATGCGCTATTTATTGAATAGCCTTGTTGTATCGACGCTAATTATGCTTGGACAAGTGCTGTTCTGTTGCCTAGCAGCTTTCGCCTTTACGTTTATTCAATTTAAAGGCAGAAATTTATTGTTTATGGTGTTCATTTCGACAATGATGATCCCTTGGGAGGCAACGATGGTTCCAAACTTCCAAACGATTCGTGCATTAGGCTGGACAGATACATATTTAGGCTTATCTGTACCATTTTTCGCAATGGCATTCGGCACATTTTTATTGCGTCAGCAGTTTAAAACGATTCCTTTAGAAATGTATGAGGCAACACAAGTAGCGGGTGTTAGTAGATGGCAATTTTTAGTGAAGGTTGTTTTACCTGTTTCTAAAACAAGCCTCGTAACATTAGCAATTTACTGCTTTTTATCTGCATGGAATATGTACTTATGGCCATTGCTTGTGACAAATGACGAAAAAATGCGCACAGTGCAAATTGGCTTAAAGCAAATGCAAACACAGGAAATAGCAACTGAATGGGGCGTCGTGATGGCAGGTGTTGTTATGGTTATTTTGCCAACATTGATTCTTCTATTTTTAGGACAAAAACGATTGCAGGAAGGCCTTATGCGAGGCGCTGTAAAATAAAAGGAGTGTTTATGAAAATGAAAAAGTTATTTTTATTTATGGTATTAACGGTTTTTGCGGTTGTACTAGCAGCATGTGGAGATAAAGAGGAAGCACAGGGTGAGAAAAACGTAGAAGCACCAAAGGTAGATGGCAAAACAGAAGTAGTATTTTGGCATGCAATGAGCGGTGATTTAGAAAAAGTGGTGAATACATTAGTAGATAATTTCAATGCATCACAGGCAGAAATCGTCGTAAAACCAATTTTCCAAGGAACATATGAAGAGGCGATTACGAAATTTAATACAGTTGCAGGCACAAAGGATGCACCAACAGTTATGCAAACATTTGAAGTTGGCACAAAGTATATGATTGATACGGGGAAAATTGAGCCTGTTCAAAAATTTATTGATGCTGAAAACTATGATACAAGCAAATGGGAAAAAAATATTACGAATTACTATGCGGTAGATGGCGTACAATATTCAATGCCATTTAACTCATCTACACCGATTTTAATTTATAATAAAGATGCATTTAAAGCGGCGGGCTTAGATCCAGAAAACCCACCAAAAACATATGAGGAATTAAAAGCAGCAGCAAAAGCATTAACAACAGATGAGCAATACGGCTTCTCAGTGTTAAACTATGGCTGGTTTATTGAAGAGTTAATTGCAGCACAAGGCGGTTTATTTGTAAACAAGGAAAATGGACGTAAAGGCAATGCAACAGAGGCGGTATTTAATAGTCCAGAAGGTCAAAAAGTATTTAATTTAATTAGTGAGATGTATAATGAAGGCACATTCTATAACACAGGACAAAACTGGGATGATATGCGTGCAGCCTTTCAATCAGGTAAAATTGCAATGTATCTGGATTCATCAGCAGGGGTGCGAGGCATGGTTGAGCAATCACCATTCGAAGTAGGCGCAGGCTATTTACCTGTTCCAGAAGGCACTGAATGGGAAGGTGTTATTATCGGTGGTGCTTCATTATGGATGGCAAACGGTATTGCAGAGGAGCAACAAAAAGCAGCTTGGGAGTTTATGAAATACTTAACATCAGCAGAGGTACAAGCACAATGGCATGTAAACACAGGCTATTTTGCGATTAATACGGATGCATATAATGAAGACATTGTAAAAACGGAATGGGAAAAATACCCGCAATTAAAAGTGACTGTAGATCAATTAGCTGCTACAAAACCAACAGCTGCAACACAGGGTGCATTAATTTCTGTATTCCCAGAGGCACGACAAAAAGTAGTAAATGCAATGGAAAGCTTATACCAAGGAGCAAAGCCTGAAGAGGCGTTGAACAAAGCGGTACAGGAAACAAATCAAGCACTTGAATTAGCGAATCGAAAAAAGTAAAAGGGGCGTTCAATATGAGTAAACCCGCAATTTTTGCACATCGAGGTGCAAGCGGTCAATTTCCTGAAAATACGATGTTGGCTTTTGAAGAAGCATTGCGCAGTGGTGTTGATGGCATTGAATTAGATGTTCAATTGACACAGGATGGAGAAGTCGTGATTATTCATGACGAAAAAGTTGATCGCACAACAAATGGCCAAGGCTTTGTAAAGGATTTTACACTAGCTGAGCTAGAGGAATTGGATGCGGGGAGTTGGTTTTCTTCAAAATTTGCAGGACAGCGCTTAATGACACTAGATACAGTGCTCGCTTGGATGCAAGAGGAAGGCAATCATTTACGTTTAAATATTGAGCTAAAAAACGATCAAATTCAGTATGTAGGACTTGAAGAAAAGGTGCTATCTTTAATTGAAGATTACGATTTGCAGGAGCGCATTATTATTTCTTCCTTCAATCCATTTAGCTTACAGCGTGTGCGCATGCAAAATGCAGAGATTGAGATGGGTTACTTAGTTTTAGGTACGCCAGAAAATGCACTTTGGATTGCTAGGGAAATTGGTGCAAATGCTATTCATTGCGAAGCACCATACGCCTTGTCAGCATATGGTGAAGCTGCAAAGAGGGCTGGCTATCCACTGCGCATTTATACAGTAAATGCGGAAGACGAATACAAGCAATTAGTAGAAGCAGGCGTAGAGGTTATTATGACGGACTTCCCAGAGCGTTTTAAATAAATAAGCCGCAGGAGCCTATTTGGTTTCCTGCGGTTTGTTTTTGGTGATATGATGAAATAATAAGTAATGAAGAAGGTGGTGAATGCATGTTTCAACAAATAGATAAAAAGAAGGCTGTTTTAGATGCAAAGCGGCCTTTACCAAAATATACAGTGCAAAGCTTGCGAGAAAAGCTATTTTTAGAATGGACGTATAATTCAAATGCAATTGAGGGCAACACCTTAACAATTAATGAAACAAAAGTAGTGCTTGAAGGTATTACAGTAGGAGGGAGGACATTACGTGAGCATTTAGAGGTTATTAACCATCGAGATGCAATCCGTTATGTAGAAGAAGTTGTACAAAAAGAGGAGCCATTTTCACAATGGCAAATCAAAAATCTACATCATCTTGTATTAAAAGGAATTAATGATGAGTATGCAGGTGTTTATCGTGATCAACAAGTATTTATTTCAGGTGCAACGCATACACCACCAGCGCCGTTTAAAATTCAAGAACAAATGAATGCACTCATAATATGGTATGAAACGGAGGCACAGCAGTTGCATCCTATCACAAGAGGTGCAATGCTACATGTCATTTTTGTAGGGATTCATCCATTTATTGATGGGAATGGTCGCACTTCAAGGCTATTATTAAATTTAGAACTAATGAAAAATGGCTACCCACCAATTGTGATAAAGGTTGAAAATCGTTTGGCATATTATAATGCTCTAGATAAATCTCATGTAATGAAGGATTACCAAGATTTTATTATGCTAGTAGCCTCTGAGGTCGAAGCTTCGTTGGATTTATATTTAAGTGCAATAAACTGATGATAAAACCTGTAAGGACTCGTCCTTGCAGGTTTTTTCGCAAAGCAACTACAGGTTGCACCTTGATGCGCCTAGAACTAGCTTTACTTTTGGTCGTACTTTTTGAATACTGAAAATGTAAGGAAGGGCGATGAGAGAGCATGATTTTTAGTGAACGCTTAAAGCAGGAACGGGAGAAAAAAGGATGGTCACAGGCTGAGCTTGCAGAGAGAATTCATGTGAGTAGACAGTCTGTTTCAAAATGGGAAACAGGCAAAAACTATCCTAGCATCGAAGTGATTATCGAATTAAGTGATTTATTTGGTATTACCATTGATGAATTATTAAGGAGTGACGAGGAATTGAAAGAGAAAGTAATCCAAGATAGCAAACAGCTAGCATATCCAAAGTGGAAAGGCTTTTTTGATAGCATCTTTTTATTAGGAGCGTTTTTATTAGTCGCAAAATTAGCGATTATGGGCTCTAATTATTTCTTTGATACAAATATTTTAATGCTAGAGGGCATCCCGAAATTTATAATGAATTTCCTACCTTTAATTTTAATGGTAGTAGGTGGAGTGGGGAGTGACAACCTAAAAAATAAATATCAATAACGACCATAACCACAAGAATAAGGACGAAAGGATGCATAGTTTTTTGTTAAAATAAATGCTATAAAGGCGGTGGATTGCATGAAGCTTAATCTTACATTTGAAGAGATGTGGGAAAAAATTATCGCTTGTGACTATAAATACGATGGTCTGTTTTTCACAGCAGTTAAAACGACGAAAATTTATTGTCGTCCTTCTTGTAAATCAAGGAAGCCGAAAAAGGTCAATGTAGCATTTTATGATGACAGGAAGGCAGTGGAGGCAGCAGGCTTTCGCCCTTGTAAAAGATGCCAGCCTGAAGTTGAGCATTCGCCACATGATGCGGTTGTAAGGAAAGTTATTGCATTTTTAGTGAACCATTATAAGGAGCCTATAACATTGAGCGATATAGCAGAGCAAATTGGGTTAAGTCCGTATTATTTAGATCGTTTATTTAAACAGGAAACTGAGGAAACACCACGCAGCTATTTGGAGAAAATACGCATTGATAAAGCGGCATATCTTTTGAATAGCACAAAGCTAACAAATTTGGAGATATGTTATGAGGTAGGTTTTCATAGCCCGTCTAATTTCTATAAAGTATTCCGTAACTTAAAAAATTGCTCACCTAGTGAGTACAGAAGAGGGCTTCAATATGCAGTGGAATGACTATCAGGCTTATATCGAAATAGTGCCTCCTAAAGAATTTAGCTTTGATGAATGCTTGATTTATTTAAATCGCTCTGATTTAGAGGTACTACATCGCATAAAAGGTCAGGCGGTATACAAGCTAATACAAGGTGTTTTATGTAAAGTAGAGTGGGTTAATTGCTGTATAAAATCAGAGTTTCTTATGGAAATCCCTCCAGCTACTAAGCGTGAGAAAATCGCAAAGTATATTTGGGAATGGTTTGATTTGGAGCAAAATTTGCAGGAGTTTTATGAAGTGGCTAGGCAGAATCAAATATTACAGCCATTTATTGAAAAATATAAAGGCTTGCGAATTGTTTGCATCCCTGATTTGTTTGAAGCATTTGTTTGGGCGATTAGTGGCCAGCAAATTAATTTAACATTTGCCTACACATTAAAAAAGCGATTAATTGAGCAATTTGGAGAATGTGTTATGTTTGAGGGAGAGTCATTTTGGCAGTTTCCTCAAGTTGAAAAAATTGCGACATTAAATGTAGATGACTTAAAGTCGCTTCAATTTACTACAAGAAAGGCAGAATATATCATTCATATTGCACAGGAAATAATGAATGGTAAGCTTTCGAAGAAGCAGTTACTACAAGAGCAACATATGGAGAAATCTTTAACAGCGATTAGAGGGATTGGTGCATGGACAGCAAATTATGTGATGATGCGCTGCTTACATCAACGCTCCGCCTTTCCAATAACCGATGTCGGCTTGCATAATGCACTAAAGGTTATACTGAATTTGGAGAATAAGCCCACGATCGACGAAATTGAAAGCTATGCAGTGAATTGGCAAGGCTGGCAGGCATACGCAACCTTTTACCTTTGGAGGTCATTATATGGAGAAAAAATATAAATTATACTATAAATCCCCACTTGGCACACTTGAAATCGTAGGAACAGCACAGGCAATCTTTTCAATATTATTTGTGGAAAAGGAAAACATAGTAGAGGATGAAGTGCCACCAGTTTTATCGGAATGCTATAACCAGCTAGATGAATATTTTAAAGGGGAGCGCCAAGAATTCACTGTGCCATATTACTTTGAAGGAACTGATTTTCAAAAAAGAGTGTGGGTCGCTTTAACGGATGTTCCCTATGCACAAACAGTTTCTTATAAAGATATTGCGGTAGCGACTGGCAATGACAAGGCGGTTCGTGCTGTTGGCAGTGCTAATGGAAAAAATAAGCTCAGCATCATTGTGCCATGTCACCGCATTATCGGCTCTAACGGCACATTAACAGGCTATGCTGGTGGTTTATGGAGAAAGGAATGGCTGTTGCAGCATGAGCAGACGATGAAAAAGGGGCCGTCCAGAAAATGAACTTTCTGAACAGCTCCGCTTTTTTACATAGTCAATTTTTGTTTAAAATTATGCTCCTGCGGTGGTCACAATAGAGCTTTTCTGCGACGAGTAATCGCAGGAGCAAATTGTCACCATCCTCGTCGCAAAGGGAGCGCCCCCTTTTGCATTTATTCCTCTACATTGCCACTGTGAAATAGCTTTAACAGCTCACGTGCCTCATCTGTTGAATTAACGTTCATTAGCTCATTTCTTAAGTGGCTTGCACCTTTAAAGCCACGCACATAAATTTTAAAGAAGCGCTGCAATGCTCTAAATGAGCGTGTTTCGAATTCATTTGAATAATGGTCGTATAAATCAAGGTGTAAGCTCAGTAAACTGAGGTATTCTTCCGCATTATGCTCTTGCGGCTCTTTTTCAAAGGCATATGGATTTGTAAAAACACCGCGTCCAATCATTACCCCATCAATGCCATATTGCTCAGCTAGCTTAAGCCCTGTTGTGCGGTCAGGAATATCCCCGTTAATTGTCAGCAATGTGTTAGGAGCTATTTCATCACGCAATTTTTTGATGTCTGCAATGAGCTCCCAGTGTGCGGCAACTTTGCTCATTTCTTTGCGTGTGCGGAGATGGATTGAGAGATTGGCGATATCTTGCTTCAAAATATGGGATAGCCATTCACGCCATTCGTCTATTTCTGTAAAGCCAATCCTCGTTTTGACGCTAACAGGCAACCCACCTGCCTTAGCAGCTTGAATAATTTCAGCGGCTAGCTCAGGGTGCAGAATTAAGCCCGCTCCTTTCCCTCGCTCTGCTACGTTATCAACAGGGCAGCCCATATTAATATCTACCCCTTTAAAGCCACGTTCTTTCATGCCGATACTCATTTGTCGGAAATGCTCAGGATTATCTCCCCAAATATGTGCAACTATCGGTTGCTCGTCCTCTGTAAAAGCTAAGCGGCCGCGTAAGCTCTCGACGCCATCAGGGTGGCAGTAGCTTGCTGAGTTTGTGAACTCTGTAAAAAAGACATCGGGACGTCCTGCTTCAGCAATGACATGACGAAATACAACGTCTGTTACTTCTTCCATCGGTGCTAATATAAAAAATGGCTTTGGTAAATCAAGCCAAAAATTGTCCTGCTTCATAAATAAATAGCCTCTCTTTCAAAACTGTGTCTTGCAAAAAGATAACATATTTATTGGCTAATGAAAATAAAAGAGGGCTGCTGGATTAATCCAGCAGTCATAAATTAACGTGCAGAAATACCACCATCAATGACGAATTCAGAGCCTGTAGAGTAGCTAGATTCATCAGATGCTAAAAATAGCACCATTTTCGATACTTCCTCAGGCTGTGCAACACGCTGTAATGGAATATGCTTTGCAAATTCCTCCACAGCCGCCTTTGTATCCTCTTGTACAACCATTGGTGTGGCAATAACGCCAGGATGTACAGAATTTACACGGATATTGTAGTGAGCACCTTCAATAGCAGCCGCCTTTGTCATGCCACGCACTGCAAATTTTGTATCTGTGTAGCCGATTGCACCAGCCACTAAACCATTTAATGAAGAAATGTTGACGATAGAGCCACCACTCGCTTTTTGCATCGAAGGGATGACCGCCTTCATGCCTAAAAATACAGACACTTGGTTAATTTCTACGATGCGACGGTATTCCTCAGCTGTTGTTTGGAGAATAGATTTTGCCATCGTGATACCGGCGTTATTCACTAACACATTCACTGGACCGAAAGCTTCCTCAGCCTTTGCAATAACTGTAGCCCAATCCTCTTCACTTGCTACATTTTGTTTAACGAAAACGGCATTTTCACCTAACTCTGCAGCTAAAGCTTGCCCGTTTTCTTCATTTAAATCAGTAATAACGACCTTAGCGCCTTCTTCAATGAATAATTTTGCGTGAGCAGCGCCCATACCTTGGGCCGCTCCTGTAATAATTGCTACTTTACCTTCTAAACGAGCCATATTTAAGCTCCTCCTTATGTTAATTATTCTATTTAAAATAAACTACATTTGTAAATTAACAGAACTATCTAGGAAGTGTCAATTTAAAATCCTTATCATCTTGTGATGAAAAGCAACGTTTTAGACAACATGTTATAATTTGTACAAAAGATTGTATGAAATTAGGTGATTTTAGCAATGGCAGCAGAAGATCGACGCATTGTCAGAACGCGCACAAAGCTTAAAGGTGCAATGTTAACTCTATTAAAAGAAAAGAATTTTAAAGATATTTCAATAACAGAAATTGCAAAGGTTGCAGGCTGTAACCGTGTCACATTCTACTCGCATTATGAAGATAGCACAAAGCTATTGGCAGATATTTTTCAAGATTATTTAGATGAGCTTGCACAGTATTATCGCGATAGCTATAAGGGGAAGGAGTCCTTTACACTTGCAGACCCTACGCCAAATATCCCTATCTTCGAATTTGTTTATAACAATCAATTTATTTTTTCGCTTATGCTGATGGGGGAAGTTATTCCAGGCTCACAAAATATTTTTTGTGAAACAATGGGCAGTATTAGCCGTAAAGATTTAAGCTTACAGGATGAGGTATGGTTCGATATAGATGCAGTCAATGCCTATGCCACATACGCATTTTTAGGCTTGTTTATTTATTGGATTAAGCAAGGCTTTCAAAGCTCACCGAAGGAAATGGCGGAAAGGTTAGCATTTTTACATACGACCTCGCTTGGGGAAGTAAAGGTTGTTAGTGATAAATAGAATGACAGTAGTTATAGAATTTGATGCGGTTTTCGATATTCGTTAAAAAGAAGTTGGAGTTAGATAAAAAATTTCGGAAAGACAGCTCAAAAGTGCTTTCCGAAATTCGATATGAAATACGGTAATGAATAGATTGTTAATTCTAAATTGCTACCTAGTGCTTATGAAAGCGTTGTCGAGCAGAGCTTTTTTCAGCGATAACAGGAATATGAGGTAAAACCTTTCCTAAGCCATAAAGTGGCATATTTACATAAATGGATTCGTATGTGCCTTTATTGATTTGATAGGTTTCATGATAAATGCCTACTGTCTCGGTATTGCCTGCTCTTTGATTAAATTGCTTCCATGCAGCTAAGTGCTTTTCGTTTTTCGCATAAGCAAGTAAATCCTCAAGAGAACGCCAATATTGAATCATCGTTGTTGTTTTCAGCCCAAAATAGCTTTCCATCGATAAAAACCCTAATTCCTCTTTGTGTGTGTAAAGCTCCTTAATCATAGCGGGCATCGCTTTAAATACAGGAAACCATTTATGAACAGCAAGACGATTATTCACGCGCATACCAATAATAAAAACGACAATATCCTCTGTATTATCAACTGTATAACGCCCAGTATAAACTTTATCCACCATGTATTACTCCTCCTTTTTAAGTTTTTCCAATGTAAAATTGCACCAATCAATTGCAGCCTGAGTTGTCCTTTTTCCATAATCCAATGTGAACAGCCAATACATAGCATCCTTACTCGTATCTTGTTGAATTGCTTGTTCGATTGCTACATAAGTTTGGTAGCGTCCTGCAAGTGCCTCTTTATAATTTTGTAGCAGCAATTTTTGCTTTTCATAAGATTGATAGTGACCGAAAAATAATTTAAGTAAAACCTCATTACGCTCTGTTGGAAAATGCTCAATTGGCTGCTCTAACCAATTTTTTAATACTTCTATACCTTTTTCCGTTAAATAATATTCATTTTTATCAGGTCGCCCATTGCCTGAGGAAGTACGAATTTCCGCCAATCCTTCCTGTGAAATTAATTTAAGCGTTGGATAAATTTGCCCATAGCTAATTTTCCAAAAATGGTTCAAGCTTCGATCAATGAGCTGCTTAATCGCATAGCCTGATTTGCATTCAGTCGTGAGTATGCCGAGTAGTGCATATGTTGTGTCGTTGTATTTTGTCATATCGCTCCACCTATCTAAAAGATATATATCATTAAGATATATAATAATGGATAGTGATGAAAAATACAAGCTATAATGAAACCCTCTTTCGTTTTTCAACGTAAAGAACAGTAAGTGTAATAGGGTATCTTATCCTATTTTTATCTATGTAAAAATTTGTTTTAATACAAATAAACGAAAAGGGGGGATATTGATGGCGTTTGTGAAATTAAATTGCCCAAATTGCAATGGTAAGCTGAAATATAAGGAGGGGCAAACGATTAAATGCCCTTACTGTGAAACAGAATTGTTGCTGAAAGAAAATAAGGTGTACTATATTAATCAAACAATTAACAATTATTATGGGGAGGCTCGTCCTCAGCAGGCTCCACATGTAAATCCCAATTTCAAGGTGCTGTTATTCATACCAATCATCATCATAGTGGCATTTATGGCATATTTTTTGGCAGTAGATATGAAGGATACAGATAATGTGCAGGTAGCAGCTCGAACAATGCCTGAAAGTGAACCACTTCTCTTTTTCCTAAAAGATGTTTTCAACAAAGGAGAGGCACTGCCTACTGAGGAGGAAATCGCGACGATTCGTTATTTCTTTGCTCGAAAATTGGAGGATCAATGGCATTTTGACTACAGCTTTGATGACCCATTTTCGAATGAGCAGGCGGAAATATTCAGCTATACATTACTGGATAAGCTATTAAATAAAGAGAAGATCGACCAGAAGGATTTTGAAGCTCTTACAGGCTTAACAAAGCTACAGCTAAATGATGAATATGATATTCAACAAAGCGAGCAATTAAGCTTTGGGCATTTGAAAGGTTTAAAAAGCTATTCAGGTGCCTTCAATGAATCATTTTCTAGAATTGCCGAGTTTATAGGGGATAAATCAAAGATTACAGAGCTTTCTATACAAATTCGAAGCAACAATGAGCTTGCATTATTACTCGACTTTCCAAATTTGCAGTCACTTGAAATTACATATATGGATGAATCGGTAACAGATTTCCATGTGCTTAATCAGCTAAAGCTAAAATCCTTTGCCATCCGTTATGTAGACAATTTGACTTGGCTATCCTCATTAACAGATTTGCAAGCCTTAAAAATTGCTTATACAGATACGACAGATTTTAGTGCATTGTATGCATTAAGCCAATTGCGTGAGCTCACTATAGAGCATGCACAAAGCTTAAAAACATTAGATTTTCTACAAAGTATGCCAAATTTACAGATGCTGCACTTGAATTATACGTATGTTACAAGCTTAGAGGCTATTAGAAATAAGCAGTCTTTGACAAAGCTAATTTTAGAAAGCAACTCAGAAATAGATTCGCTTGAAGTTATAGGTAGCCTACCTTCTTTAACGGAATTGAAAATAACAGGCTATTCTAAAGCAGATATGCCAGTAATTGTTACACCAAATCTTCAGAGGGCAGAAGTAAAGGATACGCTTATACCAAAGCTACAGGCACCTGCTTTAAAGGAATTAACCGTTTATCTTAATGATGATTTTGATGTAGCGCAGTTAGTAAAATTCCAAAATCTAGAGCGGCTTTCGACCTTTGAGAGTGAGGAGCTAATTAATATTCGCGCACTTAATCAATTACCTAGCTTGCAAGCACTCGATTTAAATGAGGCGTATTTCTTTAATGAAACGAAGGAATTATTTACTTTGCAGCATGTTAAAGCGCTAAGCTGTACAGAATGCTATTTCCGTTTTACGGATGACAAGCCATTGGAAAATAATACGTTAGAGCATTTAACATTGAATAAATCATCATTTGAGCTAGGTAGCGGTGATTGGTTGAATGATGACAATAAAATGGTGCCATATTTCGCCAATATGACAGCACTGCGTTCTTTTACAATGCAGGAAGGTTCATTGCAATCGCTAAGCTTTATGGAAAAATGGCAGCAAATCGAGGTACTGCATCTGGAAAATAACGCAATTAGCGATATTGAGCCATTGGTGAAGCTAGCTAATTTGAAAAAGCTCTACATTACAGGGAATTCAGTGCAAAATAAATCTGTTTTGGATAAAGGGGTATTGGTTTATTAAGAACTTCCAATACAACAATAAAGGCAGAAATCATCATTGATTTCTGCCTTTTGTTATTTTCTTAAAGAAGACATGCCTCTATCTACATCCTATCAAAAACTGAATTATAAGTCTATTTATTTGTAAGAGGGCATGTGATAATGAATTTGCGCAAATACTTCATAACGTTATGATGAAACGAGAGGCAAGGATGAAGCAAAATATTTATGACAACAATGATTTTTTTGAGCAATATAAAGCATTAAGAGCACAGGAACATAATTATAATAATTTATTGGAAAAGCCTAATTTTTTTACGCTTATGCCAGATGTAAAGGATAAGGTAGTATTAGATATTGGCTGTGGGATGGGGGATTTTGCGGCAATCTGTATGGAGCGAGGCGCAAAGCATGTAACAGGTATTGATATTTCCACTAATATGATTGCTATGGCTAGGAGCCTTTATACTGATGCAAATTTGAATTTTAAACAGGTACCCTTTGAGGATTTTACAGTGCCTGCTGCTTCCATAGATTTGATTAGCAGCTCATTAGCATTTCATTATATTGCTGATTTTTCGCAGCTTATTGAAAAAATTAGTTTGGCATTGCGGATGGATGGCATCTTACTTTTTTCGATTCAGCATCCGATTGTGACAGCGAGCAAGGCGCAAACGGGATGGTGCTTAGATGAGCACAAAAACCTAGTGCATTATGCAGTCGATGATTATCACAGTGAGGGCTTACGCAAATTGGATTGGTTTGTTGAGGGTGTTGAAATGTATCACCATACATTGTCTACGCTTGTAAATACATTGATTGAGCATGGGCTACAAATCGAAAAAATAATTGAGCCTAAGCCAACAGAGGAAGCAATCAAGCAATTGCCTAAAATCCAAAAAGAACTGCGGCGCCCGTCATTTTTAATTGTGAGAGCGAGGAAGGTATAATTAAAACAGCAGCACGAACCTTCATTGTGGTTCGTGCTGCTGTTTTTTGAAAAATAATATAAATGCTAAATATAGTCCATACTAAAAACGCATTGCAAAAACTGCGTCTTTATGATAAATTTATATAGTTATACGCTAATTTTGTAAATAGTATAAAATATCCCTATAATAATTATAGCGTATCGTTTATTGCAAGTCAACCCATAAGGAGTGAATGCTATGAATTTATTATTTCAACAACAACAAAAGCATGTAAATGGTGTGATGAAGACGATTGCATCACAAATGAATCGACTGGAGAAGGAGGCTTCGCAGCGACAAAGTGATGTGATGAATATTCGTAAGCATTTTTGGGATGAAGTGAAAGTGAATACGGACACTTTCGATGATTTTCTTGAAACGATTATTGGATTAAGACAGGAAGCGCAAGCATTGGCAGTCAGTCAAAGCACCCATCAGCATGCTGCAAAAAGGTTGGATGTATTGCAGCGTATGCAGAACATTCCTTATTTTGGGCGAATTGATTTTACAGAGCAAGGACATAGTGCTACAGAACAAATTTATATTGGAATCTCGTCATTGATGGATGAAGGTGGGGAGGATTTCCTTATTTATGATTGGCGAGCACCTATTTCTAGCGTATATTACGATTATCAGCCAGGACCTGCGCAATATAAAACACCAGAAGGCATCATCTATGGTCAGCTGGAGAAGAAATGGCAATATTTAATTCGTGCGGGTGAGCTTCAATCTATGTTTGATACAAGTCTAACGATAGGTGATGAAATTTTACAGCAAGTTTTAGGTAAAGGCACAGATAAATATATGCATAGCATTGTGGCAACAATCCAGCAGGAGCAAAATCGCATTATTCGTCATGACAAAGGTAGATTGCTTGTTGTACACGGTGCGGCTGGTAGTGGGAAAACATCTGCTGCAATGCAGCGTGTTGCCTATTTACTATATAAATACCGCGACAGCTTGAATGCAGAGCAAATTATTTTATTTTCACCGAATGCGATGTTTAATAGCTATGTATCGAATGTACTACCAGAGCTTGGGGAAGAAAATATGCAGCAGGTGACATTTCAAGAATATTTAAATCATCGATTGAGCAAAGAGTTTCAAATTGAAAACCCTTATGACCAACTGGAATATTTATTGACGACAATGGATACAGCTACAAGGGTCGCAGCTATCCAATTTAAAGCATCTGTACGCTTTTTTGAGGTGATTAAATCTTATAAGGAATCGCTGGGGCTGTCGGGTATGCTGTTTCAAGATATTATGTTTAGACAAAAATCTATCGTGACAGCAAAGGAAATCGCTGCACATTTTTATAGCTATGAAACATCATTGAAATTTCATCATCGTCTTGAAAAAACAAAGAATTGGCTGCTAACGCAAGTGAAGGAATTTGAAAAGCGAGAGTGGTCAAGGCCTTGGGTAGAGGATGAAATCGAGCTGTTGAGCAACGAAGAATATCATAAAGCTTATGTTTATTTAGCGAAAAAGAAAGGCTTTAATCGCGATTCAGTAACAGATTATGAAATGGAGCCAAAAATGCTAGCAAGGCTTTTAGTCCATCAAAAATTAAAGCCATTGAAAAAGCGCATTGCTGCATTGCATTTTATTGATATGAAGGGTATTTATCAGCAATTATTTACAGATACAGCACTGATGCAAAAATTGCTAGAGGAGCGCTTGCCACTAATGTGGGAGGCAATTTGTCAGATAACAGTGGACACATTAGAAGAAGATAAACTATTTTATGAGGATGCGACACCATTTTTATTAATGAAAGAGTTGATTCAAGGCTTTCAAACGAACCTGTCCATCAAGCATATTTTTATTGATGAGGCACAGGATTACTCACCGTTTCAATTTGAGTTTATTAAGCGTTTATTCCCTATTGCTAAAATGACGGTGTTAGGGGATTTTAATCAAGCGATTTTTACACATGCGAGTGGTGTAGTCAATTTTGATGTGCTGCAGCATTTATATGGACAAGAGGAAATGGAAGTTATCAATTTGGCGCAAAGTTACCGCTCAACAAAGCCAATTATTGAATTTACACGTCAGCTCATTCCACAAGGTGAGCACATTATTCCTTTTGATCGTGATGGAGAGCAGCCTGTTGTGACACAAGTAGCGAATGAGGAGGAGCTACATCTCGATATCAAGGCGAAGGTTGAAGAGCTGAAAGGCTTAGGCTATCAGAGCATAGCAATTATCTGTCAATCGGCAGCGGAAAGTAAACATGCATATGAAGCATTAACAGCTATTGAAGATATCATCCTGTTAAAAAATAGCTCACCAAAGTATGAGCAAGGTGTTGTCGTTATTCCAGCATATTTAGCGAAGGGCATTGAGTTTGAGGCAGTAATTATTTATAATGCATCAGTGTATCGAGATGAAAGTGTGCGTCGACTTTTTTATACAGCTTGTACGAGAGCGATGCATTGCTTACAGCTATATAGTGTAGGGCAGCCAAGCTCCTTTTTACAGAAGGAGTAGATAGTTCACAATCGGCTCATTCTACGGTAAAGTGAATAGTGCGAAATATAGAAAAGGAGTTGGCAAAATGTTTTTACGTAACAAAAAACTTTATTTGATGTTTGCTTTGTTAACATTGGTTTTTGCGCTTGCAGCATGTGGGACAAAGGATGATAAAGAGGATGGAGCAGCTGAGCCAGAAAGCGAAAAAAATGATATAGCAGATGTGAAGGAAAATCCAATCGTGACAATCACAATGGACAATGATGAGAAAATCGTTATCGAATTAGAGCCTGCTGTAGCGCCAAATACTGTAGCGAATTTTATTTCTTTAGTAGAGCAGGGCTTTTATGATGGACTTATTTTTCACCGAGTAATTCCAGGCTTTATGATTCAAGGCGGTGACCCAGAAGGTACAGGTGTAGGTGGCCCAGATTATGGCATTAAAGGAGAGTTTGCTGCAAACGGCTTTGACAATAACTTAAAGCATGAGCGTGGAGTGATTTCAATGGCTCGTGCACAAGATCCAGATTCTGCAGGCTCGCAATTTTTCATTATGGTAGAGGATGCGCCACATCTTGATGAGCAGTATGCAGCGTTTGGTAAAGTAATTGAAGGTATTGAAGTGGCAGATGCCATTGTTGCAGTTGAGCGAGATGCAGCAGACAAGCCATTGGAAGATCAAAAAATCAAGAAAGTGGAAGTGGATACAAAAGGTGTCGATTATCCAGAGCCAGAAGTAATTAAATAATTAAACGGAGCTGTAGAAAAGGTAGACTTTTTTCTACAGCTTTTTAAATGATAATGGCATTAATTAATGCCATGCTAGTATTTGATATATAAGGATTCCCTCTCTAATTGACAATGATAATCAATATCTATAGAATGGGAGGCGTAAGCCTAAAGAGGGAGTTGTTGAGATGATAGCAGTCATTTATTATGCCTATGGTGCACCAAAATCAATTGATGATGTACAAGCATATTTTAGCCATATTCTAAAGGGGAAGCCAGTACCTGCACAAATGCTTAGTGGTATTGAGGAAGCATTTAAACAGTCAGGATTCCCAGACTTCATTCGTTCTTCCACTGAACGGATTGCCAAAGCGTTACAAACAACATTAAACAGTAGATCAAATGAAGAAATTCGCGTATATAACGTATATAAGCATACAGCTCCATTTGTAGAGGATGTATATAACGAGGCTGTGCAAGCAGGCGCAAAGACAATTGTGACACTTTCGGTTAATCCAATTTTATCTGTGGGCGGTGGTGGAGCTGTACATGCAGAGGTAGCAGAGCTTGCAAGTGGGAGCGATATTCGTCATATAGCGATTGATAACTGGCATTTAGATGAAGGTATTATTAGTGTCTACGCAGAACGTGTTCGCCGCGCTTTTGAATGGCTACCTGCAGAGGCGCAAAAATCTGCTTATATACTGTTTACAGCGCATAGTCAGCCAATTGTACCAGAGCGTAGTGAATTTTATGCAAAGCAATTTGAGGAGCTTGCTGCTGCGATTGCTAAAAAAGCAAATATCGAGAGATTCCAGCCAGTTTATCGTTCAGGTAAATCGGAAGGTTGGCTAGCACCAAATGTAAAGGATGCGATGAGAAGCTTACAAGCTGAAGGTGCGCAAGGCTTTGTTACATGTGAGCTATTAAGTGTTAGCGCCGATGTGGAATCATTTAGTGAAATTAATGAGCAATGCCAGAAGCTAGCGGCAGAGCTAAATGTAAGCTTTGCAACTTCCGAGTTTTTAGGCGATAGCTTTGATACAATCATCGCTTTAACGGCATTGGTTGAAAAACATATTTAAGAAATTTAAGCTTAAAGTCTGAGAGATTTCTCAGGCTTTATTTTTATTTGAGAATAAATTGAATTTCCAACGATGTTATAAGTAAAGGCCTTCATACTTTAAGAAAGGATGATTGTATGAAAATTACAAGTGACAACTTTATTAAGCATTTGAAGAAAAAAAGAGAAGAAGCGCTACAGTATGTAATTGGTGAATATATCGGCATTGTGAAAGCAATTATTTACAATACATTAAAATCTTATAATGATCCCCAGATCATTGAAGAATGTATTAGTGACACATTTTTAGGAGCCTATGAAAATGCAAGGCAATTTGAAGGCAATCAAGAGGATTTTAGAAAGTGGCTTTGTACAATCGCCAAATTTCAAGCAATTAATAAGCAACGAAAGCTAGCTAAATCAGCGTTATTTTATGAAATTAATGAAAACAGTGACACGGTAAAATCAGCAGAAGAGGAGTATCTTCTAAAGGCATCGACAGAGGAATTATTAAACATGATGAGCCAGCTAGAGCAATTGGACCGCGATATTTTTACGATGAAATACTTTTTAAATATGAAAAACGAGGAAATTGCTAAGCATTGTGGTTTGACAAAGGCTGCTATAGATAATCGCTTATATCGAGGGAAAAAGCGTCTACAACAAATTCATTTAGGAGGAAGTGTGACATGAAAAAGCTATATAAGCAATTTAATCATGTAAAGATTGATATGGAATTGGAGCCAATGGAAGTTAGCACACATGAAAAAGAGCGGATTGAAAAAAGGATATTTAAGGTTAAAAAGAAGAAATATTTCACAAAATATATGGCAGCTGCTGCTATATTTTTACTAGCTACAGGCATTACAGTTGGTTACACATTCCCAGCCTTCGCTACTAATATTCCGATTATAGGAAATGTATTTTCTTTATTTGTTGATAATGAAAAATATGTGTTTGATAACTATGGACAGTATTCTACAACTATGGGCATAAGTCAGGAAAGTAACGGCGTTGAAGTAACGATTACGAATGCGGTTTATGATACAGAAAACATTACGATTGCCTACACAATTAAAAGTGACAAAAGCTTGGGAGAGAGACCAGTCATAGAAGAATCAATAGTAGTTGATGAATTTAAGGAAAGATATAAGCACAGTGGTTATGACCGTAATTATATTGTGCAAAAATTAAGTGATACAGAATATGCCGTAGTCTATGTGTATCAGTTAATTGAAGGCACAAAGCCAGAAGAAGTGCATGTGAAATTTCAAGGTGATGAAATTATAGATTTAAATAATGTGAATAATGTAGTAGCGGGAAATTGGTCTTTCGAATTTACATTACAGGCATTAAAGAGTGAATCACAAATATTTCAGAAGGATAGCTTAACAACAGAGGCTGAAGGTGTCAAAGTAGCTGTACTGAAATCCACTAAAACACCGATTGCTACAACATTTTATATGTCAGAGCTAGTCGATGAGGCACTTCTAGCGCAGGAATATGATAAAGTACGTCTTGTATTTGTGGAGTATCGAGTGATGGATGATGTAGGAAATCATTATAACTTTATTCATCATAGAGGGACGGCACATAGCACTGACTTTGGTGAATCCCATATAAATTATCCACGTATTACATTGCCAGCCTTTGATGAAAGAGCAACATCGATTACGATAACGCCGATCATTAGTGTGAATAAAGTAAAAAATGATGCAATAGAGGGTGAAGTAGTGCCAGTAAAAGAGCCATTTGAAATTGCGCCTATTCAAATTCCTGTGAGGTGATATATTCAACAAGTCGATTTTTTCCATGTCGGCTTGTTTTTTATTGTAAAAAATATTGAGTCAAATTCACATATTCGTCGTCTAAGTAGTAAAGAGGGAGGTGGCAGGTTGTTTCAGTTAGAAAAGCATTATGAAATACATAGCGAGCAAATTTATCAGTTTTTATATTTTATAACATTCGATGTACAGCTAGCGGAAGATTTAATGCAGGAGACGTTTATGCGAGCATATGAGGCGAGGCATTCTTATCATGGAGATGCCAATGTTTTAACATGGCTACGCACGATTGCACGCAATATTGCCTACGACTATTTGAAACGTGGGAAAAGACTGCGCTTTTTCACGCTGACAAAGGTGAAGGAAGAAATGGCAATTGAGCTTTCAGCGGAGCAGCTTGTGCATATCGAAGAAGAGAAAAGAGAATTGTATCGAGCGATTGCTGGCTTGAAACTAAATTATCGAATGGCGATTGTATTACGGAAAATCGAAGGCTTATCGATTAAAGAGGCTGCGGAGGCTTTAGGCTGGAATGAAGCGAAGGTTAAAAATAATACAGAGCGAGGCATGCTTGCGCTAAAAAAGGCGATGGGAGGACGTTATGATGGATAAAGAGCTACAGCAATTACAGGCTCCAGTGCGGACGGATGAAGGTCGGCAAAAATCTTTGCGAATCATTCAATCAGGCATTAAGCAGCGCGAGAAATACCGAAAAAAGCAATACTATAGCGTGTTAGCTGCTGCCATTGTGCTCATCAGTATTTTAGCAGCTTCATTTTTCGATGGAGCACCAAATAAATTGGCAACAAATATAGGCACAATTGAAAAAGGTTACGTCGTGCAACATCATAGTACAAATTTATCTCATATGATGAAATGGTATTATTTCCAAAAGAAAAAAATCAGTCAAAAAAATTTAGCAATAATAGAGCCATATATTCAAAGCTTACCTACCTCTACAGAAAAGACTGAAAGCTTGTCGATTTGGCCAGAGAAGCAGCTTTTGTTGAAAATGTCTAATGGGCAAATAAAACAAGTGGCGATATTTCCATATGCAGAGCAACAATTGATGCTTATTGATGCGAAAACAAAGCAGACAATTGTGCTCTCAGTAGAGGAATCGCAAAGTATCACGGGGAAAATTTTAGCGAACAAATCATTAAGTATCTATCTTAAGTTAATTATTGTTATGTTTTTGCTTGTATTATGGCTCAGCCTCATGAAATATTTTAAGCGTCCAACGGGTAGCCCGATGAAAGAAAGAGGTACGCTATTTTATGGAGGCTTAGGGGTTGCTGCATATTTCTTATGGTCAGTGATTAGTGGCTTTAGTTACTATATCTTTGATACGCTTAATGGTTTATTCATTGCTATTGTAGGGGCATTATTGCTACTAGGTAAAATTTGTGTTGATTATTATAATGGCAAAGCGAGCTACCCTGTTGTCATTGTGATTCCATTTTTCTTCGTTATGCTGCTAGTGACATTTATATATTGTATGTAGCTCTAAAGTTCCGATTCGCTCATAACAGGGTGCCTGTACTTTCAGGCACCCTCTTTAATTATTTTAATTCCACATGAATCTCTTCTACGCCATTTAAATATTGCTCAAAGCTCGAAATCACAATAGTAGCGGGGCTTAAGGGCTCACCTTCAAAGGATTGCATAAATTGTTGTGGGCCTAACCAGCTGGAAGAGGAGTAGTAAATATCGCCTTTTGCATCAACTAAATAATAGGAAATTTCTTCATAATCCTCTTGAGCTGTTGCAAAGCTATATTCAATTGCATAGTGATCTCTAATTGTGACCTCCATAGGCAGGGAGCTTGGTGGGCTGACAATTTGCTTTTTATCAAAATCGGCGATAATTGTTGTATCTTTTCTATCGATTGCCTCAATTTTAGTAAATTTTATTATTAAGCTTTTCGGTATGCGGAAATAATTGCTTTCGAGCATAATGCTAAATTGCTCCTCTATGTTACCATGCATTGTGAAACCATTGTGGATTTTCCCCCACTCTTCTCCATTCTCATCATAGAGACGAATATCTTCAAATGATAGGATTTTCTTCGTGTTTGACGGGTCAACTGACATTTTTAGCCGTGATTGAATGGGTGAAATAATAAGCTCATGTATTGTGAAATGTTGTCCATCTACTGTGACTTGCTGATTAATAGGATAGTGCTTTGATTTTTTAATTTCATTTTTTAAGGTAAAGGGTATTTTAAATGTTGAGTCATCTACAACGAACATTAGCTCAAAATCTTTTGAGGAATAGTCCAAACCGCCATATGTAGAGATTTGTATACTATTTTCAACCTCGTACGTATGCTTAGACTGCATCCACCAATCAGCAATGATACTCCCCTGTATTCTCTCATTATCATGTGTTACCTCTGATTGAACTCCTTGCACATCAAATAAATCAGTAGCTGATTGCAATTTATAGGAAATCAGCATGCCATATTCATCTGCAACAACATTTGTAATGGTTAATGTTTTATCATGAACGGTTTGGCTAAGATTAATTTTCTCCAAATAGTCATGTAAAACAATATCCTTCATCCCCTTATCTAATACAATCATTTTGACAAGCGGCTGCATGCTAGGGATTTGTGCGACCGCATGAGCAAATGAAGGAAAGATGCGAATGGAGCCGATAAATAGCAGCATGAAACATGCGGTGATAAGCATTACTTGGCCAAAGCGCTTTTTGCGTTGTTTTTGCTTTTTATAGCGCCTGAAAGCTTGAAGCTGTGCATCTTGCTGCAATGTATCAATGGGCACTTTCTGTAACAAGTTCTCATACTTTTGCTGATTAAATTCTGTCATGATGTTCCCTCCTCATCTAATAGCTGACGAAGTCTTTTCAATGTTTTATGTAAGCGTGATTTCACTGTACCTTCAGGAATATTTTGTACAGCCGCAATATCGCTATTTTTTAAGTCTTGAAAGTATTTCAAATGGATAAGCTCCTGTTGTTCGATAGGTAGCTTAGTAATTGCCTCATTCAATTCAAAAAGCTGTGACATTTGCTGCGGTTGATCCATCGGTATATCGGTTAATAGAACGCGCTTTTGCTGGCGTTGCATCATAAGGCAGGTGTTAATGACAACTCGCACCAGCCATGTCTTGAAATGCTGAGGCTCCCGCACTTTATGAATATTTTTTAAGCATTGAAAGGTCATTTCCTGTAGTGCATCGTTGGCATCATGCGCATTGCGCATATAGCTGTAAGCAATGCGGTACATAGGCTCCTTATATAGCTGAAGAAGCTGTAACTGTGAGGGGATATCGCCACGAATCGCTCGTCTGGCAAGCTCAATTTCGTCCATTTTTAAGCCTCCTTTACTGATTAGATGCACAAGCGGTGTCGTTCGTTCATTCATTTCTCAGAAAGTTTTTTCATTTTTTAACTAAATTTTAACCTTCATAGCTTACAGTGTAAAAAAACAGATTTTTAGAGGAGGATATGGAAATGAAGAAGGCGATTATTGGTAGTGCGTTAGCGGTAGGTTTACTATTTAGTGGGGCTGGGCAATCTTCTGCGAATGTAACCCAGCCAATTGATTTGCGGAATATGGATCTCGAGACAGCTTTAATGGCTGTTCAACAGCAACGAGTGCAGCTATTGGACAATCAACTAAAAGCCCAACTAGAAGCTGCACAGCAAGGCAATGCACAGCAAATAGATATGTTACGTCTACAAAGTATGGCAAATAAGCGCAATGAAGCTTTTGATGTTATGACGAATTTTATTAAGAAAATGCAGGATAGCCGTTCATCGATCATTGGAAATATACGCTAGAGGGTACTCGATAAATTGGAGGGAAAATAATGAACAAAAATAAGCTATTTATCGTAGCGACAGCAGGCTTAGTAGCAGCAAGCACAGTTGCAGGCATTACCACACAGGCTGCACCAGCGTCATTTTCAGATGTAAAGGAGAAGAGCAGTCATTACCCAGCGATTATGGATTTAGCGCAGCGCGGTATAATTCAAGGCTATCCGGATGGTACGTTTAAGCCAAATGAAGTAGTGACATATGCACAGGTAGCAAAAATTGTTGCGGGTGTTGTTGGTATAGAGGGAACAAGTGAGGAGCTTTTACAGCTGATAGGTATTACAGAAAGCCCCAATCAGCCTGTAACACGTTATAGTATGGCAACCATTATTGCACAAGCATTGCAATTACCTACTGCTGAGAAGGCAGTTCCATTTACAGATGTAGCATCACAGTATCAAGCAGCCGTAGCAGCCTTATTTACAAACGGTATTACAGCAGGAACGTCGGCTACTACCTTTAGTGGAGAGCGGTATGTAACGCGCGGTCAGCTTGCTACATTTATTGTTAGAGCAGAGCGCGTAATGCAGGCAGCACCTACGATTATAGGGGCTACTTTGATGGTAAAAGATATTCAAAATAATCAGCTCATCACAGATGAGCAGCAATGGTCAATTGATACAAAGGCAAAGGCAATTTTAAATGCAAAAAATGCTCCAGCTTTAGCAGGTGCGCAGCTTGATGTCATTATTGAGGATGGCAAAATTATAGAGGTGCTAGCCATTGACTTAAATACACCTGGGCAGTCTGAGGCGTATGCTGTATTAGATGGTGGTGGTACATCTGTAGGGAATATTGTTGTCAACGCGGATTTTATTGAATTAAAAAATATGAAAATCGTTGCAGACCTTCGTGTTGTGGGGAAAACATCGAATGTTGCCTTAGATAAGGTCAATGTTGTGGGACAGATATTTTTACAGGAAGCTGAAGTACCTAAAACAGCCTCACTCACAAAAGTGGCAACTAATTTTTATACGGATGGTGTAAGGCTCTATGTGCGTAATGGTCAAGTTTCTTCAATTACAACGCAAGGGCAAGCACAAATTAATTCAGATGTAGTTATCCCATATATTCAGGTACTTGGGCCAGCATTAGAGGTGAATGCACCAAATGTTGGACTTGTAGAGATGCATTCGTGGATGCATCCACAACAAATATTAAGCGGTATGTCAACAATTGATATTTTATCTGCTGCTTCTCCAGATGTTGTGAGCGGTATGTTAGATAATTTAAGAAAAATACAAAAGGAAAATGAGGAGTTTATTAAAAAGTTGGCGGGAACAAATGCCTTTGCGCCAACAGAGCAAGAATTACGTATCCAATTAGAAAGCGTAATAGCCGCTATTGTGCGAGAGGCGGAGCAAAAAAATCATTTAACACAAGAGCAAATCAAGGTTCTTCTTGAACAAAGTGCAGCAAAATCCCTTGATTTTTCCAAAAATCTATCAGAAGAGTTAAATAAAATATACGGTCCACAACTAGGTAGTATGCTACAAAGGCAGCTAGTGCAAGAGCACCAACAACAGCAGCGTTTACAGGAGCTAGAAAGACAAAAGAAAATACAAGAACAACAGCGATTGGTAGAGCAAATACAAGAACAGGCACGCCTATTGCAGCAATCAGCACAACAGCAAATCTCACAAATTAATTTACAAGGCTCATTGCAAATAAATAATGCCCTGCTACCATTTGCTGCAAATACAGGTTTAACACTTGATGAAGGTGTAAATATAAGGAATGTGACAACAAACTTGACAGCAGAGCAACAGCGCCAACGTTTAATTGCTCGCCAAGGGCAAATTAAAGCGATAAATGGACAACAAAGCCCATCCAGCTCTCCTTCAACAAATAGCAGCAGTGGTAGCACAGGAAGTGGAGATAGCACTACACCTCCGCCACCAAAGCTTGAAACAGCTAACCTTGAAACAATGATTCAAAAAGCGCAAGAACGCCGGACAGCTATTGACGCAGCGGCTGCGACTGAACCAATAGCTGCAAACGGCGATGCGATTCCATATACACAAAAATGGATGCCGCAAAGTGTAGTGGCTGCACTGGATACAGCTATTGCAGACGCAGAAAAAATGCTAGCAAATGCAAAAGGCAACCAGCGCATAGCTTCTTTAGCAAATGTAAAATTACAATTGGCTGTAACACAACCAGAGATTACACAAATGGTCGAGAAATTAGAAAATCTAATGCGTATACAGGCAATTGAAGGCTTGAAGGAGAAGAAATGGATTTATGAGGCATTGCATGGTAAGGAGATTAGTGCGGAGCGTATTCCGCCAGCAGATATTCTGGATGGAATATTGCCGCCACCCGGAACTGACATTTTCCCTAACATAGGTGTCGATGTCAGTATCGTGATGCCAGAGGGCATTTCGGAAGAAGAATTTAGAGTGTTGATAACAGTGCTATCATTTCTAGATGAGCATTCAGAAATAGATCCACAAGAGTCCATACTTATTATAAAAGTCTTGCTCAACGAGATGAGTAAAACAGAAGATACTATTCGTATAACAGACACACAAATTCTCGTCCCATTATTCGAGGGATTGTCTTACACAGATCCTACGACACAGCAATCTGTAACGTTAGTGGAGGCGCTCAAGGCTGAAATGGCGATTAAGGTAGCGCAAATAGAAATTACAGGGATGACCTATACAACAACCGGTATGACGCTTACGTATACATCAAGTGATATAAATCCTTACCTGTTATTAGGTCAAACGGTAGACTTGGAATTTGGCAATGGGCAGGAACGCAAAAATGTTGAGATTATTAGTGTAAGCGATAGTGAAATTCATCTTGGTTTTGAAATGAACATGGATGACCGCGCATCTTTGGAATCTATCACATTGGCAGGTTATCAATTTAATGGGCTGCCAATGGACATTGCACCAGCACCAGAGGAAATGTTAATTCCTGTGACAGAAGCAATCTATACAGCAATGGCAGCTGGTTTTCCATATGAAATAACTCTCACACACGAGGGTAACATAGAGTCAGAGAGGTTACTGGATAAGGATTTGACTTTAGTTTTGGATGGTCAGAGCATACTAGGAACGATTTCTAATGCTACGGATACCAAGATTCTTATTAGTTTTGAATTACCAAGTGATTTACCAATGCCGCAATTGTTACAAACTATTACATTATCAGGTTATAAATTTGACATACCATCAGGAGGCCTACTTCTTGTCCGATAGCCATGGATACTTCCTGCTACACTATCATCAACCACATCTGTTGATTAACTAATTTTTACTATAAAAACTAATAAAAATAAGAGATTCCATGTAAATTAGTAGTCACTACAGCAACCTTTATATGGAATCTCACATGTTATAAGAATAGCATAATCCCTCTAACACCCAACTATAGAATTCTTTATCATTTGTTAAATAGAAAACCTCTCCTATATTGTATTTTCAGGCTATGTCAAAGTAATTCCTCATTCCATCTCGAGAAAAAATAAATGAATTTGACTAATTAAGCAGAAATGAAACAGAGAACCCATCTACTATTTATGCGACACTAGTAATCGTAAGCACACAATTTATAATTTGTTTATTTTTTCGATATAAGCAGTTTAGAAATGGGAGGTATGCTTAAAGTAAGTTAAAAAGAAATGGAGATGTATAGAATGAATCATAAATTTAAAAAGATGACAATAGCAGTAGCGAGTTCAATCGCATTATTAACAGCAGGTTATGGTGCAACAGATGTATATGCTGCAAAGGATTCAGCGGCTGTTCAGCAGAACGCTAAACAGAAGCAACGTGTAACATTTGGACAAATTGAAGCGAGAATTTTAGCAAGTACAAATTGGCAAGGAACGTGTGTCTATGATGCGAAAGGCAATGATTTAACGAAGGAAAATACAAACTTTATTGGTCTTGCGAAATATGACAACCGCACAGGGCACTATGAATTTTTCGATGCGAAAACAGGCGAAACACGCGGTGACCGAGGGACTTTCTTTATTACAAATGATGGTAAAAAGCGCATTCTCATTTCAGAGACAATGAATTACCAAGCTGTAGTTGATTTAACAGAGCTATCAAAGGATATTTTCACATATAAACGTATGGGGAAAGATAAAGAGGGCAAGGATGTTGAAGTTTTTGTAGAGCACAAGCCATATAAGGAAGACTTGGAGTTTACAACAGATGCGGCTATATCAACGGCAACTACAGGAATTATTGTACGTTCAATAGATGGGGATGCCATATTAGGTTCGACATTGTGGAACGGGACAAAAGTTTTTGATGAGCAAGGTAATGATGTGACAGAATATAATAAAAATTTCCTAAGCATCGCGAAATTTGACCAGGAAACAAGTAAGTATGAGTTCTTCAATATAGAAACGGGTGAAAGCCGTGGCGACTATGGTTATTTTGATATACTAAATAGAAATAAAATTCGAGCACATGTGTCAATTGGTACAAATAAATATGGAGCAACATTAGAATTAACAGAAGTAAATACGAATCGCTTCACCTATAAGCGCATAGGGAAAAACATGAATGGTCAAGATGTTGTTATTTTTGTAGAACATGAACCATACACAGGTGACTATAAACCAAATTTTAGCTTCTAATAAAAATTTCTTAACGCTGTAGAGAGAGTTAGGCATTAGCCTACTTTCTCTACAGCTATATGTGTTTTATATAAAGGATTTAGCTAGCTTTTAAAGAAAAGTATGAATAAAGAGTTTTTTATTGACTCCGAAAGCCTATTTCACAAGGAGAAACCATATGACAATTAAACGTCGATTTTTAATTTCATACATAGGGGGCATTTTAATTGCAAGTGTATCGTTGTTAGCAATCATTAGTATTTTATTTTATGTCACAACGGGTGCTGTTCCCACACCTAATACGCTATATCAAGAAATGACAAAGCAACGTTCCTTAAGCGCAGATGAGGAGCTTGCCTATGTGGAATTGCGCAATGTTGCGAAAACAGACCCTGATAAAATTATTCATGTTGAGCAGGATTTAGCACATAATATTCAGCATTTTGAGTCGAAGTCATTAGGTGTTGTGATTCGTAAGAATGAGGATATTGTCTATTATTCTGAAGGGTTAGTAGAAAAATCGCTTATTGCTCATTTTCCCCAGTTTGATGCCAATAATATAGAAACGAAGGGAACAATCCAAAATGTTGGTCGGCTTTATCGCTATATTAAATTTGATTTTTATTTTAGCGACCAAACGAAAGGTAGTATTCTCATTTTAAAAAAGGAAAATAACTTATTGGAATTCATGACAAGATGGGGGATTGTCATTATTTTAGCTATCGTATGTATTTCAGTGGCAGGCGTTGTCTTTATGAACTATCTGCTCAAAAAATCTATTATTTTCCCGCTGGAAAACTTAGGGGAGGTAATGGAGGAATTGAAAGAGGGGGAGCTTGTTGCTAAGCCTATTGAAAGAGCTGAGCATACTGCTAAAGAGATACAGCAGCTAACGGAGAATTTTGAAAATATGCGTGATGCTTTAATTGAATCTATTAAAGAACAGCGTAATTTAGAAAATAACCGCAAGGAACTTATCGCAAGTATTTCACATGATTTAAAAACGCCCATTACATCCATTCTTGGTTATGTGGAAGGGTTACAAGAAGGTGTAGCAGATACCCAACAGAAGCAAGAAAAGTATTTGCAAACGATTCATACGAAATCACTTGCTTTAAATCATTTGATAGAAGAGCTATTTCTATATTCCAAACTTGATGCAGAGGCAATTTCCTTCCATTATGAGCGTATTAATCTTGTGCAGTTTTTGCAACATATTGTGGAGGAGCTACAATTAATGGACAGGCAACTATCGATTCGTATGCAGACAACCGAAGATTGTTTGTACGTTGCAATTGATCGAATGCAAATGAACAGAGCTATTATGAACTTAATTGAAAATAGTATGAAGTTTAAAAAAGACGATGAGCCATTAACCATTTTATTAGATGTATATAGGGATGGGTCCTCTATCATTTTACGTGTAGTTGATAATGGACAAGGTATTCCAAAGAAGCAGCTTCCATATGTTTTCGATCGCTTCTATCGTGGAGAAGAAGCACGTACGACAGACACAGGGGGTAGTGGCTTAGGTTTAGCCATTGTGCAGCAAATTATTGAGAAGCATGGTGGCAATGTACAGATTCAGAGTAAGCAAATGACAGGTACGATTGTTAGCATTACGTTAGAGGAGGTATAGGGATGAGGAGGTCGCGCGTATTATTAATTGAAGATGACCGCAGTATTGCAGAGCTACAAAAGGATTATTTAGAAATTAATCAAATTGAAGCAGAAATTGCACGAGATGGCTTGGAAGGTGTTCATCGTGCACTAAATGAACCTTTTGATTTAATTGTTATTGACATTATGTTGCCTTCATTAGATGGATTTGAGGTTTGTCGGCGAATTCGAGAGAAGAAAAATATTCCGCTAATGATTGTGTCTGCTAGAAAAGAGGATATTGATAAAATACGAGGCCTTGGATTAGGGGCAGATGATTATATGACAAAGCCGTTTAGCCCTAGTGAATTAGTAGCGAGGGTGCAGGCGCATATTAAACGTTATCATATGCTGACAGGTATGGATCAGAAGCAGGATGTACTTGAGATTAACGGTGTTGTCGTTGATAAGGCAGCTCGCAAAGCATTTATACTAGGAAAAGAAATGACTTTTCCAACGAAGGAGTTAGATTTGCTTATCTTTTTTATGGAGCATCCGAACCGTGTTTGGACAAAGGAGCAACTGTTCAGGCAAGTGTGGGAGATGGATGATTTAGAAGGAGATGTCTTTACAGTCGTTGTCCATGTAGGACGCATTCGAGAAAAATTAAAAAAAGGAAAGTTATCCGAGCTTCCAATTGAAACAATTTGGGGTAGCGGCTATCGCTTTAATACATGAATAGGCTTAGGCGTGTTAGAATCAATCTAACATGTCTTTTTGATAGCTAAGGAGCATTATATGGAACCGATTATTAATACAGGTAATAAAAAAGTGTATCCAATGATTTATAAGCCATCTCCCAATTCACCCGACAGCATCAATTGCTTTTTGCTAGAGGATGCATACAGTTTAACGCTAATTGATGCAGGTATAGGGCACCCTCATTACAAGCAATTTTTTAAGGAACAGCTCGCAGCATATGGCTTTCAAATAAATGATATTTCACAAATATTATTAACGCATCATCATAATGACCATACAGGCATGGTCAATGATATTTTGGCGTGTAAAAATATACCTGTTTATGCAAGTGATAAGGCTGTGCCAAGACTATCTTTTGAGAAAGATTTTTTATACCAGAAAATCGCCTTTTTTGAGCATTTGTACACAGCATACGGTGTGCGACATATGGAGGCAGCGGTAAAACGTATGGCAAAGCTACAATCTACATATGAGCAGTATGAGCATTTAAAAATACAAACGATTATACAGCCTTTGACGCAAGATAGCATACTTGGTGATTTTCATATTCATTATTTCCCAGGACATTCACCAGATTCCATCGCTTTTTATGATAAAGCAACAAAATGGCTATTTGCTGGGGATATTATTTTTTCTCAAGGCATACCAAATGCGTTAGTTGATTTTGATGAGCAAGGGGCAATGCTGCCAACTGTACAGCAGCAACAGAGTTCTTTCCATACATTGCAGAGCTTTGAGCTGTCGCATGTCTTCGCAGGGCATCAGCCGAGCTTTACGAATGCAAAAGAAGTGATTGAGCAAAGTTTACGACGGATGGAATTGAAGTGGCAACGGATTGAGCAGGTCTTGCAGCAAGGCATGCAAACAGGTTATCAATTAGCGCAAGCTGTATACGGAGCAAAGCTAGAACAAGCCTTTATTTTTGTTATGTCAGATATTATTGGTTACACGCATTATGGAGAGATGCAAAATAAAGTATCAATAAATAAAGAAAATGAAGCTTGGTTATTCAGCGAGAGGGAGAGATAAAAGATGAGAACAATAACAGATCATATCGGACGACAAGTGACATGCCCAACTGAACCTAAACGAATTATTTCCATTTGCCCTGCTATTACAGAAACATTATTTGCGTTAGAGGCAGAGGAGCAGCTTGTTGGGCGTACAAAATACTGCATTTTTCCAAAGGGACAGGTGGAGAAATTAACGGCTGTTGGTGGTACGAAGGAAGTTAATATTGATATTATCCAGCAGCTACAGCCAGATTTAATACTTGCTGAAAAAGAGGAAAACACAGAGGAAATCGTGAAGCAATTAGAGCAAATTGCGCCCGTTTTTGTGGCAGAGGTACAGTCCATTGCAGATGGCTATCGCCTAATTACTACGTTAGGAATGTTAACAAATCGAAAAGAAAAAGCAACGGAGCTTGCAGCAGCGAGTGAAGCAGGCTTTCATGCGTTAACAAAGCAGGAGCGTGGTCGAGCAGCCTATGTTATTTGGCGCAAGCCGTATATGGTCGTAGGAGCGACAACGTATATCAATGATGTACTAGGCTGGCTTGGCTTTGATAATCCGTTTGCACAAAGAGAAGGGCGTTATCCAAGCGTATCAAAGGAGCAATTTCAGGAGGCACAGCTCGATGTTTTATTTCTCGCATCAGAGCCGTTTCCATATAGCGAGAAATATATTGCTGAATTTCAGGCATTTTTACCAAATACAAAAATCATTTTAGTAGATGGTGAAATGTTTTGGTATGGTGCAAAAATGGTTGAAGCGACAGTCTATTTCACAGAGCTTGCGAAGCAGCTATAGATGCTAGTTAAGAAAATCAAATATCAAAACGAGGTAGATTATTGTGCATTCACAAATTACAACAATTGTTACGATTTTCATTACAGCAGGTGTGCTGAATCTGTATTTGAGCCTACATGTATTAATTAAGCGTCATCATTATACAAAAATTATTTACTTGTTCATGGTTTATACAGCATTGATTGCAGTTTATTGCTTTGCAGCAGGCTTTGGTTTACTAGCTACCTCTTTAGAGGAGGTTAAGATTTGGACCTTTTTCCAATACATTGGTATAGCGACAACGCCACCATTAGGCTTGCTTCTCATTGCACAATATTTAGGATTCCATATAACTAAAAAAACCTTTCTAGTAATGTTAGCAATTCCGATGATTACGCTAGTTATGGTGGCAACAAATGATTTGCATCACTTTCATTACAAAATATTTGAGTTTGATGCTGTTTTAGGTAAGCCGTATATTTATCAGGAAATAGGATTATGGTATTCCATTCATGGTGCTTTTACCTTTGGCAGTATGTTAGTTGCCTTTTTTCTGCTACTTTTTCATTGGAAAGAAACAGATAAAATATATCGTCCACAGCTAATAGCATTAATGGGCAGTCAGTTTATACCAATGACAATGGCATTAATTTACTCACTTGGTTTAACCCCTAGAGGATTTGACCCAGTGCCAGCCGTCTTAGTTATATCATCCGCTCTTTTTTTATGGGCAATTCGTTCCTCCAGCTTATTCCGCAATATGCCTGTTGCAAAAGATAGGATTTTTAACAGCATTAATGATGGTGTTATCGTGTTGGACAGCCAGCATCGGCTAATTGAGTTTAATCAAGCGTGTAGCCAAATGTTTCCTAAATTAAAAAGATCCATGTTGGGAATGCGTTATCAGGATGCTTGGGATTTATTAATGGAAACGCCGATGCCTTATACATTGACTGCAACGGCTACAAGCCAGGAGGTATGGCTAGCAGAAACGGGGCGCACTTATCAAGTTCGTTTATCCGCATTGCAGCAGTCAAATCACCAAGATGGTTTAGTCCTAATTTTTAACGATATTACAGAGTTGAAGGATTTACAGCTAAAGCTAGAGCGTTTAGCTTATTATGACGAGCTAACACAAATCTATAATCGTAGAGCCTTTTTTGATCAATGTATGCACTTATATATAGAGGCAAAGGAACAAAATAGCCACTTAACGGTGATGTTAATGGACATCGATTACTTTAAAAAGGTAAATGATACATACGGCCATGCGGTCGGTGACTTAGTGTTGACACATGTTGCGCAAGTTTGTAAATCTCAGCTAACAGACAAAGCCTTATTTGCACGTTATGGTGGAGAGGAATTTGTGTTAGCTTTACCTAATACTTCTATAGTAGAGGCGGAGACGCTAGCAAATCAAATATGCCAAGCTGTGGCAGGTACACCATTAGTCGCAGATGGCCTAGTAGTCGCTACGACAATTAGTGTAGGATTAGCGGAGATAACGATAGAGGAAGAGGGAACGTTGTATCAATTATTAAATGCGGCAGATAAAGCATTGTATAATGCGAAGCGCAATGGGCGAAATTGTGTCTACCGTGCCATATTGAAATGAACAGTTCCGTTATTTGCTTTATTAATGAGCAACTAGGCTCGAAAAGTAAGGATAACTCTCGTATTGCTAGTATATATTTTAATATTGTCGAAATTGTGATACACTGCTATAAGGTAATAATTGATACAGGGAAATAGTGCGTCTATTTTCCTGCAAATCTTAATATATAATGAGGAAGGTCGAAATGAGTAACAGACATACACAATCAGATGTTATCTTAATTGGTGCCGGAATAATGAGTGCTACTTTAGGAGCAATCCTAAAAGAATTAGCGCCAGATTGGAAAATTACAGTATTTGAGCAGCTTGAAAAAGCGGGTGAGGAAAGCTCTCATGAATTAAATAATGCAGGAACAGGACATGCTGCATTATGTGAGCTAAACTACACTTCTGAAAAATCGGATGGCTCAATTGACATTAGCAAAGCAATTAATGTAAACGAGCAATTCCAAGTATCAATGCAGTTCTGGTCATATTTAGTAGAAAATAAACTAATTGAAAATCCACAAGATTTCATTATGCCACTACCACATATGAGTATGGTACAAGGTGCAGATAACGTAAAGTTTTTGAAAAAGCGCTTTGAAACGATGATTCAAAACCCATTGTTTAAAGGTATGGAGTTTTCTGATGATCCAGAAACACTAAAACAGTGGATTCCGCTTATTATGAATGATCGCAAATCAGATGAGCCGATTGCCGCTACAAAAATTGATACTGGTACGGACGTAAACTTCGGTGCTTTAACGCGTATGCTTGTGAAAAACCTAGAAAACCAAGGTGTAGAAGTAAATTATAAGCATAGTGTTCACAGCATGAATCGTATGAAGGATGGTTCATGGGAAGTAAAAGTACACGATAAAGATGGATGCCGTATGGAGTACCATAAGGCAAAATTTGTTTTCCTTGGTGCTGGTGGTGGTAGCTTAGAGCTATTGCAAAAATCAGGTATTCCTGAAGGGAAGCATATTGGCGGATTCCCAATTAGCGGGCTATTTTTACAATGTAAAAACGAAGAAATTATTAATCAGCATCATGCGAAAGTATATGGTAAGGCAGCAGTTGGTGCGCCACCAATGTCTGTTCCTCACTTAGATACACGCTATATTGATGGTAAAAAGTCATTATTGTTTGGACCGTTCGCAGGCTTCTCGCCGAAGTTCTTAAAAACAGGTTCAAATATGGATTTATTCGCATCGATTAAGCCACATAATATTTTAACGCTACTAGCTTGTGGTGCGAAGGAAATGTCTTTAACAAAGTATTTAATTCAACAGCTACTATTGTCAAAAGAGCAACGTATGGAAGAGTTGCGTGATTTCATTCCAAATGCAAAATCAGAGGATTGGGAAGTAACAGTTGCCGGTCAACGTGTACAAGTTATTAAAGATACAGAGAGCGGTAAAGGAACACTACAATTCGGTACGGAAGTTGTCAGTGCAGGAGATGGCTCTATCGCTGCATTACTAGGTGCATCTCCAGGTGCTTCAACAGCAGTTCCTGTTATGTTAGAGGTAATTAAACGTTGTTTCCCACAAGAGTTGAAAAAATGGGAGCCAAAAATTACAGAAATGATTCCATCATATGGTCAAAAATTAATGGATAATCCAGCGCTTTTAGAGGAAATCCACGCTTCAACAGCAGAAACATTACAATTCAATAAATAATATAAAACGAGAGTTGTTTGAGAGGTAGGCTAGTATGCTACTTTTCAAGCAACTTTTGCTGTTTTTAGCTAAAAATTAGTTGAATTATAATTGTTGGCAAAATATATTTGAGTTATGGTAAATTATGCAAGGAATTTACTGTGTAATTGTAGTAGTATGAAGAAATAGGACTTTCATAGCGCAATAATTATTTTTGATATAGTTGTTTCGGCTGGGTTTTCTATCGAATAAAAATAATTTTAGAGGGTTTATTATTTTATATGAAGAATAAAAAAATAAAAATTATAATGGCCATCTCCATTATTCTCTTGCTCTTTTCTACAACAGCAAATGTTGCAACTTCCTATATGAAGGTCAAGAAAACAGTAGAAGAATCCATTATTAATCAAAGCCTTTCAATTGGTACATCCATCGCAGCATCTATTGATATGAAGGTATATAAAAGGTTTTTAAAAAATCCAGAAAAAAATAAAGACTACTGGGAAATAAGAAATTACTTAAGTGATGCGAAGGATAAAACAGGTGCCTTATATATTTATACAATTAAAATTGATAATCCAACTGTCGCAAGGGCGATGGTAGTAGGTCATCCAGTTGTAGCAGAACGAAAAGATGACTTTCCAATAGGAGAGATTTGTTTAATACCACAAAAATTCGTGAGAGAGGCCTACTATCATAGCCAATCCTTTGTGACGGATTTTGTAGAGGATTCCAAGTATGGTACATATCTAACTGTAGGTGTTCCGATTAAAGATGAAGGTGGGCACGTTATTGGCTATTTAGGTATTGATTTAAGTGCAAGCTTTTTAGATAAAATTAAGAAGGATGTTATAGAAAATAATATTTTGCTGTTTATTTTTAATGGTGCTCTGATTATTATTACAATCACGTCCTTTTTCCTGATTCAGCGTTGGTATCAAAAGGAGCTAGCAAAGGAAGTTGATGATACTGAGGATACCTATCAAACCGAGATTAAAGCATTGATTACATCTGTTTCTTCTTTAAGACATGATTTTACAAATCATATTCAAGTGCTACATGGTCTTTTACAGCTAGGAGAACCTGAGCAAGCTAAGCAATATGTTGAAGCGTTAAGTAAAGAGGTGCAGACGCTAGAATCGCTAAATTTAAATATTGACCATCCAGGGTTGGCAATTTTACTACAAACGAAGAAGCTAGCTGCCCAAAATAATCAAATTGATATGGATTTTACAGTTTCACAAAATACTTTCGAATATATAAAAACGACGGATTTAATTAAAATATTATCAAATCTTATTGACAATGCAATTGATGCAACGATCCATTTACCAGAAGAGCAACGAAAAATAGTTGTTACTTGTACAGCAGAATTTAAAAAGTATATTTTCCAAATCACCAATACAGGACCAGCTCTTTCGCCAGATGCTCCAGTTTTTGAGCAAGGCTATTCCACGAAGTGTGAAGAAAAGGGAGAAGTACATGGACAAGGGTTATTTATTGTCAAAAACATTGTTGAAAAATATGGCGGGCAAATTTCGCTATATTCTATAAATGAATTAGAAACAGTTGCATATGTAGAAATTCCATTAAAGCTATAGAAGGTGGAAGGCTGCTTGAAATACTTTTTCGAGCAGCCATTTTTATTATAATTCAGTAGAAAACGTGCCATTTATAAGGTGATATGATGAATACTGAGATTACCCTGAGTGTCCAAACACTCGCTGAATCCTAATAAAGCCTCCGACGCAATTACTATTATGAAAATTGCTTCAAATGGGCATAATACCTCATAAGAAATAGAGCTTGCTTACACTATTTCTTAATAAAAGGACAAGGAGGAGAACGATGCCACAGGTAGAAGTAAATTGTACAGTTGCCAATTGTGTTTTCCATGCGAAGGATGATTTATGCGGTGCAGAGCGAATTTTGGTTGATATGAATTATCGAGAAAATACGGAGGAGTTTGCGGGAGATTTTGATGCTTTCGCTAGCCGAGAAAAAGCGCGCAATTCCTTTGAAACATGCTGCAAAACCTTTAAGCCTAAAGAGATAAAGTAGTGTTTGCTTGCCAATCTTAATAGGAGCTGGAGCTGTTCGAAAAGGTCATACCTTTTCAGGCAGCTCCTTTATTGAAATATATAGAATTTGGAATTTTCATTCTGTCTAAATATATTTGAGGAAATCTGTGTATGGAACGACCTTTAAATGGTGTTGAGGAATTTCCTTGCAATATTTAGCAGGGAAAGCATCGAAAACAACAACAATATGTGTGCAGTTAGTGCCTACAATTGCTTCGATTTGTTCAGGTAATAAACTTGCACATGTTCTTTCCATTAAACTACCAAAACCGAACTGAGGTAAATGATACCAAAAATTCTCGAAATGCTTAATAAATTTGTGTGCAATTTCTTTATTACGAATTAGTTTTTGTGTGCATTCTTTTACGGCATGATCATTTAATATATATTTACCATTCATCATTAAGGAATTGACGCTGTGATTCCATAATAGATGTAACCCCTCTTCAAAATTTTCACAAAAATCTTCAGATGAAATATGGTCAAAATACCATGATTGATGATAAACCTTTCGTATAAACAAAAGAAAATTTAAATCAATTGGTGATATTACATTAACTGTCATGATTTGTGTAATACCTCCTTTGCATGTTATTATACACAGCGTAACAGGGGAGGAGAAATTAAATTTCTCTTCCCCTGTTCTATTTTTATTAATATACTTTATCCCCATTGAAAATAGAGTTTTTCACGACAACATAATCAACTGTGCGGATTGCATCAAGCTTTGAGCCACCTGCATAAGAAATAGAGGATTGTAAATCCTGCTCCATTTCGATTAATGTATCTTTTAAAGGACCTTTATGGTCAACGTACATTTTTTTACCTTCAACGTTTTTCTTTTCGCCTTTTTG
The DNA here is from genome assembly GCF_033880585.1 of Lysinibacillus louembei. Lineage (NCBI taxonomy): Bacteria > Bacillati > Bacillota > Bacilli > Caryophanales > Bacillaceae > Lysinibacillus > Lysinibacillus louembei. The sequence continues at coordinate 1,134,448 of NZ_CP137624.1, forward strand.
GAATTCAGAGGCTGAACCGAAGTATTCCTTTACTACTTTGCCATCGACTTCGATTGTTTCACCTGGAGATTCCTCATGGCCTGCGAATAATGAGCCAATCATCACCATTGTTGCGCCGAAGCGTACGGATTTTGCGATATCACCATGTGTGCGAATACCGCCATCTGCGATAATTGGCTTTGATGCAGCCTTTGCACACCAGCGTAGAGCTGCTAATTGCCAGCCACCTGTACCGAAGCCTGTTTTAATTTTTGTAATACATACTTTACCTGGTCCGATACCAACCTTTGTTGCATCCGCACCAGCGTTTTCAAGCTCACGTACCGCCTCTGGTGTCCCGACATTACCAGCGATAACGAAGCTAGCTGGTAAATGCTTTTTCAAATGCTGAATCATGCGAATAACGGCATTGGAATGACCGTGTGCGATATCGATTGTTACGAATTCAGGCACTAGGTTTTCAGCTGCTAATTGCTCTACAAAAGCGTATTCCTCTTCCTTTACGCCAACGCTAATTGAAGCGATTAAGCCACGAGATTGCATATCTTTAATAAAGTTGATACGCGTTTCAGGGTTGAAGCGGTGCATAATATAGAAATAGCCCTCTTCTGCTAACATTAAAGCAATTTTTTCATCAATGATTGTTTGCATATTTGCTGGGACAACAGGTAATTTAAATTTATGTCCACCAAGCATAACAGACGTATCACATTGTGAACGGCTGTCTACGATACATTTATTTGGGATTAATTGAATATCTTCATAATCGAATACGTTATCCATCATAGTAAGCACCTCTAAAAACGAATATTTTTTTTATTGAGAGCGAAAATGTTCGCCATTTGGTAATTTACATGATTTCTCAACAAATGTCAAAGGAAACATTTTAAAAATAAAATAATGGCTGAAAAGAAAGTAGAGATATGCCCCTAATTCCTCTCAGCCATCTGCATTTTAGCGGTATGTGATGGCTGTGCCTGTAGCAACGACCATCATCATACCATCGCGAATTGTTTCAAAATCTAAATCGACACCGACAATGGCATTTGCCCCTAATTGCTGTGCACGTGAAATCATCTCATCAATAGCGATTTGTCTACCTTCTGATAATTTCTCCTCATACGCACCGCTACGTCCACCAATAATATCTGTAACAGAAGCAAAAATATCACGTACAACGTTTGCCCCCATAATCGCTTCACCTGTTACGATACCATGATATGTTTCAATTGTTTTACCTTCTAAGCTATTTGTTGTTGTGACTAACACTTAAAACGCCTCCATTTCATTTATTATTACATACGGTTTAATATCGAAAAGGTTTCGCCTTGCATTGTTGAAGCCTACGTTATTTGTTACTATATAAAGTATATTTTGGGATTTGGGGGATTGGAATATGACAACGAGTGTTCATCAAGAAACGGTTCAAGTGACGAAGGAAATCTTATGGAATTTTATTCAAGATAAAGAGCGCTGGGCGACATTAATTCCTGGCTATTTACATCATGAGCTTCCCTCTGCACAGCAAATGATTTGGGTGTTTCAAGGGGATTTTGGCATTATTCAAAAGGCTGTTAAATTACAATTAGATGAAACTGCAAGCGTAGCTGAAGAGAGATTAGCGTTTAATTTAGTTGGGCTATCTGATAACATTAATGGTAGCGGCTATTTTGAGATGAAACCAGCAAGTGATGGACAATATACATTGATAGGCAGCTTAACGATGACGGCAGGAGGCTTTTTAGCTGCGATGATTAACCCTGTGCTTGAAAATTTTGTACCGAAAACGGTAGAAGCGCTTGTGCAATCAATGGCACGAGAAGTAAGTCAATAAGCAATGAAGCAAGCTGTCTGGAGATATTTCATTCTAGGCAGCTATTGATTTGGAGGTAGTTATGAAAGAACAGGATTTTGAAAAATTATTGCGCATTGATACGGCGGGCTTTCAATACGGCTTTCCTAAACTTGCACAATACCATCGCTATGAGCCTACTCCGTACAAAGGGCTGGAACAGCTTTTTGAAGAATATACACTGCCTGAGTGTGCAGTATTTGTAGATATTGGCTGTGGGAAGGGACGCGTGCCAATTTATATGCATTATCGTTTCCACATTCCTGTTGTTGGCATTGAGATGGATGACAAGTTTTTTATCGAGGCACAGCATAATAAAGCAACATATTTAGAGAAAGCAAAGAAAAAACAAGTATCTATTACGTTTTTACATATGCTAGCAGAGCAATACGATGTAAAAAAAGAGGATAATGTTTTTTTCTTTTTCAACCCTTTTTCAATTGATGTTTTCCGTAAAGTTATAGCGAAAATATTATACTCTTTTGAATATAACCCAAGAAATATACATATTATTTTATACTATCCAGCAATTGATTATTTATTTTACCTTGAGCAGGAAACACCATTTACTTTACTGAAAGAAGTGCGCTTAAAAGGTGAGTCAAATGCGAATGAACGCATATGTGTATATACTCTGTTATTTTAATTTACTTCTATGATGGTAATTGCTATCATAGAAGCTATTTTTCTAACCGAAAAGGTATAGACAGAATAATAAAAATCAAGTAGAATAGTGAGCTTTAAAGTGTCTGAATAATCAATTTAACTAGATATTTCGAAATATTTAAAAAGATATTGTACAGGAGAAAAGTTTTATGTATAATTATCTGAAAATACTAAAACATTAGAAAATTTATTGAGAGGGTGTTTTATCATTATGAAACATTACAAACTAAAGAAATTCGCTTCTATATTTTTAGCTACATCGGTGTTAGCTGGAGCACTTGCAGGGTGTGGGGCTGATTCAGGTGGAGGCTCATCAAATGGGGGCTCATCAGGTGGTAGTGGTAACTCCGCTGATGGCGATACAATTAAAATTGGTGCAAACCTTGAATTATCAGGTGGTGTAGCGTCGTATGGTCTATCGATTGCTGATGGTGCAACATTAGCGATTGATGAAATTAATGCGGCAGGCGGCATCAATGGTAAAAAAATTGAGTTAATCAAAGTAGATAATAAATCTGAAAATGCTGAGGCAGCTTCTGCGGCAATTCGTTTAGCTGAGCAGGAAAAAGTTGTGGCGATGATTGGACCAGCAACTTCAGGAAATACAGTAGCGACAGTGCAAATAGCAAATCAGCATAAGGTTCCTGTTGTAACTGCTTCTGGTACAGCGCCAAATATTACTGAGAACGATGATGGCTCAATTAATGAATATGCATTCCGTACATGCTTTATTGACCCATTCCAAGGAACTGTAGCGGCAAACTTCGCAACAAATGAGCTTGGTGCAAAAAATGTAGCGATTTATGCTGATAATGCATCTGACTATGCAAAGGGCTTAGCAGCTTCGTTTAAAGAAACGATTGAAGCCAACGGAGGTAACGTTGTAATTGAACAAGCCTATGTAGCGAAGGATGTAGATTTCAAATCGACATTAACAAACATTAAAGGGAAAAACCCAGATTTCATTTTCATTCCAGGCTACTATGAAGAGGTAGGGCTAATTGTTAAGCAAGCTCGTGAGTTAGGTATTACAGTACCATTGATGGGGGCAGATGGTTGGGATTCGCCAACATTAGTGGAGCTAGCAGGAAATGAAGCATTAAATGATACGTATATTACAAATCACTATTCATCTGAAGATCCAGATCCAACGATTCAAAAATTTGTAGAGGCGTTCAAAGGGAAGTATAACCAATCACCAAATGCTTTCCACGCTTTAGGCTATGATACAGTGTATTACTTAAAAGACGCCATTGAACGTGCAGGTGATAATGTTACAGGCGAAGCAATTAAAAATGCATTAGCTGAAACAAAGGATTTAAGCTTAGTGACAGGTAAATTTACAGTAGATGAAAAACACAACCCAGTTAAATCAGCAACAGTTCTTGAATTCAAAGACGGCAACCAAGTGTTCAACTCTAAAGTGAATCCTTAAATCTAAGTGACATGAGGGGGGCGACTGATGCCTCCCTTTTTTTCCGGTTAAGTGTCAATTGGCTAATGGGGCAATTATTTCGCCATCTACATAAGGTGGGAAACATTCTACTGAATTCAGACAGAAGGAGTGAGAAAAATGGAATGGATACAGCAAATCGTCAATGGGATTTCACTTGGTAGTATTTATGCGCTCATTGCGCTTGGCTATACGATGGTTTATGGCATTATTAAGCTGATTAACTTTGCGCATGGTGATGTTTTCATGCTTGGTGCATTTATTGGCTTCTTTGCGATTGCTAGATGGGATATGCATTTTATTCCAGCATTGTTAATGGCAATGATTTTATGTGCAGTAATAGGAGTTATTATCGAAAGGGTAGCCTATAAGCGCCTTCGTAACGCAACGCGAATTGCAGCATTAATTACAGCGATAGGGGTTTCGCTATTAATTGAGTATACGGTTATTTTCTTCCGTGGTGCATCACCAGAGGCATATCCAACAATTTTTGAAAGGTCAACATTAAATATTTTCGGTGTACAAATTGACACAAAATCTATTTTTATTTTAGGTGTATCTATCGTTTTAATGCTATTATTACAATTTATCGTGCATCGAACAAAAATCGGGAAGGCAATGCGTGCGGTATCTCATGATGCTGATGCAGCACGTTTAATGGGAATTAATGTAGATAATACGATTTCGGCGACATTTGCTATCGGTTCAGCATTAGCGGGGGCAGCGGGTGTTATTTTCGGTATTTACTATACGCGAATTGAGCCATTAATGGGTGTATTACCAGGCTTAAAGGCCTTTGTGGCAGCCGTGTTAGGCGGTATTGGTATTATTCCAGGTGCAATGGCTGGTGGTCTTGTGCTTGGCGTCGTTGAAACAATTGTTAGTGCATTAGGCTTCTCAATGTGGCGCGATGCAGCAGCATTCATTATTTTAATCTTAATTTTAATTTTAAGACCAGCGGGTATTTTCGGGAAAAATGCTCGTGAGAAAGTGTAGGTGAGCGAGGATGAAAAAGTCTAAAGTCTTTTGGGGCTATGCGATTATCGCACTAGTGATTTATATAGTCGTGCAAGCACTCATTTCTTTCGGTATGGTCAATATGCATTATCAAAATATGCTTATTACGATGTGTATTAACGTTATGTTAGCAGTTAGCTTACATCTTGTCATTGGTGTAACAGGACAGTTCTCGATTGGACACGCAGGGTTTTTAGCAATCGGTGCCTATATATCTGCTATTTTTACGATGAAGCTAGGCATGCCGTTTCCGGTTGCAATTTTAGCAGGGGCACTTGCTGCTATGCTAGCAGGATTAGTCGTTGGGATTCCGTCTTTACGTTTAAGAGGTGATTATTTAGCAATTGCGACACTAGGGTTTGCGGAAATTATTCGTATTATTTTTGTCAATGTGGATTATGTCGGTGGAGCAGCAGGTATGCAAGTAACACACTTATCTACATGGACTTACGCCTTTATAGGTGTTGCTATTACAATTATCATCATTTCAAACTTTACAAATTCTCGTCATGGTCGAGCGTGTATTTCGATTCGCGAAGACGAAATTGCGGCAGATGCGATGGGTATTAATACAACTTACTACAAAGTGGCAGCGTTTGCCATCGGCTCATTTTTTGCAGGAATCGCAGGTGCAATTTATGCACATAACTTTTATATTATTCAACCGACAGCGTTTGGCTTTTTAAAGTCATTTGATATTTTAATTTTAGTTGTACTTGGTGGGTTAGGTAGTCTATCAGGTGCGGTGATAGCAGCCATTTTCTTAACATTCATTTCAACATATTTACAGGCTTTCCCTGAAACACGGATGATTATTTATTCACTTGTTTTAATTTTAGTGATGCTTTACCGACCAACAGGGTTATTAGGAACGAAGGAAATTACAGATTTATTTAAGTTCGGTAAAAGAGGAGGTACGAAAATATGAGTACACTTCTTAAAGTAGACGGTTTAGGTATTCAATTTGGTGGTTTAAAGGCTGTACAGAACGTTAATATGTATATGGATCAGGGTGAGCTTATTGGTTTAATTGGACCGAATGGAGCGGGGAAAACAACGACATTTAATATGTTAACAGGTGTGTATGCGCCGACAGAAGGTACAATTACGTTTGGCGGTAAGCAAATTCAAGGGCTAGACCCATATAAAGTAACGCGCGGTGGGATTAGTCGTACATTCCAAAATATTCGTTTATTTAAAGAGCTCTCAGTATTAGACAATGTAAAAGTAGCGAACCATTCTTTAGCAAATCACAATATTTTATCCTCTATTTTCCGTCTACCAAAGCATTTTTCAGGTGAGGCAAAAATGGAGCAGGAGTCGCTAGCCTTTTTAAAGATTTTCGGCTTAGACGTATATAAGGATGAGCTATCGAAAAACTTGCCATATGGGATGCAGCGTCGCTTAGAAATTGCACGTGCATTAGCGGCGGGTCCGAAGCTTTTGCTACTAGATGAGCCAGCAGCAGGGATGAACCCGCAAGAAACGAAGGAATTAATGGATCTCATTGCCTTTATCCGAAAAGAATTTAATTTAACGATTTTATTAATTGAACACGATATGAGCTTAGTTATGGGCATTTGCGAACGCATTTATGTGCTAGACCATGGTCAGCTTATTGCGGAAGGGTCACCAGCAGAAATTCGTTCAAATCCAAAGGTAATAGAGGCGTATTTAGGAGAGGAGGTAACGGAATAATGCTGAAAATCAATGATATCGACGTATACTATGGTAATATTCAAGCATTAAAGGGCATCTCCTTAGAAGTAAATGAAGGTGAGATTGTAACGTTAATTGGAGCAAACGGTGCAGGCAAAAGCACGCTATTAAAAACAATATCCGGCTTGCTTAAGCCGAAAAAAGGCTCCATTGAATACTTAGGGTCAGCAATTGATGGAAAAGCAGCACAATCAATTGTAAAGGCGGGTATTTCGCATGTTCCAGAGGGACGACGCGTATTCGCAAATATGACAGTAGAGGAAAACTTAGAGCTAGGCGCTTATTTACGTAAAGATCGAGATGGTATTAAAAAAGACATGGAGCACGTATATGAGCTGTTCCCACGCCTTTTCGAGCGTCATAAGCAGCTATCGGGCACGCTGTCAGGCGGTGAACAGCAAATGCTCGCGATGGGACGCGCCTTAATGGCAAAGCCAAAGCTTATTTTAATGGATGAGCCATCGATGGGGCTCGCACCTTTAATGGTAAAAAATATTTTCAATATTATTGAGATGGTAAATAAAGAAGGTGTGACGGTGTTATTAGTTGAGCAAAACGCACATATGGCATTGTCTGTAGCACATCGAGCATATGTATTAGAAACAGGAAAAATCGTATTATCTGGCTCGGCAAAAGAGTTGCAGGAGAGCGAAGAGGTAAAAGCAGCTTATCTCGGTGGATTGTAATGAGTGGAGGGCTATCCGAAAAGTTGATGTCAATCGACTTTCGGTTCAGCCCTTTTCATTTTCCTTATATTGATTAAATATTTATAAATGGATGGAGAAAACAAATCATTTTCTGCCATCCATTTTTATTTAGCTACCAATCAATAAATTCTGGATATTTCAACGAGATTTGTAGCTCATGTAGCGCAAGCTTTGTTTCCTTTGCGGCTTGCATAAGCTGAGCTAACAATATTTGATAGTCCTCACCCTCTACGACTAAACGAATCGCAAAGGCAGAAAGATGGGCTGCCCGTTCCTCCTGTGACAAAGCTAAATATTCAAGGTTGAGCACATCTACATACTGTGTAGCATAGCGGAAATAGCATGCTGTCTTTTCATTTAACACATGTAGAAAAATTGCGTAATGCTCCTCACCAATCAATTCAGGCAAATTATCTGCAACGAGCGCTTGGAAATGGCGTACTGCTGCAATATGCTGATTCCACTGAGCATCATCAATTAGCTCCTGGTGTAAACGGATAAAGTCATTTAAGGCGATTGCTGTGAAAAGTAGCTCTGGCCATAAAATATCGACACTGAAATAAATATTTTTTTCAGGAATCATCTTTTTTTGCTTTATTTGTATGCCGCGATTAATACCGTTTGCAATATATTCAATATGGTGCTCACCTTTTGTCGCTTGCCGAAGTTTATAGCAGACGTTTAAAATGCGACCTCGAGCGCCTTGATAGTCGTAATAGCGCTTGGCATCGCCTGTAATGTGGTAAATAGCATTTATGAGCTGGTCAATATCCCAGTAATCGCCGCTAATACGAGCGCCTGTTAGTAATGGTGTTGGTTGAATTGTGAGCATATTCTCACCCTCCTAGACTTGTGCTACGACTTTTTGTAATTTAGATGCTTGAATAATTCCTTTCGCTCCTGCTCTGTTAAATCACGCCACTGTCCAACCTTTAAGTTGCCTAAGTGAATATTCATAATGCGAATACGCTGTAGTCGCTTAACAGAATAGCCAAGCGCTGAGCACATGCGGCGAATTTGGCGATTTAAGCCTTGCTCTAAAATAATTTTGAATACATTGCTTGATATTTTTTCAACACGACAAGGTAAAGTTGTCGTATCTAAAATATCGACACCTGCTGCCATCTGCTGCAAAAATTTATCTGTAATTGGTTTATCTACTTGCACAACGTATTCCTTTTCGTGGTGGTGTTCAGCACGCAAAATCTCGTTGACGATATCGCCATCATTTGTTAATAATAACAAACCTTCTGAATCTTTATCTAAACGGCCGATATGGAAAATGCGCAATGGGTGATTAACAAAATCGACAACATTGCCTTTAATATGCTTTTCGGTTGTGCTTGTAATGCCAACGGGCTTGTTGAGCGCAATGTAAACAAGCTGCTCTTCCTTGGCAACGGGCTTGCCATCTACGCAAACAATATCACCATCCTGTACTTGGCTACCAATCGTAGCAAGCTCTCCATTAATTGTAATTCGTCCTTCTTCAATCCATTTATCTGCACCGCGTCGCGATACTGTACCTGTTTCTGCTAAAAATTTATTAATACGCATCGTTTCTCATCCTTTAATTTGAATAATGTAAGTATACAATATCCGAATGAAAATAAGGAATAGAGTAGCTTAATATAAACATTTTCTATTGGAAATATAGGGAATGAAATCAAATTTATTTAAGGGATAAAAATTGAAATATTCTAGTTTTTCTGACAAAATAAAATATAAGACTACCTTTCTACTAGCGCTCGCTACAGCATAACATTTAGGGTATGTTCTAATATTCATAACGAAGGAGAGATAATGTAATGGTATATGCATTTCCGAACACAGAAGGGGCATTAATTCATTTTAAAGAACGTTATGACAACTATATTGGAGGCAAATGGACACCACCTACGAAAGGGCAATATTTCGATAATCCAACACCTGTAACAGGCAAGGTATTCACACAGGTGGCACGCTCTACAGAAGAGGATATTGAGCTAGCGCTTGATGCAGCACATGCGGCAAAAGATGCATGGGGAAGCACATCGCCAACAGAGCGCAGCAATATTTTATTGAAAATAGCTGACCGTATGGAAGCAAATCTTGAAATGCTGGCAGTAGCTGAGACTTGGGAGAATGGGAAAGCCGTACGTGAAACGTTAAATGCAGATATTCCGTTAGCAATTGACCATTTCCGTTATTTTGCAGGCGTTATTCGGGCACAGGAAGGCTCATTAAGCCAAATTGATAACAATACAGTCGCTTATCATTTCCATGAGCCAATTGGTGTAGTAGGACAAATTATCCCTTGGAACTTCCCAATTTTAATGGCGACATGGAAGCTTGCGCCTGCACTTGCAGCTGGGAACTGTGTTGTATTAAAGCCAGCGGAGCAAACGCCAGTATCCATTTTAGTAGTGATGGAATTGATTGAAGACTTATTACCACCAGGCGTAGTGAATATTGTAAACGGTTTCGGCTTAGAAGCAGGGAAGCCACTTGCATCAAGCACACGCATTGGCAAAATTGCCTTTACAGGTGAAACGACAACGGGACGTTTAATTATGCAATATGCATCGCAAAATATTATTCCTGTAACGCTTGAATTGGGTGGAAAATCACCGAATATTTTCTTCGAGGATATTATGGCGCAGGATGATGAATTTTTAGATAAGGCAGTTGAAGGCTTTGTTATGTTCGCATTAAACCAAGGCGAAGTATGTACATGTCCATCACGTGCCTTAATTCAGGAGTCGATTTATGAGCCATTTATGGAGCGTGTATTGAAGCGTGTAGAGGCGATTAAAACAGGTAATCCGCTCGACCCGAATACGATGATGGGCGCACAAGCCTCTACAGAGCAGATGGAAAAAATCCTTTCTTACTTAGATATTGGGAAGCAAGAAGGTGCGGAATGTCTAATTGGTGGCGCACGTAATGAGTTAGACACTGACTTTACAGATGGCTATTATATTCAGCCAACTGTGTTTAAAGGCGATAACAAAATGCGCATTTTCCAAGAGGAGATTTTCGGACCTGTTGTAGCTGTTACGACATTTAAAACGAAGGAAGAGGCGCTAGAAATAGCGAATGACACATTATATGGTTTAGGCTCAGGTATTTGGACACGTGATATGAATACGGCATATCGTTTCGGTCGTGGCATCCAAGCGGGACGTGTTTGGACGAACTGCTATCACCAATATCCAGCACATGCGGCATTTGGTGGTTATAAAATGTCAGGTATTGGACGAGAAAACCATAAAATGATGTTAAGTCACTACCAGCAAACGAAAAACTTATTAGTGAGCTATGACCCGAATCGAGCAGGCTTCTTCTAAGGAGGTGCTGATGAAATGGTTGAACGTGTAACAGCGACAGAGTTAGCACTTGAGCTAATCCACTTATTAACGGAGCGTCATGGCCCTATTATGTTCCATCAATCAGGAGGATGCTGTGATGGCTCTTCCCCGATGTGTTATCCGCAAGGCGATTTATTTTTAGGTGACCAAGATATATTGCTTGGTGAGATTGGCGGCGCACCGTTTTATATACACAAAAATCAATTTGAGTATTGGAAGCATACACAGCTCATTATTGATGTGGTAGAAGGACGTGGGGGGATGTTTTCGTTAGAAGGTGTGGAAGGTAAACGCTTTTTGACAAGGTCGCGTGTATTTACACAGGAGGAACAGCAGCAATTGAATATGGAGCAATAATGGAGGGACCGATTCACGAACGTGAATCGGTCTTATTCATCGCAAAACATTTGAATTTCCACGTACAGGCATGTAACATAAAAGGAAGATTGCTCTTGAAGGAGAGATAAATATGGGAAATGCCGTACCGATGAGTTATTCACGTACAATTCAAACACGACTTGTGCTACCACCCGATACAAACCATCATGGCTCCATTTTTGGTGGTCGTGTGTTAGCTTATATTGATGAAATTGCTGCTATTGCATCAATGAAGCATGCAAAGGGAGATGTTGTTACAGCTTCGATTGATTCAGTTGATTTTGTTTCCCCAGCTTATGTAGGAGATGTTTTAGAGCTAGAAGGCATTGTCACATCAACAGGACGTACATCAATGGAAATTTATGTGCGCGTTGTGACACACAATTTAAAAACACGTGAGGAGCGTTTAACAACGGAATCCTTCGTTACGATGGTAGCGGTAGATGCAGAAGGGAAGCCGAGAGAGGTTGTAGGTGTGTACCCAGAAACGGAGGCGGAGAAACGCCTATTCGAAACTGCACCGAAGCGTAGAGAATATCGTAAAGCAAAGCGTGCATTGCAATATTAAAAAGCTTAAAGAGCTATATAGGAGCAGTGAACCTGCTTCCTACATAGCTCTTTTTTAGTCTTCTAACACGTTAATTTTCGTTACAATTTGCAATAATTCATCGGAGGAAGCAGCAACAGTTGCTGATGCCTCTGTTAACTCTGCGATTAAATTTGAAATTGTGCGGATATCATTGTTTGTGTTCATATATTGCTGTTTAATGCCTGATACCGCCTCAGTAATAGAAGTAAATGATGCGGCAAGATTTTGCTGTGTTTCAACCGTTTGCTGTACTTGCGAGTCGACGCCTTGTACTGAGCTAGCCATTGTTAAAATATTGTTTTCTGTTTCTTTTATTAGGTGTGCTACATTTTGAACGGCTGTTTTTGTTTCTTCTGCCAATTTTCTTACTTCATCTGCTACAACAGCAAAGCCTTTACCATGCTCACCTGCACGTGCTGCCTCGATGGATGCGTTCAATGCTAGTAAATTCGTTTGATCTGCAATGCCTGTTACAAGTCCAACGATTTCTGAAATTTTTTGAGAAGATGTACGTAAAGCTGCCATTGATGCCTCTAATGTTTCCACACCTGTTAAGATGGTATTCATTAAACGAGTTTGCGTTTCAAGATGACTTTTTCCTAAATTTGATTTCTCCTCAGTTTCTGCTACGAAGGCTAAGCCTTGCTCAGTAGCGGAGCTAATTCCTTCTGCTTGATGAGAAATAGTTTGTAATGATGCTGATGTTTCATCACTTGTCGCACTAAGCTCTTCGGAAGTCCCTTGTAGCGTGTTGATTAAAGCGTGCTTTGATGCTTCCAGCTCTAGGCGGATGCGCTCTTCCTCATTTTCATAAGCTTCGATAACAAGCTGCTGTTCAAAATTAATTATTTTTGAGAATGCATTGATAGCTCGAATGCAGTCATTTTTAGACATGTTTAAGTCATTAATAAATGCGATAAATGTCGACATTAATGACTGGAATGAAGCGATATACCATTTTGACTTCAAGCCAATTCGTACATGAACATGTGCGATAACTTTGCGCTCCTCTATATAGGCAGTGTTAATTTGACTGTCAAAAATATCATTTAAATGCTTTGTTAAAGTTTTCTTTAAACGGTCGATTTGTGAATTTGCTTGTATAATCGATACTAAATTCGATTGTAAGCTAATTGCACTATAAAATTGCTCAACCATTGTAGGAACTAAATCTTTAGCAAGTGGCTGCAATTGCTTCAAAATAGCCAAGTCCTCTGTTGTCAAATTAAGCAATTGTAGTTGTTTCACTAAATCAGGGTAATTATGAACATCTAGTTGAACTTGTTGTACATATTTTGATGTTTCAAAAAAAGTTGTTTGTTCAGTAGTCTTTTTTGTAAACCAATTCGCCATTATTTTCTCCATCTCATTATATAGTAGGTATAGTCTATCTATCCTTAAAGAATAGAAAGTATAACATTCCTATTCTACTATTTAAGATAATAGTTTTGCAATATTTTGTTTAAAGCCTAAGTTTGTCTTTTTGGAGATGAAAAGGTAGAATGAAAGTGATTAAATGATGAAGGAGTAGCGACTAATGAAATTTTATAAAGGGCGTTTAAAATATGTTATTCCACTCTCGGCAGTTGTAGGTGTTTCATCAACAATGATGGTGTTTAATAGATATGAAGATGTACCCTCATTACATAAGTTTTTAATTATTGTAGGGGCTGTTGTTTTTTCGGCAATTATTTCTTATTTTCTATTCCCGCAAGCTGGTGATAATCCAGACGATAGAGGTCCATACTAATTATTAATTTTTTATGTGAAAAGTGAATCTTTCAAGAACCTACTACCGTATATAAAGTACACATATAAAAGAGAGGTTGATTTATAATGGAAGATAAATGGTCAAAAGTAATTATTCATGCAAGCGCATTTTTTGCGCCAGTATTAGTGCCAATTTTGTTTTTCTTAATTAGTTCAGATGAGGTCGTAAAACGTTTATCGATACAAGCACTATTGTTCCAAGGCGTGATGTGGGTGCTAGTTACAATTTCCGGATTTTTATCGTTCATTTTAATCGGTATTCCATTTGTAATTATTTTCTCCATTATGCTAATTGTTGTGCCGATAATCGGTATTGTGAAAGCAATTAATGAAACACCCTGGAGCTATCCGATTGTTGGTAACTGGGTATAGTTTGAAAAAGAAGAAAAAAGGCAAAACTTCAATTATGAGGTTTTGCTTTTTTTTGTAATTGTATGAGTGCCAGGCACACACACAATTCTCACACAATTTCGATTTACGTGAGAGCTTTTAATTGCATTTCGATTTCGCTGTTTTTATAATTAAGTCAAAGATAGTCAAAGTCAGTTGTGGAATTGAGGTGAGAGACAATCGTGCGGAATATATCTGATATTATAGAAGGTTATTTGAAACAAGTTCTCGAATTAAGTGAGCAGGAGCATATTGAAATTAAACGTAGCGAGCTTGCAGATAAATTTCAATGCGTTCCGTCTCAAATCAATTACGTTATTAATACAAGGTTTACAGCAGAAAGAGGTTATTTAGTAGAAAGTAAGCGTGGTGGCGGTGGCTATATTCGCATTTTGCGTGTTGAAATTCATTCGAAGGCAGCGCTGATCGACGATATGATGGCACAGGTTGGTGATGCCGTGACACAGCAGGCTGTTGAGCATATGGTATATCGTTTAATAGATGAGGAAATCATTACAAAGCGAGAGGCAAAGCTTATATTAGCTGCGATTGATCGTTCAACATTAGCATTACCGTTACCACTACGTGACCAAGTTCGTGCATATATAGTAAAGGCGATGTTTATTACGTTGAAATACGACAATAAATAAGGTAGGTGATTAGCATGATTTGTGAGCATTGTAAACAGAGACACGCCTCTGTCACAGTGACAACAGTACAAAATGGGCAAACAGTCGAAAAGCATTATTGCGACCATTGTGCCTCGAAATTCCATCCATTTCAAACAGAAATACAGGAAGAGCCTGTAGCGTTACACCAGCTTATTTCAAACTGGTTTGGTGTACCGATGTGGAAAAATGCACAGACGGAAGAAAAAAAGACGACACAAAACGCATGCCCATCATGCGGCTTCACATACCGCCAATTTTTAAAGCAAGGGAAATTCGGCTGTGCAGAGTGCTACAGTACATTCCGAGAGCAATTGCCACCAGTGCTTAGTCGCTTACAGGCAGGGACTAAGCATACAGGTAAATCTGTAGCGGTTAGCGTGGAGCAGCTAAAACAAAAAATAGAGGAAATACGTCAGCAAATGCAGTATGCCATTGAAGAAGAACGCTTTGAGGACGCCGCAAAAATGAGAGATGAAATAAAATCAATTCAGCATAAGCTTGATGCTGGAGGTGTAGATGTATGAATATCGAGCATTTTTTAAAGCAAGCGCCTAAATGCATGATGGGAAATGGCGAAGATTCCGATATCGTCATGACAACACGCATTCGGCTTGCTAGAAACATGGCGAATACACGCTTTCCGCTCAGCTTCTCACAGCAAGAAGCAAACGAAGTACAAGAGAAGCTTATGAAAGCGCTCTTGATGCCGCAGGAGCAATTAAATTTTTCTTATTTCCGAATGGCTGATTTATCACCATTGGAGCGCCAATTGTTAGTAGAGAAACATTTGATTAGCCCCTATTTAGCAAAGCATAAAGAGGTAGCCGCCGTCTTTTTATCGGGGGACGAATCGACAAGTGTCATGGTCAACGAAGAGGATCATGTACGTATCCAAGTATTAAGCGCAGGCTTACAGCTAATGGAAACATATGAGCGAGCAAGTGAGCTAGATGATCGCTTAGGGAAGCAAGTAAGCTATGCATATGATGAGCAATTCGGCTATTTAACGAGCTGCCCGACAAATGTCGGTACAGGGTTGCGAGCATCCATTATGATGCATTTACCAGCGCTGACAATGTCGAAGCAAATGAATGTCCTTATCCAAATGATGACACGTTTAGGTATGGTCGTGCGTGGTATATATGGAGAGGGCAGTGAAAATTTAGGCAATATTTATCAAATCTCAAATCAAGTAACGTTAGGGAAATCTGAGCGTGAAATTTTAGATGAACTGCAAAAGGTTGTTGAACAAATTATTGAGAAGGAACGCAATGCACGCAAAAAATTGCTAGAGCGTGCACATGTCACATTGGATGACCGTGTCAATCGAGCACTTGGAACATTGCGCTATGCGCGTGTATTAACGAGTGAGGAAGCTGCGACATGTTTATCAAATGTTCGATTAGGTGTCGATTTGAAGCTTATTCAAGGAATCTCGCCGAGCAGTTTAAATGAATGCGTCATGTTTATTCAGCCAGGCTTTGTTCAGCAATATGCAGGTACTGTGCTCGATGCGGTAGACCGCGATATATATCGGGCAAAATATGTCCAAGAAAAATTGGGTGAAGATCGTTTAACTACAGGTGAAAAAGGAGAGGAAACATATGATGTTTAATCGTTTTACACAACGCGCACAAAAGGTTTTACAACTAGCACAGGAAGAAGCCATCCGTTTAAATCATGATGCCATTGGGACGGAGCATATTTTACTAGGTCTTGTTCGTGAAGGTGGCGGCATCGCTGCAAAAGCATTAGAGGCAATCGGTGTCAGCCCACAAACGATTGAGGCAGGTATTGAGGAGCTAGTTGGCAAAGGCACTGAAAAAGTGGGCCTAACAGTAAGCTATACACCACGTGCCAAAAAAGTAATTGAATTATCCGTTGATGAATCACGTAAATTAGGTCATTCCTACATTGGAACAGAGCATATTTTATTAGCATTAATTCGTGAGGGTGAAGGAGTAGCAGCGCGCGTTTTAGCCAATGCAGATGTAAGCTTAAATAAGGCGCGTCAGCAAGTCCTGTTATTGTTAGGTAATAACGACACAGCACAACCAGGTGGTGGTGCGGCAAGCCCAACAGCAAGCACACCAACATTAGACGGCTTAGCACGCGATTTAACTGCTATCGCGCGTGAAGGCTCGCTAGACCCAGTAATTGGTCGCTCGAAAGAAATTACACGTGTGGTGGAAGTATTATCACGTCGTACAAAAAACAATCCTGTGTTAATTGGTGAGCCGGGTGTAGGTAAAACAGCGATTGCGGAAGGCTTAGCACAGCAAATCGTCAACAATGAGGTGCCGGAAATTTTACGTGATAAGCGCGTTATGACACTTGATATGGGAACGGTTGTGGCTGGTACGAAATACCGTGGTGAATTCGAAGACCGTTTGAAAAAAGTAATGGATGAAATTCGCCAAGCGGGCAATATCATTTTATTCATCGATGAATTGCATACATTAATCGGTGCTGGTGGAGCAGAAGGAGCAATTGATGCTTCAAATATTTTGAAACCGTCCTTAGCACGCGGTGAATTACAATGTATCGGTGCAACAACGTTAGATGAGTACCGCAAATATATTGAAAAGGATGCCGCTTTAGAGCGACGCTTCCAACCCATTCAAGTTGATGAGCCATCTGTTGAAGAAACAGTGCAAATTATTTATGGCTTACGTGACCGTTATGAGGCGCATCACCGTGTGAAAATTACGGATGAGGCAGTAGAGGCAGCAGCAAAATTATCAGACCGTTATATTTCAGATCGTTTCTTACCAGATAAAGCGATTGATTTAATTGACGAAGCTGGATCGAAAGTGCGCTTACGCTCATTTATTGTTCCACCAAATTTAAAAGAGCTTGAGGAGCGCTTAGAAAGTGTCCGCTCTGAGAAAAATGCGGCTGTATCAAGTCAAGAGTTTGAAAAGGCAGCAGCTTTACGTGATTCGGAGCAAAAGCTAAAAGAAGAAGTGGAGCAAACGACGAAAGAGTGGAAAGAATCACAAGGCAAAGCAGAATCGCAAGTAACAGTCGATGATATTGCGGCAGTTGTGTCAATGTGGACTGGAATTCCAGTTAATAAAATTGCACAGGAAGAATCTGCGAAGCTGTTAAATTTAGAGGAGGAGCTGCATAAGCGAGTAGTTGGGCAAGGTGAGGCAGTTGAAGCTATTTCTCGTGCAATCCGTCGAGCGCGTGCTGGCTTAAAAGACCCAAAACGTCCAATCGGCTCATTTATTTTCTTAGGTCCTACAGGTGTAGGTAAAACAGAGCTAGCGCGCGCATTAGCAGAGGTGATGTTTGGTGACGAGGATGCGATGATTCGCGTTGATATGTCCGAATATATGGAAAAACACTCAACTTCTCGTTTAGTAGGCGCACCTCCAGGTTATGTAGGCTTTGATGAAGGTGGTCAGTTGACGGAGAAGGTACGACGCAAACCATATTCAGTAGTATTACTTGATGAAATTGAAAAGGCGCATCCAGACGTATTCAATATTTTATTACAAGTATTAGAGGATGGTCGTTTAACAGACTCGAAAGGTCGTTTAGTTGATTTCCGTAACACAGTTGTCATTATGACATCCAACGTAGGTGCGGATGCATTGAAATATCAAAAGAACTTAGGCTTCAACATGGGCAATTCAGAATCGAAGCATAAAGATATGAAGAACACAATGTTAGAAGAGCTGAAAAAAGCATTCCGCCCAGAGTTTTTAAACCGTATTGATGAAATGATTGTGTTCCATTCATTAGAAAAAGAACACTTAAAAGAAATCATTTCCTTAATGGCTGCTTCTTTAACGAAGCGTCTACAAGAACAAAACATCGAGCTAGAGCTAACGGAGGCAGCACTTGCGAAAATTGCAGAGGAAGGCTACGATCCACAATATGGCGCCCGTCCATTGCGTCGTGCACTGCAAAAGCATGTGGAGGATCGTTTATCCGAGGAGCTATTAAAGGGCACAGTATTAACAGGTGGCACAATTATTTTCGACTATGTTGATAATGAGTTTGTTGTACGTGCAAAGGAAAATGCTGTAGAGGCTTAATTCAAAACAAATAAAGCTATAAGCGTATCTTGAACTATTTTTTCAAGATACGCTTATTTTGGTTTATAAAAATCCCAAAAGTCAGTAAAATAAAAAAGAAGGAAAATTTTACTTGGGGTGATAGGACGATGTTCACAATGTTTCAATCAAAAAAAGAAGATATTGAGCAATTTAAAGCAAAGATTGACGAATTAAATGCGCAGCTCGATAAAAAGGATCACGAGTTTCAAATTTTTTTAAATGAATTACATAAAGAAATGATTTCAACAATTGAGCAGCATGATAAAGTAAATAACCAGCATGCTGTGTTAGGTCAAATGGTTGGCCGAATTTTAGAGGAATTTAATAAAGTAGAAAATAGCACGATTCAATCTAATCATATTGCTGAGGATGCTTTAAGCAAGGGCAATACATTAATTTCTTCCTCCAATCAAATGGTTACATTATCAGCTGAAAGCAAGCAGGCTGTCCATGAAGTTGAGCAAGTAATTGATTCTTTAGGCGAGCAATCGCAAAAAACATCTGCAAGCATGAGTGATTTAAGCGAACGCTCTAAGCAAATTGCAGAAATCGTTAACGTGATTGGTGAAATCTCTAACCAGACCAATTTACTTGCTTTGAACGCATCCATTGAGGCAGCAAGAGCAGGTGAGCATGGTAAAGGCTTCTCGGTCGTTGCTGAGGAAGTGCGCAACTTAGCAGAAAGTACAAAAACAAGCACTGAGGACATTGCAAAATTAACTAAGCAAATTGAAGAGCAAATTGCACAAGCTTATGAGAATAACAAAAATAATATGCAATTAGTAACAGCAGGCATCGAAAAAAGTGCAGCTACATCGACCCAAATTGATCAGCTATTACAAATTATTACGAATGTACAAAAGGGAATTAATGAACTATTAGGCTATATTAAAGATCAAAAAGTATCGAATGAAGATGTGATGAATAAGTTTAAAATGACAACAACTTTATTTGATGACACGAATCGTGTACTAACAAATCATATCGATGAATCTGAAATCGTAACAAGAAAATTACTTGAGGCAGTAGAGCAAGTGAAGCATTATCATACATCAAAACATTGATAGTGAGGAGAGATATGATGAAGCAACAAAAAATTGCGCATTTTTTAACACATCAAGTAGTTGAAGATATATATGATGAAGAGAATGTGCTGATTTGGATAGATTGGCGAGAGGCGGAAGAGGATTTAATTGATTACTTTAACGAGCAGCTGCCTATGTCAGATCGAATTGATTGTGAAATCATAGAAATAGACAAGCCTAGAGGGGTAGATATTACCTTATCTCTCAAAGAAAAAAAGCTCACGATTCCTTTCGCTGATGATGTGACAGATCGAGATAGTGCTATTCGAGCAATGCAGGAAATGATTGCTCCTCACTATCAGATTCGTTGGTTTATAGAATCGTTAGGTGGAGATACTCTAGCCTTTGTACTTCTTCCAACAGCACAATGGAATGAGCTAGAACGGCAGTTTGGTGAACGCAAAGTTCACTATTATTTCCATGTGATTGCAAAGGATAGTACAATGTTTCAAATGGATTTTGATGAAGTATCAGCATTGCTTGAAGCTAGGGAGAAAGAATTGCCAAATATATAAAATAAACAGCACTTAATGCGTTAGGCATTAGGTGTTTTTCATGTAGCGATTAAACTTTGCTATAATAAAATAAAAAACATCGGAGGCATCATGGCAAAAAAGAAAACAAAATTTACATGTAATTCCTGTGGATATGAATCAGCAAAATGGATGGGGCGTTGTCCAGGATGTGGACAGTGGAATACGATGATGGAAGAGGTAGAGGTCATTGTGAAGGGACCTCGTGGCGCTTTCCAGCATTCTAATGCGACATTGCAAAAGGCCGTACCGATTATGTCAGTAGAAACAGAGGAAGAGTCTCGTATCATAACGGAAATGACAGAGTTAAATCGCGTGCTTGGTGGCGGTATTGTGGCGGGTTCACTTGTGTTAATCGGTGGCGATCCAGGTATAGGGAAATCAACTTTACTGCTACAAGTGTCTGCACTGTTATCTAATCGTGGGCAGCGTGTGCTATACATTTCTGGAGAGGAATCGATTCGTCAAACAAAGCTGCGCGCAGAGCGTTTGGGTGTTAAATCACAGGAGCTGTATATTTATTCAGAGACAAATTTAGAGTTTTTAAATCAAACAATTGATGAAGTTCAGCCGAAATTTGTAGTGGTCGATTCGATTCAAACGGTGCATCATCCAGAGGTGACAAGTGCGCCTGGTAGCGTGTCGCAAGTTAGAGAATGTACTGCGGAGCTTATGCGCATTGCGAAAACGAAAAATATCGCCATTTTCCTTGTAGGGCATGTGACGAAGGAAGGGCAAATTGCAGGACCGCGCCTTTTAGAGCATATGGTGGATACGGTGCTGTATTTTGAAGGAGAGCGTCATCACAACCATCGCATTTTACGTAGCCAAAAAAACCGTTTTGGTTCAACAAATGAAATTGCGATTTTTGAAATGCTGCAGGCTGGCTTAAAGGAAGTGCTAAACCCATCTGAGCTATTTTTACAGGAGCGCTCACAAGGGGTAGCTGGTTCAACAATTGTCGCTTCGATGGAAGGTACGCGCCCAATTTTAGTTGAAATTCAATCGCTTATAACACCAACTAGCTTTAATTATCCGAAGCGTATGGCAACAGGAGTGGATCAAAACCGTGTCCAGTTATTAATGGCGGTTCTGGAAAAACGCATGGGTATGATGCTACAGGCACAGGACGCGTATATTAAGGTAGCGGGCGGAGTGAAACTGGATGAGCCTGCAATTGATTTAGCCGTTTTGACGTCCATTGTATCAAGCTTTAAAGATCAAGCTGTAAGAGCAACGGATTGCTTTATCGGAGAGGTCGGCTTAACAGGAGAGGTACGCCGTGTTTCTCGCATCGAGCAGCGTGTCCAGGAGGCGGCAAAGCTAGGCTTTCAGCGGGCCTTTATTCCAGCATCAAACATAGGTGGATGGGATTTCCCATCTGGTATTCAAGTTGTTGGTGTGGAAACAATTGGAGATAGCTTACGCCTCTGTTTTAACGAGCTCTAGTCAGGGTGTCAGGCACACAAACAATTCTGAATTGTTTGTGTGCCTGACACTTTATTCAAATAGCTGCTGCTGTTTTTCTAAGGCTTTTTTTCGTTGATATAATCGATAGATAGCAAGAGTGGTCAAGGCGGATACAATCATACAAAGGATGGCAGCAAAAAGGGATACATAGCTAAAGGCATCGTCTCTGTTTGCAGCATTGATAAAATTAACAATGCTGAAAATTACCATTGGAAGCAGGGTTAAAATGGAAAGCTTCAACCCTCTTTTCGTATAGGTTATTTTTGATGCATAATCCGAAAATAATTCATATGAACCGGCCGTTGCGTTCTTTCTTGTATAAATCCAACCACCGAACTGTTGAACAATAGTAATCCCACTCTCCTCTAAAAAGGTTATATATTCTTTCTGCGCCTTAACAGGCTGTCCATTGATTAATTCTAATCGGTAAATATATTGTTGGCTCTCATCTTTGATAAATGTGTAAAAGCGTAACTGCATCTTTTGAAAATGCCAGCCCTGTGCGCTCATTTCGTTTAGCCAAGCTTCTTCTTTGGCATCATCCACAAAAAATCGATATATTGTCTTCTTCATTTCTCGTTTTCCCCCTTCGTTATGAGTAATCCGTTTTCATATAGCTCATGTAATCGTTGTACTTCCTGCTCAACAATTGCCTTGCCTTCATCTGTAATGACATATTCCTTTTTACGTCCATCTTCTTCAAGTGGCATAATCCAGCTTTTCTTAACTAATGTTTGGATTGCACCATAGATGGTACCAGCACCAAGCTCTACTCGCCCCTTGCTCAGCTCTGAAACGAATTGCATAATTCCGTAGCCATGTCTCGGTTCGTAGAGAGCTAAAAGAATATAGTAAACCCCTTCTGTTAATGGGGAATGTTTCTCCATTGTAGTCACTCCTATCGTATGTCGTTATATCAGTTGTCGATATAAATAATATATCGTGTGTCGATATATCTGTCAACGATATATTTTTGAAAAATATTATAGGCTGTTCATCGCATTAAAACGCAGAACATTGTATAATTATTGTCAAGGAAAGGATGTGAAGGGATGTTAAAGAAAATTATTCAAATTGCCTTTTTATTAATCGGAGGAACGTTAGGCTTTATTTTTTTACCGCCATTATATGAGTTTATGCATTTATCTTCTAATCCGTGGCTTGACAATCCGATTGTGTCGATTATTCTAGGGGCGAGTTTGTTATTTGTCTTGTCATTTTTATTATCTGACTATTTTGTTAGGTTAATTGTTTGGATGGAGGAAGTGCTATTTAAGCTGCCAGTGGCTGATTTATTATTCGGTTCACTCGGCTTAATTGTCGGCTTGATTGTCGCATATTTTATCGGCTTTGCAGTGGAGCGTATTCCTGTTCCTGGTGTGGCAGAGGTGCTACCCGTAGTCTTTTCAATTATGCTCGGTTATTTAGGGTTCCGTATTGGCTTTAAGCAGAGGGAAGAGCTGTTGCAGCTATTTACCTCAAAAAATAGTGCGCAGAAAAAGAAATCAGCAATGCAGGAGGATGCAGCATTATCAAAGCTCTTGGATACGAGTGTTATTATTGATGGACGTATTGCGGATATTTCAGCAACAGGCTTTGTGGAAGGTGCACTAGTTGTTCCGCAGTTTGTGTTAACTGAGCTGCAGCATATTGCAGATTCATCTGATACATTAAAGCGTACGCGTGGTCGCCGAGGCTTAGATATTTTAAAGAGACTACAGGATGAACGCGCATCGCAAGTATTGATTGTAGATGATGATTTTGATGATGTGCAGGAGGTTGACCTAAAGCTTGTTCGCTTAGCAAAACAGCGCAATGCACAAATTTTAACGAATGATTTTAATTTAAATAAAGTATGTGATTTACACAATGTGCAAGTATTAAATATTAATGATTTAGCAAATGCAGTGAAGCCTGTTGTCATTCCAGGTGAAGATATGCAGGTTGTCGTTATTAAGGATGGCAAGGAACATAACCAAGGTGTTGCCTATTTAGATGATGGCACGATGATTGTTGTAGAGGGTGGTCGTAGCTATATCGGGCAGGCGCTTACAGTGACGGTAACGAGCGTGCTACAAACATCAGCAGGGCGGATGATTTTTGCTAAGCCAAAAGAAAGTTAGGAAGTGAGCGAATGCAATATGAAGTAGTGTTACCTGCTGCAGGCAGTGGAAAGCGAATGGGGGCAGGGCAAAATAAATTGTTTTTGCCACTTTTAGAAAAACCTATTTTAGTACACACACTAGAAATATTTGAGCAGGATAATAATTGCACAGGTATTTGGCTAGCAGTAAAGCCTGAAGAAAAGGCTTTTATTGAAGGATTGCTTGAACGCTATAGTATTACGAAAGTAAAAGGTTTACCTGCTGGTGGCGAGGAGCGACAGCATTCTGTTCATTCATGCTTGAAGGCGATGAAGCAGGTGGAAATCGTTCTAGTACATGATGCAGCTAGACCCTTTATTACCGAGGAAATTATTGCACAATTAGCGACAGTTGCTTATGAAAAAGGTGCAGCGATTGCTGGAGTTCGTGCGAAGGATACGATGAAAAAGGTACGTGGCACAGTAATTGCAGAAACGGTTGAGCGTGATAATTTATGGTCAATTCAGACACCACAGGCATTTCGCTTTGATTTATTAGCGGAGGCTGCGGATGTGGCAGAAAAAGTTGGCTTTTTAGGTACAGATGAGGCTATGCTTGTGGAACGACTTGGACATGAGGTGCATATTGTTGAAAGCAGCTACGAGAATTTGAAAATGACGACACAAGAGGATTTATTATTCGGTGAAGCGATTTTACGTAAGCGTGCGCATTAAAAATGAGGACTGGCAATTGCCAGTCCTCATTTTTAATTTTCTACTGGTGCAAAGCGTTCTTCAATAATTGCACGGTTCTTCTCTTTAAATAAATCGTTGTGTGAGGATACCATGCCGTAGCGATAAGCATCAGGCTCTAAGTATGTTTTAATTGAATTAACTGCATTCGCGGCATCTTGGAAAGTGCCAATAAGCAAGTTGACCTTGCCTTCAAATGATAAAATATCACCTGCTGCGAAAATGCCAGGCTGTGCTGTTTCACCTGTCGCCTTGCCTTCAAAGTAATAGTCATCCTTTTTAGGAATAGCGATCGCTTGGTCAAATTCTAATGAGGCTTCATAATTGTAGCCGTGGCTGACAATGACCTCATCAATTGGGCGGACAATGCTTTCCTTTGTGATGGCATTTTCACATGTAACGAATTGAATAGCGGTTTTATCTGCATTAGATATGAGCTTTGTAATGGTTGTATTGCATTCAATTTTAACACCAGCATTGATTGCCTCTTGAATTGTTGCCTCATGAGCAGATAGTTTTTCCTTACGATAGATGACTGTAATGCTTTTAGCAAGTGGGCTAAGCTCTACTGCCCAATCAATAGCAGCGTTACCACCACCAGAGATAATAATATCCTTGTTAACAAAGCGTTGGTATGATTGCACAGTATAATGTAGGTTGGCCATTTCATATTTTTCTGCGCCTTCTAAAGTAAGTTTCTGTGGATTAATAATGCCCCCACCTACAGCTAGCAGTATTGTTTTTGAATAATGAAGGCTACCATCAGCTGTGTGTATGATGAATAAATCATCTTGGCGCTCTACGAAGTCAACCTTTGTTCCTGTTAAAATAGTTGGGTCAAACACCTTTGCTTGCTCAACTAATTGCTTCACAAATTGTCCTCCAAGTACGGGAGGGTGGCCGCCAACATCCCAAATTAGCTTTTCAGGATAAAGTAGCACTTTCCCACCAAGCTCTTGCTGACTTTCAATCAGCTTCGTTTTTAGCCCACGCAACCCGCTGTAAAAAGCGCTGTACAATCCAGCTGGACCACCACCGATAATTGTTACATCATATATATTTTGCATTTATGTCGCTCCATCCTTAATAAAATGGTAATTTTTAATTGATAACGATTATCATTATTGATTATTTTTTATCATAGCATGAAATTTTAGAAAAGAAAAGAGCAGTAGTAACAATAAGAGCCTACTTTACGATAAAGCTCTGTAACTCATAATGGCTTGTTGAAAAGATTTAACAAACAGATGAAAATAAAACGAATTGTTGCAAACAGTCGTAATCTTTTGTAACCTTATAAAAACACAAGTATTATTATATGATTAATTAGAAAATTGAAGGGATGTTTTGTTGTTATGAATTTAAATGAATGGCTGAATGAAAAAGTACCAGCAATTACGAGCTCTTTAGATGATATAAATAAACAATATGTGGACATTGAAAATTCAATTGGCTTTGTTGGTCGTGACCAAATTTATAAAATTTTAGATAAATTTCATGAAGTGTTGTTCCCAGGTATTTACACGACGCCACCGATTGATGAGGTACGTATTAATATCATAAGCAGCAATAAATTGCGTGAGGCTGCACTTGATTTACGCGATATTATTGAAAAAGTGCTTATTTATAATATGGAAGATAGCGACCCAACGAAATGCGGTACTTATTGCCGTGACCATGCAGATAAAATTGTGATGAATTTAGTAGCGCGCTTCCCAATCATTCGCAAGGTGTTGCAAACGGATATTCAAGCTGCTTACAACGGAGATCCAGCGGCGCTATCAACAGAAGAGATTTTGCTAAGCTATCCATCAATTGTGGCAATGTTTATTCATCGTATTGCACATGAATTGTATGAAATGGGTGTGCAAATTGTACCGCGTATTATGTCAGAGCATGCACATCGTTTAACGGGGATTGATATTCATCCTGGAGCATCGATTGGCGAATCCTTCTTTATCGACCACGGTACAGGGGTAGTAATTGGGGAGACGTGTACGATTGGTAAAAATGTTAAGGTCTATCAAGGCGTAACGCTAGGGGCATTAAGCTTCCCGCTTGATGCGAATGGCAATCCGATTAAAGGCATTAAACGTCATCCGAATATTGAGGACAATGTAGTTATTTATGCGGGTGCAACGATTTTAGGTGGAGAAACGACAATCGGTCATGATTCCGTATTAGGAAGTAACATTTGGTTGACGCATTCTGTGCCGCCATATTCTCGCGTTTATAATTCACAGCCATCACCGAATATTAGCAATAGCCAGATGAAAAATATTGAATACCATATTTAAAGGTTTGTAGAGCGTATCTCAAAATGATATTTTTGGGCACGCTCTTTCCTATTTCAACGGAAATTTTGGTATGATAGAAAGTAAATACGTAATTAAAGGAAGATGAATATGTTTCGAGTAGGACAAGGCTATGATGTACATGCATTTGCGGAAGGGCGCAAATTAATTTTAGGCGGTATTGAAATTCCGCATGAGCGAGGGCTTTTAGGACATTCAGATGCGGATGTTTTATTACACACAATTACGGATGCGGCGCTTGGCGCAATTGGTGAAGGTGATATCGGGCGTCATTTCCCTGATACAGACCCAGAGTGGAAGGATGCAGATTCAGCAAAATTACTGCAATATATTTGGAAAATCGTTGAAGAGAAAGGATATGTGCTAGGAAATGTAGATGCGACAATTATGGCACAGCGTCCTAAAATGGCACCATATATTGAGCCGATGCGTAACCGAATTGCAGAGCTATTAAATGCGGATGCATCTCAGGTAAATGTCAAGGCTACAACGACAGAGAAGCTAGGCTTTGTTGGTCGTGAGGAAGGGATTGCGGCATTAGCAACAATTTTATTAATCAAAAAATAAGCGATGGCTGCGAGGGAATGGTGTATTAGGCTTTTTCTCGCAGTTTTTTCGATTGATATTTTACACACATTGAATTGTGGTATCCCTACTTTTATTTGTATAGGGACAATGGTAAAATGGACAAAGTTAAGTAGGTCGGGAAATTTTTTTTCAGGACTTAAAATATAGGAGGCTTTTACAATGACGAAAGAAGTTCGTGTTCGTTATGCGCCATCGCCAACAGGTTTTTTACATATTGGTGGAGCGCGTACAGCATTATTTAACTATTTATATGCCAAGCATCATAACGGCAAATTTATCGTGCGTATCGAGGATACAGATATCGAGCGTAATGTAGAGGGTGGAGAAGCATCGCAGCTTGATAATTTACGCTGGTTAGGTATCACTCCTGACGAATCTATCGACATCGGTGGTCCTTATGCACCATATCGCCAAATGGAGCGTCTTGATATTTACAAGGAGCATGCAGAGCGTCTACTTGCAGAAGGGAGAGCATATAAGTGCTTCTGTACGTCAGAGGAGCTTGAGGCATCCCGTGAAGCACAAAAAGCAAACGGTGTTGCTGCACCAACTTATGACGGTAAATGCCGCAATTTAACAGCGGATGAAGTCGCAGCGAAGGAAGCGGCAGGTGAAGCGTACACAATTCGTATGCGCGTACCAGCAGATACAACGTATAAATTCACGGATTTAGTACGTGGTGAGGTTGTTTTTGAATCGAAGGATATCGGTGACTGGGTGCTAGTAAAAGCAAACGGTATTCCAACATATAACTATGCGGTAGTGTTAGATGATCACTTTATGGAGATTTCACACGTATTCCGTGGTGAGGAGCATTTATCGAATACGCCGAAGCAAATGATGATTTTTGATGCGTTTGGTTGGGAGTATCCGCAATATGGTCATATGACATTAATCGTGAATGAAGACCGTAAAAAGTTATCGAAGCGTGACGAAACGATTATTCAATTCGTTGCACAATATAAAGATTTAGGCTATTTACCAGAGGCAATGTTCAATTTCTTCGCACTGCTTGGCTGGTCGCCAGAAGGAGAAGAGGAAATTTTCTCGAAGGAGCAATTTATCGAATTATTTGATGAAAAGCGCTTATCAAAATCGCCTTCAATGTTCGATAAAACAAAGCTTACTTGGATGAACAACCAATACATTAAAAAACTATCACGTGAAGAGGTTGTTGCATTAGCATTACCACATTTACAAAAAGCGGGTCTTTTACCTGCTGAGCTAAACGGAGAGCAAGCGGCATGGGCTTCTGAATTAATTGGCTTATATCACGACCAAATGAGCTTTGGTGCTGAAATTGTGGAGCTTTCAGAGCTGTTCTTTAAAGAGGAAATTGAGTACGACACAGCGGCTACAGAAGTGTTAGCTGGTGAACAAGTGCCAGAGGTTATGACAGCATTAAAAGCGCAGCTAGAAGCGTTAGAAACATTTGATGCTGAATCAATTAAAGCGGCGATTAAAGCTGTGCAAAAAGAAACAGGACATAAAGGCAAAAACTTATTTATGCCAATTCGTGTTGTAACAACAGGGCAAACACATGGCCCAGAGCTACCAAATGCAATTGCATTAATTGGTAAAGAAAAGGTGCTTGCTCGCGTAGAAAAATATGCGAACTAAATGATTGCTTTTTTTGCACATTTTTGTACAATGAA
Source organism: Lysinibacillus louembei (assembly GCF_033880585.1). Lineage (NCBI taxonomy): Bacteria > Bacillati > Bacillota > Bacilli > Caryophanales > Bacillaceae > Lysinibacillus > Lysinibacillus louembei. The sequence goes on from NZ_CP137624.1 coordinate 1,163,562, forward strand.
GCTACTATATGATAAAAGCATTGATAAGGAGAAGTACGTCACGCATGCTCAACAAGAGAGGACTACCACTGGCTGAAAGTAGTCTGAGCCTAGGCAACACGGAAATGCACCTTTGAGCGCTTCGCTGAAACGAGAGTAGGCAAGCCGAAGTCGTCCCCCGTTAAAAGGACTTAGAGCGGAGAGTGGCGGATTTGTCGCTTTCAAGCAGAGTGGAACCACGCTAATTACGCGTCTCTGTCACAAGTTTTTGTGACGGAGGCGCTTTTTATTATTATTAAAAGGAGCGAAAAAAATGAGCATTCAAATTTTTAACTCATTAACACGACAAAAGGAAACGTTTGTGCCGTTAGAAGAAGGCAAGGTCAAAATGTATGTGTGCGGACCGACTGTTTATAACTATATTCATATTGGCAACTCGCGTCCTGTTATCGTTTATGATACGGTGCGTCGCTATTTACAATATGCAGGCTATGAAGTGAAGTTTGTATCTAATTTTACAGATGTAGATGACAAAATTATTAAAGCAGCAAATGAGCTAGGTGAGGAAGTATTTGAGTTGACTGAGCGCTTTATCGATGCGTATTTTGATGATATTACAGCACTAGGCTGCCACAAAGCAGATGCGCACCCGCGTGTAACAGAGCATATGGACCACATTATTGAATTTATTAAAGTATTAATTGATAAAGGTTATGCATATGAATCAGCAGGGGATGTTTATTACCGTACACGCAAATTCAATGGCTATGGCAAATTATCGCATCAATCCATTGATGATTTGAAGGTTGGTGCACGTATCGAAGCTGGAGAGAAGAAGGAAGATCCGCTTGATTTTGCCTTATGGAAGGCAGCAAAGCCAAATGAAATTTTTTGGGCTAGTCCTTGGGGCGATGGTCGACCAGGCTGGCATATTGAGTGCTCAGTGATGGCACGCGAGCATTTAGGTGATACAATTGATATCCACGCAGGTGGTCAAGATTTAACATTCCCACACCATGAGAATGAAATTGCGCAATCTGAGGCGCACAATGACAAAACATTTGCGCGCTATTGGATGCACAATGGTTACATTAATATCGATAATGAAAAAATGTCGAAGTCATTAGGGAATTTTGTATTAGTGCATGATATTCGTCAGCAAATTGATCCACAAGTACTGCGCTTCTTTATGCTATCTGTACATTACCGTCAGCCAATTAACTTTGCACAGGATTTAGTGGAGGCAGCTCGCACAGGCTTAGAGCGAATTCGCACAGCATATAGCAACGTGGAGCATCGTCTTGCAACGTCAGCTGATTTAGTAGATAACGCGGATGAATGGCTAACGCAAATTGCGGCAATCCAGCAGCAATTTGAAGAGGCGATGAATGACGACTTCAATACAGCAAATGCGATTACAGCATTATTTGAATTAGCTCGTTTAGCAAATATTTATACGACAGAAAGCAATACAGAGCAAAAAGTTTTACAGGCATTTTTAACGACATTTGATGCACTTAGCGCTGTTTTAGGTATTGTGTTAAAAGTGGAAGAAGAACTGTTAGATGAGGAAATCGAAGCATTAATCGAAGAGCGAAATGCGGCTCGTAAAAATCGAGACTTTGCACGCTCAGATGAAATTCGTGACCAATTATTGAGCCTAAATATCGTATTGGAAGATACGCGTCAAGGTACACGCTGGAAACGAGGGTAATAGTATGTCAGAGCTTCGAAAAGAAGATGTTAAACAATTAAATGCGCTCGCGCTTGCTTATATGGGCGATGCGGTACTAGAGCAGAAGGTGCGTGAACACCTTCTGCGTATAGGACGTGTAAAGCCAAATACGCTACACCGAGAGGCAACGAAATATGTATCGGCAAGGGCGCAATCGATGATTGTCTATCGTTTAATAGAGGAGAACTATTTAACAGAGGACGAGCTTGCGGTATTTAAGCGAGGTCGTAATGCAAAATCAGGCTCCGTACCGAAAAATACAGATGTGCAAACATATCGTAATAGCTCAGGCTTTGAAGCGGTGCTCGGTAGTTTATATTTATTAGGGGAACTAGATCGCGTATATGAAATCATTGATTATGCAATAACAATCATAGAACAGTCGAAGGGAGTGTCGTAGATGACGGAGCAAACGAATGAAATGATTGCAGGGAAAAACCCTGTATTAGAAGCGCTACGTTCAGGTCGTGAAATCAATAAGCTATGGATTGCTGAAGGTGTGAAAAAAACAGGCGTTCAAGAGCTATTAGATTTAGCCCGCGAGAGAGGCGTACTTGTGCAATTTGTACCAAAGAAGAAGGTAGATCAGTTAACTGATGCGAACCATCAAGGAATTGTCGCAGCAGTCGCAGCGTATACTTATGCGGAGCTTGATGATTTATTTGCAGCAGCAGCACAGAAGCAGGAAGATCCATTTTTCTTAATTTTAGATGAGTTGGAGGACCCGCATAATTTAGGTTCTATTATGCGTACAGCTGATGCGGCTGGTGCACATGGAATTATTATTCCGAAGCGCCGTGCTGTAGGGTTAACGGCTGTTGTGGCGAAAGCCTCGACTGGGGCGATTGAGCATGTACCTGTTGTGCGGGTGACTAATTTAGCGCAAACGGTCGATGAGTTGAAGGATCGCGGCGTATGGATTGCTGGTACCGATGCTAAAGGCTCTGTCGATTATCGAAAAATGGATGCTACATTGCCATTAGCTATTATTATTGGCAGTGAAGGTAAGGGGATGAGCCGTCTACTGAAAGAGAAATGTGATTTCCTTTACCATTTACCGATGGTTGGGCATGTTACTTCGTTAAATGCTTCCGTTGCGGCGGCATTGCTTATGTACGAAGTATATCGTAATCGTCAAAGGCTATAAGATGCAAAATATTTTGCTAGTAGATGGCTATAATATGATTGGGGCATGGGCGGAATTACGACCTTTGCGCGATAAAAGCTTAGAAGATGCCCGTGATCGTTTAGTAGAATTGCTTGCTGAATATAAAGCATCAACAGGCTGGCGTGTTATTATTGTGTTTGACGCTTATCTTGTCCCAGGTACTGAACGATTATATGTGAAGCATGATGTTGAAGTGCTATTCACAAGGAAAAATGAAACAGCTGATGAGCGTATAGAAAAATTAACGAATGAGCTAAAGGCTAGAAAAGTACAAATTCATGTTGCAACTTCCGATATGACAGAGCAAAATGTAGTGTTTGGACAAGGGGCATTGCGTAAATCTGCTCGTGAATTGGAAATTGAAATGCAAATTATAAAAAATAACATTTCATCAAAAGTGAAAAAAACGCAAGTAGATAAGCCTGTTTCACGTATCCCTCTATCAAAAGATGTGGAGCTTGCCTTTGAAAAATGGCGGCGAGGCTTGAAGTAGAATGATCTATTTTGATAATATTTATGTTTTACGTAAGTAGGAAATAGTAAGCTAGTTGGCGTTCTACATAGCAGCCTTTTGCATTTTATTTTCCTTCTAGTTCAACTATACTATTGCTAACGATTCTTAAGTGACTGAGGTGAAGCGATTGCTTAAAAGTAGTAAGATGCCAACCAAACAGCAATTTGAAGAGCTTTCTGATAATGAGCTTGTAGAGCAAGTTCGTCTAGGTAATACAGATGCGCTAGACTTTTTAATAACAAAATACCGTTTATTTGTGAAGGCGAAGGCAAGATCCTATTTTCTTGTTGGTGCTGACAAGGAAGATATCGTACAAGAGGGCATGATTGGCTTATATAAGGCGATACGTGACTTCAATGGGGACAAGCTTGCTTCGTTTCGAGCGTTCGCTGAACTATGTGTAACGAGACAAATTATTACAGCAATTAAAACAGCAACAAGGCAAAAACATATACCACTTAATTCGTATGTGTCACTTGATAAGCCGATTTATGATGAAGAATCTGAACGGACTTTAATGGACATTATTACAAGCCCGATATCAGATGATCCTATGCATGCAATGATTAGTCAGGAAGAATTCAGCTATTTAGAAGAAAAAATGAGTGAAGTACTAAGCGAGTTAGAGCAACAAGTGCTAGCTTTATATTTAGAAGGTCGATCGTATTATGAGATTTCCGAATTGTTAAATCGCCATGTGAAATCAATTGATAATGCATTGCAGCGGGTGAAGCGAAAATTAGAGCGACATTTAGAGGTTGAGGGTATTCGCTAACTTGATTTAATAAGACCGATATAGAGGCCTTAATTGTTAGGGTGAATGCTAAAAAGTAATGGAATCCCTGCGTCTCTGCTGAATCAGTTCAAAATAAGAAGCTTGTTGACAGCATCATTGTTAGGTGTTAGTCTTGAAAAGACAAAATGCCGAAAAGGTGATGCGGGTGGCACAAAAAGTCATTATAAGCTGTGAAAAATGCGGCTCAAGAAATTATGCGATGCCTGTTAAACAAGGCGCAACAAAGCGATTAGAGCTCAAGAAATTTTGCGCACATTGCAATGAACATACGATGCATAAACAAACGATATAGAAGATATCATTGATTTTGGAGGTTAAGCTGGAATGAGTAAAGTAACAACTTTTCTGCAAGAAGTAGGCTCAGAAATGCGAAAAACAAGCTGGCCAAAAAGTAAAGAGTTAACAAAATATACAGTTGTAGTTATTGTGACAGTTGTAGTGATGGCTTTATATTTTTCGGTAGTGGATTTAGGTATTTCTGAATTATTCCGCTGGTTCTTAAGTTTGTAAAATAATATTGATATTTATGAAATAGCCCGTCCGTAGTTATAGCGGGTTTTTTCATTTGGTGAAAAACCTAATGCGAGTATTAAAATAAAAAAGGAGGGACGGACGACAAGTCCTTGTAGCTATGGAGAAAAATTGGTATGTAGTTCACACATATTCAGGTTATGAAAATCGCGTAAAAGCAAATTTAGAAAAGCGCGTTGAAACGATGGGGATGCAAGATAAAATTTTCCGTGTTATCGTTCCAGAGCAAGAAGAAGTGGATGTAAAAGAGGATGGTAAAAAGCGTACAGTCATGCGCAAAGTTTTCCCAGGCTACGTGCTAGTGGAAATTATTATGACGGATGATTCTTGGTATGTTGTCCGCAATACACCAGGTGTGACAGGCTTTATCGGCTCATCAGGTGGCGGCGCTAAACCAACACCATTATTGCCTGAGGAGGCTGAGCGCTTACTTGCACAAATGGGCATGAAAGATACAGCGCTTGGTGACATCGCAATTGAAGTTGGAGAAGTTGTTGAAGTATTAGAAGGACCATTTGCTCACTTCCAAGGTAAAGTGGAAGAGGTAGATGTCGAAAAATCAAAAGTCAAAGTTAGCGTTGATATGTTTGGACGCGAAACGATGATGGAGTTAAGCTTCGAACAAATTCGCAAAATCTAATCGGAATTTCAAAAGAATACTCTCGAAAATTATAAATTTGAATTTGATTATTATTTGTACTTGCGTATATACTATAAAAGTGATATCATTTCATAGGTCATACTGTAAATTGTTTTCAGTTGGCAAATGATAGATTTTTAATGTTATCGGCAAACTAGCTGACAGACAGATATTTGAGTGGGAGGGGCAACCCAATTACCACATCACGGACTTAAGGAGGTGTGTCTCGTGGCTAAAAAAGTTATTAAAGTTGTAAAACTTCAAATCCCTGCTGGTAAAGCTAATCCAGCTCCACCGGTTGGTCCTGCACTAGGTCAAGCAGGTGTAAACATCATGGGATTCTGTAAGGAGTTCAATGCTCGCACTGCTGATCAAGCAGGTTTAATCATTCCTGTTGAGATTTCAGTATTCGAAGATCGTTCATTCACTTTTATTACGAAAACTCCGCCAGCAGCAGTTCTACTTAAAGTAGCAGCTGGTATCCAATCTGGATCTGGTGAACCAAACCGTAAAAAAGTAGCAACGGTTAAACGTGATAAAGTTCGCGAAATCGCTGAACAAAAAATGCCAGACCTTAACGCTGCATCAGTTGAAGCGGCTATGTTAATGGTTGAAGGTACTGCACGTAGCATGGGTATTGTGATCGAAGACTAATTCCCATTTACTTGATGATGCATTTGTTTTTGGAAGGTTGCGGCACTTAAGTAGTGCGCAACCTTTATTCGTGGGAGGTAAAATTCCGCTATAACCACAATCAAGGAGGAAATTATAATGGCTAAAAAAGGTAAAAAACTGCAAGAAGCAGCTAAATTAATTGACCGTACTCAATTATATTCTGTAGAAGAAGCAATCGCGCTAGCACAAAAAACTAGCACAGTGAACTTCGATGCAACTGTAGAAGTAGCATTCAAATTAGGGATCGACACTCGTAAAAACGACCAACAAATCCGTGGTGCAGTAGTACTTCCACACGGTACTGGTAAAACTCAACGCGTATTAGTTTTCGCTAAAGGTGAAAAACTTAAAGAAGCAGAAGCAGCTGGTGCAGACTATGTAGGCGATGCTGAGTACATCCAAAAAATCCAACAAGGCTGGTTTGACTTCGATGTAATCGTAGCTACTCCAGACATGATGGGTGAAGTTGGTAAACTTGGTCGTGTATTAGGTCCGAAAGGCTTGATGCCAAACCCTAAAACAGGTACAGTTACTTTCGATGTAACTAAAGCAATCGAAGAAATCAAAGCTGGTAAAGTAGAGTACCGTGCAGCTAAAGATGGTATCATCCACGCTCCTATCGGTAAAGCTTCTTTCGAAACAGGTAAATTAGTAGAAAACTTCTTAGCTGTATTTGATGTAGTTCAAAAAGCAAAACCTGCTGCAGCTAAAGGTACTTACATGAAATCTGTAAACGTAACTACTACAATGGGCCCAGCTGTTAAAGTTGACGCTGCTAACGTAGTAATTAAATAATAAATATAGTTGACAACAGCTGAACTATTTGTTATAGTAGTTCCTGTTGTGAATTATCCATTTGTACCGTAGACAGTAGGTGTGCGTTAGGCACTTAATCATCCTACCGAGGACAACGGAATTCGGAATCTTTTTAAGATGATGACTTTCTGCCTCTATGTCTGCTTAGATATAGAGGCTTTCTTTTGTCGGTATAAATGACTCATTCTAATAGGAGGTGTCATCAAATGAGCAAAGCTGTTGAAACAAAAAAAGTTCAAGTACAAGAAATCGCTGAAAAGTTCCAAGCTGCTGCATCTGTAGTAGTTGTTGACTACCGCGGTCTTACTGTTGCTCAAGTAACAGAGCTTCGTAAACAACTTCGTGAAGCTGGTGTAGAGTTCAAAGTATACAAAAACACTTTAACTCGCCGTGCTGCTGAAATTGCAAACGTTGAAGGTATTAATGAACATTTAACAGGTCCAAACGCTATCGCATTCTCAAATGAAGATGTTGTAGCTCCAGCTAAAATTATTAACGAATTCGCTAAAAAGAACGAAGCGTTAGAAATTAAAGCAGGTATTATCGAAGGCACTATTGCATCACTTGAAGATGTTAAAGCTCTTGCAGAACTTCCATCACGCGAAGGTCTACTTTCTATGCTTTTATCTGTACTTCAAGCACCAGTGCGCAACTTCGCACTTGCAACGAAAGCAGTTGCAGAACAAAAAGAAGAACAAGGCGCTTAATCGCTACTGGACTTCACAAACTATTGGCGTAACCGCCTAAAATCTAAAATATAACCTAATGTAGGAGGAAATTAAAATGAACAAAGAGCAAATCTTAGAAGCTATCAAAGCTATGACAGTTCTTGAATTAAACGATTTAGTAAAAGCAATCGAAGAAGAATTCGGTGTAACAGCGGCTGCTCCTGTAGCTGTAGTTGCTGGTGGTGCTGCAGGCGCTGCTGAAGAAAAAACTGAATTTGATGTAGTACTAGCTAGCGCTGGTGGCGAAAAAATCAAAGTAATCAAAGTGGTTCGTGAAATCACTGGCTTAGGCTTAAAAGAAGCTAAAGAGGTTGTTGACAACGCTCCTAAAGCTCTTAAAGAAGGCATTTCTAAAGAAGAAGCAGAAGAAATCAAAGGCAAACTTGAAGAAGTTGGCGCTACTGTAGAAGTTAAATAATTTCTGCTTAAACAAATAAAAGACAAGCTCGTCGTATGACGGGCTTGTTTTTTTACCTAATTCTTTTGTGGGGAGGTGCTACGATATGTCAGAGCACTATTATTCTAATAAGCCGCAAGTAGAGAGCAAGCCACGTAAATGGAAATTTACATTGCTCGGATCGGAATTTGTATTTGAAACGGATGCGGGCGTTTTTAGTAAAAGTGAAGTAGATTTTGGCTCCCGTGTACTAATTGACACGTTTGAAATGCCTGTGATTGAAGGGGCGGTTATGGATATAGGTTGTGGCTATGGACCAATTGGGTTGGCGTTAGCGAAGGCTCATCCAGATCGTTTTATTTACATGATGGATATTAATTCTCGTGCCATTGCATTAGCACAAAAAAATGCAGAAATAAACGGGATTCAAAATGTACGAATAATCGAAAGTGATGGATTGGCAAATGTAATGCCCCAAACAGAAGTTGCAGCTATTTTAACTAACCCTCCTATTCGTGCGGGGAAAGAAACGATTTTTAAGTTTTATGATGAAGCGTATGAAATGCTAGTCGCTAGTGGTGAGCTGTGGGTTGTTATTCAAAAAAAGCAAGGTGCACCATCGACGGTTAGTCATTTGGAAGAGCTTTTTGCAGAAGTAGAAGTTGTTGAGAAGAAAAAAGGCTATTGGATCGTACGCGCGAAAAAATAAAAGCCTTAATTAAATTGCATGCTCAAAGAAATCGGGACAGAATTACATTGAGGTGTAATTAATTAAACAAAGTACTTTTTGTCAAGTCAATTCACTCTAAATTATTGACTTGACAAATTGACTGTGATAATATAATAAAATGCAAAATTATTATTTTGAGGAAGTATGCCCTTTTATATTAGAATTCTGATTTAATGGGCGTATGGATGAAGAATTAAGTTTAGTTAACCGAAAATGAGATCTTTTTGAGACTCGTTTTCTTTTTGTCTTTCGAAATCATACATCATTTGTGTGGTTTTGCAAAGACCTATTATCGCTTTATTGAGGGGTGAATAAGTTGACAGGTCAACTAGTTCAGTACGGACGACACCGCCAGCGTAGAAGTTTTGCGCGTATTAAAGAGGTGCTTGAGCTTCCGAATTTAATCGAGATCCAAACAGCATCTTATGAGTGGTTCTTTGCAGAAGGGTTGCGTGAAATGTTCCACGATATTTCACCAATCGAAGATTTTACAGGTAATCTTGCGCTTGAATTCGTTGATTATGCTTTAGGGGAACCTAAGTATGAAGTAGATGAATGTAAAGAGCGTGACGTAACGTACGCTGCACCATTGCGTGTAAAAGTACGTTTACACAACAAGGAAACAGGTGAAGTAAAAGAGCAAGATGTTTTCATGGGGGACTTCCCATTGATGACTGAAACAGGCACATTCATTATTAATGGTGCTGAGCGCGTTATCGTTTCGCAGTTAGTTCGTTCGCCAAGTGTTTACTTCCATGATAAAACGGACAAAAACGGTAAAAAAGGCTTTGGTGCAACAGTTATTCCAAACCGTGGTGCATGGCTTGAATATGAAACAGACGCGAAAGATGTTGTCTATGTTCGTATCGACCGTACGCGTAAACTTCCGGTTACAGTTTTACTACGCGCATTAGGCTTTGGTTCAGATCAAGAAATCATCGATATTATTGGTGATAATGAATATTTACGCAATACACTTGAAAAAGATAATACAGAAAGCACAGAAAAAGCGCTGCTTGAAATTTATGAGCGCCTACGTCCAGGTGAGCCACCTACAGTAGAAAGTGCGAAAAGCTTATTATACTCTCGCTTCTTTGATGCGAAACGCTATGATTTAGCGAATGTTGGTCGCTATAAAATGAATAAAAAGCTGCATATTAAAAATCGTTTGTTTAACCAAACGATTGCAGAAACATTAGCAGACCCAGAAACAGGCGAAATTTTAGTTGAAAAAGGAACTGTTCTTGATCGTCGTACGCTAGATAAGCTAATTCCTTATTTAGAAAATGGCATTGGCTTCCGAAAGCTATCACAGGTTGGTGGTGTATTAGAGGACGATGTGACAATTCAAACAATTAAAATTTATGCACCAAATGATGAATCGCAAAAAGAAATTAATGTAATTTCAAATGCGTATGTTGAAGAAGAAGTGAAAAATATTGTTCCAGCTGACATTTTAGCTTCAGTTTCTTATTTCTTCAATTTACTTTATGGTGTTGGGAATACAGACGATATCGATCATTTAGGAAACCGTCGTATTCGCTCTGTTGGTGAGCTATTACAAAACCAATTCCGTATCGGTTTATCTCGTATGGAGCGTGTTGTACGTGAACGTATGTCGATTAATGACACAGCGGCAATCGTGCCACAGCAATTAATCAATATCCGCCCTGTAATTGCGTCTATTAAAGAATTCTTTGGTAGCTCTCAATTATCGCAATTCATGGACCAAACAAACCCGCTTGCAGAATTAACGAACAAGCGTCGTTTATCAGCATTAGGGCCTGGTGGTTTAACGCGTGAGCGCGCAGGTATGGAAGTGCGTGACGTTCACTACTCCCACTATGGTCGTATGTGTCCGATTGAAACGCCAGAGGGTCCAAACATTGGATTAATTAACTCGCTTTCATCATTTGCGAAGATTAATAAATTTGGCTTTATTGAAACACCGTACCGTCGTGTTGATCCTGATACTGGTCAAGTAACAGAGCAAATCGATTATTTAACGGCTGACGAAGAAGATAACTACGTTGTAGCACAAGCAAACTCTATCTTAAATGAAGATGGAACATTTACGATGGAAGAGGTTGTAGGACGCTTCCGAGGCGATAACACGGTATTCAAAAGAGAAAAAATCGACTATATGGACGTATCACCAAGACAGGTAGTATCTGTTGCCACGGCGTGTATACCGTTCTTAGAAAACGATGACTCGAACCGTGCGTTAATGGGTGCGAACATGCAACGTCAAGCTGTTCCATTATTAAATCCTGAAGCACCTTTCGTAGGTACAGGTATGGAGCATGTAGATGCGCGTGACTCAGGTGCCGCAGTTGTAGCAAAATTCGAAGGAATTGTTGAGCATGTAGAAGCACGTTCAATTCACGTTCGTCGTATTGAAACAATTGATGGCAAAGAGGTTAAAGGCGATTTAACGAAATATAAAGTACAAAAATTCGTTCGTTCAAACCAAGGTACATCATATAACCAACGCCCGATTGTTAAAGTTGGTGACCGCGTGAAGCCGAAAGATATTTTGGCAGATGGTCCATCAATGGAAAGAGGCGAGTTAGCGCTTGGACGCAACGTATTAGTAGCCTTCATGACATGGGACGGCTTCAACTATGAAGATGCTGTTATTATGAGTGAACGCCTTGTAAAAGACGATGTATACACATCTGTTCATATTGAAGAATATGAATCAGAGTCTCGCGATACGAAGCTTGGACCTGAAGAAATTACACGTGATATTCCGAACGTTGGGGAAGATGCACTACGCAATTTAGATGAGCGTGGTATTATCCGTATCGGTGCGGAAGTACGCGATGGTGATATTCTTGTAGGGAAAGTAACGCCTAAAGGGGTTACTGAGTTAACTGCAGAAGAACGCTTATTACATGCAATCTTCGGTGAAAAAGCTCGTGAAGTACGTGATACGTCTCTACGTGTACCACACGGAGCCGGCGGTATCGTACTTGATGTAAAAGTGTTCAATCGAGAAGATGGCGATGAGCTACCACCAGGTGTTAACCAATTAGTTCGTGCTTATATCGTTCAAAAGCGTAAAATTCGAGTTGGGGATAAAATGGCTGGACGTCATGGTAACAAAGGGGTAATTTCGCGTATTTTACCAGAAGAAGATATGCCGTTTATGCCAGATGGTACACCTGTTGATATCATGTTAAACCCACTTGGCGTACCTTCACGTATGAATATCGGACAAGTGCTAGAGCTACACTTAGGTATGGCTTCACGTTATTTAGGTATTCATATGGCAACACCAGTATTTGATGGTGCCAACGAAGAAGACGTTTGGGAAACGATGGAAGAAGCGGGTATGGACCGTGATGGTAAAACAATCCTGTATGATGGACGCTCAGGTGAGCCATTTGATAACCGTGTATCAGTAGGGATCATGTATATGATTAAACTTGCGCATATGGTTGATGATAAGCTACACGCACGTTCAACAGGACCATACTCATTAGTAACGCAACAGCCGCTTGGTGGTAAAGCACAATTCGGTGGTCAGCGCTTCGGTGAGATGGAGGTTTGGGCACTTGAAGCATACGGTGCTGCATACACATTACAAGAGATTTTAACTGTAAAATCAGATGATGTTGTAGGACGTGTGAAAACATACGAAGCAATCGTTAAAGGTGAAAGTGTACCAGAGCCAGGCGTTCCTGAATCGTTTAAAGTTCTAATTAAAGAGCTTCAATCACTAGGTATGGATGTAAAAATGCTAACAATCAACGATGAAGAAGTAGAACTTCGTGATCTTGACGAGGAAGAAGATCTTCAACCGGCTGATGCATTAAATATTATACCAGCTGATGAGGAAGACGACGCAGTAGAAACTGTTGAATAATAAGATTAACATTTCAATAAAATAGTAATGAACTGTCTGAGAAGTGTCGCATTCAATCGCTTTTCAGACAGTCATATTCTTTTGCAAGATTAGATAAATGTCGAGCTACGGAAAAGTCTTTATAAAGACTCAGACTAAAGGGAGGTAGGCTCCTTGATAGACGTTAATGAATTTGAATATATGAAAATTGGCTTAGCTTCTCCAGATAAGATTCGTTCTTGGTCATACGGCGAAGTGAAGAAGCCAGAAACAATCAACTACCGTACATTAAAACCAGAAAAGGATGGTCTTTTCTGTGAGCGCATTTTCGGACCTACAAAGGACTGGGAGTGTCATTGCGGTAAATATAAACGCGTACGCTATAAAGGTGTAGTTTGTGATCGCTGTGGCGTAGAAGTAACACGTGCGAAAGTACGTCGTGAACGTATGGGACATATTGAGCTAGCAGCTCCTGTATCTCATATTTGGTATTTTAAAGGTATTCCTAGCCGTATGGGTCTTATTTTAGATATGTCTCCACGCGCGCTTGAAGAAGTTATTTATTTTGCGTCTTATGTCGTAATTGATCCAGCAGATACAAACTTAGAAAGCAAGCAATTGCTTTCTGAAAAAGAATATCGTGCTTACCGCGAAAAATTTGGTGCAACGTTTGATGCAGCGATGGGTGCGGAAGCAATCAAAAAATTGCTTGAGAAAATCGACCTTGAGAGCGAAACAGTAACATTAAAAGAAGAATTAAAAACAGCGCAAGGTCAACGTCGCACACGTGCGATTAAGCGCCTTGAAGTAGTGGAATCTTTCCGTAACTCTGGCAACAAACCAGAATGGATGATTTTAGATGTACTACCTGTTATTCCACCAGAGCTTCGTCCGATGGTGCAATTAGATGGTGGACGCTTTGCTACTTCAGACTTAAATGACCTTTACCGTCGTGTTATCAACCGTAACAACCGTTTAAAACGTTTATTAGACCTTGGTGCACCAAGCATCATCGTACAAAACGAAAAACGTATGTTACAAGAAGCTGTAGATGCTTTAATTGACAACGGTCGTCGTGGTCGTCCAGTAACAGGTCCGGGTAACCGTCCTTTAAAATCACTTTCTCATATGTTGAAAGGGAAGCAAGGGCGTTTCCGTCAAAACTTACTAGGTAAACGTGTTGACTATTCTGGTCGTTCCGTTATCGTAGTAGGACCAAACTTAAAAATGTACCAATGTGGTCTTCCAAAAGAGATGGCTATCGAGCTATTTAAGCCTTTCGTTATGAAAGAATTAGTAGAGCGTGGTCTAGCTCATAACATTAAGAGTGCAAAGCGTAAAATTGAACGTTTGCACAATGAGGTTTGGGACGTATTAGAAGATGTTATTCGTGAGCATCCAGTACTTCTAAACCGTGCACCGACGCTTCACCGTCTTGGTATTCAAGCGTTCGAGCCGACATTAGTAGAAGGTCGTGCAATTCGTCTACACCCATTAGTATGTACAGCGTATAACGCTGACTTCGATGGTGACCAAATGGCGGTTCACGTTCCATTATCAGCAGAAGCACAAGCCGAAGCTCGTTTATTAATGTTAGCAGCACAAAACATCCTGAACCCAAAAGACGGTAAACCAGTAGTTACACCGTCTCAAGATATGGTATTAGGTAACTATTACTTAACGCTTGAGCGTGAAAATGCTCGTGGTGAAGGTTCTATTTTCTACGGTCCAGACGAAGTGTTAATCGCATACCAAACGGGTCATGTACATTTACACACACGTATTGCGATTCGTGCAAACTCTGTGAATAACCAAACATTCACAGAAGAGCAAAACCAAATGTTCTTATTAACAACTGTTGGTAAAGTTATTTTCAACGAAATTTTACCGGAGACATTCCCGTATATTAACGAGCCAACAGATATCAACTTAGAGCAAAAAACGCCTGAAAAATACTTTGCAAAATTAACAATTGACGCAGAGCAATTAGCTGAATTAGAGGCAACAGAAGGCTATGCTGAGTTATCAGAAGCCGAAAAAATTGAAGCGCAACGTAAAGCTGTTTTACAAAAACACTTTGCATCTGTGCCAGTTGTGCCACCATTCCGCAAAAAGTTCTTAGGTAATGTTATTGCTGAAGTATTTAAACGATTCCATATTACGGAAACATCAAAAATGTTAGACCGTATGAAGGATTTAGGCTTTAAATATTCTACTCGTGCAGGTATTACGGTTGGTGTATCTGATATCGTCGTATTACCAGACAAAGGCGTTATTTTAGATGAAGCGCAAGCAAAAGTAGATAAAGTAATGATTCAATTCCGTCGTGGTTTAATTACGGAAGAAGAGCGTTATGACCGTGTAATTTCTAGCTGGTCAGCAGCGAAAGATGAAATTCAATCGAAGCTGATGAAATCGTTAGAAAAAACAAACCCAATATTTATGATGTCTGACTCAGGAGCTCGTGGTAACGCATCAAACTTTACACAGTTAGCAGGTATGCGTGGTCTGATGGCCAACCCGGCTGGTCGAATCATCGAGTTACCAATCAAATCTTCATTCCGTGAAGGTTTAACGGTATTAGAGTACTTCATCTCTACACACGGTGCGCGTAAAGGTCTTGCCGATACAGCATTAAAAACAGCCGATTCAGGTTACTTAACTCGTCGTTTAGTAGACGTTGCACAAGACGTTATTGTACGTGAAGATGACTGTGGCACAGACCGCGGTTTATTGATCGGTGCATTAATGGAAGGTAACGAGCTAATTGAAGCGTTAGATGAGCGTGTAATTGGTCGATATACGAAGAAAACAATTTATCACCCAGAAACAGGTGCGGTTATTTTAGAGCGTGATGGTTTAATTACGCAAGATGTAGCGCGTGCAATTGATGATGCGGGTATCGAGCAAGTAACAATCCGTTCAGCATTCACATGTAATACGAAGCACGGTGTATGTAAAAAATGTTACGGCATGAACTTAGCAACAGGCGAAGAGGTTGAAGTAGGTGAGGCGGTAGGTATTATCGCAGCGCAATCAATCGGTGAGCCTGGTACACAGTTAACGATGCGTACATTCCATACAGGTGGGGTAGCCGGAAACGATATTACGATGGGTCTTCCACGTATCCAAGAAATTTTCGAATCACGTAATCCGAAAGGGCAAGCGGTTATTTCGGAAGTTGGTGGTGTAATATCTGATATCGAAGAAATTCGAGAAGGCTTAAAAGAAATTACTGTTCAAGGTGAAGTGGAAACACGTAAATATCAAGCACCTTACAATGCACGTTTGAAAGTACAATTAAACGATACAGTTGAACCAGGTCAATTATTAACTGAAGGTTCAATCGATCCAAAACAATTGTTAAAAGTAAAAGACGTATCTACAGTACAAGAATATTTACTAAAAGAAGTACAAAAAGTATACCGTATGCAAGGGGTAGAAATTGGAGACAAACACATTGAAGTAATGGTTCGCCAAATGCTACGCAAAGTACGTGTAATTGAAGCTGGTGACACAGATTTACTACCAGGCTCATTATTAGATGTACACCAATTTGCCGAAGCGAACGCTGATATTATTTTAAATGGTAAAAATCCAGCAACATGCCGCCCTGTAATTCTTGGTATTACAAAGGCTTCTCTGGAAACAGAATCATTCTTATCAGCAGCATCGTTCCAAGAAACAACTCGTGTGTTGACAGATGCAGCAATTAAAGGTAAGCGTGATGAGCTTCTTGGTCTGAAGGAAAACGTAATTATCGGTAAACTTGTTCCAGCAGGTACTGGTATGCAACGTTACCGTCAAATCCGTATTGAGCAAGATGCTGAAACGGAAGAAGAATTAACTTCAGCTGAGTAATCTGAATTCCGGTAGAGAGCAATTCTCTGCCGGAATTTTCAAATCTATTACAAAAGTTAACTAACTGACTTCAAGAAGGCCTCTTTTTCAAAATAAATAGTTGACAGGTGTAAGTAGAGGATGATAATATATTTAAGGTTGATAGTTAACTGTCTATGCTTTGGAGGATATGCAAATGTCTTATAATAAAGTAAAGGCTAGTCAAACAATCATAGGTACAAAGCAAGCAGTGAAAGCAATGCGTGCTGGTCAAGTTACAGAGCTTTTTGTCGCACTCGATGCTGACAGTTGGGTAACCGATCCGGCCATTCTTCTCGCGAAAGAAATCGGTATACCAATTACTTTGGTCGAGTCTAAAAAAGAACTTGGAAAAGCTTGCGGCATTCATGTTGGAGCTGCGGTTATTGCGATTACTGCGATGTAGTTTTTGTGTAATATACACAAAGACTTTGTTTTTACCCTAAAAATGAACCACCTGGATGTGTGGTATTAACAAGGAATGAACGAAGGGAGGAAAAATCGATGCCTACAATTAACCAATTGGTACGTAAGCCTCGTAAATCTAAAATCACGAAATCAAATTCACCAGCGTTAAACAAAGGTTATAACTCATTTAAAAAATCTTTAACTGACGTTAAATCTCCACAAAAACGCGGTGTTTGTACTCGTGTAGGTACTATGACGCCTAAAAAACCTAACTCAGCGTTACGTAAATACGCTCGTGTACGTTTAAGCAACCTAATCGAGGTTACTGCGTACATCCCAGGTGAAGGCCACAACTTACAAGAGCACAGTGTTGTTCTTATCCGTGGCGGTCGTGTAAAAGACTTACCGGGTGTTCGTTACCATATCGTACGTGGTGCTCTTGATACTGCTGGTGTAAACGGCCGTATGCAATCACGTTCTCTATACGGTGCAAAACGCCCTAAAGAAAAGAAATAATTAACTAATTTATTTATCACTTGAAAGGAGGAAAACACATGCCTCGTAAAGGTCCTGTTTCCAAACGTGACGTGTTACCAGATCCACTTTATAATTCAAAGCTAGTAACTCGTTTAATCAATAAAATGATGATTGATGGTAAAAGAGGTACTTCTCAAAAGATTTTATACGGTGCGTTCGAATTAGTAAAAGAGCGTTCTGGTAATGATCCGATTGAAGTATTCGAAGCTGCATTAAACAACGTAATGCCAGTTTTAGAAGTACGCGCTCGTCGTGTAGGTGGTTCTAACTACCAAGTACCAGTAGAAGTACGTCCAGAGCGTCGTACAACTTTAGGTCTTCGTTATTTAGTAAACTACGCTCGTCTTCGTGGTGAAAAAACAATGGAAGAGCGTTTAGCGAACGAAATCTTAGATGCATCAAACAACACTGGTGCTTCAGTTAAGAAACGTGAAGATATGCACAAAATGGCAGAAGCGAACAAAGCATTTGCTCACTACCGTTGGTAATATTTTACACGCTAATTAATTAACTAATATAGCCTTAACCGAATATGGAAGGAGAAATTTCCTATGAAACGCGAATTCTCACTAGAGAATACACGTAATATCGGAATCATGGCTCACATTGACGCTGGTAAAACAACGACAACTGAGCGTATCCTTTATTACACTGGTAAAATCCACAAAATCGGTGAAACTCACGAAGGTGCTTCTCAAATGGACTGGATGGAGCAAGAGCAAGAGCGTGGTATTACAATCACGTCTGCTGCGACAACAGCTCAATGGAAAGGCAACCGCGTAAATATTATCGATACACCAGGACACGTAGACTTCACTGTAGAAGTAGAACGTTCTTTACGTGTACTTGACGGTGCGGTAACAGTACTTGATGCTCAATCAGGTGTTGAACCACAAACTGAAACAGTATGGCGTCAAGCAACTACTTATGGTGTACCACGTATTGTATTCATTAACAAAATGGATAAAATGGGTGCAGACTTCTTATACTCTGTAGGCACTTTACATGACCGCTTACAAGCAAATGCACATCCAATCCAATTACCAATTGGTGCGGAAGATGAGTTCAAAGGAATTATTGACTTAATCGAAATGACTGTAACTTACTACGATAACGAAGAAGGTACAGCGGTTCGTGAAGGTGAAGCGATTCCTGAAGAATATCAAGCACAAGCTGAAGAATACCGTGAGAAATTAATCGATGCTGTTGCAAGTGTTGATGAAGACCTTATGGAGAAGTATTTAGAAGGTGAAGAAATCACTGTTGCTGAATTAAAGGCAGCTATCCGTAAAGCGACAATCGCGGTAGAATTCTACCCAGTAATTTGTGGTACAGCATTCAAACACAAAGGTGTTCGTAAAATGCTAGACGCAGTTATTGATTACTTACCATCACCAGTTGATGTACCAGCAATTAAAGGTACTTCAGTTGATGGAGATGAAGAGTTAGAGCGTAAATCTTCTGACGATGAGCCATTCTCAGCTTTAGCATTTAAAGTTATGACGGATCCATTCGTTGGTAAATTAACATTCTTCCGTGTGTACTCAGGTATCTTAGATTCTGGTTCATACGTACAAAACTCTACAAAAGGTAAACGTGAGCGTGTAGGTCGTATTCTACAAATGCACGCGAACAGCCGTGAAGAAATTTCGAAAGTATTCGCTGGTGACATCGCTGCTGCTGTAGGTCTTAAAGATACGACTACTGGTGACACTTTATGTGACGAGAAAAACCTTGTTATTTTAGAGTCAATGGAATTCCCAGAGCCAGTAATCTCTTTATCTGTAGAGCCTAAATCAAAAGCTGACCAAGATAAAATGGGTCAAGCACTTTCTAAGTTACAAGAAGAAGATCCAACATTCCGTGCCCACACTGACCAAGAAACTGGTCAAACAATCATCTCTGGTATGGGTGAGTTACACTTAGACATCTTAGTTGACCGTATGAAACGTGAATTCAAAGTTGAATGTAACGTTGGTGCGCCAATGGTATCTTACCGTGAAACGTTCCGTGGTTCAGCTCAAGTTCAAGGTAAATTCACACGCCAATCAGGTGGTCGTGGTCAATACGGTGACGTTTGGATCGAGTTCTCACCAAACGAAGAAGGTAAAGGCTTCGAGTTTGAAAATGCTATCGTTGGTGGTGTAGTACCACGTGAATATATTCCAGCAGTTGAAGCAGGTCTTCGTGACTCGCTTGACCGTGGGGTTGTCGCTGGTTACCCATTAATCGACATCAAAGCGAAATTATTCGATGGTTCTTACCATGATGTTGACTCAAACGAAATGGCGTTCAAAATTGCTGCTTCTATGGCTTTAAAAGCTGCTGCTTCTAAATGTAGCCCAGTTATTTTAGAGCCAATGATGAAAGTTGAAGTTGTAATTCCAGAAGAGTATCTTGGTGATATCATGGGTAACGTAACTGCTCGTCGTGGACGTGTAGAAGGTATGGAAGCTCGTGGTAACTCTCAAGTAGTACGCGCAATGGTGCCACTATCTGAAATGTTCGGATATGCAACAACTTTACGTTCTGCAACACAAGGTCGCGGTGTATTCTCAATGGTGTTTGACCACTATGAAGAAGTACCAAAATCAATTGCAGAAGATATCATCAAAAAAAATAAAGGTGAATAATTGAAATTTCATCTTGCATAAAGTATAACTAATTTGTAAGCTATGATTGACTGGCTTAGCTGGGCCCGGTTTAAGCCAGCACTCATAACATAAAAAACTAAAACATAGATTATAGGAGGCTTTCTCTAATGGCTAAAGAAAAATTTGACCGTTCGAAAACGCATGCTAACATTGGTACAATTGGTCACGTTGACCATGGTAAAACTACTTTAACTGCTGCTATTGCAACAGTTCTTGCTAAAAAAATGGGTGGAGAAGCTAAATCATATGCTGATATCGATAACGCTCCAGAAGAAAAAGAGCGTGGTATCACAATCAACACTTCTCACATCGAGTATGAAACTGATTCTCGTCACTATGCACACGTTGACTGCCCAGGACACGCTGACTATGTTAAAAACATGATCACTGGTGCTGCGCAAATGGACGGCGGTATCTTAGTAGTATCTGCTGCTGATGGTCCAATGCCACAAACTCGTGAGCACATCCTTTTATCTCGTCAAGTAGGTGTTCCTTACTTAGTAGTATTCATGAACAAATGTGATATGGTAGACGACGAAGAATTATTAGAATTAGTAGAAATGGAAATCCGTGACCTACTTTCTGAATATGACTTCCCAGGTGATGATCTACCAGTTATCAAAGGTTCTGCTCTTAAAGCTCTTGAAGGTGAGCCAGAGTGGGAAGAAAAAATCGTTGAATTAATGAACGCTGTTGATGAGTACATCCCAACTCCAGAGCGCCAAACTGACAAACCATTCATGATGCCAGTAGAGGACGTATTCTCTATCACTGGTCGTGGTACAGTAGCAACTGGCCGTGTTGAACGTGGTCAAGTTAAAGTTGGTGACGTAGTTGAGATCGTTGGTATCGCTGAAGAAGCTAAATCAACAACTGTAACAGGCGTTGAAATGTTCCGTAAATTATTAGACTATGCTGAAGCTGGTGACAACATCGGTGCATTACTTCGTGGTGTAGCTCGTGAAGAAATCCAACGTGGTCAAGTATTAGCTAAACCAGGCTCAATCACTCCACACACTAACTTCAAAGCAGAAGTTTACGTTTTATCAAAAGAAGAGGGTGGCCGTCATACTCCATTCTTCTCTAACTACCGTCCTCAGTTCTACTTCCGTACAACTGACGTAACAGGTATCTGTAACTTACCAGAAGGCGTAGAAATGGTTATGCCTGGCGATAACATCGAAATGACAGTAGAACTTATCGCTCCAATCGCTCTTGAAGAAGGTACTAAATTCTCTATCCGTGAGGGTGGCCGTACTGTAGGCGCTGGCGTAGTTGCTTCTATCCAAAAATAATTTCATCTTTTCTTAAAACCTCAAGGGGACGCTCTTGAGGTTTTTTTTGTATTTACTGTAAACTTAAAGAAAGGGGAGGGTTAGTATGAAAGTTTTTCTAATTGAAGATGATATATCAATTTTTCGCTTAATAGAAGAACGATTGCAGCAATGGTCGTTAAATGTTATAGGGCCAAAGAATTTTCAAAAAGTGATGGATGTTTTCACAAAGGAAACCCCACAGCTTGTTATTATAGATATTCAATTACCCGCTTACGATGGCTTTCATTGGTGCCGAGAAATTAGAGCGATATCCAATGTGCCAATTTTGTTTTTATCATCAAGAGACCATCCAATGGATATGGTTATGGCGATGCAACTAGGAGCGGATGATTTTGTACAAAAGCCGTTTCATATGGAGGTGCTTGTAGCTAAAATCCAAGCATTGTTAAGACGCACATATGATTATCAACAACAGGCGCAGTCGATGATTAGCTGGCAGGACGCCATCATTGATTATGAACGAGGCATTCTTACATATAACAATCAGCAAATCGATTTTACGAAAAATGAGCTATTTATTTTGAAGCTACTAGTAGCGCGAGTAGATAAAATTGTATCACGGGATGAATTAATGCGTAAATTATGGGATGATGAACGCTTCGTCAATGACAATACGTTAACGGTAAATATTAACCGTCTCCGTCAAAAGCTTGAAGAAGTAGGGTTAATCGATGTCATTGTGACGAAAAAAGGACTTGGTTATATGGCGGTGTCACAATGATTCAACTTTTTTTAAGGCAACATATGCTGTGGATTAGTTTTTTTATGGGAATGCTTTTCATATGGAATGTCATTTGTATGCTTGATATCGGATTTGCCTCTATATCTGTTAGTTATTTAAATAGTATAGCTATCCTAGTGCTCATCATATTTTTAACAGCTCGTTATTATTGGGAAAGACCTAGCTTGAAGCAACTCCTTCATCAAAATTTACTACAGAATGTTGAAGGTGCTCGTTGGGATTTTTATACGCGACAAGTAATTGAACTGTATGAAGAACAAAAGCAAAGACAAGTACAACTTGTCCAAAAAATTAAATTTGACAAAGAGGAAGAACAGGATGAGCTGTTAGCATGGGTGCATGAAATTAAAGCACCACTCACCGCGATGAAATTAATGATTGAACAGCTAGAGGATTATAAAGCGCGTAATCGACTGGAGCAAGAATGGCTACGCCTACATTTATTAGTTGATCAACAATTGCATCAAACGCGATTGCAAACATTAGCAGAGGATAACCGGCTTGAACAGGTGCAATTACGGTCAATCGTTTTTAAAGAAATACGTGAATTCCAAACGTGGTGTATGGAAAAGGGAATTGGATTCCAAATAGATGAGCTAGAGGAAGTCGTTTTGACAGATGCCAAGTGGCTGGGGTTTATTTTACGACAGATACTATCGAATGCCATCAAGTATAGTCCGCACCATAGTGAGATTGTCGTGAGCGTTGCATATGATGCACAAGGACATGCCTTGCTCAAAATCAAGGATGTAGGACAAGGAATTCGTGCAGAAGACTTGCCACGCATTTTCAAAAAATCCTATACGGGTACAATTGGTAGAGAAACGAATGTGGCTACAGGGATGGGGCTTTATTTAGCGAAGCGTGCTGCGACAGCTTTAGGAATTCAATTATATGTTGATTCGATATATGGGAAAGGAACAACGGTTGTATTACAATTTCCTATAGAAAACGAATATGTACAAACATTCGGTATGTGACGACATTGTCACATACCGTTTATTATTGTCACGTAAAACGAACGATTTCTACTTGCATCCACTGTACAATAAAAATACATAAAGAAGCAGGGGGCAAAAAGAATGAACATTTTAACGGCTCGTAAAGTCCGTAAAACATATGGTAAGCGTTTAACAACAGTCGAAGTATTGAAAGGCATCGATTTAGAAGTGAGCAAAGGGGAGTTTGTTGGCATTATGGGGCCTTCTGGTTCAGGGAAAACAACTTTACTCAATGTGCTGTGCTCAATTGACCGGGTAACAGAAGGGATGGTTGAAATTAATGGGCAGGCTTTGCAGCAAATGAAGGAGCGTGAGCTAGCGGCCTTTAGGCGAGATGCGCTTGGTTTTATTTTTCAAGATTATAATTTGCTCGATACGTTGACGGTGAAGGAAAATATTTTATTGCCATTGGCGATAAAAAAACTACCACAAAAAGCGGCAGAGCAACGCTTTCGGGAGCTTGTTGAAATTTTGGACATTGAAGATATTATCGCAAAATATCCAAATGAAATTTCAGGAGGACAAAAGCAACGTACTTCTGCGGCGCGTGCGTTAATTACAAACCCGTCAATTGTTTTTGCAGATGAACCAACGGGAGCACTTGACTCGAAATCAGCAACGGCACTTTTGAAAAACTTGGAGCAAATTAACATAGAACGCCATGTAACAATTATGATGGTGACACATGATGCGGTGGCAGCGAGCTTTTGCTCACGTGTACTTTTTTTAAAGGATGGGGCGCTCTATACAGAGCTTTATAAAGGCGATAAGACGCGTCAGGAATTTTTTCAGCAAATTTTAAGTACGCAAAGTGTTTTAGGTGGTGATGGCTATGACGATTAGTCGTTTACTTACACGCTCCATGCTAAAAAATATGCGTCATTATTTTTTATATTTCTTCTCGCTCATTTTCAGTGTGACACTTTATTTTTCCTTTGTTACGCTCCAATTTAATGAAGAAGTACTAAAACAGGTGTCCAGCAGCCCAACGGCATCAGCTGGTTTCAAGGCAGCATCGTATTTACTTTATTTTATCGTTTTGTTTTTTGTGCTTTATGCGAATCATTTATTTATCAAAAGACGCAGCAAGGAAATCGGTATGTATCAGCTGATTGGAATGACAAAGGGGCTTATTTTTCGCTTAATTGCGATTGAAAACATCATATTGTTTAGTGGTGCGGTCTTCATCGGTATTGTAGCAGGGCTTTTAAGCTCACGATTTTTTACAATGATTTTAATGAAGGTAATTGGGCAAGAGATATTAATTAAGCTAACATTTAATTCGCAAGCAATTATACAAACGCTCATGCTATTTAGTGTGATGCTTTTGATTATTTTAGTGCAGCTTAGCTGGATGATTCGACGTGTCTCACTATTATCACTTTTTACAGCTTCTAAACAAACAGAGGAGCGTGTGAAACGCTTTAGTATGTGGCAAATGTTTGTTGGAGCGCTTGGGATTATCTTCATTGGTTACGGTTACTATGAGTCCACACACTTATTTACGACTAATGATGTAAATATATTATTAAAACGCATGATAGTTATTTTAGCATTAACTATTGGAGGAGCATTTTTAGTTTTCCGCTATTCTGTTGCCTTTGTCTTCAATTTACGTCGGTTAATGAAGAATGGTCATTTAACTACGACGGATGTGTTAGCGGTAACGCCGATTATGCATCGGATGAAAGGCAATGCGAAATCACTAACGCTAATTACTGTATTAACGGCAGTTTCGCTTGCTATTTCAACGCTTGCCTATATTTCCTATTATTCAGCAGAGCAAGGAGTAAGGAATGCCGTACCAGCTGATTATGTGCTTCTAACGGAGAAAGGACCTGCATTTTTAGCGTTGTTAGATAAGCAAAACATTGACTATCGTGCCATAACATATGAGGATATGAATGCAGAATTTGATGTGTCTCGCTTATTAAAAAATCCTAATGACGCCAATCAGATTTTTTATGCAGAATCTGGCATGAAACAGGTGGTTTCACAATCTTTTTATGAGCAAATACATGGAAAAGTTGAGTTAGCAGAGGATGAGGCAATTTTAACGAATATGACAGATGGAGTCACTTCGATGTATGCAATGAATAAACAAGGGGAAATCGAAGTAACGATTGAAACATTAGGAAATCGCTTAAAAGATAGATTAAAGATTGTTGATGTGCGCCAAGAAAGCACCCTTGTACAAAATGGGAGCAACCTAGTGATTTACGCAGTGCTTGTAGTGTCAGATACAAAGTATGCGGAGTATAAAAAATTTTACGGTGAGCGCAAGTATATGCCACAAACGCTAGTCTTTTTAGAGAACAAAAGCGATGTAGCGTTGGCTGAAGAGCTATATGTGCAATCAGGAGCTGATATACGAGCTGTTTATGGTGAGGGTGAAGATCAAATTATCTTAAAGCAAAATTCATATAAGCAGGAGCGGCAAGTGTATATGAGCATTTTCGGAATGACGATTTTTATTGCAGCATTTTTAGGACTAGCCTTTTTATTAACAACAGGTAGTATTTTATATTTCAAGCAGATTGCTGAAGCAGATGAGGAGCAGGCGAGTTACACGATTTTAAGAAAAATTGGCTTTTCTGAGCAGGATGTTTTAAAGGGCATTGTTTGGAAGCAAGCATTTAATTTCGGTGTGCCCCTATTGATTGGTTTATTGCATAGCTATTTTGCGGTAAAGTCTGGGTGGTTTTTATTTGGCACAGAGCTAGTAGCGCCGATGCTTATTATGATAGGGCTGTATGTGTTAATGTATGCGGTGTTTATGCTGCTATCGATTCAATACTATCGAAAGACGATCAAAGGTTGCCTATGAGTAACTATTAAATAGGAAGAGAGTAGTGGCACTATATATGCCACTACTTATTTTTTCGAATGAATATGCAGTGTTAACTGTTAATAATGCGCCTTTATCATACGAGAAGTGTTTGTTTATAAAATACTTTACATAAAAGCATTAATTCAGGGGCAACAAGCTATAATTATCGCTTGCAATGACAAGAAATATTTTATATACTAGACAACGGCTTATAAATATAGCGAAATGTATGTAACTGAAGGCATTCAATTTTTTTTCTAAAACTACTTGCTTATTGCGATAGTATTGTATATAATATTGAATGTTGGTCTTTGACTGCGATGAAGCGAGAGGTTGCCGACACACCCGGCCGCTTTGCCATGGCGGTGTGTAGGAGAATTTTCGTGGAGAATGTCTAGAAAATAGGCGAGAAGGAGGGAAAGTAATGGCAAAACAAAAAATTCGTATTCGTTTAAAAGCGTATGATCACCGTATTCTTGATCAGTCTGCTGAGAAAATTGTTGAAACTGCTAAACGTTCAGGTGCAAGCGTATCGGGTCCAATTCCGTTACCGACAGAACGTTCTGTGTATACAATTCTTCGTGCGGTTCACAAGTACAAAGATTCTCGTGAGCAATTCGAAATGCGTACGCATAAACGTCTAATCGATATCGTTAACCCAACACCACAAACTGTTGATGCGTTAATGAAGCTTGATTTACCATCTGGCGTTGATATTGAAATCAAACTTTAATGGTAAAACGAAATAGAACTTTTAAAATTTACAGGAGGTGTGACAAATGGCTAAAGGAATCTTAGGTAGAAAAATCGGTATGACTCAAGTTTTCGCTGAGAACGGTGATTTAATCCCGGTAACAGTAATCGAAGCTGCTCCAAACGTAGTTCTTCAAAAGAAAACTGCTGAAACTGATGGCTACGAAGCAATCCAAGTTGGTTTCGAGGACAAGCGCGTTAAGCTTTCAAACAAACCAGAACAAGGTCACGTAGCAAAAGCAAATACGGCTCCTAAGCGCTTCATTCGTGAGTTCCGCAACGTAAACGTAGCAGAATACGAAGTTGGTCAAGAAGTCAAAGTAGAAATTTTCGCAGAAGGCGATGTAATTGATGTAACAGGTGTTTCAAAAGGTAAAGGTTTCCAAGGTGTAATTAAACGCCACGGACAATCTCGTGGTCCTATGGCCCACGGCTCTCGTTACCACCGTCGTCCTGGTTCAATGGGTCCAGTTGCTCCGAACCGCGTATTCAAACAAAAGAAATTACCTGGTCAAATGGGTGGGAACGTTGTAACAATTCAAAACCTTGAAATCGTTAAGGTTGATGCTGAACGTAATCTACTATTAGTAAAAGGTAATGTTCCTGGTTCTAAAAAATCATTAGTAACAGTTAAAACAGCTGTTAAATCTAAATAATTTCTCGAAGAAAGGAGGAAACAGGAATGGCAAAGGTATCTGTACTTAGTCAAACAGGCGCTTCAGTTGGCGAAATCGAATTGAACGATGCGATTTTCGGAATCGAGCCAAACGAAGCTGTATTATTCGACGCAGTAATCGCACAACGTGCTTCTCTTCGTCAAGGTAATCACAAAGTAAAAAACCGTTCTGAAGTTGCTGGTGGTGGTCGTAAGCCATGGCGTCAAAAAGGAACTGGTCGTGCTCGTCAAGGTTCGATCCGCTCTCCACAATGGCGCGGCGGTGGTGTCGTATTCGGTCCAACTCCACGTAGCTATTCATATAAACTACCGAAGAAAGTTCGCCGCTTAGCTCTTAAATCAGCTTTATCAGCTAAAGTTGTAGAACAAAACTTCTTAGTACTTGATGCATTAACTTTAAATGCACCAAAAACAAAAGATTTCGCTGCTATTTTAAAAGCGTTAGAAATCAATTCAAAAGCATTATTCGTTACTGCTGAGTTAGATGAAAACGTAGCATTATCTGCTCGTAACATCCCAGGCGTGACTGTTTTAACAGCTAGCGGAATCAACGTTCTTGATCTTTTAGGTCATGACAAAGTTGTATTCACAAAAGCTGCAGTAGAAAAGGTTGAGGAGGTGCTTGGATAATGGAAGCACGTGATATCATTAAACGTCCGGTCATTACTGAGCGTTCTTCTGAATTAATGGCAGAGAAAAAGTATACTTTCGAAGTAGACACTCGCGCTAACAAAACACAAGTTAAAGACGCAGTAGAAGAAATCTTTGGTGTTGAAGTTGATAAAGTAAACATCATGAACTACAAAGGTAAATTCAAACGCGTTGGTAAATACAGTGGCTACACTAACAAACGTCGTAAGGCAATCGTTAAATTAACTGCTGATTCAAAAGAAATCGAATTATTCTAATAGACAGGTGAATACCTGAGCAATTATAGAAGGAGGGAATACAAATGGCGATTAAAAAGTACAAACCAACCTCAAATGGTCGTCGTAACATGACGTCATCTGACTTTGCTGAAATCACTACTAATAAGCCTGAAAAGTCTTTATTAGCTCCGAAAAAACGCAAAGCTGGTCGTAACAACCAAGGTAAAATTACTGTTCGTCATCACGGTGGTGGTCATAAGAAGCAATACCGCGTAATCGACTTTAAACGTATTAAAGACGGCATTCCAGGACGCGTTGCTACAATCGAGTATGATCCAAACCGCTCTGCGAATATCGCATTAATTAACTATGCTGACGGTGAAAAACGTTATATCTTAGCTCCGAAAGGTCTTGAAGTAGGTCAAACGATCGTTTCAGGTCCAGACGCAGATATTAAAGTAGGTAACGCATTACCATTAGCAAACATTCCAATGGGTACAACAATCCATAACATCGAGTTAAAACCTGGTAAAGGTGGACAATTAGTACGTTCTGCTGGTACTTCAGCACAAGTACTTGGACGTGAAGATAAATACGTAATTATCCGTCTTCAATCTGGTGAGGTTCGTTTAGTATTAGCTACTTGCCGTGCAACAGTAGGTCAAGTTGGTAATGAACAACATGAACTTATCCACATTGGTAAAGCTGGTCGTTCTCGTTGGTTAGGTAAACGCCCAACTGTACGTGGTTCTGTAATGAACCCTAACGATCACCCACACGGTGGTGGTGAAGGACGTTCTCCAATCGGACGTAAATCTCCAATGACACCATGGGGTAAACCAGCTCTTGGTTATAAAACACGTAAGAAGAAAAACAAATCTTCTAAATTCATCATTCGTGGACGTAAAAAATAATGTGATTAGGCTACGGTTCGCTAGAAGAACCGTGGTGGGATCACGGAGGGAGGTTCCTAAATGGGTCGCAGCTTGAAAAAAGGACCTTTTGTTGACACTCACCTTATGAAAAAGGTGGAAGTACAAGAGGCTTCTGAGAAAAAACAAGTAATTAAAACTTGGTCTCGCCGTTCTACTATCTTCCCGAACTTCATCGGTTTAACAATCGCTGTATATGATGGACGTAAACACGTTCCTGTATATGTGACAGAAGATATGGTAGGTCATAAATTAGGCGAGTTCGCACCTACACGTACTTACAAAGGTCACGGTGCAGATGATAAGAAAACAAGACGCTAATTTTGAGAGGAGGTAAATCCTAATGACACAAGCTAAAGCTATCGCTCGTACAGTTCGTATCGCTCCTCGTAAAGTTCGTCTAGTAGTAGACTTAATCCGAGGCAAGCAAATCGGTGAAGCAGTTGCAATTTTACGTCATACTCCAAAAGCGGCGTCTCCAGTCGTTGAGAAAGTATTAAAATCTGCAGTTGCTAACGCTGAACACAACTATGAGTTAGATGTAAATAACTTAGTTGTATCTGAAATCTTTGTAGATGAAGGTCCAACATTAAAACGTTTCCGTCCACGTGCTCAAGGACGTGCAAGCGCAATTAACAAACGCACAAGCCACATTACAGTTGTGGTATCAGAGAAGAAGGAGGGTTAATCCGTGGGTCAAAAAGTACATCCAATAGGACTACGAGTTGGTATTATTCGTGACTGGGAATCAAAATGGTTCGCTGAGAAAGACTATGCTACTCTTTTACACGAAGATATCAAAGTTCGTAAACATATCGAATCTACATTAAAAGATGCATCTGTATCTAAAGTAGAAATCGAGCGCGCTGCAAATCGCGTAAACATTACAATTCACACTGCGAAGCCAGGTATGGTAATCGGTAAAGGCGGTACGGAAGTTGAAAACTTACGTAAATACTTAAGCGATGTAACTGGTAAACGCGTTCACATTAATATCGTAGAAATTAAACGTGCTGATCTTGATGCTCGCTTAGTAGCAGAAAACATCGCTCGTCAACTTGAGAACCGCGTATCATTCCGTCGTGCTCAAAAACAAGCAATCCAACGCACAATTCGCGCTGGTGCAAAAGGTATTAAAACACAAGTATCTGGTCGTTTGGGTGGCGCTGATATCGCGCGTGCTGAACACTATAGCGAAGGAACTGTTCCACTTCACACATTACGTGCTGACATCGATTATGCACACGCTGAAGCTGATACAACTTACGGTAAATTAGGCGTTAAAGTTTGGATCTACCGTGGTGAAGTCCTTCCTACTAAAAAGAACTCTGTGGAAGGAGGCAAATAATAATGTTATTACCAAAACGCGTAAAATATCGTCGTGAACACCGTGGTAACATGCGTGGCGAAGCGAAAGGCGGTAAAGAAGTAACATTTGGTGAGTGGGGCTTACAAGCTACTACAGCATCATGGATTACAAACCGTCAAATCGAATCTGCCCGTATTGCAATGACACGTTACATGAAACGTGGCGGTAAAGTTTGGATTAAAATCTTCCCGCACAAACCTTATACGAAAAAGCCTCTAGAAGTCCGCATGGGTTCTGGTAAAGGTTCTCCTGAAGGTTGGGTAGCAGTAGTAAAACCAGGAAAAATTATGTTTGAAATTGCTGGTGTATCTGAAGAGATCGCACGTGAAGCACTTCGTTTAGCATCACATAAGCTTCCTGTTAAATGTAAGATCGTAAAACGTCAAGAAACTGGTGGTGAATCTAATGAAAGCTAATGAAATCCGTGACCTTGCCACTTCTGAAATCGAATTAAAAGTGAAATCACTGAAAGAAGAGCTTTTCAACCTTCGCTTCCAATTGGCGACTGGTCAATTAGAAAACACAGCTCGCATCCGCGAAGTTCGTAAAGCGATTGCGCGCATGAAAACTGTGATTCGTGAAAGAGAAATCAGTGCACAATAATACGAATAAAGGAGGTTTTCTGGCATGACTGAGCGTAACCAACGCAAAGTTTACACAGGCCGTGTTGTTTCTGACAAAATGGACAAAACTGTTACTGTTTTAGTTGAAACATACAAAAAGCACAAGCTTTACGGTAAACGTGTAAAGTATTCTAAAAAGTTTAAGGCTCATGATGAGCAAAACACTGCGAAAATCGGTGATATCGTACGTATCATGGAAACTCGCCCGCTATCAGCTACTAAACATTTCCGTCTAGTGGAAGTTGTAGAAAAAGCGGTTATTATCTAATAACTATTTCGGAAAATATAAAGTTCCGAAGGGAGGTAACCTAAGTGATCCAACAAGAAAGTCGTATGAAAGTTGCTGACAACTCAGGTGCACGTGAAGTTTTAACTATTAAAGTACTTGGTGGTTCTGGACGTAAAACTGCTAACATCGGCGATATCGTCGTATGTACAGTTAAGAAAGCAACACCAGGTGGCGTTGTCAAGAAAGGTGACGTTGTTAAGGCTGTTATCGTTCGCACAAAATCTGGCGTTCGTCGTAAAGATGGTACTTACATTAAATTTGATGAAAATGCTTGCGTTATTATCAGAGATGATAAGTCACCACGCGGAACTCGTATTTTCGGACCTGTTGCACGTGAATTACGTGACAGCAACTTCATGAAAATCGTTTCTCTAGCTCCAGAAGTTCTTTAATTTTCATGACAGTACCAATCAAGGAGGTGCGACACACAATGCATGTAAAAAAGGGCGACAAAGTAAAAGTTATTACTGGTAAAGATAAAGGCAAAGAAGGCGTTATCTTAGCTGCTTTCCCAAAACAAGACCGCGTTCTTGTTGAAGG
This sequence comes from Lysinibacillus louembei, assembly GCF_033880585.1. Classification (NCBI taxonomy): domain Bacteria; kingdom Bacillati; phylum Bacillota; class Bacilli; order Caryophanales; family Bacillaceae; genus Lysinibacillus; species Lysinibacillus louembei. The sequence goes on from NZ_CP137624.1 coordinate 1,195,560, forward strand.
CGTTAATATCGTTAAAAAGCATATCAAACCTAACCAGTTAAACCCACAAGGTGGTATTGTATCTCAAGAAGCTGCAATCCACGTATCGAACGTAATGCTAATCGATCCTAAATCTGGCGAGCCGACTCGTGTAGGTTATAAAATCGAAAACGGTAAAAAAGTTCGTGTTGCAAAAAAATCAGGTGTAGTAATCGACTAATAAGTAAAACGAGAAAGGAGGTACGAACATGAGCCGCCTAAAAGAAAAATTTGTAAATGAAGTTTCACCTGCTCTAGTGAGCAAGTTTGAATATAAATCAGTAATGCAAGTGCCGAAAGTGGAGAAAATCGTTATTAACATGGGTGTTGGTGACGCTGTACAAAACTCTAAAGCATTAGACGCTGCTGTAGAAGAATTAGCAACTATCACTGGTCAAAAACCAGTTGTAACAAAAGCGAAAAAATCGATTGCAGGTTTCCGTTTACGTGAAGGTATGCCTATCGGTGCTAAAGTTACATTACGCGGTGAGCGTATGTATGAATTCTTGGATAAATTAATCTCTATCGCATTACCACGTGTACGTGACTTCCGCGGTGTTTCTAAAAAAGCATTTGACGGACGCGGTAACTACACTTTAGGTGTGAAAGAACAATTAATTTTCCCAGAAATCGATTACGATAAAGTTTCGAAAGTACGCGGTATGGACATCGTGATCGTAACGACTGCGAATTCTGATGAAGAAGCTCGCGAGTTATTGACACAATTCGGTATGCCGTTCCAGAAGTAATCAAATAAGGAGGGCGAAAACGTGGCTAAAAAATCAATGATCATTAAACAACAACGTAAGCAAAAGTTTAAAGTACAAGAATATACACGTTGTGAACGCTGTGGCCGTCCACACTCTGTATATCGTAAATTTAAGCTTTGCCGTATTTGTTTCCGTGAACTTGCATATAAGGGACAAATTCCTGGCGTTAAAAAAGCCAGCTGGTAATCCCCTAATTTTGGGAAGGAGGTAAATTTTCATGACAATGACTGATCCGATTGCAGATATGCTTACTCGTATTCGTAACGCGAACATGGTTCGTCACGAGAAATTAGAAGTTCCTGCTTCTAACTTAAAGAAAGACATCGCTGAAATTTTAAAGCGTGAAGGTTTCGTACGTGACGTAGAGTATGTCGAAGACAACAAGCAAGGAATCATCCGTATCTTCTTAAAATACGGTAAAGATAACGAACGTGTAATCACTGGTTTAAAACGTATTTCTAAACCTGGTCTACGCGTATACGCTAAAACTAACGAAGTGCCTAAAGTATTAAACGGTCTTGGTATCGCTTTAGTATCAACTTCACAAGGTTTATTAACTGATAAAGAAGCTCGCGCTAAACAAGTTGGCGGAGAAATCTTAGCATACGTTTGGTAATTAGTAACAAAAGAATGGAGGTGCAACTTAATGTCTCGCGTAGGTAAAAAACTTATCGAGGTACCTGCTGGTGTAACAGTTGAAGTCGCTGCTGACAACACTGTTACAGTAAAAGGACCAAAAGGCGAACTAGTTCGTCAATTCAATCAAGATATGAAAATCGAGCAAGAAGGCAACATCATTACTGTTGTTCGCCCTTCTGAATCAAAAGAACACCGCACAATTCACGGTACAACTCGTGCTTTGTTAGCTAACATGGTAACTGGTGTTTCTGAAGGTTTCTCTCGCTCTCTAGAACTTATCGGGGTAGGTTACCGTGCTCAATTGCAAGGTAGCAAACTTGTACTTAACGTAGGTTACTCTCATCCAGTAGAGTTTACACCTGAACAAGGTTTAGAAATTGAAGTTCCTTCAAACACGAAAATCATCGTTAAAGGTATTAATAAAGAGCGTGTTGGTGCATTAGCATCTAACATCCGTGATGTTCGTCCTCCAGAGCCATATAAAGGCAAAGGAATTCGTTATGAAGGCGAATACGTTCGTCGTAAAGAAGGTAAAACAGGTAAATAATGCGAAATAAAGCATTAGAAAGGAGTGACCTCTGTGATTACGAAACAAGATAAAAATCAAGTTCGTAAAAAACGTCATGCACGTGTACGTTCAAAAATTACGGGTACTGCTGAGCGTCCACGCTTAAACGTATTCCGTTCGAACAAGAACATTTACGCACAATTAATTGATGACGTAGCTGGTGTAACTTTAGTATCTGCTAATACACAAGAAAAAGCTTTCGAGGGTAGCGGATCTAACGTTGAAGCAGCTGCTAAAATCGGTGAAACAATCGCAAAACGCGCTGCGGAAAAAAATATTACTACAATTGTATTTGACCGTGGTGGTTACTTATATCATGGACGTGTAAAAGCTTTAGCTGAAGCTGCACGTGAAAACGGCTTAGAATTTTAATAAGAAGGAGGGACATACTTCATGAGTCGCATTGACGCAAACAAATTAGAACAACTTGAAGAACGCGTAGTTACAATTAACCGCGTAGCGAAAGTTGTTAAAGGTGGACGTCGCTTCCGCTTCACAGCATTAGTTGTTGTTGGAGACAAGAACGGCCATGTAGGATTCGGTACTGGTAAAGCTCAAGAGGTGCCAGACGCTATCCGTAAAGCTGTTGAAGACGCGAAGAAAAACTTAATCGAAGTACCACGCGTAGGTGGAACTACTCCACACTTAGTGCAAGGTCGCTTCGGTGCAGGTAAAGTGTTAATTAAACCTGCTGCTCCAGGTACAGGGGTTATCGCTGGTGGTCCAGTACGTGCTGTATTAGAGTTAGCTGGTATTACTGATATTCTTTCAAAATCTCTAGGTTCAAACACACCAATTAACATGGTGCGTGCAACTATTGCAGGTTTAACTGAATTAAAACAAGCTGAGGACGTTGCAAAACTTCGCGGTAAATCAGTGGAAGAATTATTAGGATAAGGGGGGAATTATAATGGCTAAATTACAAATTACCCTTTCTAAATCTGTGATTGGTACAAAACCAGCACAACGTAAAACTATTGAGGCTCTTGGCTTACGTAAAACTAACCAAACTGTTGAACACGCTGATAACGCTGCTGTTCGCGGTATGCTTACAAAAGTAGCTCACTTAGTTACTGTAAAAGAAATTTAATTTCATATCATTGAACAAGGAGGTGCCACTCATAATGAAACTTCATGAGTTGAAACCAGCAGAAGGATCACGTAAAGTACGTAACCGAGTTGGTCGTGGTATCGGTTCTGGTAACGGTAAAACTGCAGGTAAAGGTCATAAAGGTCAAAACGCACGTTCTGGCGGCGGCGTTCGCCCAGGCTTTGAGGGTGGTCAAAACCCACTATTCCGTCGTTTACCTAAACGAGGCTTTACAAATATTAACCGTAAAGAATACGCTATCGTTAACCTTGATGCATTAAACCGTTTCGAAGACGGCGCAGAAGTAACTGCTGCATTGTTATTAGAAACTGGTATTGTGAGTAATGAAAAAGCTGGTATTAAAGTTTTAGGCAATGGAACTTTAACGAAAAAGCTTACAGTAAAAGCTCATAAATTCTCTGCTTCTGCGAAAGCAGCAATCGAGAATGCTGGCGGAACAACTGAGGTGATTTAATGTTTCAGACGATCTCTAACTTTATGCGCGTTCGAGATATACGAAATAAAATCATCTTCACATTATTAATGCTAATCGTCTTTCGTATTGGTACATTTATTCCTGTACCAAACGTGGACGCTCAAGTATTGAAAGCTGCTGATGAGTTTAATATTATCGGCTTCTTAAATACTTTCGGTGGTGGTGCATTGGCAAACTTCTCTATCTTTGCGATGGGGATTATGCCATACATTACTGCTTCAATCATTGTGCAGTTATTGCAAATGGACGTTGTTCCTAAATTTGCAGAATGGGCAAAACAAGGTGAAGTTGGTCGACGTAAGTTAGCACAATTTACAAGATATTTTACAATCGTTTTAGCACTTATCCAATCATTTGCTATGTCATTTGGTTTTAATCAGATGTACGGTGGCTCATTGATTACGGATACGAGTATCGGTTCGTATTTAACAATTGCAATTGTGTTAACAACAGGTACTGCTTTCCTACTTTGGTTGTCTGAGCAAATTACAGCAAACGGTGTAGGTAATGGTATTTCCATTATTATCTTTGCTGGTATCGTAGCAGCAATTCCAACTGCAGTTAACCAAGTTTATGCACAGCAAATCCAAGGTGCAGGTGACCAACTATTCATTCGAATTGTAATCCTTGCATTACTAGTATTAGTATTACTTGCTGTTATTGTTGGAGTAATTTATGTCAACCAAGCGTTGCGTAAAATTCCAATTCAATACGCAAAACGAGTAACTGGTCGAGCACAGCAAACAGGTGGTCAACAAACGCACTTACCGTTAAAAGTAAATGCGGCAGGGGTTATTCCGGTAATCTTTGCGATGGCATTCATCGTTACACCACAAACGTTGGCGACGTTCTTCGGTGAAAATAGCGTAACAACATTTATTACTAATATGTTCGATTATAAGCAGGCAACTGGTTTAATCGGATTAACACTTTATATCGCTTTAATTGTTGCCTTCACATACTTCTATGCATTCGTTCAAGTGAATCCAGAAAATGTGGCAGACAACTTAAAGAAACAAGGTGCATACATTCCGGGTATTCGTCCAGGTAATGATACACAGGCTTATTTAACAAAAGTTCTTTATCGTTTAACTTTCGTTGGCGCTATCTTCTTATGTGTTATCTCTGTTATGCCGATTTTATTTACTACATTTATGAACTTACCTGCTTCTGCTCAAATTGGCGGAACAAGTATGATTATCGTAGTTGGTGTAGCACTTGAAACAATGAAGCAATTAGAAGCTCAACTAGTAAAACGTCATTATAAAGGCTTTATGAAATAACGTTGGTTTTAGGGAACGATTTCGTTTCCTTAACCAGCTAGACACAGTAGCTTTATAGGGGGAAACTTCGTATGAATATCGTTTTAATGGGCCTGCCAGGTGCTGGTAAAGGTACACAGGCAGACAAAATTGTTGAGAAGTACGCAATCCCTCATATTTCTACAGGCGATATGTTCCGTGCAGCGATAAAAGACGGTACTGAGCTTGGCTTACAAGCTAAATCGTTTATGGATCAAGGTGCATTAGTACCTGATGAAGTAACAATTGGTATCGTTCGTGAAAGATTATCACAAGCTGACTGTGAAAAAGGTTTTTTATTAGATGGATTCCCACGTACAGTTCCTCAAGCAGAGGCGCTAGATGGCATTCTTGAAAATCTAGGTCGAGCTATCGAACATACGATTAATATCCAAGTTGATAAAGACGAATTAGTAGCACGTTTAAGCGGACGTCGCATTTGTAAAGTTTGTGGCGCTTCTTATCACTTAATTTTCAATCCTCCTAAGGAAGAAGGGAAATGTGATAAAGACGGTGGCGAGCTTTATACACGTGCTGACGATAATCCAGAAACGGTTACAAATCGTTTGGAAGTAAATATGAATCAAGCGCAGCCTTTACTTGACTTTTACCAAGCTAAAGGTGTTTTAACGAATATTGATGGACAGCAAGATATTGCTAAAGTATTTGCTGATCTTGATGCTCTATTACAGAGCGGCCGCAGCTGATACCCGACCCAGGCGCAAGTGAACTGCTTTCGCGGGAGGCATGCGGAGGCAACAACGAAACATAATTTTTGAGAGTTGCAAAAGCATATTGTACCCAATTAATACGGAAGAGGGGAGCACGGTTTGTGTAATGATCCACTTATTGTATAAAGGGTTTCGTGGAAGCATCTGTGTAACGGGTATGAATCTCTCATCCAAGACATTCCGGCTATCGTGTTAACATAAGGGATACAGCTTTCTTACCGGAATCTGTTTATTCCATGGATTGTGTGAAGCGAAACCAGACGAGCGTCTTTCGAACATCTCTCATACAATCCAAGCATATGTTGAGACGAGTTGCTTCTAAATAACGGAAGAAAACAGTTATAATGGTTATCTGTATGATAATCAGAAATTGCATATAGAAGGGAGACGAGAGTGAATGGCGAAAGATGATGTAATTGAAGTCGAAGGGACAGTTGTTGAGACTTTGCCAAACGCGATGTTTAAGGTAGAATTAGAAAATGGGCATGTAGTGCTTGCACATGTTTCTGGAAAGATTCGTATGCACTTTATCCGCATTCTACCGGGAGATAAGGTTACTATTGAGTTATCTCCATATGATTTAACTCGCGGTCGTATCACATACCGTTTTAAATAATCTTTTGCACTCCGGACTATTAAGGAGGTTAGGTTAGATGAAAGTGAGACCATCTGTGAAACCGATCTGCGAAAAGTGTAAAGTAATTCGCCGACGCGGTAAAGTAATGGTAATCTGTGAAAATCCTAAACACAAACAAAAACAAGGATAATTAATAAGGAGGTGCACACGTAAATGGCACGTATTGCTGGTGTTGATATTCCTCGCGACAAACGCGTTGTAATTTCATTAACTTACATTTTCGGTATTGGTAAAACAACTTCACAAAAAGTATTAGCAGCTGCAGGTATTGATGAAAATATCCGCGTTCGCGACTTAACTGAAGATCAATTAAACCAAATCCGTGAACAATTAGACACTTATAAAGTGGAAGGTGACTTACGTCGCGAAGTTTCACTTAATATTAAACGTCTGATGGAAATCGGTTGTAACCGTGGTATCCGTCACCGTCGTGGTTTACCTGTTCGTGGTCAAAATACGAAGAACAACGCACGTACGCGTAAAGGTCCTCGTAAAACTGTAGCGAATAAGAAAAAATAATTAAGTAAAGGAGGTTCCTTCTTAACATGGCTCGTAAACAACAAACTCGTAAACGTCGTGTGAAAAAGAATATTGAATCTGGTATTGCACACATTCGTTCTACATTTAACAATACAATCGTAACGATTACAGATATGCAAGGTAACGCTGTATCTTGGTCAAGCGCTGGTGCTCTTGGTTTCCGTGGTTCACGTAAATCTACACCATTTGCTGCTCAAATGGCTGCTGAAACAGCTGCAAAAGCATCCCTTGAACATGGTCTAAAAACGTTGGAAGTAACTGTTAAAGGTCCTGGTGCTGGTCGTGAAGCTGCTATTCGTGCACTTCAAGCTGCTGGTTTAGATGTAACTGCTATTAAAGACGTTACTCCAGTTCCACATAACGGTTGCCGTCCGCCAAAACGTCGTCGCGTGTAGTGGGTGCAGCTTAAAGATTTTATATCTTTAAGTACATCATTTCTTTGTGCAAATGTCTTGTGCAACTTATTAGTAAAGTCAATCAAGAATAACAACTATGATGGTATGAACCTATACATTGATGTTTTGAAGGAGGGTAAATTGAATGATCGAAATTGAAAAACCAAAGATTGAGACAGTGGAGATCAGCGAAGATGCCAAATATGGCAAGTTTGTTGTAGAACCGCTAGAGCGCGGATATGGAAACACTTTGGGAAATTCTTTACGTCGTATCCTTCTGTCTTCATTACCAGGAGCTGCTGTAACGTCAATTCAAATTGACGGCGTATTACACGAATTCTCTACTGTAGAAGGCGTTGTAGAAGATGTTGCTTCAATTATCTTAAACGTGAAAAAGTTAGCTTTAAAAATCTACTCTGACGAAGAAAAAGTCATTGAGATTGATGTAAAAGGTGATGGAACGGTTACTGCTGCTGACATTACACATGACAGCGACGTTGAAATTTTAAATCCAGATCTATATATTGCAACAATCGCGAAAAACGGTCATTTACGTATGCGTATGTATGCGCAACGTGGTCGTGGCTATACTCCTGCTGATCAAAACAAACGTGAGGATCTTCCTATCGGCGTGATCCCGATCGACTCTATTTACACTCCAGTTTCACGCGTCAATTTCCAAGTGGAAAACACTCGTGTTGGACAAAACTCTGATTACGATAAGTTATCACTTGATGTATGGACAGATGGAAGTATCGGTCCGAAAGAGGCGATTTCGCTTGGAGCGAAAATTTTAACAGAGCATTTAAACATTTTCGTAGGCATGACAAATGAAGCGCAAACTGCTGAAATCATGGTAGAAAAAGAAGAAGACCAAAAAGAAAAGGTTTTAGAGATGACTATCGAAGAGCTAGATCTTTCTGTTCGTTCTTACAACTGTTTAAAACGCGCAGGTATCAATACGGTGCTTGAATTAGCGAATAAATCAGAAGATGACATGATGAAAGTGCGTAACCTTGGTCGCAAGTCTTTAGAAGAAGTTAAAGCGAAGTTAGAAGAGCTTGGTTTAGGATTACGTAAAGAAGACTAAGCGAATTTGAAATAGATATTTTTTAAAGGAGGGAAACATCCATGGGTTACAGAAAACTTGGTCGTACAAGTTCTCAACGTAAAGCGATGTTACGTGACTTAGCTACTGACTTAATCATCAACGAGCGCATCGAAACAACTGAAGCTCGCGCGAAGGAAGTTCGTAAAGCTGTTGAAAAAATGATTACTTTAGGTAAACGCGGTGATTTACATGCTCGTCGTCAAGCGGCTGCATTTATCCGTCGTGAGTTAGTAACAAAAACTGACGAAGAAGGTAACGAAACAACTTCATTCGCACTACAAAAATTGTTCGATGATGTTGCACCACGTTACGCAGAGCGTCAAGGTGGTTACACTCGTATCCTTAAAGTAGGTCCTCGTCGTGGAGACGGCGCACCTGTAGTTGTGATTGAACTAGTTTAATCCATTAACGACAGTTGATTTTGAGGGGGTGCCTAGTTCACCTATGAACAATGGCACTCCCTTTCTTTAAATAGTAAAGATTTATACGACAAATAATTAAGCAGAGCGTTACGATGAGCGAAACTTCATGTTGGCGTCTCGTCTAGCTCTCCGCACCTCATTCAATCAGAGTACGGAAATGAGCAGCCGTATTCTCCTTAATGTAGTGATAAGCGCATTTCTCTGAATGAGGTGCGCGCTTTTTTATTTTGAAATAGCTTGATATTCCTATATTACTAGAGAATGAGCTAAACGATTACCCAGGAAATAAACTTGCAAGTTACATACATAAACATAAAGTACGTTTAGGCAATTATTGCTTTACAACGTGCTTTATTTTTATATATGTATATGTGGAAATTGTTTAGAAAACAGTGTAATTTTAATAGTGGAGCAGAGAAAGGAAGGGGCAGCTGAGTTATGACAGAAATTTTATCTTTTCACAATGTGACATTTTCTTATACACCCGAAGATGAAGCAGCACGTAAAGCAGTGCAAAATGTTTCATTTAGCGTGCAACAAGGAGAATGGATTGCAATCGTTGGCCATAATGGTTCAGGTAAATCAACAATGGCAAAGCTCATGAACGGTTTATTATTCCCAGCTGAAGGTGAAGTACGTGTATTGCGTGATCCTTTAACAGAGGAAAACCTGTGGGATATACGGTCACAAGTTGGGATGGTGTTCCAAAACCCTGACAATCAATTTGTTGGTGCAACAGTGCAGGACGATGTTGCATTTTCATTAGAAAACAATGGTGTAGCATATGAAGAAATGGTTACACGTGTAAAGGATGCATTAAAGCAAGTAAAAATGGATCAGTTTTTAAACCATGAACCACATCATTTATCTGGAGGGCAGAAGCAACGTGTAGCCATTGCAGGCGCATTAGCGATATACCCGAAAGTTTTAATATTAGATGAAGCTACATCCATGTTAGACCCACAAGGGCGCGATGAAGTGTTAGGTACAGTACAAGCGTTACGTGAAAAAATTGGATTAACAGTTATTTCGATTACACATGATTTAGAAGAAGCAATGCTAGCAGACCGTATTATTTTTATGAATGATGGCAAAAAATATGCAGAAGGTACACCGAATGAGATTTTTGCGCTAGGTGAAGAATTAATTGCATTTGGCTTAGATTTACCTTTTGCAATGAAAATGACAAAGCTCTTACAGCAGCAAGGTGTTAAGCTAGTAGGGCAACATATGACAGAAGAAGAGCTGGTGAATGATTTATGGACATCAAACTTCAACAAGTAAGCTATGCTTATGGGAAAGATACGCCATTTGAAAAATATGCGCTATATGATGTGGATTTAGTGATTCCTCATCAATCGTATCAAGCAATTATCGGACATACGGGCTCGGGGAAATCAACTATCTTACAGCACTTTAATGGGCTATTAAAGCCTTCTACAGGTGAAGTCCATATCGGCGATCGCATAATTGAAGCAGGAAAGAAAGCTAAGGAGCTAAAGCCTGTACGTCAAAAAGTAGGTATCGTTTTTCAATTTCCAGAGCATCAATTATTTGAAGAAACAGTATTAAAGGATATTATGTTTGGACCAATGAATTTTGGGGTTTCTGCGGAAGAGGCAGAGCGTCGAGCACGTGAACTGATTGCACTTGTAGGTTTACCAGAGGAAGTGCTAGAAAAATCACCCTTTGATTTATCAGGAGGGCAAATGCGCAGGGTAGCAATTGCGGGTGTTTTGGCAATGCAGCCAGAGGTCATCGTATTAGATGAACCAACAGCAGGCTTAGACCCACGTGGTCAAAAGGAAATTATGGACATGTTCTATCAATTGCATCAAACACAAGGGCTAACAACGATTCTTGTGACACATAGCATGGAGGATGCAGCACGCTACGCTGATCGCATTGCGATTATGCATGAAGGTCGCTGTGTAGTGATAGGAGAGCCTAGAGCTATTTTTGCAGATGTGGAAACGTTAACGAAATATCGACTCGAACCACCACGAATTGTTCGCTTCCAGCAGCGCGTGGAGAAATTGATAGGTGAGACATTGCCGAAAGTGTGTTTAACAGAGGAAGAGCTAGCGATTGAATTAGCACAGGCTGTCAAGAAGGGGCGTGACCAAAAATGATGGAGAAAATGATTTTTGGTCGCTACATTCCAGGCAATTCATTTGTACATAAGCTAGACCCACGAGCGAAGCTTATTTTTGTTTTTGCTTTTATCGTTGTTGTCTTCTTAGCAAATAATGTTGTCACGTATGCGGCACTTCTTACATTCACACTGTTTATTATATTAATATCTCGCATTCGCCTATATTTTTTGATTAATGGTTTAAAGCCAATTATCTTTTTAATGATCTTTACATTTTTATTGCATACGTTGTTTACGCGTGAAGGTGCAGTCGTTTTAGATTTAGGCTTCTTAAAAATTTATGAACAGGGCTTGAGACAAGGTATTTTTATTTCGATTCGCTTTTTAGTGCTCGTATTTATGACATCGATTTTAACATTAACAACATCGCCAATTTCGATTACAGATGGTCTTGAAGTATTGCTTAATCCATTAAAGAAAATTAAAGTGCCTGTGCATGAATTAGCATTAATGATGTCAATTTCACTGCGCTTTATTCCAACATTAATGGATGAAACGGATAAAATTATGAAAGCACAAATGGCACGTGGCTCTGATTTAAGCGCAGGGCCAATCAAGGATCGCTTAAAGGCAGTTGTTCCATTATTAGTGCCACTTTTCGTCAGTGCCTTTAAACGTGCTGAAGATTTAGCGACAGCGATGGAAGTGCGTGGCTATCGTGGTGGAGAAGGTAGAACGCGCTATCGTCAATTAAAGTGGGATTATCGTGATACGATTTGTGTTATCTCACTCATCATGTTGACAGCTGTGCTCGTATTTTATCGAAACTAGAGGTGACGCATGAGATTAAAAGCAACAATTAGCTATGATGGTACACAATTTTCTGGCTATCAAGTACAGCCTGGTGAGCGAACAGTGCAACTAGAGCTAGAAAAGGTATTAATGAAAATGCACAAAGGTGAGCGTGTGCATGTCACTGCGAGTGGTCGTACAGATGCACGTGTGCATGCAACTGGGCAAGTAATTCATTTTGATACATCGTTAGCAATTCCCACTGATAGTTATCAAAAGGCGTTAAATGTCCAGCTACCAAGCGATATTCGCGTTTTAGCTGTAGAGCAAGTAGCACAGGATTTCCATGCTCGCTATAGCGTAACAGGTAAACGTTATCGCTATATTTGGGATTGTAGTAAAGTACAAAGTCCATTTCGACGCTTTTATACAGTAGAAACGAGAGGCATCAAACCGAATATTGAAGCGATGTATGAAGCGGCACAACTGATTGTTGGCACACATGATTTCACGTGTTTTTGTGCAGCTAATACGAGTGTTGTTGATAAAGTGCGTACAGTTCATTCATTAGAATTAGAATGGATTGGTGATGAGCTACATATGACAATTGCAGGCAATGGCTTTTTATATAATATGGTGCGTATTATTGCAGGTACGCTATGGGAGGTTGGCATTGGTCGTCGTGAAGCTCGAACAGTAGCGGAGGCAATTGAAGCGCAGGATCGCAGTAAGGCAGGAAAAACTGCACCTGCCCATGGACTTTATTTGGAGGAAGTGTTTTATTAGATTACAAATATTATTGGTAAGGCAATAAACTAGTCCGCCAAAACGGCATTATTTCAAGCTTTTCCTGCAATATTCATGCTTTAACAACATCTCCAGGTGTTCAATAAAAATTCTTGACTTATAGTGCAATTCGTTATATGATGATGTATGGTATTTTCATTACCACCACAAATAAGCCCCGAAACTTATAGTGTATAATAATGAAAAATAACGGTAATCGAATTAATTAGGAGGATATATACATGCGTACAACATTCATGGCTAAAGGTCACGAAGTAGAACGTAAATGGTTAGTAGTTGACGCAGAAGGCCAAACTCTTGGACGTTTAGCTTCTGAAGTAGCTGCCATTTTACGTGGTAAACATAAACCAACTTTCACACCAAACGTTGACACAGGTGATCACGTAATCATCATCAACGCTGACAAAATCGAATTAACAGGTAACAAATTAGAGGGTAAAATCTATTACCGTCACACTCAATTCGCTGGTGGTTTAAAACAACGCACAGCTGGCGAAATGAAAGAAAAATACCCAACTCAAATGATCGAGTTAGCGGTTAAAGGGATGCTTCCTAAAAACTCTTTAGGTCGTAAAATGTTCGGCAAACTTAATGTTTATGCTGGCGCAGAGCACCCACATGCAGCACAAAAACCAGAAGCATACGAGCTTCGTGGATAATATACTACATTAATAGGAGGATACAATCTTGGCACAAGTTCAATACATCGGCACAGGTCGCCGTAAAAGCTCAGTAGCTCGCGTACGTTTAGTACCAGGCGAAGGCACAATCGTAATCAACAACCGTGATGTTGCTGATTACCTACCATACGAAACTTTACTTTTAATCATCAACCAACCACTTGAAGCAACTGAAACAAAAGGTAGCTACGACGTTCACGTAAATGTAAACGGTGGTGGTTTCACAGGTCAAGCTGGTGCAATCCGTCACGGTATCGCACGCGCTTTATTACAAGTTGACCCAGATTTCCGTCCAGCACTTAAATCTGCAGGTTTATTAACTCGTGATGCACGTATGAAAGAGCGTAAAAAACCAGGTTTACGCGGCGCTCGTCGTTCACCACAGTTCTCGAAGCGTTAATATCGTTGTTATATCAGCGTTTTCAAAACCTCTCTCGGTTGTCGAGAGAGGTTTTTTATTATCATTTCTATTGATAAAGTAGAGTTGTATTTATTTTTTAATAAATGTCGTTTTTGGTAGTATGCTTTTCAGTGTCAAGGTATTATTGGAATGTGAAACTATATTTGTTACTAAAAAAAGATTGGGGGATTTAAATGGAAAAGTATTATTGGGATACACAACTGGAATACCTCAAATATTCTGATATGAATCAACAAAATAAACAAAAATTCTTTCACTCACTCAAGGAAGATGGAGTAGGTGGAGAGCCTGTTAATAAAGAGCTATTTATTGAAAGCTTGCAAAAACGAGGAATCACAATTAAGGAAGCGCATGAACAATTTGAGGCTGAGCTACTGTTTTCACAGGTCTTTAACATCGACTCCTCTTTCATATATGCACCTAGTATGAAAATTACTTTTGGAGAGATTAAAAAATAGATATCCTCTATAGCCTTAAAAAGCCTTTAGAAATCTGCTTTCCAAAGGCTTTTTCTAGAAGAAATTTAATATAACCTATTTAGATAAAAATTCAGGCTTTTGTTGCTCATGCTTATCAAGAATAATTTGCTCTGGCTGGATGCCTTGCTCACGCAGCACTTCAATGTTCTGCACAAGGAATTCATCGCTACCAACAACATAAAATAGTCCATCTTTGTCCGAAGCAAGATTTTTCACAGCTTCATAGTAGTCTTTACGATTATCGACAAATTGTGCTGTGAAATTTTTATCGGGTGCAGATTCAAAAATAGTAGTGAATAAGAAATCCTTTGATGAATCAATGTTTAAAGAATGCATTTGCTTAACGTTGTCAGCGCGTTTGAAATAATCAAGCACAAGCGGTCTGAAAGTTGCTAGACCGACACCTGATGATAACAAGTAAATATTTTTATCTTCTCTTTTCAGTGGTACATTTGAATGTGTTTTAAAGATGGCTACCTCATTGCCAATTTCAAGATTTCTTAAAATTGTTTTAAACTCAGAGCACTTCTCTCGGATACGTGTTGTAATACCGATTGAATTTTCATGCGGTAAAGTAGAAATAGACATATGGCGGATTAAGCTACGATTCGGTTTATCTCCCTCATTAAAGCCCTTTAGTGCAAAATGAGTGTGAGAGCCTTCTTCCCATGTAAAGCCTTCTGGAAGGTCAAGCATGTATGTTTTAACCTCAGGTGTTTCCTCAACAATTTTATTTATTTTAGTCCAATAGATTTGCATTTTATCTTCTCCCTACTCCGTTGTATGTAATTCATTATACTATAAGTGATAATGTTTCTCAATTAACTAGAGTGATTATTTTAAAAAAACATTTGACAATTAATTTCTATACGGTATGATGAATTTGAAATTAAAATATAATTCTTTTTCTACTAGGGGTGCCAAATGATGGCTGAGAATTACTCTTAGAACCTGATCTCGTTAGGACGAGCGGAGGGAAGTAGATGGGAAATGAACTTGTTGTATATAACATTTCATTTAAAAAACACACCCCTTCTATGCGTTCCTTTTAGAAAAAGAACAATTAGGAGGGTTTTTTATGAAATTTACTGATGAATTACGTTTAGCAACAAAGGATAGCTGGGAAAAAAGCTTGCATCACCCATTTGTCCAAGGAATTGTGAAAGGGGATTTACCTTTTGACATCTTTAAAAATTACATTTTGCAAGATATTTATTATTTAAACCATTATGCAAAAGTACATGCATTGGCAGCAGCACAGGCGGATGACTTTGCCATTACTTCATTGCTTGCCGAAACAGCGAGCAGGACGGCACAGGCTGAGCTAGGGGTGCATGAACAGCATGCAAAAATTTTAAATATTACAGATGAGGATATGGACAACTTTAAACCAGCACCGACTGCTTATGGCTATACATCGCATTTATATCGTTCAACAATGCACGGCAATTTAGCATACGTGATTTCCGCGATGCTACCGTGCTACTGGCTATATGCGGATATTGGAAAGACGTATGAGCATGCAAATCCAGAGCCTGAAATTTATCGCAACTGGCTTGCGACATATGCAAGTGATTGGTTCCAAGAGGCAACGCAAGGACAAATTGATTTATTAAACTCACTTGTTGAGGATATGAGCGAAAAGGAAAAAGAGAAAGTGAAAGAGCAATTTATTATCGCGAAGGAATATGAGCTAGCATTTTGGGAAATGTCTTATACATTTGAAAAATGGTTATCACAACGTGATGAGAAAGTGAAGCTATAACAGGAGGATATATTGATGAAAGCAATGATAAGATGTTTTTCATTTTTGGCGCTGCTCCTTCTTTTAGTCGGATGTCAGTCACAGGAAAGTGAAGGGAAGGAAAAGGTTCAGCTCTTCTTAGATTGGACACCAAATACGAATCATACAGGAATTTATGTAGCGAAGGAAAAAGGCTTCTTTGAGGAAGAGGGGCTAGATGTTGAAATCATGCTGCCAGGTGAGGTAAGCACAGAACAAATAATTGGCTCTGGAAAAGGGCAATTCGGAATTAGCTTCCAAAGTCAGGTGACACAAGCACGCTCAGAAAATCTCCCTATAGTTTCAATTGCAGCGATTATACAGAAAGATACGAGCGGCTACTATACGCCAAAATCGAAGGGGATTGAAACACCAAAAGATTTTGAAGGGCGTGTTTATGGTGCATATGGCTCTGAGCTAGAAAAGGCTTCTCTCCAAGCTGTGATGAATAAAGAAGGTGGAGATGCTTCAAAAATAAATATGGTGCAAGTCGGCAATACAGATTATTTTATTGCGATGGAGCGAGATATTGATTTTGTCAGTATTTTTTATGCATGGACAGGTATCGAAGGGGAGCTTCGTGGAGCGGATATGAATTTTATTCAGCCAGCTGATTTTGCGCCAGAGCTAGACACATATTCACCGCTTATCATTACAAGCGATGATATGATTGAAAACGATCCTGAAACAGTGCAAGCATTCATTAATGCAGTGTATAAAGGCTATGAATTTGCGATTAACAATCCAGAAGAGGCTGCAGATATTTTAATTGAAGCAGAGCCTGACTTAAATCCTGAGCTTGTGCAACGCAGTCAGGAATGGCTATCTCCACGCTATAAAGAAGGAGCAGAGGCTTGGGGTGTACAAGAGGCAAGCCGCTGGGAACGCTATGCGAACTTCATGATAGAAAACAAAATAATTGAGAGTGTAGACATTCAAAAAGCATTTAATAATGAATTTATTGAGAAGGCTATGAAGTGATGAAAATTAAAAGTATATGGAAGCCAGCTCTTGCACTTTTAATTGCAATTGCGCTGTGGGAAGCGGCAACAAAAGTATGGCAAATTGAAGTATGGCTATTGCCATCACCTTCTACGATTGCGAAGGAAATGATTATCGTTTTCCCAGCCTTTTTACCACATATGCTGGCGACAATTAAGCTTGTTTTAGTTGGTTTCTCATCAGCTATTGTGATAGGGATTATCGTTGCAACATTGCTACATATTTTCCCGACAGCACGGGAAATTGTCATGCCATTTCTCGTTATTTCTCAAAATATCCCAACAATCGTACTAGCGCCGCTTTTTATGATTTGGTTTGGTTTAGGGGATTTTCCAAAATACTTAATTATTGCAATGACAGCCTTTTTCCCAATTGCGATTGCTACGCTTGATGGATTTAATCAAACAAATCGTGAGTGCCTGCACTATATGCAAATGATGGGGGCAACGAAAAAGCAAACATTTTTTAAATTGCAATTGCCTGATGCGATACCGAGTATTTTTTCAGGTATCAAAATTGCTGCAACTTATAGTGTAATGACGGCAGTTGTCGCAGAATGGTTAGGGGCACAAAAGGGAATCGGTGTTTTTATGACATTATCCGCATCGTCGTACAGAACGTCTCGTGTTTTCGTTGCGATTGTCATTACCATTATTTTAAGCTTAGCCTTTTTCGGTCTATTTTTAGCGCTTGAAAAATGGTTTACACGCTGGAAACGAAATGAGGGAGCACAATGACTTTACACATCCAACAGCTGCACCATTCATTTGGTGAGAAAAAGGTACTTTCCGATATTTCCTTTACAGTAGAGGATGGACAATTTGTTTCGATATTAGGACCTTCTGGTAGCGGGAAAAGCACGTTATTTCATTTAATTGGTGGTATTTTAAAGCCTGAGAGCGGAAAAATATTGTTAAATAACCGAGAAATTACGAATGAAAGCGGGCATATGAGTTATATGCCGCAAAGCCCCTCGCTTTTTCCTTGGCGGACAGTTTTACAAAATGCAATGCTTGGCAGTGAGTTAGCAGGGGTGGCTGATGAAGCAAAGACGATTGAATTATTGCAAAAAGCAAATTTAGGCGAGATGATGGAGGCTTATCCAAGCCAATTGTCAGGAGGGATGAAGCAACGAGTAGCATTTGTGCGAGCATTGCTCAGCCCACAGCCACTCCTCTGTTTAGACGAGCCATTTTCTGCACTTGATTCTTTTACTAAAAAAGAAATGCAGCAATGGCTGTTGAAAACATGGGAAGATTATGACAAATCCATTTTATTCATTACACATGATATTGAAGAAGCGCTCTTCTTATCAGACCAAGTGATTATATTATCAACAAATCCGGCGACGGTAAAGGCTTCTATAAAAATACCTTTCCAACGTCCACGTGATGAACAGTTATTTTTAAGTGAAGAGTTTTTACATTGGAAGCGAAAAATAGTTGAAGCACTTCAAGAATAAAGAATGGCTATCGAGGGAACTCGGTAGCTTTTTTTAGTATATTTAGTAAAAGTATTTCTTTCTCTTACACAATTATTAGTTTATTCTGAATATAAATCCAGTCAAAGGGGTAGTGATGATGGAATTAGGAAAAGTCTATTTAACGGTTGTGTATGAACGTTTTAAAGCTTTGAAGGGTTTAGGAGATAAGGCGATGGCTAGATTATCCGTGGAGGAGCTTCATTGGACAATCCATGAGTCCTCCAATAGTGTCGCAATATTAATTCGCCACATGAGTGGAAATATGATTTCAAGGTGGACTGATTTTTTGACAAGTGATGGAGAAAAGCCTAACCGAAATCGGGATGCAGAATTTATAGATTCGATAGCTACGAAGGAAGAATTATTGGCTATATGGGAAAACGGGTGGGACACATTATTTCATACCCTCGAACAGCTTTCCGCTGAACAATTGCTATCAACAGTATATATTCGCGGAGAAGCACATACGGTAATGGAAGCAATTGAACGGCAGGTGGCTCATTACGCAATGCATGTAGGACAAATTCTTTTTATTGGCAAGCAAATTAAACAAGACGAATGGGAAAGTTTAAGCATTCCAAAAGGACAATCAAGCACATATAACGAAACGATGTTTAATAAATAGAGGAGCGAGTGCGATGAATGAGCTCACATTAGAGATTGCCAATGCAGCAAGAAAAGCCTTTCAAAGTCTTTTTGCCAATGGCGAATCCTACTATTATTGTACACTGTTCACAACAGGGGAAGGTCATGAACCTTATATATCGGCTTGGTCGTGGGAAGCATTAGAGCGTGAAGCTGAAAACCCAACAACTTGGTCATTTCAGCAAGGGCAATCTAATAGGAGCACAGCTGAAAGGAAAGCATTAATTAAATGGTCTTATGCCGATTCACCATATTATTGTGTAGGTGAGGAGCATTTTCAGCATCTGAAGGCACTTTTCCAAGCACGTCCATTTGATGAAGAGGAGTGGCACTTGCGTATTGAGGCCATGGTATTAGCGATGGAAATGCTTGATCAAGAAGGATTATTTACACTAAATCAAGCAAGGGAATCTGTTTGTATTGTAGTAGAGGTCATGCCACCAGACGAAATGAATACGCAAATTGCTAAACGTTTGAACAAAGCAGATTCTTCAGCATTGCAAGCTTGGCTAATAGAAGCTGCTGAATAATTGTCTATAGTTTTCATTCGCTTATTTCACGATATGTCCAGTAAAATAAATAGTAAGTGAAATTATGAAGCAGAAGGTGAAACGATGAATACAAATATCCAAATCAACAAACTAAAAGCGATGGCAGATGAACTGAAAAGATTTATGCTTATTTATAAATTTGCATTGGATGAAATGAACACAAAAATTAGCATTTTAAAAGAAGAGTTTCAAATGATTCATGACTACAATCCAATTGAGCATACCTCTTCACGCTTAAAATCACCTGAAAGTATTTTAGGCAAAATAATGAGGAAAAATATGAAGCCATCCTTGACGGCAATTAAAGAGAATATGCGAGATATCGCTGGTATTCGTATTACATGCTCCTTTAGATCGGATATTTATCGCATTAAAGAGCTGCTGTGTAATCAACAGGATATTGAGCTAGTGGAATGTAAAGATTATATAGAAAGCCCTAAGAACAATGGCTATCAAAGCCTGCATCTAATTGTGAAAGTACCTGTCTTTATGTCAGATCGAGTAGAGAAGGTATATGTTGAAATTCAAATTCGAACAATTGCTATGGATTTTTGGGCTAGCTTAGAGCATAAAATTTATTATAAATATGATAATGCAGTGCCGGAAAGGCTGACAGCAGAATTAAAAGAGGCGGCCTTAGCTGCTACTGAATTAGATCGGAAAATGGAAGCACTCCATCAAGAGGTGAGAGAGTTAAAATCTGATGATGCAACAAAATTAACGAAGCTTCATTTGGAAAAAGAACAATTTACGATTCCGATGCAGCTAATTGAAATGATTGGTGAGGGAGCTCATACAGAAGAAGAGCCTGAAACTAAATAATAATTGTAAGGAGCTAACTGACAAGGGATTATCTTTTCAGCCAGCTCCTTTTCAACGCATATGCACGTCCACTTTTGCGTATAGTAAGACAAAGGTGGTGTGCATATGAAGCGTTGGTTAGCGCTAATTGTTATTATGTTTAGCTGTATGATGATTGTCGTTTATGAAACAAGTGCCTCCGATAAACGCTTTTTTTTACCTGAGCCACTAGGTGGGGTGAAAATCGTGCTTGATGCGGGGCATGGTGGAATTGATGGCGGTGCTTCTAAAGGAGAAGTAATTGAAAAAGATATTACGCTCGCTATTACAGAAAAAGTTGCTCGTCAATTGAAGCGATTAGGTGCTGAAGTCGTTATGACGCGTACTACAGACGAGGATGTGTTGGCAGAGCATGCACCGAATGAGAAATTTTCGACATTGCGAGAACGTAAAAAACAAGATATTTTTTTACGTGAATCAATTGTTCAAAAGCAGCAGCCTGATTTATTTATTACCATTCATGCGAACGCGATTCCAAACAGCAAATGGCGCGGTGCACAAGTTTTTTATCATAAGGAGGGCGATGCACGAAGCGAGCTTTTAGCAAAAACAATTCAAGATTCGATTCGTGAGCATTTGCAAAATACAGACCGTGAAGCATTGTCAATTAAGGAAGTATACTTATTAAAAAAGACACAGGTACCAGCAGTTTTAGTAGAAACGGGCTTCTTAAGTAATGATGAGGAAAGAGCGTTATTAGCGGATGCAGGCTATCAAGAAAAGATGGCTTTAGCAATTGCGCGCGGTATTGAGAACTATTACTTCATGGAACTCCAATAGCTATACTACAACGATAGGTATGTTATACTACTAAATGGATATAAAAATAGAGGAGTGTTTTACGAAATGAACGAACAACAAGTCAAAGAATTGTTGGGACAACTACAAGATCCTTTTTTACATAAAACATTAGCGGAAACGAACGGTATTGTAAACGTAAGTATTAAAGAAGAAAAAGGGCACGTAAGTGTAAAAATCGCCATTGCGAAAACAAATACACCTGAACAAATGACACTTCAAATGAAAATTGTTGAAGTATTGAAGGAAAATGGTGCGCAATCTGTAGGCATTCGCTTTGAGGAGTTATCTGCAGAAGCTTTAGAAGCATTTCGTGGGCAAGCAACAGAGTCAGAAGCACAAGATATTTTATCACCTTTATCATCTGTGCAATTTATTTCAATTGCCTCTGGTAAAGGGGGCGTAGGTAAATCAACAGTATCCGTTAACATGGCTGTTGCATTATCACGTCTTGGCAAAAAGGTTGGCTTAATTGATGCTGATATTTATGGCTTTAGTGTACCCGATATGATGGGCATAAGCGAAATGCCTGTTGTGAAGGACAACCGCATTTACCCTGTAGAGCGCTTAGGTGTAAAGGTGATTTCAATGGGCTTCTTTGTTGAAAATAATGCACCAATTGTGTGGCGTGGGCCAATGCTTGGTAAAGTATTAGATCAATTTTTCCGTGATGTAGAATGGGGAGATATTGATTATTTATTATTAGATTTACCACCAGGTACAGGGGATGTAGCTTTAGACATTCATCAAATGCTTCCATCTTCAAAAGAGATCGTTGTCACAACACCACATCCAACAGCAGCATTTGTAGCAGCAAGAGCGGGTGCGATGGCACTTCAAACAAACCACGATATTTTAGGTGTTATTGAAAATATGGCATGGTATGAATCGAAATCAGGTGAGAAGGAGTATGTCTTCGGTCGTGGCGGGGGTCCGAAATTAGCGGATGAGCTACGTACACAGTTACTAGGTCAGATTCCATTAGGACAGCCTGACTGGACAGGGGATGATTTCGCTCCATCCATCTATGCAGAAGACCATGCGACAGGGCAAATTTATTTAGCAATTGCTCGTCAAATTGTCGAGAAATTACAAAAGTAATAATAACTAAACATTGTCTACAAAGCGGTGTAACACCCCATTTGTAGACAATGTTTTTTATCATGATTCCGAAAAGAATATGGACACAATGGATATGCTAGAAAAAATACATTTATTGCTGTCCTTGACTATCTTGCTGCTTACTATCTTCTTGCTGTTTGTCAGATCCAGATCCAGAGTCACTTGAGCTTGTACCTTCCCCACTTTGCATAATCAATTGCTGCCATTTTGCTTGTAGTAAAGGATTATCGATTGTTTCCATCACAATTTGCTCCATCTGTTTGCGTAGTGGTGCGCTTTTTAAAATAGACTCAAGCTGCTTTTGCATATCAGCCTGGCCAAAGAAAGATTGTAAATCCTCTTGATAGGAAGCATCTTTCATTAGCCCTTTTAAAATTGCCTCTTGCTGCTCCTGCATACTCTTTGCTAAAGCCTCTTTAAATTTTGGATCTTGAAATGTCTTTTTCCAAAAATCCTCGGCTTCCTTCGATAATAAAGTTTGCTCTGTCGCTTGCTTTATTTCATCGCTATCAAGTATAAGAAGCTCTCGGAATTTTGGGTCCTCTAACACTTGCCGAATTGCTTTTTTTCCATCCTCCGTTTGAATGGAGTCAACCATAATTTTTTTCACTTCATCATAGGACATCGTTGCTGTTTTTGATTCTGTGCATCCAACAAGTAATAGTAAAGAGGAGAAAATAATAAATCCAATTCGATACATAATTTATCAGTCCTTTCATCATTGTAGGTGTGAAAAAAGCGGTATAGCAAGGCTAAATAATACATAATGAATTGCAAAGCTCTTTCATTTATTGTTCACATTTTTACGAATAATATGTATCGTATTTATTTGTCCATTAGCTTTTTTATGTTGTCATTGCTAAAATGGGAATGGAGAGTATCGGTTAACATAACTGAATTCAAAATATAAGTGAAGCGTTCATCTCATTAGAGATGTACATTTTTTATGAATCAAAATAAATTGGGGGACATTATGTCGTGACAATACGAAATTGGATTAAATTTTTCTTTATGTCGCTGTTAATAGGTGGAGCCGTAACAGCTGTTGCAAGTCTTGTTATACGTTGGGACTTCTTCAAGCCATACTTAGTAAATGGAGAATTCGGTGAGTTTATCGCAGCCTTTGCTTGGATGATTTTACTAGGCTTTACGATGAGCGTGATTGCTCAAGCAGGGTATTTTGGTTATTTAACATTACATCAAGTTGGTGTTAATATTTTCCGTACATTAACATTATGGAATTGGGTACAAGTATTATTAATCATAGTTGTGTTAGTTGACTTAGTTATTTTCCGCTTTGCACCAGGAGCAGAAACGGCAAAGGATTGGTTGTTTTACATTGGCTTGCTAGTCGTTTTAGTATTTGGCGCTATTGCAACAGCTATTCAAAAAGTAAAAATGACAGGCAAAAAACATGTATTGATTTCATCCATCTTTTTCATGATTGTTATTACATCATTAGAGTGGATTATTGCATTGATGGGACGTCAAGATAATATCAACACATACGTGGCTTTATTATTATTCCCATTAATTGCAGTTAATGCATATCAATTATTAATGCTGCCTAAATATAACGCTAAGTCTGAAGAAGATCGCAAAAAATTAGAAAAGCGCCGCAAAGCACGTAAGCAAGCAGCGCAAAATTAAAAACGATGGGAAGCCATCGTTTTTTTTATTGGGGAAATCGTTTTGTCTTGATTTGATAACCAAATAAGTTTTCTTCTATAGAAGTGATGCGATGCTGTTGCATGAATAACGTAAGTTGTTCAAAATCAATTGTAGAATCAGCATGTGCAGGAACCGACAAAATCATCCCTTCTTCAAGTGCCAATTCAGCATGCCAAAGGACAGACGGAGTAAGCATATTGATGCGATGATTAAATATTAATTGCTGCAACTCTTTAGGGAATACGTAATCTCTTGTCATAAACCAGAGTGGATCTTTCTCAAAGTACTTTTTATAAGTAGCAATTTCGTCTTTTAATAATTGGTTATTTGTATAATCTGTACTATAATGACCAAGGAGCGCAGTCGGTATACGTTTTTCTTTGATTATTTCAATCATTGACGGTGAACGTTCAATCCAAGCACTATCGACCATTAGTAAAGGATATGGTGCCTGTAAGTTGCTAAGCCAAGTTTCAAAACCTTCATGAGAAAAAGTTACTTCAAGCATTAAAGTTTGTCCATAATGCCCTTTTGAAATAACTGTTGGCTCATTTGTCGCATTAAATGTCGGCAAAACCGTAGAAATCCCTTTCTGATAAAATAGTAAAATTAGAAATAGAAAAGCTAGTAATAGCAGTATTCGTCGCACTTTTTACTCCCCTTTATTTACAGTGATTTTTTATAAAAAATAGTTTTCTATAAAAAAGTTATGAAAAAGCGTTGACTTTAATGAATAAATGATGATATTATAAGTAAGTCGCCAAGAGGTGACGCAGTAATGAACGAAAATGAACCTTGAAAACTGAACAAGCAAGACGTGAATGAATAAAATGTTTCATTTAATAGATGAAACACAATTTTGGACATCATTAAGATGCCAGCAATTTGAGCTTAACTCAAATTCTTTTTATGGAGAGTTTGATCCTGGCTCAGGACGAACGCTGGCGGCGTGCCTAATACATGCAAGTCGAGCGGGTGTTACTTTGGTGCTTGCACCGAAGTAACGCTAGCGGCGGACGGGTGAGTAACACGTGGGCAACCTACCTTGTAGATGGGGATAACTCCGGGAAACCGGTGCTAATACCGAATGATACTTTTGAACACATGTTTGAAAGTTGAAAGATGGTTCTGCTATCGCTACAGGATGGGCCCGCGGCGCATTAGCTAGTTGGTGAGGTAATGGCTCACCAAGGCGACGATGCGTAGCCGACCTGAGAGGGTGATCGGCCACACTGGGACTGAGACACGGCCCAGACTCCTACGGGAGGCAGCAGTAGGGAATCTTCCACAATGGGCGAAAGCCTGATGGAGCAACGCCGCGTGAGTGAAGAAGGTTTTCGGATCGTAAAACTCTGTTGTAAGGGAAGAACAAGTACAGTAGTAACTGGCTGTACCTTGACGGTACCTTATTAGAAAGCCACGGCTAACTACGTGCCAGCAGCCGCGGTAATACGTAGGTGGCAAGCGTTGTCCGGAATTATTGGGCGTAAAGCGCGCGCAGGCGGTTCTTTAAGTCTGATGTGAAAGCCCCCGGCTCAACCGGGGAGGGTCATTGGAAACTGGGGAACTTGAGTGCAGAAGAGGAAAGTGGAATTCCAAGTGTAGCGGTGAAATGCGTAGAGATTTGGAGGAACACCAGTGGCGAAGGCGACTTTCTGGTCTGTAACTGACGCTGAGGCGCGAAAGCGTGGGGAGCAAACAGGATTAGATACCCTGGTAGTCCACGCCGTAAACGATGAGTGCTAAGTGTTAGGGGGTTTCCGCCCCTTAGTGCTGCAGCTAACGCATTAAGCACTCCGCCTGGGGAGTACGGTCGCAAGACTGAAACTCAAAGGAATTGACGGGGGCCCGCACAAGCGGTGGAGCATGTGGTTTAATTCGAAGCAACGCGAAGAACCTTACCAGGTCTTGACATCCCGTTGACCACTATGGAGACATAGTTTTCCCTTCGGGGACAATGGTGACAGGTGGTGCATGGTTGTCGTCAGCTCGTGTCGTGAGATGTTGGGTTAAGTCCCGCAACGAGCGCAACCCTTGATCTTAGTTGCCATCATTTAGTTGGGCACTCTAAGGTGACTGCCGGTGATAAACCGGAGGAAGGTGGGGATGACGTCAAATCATCATGCCCCTTATGACCTGGGCTACACACGTGCTACAATGGACGGTACAAACGGTTGCCAACCCGCGAGGGGGAGCTAATCCGATAAAACCGTTCTCAGTTCGGATTGTAGGCTGCAACTCGCCTACATGAAGCCGGAATCGCTAGTAATCGCGGATCAGCATGCCGCGGTGAATACGTTCCCGGGCCTTGTACACACCGCCCGTCACACCACGAGAGTTTGTAACACCCGAAGTCGGTGAGGTAACCTTTTGGAGCCAGCCGCCGAAGGTGGGATAGATGATTGGGGTGAAGTCGTAACAAGGTAGCCGTATCGGAAGGTGCGGCTGGATCACCTCCTTTCTAAGGATATTTTCGGAATATCTCCTACAGGAGATACCATTCACGGCTTGCTGTTCAGTTTTGAAGGTTCATCTACTGATGAATACTTCAAACCATTGTTCTTTGAAAACTGGATAAAACGACATTGAAAGCAACAAGTTTAAAATAGATCAAGTAATTGATCGTGTAAGTTCTGAAATCTTATTTCTTTACTGAAATAAGTTGTAACTAACAACAATGAGGGTTTCAAGACACGAGTAGGACAAGGAAGCGATTGAACGATGGAAGGAGCGTACTTCAGTACGTGACTGACGGAGTGAATGAAGCTGACGCCGTCATACGATGTGTATTGGAAGCCGAATAGAAGGTTTCGAGATACGAGCAAGACAAGGAAACTGCTTGAGAGAATGAAGGAGCGTACCTTTGTACGTGACTGAATGAGCGAAAGTAGTTGACGCCGTATTGCGATGTAGATCGAAAGCTGTAGGTTAAGTTATTAAGGGCGCACGGTGGATGCCTTGGCACTAGGAGTCGATGAAGGACGGCACTAACACCGATATGCCTCGGGGAGCTGTAAGTAAGCTTTGATCCGGGGATTTCCGAATGGGGAAACCCACTATGTTTAATGGCATAGTATCCTTACGTGAATTCATAGCGTATGGAAGACAGACGCAGGGAACTGAAACATCTAAGTACCTGCAGGAAGAGAAAGAAAATTCGATTCCCTGAGTAGCGGCGAGCGAAACGGGAAAAGCCCAAACCAAAGAGCTTGCTCTTTGGGGTTGTAGGACACTCTATACGGAGTTACAAAGGAATGAAGTAGATGAAGCGACTTGGAAAGGTCCGCCAGAGCAGGTAAAAGCCCTGTAATCGAAAGTTCATTCCCTCCAGAGTGGATCCTGAGTACGGCGGAACACGTGAAATTCCGTCGGAATCCGGGAGGACCATCTCCCAAGGCTAAATACTCCCTAGTGACCGATAGTGAACCAGTACCGTGAGGGAAAGGTGAAAAGCACCCCGGAAGGGGAGTGAAAGAGATCCTGAAACCGTGTGCCTACAAGTAGTTAGAGCCCGTTAATGGGTGATAGCGTGCCTTTTGTAGAATGAACCGGCGAGTTACGATAACGTGCAAGGTTAAGCTGAGAAAGCGGAGCCGCAGCGAAAGCGAGTCTGAATAGGGCGAGTGAGTACGTTGTCGTAGACCCGAAACCAGGTGATCTACCCATGGCCAGGGTGAAGGTAAGGTAACACTTACTGGAGGCCCGAACCCACGCACGTTGAAAAGTGCGGGGATGAGCTGTGGGTAGCGGAGAAATTCCAATCGAACCTGGAGATAGCTGGTTCTCTCCGAAATAGCTTTAGGGCTAGCCTCGTGATAGAGAATACCGGAGGTAGAGCACTGTTTGGACTAGGGGGGCATCTCGCTTTACCGAATTCAGACAAACTCCGAATGCCGGATATTTATGCACGGGAGTCAGACTGCGAGTGATAAGATCCGTAGTCAAGAGGGAAACAGCCCAGACCACCAGCTAAGGTCCCAAAGTAATCGTTAAGTGGAAAAGGATGTGGCGTTGCTTAGACAACCAGGATGTTGGCTTAGAAGCAGCCATCATTTAAAGAGTGCGTAATAGCTCACTGGTCGAGTGACACTGCGCCGAAAATGTATCGGGGCTAAACGATTCACCGAAGCTGTGGATTGACATCTACGATGTCAGTGGTAGGAGAGCGTTCTAAGTGCGTTGAAGTCAGACCGGAAGGACTGGTGGAGCGCTTAGAAGTGAGAATGCCGGTATGAGTAGCGAAAGACGGGTGAGAATCCCGTCCACCGTATGACTAAGGTTTCCTGAGGAAGGCTCGTCCGCTCAGGGTTAGTCGGGACCTAAGCCGAGGCCGACAGGCGTAGGCGATGGACAACAGGTTGATATTCCTGTACTACCTCCCCACCGTTTGAGTAATGGGGGGACGCAGGAGGGTAGGGTAAGCAGAGCGTTGGTTGTCTCTGTTCAAGCAGTAAGGCGTGTGTGTAGGCAAATCCGCACACTGATACGTTGAGCTGTGATGACGAGTCCGTATGGACGAAGTTCCTGATCTCACACTGCCAAGAAAAGCCTCTAACGAGGTGGGAGGTACCCGTACCGCAAACCGACACAGGTAGTCGAGGAGAGAATCCTAAGGTGTGCGAGAGAACTCTCGTTAAGGAACTCGGCAAAATGACCCCGTAACTTCGGGAGAAGGGGTGCTCTTGAGCGTGCAAGCGCATGAGAGCCGCAGTGAATAGGCCCAGGCGACTGTTTAGCAAAAACACAGGTCTCTGCAAAACCGTAAGGTGACGTATAGGGGCTGACGCCTGCCCGGTGCTGGAAGGTTAAGAGGAGTGGTTAGCGCAAGCGAAGCTATGAATTGAAGCCCCAGTAAACGGCGGCCGTAACTATAACGGTCCTAAGGTAGCGAAATTCCTTGTCGGGTAAGTTCCGACCCGCACGAAAGGCGTAACGATCTGGGCACTGTCTCAACGAGAGACTCGGTGAAATTATAGTACCTGTGAAGATGCAGGTTACCCGCGACAGGACGGAAAGACCCCGTGGAGCTTTACTGTAGCTTGATATTGAATTTTGGTACAACTTGTACAGGATAGGTAGGAGCCAGAGATCTCGGAGCGCCAGCTTCGAAGGAGGCGTCGGTGGGATACTACCCTGGTTGTATTGAAATTCTAACCCATGCCCCTTAGCGGGGCAGGAGACAGTGTCAGGCGGACAGTTTGACTGGGGCGGTCGCCTCCTAAAAGGTAACGGAGGCGCCCAAAGGTTCCCTCAGAATGGTTGGAAATCATTCGTAGAGTGTAAAGGCACAAGGGAGCTTGACTGCGAGACCTACAAGTCGAGCAGGGTCGAAAGACGGGCTTAGTGATCCGGTGGTTCCGCATGGAAGGGCCATCGCTCAACGGATAAAAGCTACCCCGGGGATAACAGGCTTATCTCCCCCAAGAGTCCACATCGACGGGGAGGTTTGGCACCTCGATGTCGGCTCATCGCATCCTGGGGCTGTAGTCGGTCCCAAGGGTTGGGCTGTTCGCCCATTAAAGCGGTACGCGAGCTGGGTTCAGAACGTCGTGAGACAGTTCGGTCCCTATCCGTCGTGGGCGTAGGAAATTTGAGAGGAGCTGTCCTTAGTACGAGAGGACCGGGATGGACATACCGCTGGTGTACCAGTTGTCGTGCCAACGGCATCGCTGGGTAGCTATGTATGGACGGGATAAGTGCTGAAAGCATCTAAGCATGAAGCCCCCCTCAAGATGAGATTTCCCATTACGCAAGTAAGTAAGATCCCTCAAAGACGATGAGGTAGATAGGTTCGAGGTGGAAGTGTGGCGACACATGGAGCTGACGAATACTAATCGATCGAGGACTTAACCACATTCTAAACTTGTTTCAATGACCGTTTATCCAGTTTTGAAAGAATAATTTCTTTCCAATTTAATACGGTGAAGTGATGATGGCAAAGAGGTCACACCCGTTCCCATACCGAACACGGAAGTTAAGCTCTTTAGCGCCGATGGTAGTTGGGGGTTTCCCCCTGTGAGAGTAGGACATCGCTTCGCAACAATGAGACCACTGAATATTCAGTGGTTTTTTTGTGTATAGAGTAGGAAATCCCCAACTATCAAAAGGTCAGGTCGGCGCGGTATCGGTAGCAAACAATTGCACTTTCCTTGAAGCGAAGCAAACATGAAGCAGTGCAGTGGAGCGGTGGAGTTCAAGACGCCAAGGCGTGCGGAGCGGAATGTACATGGTACATGAGCACCGTAAGCGCCGCGGGCAACGAAGGAATCCGTCACTCCACTGTGCTGCGTTGAGAGTGCCGATGGTAGTTGGGGCTGCCTCCTGTGAGAGTAGGACATCACTTCGCAACAACAAGACTACTGAGCATTCAGTGATTTTGTTGTGCATATAAAAATCCCCGCTAATAAAATTGGGCGAAATAAGTTGTTTTACGGGCGAGTTCAATATATAATCGGGCGAATTTCTACCCAAAATGGGCGAATTATTTTTGATAGCTCTCATTTAAAGTCTCCTATAATACAAAATATAGTTGAAAAATCTTGTGAGAGTAGAACGAAGCTTCGCAGTTTGCCGCTAGAAGTATCAAAGTTACTGATAGAACAGATAAAGCTGCTGATAGAATACAAAAACTTGCCGATAGACTTTGCCATAAACACTAAATGTTCAAGCATTCTATATGGTAAATTATGAAGAATGATCTTAGCGATTATTTTTTAAAGGTAAAATAATTTTCTTCACCCTGCTGTGCTGTGTTGAGGACGCTGATGGTAGTTGAGCATAGCTTCATAACAGGATGCACCGCTGGTTAAAATGGGCGAATCATGTCCTTTAAGCTGCTCTCATATGTAATAATAAGAACACTCTTTTGATTAAATTTTATTTAAATAGCCACACTTAAGAAGAGCGTTAAATGAGATAATAGATAAAGTTTTGTTTCTTTAAAAAAGTGCTTGTAATAATTAAAATGCTTGATATAATAATTAATGTACTTAGTAGCAGATGACGAAGTGCATAAGTAAATAGTAACGTTCCGAAGTAGCTCAGTGGTAGAGCAACCGGCTGTTAACCGGTTGGTCGCAGGTTCGAGTCCTGCCTTCGGAGCCATTTTTTTGCTTATTAATGGAAATGACAACATTATATTAGTATTATTTAAATAAAAAATTATTTTTTCAAAAAAGGCTTGTACAAATTAAAAAAACATGCTATTATAATACTTGTCTTGTTTGAGGTAATGGCCCGTTGGTCAAGTGGTTAAGACACCGCCCTTTCACGGCGGTAACACGGGTTCGAATCCCGTACGGGTCACCATTTTAAATTTATATTGTATAGCACTCAATTATGGAGGATTAGCTCAGCTGGGAGAGCACCTGCCTTACAAGCAGGGGGTCGGCGGTTCGAACCCGTCATCCTCCACCATTTAAAGTGTTATGCCGGAGGGGTAGCGAAGTGGCTAAACGCGGCGGACTGTAAATCCGCTCCTTAGGGTTCGGCGGTTCGAATCCGTCCCCCTCCACCATCTTTTAAAATGATTGGGGTATAGCCAAGCGGTAAGGCAACGGATTTTGATTCCGTCATGCCTAGGTTCGAATCCTAGTACCCCAGCCATTTTTTTATTTTTTTGAGCCATTAGCTCAGTCGGTAGAGCATCTGACTTTTAATCAGAGGGTCGAAGGTTCGAGTCCTTCATGGCTCATCATTATGTAAGGAGTATCTAAAAGATAAAACTTTTAGGTACTCCTTTTTTGTGAAATAGGATATTAAAGTATCCTTCTTCAGTGTTTATAAACACAGCAGTATTTGTTGAAAAATATGTTAAACTAATTATAGATTTTTTTGTTATTTTAGTTTGTAGAGGTGAATGAGCTATCGTATCATCAAAAGATGTTGCAAAATTGGCTGGTGTATCACAGACGACGGTTTCACGTGTTTTGAATACTCCAGACCTAGTAAAAGCATCAACAGTTAATAAAGTGTTGAAAGCTATTGAGCAATTAAATTACATTCCAAATGAGCAGGCGAGACTGCTTGTAACAAGTCGAACAAATACAATTGCCTTATTATCTGGGCCATTACATAATCCTTTTTTCTCGGATACGACGGCTGCTATTGTCAAATATGCTAACAGTAAAGGGTATAAAGTAGACGTGCAATTTGTTCAGGATGAGGAATTGGAGCATGCCTATTCGAAAATTTTAGAACGAAAAGTGGACGGAATTATTTTATCTTGTATTTTGTATGAGGATCCTTTTTTTGAAAAACTCAAGAGATTGGATATCCCTTTTATTACATTTAATCGTAAGCATCAATCGAATGAAAACTTTGTTGAAATCGATAATGAACAGGCAGGCTATATCGCAGCACAAACATTACAAACGGTAGGGCATAAACATATTGCCTATGTAGGCGGTCATTTAACTGTTAGCACATACGCAAATCGTTTTAAAGGGGCGCTACGTGTGTTAGGGGAAACGATACCAGAGGAATATATATATCATTCGAATACAACGCGTACAAGTATTAGCCAAGGAATTGATTATTTATTACAGCAACCGACTGTACCAACGGCTATTATTGGTGCTTCTGACTCGATTGCATTAAATGTCATTGATGAATTGCTAAAACGAAATATTCGTGTGCCGGAAGATATAAGTGTTATCGGTATCGATAATGTGGAACTAGCCGCATATGAACAAATTCAATTGACGACAGTAGGGCATGCAACAGAAAAAAATTTAGGGTTAATCGCCATAACTAAGCTTACAGAAATGATTGAAAATAAAAAAAATTCTTGCGTGCGTATTACGGAATCTGTTAAACTCTTTAATAGAAAGACTGTAAAATAAAATACGTATTAATCAATGCGTGTTTTTTTATAATAAAATGGTTACGTATTCATAACTGAAAATTCGAAATAATGAAAGGGTGCTGAAGTTGCAAAAGAAAATGTATATCAATGGCGAGTGGGTTTCTACTGCAAGTTATACTGAACTAAAATCGCCATATACAAAGGAAACGATTGCGCAAATACCGCAAGCAGCAAAGGAGGATATCGCAGCTGCTGTTGATGCTGCTGAAAATGCACAACAAGCAATGGCGAATTTAACAGCACTAGAAAGAGCCAACATTCTTTATTCAATTGCTGAGGCTTTCGTAGTAAAGCGGTTAGAGGCAGCAACAATTATTTCCCAGGAAAGCTCCAAGCCATTAAAGTATGCGCTAGGTGAAATTGATCGCACGATTGAAACATATCGCTTTGCAGGTGATGAGGCAAAGCGTTTAGTTGGTGAGATGATTCCAATGGATGCGGCAAAAACAGGACAAAACCGCTTTGCTTATACGCTAGAACAACCACTAGGCATTATAGCAGCTATTACGCCATTCAACTTTCCACAAAATTTAGTGGCACATAAAGTTGGACCAGCTATTGCAGCTGGTAATACGATTGTTTTAAAGCCTGCGTCACAAACACCATTGTCAGCGTTGTTTTTAGCAGAAATTATTGAGCAAACAGTGTTGCCTAAAGGGGCATTTAATGTAGTGCTAGGAAGCGGTGGCGTCGTTGGTGATACGCTGGTGGAAAATGAAAAGGTAAAAATGATAACGTTTACAGGAAGTCCAGCAGTCGGCATTCGAATTAAAGCAAAGGCAGGGTTAAAACGTGTAGCGCTTGAGCTAGGCTCGAATTCAGGCTTGGTTGTAGATCAAGGTGTTAACATTCCGCATGTTGTCAATAAATGTGTGACAGGTGCATTTTCAAATCAAGGTCAAGTGTGCATTTCGCTACAGCGTATTTATGTTGTAGAGGATGTATTTGAGACATTTGTTGCAGAGATGGTAGAGAAAACGAAAGACTTGTATATAGGCTCTCCATTGGAAGAAACAACCGATATTTCAGCGATGATTCATGAAAAAGAGCAGCAGCGAGCATTGCATTGGATTAATGAAGCAGTAGCAGAAGGTGCAACTCTTCTATACGGTGGGACAGTTAAAGATGGCGTATTGTTACCTACAATTTTAGCGAATGTCAATCCGAGCTCTAAAGTAAGCTGTGAGGAAGTGTTTGCACCGATTGTTAGCATCAATAAAATTTCATCCATAGAGGAGGGGATTGAGGCAATCAACGATTCAGATTATGGCTTGCAGGCAGGTATTTTTACGAAGGATATTGCAACGGCATTTGCTGCCTCTAAACAGCTTGAAGTCGGTGGTGTAGTCATTAATGATATTCCAACATATCGCGTTGACCAAATGCCATATGGTGGCGTTAAACAAAGCGGAACAGGAAAAGAAGGCGTCAAATATGCCATTCATGAAATGACCGAAACAAAGCTTGTGATTTGGAATCAAGAAGGAGGGCTATAAATGGCTGAAAAAATCACATTTGCCCCTTTAAGCTATACAGGCTGGGGCTCTCTAAATTATTTATCAGAAGAAGTACAGCGTTTACGAGGACAAAACATATTGCTTGTGACAGATCCCTTTTTACATGAAATGGGCTTAACACAAAAAATTATAGCCCCATTAGAAGCGCTCAATTTAACGATTAATGTCTATACAAAGGTTGTGCCAGAGCCACCATTAGCGGTAGCAGAGGAGCTTGTAGCCTATGCGCGGGAGCATCAAAGCGATATGGTCATTGGCTTAGGTGGAGGAAGCGCACTTGATTTAGCTAAATTAGCCGGGATTATTACTGTACATGAAGGCGATGTCAAAGATTATTTAAATTTAACTGCAACACGCAAGCTTCTGCATAAAGGGCTACCGACAATATTAATTCCTACAACATCAGGTACCGGCTCTGAAGTGACGAATATTGCTGTTTTATCATTAGAGACGACAAAGGATGTAGTGACACACGACTACTTACTTGCAGATGTAGCCATCGTTGATCCAGAGCTGACGATGTCATTGCCACCAAAAGTGACGGCTGCTACAGGTGTAGATGCTCTCACACATGCTGTCGAGGCATATATTTCACGCAATGCCAGCCCTGTTTCAGATGCATTAGCGCTACAAGCAATCCAACTAATTAGTGGCTCGCTACGAACAGCTGTGAAGGATGGGCAAAATAAAGAGGCGCGCATCGCAATGAGCTATGGCAGTTATTTAGCGGGATTAGCATTTTTCAATGCAGGGGTTGCCGGAGTACATGCACTTGCCTATCCATTAGGTGGACAGTTCCATATTGCGCATGGTGATTCTAATGCTGTGCTGCTGCCTTATGTGATGGGTTATATTCGTTCATCCTGTGAAAAGCGCATGAAGGATATTTATAATGCAATGGGCTTTAATAGCAGCTATTTGTCACAGGAGGAGGCATCACATAAATGTGTGGAGGAATTGCAGCGCCTCGTTGAAGATGTTGGTATTCCTTCTAGCTTGAAAGGTTTTGGGGTTGGAGAAGATGCGCTGACGAGCTTAACAGAGGATGCAACAAAGCAAACGCGCATACTTGCACGCAGTCCGATGCCATTAGAAAAAGAAGATATTTTTGCTATTTATAAGGCAGCATATGATGCTGTGACTTTCAAATAAATAGAAATTAATCAAACAGCAAAGGGGATAGAAAAATGTGTAATAACAAAAAGTTATATGTATTAGACACAGGAACGATGAAGATGGACAAAAATTATATGATTGCCATGCATAACCCAGCAACAATTGATAATCCAAATCCGCCAGCAGAGTTTGTAGAATTTCCGATTTATGCTGTATTAATTGACCATCCAGAAGGGAAAATTTTGTTTGATACAGGCTGTAACCCGGATGGGATGGGAGAGGATGGACGCTGGCCTGAAGGGGTGCAAAAAGCCTTCCCAACATTTGCGAGTGAAGAATGTTATTTGATTAATCGTTTAGAACAATTGAAAGTACGACCAGCAGATATTAAATATGTAATCGCCTCACATTTACATTTAGATCATGCAGGTTGTCTAGAGCTATTTACGAATGCTGAAATTATCGTCCATGATTCAGAGCTATCGAATGTCATGAAGCAATTTGCAATGACACGTAATATGGGTGCATATATTTGGGGCGATGTGATGGCATGGATTCAAAACGAGTTGCGCTGGCGCACGATTAAGCCACATGAAAAAGAAGTGCAGCTTGTAGAAGGCATTAAAATTATCAACTTTGGTCCAGGACATGCCTATGGAATGCTAGGCTTGCATATTGAGCTACCAGGACATGGCA
Source organism: Lysinibacillus louembei (assembly GCF_033880585.1). Classification (NCBI taxonomy): domain Bacteria; kingdom Bacillati; phylum Bacillota; class Bacilli; order Caryophanales; family Bacillaceae; genus Lysinibacillus; species Lysinibacillus louembei. The sequence goes on from NZ_CP137624.1 coordinate 1,231,663, forward strand.
ATGTTTTATTAGCCTCTGATGCGGTGTATACGGCTGAAAGCTATGGTCCACCGGTCAAGCCTCCAGGCATTATTTATGATTCTGTAGGCTATAATTCGACAGTGGAGCGCATTCGCAAATTTGCGACAGAAAACAATTCAGAAGTATGGTTTGGGCATGACTCCAATCAATTTAAAAACTTTATAAAATCAACAGAGGGCTATTACGAATAGATTTTTACAATTTTAAGGAGCTTATCAAGTAACCATGACTACTTGAAAGCTCTTTTTTTCGTTCTATAATAGGTATATAAGGAGGCATTGCTATGGGAGAAAGAGGAAGACCTAAAGGAGCGAGCGGTGAAGAAAGCCGTGCGCTATTACTGGAAGTAGCTGCAAGGGAGTTTGCACAAAATGGCTATCATGAAACAAAGGTAAGTGCCATAGTGAAAGGGGCCTCATTAAGCCAGCCTACATTTTATTTATACTTTAAAAATAAGGAAGCAATTTTTGAGGAGTTAGAAAGCTTATTCCATACGCGATTAATGGCATTTATAAAGCAAAGTCGTTTGCAACCCGAATTGGAATTTATAACAGTTAAAGCACGGGTTACGCATAATTTAAAGGAAATCCTAGCCTTTTTAGATAAAAACCCATATTTAACGCGAATTGGCTTTTATTTATCGGCAAAAGCAGATGCAATTAAGGCACAAATTGTCGAGCAAATTCGAGACAATCTTGATTATGAGGTTAGGGCAGGTTATTTCCGTAAAGACATCGATACTTCTATGGTAGCAGAAAGCTTAGTTGGTATTATTGAGCGACTAACATTTACGAAAATATTAACAAAACAAAAAAGGCCAGAGGAAATAGCGAATGATATCGCCGATTTATTGTTGGAGGGTATCCGAAATAGAGAAGGCTAATCATTTTCAAAAAAAGAAAATATGTATTTTCTTTTTTTATAGTTGAATATTACTTTTAAGTAATATAATATTTATTGTTAAAAGAGGAGGGTATTTATGAAAAAGATAAGGAAACAGACAATTGCATTATTAGTCATTTTATTGCTTAGTTTATATACGGTATTTGGCAGTATCCCTGTAGTAGCAGAAACGAACCTAACTTTGAATGTACTATTAACTGTGGATGGGCAGCCTTATCAGGAAGGGAATATTGCAACAAGCCCAGTCACAATTCACCTCACAACGACTTCAGCTGACAGTGCTAGTATACAAGTGGAATGGTCCAAGGATGAAGGTATATCATGGGAAGCGATTAGTATAACAACACCTCAAGTCATCGCAGAGCAAGGAGAGCATGCTATCTGGTTCCGAGTAAAAGAACAAGCGACGATTAGCAAGCATTTGATTCGTATTGCACCTTTGCATACTCATATATTACTTGAAAATAATATAATTTTTGTCGATGCTAATAACGGTGACGACAATCATAACGGCACAAGCTGGGACGATGCTGTAAAAGACTTACAAAAGGCTTTAGAAAAGGCGGTAGTAGGTGACCAAATTTGGGTTGCTGCGGGAACGTATACACCGACCAAACGAGATAATGACAGTGATCCTCGCACTGCACATTTTAAAATGAAAAATGGTGTAGCGATTTATGGAGGATTTGCGGGGGATGAAAAAACATTAACACAGCGGGATTTTCAAAAAAATAAAACGATATTAAGTGGTGTACTTCCAAGTGGAGGAAATGCTTATCATGTATTTTATCATCCAGATAACTTACATTTGAACGAAACAGCTATACTTGATGGCGTCATCATTACAGCAGGGAATCCTAATCATGCTACACAAAACCAGCATATGCACGGAGGAGGCATGTACAATAGTGGAAATAGCCCAACTCTCAGAAATGTAGTATTTACTGCAAATATTGCCTATCAATATGGCGGAGGAATATACAATTATGAAAGTAATCCAACCTTAATGAATGTGACGTTTATTGAAAATAGAGCATATTCTGGTGGCGGAATGTACAATGACTCAAGTAATCCACAATTAACAGATGTAATGTTTGATAACAATAGAGTTTCCATGAACGGTGGTGGCCTCTATAACAATAACAGTAATCCAATCCTACTAAGTACGGCATTTACAGCCAACAATGCACCAAACAAAGGAGGTGGGGTCTACAATACTGGGAAAAGTGATGCTATTTTGACGGATGCCTTATTTAAACAAAATAAAGCAGCTGTGGAAGGTGGCGGAATGTATAATAGTAACAGTAACCCAAAGCTAACTGATGTAGTGTTTGAGCAAAATACTACAGATTGGTCAGGTGGAGGGATGAATAATAGTAATAGTAGCCCAGTCTTAACAAATGTAACGTTTAGTGGAAATCAGACAAAATATGGAGGCGGAATTTATAATATTGGCAGTAGCCCAACGCTAATAGATGTAAAATTTAATGAAAATACAGCATCCCAACAAGGAGGAGGAATCTATAATAAGGAAGCAAGTAATCCAACTTTAACAGATGTAGTATTTGAGGAAAATAAAGCAACTTGGTATGGAGGCGGGATGTCTAATCATGGCAGTAGCCCAGTCTTAACAGATGTAATATTTAATATGAATCAAACGACGTTAGGTGGTGGAATGTATAATGACAATAGTAACCCAACCTTAATAGGCGTTAAGTTTAAGGGAAATAGAGCAACAGTGAGATCTAATTCAGGTGGTATTGGAGCGGGTATGTACAACTCTGTAAGTAGTCCGACCTTAACAGATGTCATCTTTTCTGAAAACATAGCAGATAATGGAGGTGGTGGCATATACAATGGTGGTGGTAGCGAGCCAACCATCACAAATGTTTCTTTTACTGCAAATGAAGCGAGTACAGGAGGCGGCATGTATAATGCGGCAAATACACGCCCAATATTAATAAATGCACTATTTACTTTCAATCAAGCGAAGAATAGTGCAGCAGGAAGTGCACTATATAACTCTGATACTACAGATATTAGTTTAATGAATGCGACCATATATGCAAATGGGCCAACAGCCATTCGCGGAGGCACTGTAAATAGCAAAATTGTTAATAGCATCATTATTGGAAATGCAAATACAGCATCCTATGCAGATTATTTAGGAAAGATGACAAACAGTTTAGTTGATGTATTAGTAGGTAAAGGGCAATCGTTTGATGCTGATGGGAATCCTATAGGTTCAGAAACTTATACACCTGATGATATATTTGTCAATCCAACAGAGGCGAACTTACATTTGAAAACAGGCTCACCAGCAATTGATATGGGGAATTCTAATGCTCATAGTATAATGACAGACCTTGCAGGAAAAAAGCGTATTCAAGGTGCGGCCATTGATTTAGGCGCATACGAGATGCAGTCACGCTATACAGTGACATATCATCCAAATGGTGCGACAGGAGGAACAGTTCCAATTGATAATGGAACATATGAGGAAGAAATGCCTGTCACAGTGCAAAGTAATAGCGGAAATCTAGTGATAACAGGATATACATTTGCAGGCTGGAATACACAGCCTGATGGGAGTGGGACAGCCTACGTGGCAAATTCCACATTCCAAATGGGAATAGAAAATATAACCTTGTACGCCCAATGGACAAAAAACCCAACGTATACGGTTATTTATGAGGCAAATGGTGCAACAACAGGAAATGTACCGCAAGACCCACAACAGTATGAAGTGAACGCCATGGTAACGGTGCAAGGAAATAGTGGGAATTTAATGAAGTTAGGGTATACCTTCGTAGGTTGGAATACAAAAGTAGATGGAAGTGGAATAACGTATACACCAAATTCCACATTCCAAATGGGCACAAAAAATGTAACGTTGTATGCCCAATGGACAAAAAATCCAACCTATACAATTACCTATAAGGCAAATGGGGCAACAGCAGGAAACGTACCACAAGACCCACAACAGTATGAAGTGAACGCTATAGTAATGGTGAAGGGGAATATTGGAAATTTAACGAGGACAGGACATACCTTCACTGGTTGGAACACACAGGCGGATGGAAGTGGTGTAGCCTACGCACCAAATACGTCATTGCAAATGGGAGCAGAGAATATAACGCTGTATGCACAATGGAAAGCAAATGAAACAAATGAGGGAAATACGCCAATTACTCCGCCAGCACCTGGTGGTAGCACTCCTTCAGTTCCACCTGAGAGTAATGATTCTACAAATGCGCCATTGACTGAAGAGAAGACCATTCCATCACCAATAAAAATTTCATTTGAGACAAATGGTGGAGAGATGTTAAAGTCGATAGAAATTTTAACGAATACAAAAATCTACAATTTACCTAAACCTGTAAAGGAAAATTATAGATTTGAAGGCTGGTATAAAGATCCACTTTTCACAATCAAATGGACGGAGGATACATTGGTCACTGAAAATATGATGTTATATGCGAAATGGAGCGAGGTATCAAAAGAAATTCAGCGTGAGCTGCTACTTACAGATATTGAGTCACATTGGGCACGAGGAATGATTGAGGAATTGGTAGCGCAAGGTATTATAAAAGGGTATGAGGATAGCACATTCCGCCCGAACGAATCGATTAGTCGTCAGCATGTAGCGTTGCTATTGTCACGTGCTTTTACACTTGACCCGATTCGTTCAGCAGTTGCTTTTTCTGATGTATCACCTAAGCATACTTACTATGAGGCGATATTGACATTGCAGCAAGCGGGTATCATTGATGGGAAAGACGGCGCCTTTTTGCCGAGTGAGCACATGACGCGTGCCCAACTTGCAAAAGTGCTTGTTGGTGTTATGGGACTAAAACCTGAGGGAACTGCATCATTTATTGATGTAAGCAACGATCATTGGAGCACAGGCTATATAGCCGTACTTGAACGAGAAGGCATTGCACTTGGTGATAATGGTGCATTTCACCCAAAGGAATCTGTAACACGCGCTCAATTTGTAGCGTTTTTATATCGTATAATACAACTTCAAAGGTGATAGTGAACCTTTTAATAAAATATTTCCCTATAACATTTATTTGTTGTAGGGAAGTATTTTTTGTAGAGAAATTGAAATGCATATGTGCTTGGGTTTCTATGTAAATGTTTAAATGCTTATATAATAACGTTTATAAGCTATTTAATGTGTTTTGAGTCAATGATTTTTATAAATTTATTGAATGATTATACATAAAATTGTCGAGTTGAGCCAACTGCCTATTTCGTTTTACAATAGAACTATTACAGAAGGGAGTTTTAACAAAATATGAATAAATCAGTTGCTATTATTGGGGTTCCATCAGATTATGGACAAAGACGTCGCGGTGTAGATATGGGACCAAGTGCCATTCGTTATGCTGGGGTGGTAGAGCGTTTAGAGGCATTAGGATATGCAGTGAAGGATGAAGGCGATATTCGTGTAGAAAAAGCGCCTATTAAAAAAGACCAAAATGAAAAATTACTGAATTTAGATGAAGTAGTAGAAGTATGCTCAAAGCTAGCACAAAAAGTGGAGGACGCGGTAAATGAAAACCATATTCCACTTGTACTTGGTGGTGACCATAGTATCGCAATTGGGACGTTAGCTGGGCTCGAAAAATATAAAAACTTAGGTGTTATTTGGTTTGATGCACATGCAGATATTAATACACCAGAATCCACACCGTCTGGCAATATTCATGGAATGCCATTAGCGGTAAGCTTAGGGCTTGGGCATGAGCGTTTAACATCGATTCATCATGCAGGACCAAAAGTGAAGGCAGAAAATATTATTATTATTGGTGCACGCTCTGTCGATGAAGGGGAACGTGAGCTTATTAAAGAAAAAAATATTAAAGTTTACACAATGCATGAAGTTGACCGTCTAGGTATGACAGCGGTTATGGAAGATGCGATTCGCTATTTACAAGAACGCGGTGTCGATGGTGTCCATTTATCATTAGATTTAGATGGACTAGACCCATTGTATACGCCAGGTGTTGGAACGCCTGTAGCAGGAGGTATTACGTATCGTGAAAGCCATCTTGCAATGGAAATGCTGCAAGAGGCAAGCATTCTTACCTCTGTAGAGTTTGTTGAAGTAAATCCAATTCTAGATGAAAAAAATAAAACAGCAAACGTTGCTGTCGCATTAATTGGTTCATTATTTGGTGAAACATTAGTGTAAGACAATGTCATTAAAGGTGTTGAGAGTGGATTTTTTCTCTCTCAGCACCTTTTGCGCATTTTACTACAATTTCCTAATGAAATTTTGTTATAATAAAAAGAAAAACTGAAACCTTTCTTGAAGGTGTACGTATATGTATTAACAGCTGAGAAGGTAGAGAGGGATTGGCACGATGGATGCGTTAGTGAACAAGAGAATAAAGCAAGTGCTTAAAGGTGATCAAAACGCATACGCCGATATTGTGAACCTCTATCAGCACAAGCTGTATCAAGTTTGTTATCGAATGCTTGGCAACAAGCAAGAGGCAGAGGATATTGCACAAGAAGCATTTGTTCGTGCATATATTAATCTGCACTCATACGATCAAAAAAGGAAATTTTCAACGTGGATATATCGTATAGCCACGAATCTTTGCATTGACCGCATTCGTAAAAAGAAGCCAGATTATTATTTGGATGCGGAAGTTGCAGGGACAGATGGCCTAGATATGTATTCACAAATTGCAGCAGATGAACAACTGCCAGAAGAAGCTGTTGAACAGATGGAGCTACAGGACCGCATTCAATACGAGATTAGCCGATTGCCAGACAAATATCGCTCTGTCATTGTACTGAAGTACATTGAAGAGCTATCGCTACAAGAAATTAGTGAAATTCTTGATATGCCCCTTGGCACAGTAAAGACACGTATTCATCGTGGTCGGGAAGCACTTCGCAAGCAGTTAAACAATTTGTAGGAGGAGAATTCGCATGAGAACGTGTCCTGAACATTACATTGACTACATGCACGATTATTTAGATGGCGATATTACACGTGAGCATGAACAAGAGCTGAAAAAGCATATTCAAAGCTGTGTAAGCTGCCAAAAGCATATGCATGAGCTCAGCGATACAGTGGCATTTGTCAAAAGCGCGACACATATTACAGCGCCTCCACATTTTGAGGCGAATGTAATGAATCGTTTACCGAAACGTAAAAATACGCTAGGTATTCAAAAATGGTTACGCAGACATCCGATTATTGTGGCAGCCGCCGTATTCTTTCTATTGATGGGGGCAACTTTAATGGCAAGCTATCCGAACGATAATCAATTTTCTGTAACGACACAATCGAATTTAGTCGTTGATGGGCAAACAGTTATCGTACCCAAGGGTGAAGTTGTTAAAGGTGATGTTGTTGTAAAAAATGGCAACTTAATCATCGAAGGAGAAGTGGACGGGAATGTTACAGTAATTAATGGCAGTTATATGGCTTCTACTGCTGTCGTATCAGGGCAAATCGAAGAAATAAATGAAACATTCGATTGGCTATGGTATAAAATAAAGAAAATGGCAAATGACGTCGCAGCATTGTTTGAATAGTTGATGCAACTTTTTTCAAAATCAGACGTTTGATAGAGGGTGTAGATGAAATGAGGAAAGCATTTCATCTACACCCATTTTTTTCGTAATAATACCTTAGAAAAAGCGACAATAAGCGGAAGTATGTTATACTATTTTTAGCATGATTCAGTAGCTCTTTTGTGTGACAAATAACCGCAGGAGTGCATATTTTTAACAAATATTTAAAATATCATCTTTTTATAAAATAAAGCCTCTGGAGATATCATAGATTTTGAAGAGAAGCCTGCATGAGAGGGGCATGTGGCGGTGCAAATTAACTTCCACTCGCTCAAAGAAATCTGAACGAAGGTTGGCTAAAGTACAATTGATATGCAACAGTTAGAAAAGTGGGGGATGCCACGTGCAGTTAATAATGAATCAATTTGCAGATTTTACCGCTGTGAATTATATATTTGGCTTTATTGATATCGTCGTTGTCTGGTACGTACTGTATAAGCTGCTTGGTCTCATTCAAGGAACAAAAGCAGTCCAGCTATTAAAAGGGATATTCGTTATTGTGATTGCTAAAATCGCAACATCCCTCTTCGGTTTAAGCACGCTCGATTACTTGTTAAAGCAAGTAATTGAGTGGGGGTTTGTAGGGATTGTTATTATATTCCAACCTGAAATACGGCGAGCGCTTGAGCAATTAGGGCGAGGAAAGATATTCCAACGCTCTGGCAATCATCAAGAGGAAGAACAAACACGCCTAATTGAAGCGATGAAAAAATCAGTTAGCTACATGGCCAAACGACGCATCGGTGCATTAATATCGATTGAAAAAGAAACGGGTTTGACAGAATATATTGAAACAGGTATAGCAATGGATGCAACAGTATCCTCAGAGCTATTAATTAATATTTTCATACCGAATACACCACTACATGATGGTGCAGTTATTATGCAAAAGGATAAAATTGCAGCAGCAGCATGTTATTTACCATTATCTGAAAGTCCATTTATTTCAAAGGAGCTAGGCACCCGACATCGTGCGGCACTTGGCTTAAGTGAAGTAACGGATGCAATTACCATCGTCGTTTCAGAGGAAACAGGCGCAATTAGCCTTACGGTCAATGGCAACTTGCATCGTGATTTGAAGATTGAGGAATTTGAAGCGTTGCTACGCAAAGCATGGTTTGGATCTGAGCAGGAAGCGACACAGGCCTCTAAGTGGACTTGGAGGGGGAAGAAGAATGGATAGATTATTTAATAGTAATTGGTTAATTCGTCTTACAGCATTATTACTTGCGATTGCACTGTTCTTTTACGTGCAATCAGAAAATGATTCCACTCGTAATACACCTAGCTCACAGCAGGCGGATATTATTGAGGATGTGAAGCTTGAGGTATATTATGATGACGAAAATTTAATCGTCACAGGCTTACCAGAAACGGTCGATTTGGGGATCGAAGGACCTATGCAAATCGTCATGCGTGAGAAGCTAGCGAAAGATTATAAAGTATTTGTCGATTTAAATTCATTGTTAATTGGCCAACATAGAGTTACAATACAGACTGAAAACTTTTCTGAAAAGTTAAGCGTGTCAGTTTATCCGCCATTTGCAAATGTTGTTATTGAGGAGAAGGTAACGAAGGAGTTTCGTGTAGAGCCGGAAATCAATAATAGACAAATTAAAGAAGGCTATGTATTGAAAAACATGACTGTTGAGCCTAAATACGTTTTCGTCACAGGTGCAAAAAGTGTTATGGACAAAATTAATTATGTAAAAGCATCGATTAAAGCAGAGGATGGATTGACACAATCATTTAGCCAACAGGCGAATGTGAAGGTATTGGATCGTGATTTAAACAAGCTTGATGTGACGATACAGCCAGAAACAGTAGATATCAATGTGGAAATTGAAGAATATAATCGGGAAATTCCCCTTACACTGAAGCAAACAGGTCAATTGCCAGAAGGTGTAACGATTAATGAGCTATCTTTAAAACAGGAAAGTGTTCGAGTGACAGGTCCACAATCTATTGTGGATTCATTAAACGAAATTGTTGTGGAGTTTGACTTATCTAAACTAACTGAATCTGGCGACTATGAGGCCAAAATTCCGAAGCTAGAAAGCTCTGTGAAGCTAGCGAATGAAACGGTTAAGATTCAAGCTAATCTCACAATAGTAGAGCAAAGTGAAGAAGTTGTATCTACTGAGGCTGACATTCCCTTACCTAGTGAGGATGCAGACGAAGAATAGCTATAGTATAGGCAACGAGGCATACACAATAAAGAAATTCGGGTGTAAGCAAGTCGATTGGATTAACAATGTAGTGTTGAAGGAGAGAAAAAGTAATGGGTAAATATTTCGGAACAGATGGCGTCCGTGGGGTGGCGAATAGCGAATTAACACCAGAGCTTGCATTTAAGCTAGGACGAGCTGGCGGTCATGTATTAACGAAGGATACGGAAAGTAGACCGAAAGTTCTTATTGGGCGAGATACGCGCATCTCAGGCGAAATGCTTGAAGGTGCATTAGTGGCAGGTCTATTGTCAATTGGTGTGGAAGTAATGCGTTTAGGTGTTATTAGTACACCGGGTGTAGCGTATTTAACACGTATTATGAATGCTAATGCGGGTGTTATGATTTCTGCATCACATAATCCAGTAGCTGATAATGGCATTAAGTTTTTCGGTTCAGATGGCTTTAAACTATCTGATGCTCAGGAAGCAGAAATTGAAAGCTTACTGGATGCGCCAGAGGATACTTTACCACGTCCAGTTGGTGGAGACATCGGTTCTGTAAATGATTATTTCGAAGGCGGTCAAAAATATATCTCTTATTTAAAACAGACTGTGGAAGAAGAATTCGTTAATATTCATGTAGCATTAGATTGTGCACATGGTGCAACATCATCACTTGCAACACATTTATTTGCTGATTTAGAAGCGGATATTTCAACGATGGGCTCTTCTCCAAACGGTTTAAATATCAACGACGGTGTAGGTTCTACACATCCAGAAAAATTGGCTGAATTCGTTGTAGAACGAGGTGCTGATATCGGTCTTGCTTTCGATGGTGATGGTGACCGTTTAATCGCAGTCGATGAAAAGGGACAAATCGTTGATGGCGACCAAATTATGTTTATTATTGGAAAATATTTAAATGCAAAAGGTCGTTTAAAGAAAAGCACAATTGTGTCAACGGTGATGAGCAATATGGGCTTTTACAAAGCATTACGTGAGCATATGATGGAAAGCGTGCAAACAGCTGTAGGCGACCGCTATGTTGTTGAGGAAATGCGTGCAAACGATTATAATTTCGGTGGTGAGCAATCAGGTCATATTGTTTTCCTAGACTTTAATACAACAGGTGATGGCTTATTAACAGCAATCCAGCTTGTTAACATTATGAAAGTAACAGGGAAACGCTTATCAGAGCTAGCATCTGAAATGACTGTTTTCCCACAGCGCTTAGTGAACATTCGTGTAACGGACAAACATGCGGTGACAATAAACGAAAAAGTAGCTGCAGTGATTGCTGAAGTGGAAGCGGATATGCAAGGCAATGGTCGTGTATTAGTTCGCCCTTCAGGCACGGAGCCGTTAGTTCGCGTAATGGTTGAGGCTGCAACAGAAGAGGACTGTACAACATATGTAGAGAAAATTGCAGAAGTTGTACGTGCAGAAATGGGCTTAGCTGAATAATAGAGTATAGCTGCTGGAAACACTTTTCAGCAGCTATTTTTTTATGTTTACATATTGCAATAAAGGGGAAATATACAACTGTACCAAATTCAAAGGAGTGTAATGAAATGGCAAAAATAGCAACATTAATTACGGACAAGTTTGAAGACAGCGAGTACACGAGCCCGAAAGAAGCGTTAGAAAATGCAGGGCATACAGTCATTAACATTGATAAAGAAGGCAATAAAACAGTGACAGGGAAGCAAGGAGAGGCTACTGTTAAAATTGACTACGGTGTAGCTGAAGTGAATCCAGCCGATTTTGATGCCTTATTAATTCCTGGCGGCTTCTCCCCAGATTTGCTGCGAGATGATGATCGCGTTGTAGCGTTTGCGAAGCATTTTATGGATGAAATGAAGCCTGTATTCGCTATTTGTCACGGCCCCCAGCTATTAATTACTGCAAAATCGTTAGAGGGACGCGATACGACAGGCTATAAATCCATCAAGGTAGACCTAGAATATGCAGGCGCAAAATTCCATGATGAGGAAGTATTTGTTTGTCAAAAGCAACTTGTAACAAGTAGAACACCGAAAGATTTACCAGCATTTAATCGAGAAATTGTGAACCTTTTACAGGAAAAGGGACTATAATAAAGTATCTGTAGGCGATGCATCGTCTACAGATTTTTTTAACCAACTTCGTCAATTATGATTGGGCAAAAGTTCAAAATCCTGACACAACCACACTTTAGTATATTTGAGATAAGTGTGCAGACGATTGACGAACTGTGATATTTTTTGTATGATAAAAAAGCTTATTGCATGCGCCATAAAGGAGGAAAGATAGTGCGCACTATAAATTTAAAGGAAAACAATTATAGCGCCTGAGCTAAGGAAATAGAGCGGATATCATCCTTAGTTGACGAGGTGGAGGTTTATCGAAAATTCGGCGGATACCTCCCGATTGACAATGCCCAGTCGTCATATTCGTTTTAAAGCAGGAAAGCGATTTTCTGTACAGAGGAACGAATCGGCATCAAATAACGAGTACAAAACTACAAAGCCTTACCGCCAATGCGTCTGTTAAACAGAGCAGCCATAGGCAAAAAAGGCATTGATTTGTAGTCTATTTCGTATTGCCTTTTACCTCGATAAAAAATAAATATTGATTTTAGATTGCAAATCGTAGTGTTGTCCTCGAAACGACTTGGAGGAAATATACGATGTGTGGAATTGTTGGATATAATGGATTTTTAGATGCAAAGGAAATTTTATTAAAAGGGTTAGAGAAATTAGAATACCGTGGCTATGATTCAGCTGGTATTGCAGTTCACAATGAAGAGGGTATCACAGTATTTAAAGAAAAAGGTCGCATTGCTGATTTACGCAAGGCAGTGGATGAAGACGTTGTATCGACGGTTGGTATCGGTCATACACGTTGGGCAACACATGGTGTTCCAAATCGCCGCAATGCGCACCCGCACCAAAGTGCAAACGGTCGCTTCACACTAGTGCACAATGGTGTTATTGAAAACTATCATTTATTGCAAAAAGCTTATTTAAAAGGCATTCAAATGCAATCTGATACAGATACAGAGGTGCTTGTACAGTTAATCGAGCTATTCGTAAAGGAAGAGGGCCTATCAACAGTAGAGGCTTTCCGTAAAACATTATCTTTAGTGCACGGCTCATATGCATTAGCTCTATTAGATAATGAAGATGCAGGCACTATTTATGTAGCAAAAAATAAATCACCATTGCTTGTTGGCGTTGGGGAAGACTTCAATGTCGTAGCATCTGATGCGATGGCAATGCTACAAGTAACAGACCAATTCATTGAATTACATGATAAAGAAATTGTTGTTGTACGTCGTGATAGCGTAGAAATCTCAAAGCTAGATGGTCGTATCGTAGAGCGCGCACCATACACAGCAGAGCTAGATATGAGCGACATTGAAAAAGGCACGTACCCACACTATATGCTAAAGGAAATGGATGAACAGCCAAATGTCGTGCGTAAAATTATCCAAGCATATGAGGTAGACGGCGAGCTAGCAATCGATGAGGAAATTTTAACTGCACTAAATGCGGCAGATCGCCTTTACATTATTGCAGCAGGCACAAGCTATCACTCAGGTCTTGTTGGTAAATCCTATTTCGAAAAAATGGCTCAAATTCCTGTCGAAGTGCATATTTCAAGTGAATTTGGCTACAATATGCCATTGCTTTCAGAAAAGCCTTTATTCATCTTCCTTTCACAATCTGGCGAAACAGCAGATAGCCGTCAAGTATTAGTGAAAGTAAAGGAAATGGGCTACCCAGCACTTACAATTACAAACGTACAAGGCTCAACACTATCGCGTGAAGCAGATTACACGCTACTGTTACACGCAGGTCCAGAAATCGCTGTAGCTTCAACAAAAGCATATGTAGCGCAGCTAGCTGTATTAGCAGTAGCCGCATACGTAGCAGGCAAAGCACGCGGCAATGCCGTTGACTTCGACCTAAAGCAAGAGCTAGCAATCGCAGCAACAGCAATTGCAGCAATTATCGACTCAAAAGAAGCAATGGAGCAAATTGCAGAAGACTACTTAAAAATCGCTCGCAACGCCTTCTTCATTGGACGCAACCTAGACTTCTGCGTCAGCCTAGAAGGAGCTTTAAAGCTAAAAGAAATCTCTTACATCCAAGCAGAAGGCTTCGCTGGTGGCGAATTAAAGCACGGTACAATCGCTTTAATCGAAGAAGGCACACCTGTCTTTGCATTAGTAACACAGGAGCAAGTAGCCCTTAATATCCGCGGTAACGTAAAGGAAGTTGTAGCACGCGGAGCTCACGCCTGCATCATCGCAAGCGAAGGCTTAGAGGAAGAAGGCGACCGCCTTGTCCTGCCACGCGTACACCCATTACTAACACCACTGGTAAGCGTTGTGCCACTACAGTTAATCAGCTACTACGCAGCACTACACCGCCGCTGTGACGTGGATAAACCACGTAACTTAGCTAAGAGTGTTACGGTGGAGTAGGGTTTTGGATTTGGAATAAAGTCATTGTAGATTTGAAATAAAGTCACGATGTTTATAAAAAAGATGCGATGAAACACCCCTTAGATTATAGTTTTCTAAAGGGGTGTTTTTATGTCTAAAAGAGCAAGAACATCTAAAGTTGAAAAATGGATTAAGAAAGGTCTAGATTCTAGTATTGGAGGATATTTATTCTACTGAATTAGCAATCTTTAAAAGCAATTCAGCAGCTTGTTGAGAAACTCTTTGGTCAAGTGATAGAATGTATTGCCATTCATTTTTTTCGAAAATAAGGATATTGAACCCTTGAATTTTTGTGCTATAAATTACATCGCTTCCATCATGTAATTTTAGCAGTTGAGTAATGTGGGTATCATTTATAGGAATCTTATGTTTTATTGGTCGTATTTCAATTTTATAATGCTTTTCTGGTGAATCTTGGTTTATATATTTAATTTCAAGATAGGTGTTTGGGGTTGCATCTAAACTAATAAATCTACCAAAAATATGTGTAAACTCTAATCCTGGAACTTTTTTGGGGAGCTTAATAGTTCGTTGAAAGTATGTTTCAGCTTCAGCAATAGCTTTGTCAATTTCCTTGTAACCTATATCGAGCAAGTTTTTCTCGAATTTGTATTCATTCGCAAACGAAGAATTAATTAAAAAGATAAATAAGAGGCAAATGGAAAATAAAAATAACCCAATTTTTTTTATTTTAAACATCTCCTTTAAAATTAGAGGATTTTTGAAAAAAATACAGAATCTATATTAAAACTATTAAATATTTGGAGGGGTACGATGAAAAAAATATTAAAATTTTTAACTTTATCTCTATTAGTTATTTGTAGTTTCACTGCTAATTTACCAGAAGCTGAAGCATATTTCGCATGCGCTGGTACACCTCGATGTGCTGATGCTAAATTACAATATGGTCAAGCTATGTATGCTTCCTCTAGTTCTGTGTATTTCACACAAGGAGAAACAATATATTATTCATGGGAGAATGATAAACCTGGAATAATGCATGTAGCCTTTTATATTTCTAAAGGTGGTGTACAGGTTGGTGAGATGAAATTTGCTGCTAGAGAAGGAATGGACTATGGTTTCTATACGGTAAAAGAAAGTGGTTATTATTATTTAACAGGCGCGTGTGAAGGTGGAAATGATACAAGGTGCCAAGGTGGGGGGACCATTCAACTTTGGTGATTGTGTAAAAGTTTAAAAAAGCTGTTATTTTAAAGCCCCTAAAATTTCCTTTAAGGGCTTTTTTATATTTATATACATTTTATCCCGGTCTAATGCCTAAAAGTGAAAGGAATATTTTAAATAAAGTTACACTGTTCACCTCTTGATACAAGATTATCTAAATGATTATTTTTATGTCGAAAAAAATATATGACTATCTAAAGATACAAGGGCAAAATTACTGCTGGTTTTTTTATAATAACAGAAATAGTGTTTTGAATTAGGAGATTTATCATGCGTTTGAAGAGAAATATCAAATAGCATCAGCTAGTTAAGGAGGGGTTAGAGAAAACTACCGCTGATTACAAAAAAATTGCGATGAAAAGCAATAGTACAAAACATTATCTTCATTCATTTTTCTAGCGATTTTGATTAATCTTTTTTACAAAAACCCACTCGACTCCAAAAACAAAGTGATATCTTTTGAGCAATCTTTTTTTTAAACACATTGGATGCTCAGACGATACAATCAGCAACTAGGTTGCACTTTTAATCAAACTTTATTCCAAACCAACAAATAATGTAGCTTTATAAAAAAGATTGATCATTTATAACAAAGTTCGATTATTTAAAATTAAGATTGATTAAAGATCCTGTATTGATATGCAGGATCTTTTTCTATTCCACATTCGGGCCATTTAATTGAATAACACTTCTAAATTAAATATGAGATTTTATGTTAATCTTGATGTGAGTTTGTGAAACAATGTGCTTAAGCTAACGGGGCAGTTTAGTTGAAGAATGTTTGGTTCATACAGTGATAATTGTAAAAGAGGCTTATTTTGTTAACTAGCCTCTTGAATTATTGAATTTCTATGAAAGAATACTATTGATTATTACTACTGTCTTTATGCTCAATAATTTTCTTCTTCATTTTATTTACTTCCGTTTGACTATAAAAATAAAATAACAGCCAAACAAATGCAAAAATTAATACATTAAATAGCAACAATAGGATAGTTAGTTTTATCGAAAAGGTAGGGATCCATTTTAAAGAAAAGGCAACAACTATAAAGGTACCTATAGCTAAAGAAAAATGACAAGCACTTTGTTGTAAGAATGTTAAACGTTCTATTCTATAGATGTATGAAGGGAGTATACAAGCAATTCCAACAATAATTGATCCTAATACTTGTTGAGGAAAAGTAGCCATAACAGCATATAAAAACAAATCT
Source organism: Lysinibacillus louembei (assembly GCF_033880585.1). Classification (NCBI taxonomy): domain Bacteria; kingdom Bacillati; phylum Bacillota; class Bacilli; order Caryophanales; family Bacillaceae; genus Lysinibacillus; species Lysinibacillus louembei. Next base: position 1,248,248 of record NZ_CP137624.1, read on the forward strand.
CCTTTAATCCAATAACCAATAAGATTAACAATAACAAAAACTGTACATCCCATACTTAGACCGAACCCTAAACTCTTGAAAATGTTCATGTAACTATACCCCCAAACGCTCTTTAAATGTTTTTTTATAATTACGAGAAATCACTTCTTTTATCCCTAAAGTAAGTTCAATTTCCATTGTTCCATTAAAGGAAGCTTCAATATTTCTGATTTTTCTAAGATTAATTATTGCTGATTTAGAAATCCGGATAAAATCATCACCTAGCTGCTGTTCTAACTCATATAAAGGTTTACTCATAATAACACGTTTACCATCGTCACTATATAGTACTAATTCTTTTCCTTCTGTTCTAATAACAATTACAGTATGAGGTTCGATAATATGTACTTTATTGTTTGCAGTCCCTGTTAAAATTTGTTCATGTTCTTGTTGTAAGAGTGAGATTGCAGCCTGAATAGCTGGTGTCAATTTGGACACGCAGATTGTTATATAGGGTTCATTTATTTGTGTATCAATTTTTATTTCTATCTTCATCTCTATCACCTCTCCCTAAAAATATAGCATAGATTACGATTCGAATAATGCAGGTTATATGTAATAAAAAGCATTTCACCTAACAATAAAGACATGTTACTCGTAAAGTATTGTTGCTAAACTTTTATGTCGTTATATTTGGCTTTAACAAAAGTAATTTAAAAAATATAACTCAAGGAGGCAGTTAGTATGAACGAGGTAACAACGCTAAAAGACCAAATTAAGACGGGATGGATATTAGTAAGCATATCAAGTATGTTTACAATAAGTATTATATATTGGTATATAAATAATCCTAAGAGGTTTATTGAGAATGGATTAGGATATTCCCCAGAAATGTTACTTAATTTACCTATGTGGTTTTTCACCTTATTAATTGTTATAGGGTATATTTCCTATACAATGTTTGCCATACCTTATGTGAAAAGAAATTTATTAACATTTTCTTGGCTTAAATTAATTGGTATATGGGCTGCTATTGTAAGTGGAATAGTAGAGGAAGTTGTATTTAGACATTTGCTCATGGATTATTTATTATCTATTGGATTGCCATATCTTTCACAAGTATTAATCTCGGGAATTACGTTTGGGATTGTACATGGTGCATGGGTATTATTGCGAGGAGAGATAAAAATTGCACTTCCAGCCATTCTTTCAACTACGATCTTAGGTTGTCTTCTTGCTATGCTCTACATTTATACTGGAAGGAGCACCCTTGCACCTATTATAGCCCATGTTTTAATCAATATGATAATAGAGCCATGGTTAATGCTTTCTGCCATTTCAAGGAAATGGCAAATAAAAAAAGTATAAAGTAATAATTGAGGGGGATGTTGAATAATTTCTCCTTAAAAATAAATAACTTTATGGGAAAAAGGTAAGTTAATATACTACTGTTAGCAAATTTGATGGTTTTTTAGAACCTATGAGAGTGAGGTTCATAGTCTTTCATCTATGAGGCTCAGTTGTATAATCTAAGTCCTTCAACTATGGGATGCTTTAGTCGGATAAGGATTTTCAACAATCGGGCGCTATAATGGAATAAGGATTACAAAAATGATCAAACTTTTTTATAAAAACTAAATCTATGCCATAATAAAACCCACTTATTTTGATCAAACTTTGTTCAACGTAAGTGGGTTACTTTTGATATGAAATCAATGTTCGCAGCATGTTTTTGATCAATCTTTATTCCAAACCTACAATACAGTCGTACCATTTTGCCCCTCTGGATTATAGTAATTCAAAGGAGGGCTTTTATGTCTAAAAGAGCAAGACCATCTTCCTTTTGTATCTTTAAAACAAAGCTGTATCGTTTATAAAAAGATGAGCTGTTTTTTAAAATCTTAGAATGATAATTTATAAAAATTTGATAAAAAAATCTTGTTATATATAGAATTTCCCCTTATTCAACAATCGGGCTAGATTGTTGAGTGACAGCCTTTTAAGAAATGTTACCTAACGACGCTTGTGTAAAAAATATTGTTGTTTAAAAATCCTTATTTCACGAACGGAGTAGGTTAGTGGAAGCAATAGTAATTAGGTTTGACTGGGAAAATTGCCGATGATATTAAAAAGGACACTGAAGTGTCTTATGCTTTTCAAATTAAGCATACCTATAAATTGAAATAACATTAAGGAGCGAGATATTTTATCGATGAGTGTATACAAACCATGTAATGCTTGCTGTTAGTAATACTGACGAAATCAATGCGGTAAGAACACTATATGTTTGCCAAATAAGTATCGTTGACCAATCGAAAGCACAGCACAGGGTACCTAAGGCAATCGTTGCAATCAGGAAAATAGCTGTTATGATTATTCTCTTTTTTGTCATTGGCTGCCGCTCATTCGTTTTCCTTCTGCGTAATCCTATGAGAAATAGTAGAACGGCCAATAGGCAAAGAATAATAGTAATAGATGACAAAATGATATCCAAACGCTGTGTGCCGCTTATTTCATATGACTGAGTTAGGTTGCCATCTAATATATCTTTAACCTTTAGTACCAGGTTTATATTGGTATTTGTGCCGTTGCTCAGCAAGCAGATGGCTGTTTGTTCATTTAGCAGTATAGCTACTTGGGTTCTGAAATTTGGATTGCTCCCAGTGTGCTCTATAATTGTTTGGTTGGCGTTTACTGACCAGCCTGCCGCATAATACATATCGTTGACAGCTGAAACAGACATATCACCCTTATGTGATTTTTCAATAACTGTGTGAAATATTTCAGGTATGTTCTGCACAATACCCATCTGTATGCCCATCCAACGCGCCATATCTTTTGTATTAGAAATGATGTAGCCTGCGGGTTTATTCCCAGCATAATCTGGAGCTTCAAATGGAGTTGTCATAAAAAAGGAAGAACGGTAGCCCTGTGCCAACTGTCCAGTGGCTTGAGCATCTTCTTTATAAACATACGTCTGGTGAAGACCTAACGGCTGAAATACCTGTTCCCTCATAAAGTCTTCATAGCTTTGTCGCGACACAATTTCAATAACCAAACCCAATACATCATAATTAACGGTTCCATAGTTATACTGTTGACCGGGAGGGAACTCCAATTCGGCATCTACAAGCATTTCCACAGTCTTTTGCAACATATCTGGTGTATTGCCTTGTGGAATATTTTGAAGATGCCTAATATTTGTTAGACCACTGGTATGGTGAAGAAAGTTATTTAGTGTAAGGCTTTGCATATCAACAGGGTTCCCTTGATACTTTAACGTAAACCAAGGTAAATATTTTTGGACAGGGTCAGTCATTGAGAGCAGCCCTTGCTCTTCCAATAGCAAAATACCTATACCGGTAAAAGCTTTACTGACCGAGGCTAACTCATAGAGTGTATTTTCACTTGCAGACAACTCCTTTTCACGGTCAGCATACCCTGAAGAAAAGTAGAATACTTCATCATCAGCAAGTATTGAGATTGACATTCCTGGCACACCTGATATGCGAGAGGCATCATCTAGCAACGCTTGTATTGCCGCAGATTTCGAATCTGACAACGCATAACTTTGTGTTGTGAATCCTGAGAATAATATAAATATCGTTAATACAAAAACAATAATTTTTTTCATAAACTCTCCTTTTTAAAAAATTATAAGAGAATAATATAAACAACTTACTTTTACAACTCCTGAATTATAATTTATCTTTCTATTCACCTATATAATATCAGGTAATTGTGAAGAGTTACACTTAACGAACAGATGCGTTAGTTCAATAAGAAAAACGATTGTGGAGCAACACAGGTAGAAAATAATCAATTTTTTATAAAAACCAAACTTAAATATGCTGTTTGACGAAACTGTTTTTCCATGCTATATTTGTTCTCATATTATAAAAAGGTGTGGTGAAGTATGTCCGTAGTAGGTATCAACTAATTGTTATTAGTTGAATAAGGTGTTTATTTTCTGGTCGATGCCAGTTTATTAAGGATGCCTTTTTTCAAATATGTTACTTGAACATTTTTGAATACCTACTATCAGACTGCTTCCATTTCCATATATTCGTTTAGCGTAGAATGTAAGACATTAGGCTTTGAAGGTGGATTCTATCCATCCATGCTTAATTTATTTAGGTCTTGTTTATTCATGCTTGTTCGAGATGTGGCCTTGTTTTTGACAAGGTGATGCCCGCGGAAGCTTTCTGTCCAATTTGGTTGTCCAAATTGGAAGGCAGGGAAGGCTTTAGCGGGCTTATTTTATTTGGAATGAGGAAGATAAAATGAATAATATGACCTTTGAAAAATTACAATATCATGAATTAAAAAATCAAGTTAAAAATCACTGTGTTAGCAGCTTAGGTAAAGAATTAATAGAAAGACTACAGCCAAGCTCGAATTTAAAAGTTGTTCTTAATCGTTTAAATGAAACAAGTGAGGCCCGAAAGTTGTTGGATGCTGAAAAGCACTTGCCATTAATCGGCATTTCCAATATAACAAGCCATATTAGAAAATTAGAAAAAGGTATGATATTAACACCAACAGAATTACTTGCAATTTCTGATTTTTTAAGAGGTTGTAGAAAAATCAAAAAATTTATGGCAGATAAAGAATTTTTTGCGCCTGTACTTTACACCTATGCACTTTCTATGACTGAATTTCGAAATATTGAAGAGAACATCTTATTTGCAATTAGAGGAAATCGAGTTGATTCAGAGGCTAGTAAAGAGTTAAGGCGAATAAGGAATCAGATTGCTAAAACAGAAGAGAAAATTGAAGAACGTTTGAATAAGTTTTTGAAAAATGGAGCCAATAAAGAATATATCCAAGAATCTTATATTAGTAAGAAAGATGATCGTTTTACGATTCCAATTAAAGCCTCCTTTAAGAATCATGTAGCCGGAACGATTATTGAAACATCCTCTAAAGGGTCTACAGTATTCATTGAACCTGAGGTTGTCACGAAACTGAATGTGGAATTATTAAGTTTGAAATCAGAAGAAGCAGTTGAGGAGTATCAAATATTAGCAACGTTGACTGGAGCAATTCATGAATCACTTCATGAAATAGGGATTAATATTGAATGCATCAGTCAGTACGACATGATTTTTGCGAAAGCTAAGTATAGTAAAAGTACTGATGCTATTGAACCGAAGATTAATAATTATGGATATATAAAATTAGTTAATAGTAGACATCCATTATTAGAGGGTAGCATTGTTCCATTGGATTTTGAAATCGGTAAAGATTATAGAAGCTTGGTTATTACAGGGCCTAATGCGGGTGGGAAAACCGTCGTATTAAAGACCATTGGTATTTTAACTTTAGCCGTTATGTCAGGGTTTCATATTATGGCGAAACAAGGAACCGAAATTGCCATCTTTGATCACCTGTTTGTTGATATTGGGGATAATCAAAGTATAGAGAATGCCCTAAGTACTTTCTCTTCCCATATGAAGAATATTTCAGAAATCATGAGTGTTGCTACTAATAATACGCTGCTTTTATTTGATGAAATTGGAAGTGGAACGGAGCCAAATGAAGGTGCTGCTTTAGCAATCGCCATTTTGGAAGAGTTTTATCATATGGGATGTATTACAATTGCAACAACTCATTATGGGGAAATTAAACGGTATTCTGAAATGCACGCTGACTTTATGAATGCGGCCATGTTATTTAATAGTGCTGAATTGAAGCCGATGTATAAGCTATTAATAGGAAAATCAGGTGAGAGTAATGCACTTTGGATTTCAAGTAAGATGAATATTCGTGAAAGTGTATTGAATCGGGCTCAATTGTATATAGAAAATAAAAATTATAATCTGGAAACAATAAGAGAAAACAAAATAAAAAAACCGGTTCATGAAGTGGAGCAACTATTAGAGGTATATCATTATGAAATAGGTGATCGGGTAAAGTTAATCAGCCAGGATGATTATGCAATTGTCTTTGAGCCAAAAGATAAATTTAATAACATTAAACTGTTCTATAAAGATGAAATATTGGAAGTAAATATTAGGCGGATTGAATTGGACATTAAAGCAACGCAATTATATCCTGAAGGGTATGATGTAAACACCTTATTTACCAGCTACCAAGATAGAAAGCTAGAGCATGATTTGAAGAGGGGCTCGAAAAAGGCACTGCGAAAGGTTCAAAAGGAAATAAGAAACAGAAAACAAGAATAGTTGTCTGAAGTGGAGCTTCTACTAGCAGATGTCGAACAAAGCATATGATATTGGGAAAAGAAAGGGTACTGTGCATTCGGTTAAATGTAATTAAGAACGGCTGCATTGGCACACTTCTTATATCGATTATATTCAAATTCTTAATAGATTAACTTGAATGAATCCAAAGGACGCAAGCTTCAAGTGATTCAAGAGTTAATGGCATTAAATCAAAAAGTAAAGGAACAAAAGGCGAAACCAATTTTGTCTACGCAAGTATTGCCATTGTTAGAACTAAGGAAAAGAGCTTTAAATCAGAAAAAACACTCGTACGAATTATTATTAAGTCATGGGGATATAAAAATTACTTTGAAAGAGTTCTATTAAGCCGTGGTGGATACTTGTCTTATTAGCATTATTAGTGCTGGAATTGGTTGCTACTATAACAGCCTTTTTCTATTGGATCAAAGGAGCCTATGTTTCGATAAGTAAATATAGTTCTCCTTATTTAAGCAAGGAAAGTAATCTAAGATAAGTATAATTGTCGTATGTTAATAAATTTGATATGATTATTTCGTTGTAAAGGAAAGGAGCATTAGATATGTGTTGCTCATGTTGTCCAGTGGTGGATATGCAAAACTCTCTATAATTTTAAAAATATAGGAGGTTATTTTGTATATGCTATTACAGGAAAAATTAATAAATATAATTAAAGAGAAGTGTGAAAAGGATCCTCGTATTTCTGCGTGTATGATGTATGGATCGTTTACAAAAGGTGAAGGGGATCAATATTCGGATGTTGAGTTCTACATCTTTTTAAAGACTACAGAAATTGAACAATTTGAGTCTTCTGACTGGATGAGAGATATTGCTCCATATGATTTACACTTCATGAATGAGTTTGGGTCAGAAGTTGTCGTGTTTTCCAATTTAATTAGAGGAGAGTTTCATTTTCTGTCTGAATCTGAGATTGAAGTTATTAAGACATTTAAAGAGACAGGTGTTTTCCCTGACACAGAATCCATGTTTATTTATGATATAACAGGTAAATTAAAAGTATGTTTAGATTATCTAAAGGGTGAAGGGCCAGAAAGAATGACAAATGATAATGTCAATTCTGCCTTTAATAACTTTATTAACGCATGGATAATGGGTATAAATGTTTTAAAAAGAGGGGAAATGGCACGTTCGTTGGAATGTCTAACATATGTTCAAAAATACGTTTTACAATTGATTAGAATTCGTGAAAAAAACGTAGAACGTTGGCTAAACGCTACAAAAAACTTGGAAGAGGATCTTTCAAAAAAGGCATACAGTGAATATACTTCAATTACGTCAAAGTTGGATAAAGAAGAATTATATCATGCTTATTCAAATGCACTGCATGTAGTTGAGGGATTAGCTTGTTTACTTGTTGATGATTACAAATTTGATATTAATTTAGCATTCCTAAAGAAATTACATTCTTATTTAACGAATCGTCCTTAAATTGTAAAGGGATAGTTAATGCATATAAATAGGAGAGGGTATCCGAAATTTGGATAACCTCTCTATTTTTTGATTAGGTATATGAAAAGCATTGATAGATAGTTTAGCTATAGAAGAAGGGCTGACATATTATAAAGTTGATAAAATAGCAATAATGCCAATATTATAATTAAGGGTTTCTTGGCTTTTAATCAAGCTGTTTTATAAAAGCTAAATTCAATGTTTTCGATGAAATAATCAGTGTTTTTTATTTTCACTAAAGACTTTCTACATTTAAACACTTCGTTTCACAATAATAGCCTTTGCCGCCAACATAAACTTTTTCTATTTTATTCTTGCAATTGGCTTCTAATTTAACTAATATTTCGGAAGGTGAGTGTAAGGAATAACCTTGTTCAAATACATATACTTCTTTTTGCAAATAGTGCTGTTCATAAAGGTAGCAAGCTAATGCACCATTTGAAGTGCCAGTCGCTGCTTCTTCATTGATGTCGTATAGTGGAGCAAAATTTCTGCATATAATTCGATTGTCATTAAAAGTATACAGATGCATCCCGACAACATTATAATACTTGCTGATTTCTTTAATTTTTTCAAAATTAGGTTGTAATGCATGTAATTGTGTTTCGCTTTTTATAGGAGTTAAAATATCTTTTAAGCCTGTGGAGACAATTTGAATTGGGTATTTATTATCTATAGCTTTAATGTCAAAACAGTCGATGAACTCATTTGGAGATACAACAGCATAGAATTTCGGCTTGTTTTGTTCCATGAATATGATGTCATCTTTTATGGTAATAGTAAGAACACCGCTGTTCGTTTCAATCGTATAGCGATTCTTGAAAAGTTTATTTAAATGCATCAATATCGCGAAAGCGCCAATTGTTGCATGACCACATAAATCAACTTCTTCTTTTGGTGTAAAGTACTCAAATTTATAATCAGCAATTTCAGATTCTGATATAAATGCAGTTTCCGCATAGCCGAGTTGTTTGGCTATTGCCATTTTTTGAGTAGTGGTCAATGTATTCTCAATAAATACCACTCCGGCTTTATTTCCACCTTTATGATCCTTGCTAAATGCGCTTGCAACATAAACGGATATTTTCATAAGACACCTTCCTCACTTATAGTAAATTGTAGCATAGAAAGCACTACGTATAAATGTTATTGGATAAAGTGAACCTTCAATCAATGGGAGTTTTCCTCATCCTGCGAAAACGCTTATGTGACCAACATCGTGTTGGCCTCAACCTTAGTTTTTATACCCTACTTAAACATCTCGATGTCCTCGAATATTTTGAATTGGAGTGATCCTGCTGTTACTCGTCGCAAACGAATTTATTAATACAGGATACATTTTCTATCAAGTAAGAGACAAACTATTTTTTGGCAAAAGAAGATTATATTAAATCACCTACAGACTTAGAAAAAGTGATTTTATACCACAAATTTACTCAGTATAGTTCAACAAAAAGGGAATAATTAATACATGACGAATTGAACCTATATAGCTAAATTTGGAGGTAATCTATGAATCCTATTTTAAATCAAGTTGGTACTGTGTTTATTCCTGTAAGCAACATTGAAGAAGCTCGTAAATGGTATTGTGACATATTAGGTTTATCAGCAGATGGTGAAATATTATTTGGTCATTTGTATATAGTACCTACGAACGGAACGGGAATTGTATTGGATAGCAAGATTTATTCAGAGGATAATATTTTCAAAACGCCACCTTTTCATTTGAATACAAATAATATAGAACAAGCATATGAGTATATGAAGAGGAAGAATGTCGAATTAACAACAGAAATTGAGCATAATCATTGGTTTAATTTCAAAGATCCTGATGGGAACCATTTAATGGTTTGCAAATGTTAAAGCTGTTGCACTAGCGGAATAAAGCACATTGAAATGATCAATCTTTTTTCAAAATGGAGTTTTGTGTTGGTTGTTAAATACAGGTTTGTACCTTTATTTTATCAAACTTTATTCCATCCCAACAGTTGCTGTTATACTAACATTAGCTTGTGGAGGTGGATAATATGTCGAAATATGTAAGTATATTTTTTCTAACTTTTTTCGCTAGTGCAATTCTGTGTGTTATGTTTTTTAATGTGTTTGATGGTGGTAATTATATTGAAACGGCGATTTATGCATTTGGTACAGTAATGCTTATCCTTCTATCATTTTTGATTTCACTTATGTATTACTTAATCAATTTAGTGAATTTAAAACAGAGAAAGTTTTAATGGCATAGAGTAGCTTATAAACCTCTTTTTTATCATTAAATTTGTATTCCAATCCAAACATCTCACCTCTAAAATTTCTAATATGAGATATTTTAAATTGGATATTTATGTTATTATATACAAGTAATGTACTCAAAGGGGAGAGATAGAAAAATGATTGAATTATGAAAGATAACGGGAGATAACATAGCTGAGGTAATCGCACTTGAAATTGGAAAGAATCAGGAAGACTTTATAGAAACGACTAACCTTAGAAGCTTTGCAGATGCTCATATGTTGAACGCAGATGGGATACCAGCGACGCCACTTGCCATTTATGCTGATGAAGTTATGGTTGGATTTTTGATGTATATTTATGATACGTTGGATCATGAATCATTTGAAAATGAAGTTTTTTATGGGAAGCAGAGCTATTTTATTTGGCATATGATGATTGACAAAAATTATCAGGGAAAAGGATATGGCAAACTAGCTTTTGAAAAAATGTTGATGGATATTGAAACTATGCCATATGGAGCAGCACAATATGTAACCCTCTTTTATCATAAAAATAATGTTGTAGCTAAAGAATTATACGCTTCATTTGGCTTTATAGATACAGGCATTATTCAGGATAATTCGATGCTGTCCATTAAAAATTTGTCAGGGGAATAATGGAATTTAGCATTACTATGTAGAAAGTGTTTAAGCGTGATTCGTCATACCATTTGTAAAAATTGCACCGTAGATTATAGTTGTCTAAAGGGTGGGGATTTATGCCTAAAAGAACGTAGCGCATCATAAAAAATAAAGTCAATATAGGAAATTTCAGCATAAAAATAGAACTTCTATTTTTTACTTGATATCAAAGTCTAAACTAGGTTAATTACTTGTGAAATTTCACACGCTCTTCAAGTGGTTGGAATTGTTTTTCGTCTGGTGTAGCTGTTGGATGACCAAATGGCATTTGTGCAATAAGCTTCCAATTATCAGGGATATTCCATTCTTTTTTCACTTCATCATCGATTAGTGGATTGTAGTGTTGTAAGGATGCTCCCAAGCCCTCTGCTTCTAATGCTGCCCAAACGACTAATTGGTGCATACCCGATGATTGGTTTGACCAGATTGGGAAGTTTTCAGCATATAGAGCAAATTGTTCTTGCAATGATTTAACTATTGCCTCGTCTTCAAAGAATAATACAGTTCCATAGCCTGCTTTGAAGGAATCCATTTTTTGTTGTGTACCTGAAAAATCGCCATTACCCACAGCTTTTCTTAATGTTTCAGTAGTAATGTCCCATAATTTATTATGTGCCTCGCCTGTTAATACAACTAAACGTGCAGTTTGAGAGTTGAAAGCTGATGGAGTGTACTTCACCGCAAACTCTACAATTTCTTTAATTCTTTGTTCTGATACTTTTACCTCTTTATTAATTGAATAGTAAGAACGTCTTTCTTTAAGTACAGTGTAGAAATCCTTTGTCATAATTGTGCTTCCTCCTAATCATCTTTAAGGAATTTTATTTTAAATTGTTAGATAACCAATATCTCTTGTTTAATGAGCTGTTTACTACAATTTAATCGCTCCTGTATTAATATAACCAACGTTTGCCTTGGCAATTCAATGAAAATTAAATTTCTATAGCCAACAACTAAGCTCAAATACTATTAAAAAACTGTAGTTAGATAAAATTACCGCCTTGTTTAAATCAAGGATTGGTAATTTACCATAAAGGCGGAAAGGTATTTGTTAGTGTTTTGTAGAAATTATAACGATATTTAAAGGGGGAATGAAAAATGAAGGAAATAATGATTCAAGAACTTGATGAATTAAAACTAGTTGGTTTTCGTGTTTTGTGTTCAGGTGACCAATACTTAGTTGAAATACCTAAAGCATCGCTCATATTAGACAAGCGTATAGGTGAAATTAAACAGGTAATTAATCCAGATATACAAATTGGCGCATTTGTTGTAGAAAATCAAACTCCCGATGAAGATGGTTACTGGGTTAGTGTTGAAGTAAAGGAATATGAGGACGTCCCAGTTGATATGGTGACGCTAACTATACCTCCACAAAGATATGCCGCTCTAAGACATACTGGTTCTAACAGTGAAATAAGGGAAACGTATAACGGCTTACATAAGTGGGTTGAAGACAATAAATATGTAAGACTGAAAAATAAATGGCATTTAGAAAGGTTTTACGAATGGAAGGATACTGAAAAGGTAGATGTAGATTTGTTAGATACTATTGAATAACGTGTGCCCGTATACATGATGATTGATAGATTAAGGAGAGCCATTGAACCGATAGCGAAAGCTGTTAAAAGGAATTTACAAATTTTAAAAGCTAGGGAGGAAATAAAGTGAGCTACGAAATTAAAACGTTACCAGCCTATAGGGCAATAGGATTAAAATGGGAAGGGACATTCTCAGAAATTGTACCAAGTTTAAAAAACGTTATTCAACAAATTAGAGACCGTGTCGATGAGCTAGAGAATGTGGTAAATCCAACTATTCAATTAGGTCTATCTTATCATGTAATTGAAAATGGATTCGCACATTACGCAGTGTATGAAGTGAGTGAGAATCAAAAAATTCCTGATGGGATGATTGAAATACGAGTGCCTGAATTAATCTATGTAAAGACGACACATAACAAAGGAGAAGATATACAAACGACATATACGAATTTGCATCAATGGTTATTTACTAGTGACTACACTGTGTTTAGAGAGGCTGATGTAAATTACTACGACCCTTATATGCCGATAAAACATGAGTACTGCTATGTTGATAGTGATCCGAATGATCCACATTTTGATATTTATATACCGATTGTAAAAAAGTAATATATATTTAATTAAATATGCGAGAAAGGATACTAATAAGTAAAGAGGGCATTAATTAATATGGAGATTGTATATTTTGCGGGTGGCTGTTTATGGGGAGTTCAAGCTTTTATTAAAACATTACCTGGTGTTGATTTTACAGAGGCAGGAAGAGCGAATGGTACAAGCCAAACACTTGAGGGAGAGTATGATGGCTATGCCGAATGTGTAAAAACAGGCTTTGATCCAACTATTGTTACAATTAAAGAGCTAATGGGTTATTTTTTTGAAATCATTGATCCATATAGCTTGAACAAGCAAGGACAAGATGTTGGCGAGAAATATAGAACAGGCGTGTATAGCGAAAAAACTGAGCATTTAGAAGAGGCGAGGAATTTTCTTAGTGAGAGAGAGGATTATGACCGCATAGCTGTTGAGATATTGCCACTTACCAACTATATAAGAAGTGCAGAGGAACATCAGGATAGGCTAGCTAGATGTCCAAATGATTATTGTCATATTCCAGAAGAACTATTGAATAAGTACAAATAAGCGCGAATGATTCATAAAAATAACATAGTAGATTAGCTGAAAAAAATCTCAAACTTACTATTAGATATATAGATAGGTTTGAGATTTTTAAACGTTTATTTAACTCGATAATATCCTTTGCAAAAAATAGAGTTTTTCGGCCTAATTGCAATTAACAATGAATTGATTATATCTGAGCTACGCTATCTTGTTTACACTGATATATCAAGCAAATTATAAATCATCTAACGCTATAACTTCCCCACTTGATGCATTCACACCGTACTGACAATCTAATTTTCCGCATAAAACGTATTTATTTTGTTTAAAGTCATAAACATAGTAAGGCTTTAGTTCAAATAAGCTTGTAAGTTTTTCATATGCTTCTTCTTTTGTAATTGTTATTTGAGCAGGTATTTGAAAGTGATCAAAAGTTTCCAGCATTGGTTTGTTGTCCATATAATTGGCAACTTGCAAACTTTCTGGATCAATCATCACTTTAATTTTTCTCTGAAATACGCGATAGCTCTGCGTATTGGCTACCAATGTAGCTTGAATATACTCTTTATCACGATAAAAGTGCTTTAGTATCCAATTGCCTGATTCGTTTGGATACTCTTGCCGTAAAAAATTTGTAACTGCCATAATACATTTCTCTTGTTCTATAGCTGCAATTGGGAAGGAATCAGAAGAAGGCTTGCATGAAAATGCTTGTTCTGCTGTAAAATCTTTAATCCAATTAATCTCTTTTCTTTCAAAAGGTATATTTATTGGTTCATTCCAATAAATTGCTTGATCAATTTCTAAAAAATAACTTTCAGCTGCAAAAACTTCAAATGGAATCGTAGTTATGCTGTCATTTGTGACAAAAATCTCTTCAATTGCATATATAGAATGTAATTTTTTATGCTCATAGGAAGGGAATTCAATCAATTTTAATTGCTCTTTTTGCAAATGTTCTAATTTAGTAAGAGAAAGGGCATATTTTTCCTCTTTAATCAGTTCTTTTAAAGGAAATTGGCCATTGATTGAAAACAAGGTAAGCTTCCCCTCTGGATTAAATTTAATGTCAATATATCCTTGTGGTGAAACGGCAATACCATCAATGTTTGCCATAAAAAGAAGCTCGCTGGTCTCTTCTCTTTCCAACCGAAATTGTTCCCCGTACGTTAATTCTGTTTCTTTCTCAATCCATTTTATAATGTCTTCCGTATTAGGGGTATTAAACACCAACCCATTTTCTGCATAGTTCTTTCCTGCTACAAAAATAACACGCTCAAATTTGCGGTTTTCCAAATTTATCTCAATAATTGCTGTGCCATCTGGATTTAGACCATCATCATCTTGAACAGTATGATTGGGAAACCATTCCATACACAATGTATAGATTGTCTTATTGAAGATATTTACATTCCGATAGAAATGATATTGTTGTAAATAATAATTGTTTAATCCGAATTTACTTTTTGTAAAGTCAATTAATTGTTGTACTCGTTTGTCTATTTGTTCGCCTCCAAGGTTTATTTATCATTTTCAAATCAATAATAATGATACTGGAATTGATGCTTATTTTCCTTTTTATGATGGGAATATTTGCATAATTTATAATTGTTCAATTATAATAAGTCCACATTATAAGAGGAAAATCCATACTTAATATCGAATTGGTAATTGTTTGAGTGAATTATATGGAGGGGTTAGTATGGAATGTAAAGTATGTCCGCAATGTAATAGCAACAATATTTATAAGGGCGTTATGCAAGCTGCCCATGCTCCATTACATATGTTTCCTGAAGAAGCATTCAACAAAAATGCACCGCTTAATTCTCATCTAAGAAAGAATTCTAAAATCAGTTCCTATTATTGTCAAGGCTGTGGTTATATTTTAGGCATGTTTGTAGATGAGCCAGATAAACTGATGTAATTAAAGGGGGGCAAGCTATGAAAACTCTGCAAATTAAATTTCTACCGCTGATCATAATCCTTGCTGGCGTAGCCATTGGTGCTCTAAGCTACTACCTTTTTGTGGAAGTGTTTATTCCGAATATGATGTAAGCTGAACTAATCGGGTTCGCAGTAGGTTTCTACTGTGGATTATTTTAGAATGATTCATATTTAGGTCAATTTCTACGATATCGTCGCAGAAAAAATTGCTGGACTAAAATAAATGCTCTAATATTGAATGATACGTTAACAAGGCACTTTAATGGAACAAGGAGGTTACTATGACGAGCAATACAGAAGTGTTTCCTGTACTAGAAACTAAAAGATTAGTATTAAGAGAAATTACAAAAAAGGATGCCAACAGTATTTTGGATTATTTGTCTGATGCAGAGGTAATGAAATATTATGGATTAGACCCCTTTAACTCATTAGATAATGCTTTGGATGAAATTGCATGGTATCAATCGATATACAGTAATAAAACAGGTATTAGATGGGGAATTACGTTAAAAGAGCAAGGAGTTGTTATTGGTAGTTGTGGTTTTCATAATACTGTTTCACAGCATTCTCGTACGGAAATAGGATTTGAGTTGAGTAAAGGGCAGTGGGGGAAGGGGATAGCTGCTGAGGCTGTTGAAGCAATAATAAATTATGGATTTAAGCATATGCATTTGCAACGAATAGAAGCATTAATCGAGCCACCTAACTTATCATCACAAAGGCTAGTAGAAAAAATAGGCTTTGTCAGAGAGGGATTGCTAAGGAATTATGAGTTTACACGTGGCAAATTTGATGATTTGTATATGTATTCTTTATTAAAGCAAGACCTCGATAAAATCAATTCAATGTAAAAGTAGACTTTCTTACATTTAAAAAATACCTGTGGGCTCTCTGCCATCTCACAGGTATTTTGTATATTTTACTAGTGAAAATTATTAAAGCATATTTAAGTTTAATTCTCTTTGTTCTTGTCAGGAGTTAATGCACTAATTAGCCCTATGATATTTGGTGGAATGCTAGCAATTAAAAACCACCAATTGCCCGTAACAATAGATATAATAGAAAATGTAATCAGTGATACAACTACAACAGAAATGCCGAATTTAACTCTAGAAGGTTTTAAAGGCTCTGTCATATTCATATTGATAGACAAAATCATACCTGTAATCCCCCAGCTTGCCAGATGAACAGTCAAAATGATTGCTAGCGTCATTGCGGCTCCAATTTCTATTCCAAATATGACTAAAGAAAATAAGATATAGATTGAAGTCAGAGTGAAAAACCAAGAAATAGAGCGGGATTTTTGCCAAATATGTTCATATAGTTCATCCAAGCCACGCTGCTTTTTAACTATACGTCGTCCAAGCCACCAGCTTAATATGCCAAGAGCTGCTCCTCCATATAATCCAATCAAGCCACCTATTTGTACAGCCATTATTCCTCTCCCCTTTCTTCTAATATAAAGACTTCTTCGATGATACAATTGAAGACCTTTGAAATGTTGTATGCCAATTCGAGTGAGGGATTATATTTTCCAGATTCGATGGCAATGATGGATTGTCTCGAAACACCTACCTGTACAGCTAGTTCCTCTTGTGTCATTTTTGCAGCTTTGCGTAAATCCTTAATTCGATTTCTAATGGTTTCCTCACCTCAATTTTGTAAAGCTGGCTTTACAATTAGTTGTAAGTAAAGTTTACTTTACATTCGGTTTGATGTCAAGGGTGCTTTACATTTATTTGTTTTTGTTGATTTTCTACTTATGCTTTGAGAAAGTTCTGTTTATCGATAATTAAACCGACTAGTATAAGCATAAAAAGACGGGTAGAAGATACTATTACTTGATATGTTATAGATGAAAGGAAGGTGGGGTTGGATATGCTAAAAGAAATGAATGAGGCGTTAAACTACATCGAAGAAAATTTGGAGAGTCCTATTGAGTTAGTAGAAGTAGCGAAAAAGGCTTATTGCTCTGAGTATCATTTTAAGCGCTTATTTTCATTGCTGTCAGGAATAACGATAGCGGAGTATATTCGAAGACGGCGCTTAACATTAGCGGCGCTAGACTTGAAGGAGCAGCATGTAAAGGTGATTGATATTGCCATAAAATATGGTTATCAATCGCCAGATGCATTTTCAAGAGCATTTCAAAATTTTCATGGTATTACCCCAACTTTGGCTAAACAACCAGAGCAGAACTTGAAAGCATATCCACGAATGTCCTTTCAATTAACTATTCGAGGAGGCTTTGAAATGAACTATCGCATTGTTAAGAAAGAGTCGTTTCAAGTTGTCTGAGTGAAGTATGCGGTGGAGATGGTCAATGAGATTCTTTCACCTACTTATGAAGATATGATAGCGGGTGTTGGTGAGAGTAGATTGAAGGAATTGGCGACTATTTCTAATGGTGAACCTCATGGCATTGTGCATATATCAGTCAATTATTCAGAAAGTGTAGAAGGAAAGGCGACTTTTGAACAGTATATTGGAGCAGTCACAACGGAAAAAACAGAGACATACGAAACATTAGCAATTCCCTCTTTATTGTGGGCAATATTTGAAATAGATGGAGATTGGATACAGGTTGAAGAGCATTGGCAGCGAATTTATTCAGAGTGGTTGCCGTTGTCCTCTTATGAGCTAGCAGAAGGTCCTGAAATATTGGCTAGCAAAGAGCAGAAAAGTGAGATTTGGATAGCTATTAAGAAAAAAGGCTAGATAAACTGTTAGCAACATAATTAGGAGCAGAAGAAATTCTTTTGCTCTTTTTAATCAGTTACCCTATCAAAAAATAACGAAATATTTGCGCAATTATTATCTATCCGTTTATAATTGAATCGAACGTATATTCTGAAAAATTTAAGCGAGGTGGAAAAATGGAGAAGGAACGTATTATTGGTCAAACGAAGGGTGTTGGTTTTCAAATAGGGGTTAGAAGAACTTTCCCTATTTCACAGGAGAAAGCTTGGGAGTTCATTACCTCTGAGGAAGGTGTGAATTTGTGGTTGGGGGAAAGTAGCGATGTAATATTTCAACCAGGTGAACACTATACAACGAAAATGGGCACTGGAGAAATACGGATTGTTAAACAACTTGAACAGCTTCGCCTAACTTGGCAAAAAGAAGGCTGGGAAAGACCATCTACAATTCAAGTTCGCATTATAGCAAAGGCAAGTGACAAAACAACAATTAGCTTTCATCAAGAGCATCTCTCTGACGAAAATGTGAGAGAAGAGATGAAAATGCATTGGGAGATAGTTTTAAATGAAATCGGTGCTAGGCTTTAATAATTTGTAAAAATGTACTATATAAATTACTCATTTAGGTATTTTGTCCTTTTAAAATCATGTTGAATTGCATCTTTGTGCTTCAAAAATAAATATATGTATTGTATACTAATCATGCAACATAGTTAATTCATTAGGATAATAGGAGTGTTGAAGATGTCACAAGGACAGTACAGTATTCAAGTAAATTCGGCTGGTAAAGTTGTAAATATGAAAGTGAGTGGTACGTTTACACCTGAAAAGGCACAGGAATTTATTAATGATTATAACCGACAAATTGGGAAAATCTCTGCAAATGAGTATGACTTACGTTTTGATTGTCGAGGATTAAATGTTGTTACACAAGAAATGACTCCACATTTAGAAGGCTGCTTTAAACTTTACAATGAATCAGGCTTTAAAAATATTATAATCGAAATTGATCGTAGTGCCGTTTTAAAAATGCAACTAGCACGATTAGGGCGCAATGTAGGCCTTACAAACCTTAAAATTGAAGAAGTATAATTTTTAATATAAGGCTGCAACCGTGTATGTAGCCTTATTTTTTTGCCTAGTTTTTTAAAAAATGAAAGGAGCTTGACGATGCAGCATATAAAAATGAAAGCAATAGACGTATACCATCCAAAGAATCAATTAAATAAAGCGCAATATATTGAAGAATTTCAGGAAAAGGGGCGCGATATTTCTAATTTCCTAAATATTATGGGACGAGAAAATTATTATCGTATCAACAATGCAGATGAAAACAGTGTAACAATGGCGATTGAGGCTTCTAAAAAGGTGTTGAAAAAGGCCGAATTGACTGGTGATGAAATTGATATGGTCATTTTCTCTTCACAAGTGCCAGAGTACACATTCCCATCAAATGCAATTTTTGTGCATCAAGCAATTCAAGGGAAAAAGGACTGTATTGTTTATGATAATAACGCAAACTGTGCCGGCATGACGATTGCTGTTGAGCAGGCCTCTCGTTATATGATGTCAAGCCCTCACGTAGTACGAGCATTAATTGTAGGGTCAGACTATTTAAGCCTAGTAGCTAATCCAGAGCAGGAAATAACAACAGCCAATTTCGGTGATGCGGCATGTGCAGTAATTTTAGAAAAAACAGATGAAGAGACAGGCTTTATTGATGCAATATATGAAACAGATTCAAGCTTCAAAGATAATATTTTATATCCAGCAAACGGATTTTCTCAATACATGAATAAGGGAGAGTTTTTAGGATATGTAGATTGGAAGCCTTTTGATGGCACAGTCTCGCTTCCTTATACATTTGAAAAGATTCAAAGATTACTGGAGCGTAATCACTATTCAATGAAGGATGTTGCCATGTGCTGCTTCTCTCAATTTGCATTAGTGAATATTCAACGCATTCAAGAGCATTTTGCAATTGCCGATGAAAAAATTGTGTATGTAGGTGATGAGTATGGTTATACAGGTACAAATTCGCCGTTTATTACAATGTATGAGGGCATTGAAAGTGGCAAAATTAAGCGCGGTGATTTAGTGCTGTTTTGGACAATTGGTGGCGGTCACGAATTTATTTGTATGCTGTTCCGCTATTAATTAGATAGTAGAAAGATTTTATAATATTTGAAAAACTAATAATCATTCACTTATAATTAAAATAAGTGAATGGTTATTTTTTTAATAAAAACCGAAGAAAAGAGGTCTGGAAATGGATGTAAAATTCCCGATTGGACAATTGCGAGTTCCTGAGAAAGTAACAGCTGAAAATATTGAAGAATGGTTAAACCAAATTGAAACATATGCAGCTCGACTAAAGGAAACTGTCGGTACATTAAATGATGAGGAATTAGCGAAAACATATCGTGAAGGTGCATGGACAGTGCGTCAGCTTGTTCATCATATTGCAGATTCCCAATTAAACATGTATCAACGCTTGAAGCTGGCTTTAACAGATGACAATCCAACAATCCCAGGCTTTGATGAGGAAAAGTGGGCTGTTCAACCAGATACAGAGCTACCTGTAGAATGCTCACTGAAAATGTTGGAAGGCATTAATGAACGCATCGTTTGTTTAGGTAAAACTCTAACGGAAGAGCAATTAAATCGAGTGTTTACACATCAAGTGAATGGAGAGATTCGACTTACTGCGAAATTAGCCAAATTAGCTTGGCATGAGGAGCATCATTTAGCACATATAAAAATCGCATTAGCTGAATAAAAAATCGCTGCCTGAAAAGATACGCTCTTTTCAGGCAGCTTTATTTTACTTTTTCTCATATAAATTTAATAACGTGATGATAGCTTGCTCCAACGTATAATTGTTATGAGGTAAAAATAAGTTATTTTCCATACCGTTCATAATTTGAGTGAGCTGCATACGGTAGACGCTGTCCCTTGCCCAAGCGGATATCTCGCTGTCATCATTATAAAGTATCGGCTGACCATCTATAACAGCATCTGTTATATTCATATATTGATAGACTTTATGAAGAATGAAGGCCGCCTCTTCACGGGTAATTGTATCATTAGGAGCAAACATTGTTTCGCTATCGCCTTCTAGAATGCCAAGCTCATACAATGTACTAGATGTATCCTCAAGCAATGATGGCTGTGTCATATCGGGTGCCCAATCTGCTTTCTGTACAAGTAATGCAACGACAAGCTTAGAAAAGTCACTCCATTTGATATCCGCATCGTAATTTTGACGAAGCTCATAAGGGAAAATTTCAGCTTTCATCGCTCTAGCCATCGTGACATTTGTTGACATATCCTTTTCGCTATAGCTATTACCTGACGGATTTGTTAAATCGATATGATCCAAATAAAGGTGTACGCCGTTTAGATAATTGAATATAGTATACCCATGTCCCTCTGGTAAATCTTCAGTTGGCTCATATACTTGCTCTGTAGGGTCAGATAAGTAATTTGCCATATTAATCAGCATATTGCCACCTATACCATCAGAACCAATCGTAATAAAGTTGATTTCTGCTAGCTCCTCTGTAGAAAGTAGGGGCTTTACTTTTTCCCACGATTGCTTTGCATGCTCTGTGACAGGCAATGTGTTAGAAGGTTTATTTATGACCTCTTCCTTTATTAATTCCCCGTCCTTTTTGTAAAAATGAATTTCGTTTGCTGCGTTTGCGGATTCCATACGAACGAGCTCACCATCAACAAGTGAATAGCCCTCCGCTGTAGCTTCATATGAATCAATATACATTGTAAAAATATTTTCTTGCTCGTCATATTCGATATAATAAGAATTTCCATAAATGTTGTTCCATCTATTTTCCTGCTCTGATTTTACGAATGTTTCATCCAGCATGGCAGTTAATGCTTCAAATGAAACATCTGTATTATGAAAATCTACCTTAAGAGGGCCAAACCATCCCCAATTACTAGTAGCAGTTAATGTAAGTGGTTGTTCTATATCAAATAATTGAATATTAGCTTGGTACTTTGCCACATTATCGTCAGATGGTACTTGACTAAAGTGGATGCCAGTTGCTTCCTCTACTTCTTTTTTAGACCCGAACGGTATTCTTATTGTATTTGCCAATGGGTAGACTGTATTATCAATAATAGGTCGTGCTACCGCTTGATAGGATGGGGTTTCATCACTCATGATTTCTCGAGCGATCACTTGACCCGCATCTGCGGCATATGCAAGCATATCAGAGCTGATATGCTCAATTGTGTCATTTTCATTATGATATTCACCATGAACAGCTGGGTGTGAGAAAAATAAGTTAGGGATTGCCTTTGGATGAAAAGAGGCATGGTCGCTTGTTCCACCACTGTTATATTCACGCACTTGAATATCTTTATAGTTTTCCTTGCTTTTTAGTAGGTCGGACAAAAAGCTTTCTTGTCCATCAGCAGAATAAATTTTCACGGTTTTTTCCTTTTTTGCTGCCAGCATATCAAAATTTAGCATACCGATAACCCTCTCGCTATCAGCTCCTAGCTGCTCAACATAATGCCTTGATCCAATTAAGCCATCCTCCTCCACATCAAAGGCAATAAAGCGTATTTCTGTGTCAGTAGGTACGTTGTGTAATAAACGTGCAAGCTCTAACATGACAGCAACACCTGAGGCATTATCATTAGCTGCTTGGATATCTTTTATGCCATCATAATGCGCACCGATGATTAAAATATCCTTTGTTTTCTCTGTTGTATTTGGTGAAAGTGTCCCAACAATATTAACAGCAGAATATGTGTTGAAAGGATTATTATCACCTTTGTCAGCCTTTTCCCAATCAAAAATTTCTGTGTCAAATGTTTGGGTTGTTACAGTAAGACCATATTTTTTAAATGTATCTGTAATAAATTTTCTTGCAAGCTCCTTTTCTTCATTGTGATGTCCTCTTGGATACTTGGATAGCACTTCGATAGTTGCCATCATTTCATTTGTATTTACCGTATTTTCAGCTGCACTTGCTGTTGAAATAGTTGATGAAGCTGAAAAAATAATGAATACAGTCAATAATAAATTGAATATCCTTTTCATTTCCCCATGTCCTCCTTGTTGTAGATGAGTGCTATAGAGCACGCTACTAATTTTTAACTCTCCTTGTTGAATGATTATAACAAAACCAAAATAAGGAATATTAATATATATAATTTTACATAAAAAGAACTATTTGAACAATGCCTTCAGGAAACTATTTCCTAATATATCCGTATATTATAATAATAGCTATATTTTAAAGGGGGATTAAGTATGAATCCTTTTTTTCTGCTTGGTTACAGCCTAAGCAAACAGCTCGTTATATGATTGAGCACAAATCTAAAGGTTATGCGATGTTCATTTTGACTATATTTGTTGTTTGATGGTTGGAAGGGTAGCTATGAAGTAATTAAATTACCTAGAATGATTACTTTCTATAAATTAAAGGGAGAGTAGTAGCCATTTTGACAACCTTGATAAAAATAAATTATATTTGAGGAGCTGTGTAAGAATCCCCTACACAGCTCTACTTTTAATTTAACGACAGACTCACTTGTAGCTCTTCTTGTGCAAACGTATAACAAAATGCATTATTTAAAGATGCTACAAATTGCATGTCTTGCACTAATATATTTGCTCGTAATAATGCTTCGAATTGTTGTAGAATCATTTGCTGTTGTGGTGAGCAAGCAATTTGCATATCGATATATTTTTCAATCGGATAGTTTAACTGCTTGCGCTGGTCTTGAACGAAGCGGATGAAATCACGAACATGACCTTCTGCAATTAAAGCATCCGTTAAATGCGTATAAAGCAATACTTGCAATTTGCCATCCTCTGCTAGCTCATAGCCATCTTTTACAGTGGATTCTGTTAATAGATGGGCTTGCTCCAACGTCAAGCTTTGTTCGTCAAGCTGCACTGTTAATTGTCCTTCACACAGTAGCGTATTTTTATCCTCAGTTGCCATAGTTTCTACATAGGATTTTACTGCATTCACATGCTTGCCAAATGCCGCGCCAGCTGTTTTAAAGTTCAGCTTGAAGTGGGTTTCTACAAATGCCTCTGTAGAGGGTAGCCACTGTATTTGTTTAACGTTCAATTCCTCTTGAATAATGCGATTATAGTTGCTTAAGCTTTGCGTTGAAGCAATGATAAGCTCAGCTAATGGCTGCTTCACCTTTAAGTTTTTCGCATTGCGAATGCTGCGTCCGAGTTCAACAATTTTAACGATAACCGCCATTTCTTCTTCTAGCTCTGGGTTGAGGTAGGCTGCGTTTGCTGTTGGATAATCCTGTAAATGTACGCTTTCATTGTGCAGCTGCATATAAATATGCTCTGCGATAAACGGTGTAAATGGTGCAAGTAGCTTACATACCTCGCTTAATACGGTGTGTAAAGTGTTGAACGCCGCTCTTTTATCCTCTGAAAAGCCTGATGCCCAAAAGCGTTGACGCGATCTACGTACATACCAGTTACTTACATCATCCATGAGCTTTGCGATTTCGCGACAGCCTTGGGTAAATTGATAATCGTCCATATGTGTTGTCACTTTAGCAATCGTTGTATGCAGCTGTGCCAGCACCCATTTGTCTAATAATGTTGGTGTGCCTTGCTGTGCTGCATCAAATGTAAATTGGTCAATGCCTGCATAAAGCTGATAAAAGCTGAACGTGTTTTCTAACGTATCTAATAGCTTAGATTTCGCCTCCTGTACGATCTTGGTAGAAAAGCGCTTTGGATTCCAAGGTGAGCTATCCACTAACAATGCCCAGCGTAATGCATCGGCACCATAGCTATTGATTAAATCGATCGGGTCTAAAGCATTGCCTTTACTTTTTGACATCTTTTGTCCATGTTCATCTAATACATGCCCCAAAGATAGGACATTTTTATATGGTGCTTGCCCTTTATACAGCGTTGATACAGCGAGCAAGCTGTAGAAGAACCCACGCGTTTGGTCAATCCCTTCAATGACGACATCTGCAGGGAACTGCTTTTGGAAAGCTTCCTGCTCAAACGGATAATGATGCTGAGCGAAAGGCATTGAGCCACTATCAAACCAAACATCGATAACCTCTGGTGTACGTCGCATTGTTGCATGACATTGTGGGCATGTGCAAACGACTTCATCAATATATGGCTTATGCAAATCATCTGGCAAAGGCTGCTGAGCTAGTAAGCTTAATGCTGCAATGCTTTCAGGTGCTTCCTCATGCCCACAATCGGTACAAACCCAAACATTTAAAGGCGTACCCCAATAGCGGTTGCGGCTAATATTCCAATCTACGACATTTTCAAGGAATTTACCGAAGCGACCTTCTTTAATATGGTCGGGGTACCAAGTGACAGTGTTGTTATTAGCAAGTAACTGCTCCTTTAATACCGACATTTGGATGAACCAGCTATCTGTTGCATAGTACAGCAAAGGTGAATCACAGCGCCAGCAATGCGGATAGCTATGCTCATATTTTTCTTTATGGAATAATAAATGGGAAGCTGCTAATAGCTTGATGACATCGACATCACAGTCCTTGACAAAGCGACCGGCTAAATCTGTTATTTCATTTGTATAACAACCTCGCAAATCTACTACATTAACAAAGGATAGTCCATGCTCTTTAACCGTCTGATAATCGTCCTCACCATGTGCGGGTGCAATATGCACAGTCCCTGTACCGCTCGTTTCTGTTACATAATCCGCCATAACGACAACATGCCCATGTTCAACAGTCATGTAATCAAACGGTGGCTTGTAAGCGGCTTGCGCAAATTCAGCGCCCTGATGCTCGCTTAAAATTGTGGCATTTTCGCCTAATACAGTGAATACGAGCGGTTTTGCTACAATGAAAACCTCGCCATCAAGCTGTGCCTTCACATAAGTTAAATCTGGATTCATCGCAAGCGCTACATTGGCTGGGAGTGTCCAAGGCGTTGTCGTCCAGCCTAAAAAGATTTCATTCGAATCGACACGACGAAACTTAACTGTTGCGGATAAATCCTTTACATCTTTATAGCCTTGTGCCACCTCATGCGAGCTCAACGATGTTTGACAGCTAGGGCAATAGGGGGAGACACGATGTCCTTTATAAAGCAACCGGTCTTTGTGAACTTTGCTGAGTATGTGCCAAACACTTTCGATATAGCTGTTATCCAGTGTCACATAAGGGTGATCCATATCGACCCAGTAGCCTAATTGCTCTGTAAAGGAGCGCCAAATTTTTTCATACGTAAAAACGCTCTCTTTACATTTTCGGATAAATGGCTCAATGCCGTATTTCTCGATTTCCTGCTTGCCTGAAATACCGAGCTGCTTCTCCACACCTAGCTCGACAGGTAAACCATGTGTATCCCAGCCAGCTTTGCGCTCCACTAAAAAGCCTTGCATTGTTTTATAACGTGCAACAACATCTTTCACTGTGCGACCTAGCGCATGCCCTACATGTGGTAGCCCATTAGCTGTAGGGGGGCCTTCGTAAAAAACGAAGGATTCACGATTTTTGCGATTTTCAATAGATTTTTCAAAAACATTCTCTGTTTGCCAATACGAGAGAATTCTTTTCTCTCTTTGCTGCAATGTTTCTTTTCCCATCTTTTTTCCTCCTATACGATTTGTATAAAAGGCATACAAAAAACTCGTCCCTAAGTAAAGGGACGAGTTAGCTCGCGATACCACCCTAATTCTATTGAACGATCCAATAGCACTTAGCAACGTACAATCATACGTGTTCCTTTTAACGGTAGACACCCGGGGTTGCTTACTTAAATTCAGCGCGCCTTCTCAGAGAGGATTTTCATGTAACAATTGAACACTGACTTTCATCACAGCGTCAGCTTTCTGTAGAACAATACGAAACATTACTCTTTCTCATCAACGAATTTGTATGCTTTTATTACGTATTACCTTAATGGATTTTCAACATATTGTCAAATTCCTGTTTGAAAATATAGCAATATAAAAGATAAGGAGGAAGTACAGTGAATATATAAAGTGGACTATTCATTTAAAATTTTTCGGATATAAAATTCATTTGTCTCGTCTACACCAAGTATAATACTAGCGTCTAAACGGATATCTAAAGGAAAAACGACTGATTTTTTATTAGAAAATAACCATCTTCGCCCTGGGTTTGTCAGCAATAAATATACTTTTGTTTTTTGATCCCCCATAAAAGATAAAGAATTAGCTGTGACTTCAGCATTATCACGACTAATAATGTGAAAATCCTTTAAGCTTTCAGCGATGGCTATCTTATTGCTTACAACTAAGCTCATTTCAGATAGCTTTTGTATATTATTTAAAGAAAATGGTTGACTGCTAGTTGGATTATCATTCATTCTAGCTATCCATTCAAATATGTTGCCAGCAGGGTCTTCGAAATATAAGGATTTTGCATGTAAATTAGTAAAATAAATTTCATCCTCTCCATCCTCAGTTAAAAGATTTATACGTCGTTGAATCCATTCCTTTGCTTCATGAAATTGATTTGAAGGAATGTCACAAGCGAAGTGATAGTATGGATTTCCTTTCACATTTTTATTAGTGAATTCAATCGTGCTAATACCTAATTGAATTTTAAAGCTATTTGCTGTTTCATCCTGTAATGTGAAGCTCAATGTTTTTTTATAAAAATCGTTTAATTCCTTTAGTTTACTTGTTTTCAATACCGCATTTGTAATATTCATTTTCTTGCTCCTTTTTTTAAAATACTACTCTATCGCATTGGAGTAGCATATTGGACAAAAGGTTGAAATGGTAATTTATTATTTTGAAATAATAAATTACCCGTATTTTTTGTTCCAACAAACATATATATAGGGCAATGAATTTATGCTTAACAATTTATAAAATAAACATTATGTAAGTGTAATCAATTGTAAAGTTTCTATTTTATAGAAAACTGAATTTACTAAATAATTAGAATTGACATAAAAATTAGATTGTATTATTATTTTAAGAATATTAATCTACTAGAAAGTGAAGGGAATTTATTATGTCTCAGATGTTAGCGTTAGTTATTTTGTTAGGAATTTTATTTATAGGAGATTTAATTGCTGTTCGAACAAAGGCATGGGTACCTTCTATTTTTATTTGTGCCGTTTTGTTTTTAATAGGATATTGGACATTTTTCCCACAAGATATTGTAGCAATTGCAGGTGTTCCATCTGTTGTTGCAACGATGTTGATGTATTTATTGATTACAAACATGGGTACGTTGCTATCGCTTAAAGAGCTAAAAAATCAATGGAAAACAATTTTAATTGCTCTTGCAGGGATTTTAGGGATTATCGCTATTTTATTTAGCATTGGTACATTGTTATTTGGTTATGAAACAATGATTGTTGGGATTCCACCATTAGTAGGTGGCGTTGTATCAGCTTTAATTATGTCGGAGGGGGCGAAAGAGGCCGGCTTAATTTCACTTTCAGTTTTTGCGATTGTTATTTATGTAATGCAAGGCTTTGCAGGCTATCCAATTACATCCATTATGTTGAAGAAAGAAGGGAAGCGACTATTAACAAAGTATCGTAGTGGGGAGCTACAAGCGAAAGAAGATGACAAGGACGAGTCAGGTGCTCCGAGACCAGAGCTGAAAATGTTTAAAAATATGCCTGAGAAATACAATACAGAATTCTTCAAATTCTTTAGATTAGCGCTTGTTGCTTATTTAGCTTATCTTGTATCAACACTGCTTGCACCAATTGTATCAATTAGCCCATTCGTTCTTTGCTTATTATTTGGGGTTATCGCTTCAAGTGCAGGCTTCTTAGAGAAGCAAGTGTTACAAAAAGCAAATGGCTTTGGTTTTGCAGTTCTTGGTTTAATGCTCTTTATTTTTGATGGTTTAAAGCAAGCAACACCAAGTATGATGCTTGAAATTATTTACCCGCTTGTTGGTACAATTGTTTTAGGTGTTATCGGGATGTATATTTTCTCACTTATCGCAGGGAAGCTGTTAAAAGTAAGTACACCAATGGCATTTGCGATTTCATTAACAGCTTTATATGGATTCCCAGCAGATTATATTATTACAAACGAAGTAATTAAATCGTTGACAGAGGATGAAAAGGAAAGAGAAGTACTGACAAGTCATATGCTGCCGCCGATGCTTGTAGGGGGATTTGTCACAGTGACGATTGTATCGGTTGTGTTAGCAGGTATTTTTGTCGGATTCTTATAAGAAGGGAATAGTGGGAAATGGGTCAAGTGCAACAACAAATTGAGAAGCATATTGAGGCATTAGGTCAATTTACAGCAACACCTGGTAAAGGGACAACACGTCTTACTTATAGTAAAGAAGATTTACAGGCACGAAATTATATTAAAGAGAGAATGCAGGAATATGGCTTGCAAGTGCGTGAGGACGGTTTAGGTAATATTTTTGGTAAGCTAGAGGGAACATTGCAAGATGCACCAAGTGTTTTGATTGGCTCGCATTTTGATTCTGTACCAAATGGTGGGTCATATGATGGACCAGCAGGTGTGGTCGTGGCATTGGAAGTAGCACGCCTTTTTTCAGAAAATAAACTTACACCTCACTATCCTTTAGAAGTGATTGCACTTGTGGAGGAAGAGGGTGCACGATTTGCAGGTGGCTTGATGGGCTCAAGAGGAATGATGGGCTTATTAAGTGCAGAAGATTTTAAAAGCTTAAAGGATCGAGATGGCATTTCCACAGTTGAAGCGATGGAAAAAATCGGATTAGATACGACATTGCCTACATATCGAGATCCAAAAACGATAAAAGCATTTTTAGAAATGCATATTGAGCAAGGACCAATGCTTGAAGAAAAAAATATCCCAATTGGTGTAGTAGAAGCGATTGTCGGCTTAACACAATTAAATATTACGATTAGCGGTCAGGCAGGGCATGCCGGCACAACACCAATGGTAGGTCGTGCGGATGCATTAGTAGCAGCGGCGAGCATCATTGCGCAATTCCCACAGCTCGCGCTTGATGAAGGCGCTGGAGCAGTGATTACAACAGGACGTCTTAATGTATTTCCAAACGGAGCAAATGTTATACCAGATAAAGTGATATTTACGGTCGATATGCGAGCTGGCAAAGAGGAAAATGTCTTAAATATGGTAGAAAAGGTGAAAAGCTTAGCGATGTCTTATAGCAAAGATGGTATTGACGTAGCGATTGAGCAGCCTTTATATATGAAGCCAAAAGTGATGAATCAAGAGATTATAGGTCTTTTGAAAGAAGCATGTGATGCAAAGGATATTCCTTACTGCTCTATTAATAGTGGCGCAGGTCACGATGCAATGGTGTTTTCTGATTACATTGATACAGCAATGCTATTTATTCCAAGTAAAGATGGTTTAAGTCACTGTCCAGAGGAATGGTCAGATTCAGCGCATATTGCAAATGCTGTATATCTTTTCTATGAGGCAGCCAAGAAGCTAACAGAAAGTTAAAAAGAAGGAGGTTGTGAGAAATGCATAGGCTTTTCTTACAGCCTTTTTGTCATGAATGAGGAGGAGAAAAATGATTCATCCAAAATTAAAAGAAGCAATCCAAAAATATAGTGAGGAATTAACAAGCTTGCGTAGGCAGCTACACAGTGAGCCAGAAGTAGCATGGGAAGAATTTAAAACAACTACTTTTGTGTGTCAGTACCTTGAAAATTTAGGTATACCTTATCGTAGGACGGTGCCTACTGGTGTCATTGCAGAAATAAAAGGCGGACATGCAGGGAAAACAGTCGCATTAAGAGCAGATATGGACGCGTTACCTGTCGAGGAGTTAAACAAAGATTTAGTTTATGCTTCTAAAGAAGAAGGGAAGATGCATGCTTGTGGGCATGATGCGCATACAGCAATGCTCTTAATTGCAGCGAAAGCGCTTAATGATATTAAGGAAGAGCTAACAGGTACAGTACGCTTGCTATTCCAACCAGCTGAGGAAGTGGCACAAGGGGCAAAGGAAATGGTCAAACAAGGTGCGATGCAGGGTGTAGATAATATAT
This sequence comes from Lysinibacillus louembei, assembly GCF_033880585.1. NCBI lineage: Bacteria > Bacillati > Bacillota > Bacilli > Caryophanales > Bacillaceae > Lysinibacillus > Lysinibacillus louembei. Next base: position 1,279,112 of record NZ_CP137624.1, read on the forward strand.
TTGGCATTCATATATGGTCACAAATGCCAACAAATAAAATTTCCTGTCAGCCAGGCCCTTCTTTTGCGGCTGGCGATTGGTTTAAAATCACATTCAAAGGCAAGGGGGGACATGGCGCGATGCCACATACATGTATTGATGCCGCTGTTGTTGCCTCCGCCTTTGTAATGAATGTTCAAACGATTGTTTCTCGCACAATTGATGCACAAAGCCCTGCTGTTGTTACGGTTGGCAAAATGGATGTTGGTACACGCTTCAATGTTATTGCCGAAACAGCTGTAATTGAAGGGACGATTCGCTGCTTTTATCCAGAAACGAGGGAGCATATTGAAACACAGCTTCATCACTATGTGGAAAGTATTGCCCAAATGTATGGAGCGACAGCAACAATTGAATATACACATGGCTCACAGGCAGTTATCAATGATGAATGGAGTGCAAAGCTTGTACAGCAAGTAGCAGCAGAGGCATTTGGAGAGGAAGCTTTATACGCAGAAAAGCCAACAATGGGCGGTGAGGATTTCAGCTTCTATTTAAGTGAAGCATCTGGCAGCTTTGCCCTTGTTGGTAGTGGTAATCCTGAAAAGGATACGGAATGGGCACACCATCATGGCAAATTCAATATTGATGAAGATGCGTTGGTGACAGGAGCGGAGCTATATGCACAATATGCATGGGCTTACTTGAAGCATTAAAAAAGACCAGAAAACCTGGTCTTTTTAGTTCAAAAGTAGTGATTCGCTCATCGAACATGAGAAATCGCTCAACAAACAACAAAATTCGCTCAACCAAGTAAAAGCAGAAGCGTGTTTTCCAATGCTTATATAAGCATAATTGCCAGCGCTATAAAAATAGCTGCAAGGAGAAGTGATATACCGAACCAATCAGCCTTTACATTCCCCACTTTTCATAAATTTAAAGAAAAAGTGTGTTTGCGGTTTGTGAAAGGTTTTATGCTATACTGATTTCACAGGAGGGATTATCATGCCAATTTACACTAATTCTTTAGTTTCAAATGCTCCATTTTTATTTATTTCTGGACAAACCCCTGAGGAGAACGAAAATATTCCGGATAGCGCTAAAGAGCAAACATATGTCGTGTTAAAGAAAATTAGTTCAGTTATTGCAGAAAACGACCTCGACTTATCTAATTTAGTAAAAATGAATGTTTACATCACGGATTCTTCTTATTTAGTTGATGTACGCGCCGCGTTTACAGAAATTCTTGGTGAAATAAAGCCGACAATGACATTAGTTGTTGTATCAGAATTAATCAACAGCAAGTTTAAAGTAGAGATTGATGCAATTGCAAGCTTCAATAAAGCCGAATAATTTTCTTAAGTTATCTCGTAATGAGGTAGTTTGAAATTCAATTGATAGCTATAAACAGAAGAAGCGATACAGAGAAATAATACACTTGCGATGTGTTTTGTACGCTATGTACAGAGCACATCTTCCATGCATCAAGGCTGACGAATCGACCCGTAATGATATCTACCTTCAAAAAGAAAGCCAATAATACTTTTATAATACGGAATAAATTCGCCACTCTCTATCATATCGAAAATTTCCTCTTGAGAGGCCCATTTCACAGCTTGTACTTCCTCTGGCTGTAGCGTTAATTCACTTAAATCAACATCCAACTCAATCAAATAATAATCATCAAAGCCACGCTTAAAATTAATGGTGAATTGTGGGCGCATATTGTCAAAATTGTAGTGAATACCAAGCTCCTCAAGCAGCTCTCTTGAAGCGGCTTGTTGACTAGTATCTCCTGCAACAGCGCTACCTCCACATGTAATATCCCAAAGGTTCGACCAGCCTTGTTTAAAAGGCTGACGTTGCTGAATTAACATCTCACCCTTTGAGTTGAAAATGCAAACATGGATGACATTATGAAATTCACCTTTCTCAAACTCCTCACCACGTGTAGCTTGCTTGCCGATTTTTTGCCGATACTGATCGTATAAATCCCACTTTTCCATTGAATGCTCCCCTTATATAAAGAATGTTATTATAAAATTGAAGTATAACATGAGAGGGGTGGGATAACATGCATTTTCATATGAGAGTACGTGTAGGAGCAATTATTATAGAAGATAATCAACTATTATTGACAGAATATAATCATCCAGTGAGAGGTATTGTTTATGATTTACCTGCTGGAGGAACAGAGCCAAACGAATCTCTAACTTGAATCAGCATAAGTTTGGAGACTTATGCTGATTCAAGTTAAGCCTCCGGCGGATGTCACAGATTTTGAAGAGGAATTTTTCGAGTAAACTCGAAAAAATCTGGACGCAATTACGCCAAGGCGTAATTGATTTGAAGCAGTTATAAGAGAAGCAAAAGAGGAGGCCTGTGTGGATGTAGAGGTTGGTCCATTAGCCTTTGTCTATGAATATGCACCACATCTTAATTTGAAAAAGTTTGGTGATACGCATACATTAGTAATGATGTTTGAATGTAAACGAAAAGAGGGCTCTATACCAAAGCTTCCTCCAACACCAGATCCACATCAAATAGGAGTGAAATGGCTACCGATAGAAGAGCTACAAAATGTCCAGCTTTATGCGAATATGGGGAATCATATTCAAGAGTACATTATTAATAGAAGGAATATTGATTTGTTGGAAGAGCACAAGCTAGGACAATGAATTGGAAGCGAATGTTTTCAAATTTCCTAGTTCAAAAGTAATGATTCGCACGCAAGATGGGTGAATTTGCTCAACCATCTTAAAAACAGGGGCTGTCTGTGCATTTTCAGACAGCCCTTTATTCTAATCAAGGCAATTGCTTCTCCACAATCTCCCGCTGAACTTGCTCAATAAACTGTTGCAGAGGTAGTGTTTGTAATGTATTATGCGCTCGTACGCTCACTGTTTGCTGTTGCTGTTCTTCATCTCCCAATACAAGAATATACGGGATTTTTTGTAGCTGGGCATCACGCACCTTGCGACCTAGCTTTTCATTGCGGCTATCTAGCGAAACACGGATATTTGCCTCTTGCAACGCTTTTTGCACTTCCATTACATATGGCTGGTATGTTTCTGATACCCCAATCAATTGAACCTGCTTTGGTGCAAGCCATAATGGGAACGCACCACCGAAATGTTCAATTAAAATACCAAGGAAGCGGTCAATTGAACCGAATACAGCGCGGTGGATAATGACAGGGCGCACCTTTTCGTTGTCCGCATTAATATATGTTAAATCAAACTTCTCAGGCATTTGAAAATCGAGCTGCACTGTTGCACATTGATGGCTACGTTTAATAGCATCACGAATATGAATATCAATTTTCGGTCCGTAAAATGCACCATCTCCTGCATTGATTTTAAATGTAAAGTCTAAACGTTTTAGCACATTTTCTAGTGCTTGCTCTGCCTGCTCCCACAATGCGAGCTCACCCATGTAGTCGTCTGGACGTGTTGATAGCTCGATTTCATATTCGAAGCCAAACACCTTATAGACATGGTCGATGATTTTTAAAGCAAGTGCAATTTCGTCTTCGATTTGTTCGGGTGTTGCAAAAATATGTGCATCATCCTGGCAAAATGTGCGAACACGTAGCAAGCCATTAAGTGCGCCGCTAAACTCATGGCGATGCACTTGCCCAAATTCAGCCATGCGAATCGGTAAATCGCGGTAAGAGTGTAAATCATTTTTGTAAATCAGCATATGTCCTGGACAATTCATCGGCTTTAGCGCAAATTTCTGCCCATCCACCTGTGTAAAATACATATTTTCTTTGTAGTGCTGCCAATGCCCTGATTGCTCCCATAAGCGTTGATTCATCATTAACGGTGTACGAACTTCTTGATAATCATATTTTGACTGTAGCTGGCGTAAAAAGCTTTCTAGCTCATTGCGAATAATTTGACCATTTGCTAAATAAAACGGCATGCCTGGTGCTTCCTCAGAAAACATAAATAGCTCTAGCTCTTTTCCGAGCTTGCGATGGTTGCGTTTTTCCGCTTCCTCTACAAAGATGAAATAATCCTGCATTTGTTCCTTTGTTGCAAAGGCAACGCCATAAATACGCTGTAGCATTTGATTGTTACTATCACCACGCCAATACGCACCAGAAATATTCATCAATTTAAAATACTGAATTTTATTTGTGGATGGCACATGTGGCCCTCTACATAAATCATAAAATTCTCCTTGCTCATAAACTGTTACGAGTTCATCTTCAGGGATTGCTTCTAGCAGCTCTAACTTTAAGGCATCATGTGCGAATAGCTGCTGTGCCTCAGCACGCGAGACTTCCTTGCGAATGACTGTGAAGTTTTCACTCGCAATTTTCTTCATTTCACGTTCGATTATAGTTAAATCCTCAGGCACTAATGTATGAGCCATTTCAATATCATAATAAAAGCCATTTTCAATGACAGGGCCAACTCCGAATTTGGCATCTGGATACAAGCGTTTCACTGCCTGTGCTAATAAATGTGCGGCAGAATGACGAATAGCTTGCAAGCCTTGCTCTGACAGCGCATCATAAAGCGAAATTTCGGCATCCACTAGAATTGGTCGTGTCAAATCAGTTGTCATCGTGTTTACACTGCCTACTATTGATTTTTTCGCTAAGCTTGGGCTGATTGCCTTTGCAATATCGGTTAGCGTAACACCTTTGGCAAAGCGTTTTTGCTCGCCATTTGGAAATTGAATTGTTACTTGTTGATTTGACATATTACCTCTCCTTTTTTGTATTTTGGTAAACAAAAAGCACATATTCGTCCTCAAAAGGGACGAATATGTGCTGTATACCCGTGGTTCCACCCAAATTCCTACTTATGCTTGCACATTAGTAGCTCATTGATACAGATAACGCCTGTAAACGTCGCTAGTTTCCTAGCGCAGCTCTAAGGGAGTAAATCATTTTGTCCAATCAGGAAACTTTCAGTCGGTGATTTCCCTCTCTGTTGATTTTCTCAAAAATGGCTCATATCCTTTTCATTGCCTTTTCTTTAGAAATTAGTTCTCAATTTATCGCAAAATTTAAACGTTGTCAATAAGGAATTTTCATTTTTTAGTGTCATCGGGACATGAGCAATACATATCAATATCTAAAAAAGCATGAATTGAAGCAGCAAATGCACTGAACTCAGGGTAAATGACTAAGCCTGGTGTAAAGCCATCTTCCATCATAATGACAAGCTCTAAATGAACATCTAAATTGAGCTTAGCTTTTAAATTGTTAATGATATCAGTCTTTGCTTGAAAGATATTTAACAGAGGACGCAATACATCTTCAGAATCGAGTGTTTCGATGTGTTCTGTTTCATATTTCCAGCAAGTATATGTACGTTTATGAGGGTGATTTGGAAGAATTGCATCACCTATTTTCCATGTAGCTGTAGGCTGAATATTCAATTGCTCAGTGACTGTAGCAATTGGGAAATCATCATTACCACTAAATTTAATATAAGCATACAGTGATGTTTTTTTCATAAATAGCTCCTTTTAATAAACTTTATTTTATTTTGTTTACAAATAAATAAACTTAATATAAAATATTTTGTGAGGTGAGAGTTGTGGATTTTCAAAATATAACGGTTGATGCATTAATGAAAGGTTATCAATTAACGGATGGGCACTATCAATGCCTTCATTGTGTGCAAGCATTTGCCATACATGAAGTATACCCGATTCATGATAAATTTTTAACAGCTGAAGGAATGGTGCAGGCACATATTCAGCAGGTACATGGCTCAGCTTTTCACGCACTTTTACAAATGGATAAGAAAACGAGCGGTTTATCTGAGGTGCAGGAGGAAATGTTACAGCATTTTTATGAGGGCTTATCAGACAAAGAGATTGCAGTAGAGAGCAGTGTCAACAATATTTCGACAGTGCGCCAGCATCGCTTTAAACTGCGTGAAAAAGAGAAACAGGCAAAGGTGTTTCTTGCTTTAATGCAGCTACTGGCAGAGCCACATCACTATAAGATTCATAAGGGGGCAACACAGGTGGATGAGCGTTACGGTATTGAGGAGCAGGAGCGCGAAAAAGTGCTACAAAACTATTTTAAACAAGGGTTAGATGGAAGCATCGAAACCATTCCAAGCAAGGAGAAGCGAAAGCTCATTATTTTACAGCATATTTTGCAGCGCTTTACAGCAGGACAAGTGTATACGGAGAAAGAAGTAAATGAAATTTTAAAAACAGTACATGCTGACTTTGTGACATTAAGACGCTATTTAATTGAATATGGCTTTATGGAGCGAAATACAGATGGCTCGTCTTATTGGATGAAAGAGTAGAGAATAGGTAATTCTCTGCTTTTTTCTTTAGAAAAAGGCAGTAATATATTTCATTATGTAAATCAATATAGCGATAAGCACAATATATTTCAAAATAGTAAATGACACTTTTAAAATGCCACTAATAATGAACAGTATAATTAAAAGAGTCATAAAAGAAATGACAAAGCTCAAAATACAACCTCCTTATATGTATAATATGCAATTGCTGAGATAAATGATTCACTGCGTAAGTAACAACTTATATTTATTTATGAGTTGTTACTTTGTTTTATATATGTTATCCTTGAAAACAAGTTATTCAAGGAGGGTTTTTATGCGTTTTAAAAAAGCGAGTATTTTTTCAGTATTGTCACTTTCACTATTATTAGTCGGTTGTGGGGATAATGGCGACACACAAGAGGCTAGCAGTGTAAGTGAAGCAGTAAACTATACAATTACGGGAATTGAACCAGGTGCCGGTATTATGGAATCGACACGTAATGTATTAGAGGAGTATGAAAATTTAGCAGGCTGGAATATGGAAGAAAGCTCAACGGCAGGGATGCTTGCTGTTTTAGACGATGCTATTAAAAATGAAAAACCAGTTGTGATTACAGGTTGGACACCACATTGGATGTTTGAGGACTATGATTTGAAGTTTTTAGATGATCCGAAAAATGTTTATGGTGGCGTTGAACGCATTCATACATTAGCAAGACTTGGCTTTGAGGAAGATATGCCAAATGCCTATAAAATTTTAGATGCTTTCCATTGGGAGTTAGATGATATGCAAGCTGTTATAGCTGAAGGAGAAGAGACTTCCTTTGAGGAAGCTGCTGAAAATTGGGTAGCGAATAATGAAGATAAAGTAAATTCATGGTTAGAAGGGGCTGAACAAGGCAATGGTGAAGAAATTCGACTTGTTTCTGTACCGTGGGAGTCTGAAATGGCTTCATCGAATGTTATCAAAACGGTGTTAACTCAGCAGGGCTACAATGTTACATTAACAGAAGTTGATCCAGCTGTTATGTTCCAAGCAGTTGCGACAGATGCAGCAGACGTCACAGTAGCACCATGGTTACCAACAACACATCAAGCCTTTTATGAAAGCTATGAAGGAAATTTTATTGATTTAGGTGAAAATATGACAGGGGCACGTTCAGGTTTAGTCGTTCCAGCATATGTAGACATTGATTCAATTGAAGACCTTGAGCCGAAATAATGAAAAGCTGACGGGCGTAATCCCGTCAGCTTTTTAGTATACTTCATTATCTAAAGTGTCAGGCACAAACACAATTTATAAAAATTCGAAAACATGTATACCTTGTTTGATTATTTTTCCTTCACCGCAACCCACACCTCACTATAAACATTGTCAGCAGGGTCATCATAGCGCGTGAAGGAAATCACTGGCTCGCTTAATAGCTCATAATTTGATGATGGCAGCCACACAGCATAAATATTGGCATACGTTTGTTGTAACGTAGCAGGAAATGGTCCGCTATTTGGGAAGATTGCCCATGTATTTTCTTTTATTGTGAGTTGTTCCAAGTCATCATATGAATTTTCCTTCGTCGTTGCAAAGCCAATCATATGTGTTAAATTTCCTTTTTCCTCTAAGTGACCTTCATCAAAATGATAAGAGGCATTTAACACTTGCTGCGGATATAAATCGCCTAATTCATGCATCTCTGCTCTTTGTTGCTCCGTAATTGTTTTTGCTAATTCGATAATGACATTATTTTCGCCTTCAAATTGAATGGGTACTCTTTTTGTGACACCGACTAAGTTAAATTTTGCTTTCTTTTCAATTTTGAATTCCATTGAAATACCTCCTTTAATATCAATAAAAAATAAAAATTTTGGAAATGTTTTTTGGATTTTATTTTTCACTACTTCAGAGGGCAAAAAGCCACTCCATTCACGAAATGCTCTTGAAAAGCCATCAATGGATTGATAGCCATATTTAAAGGCAATATCCGTCACCTTTGCACCATTGACGAGTTCTACATTCGCGCAGGATAATCGTCTGTTTCTGATATATTCTGCTAAGGACATGCCTGCCATATAAGAAAACATTCTGCGAAAATGATAGTCGGATAATCCAACAATTTGCGAAATTGTCTCACTCGAAATGCTCTCAGTTAAATGCTCCTCGATATAATCCATTAACTCATTAAATTGCTGTAGCATTGCTTTCCCTCCCTTGTATAGTTATCATAACGAATAACGACCATCACTACTCGATATTTTTGCAACGGAAATAATCGAAGAGAGGAGCTCAAAAATGTTTACAAATGAACAATTAAAACAGCTGATTCAAGGTGAGGTAATTGGAGAGATCTTTCCTTACAATACAACGGATGAGCAATCCATTTTTAGTTATTTAAAGAGAATTAAAGCAGAGTTAGAGAAGTCTCGAAAAATAGTATGTGAACAAGAGCCACTGCATTTTGGGAGTGGCTATGCATCGTATATGCGATGGTTTGTATACGAAAAGAGTACAGTTATACAAACACAGCTTGGAAACGGTGTAGTGCAAGAAGATAAAGAGGGCCTTATTGTACAAATTAGTATGCTTGCGCCTGTTGTTTTAATTGGCACTGGGAACAAATCGGATAACTATTTAGAAGGAAAATGGTTGAGTAGTGGAGGGACTTTTTTAGCTACTCCACAGGAGCTGCTAATTCCACCACATTTAAACGAGCTATATGAAGGCTTGCAGCGTCTTTTTATGAAATATAATTATACAATTTTGCATAAGGAAGATGTGGAAAAGCCGCTCCCTTTTAAAGCAAATATCGCCACTATTTTTAGAGAGCCGAGAGAATATTTAATATGGGATGCGATTTTTTATTGGGAGGATTAGGGGCGAAACCTCTTATCAAAAATGTATGTAAATAAACAGAGGTGAAAAACATGTACCATTTAATTTTGCTTTTTGTATTAGTGCAATTGGCAATTCTCGCTAGATATTTAGTTTATGGATTATTTAGCATGACTGCATTTGCCACCACTTTTCTTTTGCTAATTGCAGCAGCGTTCATTTGGTTTTTGAGCAAAAGACTTGTACAGAAGGAACAAAATTATCAACCTAATAATATAGCAGGCTGGTCATTTTATGAGCGACAGACCACCATTTTGACTAACAAGCCTTTATTTAAAGGGAATGTTAAACGGGGATATATAAGGCGTTATTTTGAAAAGAAGTGGCAGCGAATTGTCGCTGATATTGTAGGCTCAAACTGGTATTTAACATTGGAGCTACAACTAGATAAGGACAATTATATTGTACGCTGGAAATCTAAAAACCGCTCGTTGACACAAGAGCATTGGGAAATATACAAAAATGGTGTGGTCATTGGTCAGGCATATGCACGCATAAATATAAAGAATACTGTAAAATTAAAGGAGATGATGGAATTGACATTTGCTGATAAAACATTCACTACTTCAGCAGCAACTGTTTCCTCAGCTATTGCATTACAGGATACGCAAGGTACAGTAGGAACAATGAAGCGCAATCACCTAGTTAGCAATGTCCATGTATTGGATGTGCAAGAGGACTGTCCCACACATATCGTTGCACTTATGCTGCACGCATATTATTTTAAAAGCAAGTAATACATAGGAGGAACTGTACTTGGCAAACTATGAATTTATCAAGGATTACCGTCATAATGAAAGCTTAAGAGGGAGCTTTAATGAGCTAGCGATGAAAACATTTGAACTTGATTTTAGAGCTTGGTATGAACGAGGCTACTGGAATGAGCAATATGTGCCATATTCATTTATTGACAATGGACGAGTGATTGCAAATGCTTCTATTAATAAAATGACAGTTGTAATTGATGGAGAAAAATATAGTGCTATTCAAATTGGCACAGTCATGACAGACGAAAGCTATCGCAACCAAGGCTTATCGCGAAAACTGATGCAGCATGTTATGGATGAATATGAAGCGCAATGCGATTTGATGTTTCTATTTGCAAATGAAACGGTACTGGATTTTTATCCGAAATTTGGCTTTACACGCATTGATGAAAGTGAGTTTAGCTTAGATTTAGAGAAGAATCCTATTGAAGTGAGAGATACGAAACTCAAGCAATTAACGATTGAAAATGATAGTGCCTTGCTCGAAAAATTTGCACAAAACCGTTTTATTAATTCAAATATGTTAGATGTGGAAAACAATGCGAACCTGTTAATGTTTTATTTCACAATTCCATTTAAGGAGGTAATCTTTTATATAGAGGATTTAGAAACGATTGTACTAATGGAGGAGGAAGAGGGGACGCTCCATATTTTCGATATTATTGCATTAGATGCACCGAATATGGAAGCGATACTGGCAAGTGTTGTGAAGGCAACGACGAAAAAGGTTATATGCTATTTTACAATGGAAAACATGTCAGCAACAACTAAGCCAAATGATGATGATGCTTTATTTGTTTTCTCAAAAAAGCCGTTGTTGATGGGAAACTTTATGTTTCCATTGACAGGGCATTGCTAGTAAAGCTGTTGGGAAGGTTGAGCACTTCCCAACAGTAGATGGCTTACTTGCGTTCAGCTTTTCTTGCCCAATATGTAGCGAGAAGAGCACCTGAAACGTTGTGCCAAAAGCTGAAAATAGCGCTAGGTACAGCAGCTAGTGGGCTGAAATGAGCCGTTGCTAAAGCAGCACCTAATCCTGAGTTTTGCATACCAACTTCAATGGCCATTGCTTTTTGGTCAGCATATGTAAATTTACACAACTTGCCAACTAAAAAACCTAATAAATAACCAAGACCATTATGTAAAATAACAACACCAAAAATAATGAGCCCAGATTCTACAATTTTATCTTTGCTTGTCGAAACGACAGCAGCAACGATAAGTACGATTGCTATAACAGAAATAAGTGGTAATACATCTGCCCCTTTTTGCACTTGCTGCTTAAAGAATGCTTGTACAATAAGACCTAATATAATAGGAATAAGTACAATTTTAATGACAGACATAAACATGTCAGCAGCAGATACTTCCATCCATTCACTTGCAAGTAAATAAATAAGTGCTGGTGTGACAACAGGTGCTAACAATGTAGAGACAGAAGTGATAGCTACCGAAAGAGCTAAGTTCCCTTTTGCTAAAAAGGTCATAACATTTGATGCTGTACCACCAGGACAACAGCCAACTAAAATAACACCAATCGCAATTTCTGGCTCTAGCTGCAATCCTTTCGCTAAAATGAAAGCAAGTGAAGGCATGACAATAAATTGTGCCAATACCCCGACTATTACTTTCACAGGCTGTTTCCCAACTTCCTTAAAATCGTTTGCTGAAATGGTCATCCCCATTCCAAACATAATCACTCCAAGTAAAATTGAAATATATGGAGCAATCCATGTAAATTGGTCAGGAAGGAAAAAAGCAAATGCTGCAAACACTAATACCCAAATCGCAAATGTTTTTCCAGCAAATTGACTGATTTTCGCTAATATGTTCAAATTAAATACACCTCCGTTAAGAAATAATACCACAAAATGTGTTCAATTTTCTGATTTTTTTGTGAATTATTTCTGCGATAAGGCAATATGCTTTTAATTAATTTTTATTTTTTCGCTGATAGGCTGTTCATTAGCAAGCACCTGTAAATATAAGTCACGATTAACGAAAGAAGCACCTTGATAATGTTTAATGTTTATACCATTTCCATCACTGTATTATACATAATCGATTTCATCAAGCCACCGTATTGCCCAAGCAATAAAGAAATACCCTGCTCATGTTGTTGTTTGATATAGGCAATAATTTTGTCGTCCATAACGCACCTCACTTCAATCGAACATTTTCCACGAAAAGCTGTTCACTGTTATATTCGTTTGTTATTGATAAATCTATCATTTTTTTATTTAGCAAATAAAATCAAAAAAGCGATTGTTGATTTTGCTATGCTATTTATGAAGGGAGGGAGCTGCTTTGCATAAAGTGATTAATTATATAGAAGAGCATTTGCATGAGCCATTGGAAATTGAGCGTATCGCCAAGCATGCAGGGTTTTCTAAGTTTCATCTTCATCGGGTTTTTAAAAAATATGTTGGCATGTCCATTGCAGAATATATAAGAATGCGTCGCTTAGCAAGTGCCTCAGCAATGCTGCTATATACGAAGGAAAAAATTATTGATATAGCCTTTCACAATTATTTTGAATCACAGGAGGCTTTTACAAGGGCGTTTAAAAAATATTATCATTTACCCCCAGGGCAATATCGCAAACTGATGTCAATTATGTGGAAAAATAAGGAGGAATCATTTATGGATAAATCAGTAAAAGGTTGGATTTTAAGTGGCTCAGACCCATATAATTATGAAATGGGAGTGGACCATGCAGTTGTACATCAAGGTAAAGCATCAGGTTATTTAAAATCGAAAACGGTTTTAGAAGGGGATAGCTTTGCAACGATGATGCAGCAATTTAAAGCAGACAATTATGTGAACAAGCGCATCCGACTTTCTGGCTTTTTGAAAACAAAGGATGTCGGGCTGTTTTCAAGTATGTGGATGCGAGTGGACAATGCTAATGGGGATACTATACAGTTCGATAATATGAGTAATCGTTCGATAACGGGAACAACGAATTGGAGTTTATATTCCATTGTATTGGAGGTGCCTAAAGAAAGCACTGTTATTTCATTTGGCATCATCTTATCAGGACGTGGTCAAGTATGGGTAGATCAATTGACATTTGAAGAAGTAGATGAGAGTGTATTATCTACAAATTTGGAAATTCAATCCGATATATTGGATGAGCCAGTAAATTTATCATTTGAAGAATAGAGGTTTTTAATGAAGAAAAGAATTGAAGTAATTGATGCATTAAGAGGGTTTTCGTTACTTGGTATTTTGATTGCCAATATGCTGCATTTTCAATATGCCAATGTGACATTAGCGGCGATTCAGCCGACAGCATGGTTAGATAAAATTGCGTTTTATTTTACGAAGGTTTTTGTGGAAGCTTCGTTTTATCCGATTTTTGGCTTTTTATTTGGCTATGGTGTTATTTTATTTGTTCATTCACTAGAGAAAAGGGAGTTAAAAACGCGAGGTCCTTTATGGAGACGCGCAATTGGCTTAATTTTATTAGGCCTTTTACATATTACATTCGTATGGGATGGCGATATTTTACTCATGTATGGCTCGGGTTTACTTATTTTTATGTTATTTATCAAACGTAAAATCAAAACGCTTTTAATATGGGCAGCCCTTTTAGCACTTTGTATGCTACCACTTACGATAGTCAAAACAGACATGATGACACTTATGGCAGCAGATATGGCAACAACACTCGATATTTTAAAAAATGGCTCATATGTAGAGGTTGTTCAAAACCGTATTGCTTCAACGGATGACGTGCCATTGATTTTCTATATGATAGGTTTAATAGCGACCTTCGTGATGATGGTTGTCCTATCCTTTTTCGCTGTTGGACCATTTCTTTTACTCGGAATGGCTGCAGCAAAGGTTGACTTCTTTAAGCATATTGCTGACAAGAAGGCATTGCTCAAGCGTTTAACAGTGTTTATTCCGATAGGTTTATTATGTAAATCTTTGCTATTCTTTGACCACTTTGTCGCAAAATTAATGCATGGTGTAGGAGCGTACATGCTCGCAATTGGTTATATGGCACTGTTTGTAATTATTTTTATGTCGGCACAGGAAAGCAAGTATGCACAAAGCTTCGTTAATTTAGGTCGTCTGTCATTAACAAATTATTTAATGCAATCGCTTATTTGTACGACAATTTTCTATGGTTACGGCTTAGGCTTTTTTGGTGAGCTAGGTGTAGCACTTGGTCTGTTAATTGCGTTAGTGATTTATTCGCTGCAATTGTACTTAGCGAATTTATATAGTAAACGCTTTTCAATAGGACCAGTGGAATGGGTGCTGCGGAAGTTTGTTTATTTAGGGAAGTAGCACAAAACATTAAAAGAGGGCATTTCATTTGGAACGGAGTGTAAAATGGAGTTGCACTGTAGGCACATGAAAATCAAAGAAGTGCTAGAAACTATAAAATCCATTCACCCATATGAGGAATCGATTATCAATATTATTTTTTACTAAATGAATAAAGAAAAGGTCATTAGAAAAACAGATACCTATCTGTATTTCCTAATGACCTTTTTATTAAGAGAAGGATATGTTATTTAATCCACTGTAAAATCGAAGGGTCTTTAATTTTGCTGTCTTCGCTTAACAGCACGATTTTCGACATAATTTCTGCTGTGCGTGGGTCTTCGTCAGCAAACGGCAGGAAAATGCGTCCACGATGCTGTGATTGAACAGCTAAAATTGGCATCATTGCGCCACCAACCTTATGCACAGTACCACTGCCTAAATGGATGCTATAACGTGCAAGTGAGCCTTCGATTAATGCATATTGCTTTTCAACAGTTACTTGTTTTAGCTTCAGCATTTGTGTTAATTCACGTACAATTGCGGCACGTGTTTCAATTGTCGAGAAGCTCGCCTCTGGGTCTACACCACCAACATGCGCTACGCTCACGACTAAATCAACATCGCGCATTGCCTCAGAGAAAATAAGAGGTGGTACGTCCTGTAATAATATGGGCTTACCTGTGCGACGGTTATAAAATGCGACGTATTCAAGCGTTGGTGCTTCGATATCTGCTGGTGAGAACCAATCTGCCATGGCATACATTGTTACAACGATATCTTGGTCATAATAAATTTTGCGCAGTCCTTCATCATAGCTAGCTAACCAGCCACGTGTTTTTAATAGAGCAAGCGTTTTCTGTGGTTGAATTTGATGTCCTGCATAGCGTGAGGAAACATTTTTTTCACTTTCATCTGCATTGACAACATATAACTCACGAAATACTTGCTTGAATGGCTGTACAATCTTTTCTGTGAAAACTTCATGCTGGATTTCAGTCCATCTTTTTGACTCATATAAATCATATGGATGTGCAATGCGCACTTCTGCATCATCATCAAGCTCCACATCTTTAATTAAGCCAATTGTTGCACCGCTAACGATATATAGCTTTTCTAGCATCGGTGCTAAAACAGGATGTGCAAGTAAGTTCTTCATTTCACTAAATGTAAAGATAATTCCCTTTTCCATCGCATCTTCAAATGCTTTGCGTGATCTGCTTTGTTGCTCACGTAATTGCTTACGTACTTCTGTTATTTCCTCGACAATTTTGTTCTTTTTCAGGCGAGCTGGTACAGATTTTAACGGCTTGCCAGCTTTCTCCACAACAAAATTAACAAGACCTTTGTCATCGGCCTGTAAATGTAGCGTAATATCATCGACAGCAATAGGCTCGAAATACTTTTGAATTGTATCTAATTCGAAAATTTCCATACGCCATATAAAGCGTGTTACATCATCACCTAAGTTACGTGCTAAGTTTTCAGTGGCGATGCGACAAGCTAAGCTCTCACTTGCTTTTCGCTGTGCGCCAAATTGCTTGCTTTCCTGTAAAAATGTTTGAATAAATTGATAGCGCTGATACGCATCCTTCAGTGGATTACGCTTGTTGAGTGGTATAAGACCGATACAGCGTAGCTTATCTTTATTACGCTTATCAGCAACTTCCTCCATTAATGGTTTAAGCTTTAAATGACCAAGTGCAGCATCTGCGAACATTTGAGAGCGCCGATGAGTCGCACCCTCTGACATATATTTGGCACTTTCATATAGTTTGTCAAAGCGACTTTTGCCAAGCTCTTTATAGCATTCTAGTAGCCATTCCTTTGCGAAAGCACCATCATGGAATTCAGTTGCTGTAATATTCGTATAAAGTTGAATATGGCTCATGCTTTCATCGCTTAACGTGTCTGTTGTATGTGCACGGAAATACCATGCAGCACTTTCAAGCCCAGCCCAGCCTAAATATTCATTTACAAGCGAAGTATAGGCAGGTGTATACATCATCGCATTTAATAGCTCTTCTTCTGTAATATCATATGCTTTTAATGCTCCTGCTAAATTCTCTACTGTATCTTCAAGTGCTGGTTGACAATGTCTTAGCATACTTGAAAAAACTTCGCGCTTTGTATAGTCACCTGCCCATGCATAGCCACGCACTAATGTGAGACCCTTTAAAGCATGCAAAATACGTGTAAAATCATTTACTCCAACAATCGGCATTAATGAATGATTGGCTAAATGGCTTACTTCAGTACGTAAATCACCTCGACTCAATTCAATATCGATAATACGATTGGCTGATTTATCATATACTTCAGCTAAAAATGGATAGCTAACAACCAATTTTTCACGTTTTTTTGAATTGAATAAATCTGCTGCATGGTATCGATCTTCAAGTGGGTTAAACATTTTTAAATAACAAGCGTCAATCGGTACAAGTCCTAAACTATGTGCACGTGCAATTGCTTCATCATTCGAATATAAAATCGGTAAGTACGCAGCACCTTGCTTTGTTTCTCGGTTATGCTGTTCATGTAATGTAGTAATTGCTGCACGAAGAGAGAAGAGCTGTATGAATTGTTGCTCTGTATCAAGGTAACGCTCACAAAACCACATTAAACTTCGGTAAAGCGAGTATGTTTCATAAGTATCTTTAGACCATTCAGACTCTATATTAATACGTTTAAACCATTCTGCTGAGAGTTTTTGGAACATCTCGACAAGTGCGCTATGTGCGTAGTTGAAAATTTCTGTATGGTCGTATTCTGTATTGCAGAGCAAGCCGATAATATCGCATATTTTTTTGCTATGTGCTAATGTATTGATCCAATAATTGAAGTCATTGATATTATCGAAATTAATCCATTGTGATAATGTCTCTCTTGTCTCCTCAGTTAAGCCTTGATCCCATGGCTCTTTGCCATAATAACCTTGTTTTGCGAAAAGGATAACCGATAAGCAATCGAGGTTTGTAAATTGTACATCCTCTTTCCACTGTAGCCAAACATCTGCTAAAGGATAGGCGTGTATATGCTCGCCTTCAGTGCCGAAAAGTGGGCTGAAATAGTTACCAAGGATTGCATCATAACTGCTACCATTCCACCCACGTGCCTGATACTCATAGGCAGCGTTTTCCTCAAATAAATCCGATAGACGTTGCAGTTTTGGCTTGAGTTTTTCTATATCAAAGGATGTTATTGCTTGTGTCGCATTGTTAATTGTTATTTTTAGCGGTGGGATAGCTTCTTTAGAGTAATTTGGATTAAAAATACCATAACCACCTGCAAGTGTTTTTTGACTAGTATCTTCCACTAAAACATCAATCAATTCTTGTTCTTTGACAGTAGGCTTAGCGATAAACCCTGTAATTGTGGAGATTTCCTGACTGCTAATATTACTCGCTTTTTTTAATTCTACTAATAGCTCTAATCCACCTAAGCGTAAGTCTTGCTTCGAATTTTTTACTAAACGCTCGGCACTCTCTATTATTTTTGTCGGTGGCTGTGATATAAGCACTTTAACAAGCGCTTGCTTTGTTGCACCAGATTTTAAATAAAAGAGCTGCTCGACAGCTTCAATTTGCGCATCGTCTAATGGCTCTTTTTGCTCTTTAATCAACTTTAAAGCGAGCTCACGGGTGCCACGCTCCTGTAAACATTCCACTAAAAATGACTTGGCTATAGGCATTTTTAATTTTTCTACTATAAAGCCAAGCAAATTTTCACGTTGATTTGGTGTTAATGCTTCGCGCTTTTCATAAATTTTCATGACATAATTAAGGTCTTTCCAGTAAACAGCTAGCAGCATTGTTCCGTTGATTACATATTCCTTTGTTAATGTGTAATTTACCCATGGAAGCGGCTTACCTTGTAATGTGTGCTCCTGCTTTTTCATCAGCTCAGCTACTTGCTCAAGACGTGTAATGAATGCTTTTGGATAATGCTCAAAGTAATCAGGGTGTATATTGTTATCGTAAAAATGATATTTTGAATACATAGAGATTGGTAAAACATCCTGCATAGCAAGTGTTAAAATATCTAAATCATCATGCTCCATAATTACATCTATAATTGGGAAGCGTAAGTAAAATTCGAGATTTGTTGCATGAGCAAAGTATAAAGCTGACAGTATTTGATGTTTTTTACCTTGGAACAGGTGTTGTAAAGCAGGCTTAATATTTTGCACATCAAGTGTAGCAATTGCCCAGAGTGCCGCATAGTTTTCAATAGCATCTTCTGATTGTAAAAGTGGTTCAATATCCCTTTTCTTCGTTAAAAGGTCATAGGAAATATCAAGCAATTTCTGTATGATTTTTTTATCATCTACAGTGTAGGCTAGACCAACCCATGTTTCTACGGCGCGTTGCACAGAGGAAAAGCGTAATAAATCGTTTTCTTTTACGAGCTTCATAAAGTAAATAAGCACTTGAGGTGTGCCTTTATCTGCATTTTCTAAAATAGCTTGACGTGTACCTTCTTGACGTTGGGCAGCAAGCAATAGCTGTCCTAGCCATTCAACGAGCTTCATATTATTGCTGCCAACAATGCTTCGAATTAATTGATGGGATAACATCGCTACATTGTTTTCACCGAAAATAGCTTCATGTACATATTGCACAGCTGCTGTATCATCTTCCGCTAATAATTGAGCAAACTTTGCCTCAACAAAATCCTGTGAAGCGACTGGCTTTTCTTTTTGATCAACATAAAAATTAACAATACCTCGATAATACCTTGCTTGACAGTGGCTTAGCGTATCAACAACGTTGACATCTTTATTTAGTGTGCCAGCTAGAATAATAGACAAAATGTTACTAGCATGCTGATCAATGGAATCACTATGTGCTGAGCGGCGGTACATACCTTGTTGAAAGGCTTGAGTTACTTGTTTGATGCAATAAACTTTTAGCTCTTCGGCAAAATCCCGATCATAAAGTGTCGTTAAAGCCTCTAAAAGCCCTACATCAAATAATTGCTCAACAGTCGTTAGCTTATGCTCTTTAATTAGTATCTCGAATTTCTCCACATGGTCATATGGATATTCATAGCCTTCCTTTTTTGCTTTTTGCTCGATTGATTGTAAAAACTCCAATAATTGCTCTTTCAAAGGATTTTCCGCCTCTCTTTTCAAAAGTTTTGTGAACCACTTCCATATTTTCACCATAAGCGTCCGGATAGCATTGTTAGCTTAATGAATGTAAAAATATCATCTTCATTTATATGTAAAGACTCATCTAATGTAGTAAGCTCTTTCTCGCCATGAAGCACTTTATAGATACCATCTTCAAATGCTAACAGCGCCTCCTCAATTGCAGGTTGTTCAGATTGCTTTTGGTCATTGTACTTATGATTAAACCCTACTTTGCCCTGTTCATAAGCAGTTTCGATATCGTTTTCTAATAAATAGCGTGTGAATGGTTTCTCTTCATTAAAAGATTGGACGTTTTGCTGAACGATTTGTGTAACAAGCTCACGCAACGTTGCAGCGGGCGCTATCTCAAAAGGCTGTAGCTCTAGTACTGGCTTTCGTTTACCTATAGATTTTACTTTGGCATAAATTCGCAATATTCCCACCTCTTTATTTTCAATTATACAAATGAGCTTTCTTGATTAATAATCATTTATCGTCAAATATATTAAAATGATGCTAAAGGTGTAGATATTTTTTTATTAAGCTTAATATAGTACGTATGTTCTTATTTGTAAAGATGTCTTTTGAATCATTAAAATATTTTCATGTGAAGTTTGAACAATGCTATTCTAATAAAAGAGGGAGGTAAGTAAACGATGGCTAATGTTACATTAACGAATATGTGTATGATTTATGATAAAGAAAATAATAAGGTGCTCGTACAAAATCGGGTTAAATCGTGGAAGGGCATTACATTTCCAGGAGGGCATGTGGAAAAGGGTGAAAGCATTGTTGAATCTACTATTAGAGAGATAAAAGAGGAGACAGGTTTAACGATTTCAAATTTAGAGCCATGCGGCATTATTCAATGGTATAACAAGGACAAAGATGAAAGCTATTTTGTTTTTAATTATAGAACGAGTGTATACAGTGGGGAACTATTACATAAAACGGATGAGGGCGATGTATTTTGGGTACATAAGAATGAGTTAGCGCAGCTCCAGTTTGCGGAAGGTATGGAGGAGCGACTACCGATGTTTTTTGAAAAAGCATTTGTAGAAGGGTTTTATGATGAAGGACAATTGAAGCGCTATTAAGTAAAAAAGAGTGGCTAGCCCAGAGAAAATACCTGACACCCGACATTTATTGAGCATCAAATGTCGGATAGAACAACAGGCCCTCACCTATAGTAGGTATTGAAAGGAGAACTTATGGATTGGTTAGAGAGAGTAAATAGAGCGATGGATTATATTGAAGAAAACTTAGTAGATGAAATAGAATTTAAAGAAGTAGCGAGATTGGCTTGCTGTCCTGAGTATCATTTTCCAAGAATGTTTTCATCTATGACAGGAATGACTTTGTCTGAGTACATTCGACGAAGACGCCTATCACTTGCAGCATTTGAGCTTCAAAATAATAGTGATGTTCGAATTATTGACCTTGCCCTTAAATATGGCTATGATTCTCCAGATGCCTTCAGTCGCGCATTTAAGAGCCTCCATGGAGTGAATCCAACAGCAGCTCGTAATAAAGGGATTGAATTAAAAGCCATTCCGAGACTTTCCTTTCAAATTTCAATTAAAGGGGCTGTAGAAATGGATTACAGAATTGAAGTGTTGGATTTTGAAATTGAGATTGTAGGTATTAAACAAAAGGTGACAACGAAGGATGCTTTTCAAGTTATTCCAAAGCTATGGGGAGAGGCAACAGAAAGCGGGTTGCTACACAGATTAATTGATATGTCATGGGAGCATCCACAATGCAAAATGGAGGGCATCTTAGGAGTAGTAGGTAAACAAGCGGCGATTACAGATGAAGATTTTGACTATTTGATGGGGTGTCGCTATACAGGCGAGCTACCAACGGATATGGAGAAAATCGTATTGCCAAAAAGTACATGGGCTGTTTTCCCAAATATTTCAGAGGCATGGCAACGCTTATATACAGAGTGGCTGCCAACCTCAGGCTATGAATTAGCGAATCTACCATGTATCGAAAATCAATTAGCACCAGACCGAGTGCCTAGTAGTGAATTATGGGTTCCAGTAATCGCAAGTAAATAAAGAAAAGCTATCTAATTCAAGCAAATCACAATTGAATTAGATAGCTGTTTTAAATTTTCGACAGTGTTTTTCCACTCCATGCGAAAAACACTGTTAAAACAGGCCCAAGTAGGCAGAAGAACGCGAATGGGAAATAGTTGATTGTAGAGACACCCAGTATATCTGTAATAAAAATACCGCAGACACTCCATGGGACAAGAGGGTTAACAACTGTTCCAGAGTCTTCTATTGCACGTGCTAAGTTTTTAGGGGCAAGCCCAACTTTTTTATATTGCTCTTTAAAAGCTTCCCCTGTTAATAAAATAGCTAAATATTGCTCACCAATTAACGTATTTACGCCAATGCCTGTAATCGCAGTGCCTGTAATAACAGAGCGTACTGTTGTTAAGGAAGCTTCAAGCTTAGCAAAGATACTTTGAATAATGCCTAAGGTAAATAATAGGCCACCCATGCTCAAAGCAAGCAATACTAATGTAATCGTGAAAAACATGCTCGCAATTCCTCCACGATGTAGTAGTGCATTAACGGCCTCATTCGTTGTATTTGGCACATAACCATTAAATAAAATGTCTAAAATAGCTGTTAGGGAAAGTGGGTCATGCAAAAAGGATAACGCAATACCAAATATCGAACCGATTGCTAGTGTCACTAATGCAGGCACTTTTTTTATTGATAGAATAACTAATAATACGAGAGGTAATAAAGCGTACCAATGTACTAAATTTGTTTCAAGTAATGCGGCTTGGAAAGTTTCGACATTTGTAAGAGATACAGTTGTATGCTTCGGCGACAAAATGGCATAAGCAATAATTGAAAGAATGAAAGCAGGCACAGTTGTCCAAGCCATATTTTTAATATGCTCAAATAGGTCGATACCAACAATGCTTGATGCTAAATTTGTCGTATCAGAAAGTGGTGACATTTTATCACCAAAAAATGCTCCTGATACGATGGCACCTGCTGTTAATGCGAGCGATAAATCAAGCGCACTCGCAATGCTAATAAAGGCTACACCTGCTGTTGCGACGGTCGTTAATGAACTACCAATAGTAATGCCAATAATACATGTAATAATAAAAACAATCGCAAAGAAGAAGCTAGCACTAACTATGGAAAAACCGTAATAAATTAATGTTGGAATCGTTCCGCTAATAAGCCAACTGCTAATAAGTATGCCGATTAAGAAAAAAATAAAAACAGCAGCGAGTCCAGGTTGTGCTCCGTCCACCATTCCTTGCTGGAGCTGTTGGAACGGTACTTTTTTTAGTAAACCATAAGCAATGAGCAATATGACGATAATAAGAATAGGTATATGTGGTGGCGCGCTAAATTTAATAATACTAGCACTCATAACGCCAATGATTACGAAAACAATTATAAGTGCTTC
Organism: Lysinibacillus louembei; assembly: GCF_033880585.1. Classification (NCBI taxonomy): domain Bacteria; kingdom Bacillati; phylum Bacillota; class Bacilli; order Caryophanales; family Bacillaceae; genus Lysinibacillus; species Lysinibacillus louembei. The sequence goes on from NZ_CP137624.1 coordinate 1,301,882, forward strand.
CCAAAATATAGGGGTTGTTTTTGCTTTTAACATAAGGAGCCTCCTCTTAATTATGCACTTTTTCGATTCAATGCGTTGAAGTGACGAAGTGTATTATAGCATAATGTGTACTAGAAGGGAAGGCTCAGTAAAGCAGTATAACAGTTATCAGAAGAGCTTTAGTCACTATTTTTACTTTCTTTTAGGTTTTTGTTATTTTAATAATAGATGTGGAATGGAGATGTTAATATGTCGAATAGTAAACCGAAAGTATTGATTTTGGGAACTTTTCATATGGCTGAGGAAGGTGGAGAGGCACTTTTTGAAGTGAAAAGACAAGCAGAAATTCAAGGGGTAGTAGAAAAGTTAACTCGCTTTCAACCAACAAAAATAGCGTTAGAATGGGTTGTTGAGCAGTCTGCAAGCTTGAATGAGGAATATGAACAATATAAGGTAGGCAATTTTCCATTGAAAATGAATGAAATTTATCAAATTGGCTTTCGCTTAGGAGAGGGTTTGCAGCATACGAAAGTGTTTCCCATTGATTGGATGGGAGAGGCAGATAAAGACTATAGCGAAATAGATGCATGGATGCGAGCCAATCAGCCGCAACTAGCAAATGAGCTATTTGAGGGATTGAAATTCCCAGTGCTGACAGAAGACAAAACGATAATAGATTACTATAAAGAGCTTAACGAACCTAATTTGTATAATCAATTACACACAATGTATATTAATTTAGCAAGAGTTGGTCATTTCAACAAGTACATTGGCATTGATTGGTTGAGCTGGTGGTATAAAAGAAATCTGATTCTCTTTTCGAATTTAACTCGATTAATGGAAACAGACAAGGAGCGAATTATTTTTATCGTTGGAGTTTCACATGTTTCTATTGTCGCAAAATTCCTTGAGGAAAGCGGACTTTGTGAAGTAGTAGATACACTATCTTATTTACAATAAACAGGGGTATTTAAAATGGCACAATACGAAGCATTAGTAGAGGAAATGAGAGCGAATTTATTGGAAAATGTGTATGCAGGTGTTATTTGTGGCGTCAATGATAAGAATGAGGAGGTAAAAAATGACGAATCCTAAAGTAGATGAGTTTTTAAGTAATGCTACGGCATGGAAGGAAGAGTTTAAAGTATTAAGAGAAATTGCATTGGATAGCGGGCTAACAGAGGATTTCAAGTGGATGCATCCTTGTTATACGCTAAAAAATAAAAATATTGTACTCATCCATGGTTTTAAAGATTACTGTGCATTGCTATTTCATAAAGGAGCGTTGTTGAAGGATCCAGCAGGAGTTTTAGTGCAACAAACGGAAAAGGTACAAGCAGCTCGCCAAATTCGTTTTAAAAATTGGCAGGAAATACAGCAACTTGAGCCAGTTATTAAGGAATATATTAATGAAGCAATCGAAGTAGAAGCAGCAGGTCTGAAAGTGGAAACAAAGAAGGACCCAGAAATTGAAATCCCAGAGGAGTTACAAAGTAAGTTCGATGAGGATACTACATTTAAAGAGGCCTTTGAGTCATTGACACCAGGCAGACAGCGTGAATATATTTATCATTTTGCACAAGCAAAGCAATCAAAAACGAAAACGGCACGCATCGAAAAAAACATGGAACGTATTTTCAATGGTAAAGGTTTACGCGATTGCATTTGTGGGCACTCAAAGCGGATGCCTAACTGTGATGGCTCACATAAATATGTAAATTAAGAAGGGGGGAGATTTCCCCTTCTATTTATATCGACTTGTTAGCTTCTCTTTATGACTAAGCATTATTTCTGTTAAATCGATATCGTATTTATCAGCTAGAACGAAAAGGTTATCAAGTACATCGCCGAGTTCTTCCTTTAAATTATCGATTTGCTCAGCTTTTGTTAGAGCTGTTTCATCTGGACGGTCACGCCCAATCTCAATTGTGCGAATGGCTCGAGAAACTTCGCCAACCTCTTCTGTTAAAAAATTTACACGAATAAATGGGCTTAATTCATACCAATTACGCTTTTTATAAAACTCTGTAACCCATTGCTGGTATTCGAATATATTCATAAAACCCCTCCTTTTATGCTTTTCATATTATAGCATGATAGAAATTATTGTAGTGATGGGGCATATAATGATATATATTTTGCGTTGAGTCAATATATATAGATTATTTACAAAATTTATATTAATTAATAGCCTTAAGAACTATTTCCGTTTTCTCCTTTCGGTTTTATTTTCCTATAAAACAGTGATATTTTTGCTAATATTGTGATTGAATGATTTAAAATAACTAATCGATGTGCTATTATTAATTAATACGTTTATTTAAGGAAAGGGGAATTTTATGAAGATACTTGTTGTTGATGATTCTGCATTTTCTCAAAAAATAACTATAAAAACGTTAAAATCGATATATCCTGATGCTGTATATGAAACTGCTGACGATGGTGTTGAATGTATAGAAAAATATGAGTCTTTCTTACCTAATTTAGTTTTTTTAGATTTATTAATGCCAAATATGACGGGGCAGGAGGCAATTGTTAAATTGCTTGAAAAATTCCCAGAGGCTAAAGTTATTGTACTTTCAGCAGATGTCCAAGCAACAGTACGTGAAGAAGTTTTGGCGGCTGGAGCATTAAAGTTTATTAATAAACCAATAAATGTTGACAAGCTTGGTGAAATCCAGTCATTGATAGAAAGGTGAAATCTGTGCTTACGACTACACAAGAAGACATATTAAAAGAATTGTATAACGTATTTGTTGGTGAGGCGGCTAGCTTGCTGTCAGAAATTCTTCAAAAAAGAATTTACTTATCTGTTCCAGAGGTAGAGTTGTTAACAATTAGTGATTTAAGTGCTGAAGATAGAGAAAATTTAATTCCTATTTTGAATGGAACGATTTTGTCTACTTCGTTAAAATTTGGAAACGTTTTCTCGGGAAGAGCAGAATTTATTTTTCCAACTGAGCAAATTAAGTATGTGACTGCACTTTGTTTAGGTGAAGAATATACGATGGAAGCTGAGGAATCCTCTTTTAGTGATGAGGATTTTGATGTTGTGAAAGAAATCGGCAATATTATATTGAATGCAATAATGGGAGGTATGGGTAGCCTGCTTAACATGAAGCTAGACTACGATGTGCCGCAAGTTGTTTTGCATGAGCAAGGGGAGTTTAGCAAAACATTTTTTAACACAAAAGAAAGCAATATACTGTTGTTGTATGTGAATTTTGGTGTAGATGAGTCTGAAGTAATGGGCCTTATTTTAATAAAATTCTCATTGGAATCTATTGAATTTTTAATACAAAAAGTGGACGAGATTAGTAGGGACGCAGATGAATAATTTATATTTAACGATTATTAACCAGTTAGACAATGGTATTATTTTGCTTGATGAGCATTTAAATATCCAATTATGGAATGACTGGTTGAAAAAGTTTACAGGTCAAGATGAAGGCGATGTTAAAGGCCAGCAAGTAACGCAGGTTATTCCGCGATTGAATAAAGAAATATACATTCAAATGTTTGAAAAAGCTCTGTGGAATAAGCAAAAGAACTTTTGCTCTGCTGCTATGCATGAATATTTTATAGATTGTGAACGCAAGAGTGAATGCACAAAGAAAATGCGCCAAAATATGTTAATACGGCATATTGAATTGGATAATAAAATATATATTATGCTAGAAATTCATGATGTGACCAATCATTATGAGCGAATTCGTAAGTTGAATAAATCCTTACAAAATTCAATAGGATTTACAAAAAGTCTAAAGCGTTTTGCATTTTATGATAGTTTAACGAATTTACCAAATAGAAAATTTATTATTGATCGAATTGAAAGTCTGACTGAACAGGAAGATGCTGTATTCACGTTATTTTTCTTAGACTTAAATGGATTTAAGTCTGTCAATGATAGCATGGGACATACACAAGGAGATCAGTTATTGCAAATGATTGCAGAGCGATGTCACCAGTTGACAGATGAACAATCTGTTTTTGCCCGCTTAGGTGGAGATGAATTTGTGCTATTAGTTGAAAATATTTCTTCTGTTGAGCAGCATAATGAGCAAATTGCAAAAATTCATGAACTATTAGTGGAGCCGTTTATTATTGAAGACAAGGCCGTTTCTATTTCTACAAGCATTGGTTATGCCTGTTTCCCACAAGATGGCGTAACAGTTAAACAACTAATAAATATAGCGGATCGCCAAATGTATTTGCATAAGCAAAAAGTGAATAATAAAGCATAAAAATACAATTCTACTTTATATGAATTGTATTTTTTGTGTGGGATGATTTATCAGAAAACTTAAACTATAATTAAAGAAAGTGCCCAACAATCGTCATGTAGATGATTGTTGGGCTTTATCAATGTATTATTTTTGTTCTTTCGATTTTTTCTGCGCAAAGTAAAACACAATGGATAACGTAATACCGAGTATAATAAATGTCCAATCATTATTAGCGATGCCTAGAACGAAAAAAGGAATGCCGAATATCCACAACATAGTATCACCCCTTATTTTAATTTCAATGAATGTTTTCACAAGTTAATGAATCCTCTTAAGAGCTTGGAAAAAAGCTGGACACAATTATGAAATGTTAATTACTATTTTATACGACTGTAAGCTAAGAAAGATTCGATTTTTTGTTATAGCTATTTGTGGCATAATAAACAATGAGAATAATCTACAATCGTGGAGTGATTTTTTGATTCAATTTATTTTTTACTCAAGCGTTGTTTTCTAGGGGACGACTGCCGATGTCAGTGATTAAGGATGAACACATACTAGTGGAAGGTGGAGAAGTCCGTCTTACAGTGGTTGGTACAAAAGCATAAAACCAATCGAGGTTCGGAGCGAGAGATGAAAGAAGTTCTCGTGAAGCAGGAACTAGAAGTAATCGCTTTGTAGAGCAAGGCGGTGAATTGGCTCATTCACCTTAAAAGCCTGAAACACTATTAGGAAAACGAACGGAACCCTTTTTCTTCAGATGAAAATTCATCTTGGAGGAAGATAACGTTTGAGTAGATTAAAAGAAAATACCGCTTTTCAATGTGAAAATTGTCAAGCATATGTGCAGCCATTAACAAATGGCAGCTTTCGCAATCATTGCCCATTTTGCTTGTATTCAAAGCATTTGGATGTAAAGCCAGGCGATCGTTTAAGTGAGTGTCGAGGTTTAATGAAGCCAATTGACTTGGATTATACAAGTAAAAAAGGTTATCAACTTATACATGAGTGTATAAAATGTGGGAAAAAGCAACGCAATAAAATAGCAATTGATACAATACAAGAAGACGATATTGTGAGTTTGATGTTAAAGAATTCTTATTAATAGGTTATTCTCAAAGGGGCTGTCCGGAAAGATACTATCTTTTCAGATGGTTCCTTTTTAGTATTTTTATACAATATATAGTATTAATATGCGTTGAGGGATAGTATGCCTATTCAACAATGTAATAATCCGAATTATACTTGCAGCATTCAAGCGTTATGAAGGTGACTCCGTTCCATCAAGTGCTTTAAAGGAAACTGCTGCGACCGTTAAAAGAGAGCTTGATGAAGGTACTATTATTTTTAGTTTGACAGAGCAAAATGAAATTGTTGCTGTTGTAAAATGCAAGTTAGAAGCAGATATATTGTATTTTTCACGACTATCTGTGCTCCCCTCTGCACAAAGAAAAGGGCTTGCCACACAGCTGGTTCATTATATAGAGCAGTATGCCACAAATCGACATTTGAAATATGTTACATGTAAAGTGCGCAAAAGCGAGAATGGTAATGTCCGTCTCTATACAGGGCTTGGCTATCAAATTGTTGAGGAGGATATTAACAGAGGTGTGCCAACTGTAACGATAGAAAAAAGCATGATATGATGGAAGTGATAGTTTATGGTGATGAGGACGAAGAAGCAAATATTATTGATGAGAAATATAGTAGGGTTTCGAAATACTGCTGTACATGATGTTCAAGCAATTGAGTTAACTATTTCACAGCTTATATGCAAGGGATTTTAGCTATTAAATAAGGAGGTACATGATATGCAACATATTCAAATAGAGCAGTTGTTACAGGACAAGGTGAAGCATGCAGGAAAAGTCGCGGCAGGAGCAGGCTACGATGTAATGAATATACAATTGAAAGCAGGCGAATCGATTGCAGAGCATACAGCACCTGGTGAGGTATTAATTATTTGTCGTAAAGGGCGTGTGAAATTTGATGTGGAAGGGCAAATAACAGAGCTTGACGCCGATGCGCTGTTAATGCTTGAGCCAAACGAAAAGCATAGTCTTGAAGCAGTAGAAGATTGTGAAGTTGTCGTGGTACGATTGAAAAAATAATAAATGGAAAAGTTCTGGTTGTTGCAAATCGGAGCTTTTTTTGTTATTTTCTGTGAAGCAGAGGGAGGAACGATATGGCACATATATTATACATAGAAGATGAAGTAGAAATTGGTGAATGGGTAGCGAAGGAGCTGACAGAGCGCGGCTATGAGGTGACGTGGTTGACATCTGGTGAAGGTGCTGAGCAATATGTGGAGCGAGTAGATGTTGTTGTATTAGATGTGATGCTGCCGGGCTTGGATGGCTTTTCAGTAGGCAAGCGCTTGAAAAATCGAAATGGCGAGCTGCCAATTTTAATGCTTTCTGCACGTACGGCAGTTGAGGACAAGTTAGAAGGATTGAGCTTTGCAGACGATTATTTAACAAAGCCCTTTCATCCAGATGAATTAATGGCACGTGTCGAAGTGCTGTTAAGGCGCTTCCAAAAAAATGAGGCACAATTAACCATTGGGCATTTAACTGTATATACAAAGGATATGCGTATCATCAATCAGCAAACACAGGAGGAAATTCAGCTAACAGGTAAACAATACTATTTATTCCAATATTTTATTCGCCATTTAAATCAAATTTTAACGAAGGAACAGCTTTATGAAAATGTGTGGGGCGAGGCGTATATAGAAGGAGATAAAACATTGATGGTTCACATCCGCTATTTACGTGAAAAAATCGAAATGCACCCTGCACAGCCAACTATTATCGAGACGATCCGTGGCATTGGCTATCGGGTGAAAGAATGAAAAAACTATTTAATTCACTACAGGCGAAATATATGTTGATTATCTTTACCGCAATTGGCTTGCTTTGGGGAATTCAAATCACCTATTCTGCCGTTGGAATCTATTGGATGAATAAAAATTATGACGATGAAACAGTTGATTACACCGAAGTTGAAAAGGAATGGCATGAAGGAGCAAATGCATTAGAGCAAGCCTCTCGAGAGCAAATTCAGCAATATTTTGCACAATGGCAAGCCTACCTTCCACAAGCAACGATGTTTTGGGTGGATGCGAATGGACAATTAGTGGAGCAAATGAATGTTATAGAGCAGATCCCTGCCAAATGGGATGCTGTAACAACGGCACAATATATAAAGTCGCATTATGGGGAGGACCCATTTACAGTGCTCGCCTTTCTAGGGCAGGATGCAGCAAATGGCTTCGTCGTCATTGAGATACCGAGAGAGGTATTCAAAGTGCCTATGCAAAAATTACACGATCGTTATGGAACTTTACTAATGGTTAGTGTACTGGTAGGACTATTACTGTTTATCGTTGTATCATTTTTATTTTTCAAGGGTATTCGTAAGCGTTTAATGCAGCTACAGGAAGGGATGGCATTGCGCGATATGGACGGGCTGCCGTTACAAATTGAAGTGAAAAAGAAGGATGAAATTGGACAGCTTGAGCAAAGCTTTAATCAAATGGTAGTAGAGCTAAAGGAGAGCAAACAGCGTGAGCAGCAGGAGGAGCAGCTTCGCCGAGAATTAATTTCGAATTTATCCCATGATTTGCGCACACCTTTAACGAAAGTGCGAGCACAGGCCTATTCAATCAGTAAGGAGAATTTATCGGTGGAGGGCAAACAGGCAGTAAAAGCGTTGGAAAACTCCTTTGTTCATATTGACCATTTAATGGAAAATTTAATGTCCTACACATTGTTGATGGCAAGCCGTTTTAATTATCAGCCACAGGAAATCGATGTTGTGCGATTTACACGCGAGCATTTAGCTACATGGTATCCTGCCTTTGAAAAGGAAGGTTTTACGATTGATATTGAGTTAAGGGCTTTCACTGAGAGTAAATGGTTAGTGGACAAAATATGGTTGGGACGAATACTTGATAATTTACTACAAAATGTGCTACGTCATGCAAAGGATGGTCGCTATATTCAGGTGAAAACAGTGGAAACGGAGCAATATCAAGCGATCGTTTTAACAGACCGAGGCAAAGGAATGCAGCATCTATCCGATGAAAAAGGTGCAGGTATTGGTTTATCTATTGTTGATATGATGGTTAAAGGTATGAGCTTGGAATGGACAATTGATACAAATGAAGATGGGACGATGATTCAAATTAAAGCATTGAAAGGGTATAAATAGCCCTTTCAATGCTTTTTTAAACAAAATTTAAACTTAGCCCTCCCTTGTTTTTAAACTTCACGCTTTATGATAAATAAAGAGGTGATGGAAATGGAATATATCGTAGAAACGCAAAAATTAACAAAGAAATTTAGCAAGGATACAGCAGTCAGTGATTTGGAGTTGCGTATTCCAAAAGGTGAGATATACGGCTTCTTAGGACCGAATGGAGCAGGCAAAACGACAACGATTCGTATGCTGCTAGGGTTAATGAAGCCAAGTGCAGGGAATATCCGCATTTTCCAAAAGGATTTAACGAAGGAGCGTATCCAAATTTTAAAAAAGGTTGGCTCATTAGTTGAAAATCCATCGTATTATCCGCACTTAACAGCGTATGAAAATTTAGAGGCAGTACGGAAAATTTTACAAGTGCCAAAATCCCGTATTGATGAGGTGTTAGAAATTGTTCGCTTATCGGATGTTGCGAATAAAAAAGTAAAAGGCTTTTCGCTAGGCATGAAGCAACGTCTAGGAATTGCTACAGCACTTCTTAGCAATCCAGAATTATTAATTTTGGATGAACCGACGAACGGATTAGACCCTTCAGGTATTATCGAAATTCGCAATTTAATTAAGCGTTTGCCGAGCGAATATGGCATGACAGTGTTAATTTCAAGTCATTTGCTATCGGAAATTGATCAAATTGCAACGAGAGTTGGCATCGTTGCAAAAGGTAAATTAATTTTTCAAGATTCGATTGAAGCAATGCGTAAACATGCACAACAAAAAATATCGATAAAGGTAAATGATACAGAGCAAGCATGGCGCACATTGCTAGGAAAAGGGATACAAGCAGATTATAAAAATGGCTTACTAGCTCTTGCGAATACGGACGATACTTATGTGGCAGAAGCGATTCGTCTGCTTGTACAAGAGGGCTTTTCAATTTACCGCGTTGAAGAGGAAAAGCAATCGCTTGAGGATATTTTCTTGCAAATGACGGGAGGTAATGAAAGCATATGATCAATTATTTGATTCGTTCCGATTTGTTGAAAATCAAGCGTAAAGGCTTTTGGTTATTAACATTTTTAGGTCCTTTCGGTGTCGTTGTAATGCAAATGGTCAATTATGGTGTACGCAAAGATTATTTATTGCAGCAAAGCGATGATGACTGGTTATATTATCTAATGAATGTCCATGCATTTACACCTTTGGCACTTGTATTAGGTATTGCAATTCTTACTTCCTTTATGGCGAGTGTCGAAAATGAAACGAATGCATGGAAGCAGCTGATTGCATTACCAGTTTCAAAAATGACGGTTTATTTATCAAAGTTCACGGTGATGGCTTTATTACTAGGTGTGTCATCAATACTGTTAATGCTGTTTAGCACAGCATATGGAGTTTTTTTAAATTTAGGCGATGCTATTCCTTATGAACAGCTACTGCAATATAGCTTCTATCCGTATTTTGCAGCATTGCCTGTACTAGCGTTGCAGCTATGGGTGGCAACGGTTAGCCAAAATCAAGGTGTGCCAATTACAACAGGGATTGTAGGTGTCATTTTGACTTATATGGCTTATTCATTGCCGGACTGGGTCATTTGGAAATGGCCATCGCTTATGAATGCATGGAATGAGCCGTTAATGAACGTTTGGTTAGGTATCGGGGTAGGCGCTTTATTATATATTGCAGGTATGCTGGATTTTTTCAGAAGGGATGTGAAGTAAATGCTAGCAATTTTACAATCCGAATGGTTTAAGCTACGCAAATCAAAAATTACAGCACTTTTGCTAGTTGGTCCACTAGTTGCATTGCTAGTCGGGGTGAGCCTTAATTTACAAATGGAGGATGGTGTAAATGAGTGGTTCTTAGCGATGATGTTTATGAATTTCACCTATGCTCTATTGTTCTTACCATTGATTACTGGTGTATTAGCAGGCACTATTTGTCGCTATGAGCATCAAGCAGGGGGCTGGAAGCAGCTACTAGCACTGCCTGTTTCGAGAGGGCGAGTATTTAGTGCAAAATATGTATTGTTAATACTATTAGTGCTTGTGATTCAATTGTTATATCTTGCGGCAATTTATGCAGTAGGTACAGTGAGAGGCTTTACAGCGCCTTTCCCAATTGAAATTGTTTGGAAAAGCATTATAGGGGGCTGGGTGGCAACACTTCCGTTAGTAGCATTGCAACTATGGTTATCGGCAGCATTTAAAAGCTTTGCAGCGCCATTTGCGATTAATGTCATTTTTACATTGCCTACGATATTCGCCATCAATTCTGAGAAAATTGCTCCATATTATCCTTGGGCACAGCCATTTTCGATGATGTATATTGGCGGCGATACGGAGGATATTTTCTTTATTCCGTGGGAGCAATTACTGACAGTTGTAGGTGGCAGCTTTTTATTATTTTTCCTTTGCGGCTATATTTATTTTCAACGAAAGACTGTTTAAATAATAGGAAAAGCCCCCTTAACCTACTTTGGTGGAGTATAATAATGGAAAAGTAGAGGTGGGATGCTTTATGAAAAAAATCGTTATTCGTGAATTCGGTGAGCCTAACGTATTACAGTATGTCGAAACAGATAAGCCTACTATTGATGATTCGGAAGTTTTAATTCAAGTGAAAAATTTTAGCATTAATTATGCAGATATTAAAAATCGTAAAGGTGGTAAAGCGACGGCAAATTTCCCAATGAGCTTGGGCTTAGATTTAGCTGGTGTTGTTGTAGCGGTTGGTAAATCTGTGACACATCTTGAAATTGGTGATCGAGTAGCCGCCTTTGCGAAAGATGGGACATATGCTGAATATGCGGTAGCAAATGAAAAATTAGCATTTAAGCTGCCAGAGGAAGTGTCATTTGAGCAAGGGGCAGCGGGGCTTACTGTAACATTTCTAAGCTACATTTTAACAAATGAACTAGTAAACATTTCAAGGGATGCCTCTGTTATTGTCCATGCGGCAAGCGGTGGTGTTGGCACGACATTATTGCAATTGCTCAAGCTAAAAGGAGTCGAAAATATTATTGCTGTGACATCCTCGACAAGTAAGTTTGAGCTTTTAAAAAGCTATGGAGCAAAGTATACATTTACCTATAGTGATTTTTCGCAAGGGGCGTTAGCTGTAACGAACCATGAAGGTGTAGATATCGTCTTTGATTCAGTCGCAGGAGATGTGACGAAACAAAGTCTTGTTTGTTTAAGGGAGTATGGTACATTGTTGCAATTTGGCAATGCCAGTGGCCAAATAGCCACCTTTACAAATTTAGATGTACATGCGAGCTGTCGCAATATAATGGGCTTCAGCTTAGGCACTACTCGTCAACTGCGGCCTAAATATATTCAAGAGCTGTCAACTGCGGTATTCGAATTGATTCGTCATCAACAGATTAAGACGCATATTGAACGTATATTTAACTTTGATTCTATTATAGAAGCTCATAAATTAATGGAGAGCACAGCACATAGTGGAAAGATATTAGTAGCTGTGGAATAGAGAAGGGAGTTTACTATGTCACAATATCGCGTCTTAGTATCAGATTATCCACTACCAGAGGCGAACTATAGAGGAACGCTAAAATTGACAGTAAGAGAGCTAAAAGCAATGTATCCAGTATCTCGTTCATGGGATGAATTAGATGACAGCGTGCAAGTTTTATACGCTGAAGATGAAGCAGCTTTTCAAAAGCTGAATATTTTTGAGTGGGGAGGTTATCCCTATGATTTGGATTTCTATGCTGAAAAAAGCTATGTTTATGGAATTGAAGGTAGATGGAATCAAGAGCTTGTAGAGCAGCTTACAGAATACATAAAATCCAATGTGCGCCCAGAATATTGTGCAGATATTATTACTTTTTGGGCTGGTGATGGGGAGCAACGCATGGATGAAACAAGTGTCCAAATTAACGAAATAACACCAGAAGACTTAGCGATTTTGGAACGTGCACATTGTCATTGTGTACGATTAATCTAGCTGTTAAAGGAGTGCTTACATGACAACCGCAATTATTTTTGATATGGATGGTACATTGTTTCAAACGAACTTGATTTTAGAGCCTGCGCTGGAAGCTACCTTTGACATCCTTCGTGCCAATGATGAATGGTCAGGCAACACGCCAATTGAAAAATACCGTGAAATTATGGGAGTGCCGCTGCCTGTCGTATGGGAAACTTTATGCCCAAAGCATAGTACAACACAGCATTTGCAAAGTAATAAGCTATTTCAACAAGCATTAATTGCACAAATACAGAGAGGTCAAGGTGCTTTATACAAAGGGGTGGAGGAAACATTAGCTGCCTTATCAACGCACTATCCTTTGTACATTGCAAGCAATGGACAAACAGCTTATTTACAGGCAATTGTCGCACAATACCAGCTAGATTGTTTTATTTCTGGTACATATAGTATTGATTTAATAGCTTCAGGAAATAAATCGGAGTTGGTTCAGCTTGTTAAAGAACAGCATCATATTGAGTCAGGCTATGTTGTGGGGGACCGATCTTCAGATATTAATGCAGCTCAGCATAATCAATTAAAATCGATAGGCGTTCGCTTTGATTTTGCGCAGGACAGTGAGCTAGCACAAGCGGATTATATTGTTGAGGATTTTATCGATATTTTAAAAATTGACAGAATAATAGATTAATTATGTTATAATAGTTACGTTTACTAAGGTCGACTTAATTAAGGAGTGTTATAAATGACAGTTTTACAACAAGACCAACTAACGGATTTATTAAAGCAATATGAGGAGGAAATGATTCAACTTCGCCGTCATTTCCATGAAAGTCCTGAGCTTTCATTTGAAGAAGTAGAAACACCAAAAACAATTGCAGCATTTCATCGTGCGTTGGGGCATGAGGTACGTGAAGGTGTTGGTGGCAATGGTGTTGTGGCGAAGCTAGTAGGTGGTAAGCCAGGGAAGACAGTAGCATTGCGAGCGGATTTTGATGCCTTGGCGATAACTGAGGAAACTGGTTTGCCATTCCAATCAAAGGTGAAAGGGCGTATGCATGCTTGTGGGCATGATGGACATACAGCCTCACTATTAATTTTAGCGAAGGCGTTTAATCAAATGAAGGATGAATTAGCAGGAACGATTGTCTTTATTCATCAACATGCGGAGGAGCTTGCACCAGGTGGAGCGATTGCCATGATTCAAGATGGCTGCTTGGAAGGTGTAGACGTTATTTTCGGTACGCATTTATGGGCGCCAACTGAGCTTGGTAAAATTCAAACAGCAAAAGGCCCGTTAATGGCTGCAGCAGATGCAATTTATATTACGATTAAAGGGAAAGGCGGGCACGGTTCGAACCCTAGTGATACGAAGGATTCCATTGTTCTTGCAGCACAGTTTATTACGAATTTACAACAGCTTGTCGCTCGTCGTGTGAACCCACTTCGTCCAGCTGTTGTATCAATTGGTCATATTGAGGCGCTAAATCCGTTCAATGTTATTGCTGACCAAGTGTATATGAAGGGCACTGTACGTACTTTCCATGAGGAGGAGCGCGGTTTATTAGAGCGTGAAATTGAGGAAATGCTAAAGGCAACATGCTATTTAACGAAGGCTGATTATCAATATGAATATGTTCGAGGCTATCCACCAGTAGTGAACCATGAAGCAGAAACAGAGCATGTGATGGCATCCGCAGAAAAAGTAGCTGGTGTAGAGGCTGTTGAGCTTGTTGATCCAAATATGGGAGGAGAGGATTTTGCTTACTTTTTAGAGGAAATTCCAGGGTCATTCTTCTTTACTGGAGCAAAAAATCCAGCGTGGGAGGAAGTGTATCCACATCACCATCCAAAATTCGATATCGATGAGCGTGCATTGCGTATTGCGGCAAATGTGTTAGGGCAAGCAACGTTAGATTATTTAGAAAAAAATAATTAACAATATTGATTCGCTCGATTAACTTAAAAAATAAAGGCATGTTTGAAAAGATATTACCTTTTCAAACATGCCCTTTTTTCGTTTGGTAGCCAATCATTATATATTTCTAAAATAAGGCGTTTTTTTCAGTACGGCACAAAGTGGGATAGCAATAGCAAGCCCGATTGCATTTTGTAGCAAGTCACCAGGTATAGATGCTAAAGGCTGTATCCAGTTGCCATATAAAATAACCTCACCAATATAGTAAACTGCAAGCATAACAGGCACAGAAACAACTGTAGCAACAATATTAATAATCATGCTCGTTCCTTTTTTACCGTTCATAAAGGCAATCTTACCAACGATAAATCCTTGTAAGAAGCGCGCGACAATCGTAATAGGTGCCCAAATTGCCCAGCCACCCATAATGTCGAACAATCCCATACCGGCAGCTCCAGCAATTGCCCCTTTTTTAGGTCCGAATAAAATGGCAATTGTGAAGAGCATTGCTGTTCCTAAATGAACAAGCCCCCCCTTTGCTGCGATAGGTAGCTTAATATTAATAAATGTTGCAATGACAACAAGTGCAATCAAAATAGCTGTCAGCACTAAATCAAATGTTTTATTTTGTGATTTTTGGGCACTTTGAATTTGTTGCATCGTAATCCTCCTTAAGTTGATATGAATTATTCATAACTTTAGCAGATAGCTGGTTGCTGTAAAAGTATCAATTTCTTTAAAAATATAGTGGTCAGTTTTGTTGTGAAAACAATTGTCTCCCATGTTAAGATGAACATATTAGAATTTGATTGGTGGATGATAAAGATGAAAAAAGTAGCTGTAATCCAAGATATGTCCTCCTTTGGGAAATGCTCATTAACAGCAGCATTACCTGTTTTATCAGTGATGGGGGTACAAGCATGCCCATTGCCAACTGCTATTTTGACAGCGCAAACAGAATTTCCAAGCTTTTTTTGTGAGGATTTGACATCAAAAATGGGGCATTTTACCGAGGAATGGCACAAAATGAATGCAAGCTTTGACGGCATTTTGACAGGCTTTGTAATGGGAGAGGAGCAAATTCAGCATATTTTTGATTTTTTGGATGTATTTCATGAGGAGCAAACGACTTTGCTTGTTGATCCTGTCATGGGCGATCAAGGTGAGGGCTATCCACTGTTTACAGGTCGCTTGCTAGAGCAAATGAAGGAGCTAGTAAAGCGTGCGGATATTATTACACCAAATTTAACGGAATGCTGTATGCTGACAGGGCTATCATATGAAAAATTGCACAGCTATACAGATGCAGGCGATTATTTACAGGCATTGGAGGAAGTGGCACAGTTACTAGCAGAAGAAACAAAAGCGAAAGTAATTTTAACAGGTATTGTGCCACCAACAGTAGAGCCAACAATTGGCAATTTACTCGTAGCAGATGGCACAACCATTTTCAGTCAACAGCCTTTCAATGGTGCAGGCTATTCAGGAACGGGTGATTTATTTGCCGCAACGATAATGGGGAGCGTTTTACGTGGACAGAGTATTGGGGAAGCAATCCAGTTAGCGGCACAATTTTTAACAGCTGCTATTAATGAAACACATGCACAGCAAATTCCACGCAATATGGGTGTGCACTTTGAGAAGTATTTGAAAATGTTGATTTAAAGGAGAAAACGAAGGATGAAAAACATTTATGCGTTTGAAAGTGTTGAGGAGCTACAAGCTTATTCAAAGGATATTGAGCAGCTAAATAAAAAGCTAGTTGCTTATCAGGCACTTTTAGAAAAGGAGTTTGGCTTAGACGATTTACCAAAGGCCATTGTGTGGACATCAAAGGAAAATGCAACAACAATTTTTTCTAATACACCTGTTCCAGCATATACGAATGACGTAAGAATTTGCATGTCGCCAATTGTGCAGGATTGGCGCGAATTTCATCTTGCACAGCTAGAAGGACAACGTAATGAACGCATTGAGAAATATTATAGCGAAATTACATTAGATCATGTGTTTTGCATACTAGCACATGAATTAACGCATCACCTTCAGTTATTTATTGATGATTTTGACGATGGGCGTAAAAATAGCATTTGGTTTGAGGAAGGTATGTGTGAATATTTGTCACAAAAGCTTACATTATCAGCTGAGCAATATGAGGAGCTTGTAGCAGTTGAGGGGAAATTGATTGAGTTATTTACAGAAAAATATGGGCAACATTCCTTGGACGAGTTTGGTAAGGGGAGCTATGAGGCAACGAGTTTGACAGCTATAATGATTTATTATTGGCGTAGCTCTAAGGCAATTAAATATATTGTTGAAGACTGTTATGGCGGAGATATTCATAAAGTTTTTGCACTATACTATGAGTGGGATAAAGCGGGAAGAACAGTGCCGTTGACGGAGTATTTTGGTGTAACGGCATTATAGGGGGATAGGGATGAGAAATGATGAGGTTGTACTTGTAACGTATGATAAAGCATGGGCAAAAGAGTTTGAACAAGCGAAGGAAGCGTTATTGTGTGTGACTAACTTGCTAAGCGAACAAATTGAGCATATCGGTAGCACATCAATTCAAGGAATGCGGGCAAAGCCAATTATTGATTTGCTAATTGGAGTTAAGGATTTAGCTTGTCTTGAAAAAGCCTTTTTCAAGAATTTATCAAAGGTAGGCTTTCATAGACTGCGAGTTGAGCGACCTGATGAAATTGTATGTGCAAAATTTACGGATGATACATTTCAAACAAAGACGCATTTTATTCATCTTGTGCAATATAAAGGGCAAAAGTGGCAGGAATTATTGTTTTTTAGAGATTTCTTAAGGGCAAATGCTGAAGCAAAAAAACAGTATGAGCAGCTAAAGCTATCGTTTTTTGAAACAGGCTTGCACGGTATTGCGGCATATACAGATTATAAAGAAGGCTTTGTAAAGTCGATTTTAGCAAAGCGAAGGGTGGATACATAATGGAAATTGTAGAATTAGCAATTGAATTTGAGTTTAATGGACAGAAAAATTGTATATATCCTAGCTTAATTGTGCTAAATAATGAATTAACTTTAGTAGATACAGGCTATGTACAGTTTTTACCTTTAATTGAAGAAGCGATAGTGGAGCATGGCTATGATTTAGCAAGCTTAAAAAATATTATTATTACCCACTATGATGATGATCATATTGGTTCACTATATGACTTTAAGGAAAAGTATCCATCGATTCATTTAATCGCTAGTAAAAAGGAGTCTAGCTCTATTAGTGGAGCGAAGAAGTCTGAAAGATTAACTCAGGCTGAGGCAATGCTTGAAAATATGGTAGGTGAGGAGCGAGAGTTTGGTGAGTGGTTCATTGGGCAGCTTAAAAGTGTAAAGCATGTTGCGATTGATGAAACTGTACAAGATGGCGATGTGATTTTAAATGGTGGGTGTAGAGTAATTGCTACACCGGGGCATACAGCTGGACATATTTCCTTGTATTTTCCTAGTCTCCAAAGTGTGATTACAGGTGATGCGGCTGTTAATGAAGAGCACAAATTGGTGATTGCTAACCCACAATTTTGTCTGGATATTGATGCAGCAAAACAATCTTTACAGAAGGTGATTGATTTACAGGCGAACACTTATTATTGCTATCACGGTGGGAAATTTGTTAACAGTGATTAGGAGAATTAAGCATGAAAATTAAACCAACAACAGATATAGTAGCATCTTGGATTAAGAGCTACGTGCCGCAAAAAGATTGATCAGAATTCAGCAGAAAACGCCTACTTCTACAGATGAGGGATGAATGCTGAGATAGGCTTTCATTCAGTAGGTGTCCAAACGCCCACTGAATTCTAATAAAGCCTCCGGCGGATGTCAGGGATTTTGAAAGGAGTCAATTGCGCAAGCACAATTCAAAATCCCGACGCAATTATGCCAAGGCATAATTGATTTTTTTATCAGTGGAGGATTTAGAAAGAAAGCTAGATTTATCGAATGTACTTGTTATGCCAAAAGATGAATTCTATGAGCATTCGGTCTATCAGCAGCCTGATTATGTTAATAGCTATGAATATTGGAATATAAAAAACGCTCAGTATGTCATTGTTGCGGAAAGTGATTGGATTGAGCTACTTGATGCAGAACAAAGGCAATTCATTTTAGCAGCATAACAAAAATATGAGCGAGGACTTGTAGTACCAGCCTCCTTTATTTAGAATATGGAACGAATTCCTAAAGACTATGTCCAGAATGAGCATGTAATTTTGCAGCATCAAATGTGGGAGCGGCTAGATTGGGTATGTAAGGAACAATTGCTTACGACGATGGTCCATGAATGGTGGGATAACGGAGAGTGTGAGGAAGCTCCAAGTGAGTTGCCTCTATTTTTAAAGCCCTATACCAATAAATTTTGCACACAGCAAGGGGCTAATTGTTTAGCGACAGTAGTGTATGCAATGAGTGAAGGAAAGCAGCGATGGTTTATAGACGAATGGATACATCAAAAAACATTTGTGGAAAAGCTGAAGCAGTATAACTATCGACCAACAAATGCTGATAACCTGCAAATAGGTGATGTTGTTGTATGGCATGATGACAATGGAATTATTCAACATGCAGCTTATTTTATTGGGCGAAATCTATTCTTTAATAAGCATGGGCAAACTATTTTTAACCCGTGGAAGTTACTCTCAAAAGAGCAATTATACAAAGAATGGAATCATTTAAAAGCGATTGTATATAGGCAGGAGGAGAATTAAGTGGAAGTAGTTTTATTTAATGGGGAAATCGATGATTTAGTGCGCTTGTTAACGGAAAATGAATGGCCTTATCATGCTGATATGAGTGTTGAGGAGAATACTGTGAGAAAAGCCGTGGAAAAGGGCTATTATGCAGATGGTCGCGAAACATTTTGGATTATTGAAAATGAAGAAAAAGTTGGCCTACTCATTATCAATGATATCGATGATACGATTCCGCTGTTTGACCTTCGTTTAGCTGTATCAACACGTGGAAAAGGGCTTGGTGTGAGGGCATTAAAATGGATGCAAGATTATTTATTTGGAGAGAAAAATAAAGTTCGGATTGAAGGCTACACACGTGCTGATAATACTGCAATGCGCAAATGCTTTACGAAAGCAGCCTTTGTCAAGGAAGGCTATTTGCGTAATGCCTGGGAAAATAGCGACGGCACTGTTTCGGATACGGTATTGTATGGTGCGATTTATGAGGATTGGAAAAATGCAACCGTGACACCAAATAGAATGAATGAAGTGCCATACTGATATGTTATAATGATTGACAATAAAAGCAAAGGAGTTGATTCGAATGAAAAACGTACATAAGGTGATTGGCGAGTAAAATCTACTTACTCTTTTCAATCACAGAGGCTTACTATTATTGAAAAGAGGTCTATTATGTATCAAGATAATGAATTAATCATCCGAGCTGTGGAGGAGAAGGATTTAACGCGTCTATGGGAGCTTATCTATAAGGATGAACAACCAGAATGGAAAAAATGGGATGCACCTTACTATCCACATCAATCTAAAACATTAGAGGAGTTTTTACCAATCGGGCAAGGTTGGATTGGTGATGATGATTTTTGGGTGATTGAAGTAGCTGGTGTTGTGCGTGGTATTGTGTCGTATTATTGGGAGCATGAGCCTTCACAGTGGCTGGAAGTAGGTATCGTTTTCCATGAAGGTGGCTCGTGGGGCAAAGGCTTAGGCACACGTGCATTAAAGCTATGGATTGATCATTTATTTAATACAATGCCATTAGTGCGTGTTGGTTTCACAACATGGTCAGGCAATAAACGCATGATTCGAGTTGGTGAAAAGCTCAATATGCAAATGGAAGCGAGAATTCGCAAAGTGCGCTATTACGAAGGGCATTATTATGACTCTATTCGCATGGGCATTTTGCGTGAAGAATGGGAATAAACAAGAAAGGTGGCGCAGAGAAGCGCCGCCTTTTTAAAATCGCCGATATATTTGAAATTTCGCCGATAAATTGGCGAAAGTCGCTGATATATCCTCAAAAGTCGCTGATATATAGTTGGCTTGCATGACGTATGATAAATCGCTCTTTGGTACATTGTAGTGTAGCCTGTGTTGCTAAAAGCTGCCAGTAAAACGGTGCTTGCGCTATAAAATAATAAAATAGCTTCCCATCGCCCACCAATGATTGCACCACCCCCCGCTGCGCTCACCATTATCCCATAAGTTGAAGGACATCCTTTAAAAAAGTCATTTCCTGTGAATCAAGTGAAAAAGCAATCATTAATGTGCAAGTATACAAACTGAAGGAACTTTCACAAAAGCTGTAACGAAACTCCTTCAAAATCTATATATAAGTATGGCGAAGGGAGGGAAATGAGTGGAGGACTTAGATGAAATATATAGGGCGCATGCGGATGGGGTGAAGGCATTTTTGATTTCACTGACAGCCAATGTTGATTTAGCAGAGGAGCTAACACAGGAAACCTTTTATCAGGCGACAAAATCGATTCATCGCTACAATGGTCAATGTAAAATATCGGTATGGCTATGTCAAATTGCCAAGCATCTGTATTATGATTTTTTGAAAAAGGAAAAGCGAAGGAAACATATTACAATCGATCCTATTCAGGAAATAGAGAGTGGCAATACACCACATAGCGAAATCATAAATCGCTCAACGTTAATTTCGATACATAAAGAAATTCATTTATTGCAAGAGCCATATAAGGAAGTATTTTTGCTAAGAACATCCATTGATTTAAGCTTCAAGGAAATTGGAGAGATATTTAACAAAAGCGAAAATTGGGCGAGGGTTACCTATTATCGTGCGAAATTAAAATTAGCAGAAAGGTTAGAGGGTGAGCGAGATGAACTGTAATATTATAAAAGATTTGCTACCGTCATATGCTGATGGTGTTTGTAGTGACGAGACGCGTAAAGTAGTGGAGGAGCACATTCAAGAGTGTGCAAAATGCCGATCACTTTTAACGATGCTGCAACAAGAAATAACATATGTGCAGCCATTGCCTGAGGAAGTTAAAAAGGCAATTTCTCCGTTTAAGAAAATTAACCGAAGACGTTATTTTAATATTATAGCAGCAGTAGCTATTACCTTTATGGTAATGGTTATTGGGATGTCAATCTACCAAAATGTCGGCGTTGTACACAACTTCTTTTCACCAAGTCAGTGGGGGAATGTTGTTATTGCTTCAGAGGAAGATGAATGGCAGCAAGTAGATTTTTCTATCTTTGTAGATGAGCCACAGGATTATGTGATGTTCGATAGCGTTTTTTGGAAAAAAGCGGTTGTTAATGTAGCAGGGAGTGATGGCGATATTCGACTAAGAATAAAAGATGACAGCGGTCAAATCATTATAGATGATGTAACAATAAAAGAGGGGGCACGCTTGGAGTTAAAAGAGTTAAAAAGAAATAAAAAATACTATTTTGAAATACAGGCACCACCAGGAAGATATTCAATCAATGCGATATAAGTAAGAAAGGGAGCGTCCGAAAAGTCATTTTGGGACGCTCCCTTTGCGACGAGGATGGTGACAATTGATTGTGACCACCGCAGGAGCACTGTAAAAAAGCGGAGCTGTTCAGAAAGTTCACTTTCTGGACGGCTTCTTTTTAAATCAGCTCTTTAATAATTGCTTCAAAGCGTGTACGATATGGCTCTGAAATACGCATAAAGGCTGAGCTTGTGAAATCATTCAAGTGGATAATGCCAAAGCATGTGTAGAATAGTGCTGCTACAATATAATCCTTCAGTTCTTCAATAGATGCACTTTGCTCAGAGGAAATCAAAGGACAAAGCTCGATAAATGGCATTGTCATAAATTTTTCAAGCCATTGCAGGTTTTCCTCAGTATTCATTGCTTGCTCAAAGAAAGAATCATATGGAATTTCTTGTACAGCTATTACTGTGCAGACAAAGACAGGCAATGTTTCAGGTGTTAGCCCGAATTTTTCAACATATGCCTTGGCAAAATATTCAGGCATCGGTGAATGGTCACCATCACATTCATACATATAATCGATAATGAGCTTGTTATAGCTTTTATCGTATAAGCCAAGACCAAAAACGGCGAATGTACTTGGCATAGCAGCCTGCTCATCATCAACATCGTGATAAAAATGGTATTCAGCCATCGCTTTATAGCTATATTCGACAAGGCTAGGATGCAAGCTCGGGAAGCTTAATACTTTGGCAAAAAAATGGTGTGATGATGTAATTGGTAAAGATTCCACAGGCAATAGTAAGCTGCTTTCACCTTCATAGAAAATGCTGTAGCTTTTTGGGAAGTCTGTCTCTAATACTGTATTTAAATAGGTCATAGCCTCGCGATAGGCTTCCTCTGTTTCTTGTTTCATATGAATGGTAATCGTTGCAAGTACATCATTTGCTGTTCCTGTAAAAAGCGCTGATTCAGTTGTTGGTAAAGTGCCAGAGCCCACTGTAGTTAATCGGTTATATGTGTCGATATCTAGATATTTAATCGTTGTAAGCAATTCTTCAACAGTTAAATATTCAAAGCTGGCACCATATTTTCGTAAATTGATAACATAGTAGCTTAATAAAGGTAAGTACTGAGCAGATTGTTGCTCGCTAGTGAATCGAGAAAGGCAATAGCGTTGCTCCTCAAAGCCAAGCTCTTGGCGAAATGTATTTAATAATGCAAGCTGTTGATAGTAACAAAGCACCTCATACATTGTGAACAAATCAAGTGAAAACGAAGGAGTAATAATTTTAGCAGGGTAGTCATTTGTTTCAACTTGATATTTTTTAGAAAGAAGCTCTTGCTCTAGCTGTAGCCATAATGAGTTATCATTGGTAAATTGTTCTGTTTTCATTGTATTGCCTCCTTTATAGTAAGTGTAAAGGCAATTATTCGAATTTTCTATATGCCTTTTGCCGCAATGTTATAATGAAAAAGGGGTGAGAGAATGGAAATTTTACATGAGATACCGACTGTTGAGGAATTTTTAATGCTACGCAAGCTAGCTGGAATGGGGCCTCGTGATTCGCAGCATGTGCAAACAGGCTTAAATAATAGCTGTTTTTCTGTAATTCTTCGGAAAGAGGATGGTCAGTTAATTGGGATGGGACGTGTTATTGGTGATGGAGGCACAGCTTATGTTGTGGTCGATATCGCAGTTCATCCAGATGAACAAGGGAAAGGGCTTGGGAAAATGATTATGAAAGAAATTAAGCACTATTTAGATACTGAAATCAGCCCACAAGCCTTTGTTTCTTTAATCGCAGATGGACCGGCAGCCAAGCTTTATGAGAAATTTGGCTTTGTAGCAACAGCGCCTAAATCGATTGGGATGGCTTATGTGCGTAAATAGTAGAAAAGTGGGCGTCCAAAAAGTCATTTTGGGACACCCCTTTGCGACGAGGATGGTGACAATTTGCTCCTGCGATTACTCGTCGCAGTTAAAACCATTTGCTCCTGCGGTTACTCGTCGCAGAAAAGCTCTATTGTGACCACCGTAGGAGCACAATTTTAATCAAAAATTTATTATGTAAAAAGCGGAGCTGTTCAGAAAGTTCACTTTCTGGACAGCTCCTTTAATCTTTATGGTGACGATAAAAAGTAAAATGGCCTCGACCGTTTTTCTTTACATCGTATAATGCTGTATCTGCTTGCTGTAATAGAGCTGATAAAGGCTCTGCCGCGTTTACAATGGTTAAGCCAATGCTGAAGCTTAAATGAACAATTGTATTGTCATTTTCCACTGTTAGAGCACTCAAGCCTCGGTGCAGCGTTTCTGCAAAGTCTTCAAGCCGCTCACGCTCTTTACTAGAGCAAATTAGTAAAAATTCATCTCCACCGTAACGTGCAACGATGGCCTTTTTTTGTAAAGCAAAGGTTTTTAGCCTCGCGCCTACTGTTTTTAAAGCCTCGTCCCCAATTAAATGCCCATATGTATCATTAATTTGCTTGAAATAATCTAAATCGATAATTGCGAGCAATGTATAGATCGATGCATCCAATTGCTGCAAAATTTTATTCGCCGCTGTCTCGAAATATTTTCGGTTATAAACATCTGTTAAAGGATCGATAGAGGTTTCATGCAAAATTTGATTGCGCTGAATATTCATTTCAGCCTCTAAAGCATGTGCTGTTTCTTGCTCATCAAGTAAATCATTTAAAACCTTTACTTGCATTTTAAACATTTCGATTAAGTCAGGGTGATTGATTTTTTCCATACATTCACACATATATTGATAAGCGATAGCTTTCAATGAAGTATCCTTAAATGTATCTGTATAGAGCGCTAGAAGCTGAAATTCCTCAATGGCTCGTGCATAATCCCCCTACTTCATCAATAAATAGCCACAGTTTTGCAGAATAACTCCTTTTTGATAGCTGGACATCGCATCCATATGCTGATAAACAACAGCATTAATGCTGTTAGTGATGGAAAAGCGCTTTAGTACGGTGTTTAAATAAACTAAATCAACCATCATGCTATAAACAACGGATTCCTCTGCCTGTCCCTGCTCCACAGTCAGCTGCGCATAGAAAAAGGCTAGTTCTAAATAATCACAGGCGCGTTCATACTCGCCGACATTCATTAAATAGCTTGACATCGTGCCATACACACGGCGCTTTAAATTTGGGTCCGTTGTTTGTGCCCCATAGTTTAATGCTTTTTTTACATGGCGATGGACAATGCTATCAATTGAAGAGGAACCACTTTCCCATAAATTGACCGCACATAAATGAAACCAAATAGCACTTTCCACATTTTTATATTGCTCGATAAATGAATGAAATTCAGTTAGTGTTTCATGCGCACGTGCTGGTAAATCAATCAATCGATAGCTTTTTACTTTCATATCGTATAGCTTAGCTACAATAAAGCGCTCGTTATGTGATTTTGCTAAATCAATAGCCGTATCGACTTGTTCTACTACTTCTTTATATTTTTTATCATTAAATGCTCGTTGTATATTTGAGAAAATAGCACTGATTTTGGAGGGCATCTTATCACCTGCGTAAGTTGTATTTCCTATATTATACTGTAAAATTAATGGAGAGATTGTATTTTATATAAATTTAATTAAATAATTAACGTTTAAAATGATTCAGTGGGTATCCTAAATTTTATAAGGCTTGTATGCTAAAAGCCTTATAAAAAAGCTAGGCATAAAAAAGGATAAGTGATAGGCTAAGTGATATAGGATTGTCCCTTTTTGAATTTACATAATATTTTGATTTATAGGAGGGTGATTTATGAAAGATAGTATTCAAAAAAAGATGACACTTTACTTTTCGATTATCGTATTGATTTTAGCTGTGCTTATTGCATGGACAACTTATCGCTCATCAATTCAGCTAGTTGAGCAATCATTGAATGAAATTGCGAAAACAATTGCAGAGCAATCTGTGATGCAAATCGATATAGAGGAGTATATAAAAGAGATTGAGCTGGGAGTAACTGAACCAGACTCATCCTATTATCTTGCATTGCGAGAGCAAATGAATAAGCATCGCCAAGCTACAGGATTGCGCTATTTATATACGATGGGGCGTGAGCAAACAGAGAATGGCTATGATTATTTTTATATGGTTGATGGGCTACCAATAGGAGATGAAAATGAATCCTTGTTAGGAGAGTTAGAGGATAATGCAGATATTTTGCCAGATGTAGAAAAGGCATTTTCGACAGGTGCTACACAAATTTCTATGACAAGTGAAGGGAAGTATGGCTCACTTATTTCTTCCTATGTGCCAATGATATCACAATCAGGCGAGGTAATTGGAGTGATGGGAGCCGATTTAGATGCGACAGCGATTTATATGAACATGGCGCAGCAAAAGAGGAATTTATACCTTATTATAGCAGGTGCTTTACTAATTAGTATTATCATTGTTTATGCTTTAAGTCGCTATTTTGTATCACCTTTACGAAGCCTTGCACATCAGGTACATAAGGTTGGAGAAGGGGATTTATCAGCAGACTTTTCAACGAAGCGCACAGATGAGGTTGGGACGGTAGCGAATGCTTTTCAAAAGATGACAGATAGCTTAAAGCCCGTGATTTCAGGTATTTCTCAGCATTCTACAACACTCGTTCAAATGTCCAAGGAGCAATTGAGCAATGCAGAGGAAATTAAGCAGGGTAATGAGACGGTTGCTCAAACGATGGTTAATTTGGCAGCTGGTGCGGAAGGACAGGCAGCGGCTACAGTAAAAATTGTTGAAACGGTTGAGGATTTCGCTAAGCAAATCGATTACACAAGTGATAAGGGAGATGCCTTAAATAAAGAGGCTGAGAGTGTTCTTGCTTTAACTGATGAAGGATTTAAGCAAATTACTGAAACAGAGCAGTATGTATCTATTTTGTATAAAGGTGTAGAGAAATCGGTAGAACAGGTCAAGGCATTGGATGATGATGCCAAAAACATTTCAAGCTTAGTACAAGTTATAGAAGGCATAGCAGAGCAAACAAACTTGCTAGCTTTAAATGCAGCGATTGAAGCAGCGCGCGCTGGAGAGCATGGCAAGGGCTTTGCGGTTGTGGCAGATGAGGTTCGTAAGTTGGCTGAAGAGGTGAAGAAGTCAGTCGGTAATATTGTCAGTATCGTTGGAGGAATTCAAGAGCAGTCAAGTGAGGTAGCTAAAGTATTAGAGTCAGGCTACGAGCAAGCGAGTAAAGGCACCGTCACATTGAAGGAGACCGGTTTTGTTTTTACTAATATTCATTCTGCAGTTAAGCAAATGCAGCAGCAAATTCAAGGGATTGCACAGGATTTACAGCATATTTCCGAACGAGGTAATAGTATTCATAGCTCCATCGGTAATGTTGCTACAGCGACAGAGGATGCACAGGCTGGTATTGAAGGTACATCAAGCCTTGTACAAAAATCAACGGTTTCGATGGCAGAGATTGTGCATAATTCAGAGGAGCTAACGAAAATTGCCTCTGAATTAAATCAGTTAATAGAAAGGTTTAAGGTTGAACAATGATAGAGATTAGAAAAGCAACTACGCAAGATGCAGCACAAATAGTGCAAGTAATGGCAGATGCTGAACAATCAGGCTTTATGCTATTTTCACCTGGTGAACGTCAAATAACGGCAGAGGGGCTTGCGAAAATGATTGCCAACCTTAATAATGAGGTAAAATCTGGACTATTTATAGCACAAGAAGGAGAAGTGATTTTAGGCTATATGATTGTTCGCAATGACAATCCAGAGCGTATTGCACATAGAGCTTACTTAGTCATCGGCGTGCACAGTAATAGTCGAGGAAAAGGTGTTGGCAAGTCTTTGTTTAGTTTTGTCCTCAATTGGGCAAAGGAAGTTGGTCTACATCGGCTTGAATTAACGGTATTAGTGAAAAATGAGGCAGCTGTTCATTTGTATAAAAGGATGGGCTTTGAAATCGAAGGGATTAAAAAGCATTCTTTATATATTAATGGACAATATGAGGATGAATATTATATGGTAAAATTGCTTTAAAATATATTGGCTAGCCTGTTAAAAGGAGAGAGAAGCAATGGAAGCTTTTGCAGAGTATTTAGAGAAGATAGACAATGCGCAGCAACGCGAACGAGTGGAAGAGGTGCTAACATGGATAGCAACAACATTTCCGAATTTAGGCACGAAAATTGCTTGGAATCAGCCGATGTTCACAGATCATGATACATTTATTATCGGCTTTAGTATTGCTAAGCAGCATATGGCAATAAGCCCAGAAAAAGAGGGAATTGTTCAATTTGCAGAGGCGATTAAAGAAGCTGGCTACACACATACGGATAACTTATGGCGCATTAAGTGGGAGCAGCCTGTAGATTATGCGCTGTTAGAGAAAATTATTGATTACAATATTGCTGATAAGGCTGATTGCGCTACGTTTTGGCGTAAATAGTTAGGAAAGAGGGATGGCTGAGGTACGGCCATTCTTTTTTGTACGGAGGATAAATAATGTATAAAGTGAGAAAAATTCAAGAGCTTATGGATGATACTATCCATCCAGAGCTTTTAGTACAATTAACTGAAGTGAAATGGCGACTAGATAGCAAAAAATATGAGGAATTATTTATTGCAACAAAAGATTCAGTAGTAACAGGAATAGCAATGAGCTGGTTCAATGATTTTCACCCAATGGCAAAATATATACAATTTTTTGCGTTAGAGCCAATGCCAGCATTGCTTGAATCACTATTGCAGTCGCAAAAGAAAGTAGTATTTTCATGCTGGGAAGATGAACAGAGCAAAATCAAAATGGCGGAGCAAGCTGGCTTTCAGCTTTTTCGTCAAACATATATGGCAACGTTTTCGATTGCTGCGTTACTAGCGAAGCTAGAAAATATACAGGCTATACCTCAAATAACTGCATTAGCACAAATTTTACAGCATCAACGAGAGCCTTTTTTCTCAGCATTAAAAAGAAATTATGAGGAAACACATATACATAATCCAGCACAAAATTTCTCATGGCAGGAATGGGAGGAATTTTTGTTTGATGATGAGGTCGATACAGAGTTAAGTGGCGTGTTGGTAGAGGATGAGCAAATAACAGGATATATTATGCTGCACGCTGTAACTGAGAAGCATTATGAAATAGGCTGGGTCGGACAAAGTGGAGAAGTACATATACAAGCATTACTCAAGCGACAACTATTGGAGCTACAGAAGAAGGGAATTCAAACTGTAGAAATTGAAGTGGACACGACCGATTGGCATGCGAGGGCGTTGTTTCGTTTTATTGATTTGCAGCAGGTTAGGAGTTGGAATTCTTATATATTGGAAGCTATTTAGAAAAAGATGTCCCTGAAATATCTAGGGACATCTTTTCATTCTGATTGAATCGGCTTTTCAAGCATAGATAACGGGATTTTTTTATCCAGTAATTTTAAATCATGCTCGGTTAAAAGTAGCAGTAAATTATCTCCAAAATCTTGTGAGCTATACATGTCATTTCCGAAATGATCAACAATATTGATATGGAAAAAAGGCGTGATTTTCTCAGGCATGTCAGCTGTATTTTCCAATACTTTTCTTTGAATACTTGGTGTAATAGAGGTAGTTAAAATCATCAAGCCATGTGAATCCATACTTAATGCTTCATAGGATTGAAGAAAAAAATTTACCCCATGACTAGAATATCCTTTATCGCTATGGCTATTATCTGCCTCCCAATATTTAAGAGAAATTTTATGCCCCTTTTTTAAAAAGAATTCTGTTAAAGTATACCAAGCTTTCTTGATTTCCCGTTGTCGCTGGATGTACTGATCTTGTTCCATTTGCCTATTACTAGTATCTAAGCGAAAGTTGTACATTTTTTTACCTCCATTAAAGAGAAAGTAGTTCATTCATCTGAATAAAGTATAACAAAATGGAAACTCTAGTAGTGGAGGTGAGCCATATGGAAAAGAAGCAAAATCCACAAAATGAGGAGTTTGCGCAAGATTTGAGTCCAGATGATTTAGATACGCGCAACGATAAAGAAATGACAGAAGAGCAAAAAAATAATACCCCTCAAAATCCGCCTCGCTAAAAATATAAGTAGCTATCTGAACGCCTTCAGATAGCTACTTTGAATTGATTAAGATTTCGATAACTCAATGAAGCCTTCTCCAAATACATCACGCACATCATGAATTGCGATAAAGGCACTTGGGTCAACTTTTTTGACGATATTTTTGAGTTTAATAACCTCTTGTCGGCTAATAATAATATAAAGAACTTCCTTTTGTTCCTTCGTATAATAACCGTGACCTGCCAGAACAGTTACACCGCGATTCATTTTAGTGCTCACTTGGTCTGCAATTTCATTTGGCTTTTTCGAAATGATTGTGACAGCCTTTTGTGTATTAATCCCTTCAATAACAAACTCCATTACTTTCGTTCCGATATAGAGCATCATAATTGTTAGCATCAATGCTTCTGCACCAATAATGAAGTAGGAAGAAAAGACAACGATTAAATCAAAAAATAGTAGACCATAGCTCATGTTCCAGCCAAGGAATTTGTTTGTCATACGTGCTAAAATCGTTGTACCTGCTGTTGTACCGCCAACTCGGATAATTAAACCGATACCAATACCTACAAAAACGCCACCAAAAATAGCATTAATAATGATTTCATCTGACTGCACAGACCAAGTTTCTGTTAAATGTAAGAACAAGGAGATGAATATCGTTGCAATGATTGTGTAAATAGTCGTTCGTTTACTCAGGAAACGGTACCCTAAAATAATGAGTATACCGTTAATAATAAAGCTGACAATACTAGGTGACCAGCCTAATGTATAGTAAAGAATAATTGTGACCCCTGTGACTCCACCTTCGCCCAAATCATTTGGGATAACGAATAAGTTAATTGCGAGCGCAAAAAGGAATGCACCAAATAACATAATTAAAATATCTCTTGCAAATTTCATCAATTTTATCACACCACCATTTATCATAAGATTTTCTAGTAAATACTATAACAAGTTTGTGCTCTTTTTAATACCCTTGCCATGATAGTTGATGAATTTGAAGTATTGCGACATTTTATCTTGGTTCAGCAGAAGCCCCTAAGAGCAAGCTTGAAAAAATCTGGACGAGAGTTAGCCGAGGTGTAATTGATTATTTTAATATTAATGGCAAAAAGGCATAGTCTCCATCTCGAATAATATCGCCTTGTTGAATGTCAATGGGATGTTTAAAAATAGGTCCATCAATGACTGTTGTATGGAACTCACCGCTCTCTCCGCAAGGATCGATTCCACGTTCTTTTAATTCTTGTACATAGTCATATGTTAAAACTTTCCCTAAATCACTCTCTAACATACCAAATTTTAAGTTAACTGTTGTAATAAGTGTTTTAAAGCCTAGGCTAATAAAGCGGTCAACCACTTCTGAATGATCCACTTCCCATAAAGGCATACCGAGCTTTAATTCAGCGATATTTGCGACTTTCTCATGCCAGCAGCCATGCTCAGGCATATCAAGATCACCCGTTACAAGAGCCTGTGCACCAAGCTCCTTCATTTTCTTTAATGTGTTAATAAACGTTGCTTCATAATCCTCCCAGCTTGTTGCAGCTGGATAAAGCGGTAATCCAATTGCATCGGCTTGTGCTTTCACCAAGTCGATTGTCATTCCATGAGAGCGAGAGCGTGCGCCATCTTCTTCAAGCACGCTAATTAAACCAATCGCTTCTCCAGTTTTCATTGCCTCATATAAGGCGAGTGTGCTGTCTTTACCTCCGCTGTATGAGGCAACGAATTTTTGACCTTCTGCGCCAGTTTTCCATTGTTTTGCGTTTGTCATATTTATTGCTCCTTTAATTTCGTCATGAGGCTATTTTAGCATGGTGACAACTTTCTTTAAATATAATTTGACAAATTGTATACATATGTATACAATTTAAAATATTATAACGTATACAAATGTATACAAAAGGAGCGATAAATATGAGACATGAACATTTTCATAGAGGAGAATTTCAACGAGGTGGTAGAGGAGGCATGCATCGAGGGGAGCATCGACGTGGTGCAAGAGAGGAGATATCACGTGGTCCTAAAACATTTCGACGAGGGCGAGCTGTGACATTTTTAGAGCAGCTGACAATTAAACGCACGACGATTGCACAGCAATTAGAGCAACCAGAATTTCAATCGATTCAGCAAATATTAATTGGCGAGCTAAAAGCACTTGATATGGTCATTAACGAATTTACACAGCTATTTGAAATACATGCTGATGAAATTCAAGGGGATGAAGCTAAGGAGCAGCAAAATGATGAAGCAAATTAATCAATACATTGATGCCACCTTTTCAACAGAGGACGCACTTTTAGCAGACGTTGCAGCAGCTATCGAAGAAAACGGCATGCCTGCTATTTCGGTATCACCATCATCAGGTAAATTGCTAACATTGCTTGTTTCAATAACTGGTGCAAAAAGGGTGCTTGAAATTGGGGCGCTTGATGGCTATAGCGGTATTTATATTGCGAGAGGCTTCAAGGAGAGCGGAACATTAACCTCCTTAGAGCTAGAGGAGCATTATGCCGAGCTAGCTCATAAACATTTGATAAAGGCAGGCTTCGAGAAGCAAGTGACCTATCATACAGGTGCAGCATTACAAAGTCTTGAAAAGCTTGCGCTAAATAATGAGAAGTTCGATTTTTTCTTTATTGATGCTGATAAAGAAAATTATGAGCATTACTTACAATATTGCATTCAATTAGCAGAGCCAGGTACGTTAATTGTTACGGATAATGTGCTAGCTGGGGGGAGTGTAGCGAGTGCTGAGGCAAAGCAAAAGCGCTACACAGAAGTAATGAAAAGGTTTAATAAAAAAGTAGCGCAGCATCCACGACTAGAATCGGTGCTCGTTCCACTCGGTGATGGAATGACATTATCAAGAGTAAAATAAGATAGTAAGGGAGGGCGTCCGAAAAGTCATTTTGGGACGCCCCCCTTTGCGACGAGGATGATGACAATTTGCTCCTGCGGTTACTCGTCGCAGTTAAAACCATTTGCTCCTGCGATTACTCGTCGCAGAAAAGCTCTATTGTGACCACCGCAGGAGTACAATTTTAATCAAAAATTTATTATGTAAAAAAGCGGAGCTGTTCAGAAAGTTCACTTTCTGGACGGCCCCTAAGTTATTTTTGGACGATATATTTAGTTGCTCGCCCGTTTCCAATACGAGCAATTTGATGATGTTGCAATAGCTCATCAATAATTTCAGTTACAGCGGAAGGAGATTCAGATGTTTGTTTAGGTAATGTGACAACAAAGGCATTGGGAGCAACTTTCCCAAATGGTTGTTTTTGAGACGATAAAGGATATTCGCTAATTTGCTGTTGAATTGCTGCCGTATATTGTCGCTTAAATTCTACTGTAGAAGATTCTCTAAGCGTCCTTCAAACACCCTTTTTGATTAATAGCTTTTGTATTTGAAAATAAAGAATATTAATTCGCCCGATTACTTCAGCATTGCCTGCAATGTGCGTTTTTGCCAGCCTAATTTAAAGTAAGCATATTGCATAATGAAGTGAACACAGAATGTCACTGGATATGCCATCCACACGCCATTTAGTTCAAAGGTAGTGTAATTAGATAAAATGAAGGCGGTTGGTACTTGCACAAGCCAAATTGTTAACACAAGGAAAACGGTTGGCCAAAGTACGACACCTGTTGCACGCATTGTTGCTGAAACGGTTTGTGTATGTCCGAATATTAAATAGCTCCAAAACGTAATCATTAAATAATTTCTTGCGATATCAACTGTATCGGTTGAAGTAATAAAGAGCGATAAAATTGGCTCTGCAAATATATATGTGACTAAAATGACAGCGCCACCTAATAAATAGTTTACTTTCACGCCCATACTACGGATTTTTTTAATCATTTCCGTTGAGTTTGCGCCTAATGCTTGCGCAACGAATACAGATGTCGCAATGGAAATACTCATTGCAGGTACTTGTGCATAGCTTGCTACTTGGTTTACAACACCGTAAGCTGCTGTTGCACTTGAGCCATAAACATTAACGAAGCCAATAACGGCAATTTCAGCGACAGATATTGCCACCATGCTAATACTTGCTGGAATAGCTAGCTTGAATAAGGAAATTAAAATATCCTTTTTCAGTTTAAAATGCTGTAAAACAGATTTGTCTAAACGTAAAATATGGTTTGTTTTGTGCAAATAGGCAAGTAGTAAAATCATCGTGACTAAATTCGATAATACTGCAGCATACGCGGCACCGTTTAAGCCAAATGCAGGTAGCCCAAACCAGCCAAAAATAAGCGGTGGTAAAAAGGCGATATTTAATGCAACGCTTGTTACTAAAAAGATAAAGGGCGTTTTTGAATCACCAACACCACGAATAAATGTCGTATATGTCATGTACCAAAACATAATTGGTAGTGTGAAAAATAAAATCTTCGCATAGCTGACACTCATATCTAAAATATTAGCAGGTGTTTTCATAAAACGTAAAATCCATTCGATTCCGAAGGCGCCAAATATAGCTACTGCAAGTGATAAAATTGTAGTAAAGGCTAAAGTAACACCAACGACTTCCTTCATTTTCTCGTGATTGCCAGCACCGTATGTTTGCCCAACTAAAATCGAGCTACCAGAACCAATACCGATAGCAAATGCCATTAAAAAGAAGAAAAATGGAAAGAATGCTGCAATGGCTGCGAGTGCATCATCGCCTAAATTGCGCCCAACAATAAGCATTGCGGCTACTTGCCCTAATGATTGCAGCACATTTGCTAGCATGACAGGAATTAAAAATTTAAAAAAAGCTTTTCTTAGCTGTTGATCATCTTGTAGTAATTGTCCGCTCATCTTGTTTCCTCACAGAGTTTTAATAACCCATTTCTTTTAAAATACGTGATAATGTGCGCAGGCGTTCACCAATTAGCTCGCCATCCTCGCTTAATGCTTGATTAAAAAGCTGAATATCTTCATTGATTTGCTCATTTTCCGTGCATACTTCCACCGTCATCGCATCACCTTGTAGTCCAACGCGTTTAATAACGGGATTCGCTTCATCGTATAAATTTTCGTAGCGATAAGCATCTTTAAAATGTAGCTGTGCCTCACATACTAAAATAGCTAAATCGAGTACGCGGTGTAGAGGCAATTCCTCAGATTGGCGTGACCATTTGCCCCCTGTATGACGCCATACTTTTGCAGAAATATCGACTTTGCCACGATCGTTCCATTGTGCTAAGCCAAGTGACAGCCCCTGTGCATCTGTTTTATAGGCAGTGCGACCATCGATATTTGCATAGTTTTCCGCAACAATAACTGGTTTATGCTTTAAATGTGTAGGTATTTTCATTGTTAATCATCCTTTCTAATTTAGTAATTTACTAAATTACTACTTTAGTAAATTTATCACTATCCTCTAAAGAAGTCAAACATAAATTGTGTGAGAATTGTATGTGTGCCTGGCACCCAAACAATCTGTTACAATTATTTTAAATATATGTGCATGGCTTGTGCATCGGAGAAGGAGGACTTTATGAAAAAGGCGTTGCAATACTTCGTTGATAACGAATACGATAAGGCATTTGCAAGGGTTAAACAATTAGTTGCAAATGAGCGAACGATTGAGAATTTACATAATTTAGCTTGGTTTTATATGCATGAGGAGGAGAAGCCTATCTGTGCAAAGCCTTTAGCGGAGGAAGTAGTTGTACAGCAGCCAAATCATGTTTTTCCATATGCATTATATGGTCAAATATTGGCGCATTTAGGTGAGTATAAGCTGGCTGAGCAAATGTTAGAAAAGGCATTACAAATGGAGCGATTGCCTGTTATTTTGCATAATTTAGCATATGTCTATGCGGAAAATCGAAAATGGCAGCAGGCAGCGCAATGCCTTGTAGAAATTGCAGAGCCATCGAGCTATGAAAAGCTATATGAGCTATATTATCGATTACAAGCTGGTGAAGATATTTTACCGTATATTCGGCAATGGTCAGATGAAGATGACCATTTTATTGGCTGGAGTGAGCTAGCAGAATTATTGATTGAGATGGGTGAGTTTACAATGGCGGTGGACTATTTTGAAAGGGAATGGGGAGAAGTCATTTTTTCATCCTATGCAATTGAACGATATAGCTATAGCTTGTGGAAGCTAGGGAAGGTAGAGCGAATGGACGCTATCCTCGCTACGGCATTGCAGCATATAAGAGAAATGATAGTAGAGGTTGAAAATGAATCTGTGGAACCTAATTGGACAGCTGAGGATAAGGCAGAGCGTCTGCAAGAATTACAGGCAGAATTTCAGCAAATTCAGTGCTTACCAAGGGGTCTACAGCAAGGCTATATCCCACCGCTAGAAATGAACTTTTATGTGCATGGGGGTTGTCTGTTATTTGGTTGTCCGCAGCACCAACATCCATATTATTAAATAAATCAATTACGCCTCGGCGTAATTGATTTATTGTTAAAACATTGAAGAAATGGTGATAGTCAAAGTTCTATAGCTCATATTTCTCTACAATGCTACTCAATGTTTGGCTTAAGTCTGTTAATTGCTCCGCTGATACGGCTACTTGAGCGATTGCACCAATTTGTTCATCAATAGAGGCGGTTATTTGCTCAACCGCTGCCGCTGTTTGATTAGAAATACCCGATGCATTTTGAATAGCGTCAGTAATTGCTTGGTTTTGTAGTGTGATTGCTGATAACTCCTGATTTAGTACTGTAATTGCCTGTGTTGTCGCAGTAATAGCTGTGACAATTTGGCTAAACTCCTGCTCAGTCTCATTAACAGCCATATCGAGCTGTTGTGAGCGGTCAATTGTTTCAGCAACAGCCTGTACCGTTTTTTCTGTTTCGATTTCAATCGTTGAAATCATGCTTTGAATTTGTTTCGTTGCTTCATTGGACTGCTCAGCTAGTTTGCGTACTTCTTCGGCAACTACAGCAAAGCCTTTTCCGTGCTCGCCCGCACGTGCCGCCTCGATACTTGCGTTTAATGCTAGTAAGTTTGTTTCAGATGAGATGCTTTCGATTGCTGTTGTAATTCTTGAAATTTCGCTAATTTTACTATGTAAGCTTGCAATATTTTCGCTTACCTCATTCGATGAAATCAAGGATTGTTCATTGGATTGTTTAAGGTGTTGAACCTTTTCTTGCCCTTGATATGCCGCCGTTTCAGACTGTGCCATCATTTTCTGAATCGTATCGTTTTGTTGATTCATTGCCGCGATGGATGTATTAAGTCGTTCAATTTGCTGTGTCGTTTGCTCTAAATCTGTAGACTGGCTTGCAGTCCCACTAGCGATATCATTCATGGCACGTCCCACTTCCTCGCTGCTTGAGGCCGTTTCCTCAGAAATAGCGGATAAGGAGAGAGAGGTTTCTGCTGCTTGGCTACTCGTTTCCTGCAATCGACCAATCAGATCACGTAGCTGCATTAACATATGGTTAAAGGATTGTCCGAGATGTCCAATTTCATCTTTTGACTCAGGTAATGATTTTGCATGGATTTTGCGGTTGGCAATATCTAAAAAGGCATTCGAAATAGCTTCTAATAGCTTGAATTTTTTGCGTGAAGCCATATAAAATAGTGTAATGCCAATTAATGTAATGATGATAGTCATTGCGATAATATACCATTTTATTTTATTGAGCTCGCCATAAAAAGTGGCATCAAATACGCTCATCCCTACATACCAGCCCCATGGCTCGAATTGTTCCATATATGCTGTCTTTGTTACCTGCTTACCTGCATCATCAATATCGTTAAAATGATGAAAATGGCTGTGAGCGTCTGTTGCCTTTGCAGCAAGTACCATGTTTTCACGATTTGTCGTATCCTCAGGTATATGACCGATTGGATTTGATGGATGGAGAACTGCTGCATAATTGTCATCATAAGCAACTAAATAGCCATCCTTTTTATAAAGGAATGAAGAATTTTTAAAATCGTAGCCTTCTGCGAGCTGAGGTCCACTAAGCAGCACGCGAGCCTGTGCTTGTGCCTCCTCCAATGTCATATTGCCGGCCTTTACTTGGTCATCTAAGACACTCAATGTCACGATGGCTGTGTTGACAAGGTGTTTAATATCGTTTTCTCCTGCCTGAACAAGCTCTTTTTTCGTTAAGTAGTAGCTTGACCCACCGATTACTCCAGCTGTTAATGTAATAACGGCAATAATTAGCAAAGTCAATTTCGTGAAAATACTGTTAACAAAAGAAACTTTAGATTGTTCCTTCATATGCTCACATCCTATTTATAATTTTAACTAAATACCTATCGTTATTGTACAGTTTATATGTTGAAAGTGGTATCCAATTTTAAATTATAAATCTTTATACCTATATATTAAGAAAACATTAAGTAGAAGCCTTTGTCACAACTTTACTGACAACAGATGCTAAAACTTGCTGGAACAGCATACCGAATACAACAGGCATAGCAACCTTCGCTGGGAAATATGTTGTTGCGATGACAACACCTAATGCGATATTGCGCATACCTCCTGTAAAGATGAAAGCTGTGATATGGCTGTCATCAGATAATAAATAACGTCCAATTAGCATTGTGAAAATATAGCCACATATGGCGATAACAAGTATTAAGCTGATAACAGTAACTAACTCCATATTGATATTTTTTAAATAAGGTGCAATTGTGCTGCTATTAATCATAATGACGGCAAACAAAGCAAGCTTTGAAAAGGGTGCAAGTTTACTCGAAATTTTTTGTGGAATTTGCCCCTTTGATAATTCATTGACGGCAATACCTAGCAATGTCGGTAGTACAATCATAAAGGTTAAACTAATCATTAATGAAGATAGCTGAAGCTCAATTCTTTCCCCAGAAACGAGGAGTAAAAGAAAAGGCATAATGATTGGAGCAAGTAATGTATCAATTAATATAATAGATAAACCTAAAGGTATATTTCCTTTACAAATCGTAATCCAAATCATGCTCGTTACACCAGTAGGTACAGCAACAGATAACACAAAGCCAACAATTAATAAATGATCATCAAATATGATAGTGGATAGCAAGTACGCCCATAAAGGCATAACAATATGTAAAAAGGCAATCGATATTAAAATAACGATAGGATGCTTAATAAAAATGGTTAAGTCTTTGAATTTCATGCGTAAACTGCCAGCAAATGTCATGAAGGCAAATATCCATGCAACAAGAAAAAGCAAGTGATGTAAAATATTTTCAAACAAAACACCAATAATAAGACTAAGTGGTGTTAAAATCGCAATATAGCGTTGAAGAAAGATGTTTAATTTTTCGAGCATAGGCAAGACCTTCTTTAAATTTGTTAATTACAATTGTGTTCAGATTTTTTCAAGCTTGTTCAAGGAGTCCTCCTCTCTGATTGAGGCACTTTTATCCCATCAGTATTGGACTTTTGCTGTGAAAAGTTAAGCTTATTTTAGCATAGGAGGTGAAATAATATGCAAATTGAGATTGTAAAAGGTGTGCCACATCAATATATGGCACAGCTACAAGCACTTCATGCACATGTTTTTGAGGGGGCGGAGCTGAGATTGGAGAAGCTTGAAAATAAAGATGGGTTGCTTTGTTTATTTGCTATAGAGGATGGGCAGTTGATTGGCTTTAAGCTAGGCTACATACACCCTGACCAAGTATTTTACAGCTGGCTAGGTGGTGTGCATGAAAGCCAGCGTGGACGGGGAATTGCTAGCAATCTAATGGTGCAACAGCATAAAGAGGTTCAAAAGCTAGGCTTCCAACAAATCCGTACATATGGACGCAATCAGCGTAAGGCAATGCTCATCACAAATTTAAAGCATGGCTTTGACATTATTTCAACATTTATTGATGAAAAAGGCAGACATAAAATTATTTTTGAGAAATCATTGGATTAGGAGAGAAACAAGATGAAGGCGTATTTAGCAAATGGATTATTTTCTTAATGCATTTTTGAAAATAGTGTTGACATTTTGTAATTTCATGTTAAATTATTTCTATAAGATTAGTCGGTTTTAATAAAGCATGATTATATTGTAGTAGCTCACTAGAAAAACTAGAGGCCACTCTTTTAGAAAAGAAGCGATTCTTTTCTATGGAGTGGTCTTTTTTGTTCATAGCTGTCACAGGTTTTGAAAAGGAGGGCTGCTTGGAAAAGTTCGAAAAAATCCGGACGCAATTACGCCTCGGCATAATTCATAAAAGAATGCAGCTTTAAAACATACTTTGCGAATAAGAATAATTATATAAGGGGGATTTTATGAAAAAGGTAATGGTAATTTTATTTGCTGTGTTTTTATTAGCAGGCTGTGCTAATAGCGATGCTTCTGAGGGGAAAGTGCAAATTTTAAATTCCTCATACGACCCGACACGTGAATTATATGATGAATTTAATAAGGAGTTTGCGGCCTATTGGCAAGCTGAGAAAGGGCAGGAGGTTGTTATTAAACAGTCACATGGTGGCTCAGGCAGTCAGGCACGCTCAGTTATTGATGGTTTAGATGCTGATGTTGTGACATTAGCTTTAGCGTACGACATTGATGCTATTGCAGACCAAAAATTAATTGATGAAAACTGGATGAGCCGTTTGGACAATAATTCGGCTCCGTATACATCAACAATCGTCTTTTTAGTCCGTAAAGGCAATCCAAAGGGCATTAAAGATTGGGATGATTTAGCCAAGGAAGATATTTCAGTTATCACACCAAATCCAAAGGCATCTGGAGGAGCTCGTTGGAATTATTTAGCGGCGTGGGGCTTTGCATTGGAGCAATATGGAAACGATCAAGAGAAGGCTAGAGAATTTGTTGCAAGTATTTATAAAAATGTAGAGGTGCTAGATTCAGGCGCGCGTGGCTCGACAACAACATTTGTTGAAAAAGGGATTGGCGATGTTTTAATTACTTGGGAAAATGAAGCGCTATTAGCTTTGAAGGAAATGAAAAACAATGAATTTGAAATTGTTGCACCGTCCATCAGTATTTTAGCGGAGCCATCAGTAGCAGTAGTAGATAAAAATGTGGATCGCAAAGGCACGAGAGAAGTGGCAGAAGCCTATTTACAGTTTTTATATTCTGATATTGGGCAAGAAATAGCCGCTAAAAATTATTATCGCCCACGTAATGAAGAGATTGCTGAGAAGTATCGTAGCGAATTCCCTGAAATTAAATTGTTTACGATTGATGAGAAATTTGGTAGCTGGCGAGAGGCACAGCAAACACATTTTAGTGACGATGGTGTGTTTGATTCGATTTACCAGTAATAGATGGTGGTGTAAATGATGAAAAAAAAGAAAAATGTATTGCCAGGCTTTGGCTTGTCAATGGGGATTACAATGCTGTATTTAAGCTTATTTATTTTAATTCCGCTATCCATGATATTTATTGAGTCCTCTAAATTAGGCTGGGTAGATTTTTGGAAGGCTGTGACGAATGAACGCGTCATGCATGCTTATAAAATATCTTTTGCTACAGCATTTGCAGCAGCTCTTTTTAATGGCATTTTTGGGCTATTAATTGCATGGGTGCTTGTTCGCTATAGCTTCCCAGGCAAAAGATTAATCGATGGGCTAATTGACTTACCTTTTGCCTTACCGACAGCAGTAGCAGGTATTGCATTGACGACTTTATATACGAAGGATGGCTGGCTCGGTCAATGGTTTAGCCTGCTAGGAATCAAAGTTTCGTTTACACCACTCGGTATTACTCTTGCCCTGATGTTTATTGGCTTACCGTTCGTTGTACGTATGGTGCAGCCTGTGCTAGAAGGGTTAGAGCGTGAGGTTGAGGAGGCTGCATCAAGCTTAGGGGCGACGCGCGGGCAAATTTTCCGCAAAATCATTTTCCCTGAGGTATTACCAGCTTTATTAGCAGGGTTTTCTCTCGCATTTGCAAGGGGGCTTGGTGAATATGGCTCCGTTGTCTTTATCGCAGGCAATATGCCGATGAAAACGGAAATAGCCCCGTTAATGATTATGACAAAGCTAGAGCAGTTTGACTATGCTGGAGCAACAGCTATTGCGGTTGTGATGCTCGTTGTTTCATTTATTTGTTTAATTTTTATTAATTTCCTACAAAAATGGAGCCAAAAGCATGTATTGCAAGAGGATTAGGAGGGGGAACAATGAAGCGGGTTTTAATTACATGTATGCTCCTATATTTAGCATTGTTTTTAATTGTACCGTTAGTTTTTATTTTTGTGAAGGCGTTTGAGCAAGGAGCAGCTGTTTATTTTGCAGCGATTACAGAGAGTGATGCTTTATCTGCGATTAAATTAACGCTACTTGTTGTTGTCATCACAGTACCACTGAATACGATATTTGGTATAGCAGCAGCATGGTGTATTACGAAATTCCACTTTAGAGGAAAGCAGTTATTGCTGTCTTTAATCGAATTGCCATTCGCTATTTCTCCTGTCATTGCAGGGTTAATCTTTATTTTACTGTTTAGCCCAAGAAGTGCTGTAGGCTCGCTTTTAATGGATTGGGGAATCAAAATTATTTTTTCAACACCAGGTATTATTATTGTCACGATGTTTGTGACGTTGCCATTTATTGCACGCGAGCTTATTCCGGTGATGCAAACACAGGGGAAGGCAGAGGAGGAAGCTGCCATTTCACTTGGGGCGAGTGGCTGGCAAATGTTTATTCGTGTGACATTGCCAACGATTAAATGGGGTTTACTATACGGCATGATTTTATGTAGTGCGCGTGCAATCGGTGAGTTTGGAGCTGTATCAGTAGTATCTGGCAGAATTCGAGGCATGACAAATACAATGCCTTTACATGTAGAAATTTTATATAACGAATATCAGTTTTCGGCAGCCTTTGCGGTAGCATCACTGATGTCGTTACTGGCACTCGCTACATTGATTATTAAATCATTTATTGAATACAAGACAGAAAAACAAGTAGGTGAATAGCATGTCGATTGAAATACGTGAGGTAACAAAGCATTATGGCTCATTTCAAGCATTGAAAAATATTAATTTAACGATTGGTAAAGGGGAGTTAGTAGCACTGCTAGGTCCATCTGGCTCAGGAAAGACGACACTCTTGCGCATGATTGCAGGGCTAGAATCGATTGAGGAAGGCAGCATCGCATTTGATGGGAAAGATTTAAGCACAGTGCATGTCAATCAACGAGATGTTGGCTTCGTTTTTCAACACTATGCGCTATTCAAGCATATGACGGTGTTTGATAATGTAGCATTCGGTTTAAATGTACGCAAAAAAAGCTTGCGACCATCGAAAAAGGATATCGAGCAAAAGGTGCATGAGCTTTTAGAGCTAGTAAAGCTAAGTGGCTTTGCACATCGCTATCCATCACAGCTATCAGGTGGGCAACGTCAACGTGTTGCACTAGCACGAGCATTAGCAGTGGAACCAAAAATGCTGCTATTAGATGAGCCATTTGGGGCGCTTGATGCAAAGGTTCGAAAGGAATTACGCCGCTGGCTACGCAAATTGCATAATGAAATGCATATAACGAGTGTCTTTGTCACACATGATCAAGAGGAAGCGCTCGATGTAGCAGACCGCATCGTTATTATGAATAAAGGGAAAATTGAGCAAATTGGAACGCCTTCAGAAGTTTATGATAAGCCTGTTAGCCCCTTTGTTTATGACTTCTTAGGCAATGTGAATTTATTCCACGGTCGATTGCAGCAAGGAAAGTTAAATTTAGGTAGCGCCCAGTTGGATGCACCTGATTACCTTGATAAAGATGGGGCGGATGCAGTGGGCTACGTACGACCACATCATTTAAAGGTTGAGCGCATACGACAAAATAAGGATGAAATTGCAGCGAAAATTACCTTTATGCATTCGGTTGGACCTACTTGGCATATTGAAATGCGACGTGAGGATATTGAGGCATATGTCGAAGTGGAGCTGAGCAAAGAGGAGTTTGGACAATTAGATTTAAAAGTTGGAGAAATCGTTTATGT
Source organism: Lysinibacillus louembei (assembly GCF_033880585.1). Taxonomy (NCBI): domain Bacteria; kingdom Bacillati; phylum Bacillota; class Bacilli; order Caryophanales; family Bacillaceae; genus Lysinibacillus; species Lysinibacillus louembei. The sequence goes on from NZ_CP137624.1 coordinate 1,345,541, forward strand.
TAGTCCAAAAGAAATGAAAGTGTTTATCCCAGAGGATTTTATCATATAGGGGGGAGTAGCTTGTTAACGTATAATACGTGGGAAAATCCTGAAATATCATTTGAAATTGATGAACAATATAAAGGGGCTTTAGAGGTTATTAAATGGAGCTATGAGCAGTATGGCAAAGATATTGTTTATGCATGCAGCTTTGGTATTGAAGGCATTGTGCTCATTGATTTAATTGCTAAAGTGCAGCCAGATGCACAAATTGTCTTTTTAGATACGGATGTGCATTTTAAAGAAACGTATGAAACGATTGAGCGTGTACGTGAAAAATATCCGACGTTGAATATTGTGCTAAAAAAGCCTGCATTAACACTAGAGCAGCAGGCACAGCAATTTGGCGATAAATTATGGGAAACAAATCCGAATCAATGCTGCAATATTCGCAAATTAGAGCCGTTAAATGAAGTGCTATCAGGAGCAAAAGCCTGGATTTCTGGTTTGCGCCGTGAGCAATCGGAAACACGTCAAAATGTAGAGTTTATCAATAAGGATAATCGATTTAAATCAATTAAAATTTGCCCGCTCATTCATTGGACATGGAAAGATGTATGGCGCTATGTATCAAAGCATGAGCTTACGTATAATGTGCTGCACGACCAAGGCTATCCAAGTATCGGCTGCTCACATTGCACAAAGCCTGCTTTTACATTAGAGGATTTGCGTGCGGGTAGATGGCAGGGGCAAGGGAAAACGGAATGTGGACTTCATACAGAGTAATGAAAAGGAGAATCGCAAATGACTGAACTTACACATCTTGATCAGCTTGAGGCAGAAGCAATTTATATTATTAGGGAAGTAGCTGCAGAGTGTGAAAACCCTGTTATGCTCTATTCGATTGGTAAGGATAGCTCTGTAATGCTACATTTAGCAATGAAAGCATTCTACCCTGAAAAGCCACCATTTCCATTTATGCATATCGATACGACATGGAAATTTAAAGAGATGATAGAGTTTCGCGACCGTCGTGCGAAGGAGCTAGGTATTGACATGATTGTGCATGCGAATGAGGAAGGGCTTGCGCAAAATATAAATCCATTTGACCACGGCTCAGCTTATACGGATATCATGAAAACACAGGCATTGAAGGATGGTTTAAATAAATATGGTTTTACAGCCGCCTTTGGTGGTGGTAGACGTGATGAGGAGAAGTCTCGTGCAAAGGAGCGCATTTTCTCATTCCGCAATAAAAACCACGCATGGGACCCAAAAAGCCAGCGTCCTGAAATGTGGAAGCACTTTAATACGAAGATTCATAAAGGTGAAAGTATACGTGTTTTCCCGATTTCTAATTGGACAGAAAAGGATATTTGGCAATATATTCGCCGAGAAAATATCGATATTGTGCCTCTTTATTTTGCAAAGGAAAGACCTGTCGTTTATCGTGAGGGCAATTATGTTATGGTCGATGATGAGCGCATGCGTCTACAGCCAGATGAGGAAGTGCTATTGAAAAAGGTTCGCTTCCGTACATTAGGCTGCTATCCATTAACAGGTGGTGTCGAATCAAATGCGGTGACATTGGATGAGATTATTGAAGAAACATTAGGCGCAGTGACATCCGAGCGTACAACGCGCGTAATCGACCAAGAGGCTGTTGGCAGCATGGAAAGACGTAAGCGAGAGGGGTATTTCTAAAATGAAAAGTTTATTGAAGTTCATTACATGCGGCAGTGTCGATGATGGTAAATCAACATTAATTGGCCATATGCTGTATGATGCAAAGCTATTATTTGCTGACCAAGAAAAAGCTTTGGAGCTAGATAGCAAGCTAGGAAGCCGCGGTGGGGAAATTGATTATTCACTGCTTTTAGATGGTTTGCTGGCAGAGCGTGAGCAAGGAATAACAATTGATGTTGCTTATCGTTATTTTACAACAGACCATCGTTCATTTATTGTGGCGGATACTCCAGGGCATGAGGAATATACACGTAACATGGCTGTGGGGGCTTCCTTTGCAGACCTTGCGATTATTTTAGTAGATGCAACAAAGGGCGTTATTACACAAACGAAGCGTCATGCACGTATTTGTGCGCTAATGGGTGTAAAAAATCTTGTGCTTGCTATCAATAAGATGGATTTAGTGAATTTTAATGAAGTACGCTTTACGAAAATTAAAAATGACTTCTTGCAGTTGATTGAGGAGTTTCGTTTAGAGAGTGTGCAAGTAATTCCAGTTTCTGCGACGAACGGAGACAATATTACGAAAAAATCTGCAAATACGCCATGGTACGATGGTTTAGCATTGCTGCCTTATTTAGAGTCAGTGGACATTCATCAAGAGCAAGAGCAAGATTTTTTCTTAATGCCTGTTCAACGTGTGAGTAGACCGAACCATACATTCCGAGGCTTCCAAGGACAAATTGAGGCAGGGAAAATCGCAGTCGGTGATGAAATTACGACATTGCCAAGCAATGAAAAGGCGAAGGTAAAAAGCATTTTCGTCACAGATCGTGAAGTGCAAATTGCTAGTGCGGGGCAGCCTGTGACAATCCAATTACACAGAGAGGTAGATGTTTCGCGCGGCTGTGTATTAACAACAGACAGGGAAATTGCAGTAGCAGATTTGTTGACGGCTCAAATTTTATGGATGGATGATACAGAGCTTGAGGTGGGAAAAAACTATTTCATTAAAGTAGGAACGAAAACGATTCCTAGCACAATTGTTGCAATTCATCATAAGGTAGACATTAATACAGGCCAGCATTTAAAGGCGGATAAAATTACTAAAAATGAGTTGGCGACATGTGATATTGCATTATCTGAAAAGGTTGTTTTTGATGCCTTTGAACGAAATGAGGCATTAGGCAATTTTATTTTAATTGATCGCATTACGAATATGACTGCGGCATGCGGTGTCGTGCAAGAGGCTGTTGAAGATAATAAAAATATTTTTTGGCAGCAAACAGATGTGACGCGCGAGGTGCGTGCTGAGCAAAAAGGACAAAAGCCATTAACATTATGGTTCACAGGGCTTTCTGGCTCAGGGAAATCGACACTAGCAAACGAAGTAGAAAAGCGCCTTGTATCATTAGGCTACCATACGATGCTGCTTGATGGTGATAATGTGCGATTAGGATTAAATAAAGATTTGGGCTTTGAAGAGGCTGGACGTATCGAAAATATTCGCCGCATCGCAGAGGTGGCGAAGCTGATGAACGATGCGGGATTAATTACATTAACATCGTTTATTTCACCTTTTGAGCAGGAACGCCGCAAAGCACAGCAAATCGTCGGAGATGCTTATATTGAAATATATGTGAGCACACCGCTTGAAGTATGTGAAAAACGTGATGTTAAAGGGCTTTACCAAAAAGCTCGTGCACAGGAAATAGCAGATTTTACAGGAATCTCGAGCCCATATGAGGAGCCAGAAAAACCGCATATTACAATTGACACAAGCGATATTTCCTTAGAGGATGCTGCGGATTATATTGTCAAAGAAGTATTGAAGATAGGTGGAAAATAGTAATTCGCACGCAAGCAATTTGTTAGTCAGAGAAATTAAAAAGTGTAAGAATTCATTGTGAAAAATGGCTTTCTTACACTTTAGATAATAGGATTTTCTATGCTCTTGTCACAATATGGAATGGATTTTTTAATTGCACTTTATTATAGAGCAAAGGCTGATTTGTTGTCGTATCAAGTACTTGGCCGCCACTATATTTTACGATGGCTTCACCAGCAGCAGTATCCCATTCCATTGAGTAGCTGAAGCGGGGGTAGACATCAACCTTACCTTCTGCGACGAGGCACATTTTAATGGAGCTACCAGATGTTACAAGCTCGATTTGTTGATGCTGCTCCCGCATTTTTTGAATATATGCCTCTGTCTCGTTGGAAAAATGTGAGCGACTTACAGCAATAGCAAAGGATTCTCTAGCTGTTTCGATAGGCAACTTTTGAGCAATTGTTAACAATGCACCTTCGCTATCAATTTTTTCGAGACGTTGAGTGCAATTGATTAATTGATATGAGCCGAGTTCGCTAGAGGCAAAATACATTGTATCAAGTACAGGGCAATAAATAACGCCAAGCACAGGTGTGCCATCTTCAACGAGGGCGATATTGACGGTGAATTCCCCGTTGCGTTTAATAAATTCCTTTGTGCCATCTAGCGGGTCAACTAGCCATAAAGCATGCCATTTGCTGCGCTCTGTATAATCTGCAAGCTCGCCCTCCTCACTAATGACAGGAATATGTGGATAGCTGCTGATAAGCTGTGAATAAATAATTTGATGTGCCCTTTTGTCTGCAATTGTGACAGGAGATTCATCATTTTTTAATTCGATGTTCATCTCGTTTGTATGATAAACAGTTAAAATTTCTTGGCCGGCTTTAAAGGCGATACGAATCGGCTCTAAAATTTGTATAAGGTTTTTCATTTATATAAGCTCCATTTCTTAAAATAGTTGACGCAATGCTTCAATGAATATGTTGACATTCCTTTTTTCTTTCATTGAAGGTGCGTAAATGTACGATAGTGTCCGTAAAAGAGGAGGGGCATCGAGCTGTATTACATGCATTTCACCCGTCTTTAAATCTCGTTCGATAACACTTTTTGATAGCATGGAAAGACCTAAATTATTCATAACAGTTTCCTTTATTCCTTGGATGCTGCTAATGGACATTAATGTTTTTACTTTCAGCTCATTTGCTTGTAAAAACTGCTTTAAATATTCGCCTGTTCCTGAGCCAATTTCACGCGTAATCCAATCTTCATTTTGCAAATCAGCAATTGACACATTTTTTTTAGCTGCTAACGGATGGCAGGCGGCGGAAACAATTACTAGCTCATCATCTTTAAACGGCTCTACGATAATTTCTTTTTCGTTTGTTTTGCCTTCAACTAAGCCGATATCAACTTGAAAAAGCTTAGCACATTGAACAATTTCCTCAGTATTACCAATAATAATTTGAAAGGAAAGCTCAGGGTATTGTTCTTTTAATTTAACAAGTAATGGAGGAAGGATGTATTCACCAATTGTAAAGCTTGCACCGATTTTTAGATGACCTTGCACTGTATGGTGATAATCTAATAGCTCCTGACTTGTTTGTTCATAGAGCTGTACCATTTGCCTCGCTCGCTCTAGCAATATTTCCCCAGTAGGTGTAATGCAAAGTAGCTTAGGGGAACGTTGGAAAAGCTGTGTTTGAAATTCCCTTTCTAAGTTTTTAATATGTAAGCTTACCGTTGGCTGTGACATACATAGTGCATCAGCGGTTTTTGTGAAATTTTTTATTTCGCATAACTTAATAAACGTATGAAGCTCCTCAATATTCATCTAGTAATCCCCTTTCTTCCACACGATTATATTTGCTGATAGCCTCGATTATTAATTGTTATTTTACCAATCAATGAGCATATAGTAAAGTAAACTTATTGGAATTATTCGTTTTTAAAACATAGTTTACCTATAAGTATTGGAGGGGTAGTTCATGGGTAAAGTTTATATTGTTGGTGCTGGGCCTGGAGATGTAGAGCTTATCACGGTAAAAGGACTTCGTTGTATTAAAGAAGCGGATGTTATTTTATATGATCGTTTAATTAATCATGAGTTATTAAGCTATGCAAAGCCAAATGCACAATTGATTTTTTGTGGAAAACTGCCAAATCGCCATGCGATGATTCAAGAGCATATTAACCATTCACTTGTACAGTATGCAAAGCAAGGTAAGGTGGTAACGCGTTTAAAGGGTGGAGACCCATTTGTCTTTGGACGTGGTGCCGAGGAGGCAGAAGTATTAGCAAGCCACCATATTCCATATGAAATCGTTCCAGGAATTACATCTGGTATTGCAGCGCCAGCCTATGCAGGCATCCCTGTGACGCATCGTGATCTTGGCTCAAGTTTTGCTATTGTGACAGGGCATATGAGAGAAGGGAAGGATGATTCAATTAAATGGGAAAGCCTTGCTAATGGCGTCGATACATTAGCGATTTATATGGGTGTTGGCAATTTACCTTATATTTGTAATCAACTATTAAAATATGGGCGTGCTGCGACAACGCCTGTTGCCCTTGTTCATATGGGGACATTTGAAGAACAGCAAACCGTTACAGGGACGCTTGAGACAATTGTTGACATTGCATTGGAGAGCAATGTGAAAAATCCTAGCATTATTATTGTTGGAGAAGTGGTTTCATTGCGAGAAAAAATTCAATGGTTTGAGGTGCAAAATCAATTAAGTGAAAGTGTTGTGTAGAAATGCAGGCTATTTTATATATCGGTCATGGCACAAGACTAAAGCAAGGAGTGGGGGAGGCCCTTCAATTTATTGAAGCGGTTAAACAGCAAATTCCTATTGAAATTCAGGAGATTGCGTTTTTAGAGCTAGTAGAGCCAGATATAGTGCAGGGTGTTGGGCGTTGTGTAGCACAAGGAGCAACAACAATAGCGATTGTGCCATTGCTGCTATTAACAGCGCAGCATGCCAAGGAGGATATTCCGTTAGAAATAGAAAAAGCGCAGCTTTATCCACATGTGCAATTTACACTTGGGCGACCATTTGGAATTCACGACAAATTAATTGCTACCATTTATAAGCGCATTCAGGAGCAACAAATTGAAATTTCACATGAAGCAGAGGTGCTATTAATAGGGCGAGGCAGCAGCGATACAGCTGTTGTGCGAGATATGCAGGAAATTAGTGAGCTCGTGCGTAGCAAATTTGGTTTTTCATCTGTAAAGGCATGCTTTTTATATGGAGCAGGTCCAGCCTTTCAAGATGCGCTAGAAGCGATTAAAGAACGCGATGTGAAGCAATTATTTATCGTGCCATATTTATTATTTTCTGGGCTGTTAAGCAAAGGGATTGAAAAAGATATAAAAGCATCGGAATTTGACCGTTCACGTGTCATTTTATGCTCCAGTTTAGGTTATGACGACAATGTTCAGCAAGTATTAATAGAGCGAGTGCAAGAGGCTTTGCAAATAAGGGGGGACATGAATGACAAAGCAAAAGAGCAATAGTGAGCTTACACTTGAAAGCATTAAAGAAATGTTAGGGTCGATTAAATTTGGAACGATTACACTCGTTATACAAGATGGGCATGTCGTTCAAATTGAAAAGAACGAAAAAATTCGTTTGAAATAATTAGCTAATGATTCGAGAGGTGGAAAACTTGACTTTACAAGTATTGAACAGCCCTTTTAGTGAGGAGCAAGTAAAACAATTAAACACGCTATTACCTACATTAAATGACTATCAAAAAATTTGGTTAACAGGTTATTTAAGCGTTGTACCAGCGACAGCAGTAGTGCCGGTTATTGACACAGCAGAAGAGGTAAAGGTGATTGCTACAGAGCCGCAATCAGCAACGATTTTATATGGCTCGCAAACAGGTAATGCTCAAAGCTTAGCGGAAAAGCTTGGGAAAGAACTGAAGGACGCTGGTGTAGAGGCAACCGTCTTAGCAATGTCAGCATTTAAAACAAATCAGCTAAAGAAGTTAACAAATTTATTTATTATTACGAGTACACATGGCGAGGGGACACCGCCAGATAATGCGATTCAATTCCATGAATTTTTATATAGCAAACGGGCGCCGAAGCTAGAGAGTATACAGTATTCTGTGTTAGCGCTTGGCGATAGCTCTTACGAGTTTTTCTGCAAAACAGGTGCTGACTTTGATGAGCAATTAGCAAAGCTTGGTGCACAGCGCATCGTGCCACGTGTTGACTGTGATTTAGATTATGATGACTTAGCAGCAGGTTGGTTTGAAAATGTGAAAAATGCATTAGTCACAGCGGCTCCAGCTACTGCCTCGCAAACAAGTGCGATAACGAAAGAAGCTAGTAGTACACAATATTCGAAAAAGAATCCATTTTATGCAGAGGTGCTTGAAAAAATTAATTTAAATGGACGCGGCTCTAATAAAGTGACATACCATGTTGAACTTTCATTAGAGGAATCAGGATTAACATACGCGCCAGGTGATAGCATTGGCATTTTACCTGAAAACGATGAGCAGCTAGTTCACTTATTAATTGAAGCATTAGGCTTCCAGCAAGAGGAAATCGTTCAAGTGGATGAGCAAGCTGTACCATTAGGTAAAGTGCTACAAAGAAAGCTTGAAATTACGGTATTATCAAAGCCGTTGCTACAAAAAATTCAAAACTTTACAGTCAATTCGGATTTAGCGGAGCTTTTACAAGATGATCAGAAGTGGAAGGACTATGTATACGGTCGAGATTTATTAGATGTGGTACGAAGCTTTGGTCCATTTTCGTGGAATGCGCAGCAATTTGTTGAGCTATTGCGCAAAATTCCAGCACGCTTATACTCGATTGCCTCAAGTCAGGAAGCAAATGAGGAAGAGGCGCATTTAACAATCGGCAAAGTGAGCTACGAGACAGATGGGCGCGATCGGCTTGGTGTTTGCTCAGGTCAAATTGCAGAGCGCATTGAGATTGGGCAAAAGCTGCCTATTTATATTCATGCGAATCCGAATTTTAAATTACCACAGGATGACAATATACCAATTATTATGATTGGTGCTGGTACAGGGATTGCACCATTCCGCTCATTCGTGGAGGAGCGTGCAGCACGCGGAGCGGAAGGCAAGTCATGGCTATTTTTTGGTGACCAGCATTTCGTGACTGACTTCCTCTATCAAACAGATTGGCAGGGCTGGGTAAAGGATGGCGCATTAACAAATTTGACAACAGCATTTTCACGTGATGGTGAGGAGAAAGTATACGTCCAGCATCGCTTACAGGAGCATGCAAAGGAGCTATATGAGTGGATTGAGCAAGGTGCTGTCATTTATGTATGTGGCGATGAGAAGACAATGGCGGCTGATGTTGATAAAACGCTTCATGCCATTATTGCAGAGCAAGGGGCAAAAGCAGCTGAGCAGGCAGCAGAATATATCAACAATTTAAAGCAGCAACAACGTTATCAAAGAGATGTTTATTAGATGGAAAATGAAATGAGGCGAATAGAATGACGGAGAAAGTTGTATTACCACCACAGCCTGGTAAGCCAAGTGATGTGGAACGAATAAAAAGTGAAAGCAATTACTTGCGTGGTACGCTTGAAGAAACGATGAACAACCCATTAAGCTCAGGCATTCCTGATGATGATAATCGCTTAATGAAGTTTCATGGCAGCTATTTGCAGGATGATCGTGATTTGCGCAATGAACGCCAAAAGCAAAAGCTTGAACCAGCTTATCAATTTATGGCACGTGTGCGTACACCAGGTGGGGCAGCGACACCAGCACAATGGCTTGTAATGGATGAGATGGGGAGAAAGTATGGCAATGGCTCGCTCAAGCTAACAACACGTCAAGCATTCCAAGTACATGGAATTTTAAAATGGAATATGAAAAAGTATATGCAGGAAATTCATGAGGCACTGTTAGACTGTATCGCAGCATGCGGAGATGTCAATCGTAACGTAATGTGTAATGTCAATCCGAATCAATCGAAGCTGCATGAAGAGGTGTATACATGGTCTGCAAAGCTAAGTGAGCATCTACTGCCAAAAACGCAGGCTTATCACGAGCTATGGCTGGATGGCGAAAAGGTTTACGATGGGCAGGAAAAAGAGGTTGAGCCAATGTATGGTGCCTTGTATTTGCCACGTAAATTTAAAATCGGCATCGCTATACCACCAAGTAACGATATTGATGTTTTTTCACAGGATATCGGTTTGATTGCAATTGAAGAAAACAATCAGCTTATTGGCTTTAACGTTGCTGTTGGTGGCGGTATGGGGATGACACATGGCGATACGGCTACTTATCCGCAGCTTGGTCGTTTAGTCGGCTATATTCCAAAGGAACGTTTACTTGAGACGGCAGAGAAAATTTTAACGATTCAGCGTGATTATGGCAACCGTTCTGTACGTAAAAATGCGCGTTTTAAATATACGATTGATGCACGTGGTCTTGATTGGTTTAAAGAGGAGCTTCACCAACGTTTAGGCTGGCAGCTTGAAGAGGCTCGTCCATATTCCTTTAAACGTACAGGTGATGAGTTTGGCTGGATTAAAGGTGAAGATGGCAAATGGCATTTCACGCTCTTTATTCAAAATGGTCGTGTGCGTGATTTTGAGGACTATCAGCTAATGACGGGACTTCGTGAAATTGCAAAGGTGCATACAGGCTTATTCCGTCTAACGCCAAACCAAAACTTGCTAATTGCAGATGTGACACCACAGAAAAAGCGTACAATTGATGCGCTGTTGAAAAAATATAAAATTACAGATGGTGCACATTATTCTGCATTACGTCGCAATTCAATTGCTTGCGTATCACTGCCAACATGCGGCTTAGCAATGGCTGAAGCAGAGCGTTATTTGCCATCATTAATTACGAAAATTGATAGCATACTGGAGGAGTTTGGGCTACTCGAAACAGAAATCGGCATAAGAATGTCAGGCTGTCCAAATGGCTGTTCAAGAGCAGCGATGGGGGAGATTGGCTTTATTGGCAAAGGGCCAGGTAAATACAATCTATACTTAGGTGGAGATTTTAAAGGACAACGCTTGAATAAAATTTACCGTGAAAATATTGGCGAGGAAGAAATTTTATCAACATTGCGCCCAATACTTGAGCATTATGCAAAAGAGCGCGAGGAGCAGGAGCATTTCGGTGATTTTGTTATCCGTCAAGGCTATGTCGAGGCAGTAACAGATGGGCGTCAATTCCATTTATCATAATAAGTCGCATAAAGGTTGTATGGAAAGTAGGTGCTTGCCTCCTTCCATACAACTTTTTTAGCCAATATATCGAATTGTAGGGGAACATCAAGAATATTATTTGTTTCTTCAATTTTTTACATATTACTGAAGAACAAGAAGGCAATTAAAGCTCCAAGTGACAGTATAAAAATTAAAATAATAACAGCTGGAATAATTAGCGTGAAAAATGCTTTCCAATTAGAGAATTGGTGCGCTTCTGCTACAACAGCAACAGACACAACAAATGACCAAATACCGAGTGCAAATGAGAGTAGCATAACAACTAAAAAAATAGCAATACCTGTTCCTGAGAAGGCTAACTCTGTATTTAAAAGAGTGTCAGGTGATACGACGAACCAAATTAAATAAATGGGTCCCATCGCTGCAGCTGGAATCGATGCTAAGCTCATCACTTTATACATATCTGTATACGTGGATGTACCTTTAAAAAGTTTTCCGATTGCCCATGGAAAGAATGCTGTAATAAACAACCCTAATATTGCTAAAAAGGGAGATACAAGAACTACTCCAATAAGGAACGGCCAAGTCAAGATTTCTCCAGTGTCTAAAAAGTTCACAGGTAAACTGATAATCGTACAAATTGTAATAATCATCATAGCGAAACCAAGTGTTTTGTGGTCAATCAAATAGCGAGCTGCTTGCTTTGGGTGTAGCCACACAGCAAGAAAAGGATTTAACGTTTTGTTATCCATCATATACCTCCAAAATAAAATATGTATTTCATTACCTATTATACCGAAAAAACAGATGAAAAGTTTCAAAAATTTACTATAATACTAAAATTGAGGTTTGGTTCCTATCCTTAGTGACAACCGTATTTTACAATCTGTCAGTGACGCATTAAACTAAATGAAAGAGGAGGGATTCTTTTGCATAAAACAGAAGATATTTTAGCAGCTAAACAATTTATTATGGAGCGAATTACAGAGCAACCAACAATCGGTATGATTTTAGGTTCTGGTTTAGGTCCGCTTGCAGATGAAATTGAAAACGCAGTAACGATTCCATATAATGAAATTCCACATTTCGCCAAATCGAGTGCGATTGGGCATGCTAATGAGCTAGTCATTGGACAACTAAAGGGGAAAACAGTCGTTGCCATGAAGGGACGCTTCCACTATTATGAAGGCTTCACATTAGATGAGGTGACATTCCCTGTACGTGTAATGAAAGCATTAGGGGTCGAAAGCTTATTAATTACGAATGCTTGTGGTGCTGTAAATACAAGCTTCAAGCCTGGTGATTTAATGTTAATTACAGACCATATTAATTTAGTTGGCACAAATCCATTAATTGGACCAAATAACGATGAGCTAGGAACGCGCTTCCCAGATGTATCGCAAGTGTACAACCGTGAGTTACGCAGTATTGCACAGGAAGTAGCGGCAGCGCAAGGCTTAACATTACAGCAAGGCGTTTATGCTTGGTGGAGCGGTCCTGCTTATGAAACACCAGCAGAAATTCGTATGATTCGTACATTAGGTGCTGATGCTGTCGGCATGTCTACAGTGCCTGAGGCGATAGTTGCAGTACATGGTAATATGAAAGTATTAGGTATTTCATGCTTAACAAATATGGCTTGTGGTATTTTAGATCAGCCTCTAGGGCATGATGAAGTAATCGAAGTAGCGGCCCAAGTGAAAGAGAAGTTCATCCAATTAGTAAAAGAAACAGTAGAGAAAATATAAGATTTTAGCTGTGTAGAAAGTAATATACGCTTTCTACACAGCTTTTTTTATACAATAAAATTTAGAAAATTCCAAAATTTTATATTGCTAATAAATTTTTGTGAAACTATAATAGGGTATATTCAAGTGCTATTTTCGGGTCCTTTTTCATGGTTTTAGGACTTAAGTAGTTATACATATTGCAAAAGTAGTGAAATGGCACATAAAAATAAATAGGGGGACCATGCTATGAAGCGGGTTAGTCTTAGAAAAAAACTTATTTTTTCATTTTTATTAATTCTTTTAATTCCATCAATTGTGATTGGTTATGTATCTTATCAAAGTGCCAAGCAGCAAATTTTGAATGAGCAGCAAGCGAGTGCAATGGAAAGTGTTCGTGAGCTAAATACAAATATTACGAGTATGATTGCACCTAAAGTTAAGGATATTGAATATTTCTCAACTAAGTTTAATGCAATCTCTTTACAGCCAGAGCAGCGTAATGAACTGAAGGCATTATTTAAAGAATATATTAATATGCATCCAGAAGTTGAGTTGCTTTATATTGGTGTAGCTGATGGACAAATGATTGATGAGCCTGTGAGCGACTATGCAAGCGATTATGATCCTCGTAAACGTCCATGGTATCAACAAGCGATGGAAAATAAAGGGGTAGTATCTATTTCCTCACCATATGTGTCGATGTCAACAAATAATATTGTGGTCTCTGTTATGAAGCCTTTAGCTGATAATTCTGGGGTGGTCGCACTGGATGTAAACATATCTGTTTTAAGTGAAATCACTGATAATATTAAAATTGGACAAACTGGCTATATGGCATTATTGGATAATCAAGGACTGTACATTGCACAGCAGGATAAAGAAAGCGGTTCAGAAGCGACAGAGAATTATATTGAAGAGGTTTATGCGAAAGATAAGGATACTATTATCAATAACAATCGCCATGTTTTATTTGATACAAATGAACTGACGGGTTGGAAAATCCTTGGTACGATGTTTACGGCAGAGGCAACGAAAGCTGCATCGAAAACATTAACAGCGATTATTGTCATTGTGGCGATTGCTGTTATTGTGGGTGGCGGTTTTGTACTGTTGATGATTCGTTCTATTGTTTCACCAATTAAAGAGCTACAAGAAAATGCCTTGAAAATTAGCGAGGGTGATTTAACAACACATATTGATATTCATACAAAGGATGAAATTGGGCAATTGGCAGAAGCCTTTGTGTCGATGAAGCTTAGCTTAAAGGAATTGTTGCAGCAGCTAGAGCAAAGTGTCCAACAAGTACAAAGCTCCGCACAAAACTTAGCTACTAATACAGCGGAAAATATAGCAGCTTCTGAGCAAGTAACAGATGCGATGCAGGAAGTAGCAAGCAGTACTGAAAGACAAACGACAGGTATTGAGCAAAATGCCATTTCAATTGAGGAAGTAGCAAAGGGAATTGTAGAAGTAACAGATAGTACGATGCAAGTGTCTGATTTATCAGGACATGCGATGCAATTGGCAGATGAAGGTGGTCAATCTGTACAACAAACAGTACAGCAAATGAAGTCTATTCATACATCTGTCGTGCAATCAGATGAAACGATTAATTCGCTTTATGCACGCACAAAGGAAATTGGCTCAATTTTAGAAATCATTACAGCTATTTCAGATCAAACGAATTTACTTGCATTAAATGCAGCTATTGAAGCAGCAAGAGCAGGTGAGCATGGCAAAGGCTTTGCAGTTGTTGCGGATGAAGTACGTAAGCTAGCTGAGCAATCATTGCAATCAACAAATCAAATTTCTGAGCTAATTGCTGCTATTCAGCAAGATACAGCACAATCTGTACAATCAATGAGTAGGGCAACGTCAGATGTGGAGCATGGTTTGCAGTTAACCGCACAGGCGAGTGACAAGTTTGCAAGCATTGTAGAAAGCTTACAAGAGATTGCTCCTAAAATCGAAGGCATTTCGGCTGCTTCTGAGGAAATTTCAGCAGTAGTCGAGGAAGTATCAGCAACTGCATTAGAGCTATCAGACCATGCAAAATCAAATGCTGCAGCCTCAGAGGAAGTTGCTGCATCGACAGAGCAAACATTGGCATCGATGCATGAAATGGCAGCAGCTGCTAATAAACTGCAAGAGATGGCGGATGAACTGCGCAGTTATATGGAGAAATTTAAATATTGATGCAAGCATAGGCTGTTGGAGAGGTTAATACTTATCCAACAGCCTTGTTTTTTCGCAAAATTTCTAAAATAATTGTAATATAGAACAAAATATACCATAGGGAGTGAGAACGGTGATTGAAGTAAATGGCCGCTTTACAAAGGCAAAAATCTATACGAATACAGCGCAGCCTGCTGCTATTGAGCAAATTCGTGAGCTAACAGACCAAGCTTTTATGGAAGGGACAAAAATTCGTATTATGCCAGATTATCATGCTGGTAAAGGCTGTGTGATTGGCACAACGATTCAGCTGAGGGAGCGTGTCGTACCGAATCTTGTTGGTGTTGATGTAGGCTGTGGTGTTTTCGTAGCGGAGGTGGATGCCACTGTTATTGATTATGCTAAGCTAGATGCAACGATTCGGGCGTATGTACCAAGCGGACAGGATTTGCATACAGAGCTATCTCCTGCACGTCAGTTTGAGGAATTTACATGTCAAAACTTTATTGCCACAGGGATGAGAGATGATTATACGAATTTATCGCTTGGCACATTAGGTGGTGGCAATCATTTTATCGAGCTTGCCAAAGATGAGGAAGGGAAATATTATTTATTAATTCATACAGGCTCTCGCTATGTCGGTGCAAAGGTAGCAAATTGGCATCAAAAAAGAGCTTTTGAGATGTTACGTCATCAAGATGTAGCAGCGATTATTGAAAGGTTAAAAGTGGATGGGCGTGAGCAGGAGATTCAAAGTGCAATTGAAGCGTACAAGGCACAAAACCCTGTTATTCCAAAGGACTTAGCTTATTTAGAAGGGCAGTATTTTGATGATTATATTCATGACATGAAAATTGCGCAGCGCTATGCGGTTATTAATCGTTGGACGATTGCTGAAACGATTGCACAGCATATGGAATGGACATATACAGATACCTTCGATACAATTCATAACTATATTGATACAGATACGATGACATTACGCAAAGGGGCTGTACGTGCGAATGAAGGAGAAAAGCTTGTCATTCCGATGAATATGCGTGATGGCTCATTAATTTGTATTGGGAAAGGCAATGCAGAATGGAATTATTCAGCACCGCATGGGGCAGGTCGAGTTTATTCACGTCGCATGGCAAAAAAAGAGCTGACGATGGATGCCTTCAAAGAAACGATGCAAGGTATTTGGACGACATCCGTTACAGAGGATACGCTTGATGAAGCACCAATGGCTTATAAGCCGATGAAGGAAATTACATCGGTAATTGGTGAGACGGTCGATATTATAAAAGCGATTAAGCCTGTTTATAATTTTAAAGCGAGTGAGGAGCATAAGCCTTATATGAGAAAGAAATAGCAATGTACTTTTTTAAAAAGACATTCAGTATAAAAAAATCCAAGCTGTCTAAGTAGTGTCTACTTTTGGCAGCTTGAAGTTTATTTGAAGAAATAGTTAATGAATATTTTGAGGAAGCTGTTTAGGAAATTCCACCACTTTAATTGGATAGCGGGCGTTCTCCTCTTGTAGAACTTCTCCAGTAAGCATTACGCGCATGCTATCTATTTCATTTATTTCTGTTAAATCTAACGGTAAAATAATTTGAGCATTTGCAGGAATGAATATATTTTCAATGTTTTTCGTTTTATGGTTAGTCAATAGCTTTATATGAGTTTTTAATTGATAAGCACTTGTGTTATGCACAGATAAAACATATTTTTTCTTTTCAACATACAAAATTTCATTTATTTGGAATGCTGCCTGGCTTTGATTAATCATATACTGTTCTTCGAATTGAATCTCTACCATTCTTGTTTCATACATAGCAAAAGCTCCTTTCTTAGTCTTATTAAATACATTTATGGTAAAATTTTATACTCTATAAAATGAGTACAGGTGCCGAGAAAAGCAGGTATTAGCCAGCTTTTCCGACACCTATCTAGAGGTTGGTTTCCATACTTCAATATCATATATTTACAGCATAGCAAAGCAATTTATGAAAATATATAGGTATATCACGCATATTAATTTGAATTCAAGAGATGTCAAAATGTCAGCCGAAGCGCCATGGATTGTGTAATATACCTATTGACAATTATTCATTTAATCTATATTTTACTAACTAATACAGATGTTAGATTAGAGGTTATTCATGTTATATCAACGTATTATTTTATTAGCATTGATATTTAGCTTATGGCTCTTTGCTTTAGTGAAAGGTGTCGCATTTAATGAATGGGCTATACAATTTCACAGCTTACCAATTATTAATAACGTAGCTTTATTCTTATATAATCATGCGACAGATATTGTAGGATTTTTATTTTTAATTACAGGTTTTTATGCCTATATGAAAAAGCCTCAGGCGGTAGTGATTCAACGATTTTTCTACTTAATGTGCGTAGCGGGGTTAGCAGTTAGCTGTGCCAAGCCATCTGGCTATGGGGTATTCATACTGACAAAAGCCGAAGCTGTTACTTTAGGGCTTGTACCATATTTTTTAGTTCGATTAATCGAATATTTTCCAGTACCTAATTCAACGAAGTTTTTGCGAGGACATCAATATATCGCGTTATTTGTGGCGGCATTTATTATAGTAGTAGACACATTTCCAGAGGAGCTTTCTTGGAATTTATACGTTGTGCGCTTTGGGTTAATTATTAATGTGTTAATGGCTGTCATTATATGTGGTTATTACATTGGAAAACAGTGGTTTTCACAATTAAAGTGGCTTCAAAATCAGTTGCTCGTTTTATTCGTTAGCCTATTGCTATCTTTTGGACCTATTTTATTTAATTTAGTTCAATCAGCTATGCTTAGTGAGCCTGCGATGCCCTTTGCCTTTTTTGTTATACCGATGGCGATTTTCCCACTTGCTTTAGCCTATTTGCTTACGAAACAGGAAGTAGTCGATTTTAAGCTCGTATTAAAGCAAGCAATACCTATGTTAACAGCATTTGTATTAACTTTATTTATTATTATGAAGGCTTTTTCGCTTCCTTCTGTTTATATTGTAGGGTTTTTAATTGGTGGCGGCGTATTTATTTTACTCTATCAGGCAATGAAATATATAGAAAGACGCTATATAGAAAGAAAGCTACGTGTCATTCAACAAGAAAAGCAGCATATTTTAAAGCAGTTAGATACAGGTGCTTTTTTAACGATTTATGCAGAGCGTATTGTACAGCTTATTCATAAAATGTTTGAAATAGAAGGAGCTGCTGTTATTTGGTCACAGCCTTCTTTAACAGTTCTTCATGATTCAGGCTTATTTCAGCATTCACAGGTAGTACAGCAAAATATTCGTGATTTATTAAAGCAGCAGCAAAGTAGACATGATATGTTAAAGCAAGCGCCTTATTACACATTACCTTTAACTGATGGTGTAAATATTGTAGGTATGATTGTCGTTGGGCAAAAGCTGAATTTCACAAAATGGGAGCAGGAGGAGCTCATTTTATTAAATAAAATACATATGGAGGCAAAGGAATTATTTTTACACGCACAAATGATACGAAAAATTGATAAAGCTACATATGATGTACAGCAAACAGGCTACCAGTATCAGCTATTGCAGGCTTTAGAAGATGAGCGTAGACATCTATCGATTTTTCTGCACGATGAGGTTTTACAAGACTTATTATTTTCCTTACGCAATGTAAGAGCAGAGCGCTATGATTACACAGAAAAAACATTGCAGCAAATGATTAGTGTCGTACGTGCGATGTGCAATGATTTGTATCCGATTATGGTAGAAGAAATCGGTCTTGCATTAAGCTTGCAGTCTTTACAAGCGAAAACGGAAGGGCAGCACGATATTCATATTCATATTGATTATCAAATCAAGGACGAGCAAATCTCTTTATTGCTGGCAATGCAAGTGTTTCGCATATTGAAGGAGCTATTAACGAATAGTATTAAGCATGCAAAGGCTGAAGATGTAAAGATAACTATTTGTGAGCAGAATGGCAAATTACACATAGCAGTTGAGGATAATGGCTGTGGCTTTGAAGTACCGAAAAATATGATGCTTTATGTGGAGCAGCATTTTGGATTAGTAACCATTCAAAAGAAAGTCGAACAGTTACAAGGAACTTTTATGATTACTTCACAGCTTGGAGAAGGTACAAAAATTATCATTGAATTCCCATTAAAGGAAGTGAGCTAGATGAAGGTATTATTAGTGGATGACCATGTGCTTTTATTAGAAAGCTTGAAAACGATTGTAGAAACAGATCCAAATATTCAAGTTGTCGCAGCGATTGCGGACCCTTCTTCACTTTTAGAGGACGTACAACGTTTAAAACCTGACATTATTTTAATGGATATTCGTTTAAAATCACATAACGGGCTTTCATTAACGAAGGAAATTTTGCAGCAGCTACCCGATATGAAAATTATTATATTATCAGGCTATGATGACGATGCATACATTCATGCAGCACAAAATGCTGGAGCGCGGGGATTTGTGAAAAAGGAGCAGTCGAATGAGGAGCTAATCGCTATTGTAAAAACGGTTTATGAAGGCTCAACACATTTTCCATATTTTGAAGAAAGCTTGTTAACACTTAAGGAGCGAGAGGTGCTACAGCTTGTTGCGTGGGATCAAACAAATGAGATGATTAGCAGAGAGCTTGCAATGAGTAAACGAACAGTGGAGAATCACATTTCCTCCATTTTGCGCAAGCTTGGTGTAGACACACGTTTAGGTGCGGCAGTTACGGGCATTGAGCAAGGATTAGTGAGTGCGAAGCGATGAAGAAAAAGGAGCATCTTGTCATGACAAGATGCTCCTTAAAGTTATTCTATAAAAGTAATAAAAAATAAATTTCAGAATGTTCTTGTAATTGTTTTTGTGTCATGCTATATTTTTCAACAAGATAGTTAAACGATTAACTTAAACGTTTAACATCTTGCTAGTAAGGAGATGTTGTTGATGGTTACATTAAAGGATATTGCGAAGCATGCAAATGTTAGCATTTGTACAGTGTCTAAATATTTAAGCTCAAGCATGGTTGTGAAGAAAGAAACCGAGCAAAGAATCCAGCTAGCGATTAAGGAACTTGGTTATGTACCAAATGTAGTGGCAAAAGCATTGAAGCGAATGGAGACATCCAATATAGCTGTTATTTTACCGAAAATTAATAATCTTTATTACTCAGAGATTACTTCTGGTATTAGTCAAACCTTAGGTAAATATCATTACAACCTGTATATATACGAGGTTGATAATTTACAGCTAAGCGAAGAGGAAATTTTGCAGCTAATGCGAGAAAATATGATTGCAGGCATTATTTTTATCGGCTTATTTGCAGATCAAACTTTCCAAGAAAGCATTAATAATATTGCAGGCTGGGATATTCCAGTTGTTTATGCCAATCGCTATATTTCTAATACGAGCTATCCACTTGTTTATCCAGATTTAGTGCAGGCTGGTGAAATAGGCACGAAGCATTTATTAGAGAAAGGAAAAGAGCGACTAGCTGTTGTGCATAAAGGTCTACGGGAAGAAATATTACATTCTTTCTTAGAGGGCTGCCAAAAAGCAGGTGGAAAGCACTTACCGATTGTGATGGAAATAAACGATGATATGGATTTAGTAAATGACTTCGTACCACAGCTATTAGCGCAAAAAATTGAAGGGCTATTTACGCTAAATGAATTAAGTGCTGTTTATTTAGCAAAGGCGTTACAAAAAGCAGATATAAAAATTCCACAAGATATAGCAGTTTTGAGCTTAGGGAATTCAGTTATGTCAGAAATTTCAACGCCGGAGCTAACATGTGTCGATTTACAAAACAGAGAGTTAGGCATGAAAAGCGCTGAGCTTATTTTAAGCCAAATTCGCAAAGAAGCATATGAGCCTGTAACAGTTTTAGAGCCATTTATTGTGAAGCGTCATTCTACTTAAATTACTTTCCATTTTCTATGATGGAGAATGGAAAGCTTTAATTAATCTTTAGTTAAACGTTTAACTAAATAGCTTTGCAATAAAGTTAAACGTTTAACCTATAACTTTGTTAAGTATGGAGTTCTACTCTACTTATTATAAAAATAAAGCACAAAGGGGAAATATGTATGACAGAAACACAGGTAACTCAATTAGAGAAAGTTCGTGCTATTTTTGATGTGTTGCATGGACAAAGAGAAGCAGATTTACTATTGAAAAATGTGAATATTTTAGATGTACATGGGGAAACCGTTTATCATGGCTCCTTATTAGTATATGATAAGCGAATTGTTGCATTGAACCCTGATGAAGCAAGTATTAAAGTGAAAGAGGTATTTGATGGACAAGGCTTATATGCGATTCCAGGCTTAATTGATGCACATATCCATTTCGAGTCACAGCTAGCACATCCGACGGCGTTAGCTGAGGCGATGGTTCCTTGTGGGACAACAACCATTTTTGCGGAATGCTTAGATTTATTAAGTGCTGCTGGAGATGATGGGGTGCGAGCAGCCCAAAATTTATTCCGTGATTATGATAAGCTTCCATATCGCTTATATGCCTTTGCACCAGGGAAAAAGGTGGCGGCGGCAGTAACAAAGGAAGTATTAGAAATGGAGCCTGTTATTGGGCTAGGGGAGTTTGAGCATTTTACCTATAGCAAAGGTGATGAGGACGATTTCCATAAAGCTGCATGGGTGCGAGAAAAAGGCGGCTTTATGAATGGACATTGGGGATTAACCGCATTATCAGATATGACATTAAACTATTTACCAGCGATTGGGGTATCCAACAATCATGATGTTTGGAACGGAGATGATATTGAAAAAAGCATTCGCTATGGCTTCCCAACACATATTAAATTCGGTGTTGGTAGCAATGAGGTTATTAAAACATTGCTGCGTTCTATCGTAGACCGCAAATTCCCAACGGAAAACTTTATGCTGTGTACTGACAATATTTCAGTAGAGCGATTATTAAAGATGGGGCATATGGATTGGATTATTTCGCTTTGTGCAGAGATGGGTATCAATCCGATTAAAGCTATTAAAATGGCCTCATATAATACAGCAAAATCCTTTAATATGGATGATCAAATTGGCTCGCTAACACCAGGGCGCTTTGCAGATATTGTTTTAACAGACAGCTTATCAAATATTAATCCGCTCTATGTTTTTAAAGATGGTGAGCTCATCGCACAAAACAAACAAATGCTGAAGCATGTAGAAATCGATTATTCTGAAATGTGCACAGAGGCAGTAGAAGGTTTAGGTGATTTAACACCTGAGCAGTTAGACCTTGAGCTGCTGGAAGTATCGGAGGATGGCAGCAAAGCGAAAGTATATTTATTTGATGTTTATGGTCGAGGGCATGCCAAGTTTTATCAGGAAATATGGCTACCATTAAAGGATGGCAAAGTTGTACAGCAGTACGAAGGAGAAAAGCTCAGTCGTTTAGCCGTTGTGCAACGCTATGCAGATGGTAAGCGCCATATTGTCACAGGCTTGTTTAAAGGGGTATATGTTGAAAGTGGAGCAGTTGCAACATTCTGGCCAGCACCATATCCATACTTTGTAGCGGTAGGACAAGATAGCGAGGAAATGTGCTATTGTTTAAAGGAAGTGGATAAGTATTCTGGTGCATGTATCGTAACAGAGAATCAAGAGAAGAAGAGCGTTATGCCACTTGAAATTTATGGAGTCATGGCAAATATGACAGTGGATGAATTAACAGCAAGCGCTAGCAGCATTGATCAGGCATTGGAGCAGCTTGGTAATCATAATGAAGGTGAGCCAGTTGTTAACAAGCTATTAAGCTTATTTATTTCATTACATCGCTTCCGCTTCATGAAGTAGGGTTTTTCTCGACAATTAATGCCTATTGATTGTAAGCGTTATCAAATGTAAATCTATCATTGCAATTTTAAATTATATTCGAAAGAGGGATGGGAATATGAAGGGTAATTTTGATATTACACAGCTGCAAAAAGATAGTTCTTTAACAAAACGTTGGTTTATTTATATCGCGGGTATTTATATTTTAACATTGGGAATTAGTTTAGCGATTCGAGCGGGTATTGGGATATCTCCACAGAGCAGTTTAACAAGAACGATGACGCTTATTTTCCCGCAGTTATCACAAGGCACGTATTCTTTTTTACTAGAGCTGATTATGCTGCTTTTAGCGTATTTAGTTTTACCAAAAGATTTTAAGTTTAAATATTTTGCAGGGTTAATTCCAGCGTTAGCATTAAGTATTTTTTTAGATTTAAATTTACTTTTAACAGGCTTTATTCAGCTAGATGCATATGCTGCAAAGGTTGTATTATTAATCATTGCAGATGCTGCGTTGGCATACGGTTTATTTTTAATGATTCAAGTAAATTTAGTATTGATTCCAGTCGATTTATTCGTAAATCAGGTTGTAAAGAGAACGAATTTCAAGTGGGGGAATGTGAAAACCGCATTCGACTGTACACTATTATTAACATCTGTATTAGTAGGCTTAAGCTTCTTAGGTGAAGTGCCATTTATCCGTGAAGGTACAATTATTAATGCGATTTTAGTAGGACAATATATTAAGCTCTATTCGTATATCGCAAGAAAAAATATGGAAAGAAAAGCTGGCTTAGTTACACAGGCTGTTAAAAATTAAAAGATGTGGTGTCTTAAATTTGTTTCTGATTTTAGCATATAAAGTACCTCTTTTTATTCATATATTATTCATTACATTAGAAATATCCAATAGTGTAAAATATATTTATAGTAAAGGAGGGATATTATGCGGAAAATATGGTTTTTTAGCATTTTATCGCTAACTATTGCTGTAATCATTGTTTGTATTTATATTTACAATATTCCTGGTAGCATGGAAGAAGCTGAGAAAGCATTTGATGAATATTTAATTGCGCAAGAGGTAAAAAAAGAGAATATTGCTACTAAAGAGATAAAAAAAGATTATAAAATCGGTGGTTATTATTTTGATGTGACGTATAAAGACGAGCCGCCTAACTATCGGTATAATTATTTTTATCAGGCTAGCTCTAAACGTATAGTTTTGCTTGTTTTTGATGGTAATAGAGGAATTGATGAAGGGATGAAATATCCCCCAATTAAATAAGTGAAATTAAGAAAAAACGGATGGGAAAATGCATTTTATTCCATCCGTTTTGATTTGAGTTTTTCGAATAGTTGATGCTATCAAAGAGATTAATTATTTTTCATTACGCAACAGTGGCTGTGTGCTGCAACGGAACGAGCCACCGAAGCTTCTTGAAATTTGAAAATCGATGTATTCCACCTTTATGCCACGCTTTTCAAGCTCAGCACCAATAAAATCAAATTCATAGTCAGTTATATAGACATGGTCATTAATTGGTAAACCATTTGTCGCAAGGCGAGATGCTTGCTCAAGTGTCACATGAATTTGATCCCAATTTTTAAACTGCTCTGGAATACCGTTTAAAAAGGCTTCCTCGCAAATGATGATTAAGCCCTCACGTACAATGCTTAATGCACAATCGAGATGCAAAATCGTATGGTGCAAAGGCACTTCAATGACTTGATAACCAAAATTGCTCGTTAAATTACTTAACCATTGGACACCGTTACTATTTGAAGCAAGACCAGAATTACCAACATAAATCGTTTGATCTAATACTAATACGTCACCGCCCTCTAAAAACGGTCCTTGCTCGGAATCACTGCCTAATGAAATATCAGGCTTTGGAATTGCGATGTACAGACAGCTGTTTTGATTAGCCTCT
Organism: Lysinibacillus louembei; assembly: GCF_033880585.1. Taxonomy (NCBI): domain Bacteria; kingdom Bacillati; phylum Bacillota; class Bacilli; order Caryophanales; family Bacillaceae; genus Lysinibacillus; species Lysinibacillus louembei. The sequence goes on from NZ_CP137624.1 coordinate 1,369,855, forward strand.
TCTACTAATATATTGCGTGCTGGTAGCACCTCATTTCGACGATGCGGGAAACGCAATGAGCCTTCAATGAGCATATTGCCGACTGTGAAGAAAGGGTCACGAATAAAGAAATTGCTGTAGCCATCCTCATAGCCTATTTCCTTTTCATAATCTGTTAGCATACGTGGTAAAAGCACCTCTACACCATGCTTTTCTAAAATCTTTTTTAAATTTGCTCGTTCCTCCTCCCATGCCTTTTGTCTGTCAGGGAAAACCTCTTTATAGTTTTTTCCTTCGACATCTACAGTTTTATATAATGCAATGCTTTCCTCTGTTAAAAATTCCTCGTCTATGCGATTACTAACTGCTGGAAAGGCAAACTCCGATTGTGCTAGCACTACTCTTTGTAATGGTGCAAATTCACTTTTTACAAAAATAGAAGTCATGTATTACTTCCCCCTTAAGTTATATTCGCTAGCTATCGTAAAGTATATAGTAACAATATAGTCAACAGTAAATTTGCGCTATCATACATTAAATAGAAATTATGTTAAAGTTGAAGAAGGGGGGATTGCTTATGCGTTTACAGGAGCAGCGACTTCAGCAGGCAGTACAAGGGAAAACGATATTAATTACAGGAGCGAGCTCAGGCATTGGGCGAGATACCGCCCTGTTATTAGCTCGTTATGGAGCGAAGCTAATAGTTGTCGGTCGCAATGAAGAGCGTTTACGTGATGTGGCTATGCAGACAGGTGCACAGATGTATGTAATGGATTTGCGTGAAGAGCAAAATCGCCAGCAGCTCTGTCGCGAAATCCAGCAATTAGATATTTTCATTAATAATGCAGGCATATCAATTCACCGTTCGATTTATGATGCATTAGAGCGTCCGCATGATTTTAGGCGCACAATGGCTATTAACTATTTTGCTCCTGTTGAGCTAATGCTCCATTTTATTCCATTGCTAGATGCAGCACAAGGACAAATTGTTAATGTTTCAACGATTAATACAAAGTTTCGTCCAATGGCAAAATGGTCTGCTTATCAAGCATCAAAGGCGGCATTTGATACATGGCTACGCGCTGTTGCACCAGAAGTGAAGCACACTGTTTCCACTATTTATTTGCCACTCGTTCGGACACCAATGATTGCACCAACAAAACAATATGAGCGTATGCCAGCGATGTCTAGTGAAGCTGCAGCAAAGCGTATTGCTCGTTTACTATATACGAAAAAGAGGGAGGATCAACCTTGGTGGCTACTATTTCTACGTTACGTGAGACCTTAAAAATTAAAGCTTATTTGCGTATGCCTTTAAGACAGCTATTAATAGCAGTTGTTAAAGAGGGGGTATCAATAAATGCATTGCTCTCTTTTTATGCAAAAAAGCAGCCACATACACCGCTTTTTATTGAAAATCATGTAGTGATAACATACGGACAGTTTTATGATGAAGTTATTTATATGAGCTATGCTTTGTATGAGAAGGGGCTTCGAGCAGGGCAGCGTGTAGGCTTTCAATGTGCTAATAGTGTTAATTTATTACGTGCACTTTTCGCAGTAGAGCGAATTGGAGCAACTGCTATATTGTTACATACGGGTCGCTCTGTGAAGGGGCATTTTGATTTTTTATTTACGGAAGAGACGTTGAAGGATTTACCAACAAGGGCGGCAGCATGCTATTTTCCACGAAGGCAGGGCAAAATTATTGTTCAAACAAGCGGTACGACTGGTGAGCCTAAAGGTGTGCATAGCACGGTGCAAAATGTGTTAGCACCATTTCGTGCATTGCTGGAGCGCATGCATTTTCATACATATCGCTATGTGTATGTCGCAACGCCATTTTTTCATGGCTATGGTCTGGCTTTTTTAACCGCAACGATGGCAGCAGGACACACCATTATAGTAAGCAAGCGCTTTGATGCAGCATTGCTTGAGATATATCCAATTGAAGCACTGACAGTTGTGCCAACACTATTAGCCCGTTTTCGTCCGACTCCAACATTGCGCTGTGTAGCGAGTGGAAGCGCACCGTTGCACAATAGTAAAGGCTTTGATGAGATTTTATATAATTTATATGGCACATCGGAAGCTGGCTTAATTAGTATAGCAACACCAAAGGAGAGAGCGTTGCAGCACGCTACAATAGGCAAGCCGATTGAGGGGTTAAAATTAAGCTATCAGCAAGGCGAATTAATTGTCAATGGCAGACGGACAGGCGATTTAGTAGAGGAAGTAGATGGCTTGCTGTTTATGAAAGGACGCTTACATGACATGATTATTTCAGGTGGAGAAAATGTTTTTCCACAGCAGGTTGAGCAAATTATGCGCAGGCATCCGAAAATTATAGATGCAGCAATTATAGGGGAGGCAGATTCGCAATTTGGGGAGCTTGTTGTGGCATATGTCATTGCAGTAGACATAGATGAACAAAATATTATTAACTTTTGTAAAGAGAACCTAGCGAATTATGAATGTCCTAAAAAAATTTACTTTGTTGACAAACTACCATACAACGAGCTAGGAAAATTAAATCGTAAAGCTTTATATAGCTGATTGTATAAATATTTGTATGTGTGTATAATTAATAGAAACGGATGAAACGTAGTGTAATATACTTGAGTAAGGAAGTTGAGCATTTGGAGCAGTATTTGAAGTTTTTACTTGTTGGACTAGCAATTGCAATGCCTGTTGGTGCAATCACGGTTGAAATGACGAAGCAGGGCTTAAAAAATGGCTTTTTTCATGGTTGGGCAGTTGGCTTAGGTGGAATGACGATTGATTTACTATTAATCGTTGCGCTTTATTTAGGGTTTGCACAGGTGTTGGCATTACCTTACGTGCAAATGCCTTTATGGATTATTGGTGCAGTTTTTTTATTTTTACTTGCCTATGACTCAATTAAAAATGCGGATCAGGATATTACGTTGGCTGGAGAAAAGGTCAATAAGTCGCTATGGACAACTTATCGCAACGGTTTTCTTGTTGCGTTATCGCCTGGTAATTTAGTATTTTGGGTGTCTGTTTTTGGAGTCGTATTAGCAGATTCCTATACAGCGCAATCGAGTAGTTTTTTACTAGCGGCTCTGGGGATTCTGACAGGGATATTAGTGCATGATATTGGGCTGCTATCGATTGTTTCGGTCACGCGTAGAGTGATGAATCGTAAAATGATTCAATGGACCTCGATTGTAGCAGGACTATTATTATTTGGCTTCGCATGTTATTTTTTATACCGCTTTTATATGGATATCAGTAATTATATTTGAGGAGAAGGAGGGAGATTCCCTCCTTTTATTTTACACATCGTAAAAATGTCTGTATGCATCCTCTAAGTTTCGCTTACTGCGGTTGACTGATTGAATTTGTACGCCGTTTTTTATTAGCCATTCAAGATATTTTTCTATACTATGTGCAGAATTTGTCATTAAAAGGCTGTCATTCATTTTAAACGGAAGGTAACTATCTTTCATTAGTTCCTCTATATTACCCTGATAAAAAAATGCAATTTCATAAGATGTGCTCATCGTGTCGACAGGGCTATTTGTGAATAGCTCACCATCTTTAATAAACCAAATTGTCTGCGTCAAATCCTCCAAAATATCTAAGTTATGTGTTGAGATAAAAATGCTAATTCCTTGTGAATGAAGAGTGCGAATTAGCTGCTTCAGCTCGATTATGCTCGTTGGATCTAATCCATTAAAGGGCTCATCCATTAAAATAATAATCGGCTTTGTTAATATACTTAAAGCAATGAGTAAATGCTGTCTCATTCCATAAGAATAGGATTTAATCGGCTGATTGACATAGGAACGAATACCAATTAAATCAATCGTCTCTTCGATTTCGGTCTTTTCTAAGTTATAAATATTAGCTACAAAGGATAAGTGATCATAGCCAGTTAAGGACATATATAAGTAATTATCACTTGGTAAAAAAGAAATATATTTATAAAAGTCGGGCTGATTGTTAGCAATGTCATTCACAGTAATTGTGCCATTTTCAATAGCCTCTAATGCCAGTATGGAGCGCATTAGGGTAGACTTTCCAGCTCCGTTTGGTCCTACAAGGCCAATAATTTCTCCTGCATTAACAGAAAAAGAGATATCTTTTAGAACTGTTTTATTTTTATATTTTTTCGTAAGCTGTTTGACTCGTAGTACCATTATGATGACACCTTCCTTTTACTTAAAAGTCCGATGCAGAACAGTAAGCTTCCGCTAATAAATAAAATTGCACTACCATTTAAGAAATTCACTTTTGTATCATTTGCTGCTATAGACTTCCAACCGTCTACAACATTCCATGTATCAAAATAAATGAATGGATTGATATACATGCCATTCATTGCAATATAGTGATCCGCAATAAAATAACCTACAGCTACTACAATGATTGTCATAATAATTGTAGTGTAATGATTTTTCATCCATTTACCAATTAAGCTAAACAAGCTGTTTAAAAAGAATATTTGAGTAAAAATCAACAAGCTGCTTTTTAAAATCAGTGTAGATAAATTTTCAAAGTAAAAATAAGCATCATCAATGACTGAATAGAAATAACCATCATGGAGCTTAGCTGCTGCATAAACTAAAATTGGATAATCAGATTCACCTAAACCTCCAATGATTGTGCTAATAAAGAATACAAATACACTACTAATCAGCAGTAGACTATAAGCAATGAGAAGATTATATACCCATTTCGTTATATAAATAGATGTCATGCGAATTGGCTTTGTAGTCAAAAAGTCAATGGATGGATTTGGTTGTCGCTCATCAGACATTGATGTCCATAACAGTAGCACGAAAATGACTAATACGGATAGCATGATGTTCCAATTTAAATATTTATAAACGGTAAACAAACTATTATTTCCATATTTCGTGTTTCTTTCTTGCATAAGCTGTAAGGCGGTAGAACGTTTATCATCAAATGTGTCGCTATGTTTATCAAAGTTTGAAATCCATTGATGTCCAAGTGGCCATGCAGTTATTTTTTTTTCATCTAAAATATTTTGCTGTTCTTCAGATGCCATTACAGATACAGTCCATAGGGCGCCGTCTATTTCTTTATATGTTGGAGGGTCTAATGATCTCAATGCTTCTCGGAATTTTTCATAAAAGTTAGGTGAACCAATTTTGCTTTTTAAGTTTTCTAGCATAGAATAGCTCTCGTTCAAACTTTCTACCATAGCGGTATAAGGATTTTCCTCAGGGTTATCTATCTCAAAATCCTCTTCTGAAGCTTTCCAATTTGTACGAATTTCGATTATAAAGCTTTGGAAATCTTCAATTGTTTTCAATGCTTTTATAGGTATTGCTTGGAATTGCTGATTCACTACAGCAACAGTACCGCCCATAATACCAAATAGCAGGACAAGTGTTAGTAGGACATGCCCTTTACGTTTCTTTTTCAAATGCTCAAATTGTAAAAGCTTCCATTTGTTTTGAGGGTGATATTGTTTTTTGCTAATATGAAAATCAGCTACTCTAAATGTAATCCATTGTGACTTGATGATTGGATAAGAAATAATAAAGCATAAAATTAGTAAGATGAACATCCATACTAAATAAATAATAGAGCAATCTGTAGCTAATAAATGTGTTTCATATGAGATAAACAAATGTATAGGGTTAGCCATATAAAAGCCATAATGTAGTGAAATGATATAGCCAACCATAAACGGTATAGTTATTAATGCTAAAGTCATGCCTAAAGAAATACGTTGTTTTAGTAAACAAATTGCTAAAATTAATAATAACGCAACGAAAATACCCCAGCTAATCGGAAGAAAAACGAACCACTTCCATACAGGCACCATAATTATGGTAGACCCAACTGCTACTTCAATTGGATAATGAACGGTATTTAGATGCCCCATGATAAGTGGTGGCAATAATGATAATAGGCTTGCTAGTGCTATGTACATAAGGATGCTTAGTAAAAAAGAAATTAAATAACCATAATATGTTGCTATAGGAGACAAAGAATTTATTTTAAAAAAGTCAAATAGCCGATTTTCTCTATCAAATAAATATTTATAGCAAAAAATGAGCAAAAATAGCAAAGCTGTCGCAGGACTAAATAATAGCTGGAATAGCTGTTTTGTAAATAATGCAGTATTGTATGGTGTTGCTTGCTCTGTATAGGATAAGTCATGTTCAATTAACTGTTCAACCTTACGTTGTTCAATTTCCAATAAACTTTTACTATTGTAAGGGATAGAAACAAGTTGCATATATTTCTCATATTCATTGATATATGCTAAATGTGTTGAAGCAATTTCTAAATCATTTACTTTTAGTTTGTTTGAAATCTCCTGTAAGTACTGTTCTTGCACTAGGAGGCTATCTAGCGATTGACGCTGCTCTTCTGTTAGTCCGACAGCTCTTTCTTTACTAAGTGCTCTGCCAATTAAGAAATTCACTGTAGCTTTTCGATTTTTAAAGGTTTCTTCTAGCTCATGCTGAGTCGCTCCTGATTGATGGTGATTAATGATAGACAAAGATACAATCAGTAAAATGATTGCGAGTGGTAGTAATAAAGTATATTTGCTTTTAGCGATTTCCTTTATTATAAAATGAACCACATTTTTCATGTATCCACCTCTAGATTTTCAATAATTTATCGTTGTTATTTACAAAATATCCTCTTTAAGCTATATTGTGAGCTTCACAATAATATGATACTTAAAGAGGATATTGAAATTGCATAATTTGTAAATTAATCTAATTCAACAACATAGGGATCTGCATAAGGACCTGCCGAGATATGACCCTCAAGAATATATCGTCCATATATATCTATTTTGCCGTTGTAATAAATATAGCCTGAATATGTTTTGCCGTTTCTATTTTCAGTTACCCACATAGCTGTTGTGTATGTTGTTACTGTTCTTGAGACGAAAATTGTATCCGCTGCCGGCGTTATTACTGGCTCTAAATTATTAGAGGCTTGAACGCTTGAAAAGTTGCTGGTATGCTTAATGTGAAGGCTGTAATTAAAACTAACATATTAAGTTTTTTCATCATTTCCCTCCATACATTGATAATTTTATAAGCTGTATAAAGCTTGTAGTGCAGTGATGAATAATGGCCAAAATTCTCACAATTTTATTTTTCCATATAAAACCTTTTATGTCAAATGTGAAATGGGCTGTTGATGTAAAATAGTATAAAAAACCCATATCCATTATTGGTTATTACTGGAAAATTATAATTTGAAGTATGAATAGGCTAAAATGATAAAACCCGAACAATCGCAAAACACTGTATGAAGTGTTCTGCAAAATTGTTCGGGCTTTATTCAAGTTACTACTTTACAAGGCAAATTTATCTACTTCTTTTCTTAGTTGCTCAGCAATTATATTTAAATCACGAGCTTTTTCTGACACGATACCAATGCTCTTTAATTGCTCCTGAGCAGAGGCAGAAACTTGCTCGGCACCAGCAGATGTTTCAACTGCGGAAGCAGATATATTATGAATAGCACTAATAATTTGCTCCTTGCTTTGATTCATTTCTGATGAAAGCTGCTGAACCTCACGAGCAACTTCAATTGTTTGATCTAACGCTTCTTTAATCGTATTGAAAATATCGCTAGTATTTGTTGCTGCTTGTGCATTTTGCTCAACAATTTCAATGCTCGATTCTATTTCTGTCACAGCGCTTTTTGAAATGGCTTGAATCGCTGTAATTTTATTTTTAATATCCTCTGTTGCATTAGATGTTTGCTCAGAAAGCTTTCGAATTTCGTCAGCAACAACGGCGAAGCCTTTACCAGCCTCTCCAACTCGAGCGGATTCGATAGAAGCGTTCAGTGCAAGTAAATTTGTTTGTGAAGCGATTTCGGTAATTGTATTAACGATACTCGAAATATCTGAGGATGTTTTATCCACCTCTTGAACGATTGCGCTAACCTGCTGTGATGAGTTGCGGTTCTTTTCTGACCACATTGAAAGCTGTTGCACCGTCCCAACACCTTGGTTGCTTAGATCATCAATTTGCGCTGTCATTGCGGCAATTTTTTCGGTATGCTCAATGACGCGGTCAATATTGCCTGAAAGATGGTCTAATTGCTCAACGCCTTTTTCTGTATCATGTGCTTGCTCTTCTGTTGAATGAGCAATGTCGTTAATTGCTAAGCTAATTTCATCCGTCGTTTGTGCTGTGTCATCAGCGATTTGTAAAAGTGTTGTGGAAGATTCAACTAGCTCATTACTTGTGCTGTGAATATTCGTTGTTACATCACGTAGTGCAGAGCGCATTGTTGAAATCCCTTTTGCCATTTGTCCAATTTCGTCTTTATGCTTTGAAAGATGCTCTAATTCATCGCTTTCGTTAAAGTTTAAATTAGCTGTTTGCTGTAGAGTGCCTTCAAGACCTTTCAGTGCTCGAACGATGCGGCTAATGCTCCACCACATAAGTCCACCGATAATTAAAAAGCTTGCAATACCAATAATTATTTGGAAAGTTAAAACAGAGTCAATAATTGATTTAATACCACTTTCAGGAACACCAATGTCGATTACACCGTAAAGCTCGCCATTGTGATAAATAGGCTCCATAATGTCGTATGTCCACATACCTTGGACGTCTGCATAAAATCGAGAAAATTGTTTAACACCTTTTGTCGCTCCGTCAATTGTGTAGTCATCATCATATATTTTTCCTAATTTTTCTACATCGCTATGTGCAACTGCTTGCACATTTTTGTCGATAATAATTGCATATGCAACATTGTCCTGTTGCGCCTTTGCATCTACAAAGGCTTGCAGTGCAGAGATTGCATCTGTTTCAGAATTTAAAATCATCTCAGCTTGTTGCGCCATTTCTAAAACTTGCTCTTGTGCTTTTTCAATGAGAACTTCCTGGCTCTTTGTATTCACAATCCAGACTGCTAAGCCTGCATTAAGTGTTGAGGCAAGTAGTAGTAGTCCTAGTATGAAAAAAAGTAATCGATGTTTAATGCTTTTCATATTGATGGCCTCCTTCTATCAAAATAAAGCCTCGAATGCTAAAGTATATCTTTCGGTGAGAAAGGCTTCTATTTTGTATCGAAAATACAGAAAAGTATGATTAATTTACTAAACTTAAAATTAGTATCATGTAATGAAATGATAAAGTCAATATAAGGAATGTAGAAAAAGCGAATATTATGTCTAAAAGATAGCATATTAGTAGTAAGTGCATATTAAACTTTTGTTGAAGTATTGTAAATTTAAAAAGCTGATTGGGATTTTCAGTTTCCCAACCAGCTTTTAATTAGCTTTCCTTATATGCATTGTTAGAGTAAAAATAAACACTTGTTGTTAAATAAAGTGCGATGGAGAATCCAACAATTAAATAAAATGCTTTCATGTTAAGGGAATTAATGTAGAGAAGGTAGCCTACTATCAATATTGGAATGACAATAAATCTAACAAGTGGATTTGACCATCCCTTTTTGATAAATACACCACCCATTCTAAATGGTAAAAACAAAATACCAAAAAGCAATACACCTAAAATATTTTGTAGCAACCTCATATTTTGTACTCCTTTCGTTTGTGAGACGTCAACAGCATGTAGCTTTGAATTCAAAGCATTTTCCAATAATGTTAAGGTGAGGGGATCTGGAATGCTTTTATCCAACTCCCATTTAAAAATTGTTTGTCTTGTAACAAAGACTTTGTCAGCTAATTGCTGCTGTGTTAGTTGTAGCTCTATCCGTTTGGAGCGAATTTTTTCTCCTAGCTTCATATTGTACCTCCTTGTGCTTTCAGCATAAGCTGCTCTCCCCTTAAAATATAGCAATTGTCAGCATTGCGCACGCAACGATATAAAAAAAGCAACTGAAAGGTTTTTTCAGTCGCTCTTTTAAATGAAAAAATATTTCCTCGGAAATTGTAGATAAATGGTGTTACTTCAAAATGAATGTGGAAATCTTTTCTACAAGTCCCTCTGTTAATGGTAAAGTAGGATTGGCATAAGTTGCTAAGTTTCCTTCACGATCTGCAGGAGCATCCTTTAATACATGATTCATTGTGTCAAAATAGAGAATGTCTGCATCAGGCTTTGCTGTGTGTAAACGTTCGGCATCTGTTTTTGTTATTTGCAAATCATTGCTTCCTTGAATAATCAATACAGGTACATCCAGCTCTGCAATTTTTTTAGCTGGGTCATAACTTAACCATGATATTAAATATGGTTGTACAGATGGGCGGAATAATGCATATAAATCCTCTGGTACGTCTGCTACTATCTCACCTTTTTTCAGTTGTGTAAGAATCGCTGCGCTTTTTTCGAGTAATGGCTTTGGCAATTGTGCACTTAGCTGCTCTAATAAAATTTCATCGATTGGGCGACCCGCTCCTGCGATAGAAATAATGGAGGAAGCCTTTGTTGTTTGAGCAGCAACAATGCCAACTAATGAGCCTTCACTATGTCCAATTAAGTGAACGCTTGAGAAGCGTGGATCTTGCTCAACAAGCTTTATAATTTGTTCAACATCTTGAGAATAGCTTGTAAAGCGTAAATCACCCTCATCTTTTAATAGTCCAGTATTGTCACCAACACCTCGCTTATCAAAGCGAATCGATGCAATGCCTTGCTGTGCTAAGCCTTCCGCCAGCATTTTTAAGCTATTGTTTTCGCCAGCTATAGAATTACCATCCTTCGTTGTTGGACCAGAGCCAGCAATAATAATAGCAACAGGCACTTTTGTAGTTACATCTTTAGGCATTTCTAATGCTACTTTTAATTGCCCATTTTCAACAGGTACAACTAATTCCTCATATGTGACAACAGGTGGCTCATATGGTGTCAAAATAAGAGGGAATGTCATACCATTTTGTGAAAAGCTTGCTGTAATACGATCTTCCTCAATTTTCCCTTCAATTGTCATCACAGTTCCAGTAAGATCAATAGTGATTTGTAATTGGTTATTATTTGCTGTGATAGCACGAATAGGGTAATTTGTTAAACCCTGCGCTGGTACAGAGAAATAGGCTTCGCCATTCTCCTCAATTTGTAAAATGACAGATAAAGGGCTTTGTGGAATATCAATTTTTCCAGCCCATTGACCGGTTGGCAATGTATCTTCCTCCAATTCACTTTGTAATAGCAACCTTTCTAAAAACAAAGCAAATTGACCGCGTGTTAGTGGCTCATTTAAAGAAAATCGCTCTGTAGCTGTTGTAATGTGGTGACTGCTCAATGCTTGGACATATGGATAGCTCCAATGTGACTCTGGTACATCTGAAAAAGAGGTTGTAGCTGTTGCTTGTAAATGGAATGCCTGTGCTAAAATTTTGGCTATTTGGGCACGCGTAACAGGCGCGTTTGGGTTAAAGCTACCATCAGGCTGTCCATCGATTAAGCCGGCTTTATAAGCATTTTGAATTGTTTCATAATAGGAATGCTGTTCTGTAACATCAGTAAAAGTTGTTCCTTCTCGAATAGTAGGGAATTTGATTAAACGTTCTAATATTACGAGTACATGCTGGCGTGTAATAGTATCTTGGGGTCGAAACGTGTTGTCGGAAAATCCTGTAATTGCGCCTTTCTCATACAATAATTGGATAGCGCTTACATAAGGACTTGCAGAGTTAATGTCGTTAAAAATGGCTTTCTCTGCATGCATCGTTGTTGGTGTAACAATAGCAGGGGCAATAGCTGCTGCCGCAAGCACCGCAGCAAAATATTTTTTCTTCATAACTCATACTCCTCTCAATGTTTCTATTTTTATGATAAATGGTTTTTTCATATGTTGGAAGTAAAAGCTATTGATGATTAAAGAATAAAGTCGATATTAATGGAAAGAAAAATTTGCTGAAGGGATGATTAGCGTGAGAATTACGCAAAATAATTTAAATTTAAGCTTTCCAACCAGCATTGTAACGACGAATAATACAGGAGCAGATGAAGCAAAAAAAAGCTCTAAAACGCCAAATGAGCTGACGAAGGAAATAGTGCAGCAAGAAATCTCGAAAATACAGGAAAGTAAAACAAATACAGGGCAAGATAATCCAAAGGCAAAAAGTATTTTAACGAAATTCCACTCAGGTAAAAAATTAACTAAAGAAGAGATGGAATATATTCGACGACATGCACCAGCGATGGTTGAACATGTGGAACGTGTTTCGCAGGAGCGCGAAGTCGTTGAACAAAGCATGAGGATGGCACCTTCTAAATCTGATGTTCAAATGGTGGCACTAAGTGCAGCAAATCAGATACAAAAGCAGGCAAAAGGCGATGATGCGATAACGAGAGCAAATCATTTAGCAGATGCTAAGCATGAGTATGAGAAAACAGATGAATATAAAGAAAAGCCGAATACCTTATTTGAAAGAGATGTCCACAAGCATAGAAAATATAAGCAAACAAAGAAATCTACTTACACATATGTCGCTGCAACAAATCTTTATGATAAGTTTACACATTCATGGAAAAGGGAAGAGCTCAGTATAAAGAAAAAGTAAGTGCCTGCTCATTGTTTCTATAATGTATGAAAGTCAAGGGTGAGGTTATACTTACAGTAATCTTGTTAGCTTAATTCAGCGATTTTTATGGAGGAGCTATGGGTTGCTGAGATGTAGGGTGAAAAATACAAAATGAGGTGTAGGATGATGACAAAACGTTTTATGCATGTAGTATTAGCTGGCGGTCTAGCGGTGTTTGGACTGGCTGCATGTGGTGGCGGAGATAAAGCGAAGGAAGAAAAACCAGATTCATCAACAGATACGGTAGCTACTGGAGAAAGTGTTGCAAAGGCGCAATGCATTGGCTGTCATGGCGGCGATTTAACTGGCGGTATGGGACCTAACTTACATGGCTTAACATTATCTAAAGAGGAAATCGTTGATATTTTAAAGAATGGTAAAGGTGCAATGCCTGCGGGAGCCGCTAAAGGAAATGAGGAAGCAGTGGCAGATTATATTTTAACATTGAAATAATAAAAGGAGGGCTATATGAAAGTAAGCGAACAGCTGCTTTTCATATAGCCCTTGATTATTTTGCTATACTTCCCCATATGTCAGCGCGAAATTTACCATTGCTGCAATCCCATATTGAATTGCTTCATCTTCAAATTCCACTTTATGATTATGCAAGGCACGACGGGTGTTTTCATTGTCGCTACCAGTCCCCATTCTAAACATAAAGCCGGGCACTTGCTCTAAAAAGTAGGCAAAGTCTTCACCGCCCATTGATGGTACAGGCATATGTACGACATGTTCTTCCCCGAGTAGTTCACTCGTTACCTGTTCAAACAATTGCAATAATGGCATATCTGATATAAGAGCAGGACAACCATGTTCATAATGCAACGTTGCAGCACCACGCATACTTTGTGCGGTATGGTGAATGATGCGCTCAATGATGGTAGGCATTTGCTCACGAATTGCAGGATTTGTCGTGCGTACAGTGCCTTTCATAATAACTGTTTCAGGGATAATATTATGTGCCTCACCACCATGAATTTGTCCAATTGTTACAACCGCCTGTTCTGTAGGTGGAAGCTCTCTTGATATAATTGTTTGTAGGGAAGTGAGCACATGCCCTGCAATCATAATTGGATCAACCGATTTATGTGGATGTGCGGCATGACCGCCTGCTCCTTTAATTGTAATGGTGATATTATCACATGCGGCAAGCATTGCTCCTTGGCGGATGCCTATTTCACCGACGGATAAGTCTGGTGAAGTGTGGAGGGCAACTGCCGCATCTACCTTTGGATTTTTCAATACGCCCGCTTGTAGCATCTCCTTTGCACCACTCATAATTTCCTCAGCAGGCTGGAAAATTAATTTCACATTCGCCTTCAATAAATGCTGATTATCAATGAGCATTTTTGCTGTGCCAAGCAGTACTGCGGTATGCAAATCATGTCCACATGCATGCATCACACCTGTATATATGGACTTATACGGAACAGCGGTTTCCTCAGCGATAGGCAATGCGTCCATATCTGCTCGAAGCGCTAGTGTTTTTGTAGCATTCGGTGTTTGAATGAGGGCGACAATACCTGTACCGCTTTCTGCTATTGTATAAGGAATGTCCCATTTTGATAAATAGCTTGCGACAAGCTTTGTTGTTTCGAATTCTTGATTGCTGAGCTCGGGGTGCTGATGAAGATGACGACGAATAGCAATCATTTCTGCTGCAATTGCTTGTGCTTTAGATAATAAAGACATATGAATCGCTCCTTATAATAAAATGAAGGGCTGTATGGAAATTAGTTTTCCATACAGCCTCTTTGTTATAGTAATTCTTTACGTAATTCAGCTGCTGATTTTGCTGATAGTAAGCCGAATGGAATGTCAAAAACAGTTTTTGCTCCGTGATCGCCTGCTTGCTGTAAACGATGAGCTGCACGCGCATATGCTACAAGAACGCTTGAAGTGAAGTTTGGATTGCTTTCAAGCTTCAAGGAAAACTCTAGAATTTGCTTGTCATTTGCGCCACTTTCCCCACTTCGGATGACGAATCCGCCATGCGGCATACCAGTGTGGTTTGCTGTAAACTCTTCCTCTGTAATAAAGTTTACTGTTGTATTGTATTCGTCAAAATAATTAGGCATTGTTACGATTTCTTGCTCAATTTTCGCTGCATCTGCGCCATCTTGTAATACAACCCAGCATTCGCGAGCATGTTTTTCACGTGTAGATAGCTCAGGACTTTCTCCATTGCGAACACGTTCAACAGCTTCTTTAATTGGCAATGTGTACTGAACAGCATGTTTCACGCCTTCAATGCGGCGCACTGCATCAGAATGCCCCTGACTCAAGCCATCTCCCCAAAAAGTATATGTCGTACCTACAGGTAAAACAGCTTCGCCAATTACACGGTTTAATGAGAATAAACCTGGGTCCCAACCACTAGAAATAACAGCTACCTTTTCAGATTTTTGTGCAGCTGCATCTACAGCCTCGAAGTGCTGTGGAATTTTTGCGTGTGTGTCAAAGCTATCAACGATATTAAACCATTGTGCAAAATGAGGGCTTTGCTCTGGTAAGTCTGTTGCGGAGCCACCACATAAAATCATAACGTCAATGTCATTCTTAAACTTTTCCGCATCATCTATTAAATATACCTTTGCATCGCTAGCAATTTTCACTGTTGCTGGGTCACGACGTGTAAAAACCGCCACTAGCTCCATATCAGGATTTTGAGAGATTGCATGTTCTACACCACGACCTAAATTGCCGTAGCCTACGATACCAACTCGAATATTCGTCATCTGATTACCTCCCAGTACTTGTAATAATGAAGTAAATATATATGTTTTATTTACTTTTACTTCATTATCATACTTTCTGTTTAAAACATTCACAATAGTTTGATTATATATTTTTTGTGACAATTAAATGAAAGAAGAATTCAGTATAAAGTGTTGATGCACCCATATAGTCAACATTTTGATATTGTTGTGAAGTCCACACAGGAAGGACAAGTACTCGAAAAAATGATGAATTTCACATAATGATAAATAGCCAAACGTATCCAAAACGGACAACGTTTGGCTAAAAAATTATACTAAGCTAATAATTGTATGTGGGCTGTGCTTAATTTTATCGTATTCCTCCACCATATTGAGAATAAGCTCGCCTTCAGCTGTTAATGCGTAAATCATTACGGCATTTGGGTTTTGTTGACTGTAGTCATCAATCGTGTAGACATCTGTAATCTTTGTTTGCTTCAAGCTCGCTCCATGTTCAATAAGATAGTTTAATTCATGAATATCGATATGATTTTGCACGAGTACTTGCCCACCATATTTACGTGAATAGTTAGCAGGGTCAGCAGAATGTAATGCTGTTTGATAAATATTTTTACGCCCTAAGCTTGGTACAAAATCTGCACAAATTAGTACATTATAAGCATCCTGCATTGTAGCAGCTATCAATTGATTGTAGGGTGTTAAATCTACATGAAATTCGGTGTGCTCACTTAAAATATCGCCAACCTCTGTTTTAACACCACTTTTTCGTGCGGTAGATAAATCCTCCCATGAACGATCCATTAATAATACATCAATATTGTTTTGCTGTAGAGATATAGCAAGCTCATTTGTAAATGCTGAAGCACCAACAATAATAATACCTTCACTATTTCCAGCCTGTAATCCAAGCTTTTTCGCTAACCAACCGATGCTAAAGCCATGTGCTATAACGGTTGCAAAAACAAGTGCTAATGTTAACGCAGTTAATAATTCTGCACTCTCAAAGCCAGCTTCTTGTAATGCTGTTGCGAAATAACCGGAAACGGTCAATGCGACAATACCACGTGGTGCAATCCAACCGATTAAAGCCCGTTCCTGTAAGGAGAGTCCAGCATTAATGGTTGATAGCCATATGGATAATGGTCGCACAACAAACATCATTACTAATACAAAAAGCAACATGCGCCAATCAAAAATTTGTACAAGCGTATCTAGTGTAAGAGAAGCAGTTAACATAATAAAGACAGTTGAAATTAAAATGACAGAAATATTTTCTTTGAAATGTAAAAGATCATGGTGGCTTGTTAAGTGCATATTCCCCATAACTAAGCCCATTACTGTAACAGCTAATAGTCCTGTTTCATGCATAATGGCATCACTTAATGAAAAAACGATTAACACAGTGGCAAGAAGCATAGGGGATTTTAAAAATTCAGGAATAATCCCTCGTTCCAAGGCTTGTCCTGTTGAAAATCCTACGACACCACCAAGTAATGCAGCTAATAGAGCTGAAATAAAGAACGTACCGAGTGATGTACCACCTTCCAACTGATAAAGTGCTAAGACAACTTGATAAGCAAATAGTGCAAGTAATGCCCCAAATGGGTCAACAATAATTCCTTCCCATTTTAAAATAGCGGCAGGTCGTTCTTTTAATTTTGCCTGACGTAGCAATGGAAGGATAACTGTTGGTCCCGTTACAATGAATAATCCACCGATGACAAAGGCAACAGCCCACGGCAAACCAGCGACGTAATGTGCAGCAGCTGATCCAGCAAGCCATGCGATGGCTGCACCGATTGTTGAAATGCGTGTAATTGACTTTCGAAAGCCACGAATTTCGCGGAAATCAAGACTTAAACTACCTTCAAACAGAATAACAGCAACAGCTAATGACACGACTGTTTGGAAAATAGGACCAAATGTTTCTTGCGGTACAACAAGTCCTGTAAATGGCCCAATAATCAAGCCAGCTATACTCATCACAACGATAGCTGGCATGCGGAAACGCCACGCTAACCATTGAGAAAATAATCCAATAAAGACAACAAAGGCTAGTTGAAATAGCAATGTCTCAAACATATGTATCACCTGCTTTACTAAGAATCTATGATTAAGAAGTTTAAATTACCCTTTTCTCTAAATAGTTAAACATGACTCCTGTTTAAAATTGAAATGCATGCACAGTATGGCCATTGCGACCTATTGTCGTTTTCGCTTGTGCTAAAGAATTTAAAATTGCCTCCTCGGTCGCCTCTGCAGCTGCGGCAAATAATTGATTCATTACAGGGTGATCCTCGCGTAGCTGTTTCCGTGCTTCGAATAATTCCTCAGTTTTGTGTGGAATTGTGCGAGCCGTTGTAAATCCAATGACAATATCGCCACTACCGTGTGAAAAATGACTGCCTGTACGACCAAGACCGATGCCACAGCGTTTAATGACACGTTGCAGCTGTCTGCTACTAAGTGGTGCATCTGTTGCTAAAACGATAATGATGGAGCCATCTGTAGGAGCTACTGTATCTTGATGTTGCTCAGTTTTGGCTGAATAACGCTCAGCTAAAAAATCCTCTTTGCGTCCGAAATTACTCAATACTAAGCAACCAATTGTATAGCTGATTTCTTCATTAGCTACCACGATGCGTGAGGATGAGCCGATACCGCCTTTATAACCAAAGCAAACCATACCTTTACCTGCACCAATTGCTCCTTCAGCTATCGTATCATTCGTTGCACTGTGAATGGCTTTCATTGCGTGCGCAGGTGTAATTGCACAGTGTCGAATCGAATTCAAATTGCTGTCATTGCATTCACCAACGACAATATTAATTGTTCCTGTTGTTTGACCTATTGCTTCATTTGTCTCAAGCATATACTGTAATGTTCCTTGTGTGACAGCGGGTACGCTAAATGTATTTGTCAGCATAATAGGGGCTTCTAGTACGCCAAGCTCATTCACTTGCACAAGCCCTGTTGTTTTACCAAAGCCATTTAATACATAGCTAGCAGCTGTTACTTTTTGCTCAAATAAATTGCCAGTGTGAGGAAGTATTGCTGTGACGCCTGTACAAGCGTAATCACCTTGGTCATTTAAAGGCTCATCTAGCGTAACATGTCCGATTTGAACGCCTTCAACATCTGTAATGCAATTTTTAGTGCCTGTTAGTAGTTGTCCAATAATAATTCCGTATTCGCGTAGTTTTTTGCTCATTTTTAAACCTCCTAAAATATCTAAATAATTGAATGAATGATTTATGAGAAAAATTTTATCATTAAATTTCAAATTCGAATAATAATTCTTTGGTTCTATTCGCTATCAACGGTATAATAATGAATAGATTATGGATAGGCTAAATGATATTAAAGTCACATTTTTAAAGCTTTCGAGAAAATACGGAGGCTAAAAAATTTGAAAAACAAAAGGAGGTCGCTGCTACTAGACAGGCCGACAATAAGGCTTTGTCCATATTTTGAGTAGTAGAATGCTTGTGTGGGATTTTTTTAGAAGTCATGGCTTTAAACGGTTTATGATTTTGCTTGGTATCGGGGTTGCATTATATTTAATGCGCAGTATGCTCGATCTCATCCTGTTTACATTTATTATTACATATTTAATGAATCGCTTAAGCACAAAGCTAACAAGCACCATTAGAAAATATGTGCCTATAAAAGAAGCGGTCATTACAGTTATTATTTACTTATTGTTTGTCGCAGGAGTTGTTGGAACGGTTTATAAATATTTACCACTCGTCTCACAGCAAATTACACAGCTCTTTAATTTGATGATGAATTTTAATATTAATCCAAATGAAAATGAAATTACGAAGTATTTAGCACCAACAATTGAGAAAATTGAGCTGGAGCAATATTTGCAGCAAGGTGTTAATTTTATCGTAGAAAATATTACGAATATTGGGAAGTTGCTTTTACAAATTTTAATTGCAGCGATTTTAAGCTTATTTATAATGCTTGATAAGCATCGCATTGTTGAATTTACGATGAAGTTTAAAAAGAGTAAGATTGCTCCTTTATATGATGAGCTAGAATACTTCTCGAAAGTATTTATTCGTTCTTTCGGCAAAGTAATTGAGGCACAATTTATTATTGCAACAGTGAACTGTGCATTATCTATTATTGTTTTATCATTTATGGGCTTCCCACATCTAATCGCATTAGGGGTAATGATTTTCGTGCTTGGTTTAATTCCAGTAGCAGGTGTTATTATTTCATTAATCCCGTTATCGATTATTGCCTATAGCATCGGTGGTTTTATGTATATCGTCTATATTTTAGTTATAGTCGTTGTTTTACACGGTATTGAGGCATATTTCCTAAATCCGAAGCTAATGTCAGCGAAAACAGATTTGCCGATTTTTTATACGTTTATGGTAATCTTATTCTCTGAGCATTTTTTAGGCGTTTGGGGACTAATTATTGGTATTCCATTGTTTATGTTCCTGTTAGATGTGCTCGATGTTACGTCATCGAAGCAGAAAAAGCTAGAATAAATAAAAGTGAGGCTGTTGAGAGCATAATCTCAACAGCCTCATTGCATAATGCGCTCATACGCTTGCAGTATGAATTGCTTATCTAATGTATCTTTAAACTCCTTCACGCCATCCATTGCGTACAATATATCGCGTTTTGCATTTTCTATATCGCCTTCTTCATAGTAACAAAGTGCTCGAACGGCATAAGAGCGATAAATAATGGCTAAATCAATAGGGTGGATTGTAGCTTCGGGTACGAATAATGTAGCTAAACATTTTTTTGCTTCACCATATTGTTTTAACTGCCAATGCGCATAAGCGTGTTCTCCATTAATAAATACCATCGCATGATTTAATGCATCTTCAGGTAGACGATGATTATCAATAGTTACTGCTAATGCTTTAAGATAATCATGCTCAATTCGATTAATATAAAACAATGTAGTTAAAGAATACAGTATCTCGTCAAAAGGATTTTCGAAAAGCTCCATAAATAACCTTAATTTGTTCAAGTAATATTTACTTTTTTCAGCATCTCCCTTTGAGCAATTGATGAAAAATAATAAACGATAAAAATCATTAAAGCGATATAAAACTCCTTTTTCCTTCGTTATATTTAAAGCTAAATTTAAATACTCCTCCATTTTGATGTCGTCATTTAATGCCGCATAGATAACAGTTAAATTGTAGTAATAGTCAAGTTTTTCAAAGTCACCAATTAAATAATTATAACGTTCAATATATTTTTTAGCGTCTAATAAATAGTGGAGTGCTTGTTCAAGTTGATGTTGTCCAAATTTAATGCCGCCTAAACGAGTAAAGCATTCTAATACTTTAGAATAAGCATGAATGTTTTCATACATTTTAGCTAAAGGTAAAAATGGCTCGATAGAACGATCAATTTTTAGTAAATAACGCACTAATAAATAAAGTTCCAGTAGTCGTACTTCTTCGTAATTACTTCCTTTTAAGCTTCCTGACTGCATTAAAGGCTGAATCAACTGTAACAACTCTTGTCCCTTTATTTCACGCTGTTCTTTATTAAACTCTTTTTTAAATTGTGAATATAACTGTTCTACTTGCATGAAAGTTTCACGCACTTGCTTGTTATCCTCTGATTGTATTAATTCAGCAACATCTATTTCAAGCTGACTTGCAATATATTGTAAGCTCTCCATCGAAGGCTGGGCTTTGCCATTTTCGATTAAACTAAGCATGCCCTTTGTTAGACGATCTCCTGCTACTTGTGCCAACGTCATCTTGCGCTCTTTGCGTAGCTCTTTTATTTTTGCCCCTATATTTAACATAAGGCCTCACCTCGCTATATGCAATTATAGCAAATAAATAAATTATAGGGTATTAATTTTAATTAAATTAAACAAATTAATACTTCTTCTGAGGGATTTTAAATATTTATTTAAATTTAATTAAACTTTTTGTTGCATTCTGAAAATTCGTGTTTTACAATAAGTTTAATTAAATTAAACAAAAGGGTGTGGAACGAGATGGATGAAAAATTAAAATATAAAAAATCAACGTATCATTTATACACGTTTTTAGTAAGTAAAATGATTGGTGCGCTTGGTTCAAGTGTGTATACATTCGGCATTAGTATGTACATTCTGTCGATGACAGGATCATCTTTAAGCTTTGCTGCAAATCTTTTATTCAGCATTGTGCCAAGAACGATTATTTCTCCAATTGCAGGGCTAATAGGGGATAAAGTACCAAGGAAATGGCTTGTACTTGGTGGGCAGGCAGGTGTAATTTTAACAGTTAGTACGTTACTTCTTTATACATGGACTGTGGGGCTATCTTTAACAGCGATTTACTTAGCAACATTGTTTAATAGTATCTTTAGCTCGTTTTCTAGTGTAGCATTTTCAGCTTCAATCTCGAATTTAGTGGATGGGGAGCGCATTCAAAAGGCGATGAGCTTTAATCAACTATCGCTTTCAGTATCAGGCATTGGTGGACCGATTGTAGGTGGGATGTTGTTTGGCTTTGCTTCAATGGAAGTATTTTTAGCTATTTTTATTATCGCAGCAATTATTACACTATTGCTAGAATCAACGATGAACTTTACATTATATAAAAAGCCAGTAGTAGCATCTGCACAAAAAGAAACGATGCTGCAAAGCTTTAAAGCAGGGTTTGTCTATTTAAAAACAAAGCCCGTTGTACGTGCCATTTTATGGACAGCGTTATGGTTAAATTTATTTTTCACTTGCTTGAGTGTAGGTATCGGCTTTGTGCTGTTAACAAATTTAAAATTCCAGCCACAATTAATTGGCTTCATCGAAGCGGCAGCGGCGATTGGTATGTTAATAACAGCGATTTATTTAGCTACTCGCAGCAATTTAAAATTTCCATTGGTTGTTGTTAAACGTTCAACGTTGTTGATGGCAATATCCGTTATTCTAGTAGCTGTACCATTATTATTTAGCTGGTCAAATACGGTCAACTTTATTTATTATTTAGTGCTAATGTTTGTTGCTGGCGGGTTTGGTGTTACAACAAATACACCAATAGGGGTTATTATGCAAACATCAGTAGATGAGGAGTACAAAGGGCGTGTATTTGGTATTGTAGAAATGATGGCAATGAGCATGATGCCCTTAGGAACGTTAATATATGGTGTTTTATACGATATGATGCCAGCACAATATGTTTTAATAGTCAGTGGTACGATTTTAATAGCAATCGTTTTAATATTATTGCGCGGCTCTGTTATTAGAATGGCACATCCAGAGTTAGAGGATAAAAGGAAATTGAATATGTTAGAGGAAGTAGAAGGGTGAATGCCCTTCTTTTTTCTTTGGAAATAGTTGTATAAAATGAGAAATTGAATTATAATGAAGGGAACGTATATTCTGTTTGGGGGTTGGTTATGAATCATCAGCAGTTAAAGGAACGAGCATTATGTATTGCAAAGCCAGCGCAGCATTTTCAGTTAATTATTGAGGAGTCAGGTATGGAGTCTTTATTTATTTGGGGAGACGAGCGGGAAAGTATCAAGGTGCAGTTAAATCAAGATGGTCATATAACAAGTTATTTTGTTTCGAAGGATAGCTATGAAGTGCCAGCAAATGAAGAAATATCACAAGAGGAAAGACGGAGGTTGGCGGATCAATTTTTGTTAGCACATTATCCAAATGCCTTGGCTGATTTTACTTTTTATAAATCGGGGATGCTTGAGGACATTGAGGAGTTTCGTTACGGGCAGCTTGTGATGGATTTGCCTTTAGCTAATGCTGGTATCGTTGTAGGTCTTGATAAAGCAGGTAATCTAGTGGAGTTAATGGATATGGGCAAACTGCCTATACCTGAAATTCCTACCAAACTAGTCGATAAAGATATTTTACACGAAAATGCTAAGGCACATATTTGCATGCGTTTAGTAGTCGCAAAAATCGCAGAGCAGCCACGCCTTGTTTATGAGTTAGATGATATATATCCTATTTATCAAGCCGACATGTTAGAGCCTACCATAGACCAGCCAATATGTAATATTCGCTATGAAACGTTGCCACTATTCGCATCTAAGCCTAATTTGTCATTAGAGGAAGTGCTAGGGCTAGGTAACATGCAGGTTGTTGATGAAAAAGTATATAACAATGTTAAAAGGATTGTTTGGGGCGAGAACAAGGCAGGGGATTTGTATGAGAGGACAGTTCATGCAAGGGTTGATATGCATACAGGTCAGCTAATAGGTATGACATGGTTTAAAGAACGTCAGGGTAATTTGCAGCTTAGTTATGAGGAAGCATTGCAAAGGGCGATTGATTTTTTACAGCTTGTTGTACCTGAGCTATACCCCTATTTACAATTAGAAATAGATGAGAGAGATTCGTATCTCACTTTTAGGTTTCGTTTAATGAAAACGCAAAATATTAAAACTCATTATTGGGTAACTGTTAAGATTAATTGTTCGACAGGAGATGTGGAATCTTATCACGGTCAGCATGTTGATATGGAAAAATTGCGTCAAGTTCCAGATATGCCAGCAATTTCAGCACAGCAGGCAAAGGAAATATTTTTGGCACATTTAGCATTTCGTTTAGAGTGGGATATGGGCAATGAAATAGGCAGCTCTAAATTGATGTACTACGGCTATGATAAGGAAACAGGCAAGAGATTAGGCTATGTTGATGCGTTAAGTGGCGCAGTTATTACTTACAGAGATTAAGGGGGATAAAGTATGCAACGTTGCGGATGGGTAAAATTAGATGAACCATTATACGTAGAGTATCATGATAAAGAATGGGGCAAGCCTGTTTATGATGATCAAAAGCTTTTTGAAATGATTTGCTTAGAGGGGGCACAGGCGGGATTGAGCTGGTGGACGATTTTACAAAAGCGCGAAGGCTATCGTGAGGCCTTTGATGACTTTAATGCGGAGAAGATCGTGCACTATACAGAGGAGAAACTAGCTGAGCTAAGAGAAGATACACGTATTGTACGCAACCGTCTAAAAATTGCAAGTGTCGTTACGAATGCACAAGCTTATTTACGCATGCAAGAACAGCATGGTTCTTTTTCAAACTATATTTGGCAATTTGTTGACCATCAACCGATTGTTAATCATTGGAAGACATTAGCTGAAGTGCCTGTTACAACAGTAATTAGCGATAAAATGAGCAAGCAACTGAAGAAGGACGGCTTTAAATTCGTTGGTAGCACAATTTGCTATTCTTTTATGCAGGCAGTTGGTATGGTGAATGATCATGTGCAAAACTGCTTTTGCTATGAGGCGAAGACCGATGAATAATTCATATGAGCAAGCATTAACGAGCTATATAGAAGCTACAAATTCACATGATTTTGCGAATGTTCAACGAATGCTTCATCCAAATGTTGTTTATTGGTTTACAGATAAAAAGTGTGGAACAATGACAGACATCCAGCATTATTTTGAAAATGCTTGGAATCTCATTAAAGAGGAAGTATATGAAGCAAGAGATGTTGGATGGCTTGTCACAAATCGAGATACTGCAACCTGTCTATATACTTACCACTACTCAGGCTATTATGAGGGGGAGTATGTTTCGGGACATGGTAGGGCGACAAATATTTTTGTGAAGAATGAATATGATGATTGGAAGTTAATACATGAGCATTTGAGTAAAGGGGAGTAGAGGAATGAAAAAAGGAGATACAATCGGTATTTTTACACCATCTTCTCCTGCTACAGTAACAGCACAAGCACGCTATGTGCGAGCAAAGAACTTTTTGATGGCAAAGGGCTTTCAAATTATAGAAGGAAAACTAACGGGTAAATCGGATGTCTATCGTTCAGGAACACCGAAAGAGCGCGCAGAGGAGCTCAATGAATTAATTCGTAACCCAGATGTGAAGATGATTATGTCAACAATCGGCGGGACAAATTCCAATAGCATGCTGCCATATATTGACTATGAGGCATTTAAGGCAAACCCTAAATATGTTGTTGGTTATTCAGATGCAACGGCTGTTTTGCTCGCACTTTATGCAAAAACGGGCATTGCTACATATTATGGTCCAGCCCTTATTCCTTCATTTGGTGAATTCGAGCCACTTGTCAACGATACATATGACTATTTTGAAAAGTATTTTACGGAACAACTAAGTGTTCCGTATGAAGTGCCAATGCCTATCTTTTGGTCAGATGAGCCTGTCAATTGGCTTGAAAAAACAGCTGAGAAAACGCTTTTTACGAATGAATGGCTAACAGGGCAGCCTGGAGTAGCAGAGGGACGCTTGATTGGTGGTAATAATAATGCGATGTACGGCTTTATCGGAACAGAATATTTCCCTGAAATTCAGCAAGGTGATATTTTATTGATTGAAGATTGTATGAAGGATGCCTCAGTAGTTGAAAAAAACTTTGCGATGCTCAAGCTGCACGGAATTTTTGAGCGTGTTGGCGGCATTATTTTAGGCAAGCATGAGCGCTTTGATGATTTAGGTACTGGTAAAACGCCGCTTTCTCTTTTGTTAGAGCAGTTGAATGGAAAGGACATGCCTATACTCGCTGAATTTGATTGCTGTCATACACATCCGATGCATCCGTTAGCAATAGGCAAAAGAGTTCGCATGGATGCGACGGCTAAGAAAGTGTATTGCGTGGAGCCTTGGTTATAAGGAACGTGGAATACGTTCATTAAAAAGAACTGTCGGGAATTTTTATTTCCCGACAGTTTTTATAATCTTGGATCAACAGCATCGCTTTCCAATGCTAATGTGGCTAAGACACATTCATGGATGCGAGCAATGTTTTCTTTTTGCACAAAGCGTTCAATTCCTTCTAAGCCGAGCGCGAATTCCTGTAAGGCGTGCTTCATTTTTTTACTTGGATTGCGCTTTTTCAACTGTGTGAGCTGCTTCGGATCTGTATAATCCATGCCGTAAATAATGCGCAAATATTCACGTCCACGCACTTTAATAGCGGGTTGAATAAGCTTGTCTTTACTTTTCGGAATAAAGGTTAGCGGTTTAATAACGATGCCCTCATGTCCAACAGCTGTCATTTCCTCCCACCAGGCAATAGCTTTTTGTTCATCTTGTTCATTTTCAATGACTTGATACTCTGTTGTAATAAAAATATCCGAATGCAGTGCGAGCCAGTGATTCATTTCCATATGCCATGTATGTGGCTTGTGGAAGCATGTTTCAGTGCTATGAGCTAATATATGAAACGGCGCGATTTGAATTGCGGATAAATCGTCTACAGACCAGCAGTAATTTTGATAAACAGCATCAAAGCGTACCGCATTGCGCAAAAGCTCCTTGTATTGCTGTTGCCACTCTGCTACATCAACAAGCGTTGTTTGGAGCTTTGTGGCAAGCTTTTGACGATCCATTAAAGCATGCTCAGAGACATGGGCATATTGTTCATCAATGAGTGACTGCGCTTTTAAATTCCACGGTAAAATTTCTGCATCAAGCAAGACGAAATCTGTTTCCATTCTTTCGAAATAGTTTTTTGCAGCTAATTCTGTGTGTAGCTTTTGGACGATGGTTTCATGTGCAGCTGTATCAAAAAATGCTCGTCCGCTACGTGTTGTGATGACACCCAGCGTTTCTGTATCAATCCACTCTTTTGCAATTTGCTTATTTTTAAAAAGTAAAAGGACAGCGCGGCTACCCATATGTTTTTTTTCTGCAATAAGTTCAGTAAATCCATGCTTTTTATAGTAGGCAAAGGCTTCAGCTGGGTGCTCTAAATAATCATCAAGCTGTGATGTTTGCGGTGTTGGGCTCATCGTTGGTGGAATATAAATGAGCTGCTCCAATGGTACAGTATAGTGAGATACTGTGTCGATTGCAGCTTTCGCATAACCATTACCAACCCAAACCGTTCCCACATGTGTTGTTGCTACTTCAAAACCATCAATAAATGCATGGATATTTGGTGGATCAAAATGCTTGGCAGCAGCTTCTAATAAAGGATTCTGCTGTTCACCTGCATAATTTTCATAGGCTGTGACCGCTTCAAAAGTATTTTCAGGATAGCGGAAAGCTGTAAGCTGTCCTCCGAAAACAACACCTTGGTCAATGTTAACTGTGTTATTCATTTTTAATGGTTTAAGCTTTGGCTCATGACCCCAAATAATAAGCTCTGAAGTTTGATGGTCTGCGTACCAATCAGCACGGATTGGACGACCGTTGTCCTCTGTGCCAACAACATCACCATAGCGACAAAAATCGCGAATGCGTGGTGAATTTTTGCCAATATAGCGATCACGAATACCTGCATGTGTGATGACTGCTTTACCAATACCATTTTCCTTGATGAGATAGTGAGAAGGTGCGCGCAGCAGCATTTTAGCAAGGCGTTCTTTTAAAGCTTTTGTTTCTTCTATGCCGTGTATAATCTCAAATTGCTGTATTTCTTGTTCCACTAATTCATCGCCATGTGATAGCTGAACAGCGCGTCCTTCTAGCCAACGTGCGATTTTCCAGCCATGATTGCTGTCTGTCATAAAACTTAGTCCTGCTTCGATTTGCTTTAACCAAAACTGCATTGTTGCAAGAGACTTTGGACCACGACTCATAATATCACCGACTGAAATGAGCTTGCGTCCCTCAGGATGTATATAAAGTCCATTGTCCTCACGATAGCCTAATTTTTTGATTAATGCCATCATTTCATCATAGCAGCCATGTATATCACCGATCACATCAATGCCTGTGCCAAGCTCAATGGCAAGTGATGAAGGTTCACGAACAATCGAATAAGCATCATCTGGATTGAGTGTATACAATCTTGTAAAGGCTTCCTTTTTTAAGAGGCGCTTTTCATCCTTTAGCTTGCGTGCCTGCTGTTTAATACGGGCAGCACCTCGTGGATTTTCGCGCATGTTGTCACGTGCTAATAACTGCTCTAATGGTGCATCGAAAATAATTCCATAAATCGGCACATGCTGTCTCTTGGCAATCGCAAAGTATTTTTCTCGTTCTCTTGCATTCAAATGCGTTGCATCGACAAAGGTTAAACGATTTAACTTTGCTCGCGCTGTCACAACCTGTTCCATGAGCTGAAAAGCTTCTGTTGAAATCGCACTGTATTGCTCGTATAGTAGATCTGCTTCTTGCTTTGTTGTTCCTTGAAAATCAATAAAATCTATATCAGCCACTGTTATTCGATAATCATCAGAGCTAACGATTTCACTTGGTTTAATAATGTTACTTGCTATTAGTTGCTGTAAAAATGTAGATTTGCCACTATTTGATGGACCGATACAAAGGACGATAGCTGCATCTGGTAAATGAAGCTGCATTATAGCCCCTCCGTTCGTTTAAAAATACACATTTGTGTTGGTGTACCGTATGTTGGGTGTTGCTCTCCAATACCGTAAAAGGCTGTTGTGTAAGACGTATTGGATATCATCTCTGCACACCAGCTTTCAAATTGCTGGCGTGTCCATTCAAAGCGATGATCGTCATGGCGCTTTTCTTCAAGCTCATATACTTTGTTATAATCTGCATTTGGCGTGGTTACGATTAATGCTTTCGGAGCATATTGCTGTAGCAGCATTGCCATGATTTTTGGTAATCGCTCTTCATTAATATGTTCAATTACCTCGCATAAAATAAGAACATCTTTATTCACTAAAGTATGGTCATAGTAAAACAGTGAGCCCCACTGAATTTGTGGTATTGTTGCTGTATCCAGCTCCTCGAAGCGCCTTGTTGCTTTTCGGATGGCTGCTTCACTTGGCTCGACAGCGATTAGCTCTTGAATCGTTGGCAGCTCGCTTAATAAAGCGGATAATTTGCCTTCACCAGCCCCTAAGTCCACGACGGATTGATGCGGGAGCTCCTTTACATGCGCTACAATTGTCTCATAGCGCTGGGTGTTAAGTGTTACCTTCCCCTTAACGTTTGGCTCAGAGCCGATTAAATGGCGGAAGCGCAGAGCCTTTTTATAAATAAAGTCCTTCTGTGGATGCTGCTTTAGCCAGCCTTCCCCGTAGCGTTCAATGCGTTCACGCTCCGTTTCATCGATAAAGTAATGCTTATAATCATCCATTACAGGAATTAACACAAAAATTTGCTGTAGTGCTTGCTTTAATGTTGTTAGTGCGTTAATTTTAATAAAACGTGCGCGCTGTGCTTCAGAGATAGTCTCAATCTCGACTTGAAAGCCCAATGGAGCGAATAGCTCTGTAATTTCTGTATTTGATAGCGCTGTAGCAATTGGACCAAATTCGAAGGTAAGGGGGAAGACTTGTTCAGCGAATTCGGCATACTGCTCTTGTGGTTTACCATTTAAAGCTGTACCGAGCATTTTGCGAATAAGCGATAAAAAAATGCTACTCGCTGCAAAGCCGCGGTCATTTATATAATGAGTAATATCGTATGCTCGTTCATTTTGCGTGAGCGCAAGCGGGTCAGCTGTAACGAAAATGGTTGCCTCGACTTCATTATCCGTTAACTTATGATAGACGAAACGTACAGCATGACCTTTTTCATGGCGTTCATGTACATTATTTGGATTTTTAGCGAATAAATAAGAAATTTCCTTCGCATATGGAGTTTTGCAATAAATAGATAGCTGCATTTTGCCACATCCTTTCTAGTTTCAACTATAATGGAAGAACAAGGATTTTGCTACAATGTTTCATGGTATGTAACGGGAGAGCAAATTGTGTGAGAATTGTGTGTGTGCCTGGCACTCAAATTAAAGGAGGGGGATTGGATGGAGTCAAATCCATTACAACGTTTTGGGCAGTTTGTTGGCGGGAAAAAAGGAAGATGGGCCTTTTTAGCAATATGGCTCGTTTTGTTAATCGTGTTAACACTTGCTTTGCCGCAAATAAACAGTATTGAAAATTATGCAGGGGATGAGCTTCCAGCAGAAATGATGTCAATGGAAGCAAATCAATTGATGAAGGAGCAGTTCTCATCAGATGCAGGTGTGCCATTATTAATCGTCTGGTATAAGGAGGCAGGCTTGGACATTGCTGATATCGCGACAATTCAAGCAATGTATGCAAAGCTAGAGGACACACCACTGGAAGGGCAGGCTACATTACCGCCCTTTGCAACATTGCCACCACAAGCATTGCTAGGAGCTGTATCAGAAAATGGTCGTTCCCTTGTTACACCTATCTTTTTTACAACAGATACGAATACAAAAAGCTTTAAGCAGAGCTTGGAGAAAATTTCCTCTTATACTGAGGGCAATCCGTATGAAAAAAGTTTAGATGATGCTAGTTTAATCGCTCGTTTTTCAGGACCTGTAGCAATATCAGTAGATGCTGCCTCGCTCTTTGCGTCAGCAGATATCAAGCTGATGATAGCGACGGTGATTTTAATTTTAGCTATTTTATTAGTCATTTATCGCTCGCCAATTTTAGCATTAGTGCCAATTATCGTTGTTGGCATTGCCTTTTTGGTCATTAGCCCATTGCTAGGCTATATGGCGGATAATGGCTGGATTCATAAGGATGCACAGGCAGTTTCGATTATGATTGTACTACTGTTTGGTGCAGGAACGGATTATTGCTTGTTTTTAATTACGAAATACCGCGATAAATTATTGGTAGAAGATAATAAGTTTAGTGCAATTGCAGAGGCTGTGCGTGACTCAGCTGGTGCTATTTTTATGAGTGGCTTTACGGTAGTCATCGGGTTAGCCACACTTGCATTAGCGGATTTCGGTGCATTCCAACGCTTTGCTGTGCCATTTAGCTTTGGTGTACTTGTGACGATGGTTGCTGTTTTAACATTATTACCACCATTGCTTTCTTTATTGGGGAGATATGCATTTTGGCCATTTATTCCACGTCCAGTAAAGGAAGGGGAGGCTCGTCGAGAAAGTCATGTGAAAATGCGCAAGGTTGGTGCATTTGTTACAAATAAACCTTGGCTAGTTGTTGTCATAACAAGTGTTTTATTGCTAGTGCTAGCCTTTACTTCAACAAAAATTCAATATAATTATGATTTGCTCTCATCGTTCCCAAAGGATATCCAATCACGTGAAGGCTTTGCTTTGATTGAGGATAACTTTACAGCAGGCGAATTAGCACCTGTAAAGGTGATTGTGGATACAAAAGGGAAAGCACTTGATATAGAGGAACAGCTTAGCAATTTACCATATGTAGCTGCTGTAAAAGAGCCGCGCGTTGGTGCTCAAAATAGTGATATCGTATTGTATGAGGTCGATTTGAATAAAAATCCGTATTCTAATGAAGCGATGGCGGATGTTGAGCAAATGAAAAAGGATGTTGCCACATTTGTAGATAGCGAGTTTTGGCTCGGTGGCGAAACGAGTGAGCAACTGGATACGAAGGCAGTTCAATGGCATGATGAAAAGCTTATTCAGCCTGTAATGATTGCGATTATCTTTGTAGTTCTACTATTATATTTACGTGCAATTGTAACAGCAGTTCAGTTAATGGCAACGGTGTTAGTCTCGTTTTTTGCTGCGCTTGGTTTAGGTTGGCTCATTATTCATTATGGCTTAGGACATGAAGCAATGGCGAGCGCAATTCCACTTTATTCATTTGTATTTATTATTGCTTTAGGCAATGATTATAATATTTTTATGATTTCTGATATTTGGAAAAATCGCCATCGTGGGCTGGGCTATAGGCAAGCAGTGACGGAGGGTGTTGCTTCTACGGGAGCAGTCATAACATCGGCAGGCTTAATTTTAGCAGGTACCTTTGCAGTGCTTGCTTCGTTGCCAATTCAGCTATTAGTACAATTTGGCATTGTTACAGCGGTTGGTGTGCTATTAGATACGTTTATTGTGCGCCCGCTATTAGTGCCCGCTCTTATTACATTATTCGGTAAATGGTCTTATTGGCCAGGTCGCTTGTGGAAAAAAGAAATCAATTAAAAATTGTGCATGAACCTTCTTTCATTTATAATAAAGCGAACAAACGTTTTTGTTGAGGGAGGGTTATTAAATGGAAAATTGGAAACGGGATATTACACTTTTTTTAACGAGCCAAACGATTTCCTTGTTTGGCTCAGCGCTTGTGCAGTACGCAATTATGTGGCATGTGACGCTGACAACACAGTCAGGTATGATGATGACTATTTTTATTTTATGTGGCTTTGTACCAACCTTCATATTGTCACCGTTTGCGGGGGTATGGGCGGATCGTTATAATCGCAAATGGTTGATTGCAATTGCTGATGGCATGATTGCATTTTCTACATTAATTTTAGCGATTGTCTTTTTAATGGGCTATGAGGCAATGTGGTTATTATTTGCAATTGCGGCGATTCGTTCATTTGGCGCAGGTATACAAACACCAGCTGTCGGTGCAATTTTGCCACAAATTGTGCCTGAAGAACAGCTAACGAAGGTAAATGGCATTAATGGTAGCATTCAAGCAGGAATTATGTTTATTGCACCAATGGTCAGTGCTGCGCTGTTAAGCTTGGCGACATTGGAGGTTATTTTCTTTATTGATGTCATTACAGCAGCCATTGCGATTTTTACGTTACTATTCTTCTTGAAAATTGCCGTTCACGAAAAGGCGATGGGCGAGCAAGTTGGCTATATGGAGGACTTTAAGCAAGGCTTGCGTTATATTCGAGGACATGCATTTTTAAAATCATTCTTTATCTTTTTTGCAATGCTGTTTTTCTTAATCGCACCGATGGCTTTCCTAACACCACTTCAAGTAGCACGCTCCTTTGGTGATGATGTATGGAGATTAACGGTAATTGAGCTTACCTTCTCCGTAGGGATGATGGTGGGAGGAAGCGTAATTGCGATGTGGGGTGGCTTTAATAATCGGATTTATACGATGTTATTTGCAGGGATTATTATGGCTGTATGTACGATAAGCTTTGGCTTTGTACCGAATTTTTGGCTCTATTCTATTTTAATGTTAGTTTGTGGTGTAGCAATGCCGATTTTCAATACACCTTCAACCGTATTGCTACAGGAAAAAGTCGAAGGCAATTATTTAGGACGCATTTTCGGGATTTTCGGTATGATTTCCTCCTCCATGATGCCGATTGGGATGCTTGTGTTTGGCCCATTAGCAGATGTTGTGTCGATTGAGTTGCTGTTAATTGTAACAGGGGCTTTAATGCTAGTATTATTAATGCTTTTAGGACGTAATCAAACATTGATAAAGGCTGGTATAAAGGAAACGACGGAATAAATATCTTTAATGCTGTTTCTATACAATTTCTTAATATAACTTTTACATATTGTAAAAAAGTGACCGCAATGTATGTGGCACTAAGGTTAGCTATGAAATTGTGAGCTTCTAGCCATCTTGTACATCTCCAAAAAATTTTTTACGATGAATTGTAAAGAAATTATCTAACCTACTAGAGGTGAACGATATGGATCAAGAGGAGCTGCGGGTTAAAGATTATTTATTGCAAGGTATTTTTAATGGCTCATTTGCATTAGATAATAAAATGCCTAGTGAGCTAGCATTAGTTGAACAATTTAAAGTGCCAAGAATAAAAATTCGCAATGTTTATCAATTTATTGAGAAAATGGGCTATATTTATTCAAGGCAAGGGGTTGGGCGTTTTTTAAAGCATCAACGCAAGACGTTGGATGTGGTGATGACAGGTGATGTGAGTTTTAGTGACAAGATGCGTAAACAAACGGCGAATTATAAATCCGTTGTGACGAAATTAGAGCGAGTGCCAACAGACCATGAGATTTATCATAGACCACAAATAATGTCAGCCTATACGATTTATTTAGTGGAGCGCCTACGTTATCTCGATAATGAGCCTGCTGCTTTGCACCGTTCTTATGTGATCGCAGAGCATTTCCCACAAATAAAGCAAGCCGATAATCGGCTCACATCAATGTATAACTTTTATAAAAGTAACGGTATTAACGCATTTCATAGTACATTTTCCAATTTATCAGTTTCCTTTCCGAATGAGCTAGAGCGTGCATTACTTAGCTGTGAGGTACTCGTTCCATTAGTAAAGGTGGAATCAGATAACTGGGATAAGGAACGAAATCAATTGCTTGAGTATACAGAGATTATTTATCGCACAGACCGTTTCTCCTTTCAATTATAAAAAGATTGCCTAGAGCAAATTTTGCTCTAGGCAATCTTTTTATTTGGCGCCATTTTTGTAAAGCTTCTTTACATATTCTTCACGAAACCTTTTCACTATGCTACTTGGCAACAAGTTAGGATGATGTTGAAAGGAGCTGGCATGATGAAAAGAGCTGAGCGAACAAAGTTGTTAATCGAGGTAGGAAGTGAGCTTGCGTTACAACTAGCAGCTACGATTTGTGAACAGTATCAGGTAGAGGAAATTAGCCCACCAAAAGAGGGGCTCGTCATGATTAAAATGCGTGAAACAGCGCAGAAATCATTGTTTTATCTAGGAGAAGTGTTAGTAACAGAAACAAAAGTGAAGATTGGCAACTATTATGGAATTGGGTTAGTGAGGGAATCTGCGCCAGAATTATCGAAAGCCTTAGCGGTTATTGATGCAGCTTATGCGGCACAGCTACCAGAAACATATGCATGGGCTCCACATTTTGAGTTGCTAGCACAGCAGCTTGCTATAAATGAACAGCACATGAAACGTTCCATAGAGCGTACAAAAGTTAATTTCGATACGATGGCAACTTAAGGAGGGGTCAGGGTGGAAACAGTACACTTTACACAACGCGCATTTCGAACATTGTTAAATTGCTTTGCAAGACCAGGGACAGCTGGTGAATTGGAACGTGATTATTCAGTGGAAGGCTTATATGCAGAAACAATTACTGTTTGTATGACATTGCTTGATGGTGAAGTAAGCTTCCAAACAGCGGCTGAATGTCAGGAAATTAACCAAGCAGTACGAGTATTGACAGGTGGACAAATCAAACCATTGGAACAGGCTGATTTCATTATCATTCCACATGGGACTAAAAAGGAGCAGCTATTAGAGGCAATTGAAGCGGCAAAAGTAGGGGACCTCATTGATCCGCAAAAATCTGCGACAGTTATTATCGAATTGGATGAAATGACACCAACAATGACCGCACAGCTTATGGGGCCAGGTATTGAAACAGTTGAAGTTGTAGAGCTAGCTATATGTGAAGAGCTTATTGCTTTACGTGCAAGTAAAAATAAGGAATTTCCACTTGGCATCGATTGTATTTTGATTGAACAAAGCGGGCGAGTGATGGCACTGCCTCGTACAACAAGCGTAAAAGAGGTGACGAATTAATGGCATATGTAGCAGTTCGTGGTGGCGCAGAGGCAATTGAAGCATCATTAGAGCATTTACAGTATGAGCGCGTTAAGCAAGGAGCATATATAGCAGTTGATACATTGCAAGCAACGATGCGTGGCTTTTTAGATCAAGTGATGTCGGAAAGTAGCTTATATAGTGAGCAACTAGCAGCACTGGCGATGAAGCAAAGTGAAGGCAATGTAGAGGAAGCTGTTTTCTTATTGCGTGCACATCGGTCAACATTGCCGAGATTGTATTATTCAACAGTGACAGATGCGCGCGAAATGTTTGTGTTACGTCGCATTTCCGCAAGTTTTAAAGATATTCCAGGTGGTCAAATTTTAGGGGCATCGCATGACTATTTACATCGCTTGCTTGATTTTGATTTATTGCAGGAAACAGCAGCAGACGTAATGGTGAAAAAAGCAAAATTTGAAGCGATTGAAGTGCCAGAGGAAAGCACATTACGCTTAGAAAATTTGCCGAAAGTAATGGATTATTTACGTGCAGAAGGCTTAATCAGAGAGTTTCCAGAAAACGATGCAGAGCCGAGTGATATTACGAAGGAAAGCATGACATTCCCAACGAATCGCTCACAGCGCCTGCAAACATTAACGCGAGGGCAAACAGGTACAGTTACATCGCTCGGCTATGCGG
Source organism: Lysinibacillus louembei (assembly GCF_033880585.1). NCBI lineage: Bacteria > Bacillati > Bacillota > Bacilli > Caryophanales > Bacillaceae > Lysinibacillus > Lysinibacillus louembei. The sequence continues at coordinate 1,405,851 of NZ_CP137624.1, forward strand.
GCTTACGTGGCTATGGTGCATCACATCCGACAGTAGGCGAAGTGCGAGTAGGCTGGCAATCGCTTCATGTTGCCTTAGATGATGATGAAGATCCGTATTATATTGGTGCAATTAAACTAACGGAAGTTGAGTCATTTATTCCTGTCAATATTGATAAGGAAGATAAGCAGGTGTTGGAGTTTGATATCGGCTATGGGGCTTGCTTTGGACAAAATGAAACGAAGGCAATTGCCATGTCAATCGTTGACCATGCGCTAGAGGCAGGTGGAGATACACCAATTCATGATGAGGAATTTGTACTGCTACATGTAGATACGATTGAATCGACAGGCTTTATATCACATTTGAAAATGCCGCATTATGTGACATTCCAATCGAAGCTTGAGCAAATGAGAACGATTAAAAAGGAGGGCAAAGCACTATGAGAGAAGTGCCGTTCGCATTATTAGATGAACAGTCGAAAAAGGAAATTCGTCGAGCGATGTTAAAAGGTGTTGCCATTCCAGGCTATCAAGTGCCATTTGCTTCGCGTGAAATGCCGATTGGGTGTGGCTGGGGAACAGGTGGCCTACAGTTAACATTAGCGCTTGTTGGGAAGGAAGATATATTGAAAGTCATCGACCAAGGTGCAGATGATTCAGTGAATGCGGTCAATATTAAAAAGCTTGTACAAAAAACAACAGGTATCGAAACGACTACGCGTACCCAAGATGCATCGATTGTACAGTCACGTCACCGTATTCCAGAAGTGTCACTGACTAAGGAGCAAATTCTTGTGCTGCAAGTACCAGAGCCGGAGCCACTACGCCATATTGAGCGCAGTGAATATAAAACGAAGCGTTACCATGCGGAAAAAGAATATAGCGGCGCATATTTAATGTTATTTGAGCAAATTATGCGCTATAACCAAACGTCGCAAGGTGCAGATTATCCAGTTTTGGTTAATGATCGTTATGTCATGAATCCTAGCCCAATTCCGCGCTTTGACAATCCGAAAATTCATCAAAGTGAGACGCTGATGTTATTTGGAGCAGGTCGTGAGAAGAAGATTTATGCAGTTCCTCCCTATACAAATGTGCAATCACTAGCCTTTGAGGACTATCCATTTGTTGTGGAGCAATTCGCAGGAAAGGCTTGTCGTGAAACAGGCTTATCCGATGTGTTCCTTGATGAACTAACAGATGAGACAACAGGTGAAACATACTATTTATGTAATGATACGAGCTATATGGAAGAGGTACTAGCGCGAAAGGTGGCTGTGCAGCAATGAAGGAACAACCGATTTTACAAGTTCAGAAGCTATCAAAGCAATACGGAAAAGGCTGTAGTCATTGCCAAGAAGGGACAGCACAGCTAGAAAAAAACTTCTGCCCTATTTGTAAAACTGTCTATGCATGTCGTGATATTTCCTTTGAGTTGTATCGGGGTGAAATATTAGGTATCGTTGGCGAAAGTGGTAGTGGTAAATCAACGTTAATGAAGAGCTTATATTTTGATGAGCCTATTACGAGAGGTGTTGGTTTACTTGCAGATTTTGAGAATGGCACGGCGAATATTTTTGAGCAATCGCGCCAGCAGCAACGCCTTATTCGCAATACCATTCTTGGCATGGTATATCAAAACCCGATGCTCGGCTTAAATATGGAGTTTTCCTCAATGAGCAATATTGCGGAGAAGCAAATTGCAGCAGGTAATCGCCATGTGCACAATATGGAGCAACGAAGCTTAGAGCTATTAGAGCATGTTAATATTCCGCTTTTTCGCAGTAAGGAAGCGCCAAAAAATTTCTCAGGTGGTATGCAGCAACGCGTGCAAATAGCGAAGGCATTATCGAATAATCCACCTGTGTTATTGCTAGATGAGGTAACGACAGGCTTAGATTTATCAGTACAGGCGGATGTATTGGATTTAATTAAATCAATTCAACGTGAATTAAATATTTCGATGATTGTCGTGTCACACGATTTAGCGGTGATTCGCATGTTAGCAGACCGCACAATTGTGATGCTAAATGGTCAAATTATTGAGCATGGCTTAACGGATCAAGTGCTAGAAGACCCGCAGCATGCTTATACACAACAATTAGTGTACTCATTATTATAAGGGGGCTTTCCATGTTTGCCATTGTGAACGGAGTAATTGTAACAGAGCAGCAATTTTTATATGACTATGTTGTCTTCATTGAGGGGACAACAATTCAGCAAATTGTCCATCAATCAGAGGCACAATTGGATGGGGTAGAGACGATTGATGCAAATGGTGGTTATGTGTCGCCAGGCTTTGTCGATATTCATTCGGACTATATTGAAACAATTGTGAGTCCGCGTCCGAATTCAGTAATGAATATGAATATCGGCTTGCGTGAGAGTGAGCGCATTTTAATGACACATGGCATTACAACAATTTTCCATTCATTGTCATACTACGGCGATGATAAATATTCACATAAAGCGATTCGCAATCCAGAAAATGTACAGAAGTGTGTTGATGCAATTAGTGCATCACATGACGAGCCACATTTAATTCGCCATCGTCTACATGCACGCTTTGAAATTGATTCAGTGGATCAATTGCAGCAGCTAGAGGAAAATATTTTAGATGGTAAAGTGCATTTGCTGTCATTTATGGATCATACGCCAGGGCAAGGGCAGTATCGCAACTTAGAAATTTATAAAGACATTATGCGCGGCTATCGCACAATGACAGATTACGAGGCAGATACGTTAATTAAAGAACAAATTGATAAGGAAAAAATTACGCTAGAAGATATTGAGCGTCTAAGCCGTCTAGCAATTTCACGCAATATTGCTGTTGCCTCACATGATGATGACGATGTACAAAAGCTCGCACTTGTGCAGTCCTACGGTACGACAATTAGCGAGTTTCCGATTACATTAGATGTGGCGAAGGAAGCGAAAAGATTAGGGCTACAAACAATTGCAGGTGCACCGAATATTTTATTAGGCGGCTCCCATACAGGTAATTTAAGTGCAGCAGAGGCAGTTCAAGCGCATGTCATTGATATTATTTGCAGCGATTATTATCCACCAGCTATGCTACACGGTATTTTCGAGCTAGCCAATAAATATGAAGAGGATTTGCATGCTTTATTCCAGCTTGTCACAATCAATCCAGCGAGGGCAGTAAATATGGCACATGAAATTGGCTCCATCACAGTAGGGAAAAAGGCAGACATAATTATTATTGAACAAATGGCAGATGGTTACCCTGTTGTAACTTCAACGATTGTTGACGGTAAAGTCATTTTACAAACAAATTATCGATAAGGAGGTGTGGGGATGATTAGCGTAGAAAATTTGCAAAAAAGCTTCACGATTCATCATTTAAATAAAACATTGCCTGCATTGCAAGGCATTTCATTTGATGTATCTGAAGGCAGATTTTTAGGGATTGTTGGTAAGAGTGGTAGTGGTAAATCAACGATTTTAAAGAGTATTTATCGCACATATGAGCCACAAATGGGCAAGATTTTATTTCAATCTGAGGTGTTTGGTACGATTGATTTAGTACGAGCGACACCGCGCGAAGTTGTTTATTTACGCAAGCATGAAATCGGCTACGTATCGCAATTTTTAAATGTTATGCCACGTACAACGGCATTGGAGCTAGTAGAGCAATCATTGCTTGATTTAGGCGTATCAAAGTCAGAGGCAACGGTGAAGGCACAGGAAGCGCTGCGCCATTTTGATATCGATGAGGCGCTGTGGAATAGTTATCCTAATATGTTTTCAGGCGGTGAAAAGCTGCGCTTAAATATCGCCTGCGCAGTGGTTAAGGAACCGCGTTTATTGCTGTTGGATGAGCCGACAGCGAGCCTTGATCAATCGTCCAAATTAAAGGTACGTGAGGCGATAGAAAAGCTGAAGATGAATGGCACAACGTTAATCGGTATTTTTCATGATTTAGAGTTTATGGAAGGCTTATGTGATAACGTTTTTGAAATGGCGAAAGTACAGGAGAGGGAGTTAGTATGATGAAGGTTGATTTGCATATGCATAGCACATATTCAGATGGCTCCACTACATTAGAAGAGCTATTTCAGCAAGCAAAGGCAGCTGGCTTAACGCATATTAGTGTTGTTGATCATGATACGCTTGACCATGTTGAAGAAGGGCAGCAGCTTGCGCAAAAATACGCACTTCATTTTATTCCTGGCATTGAAATTTCCGCATATGATTTTGAGCGTGGACGCAAGGTGCATATGCTTGGCTATCAATTGCATGGGGAATGTGCGCATATTCGTCAGCTATGTCAACCATTGTTGACACGTCGCCATGAGCATACACTCTGGCAATTGCGCCAAATACAGGAGGCTGGCTTTGCGGTTACAGAGGAGCAAGCATGCGAGCGTATTTCTAAAGCTGGTGTGCTTTACAAGCAGCATATTATGGCTGCTTTAACGACAACTGCTTTTGATTCGAAGGATTATCAAACATTATATAAGTCATTGTTTAAAAATAACGGTGTAGCAGCAAGTGATATTCGTTATGTCGATGCCTTTGATGCGTTGCATGCGATTAAGGCAGATGGAGGAATTGCAGTTTTAGCACATCCAGGACAGCTCGATTCCTATGATATTGCTGAGCAACTAATTGCGGAAGGGCTGGATGGCATTGAGCTTGTACATCCAGACCATAACGAACATGATTATGAACGTATTGTAATGATGGCTAACAAGCATGGATTATTGATGACAGGTGGCTCTGATTTCCATGGTCGATATGGGATAGAAGTGACGCTTGGTAAGCATATTATGCAGCATTTACACATCCCAAGCTTTGTAAATGCTTAGTTAATGATTATTAAGAAATAGCATAACTACTTTTATTATTGGTGAATTATGATTAAATGTTGCATGTAGAGCAAGTCTACTAAATTTTGAGCAGAAAAAAGGAGAGTAACATGAGCAAAAAATTGGTTTTACTAATGACAATGATTTTATGTGCAATTTTTCTAGCTGCTTGTAATTCAGAGGAAGGTGCAGCAAATGCTAAAATGAATGATCCATTAGTGATGGTTTGGTATCCAAATGAATCTGGCTCTGAAATGGCAGGCGCACGCGATGCATTTGGCAAAATCTTTGAGGAAGCAACAGGTCGCAAAGTCGAGCAAAAATTAACGACAGATTATGCGATTGCTATTGAATCGATTGCAAGTGGCAATGCACAAGTCGCATTCATGGGCCCGCAAGGCTATATTGAAGCGAACAATAAAAGCGCAGATGTGCAACCAATTGTTGTGCCTTCTGGTAGTTCAGGAACATTAGAAGACGCAGTTTATTATAGCTGGTTAGCAGTACCAAAGGATAAAGCGGATGAATATAAAGTAAATGGCGAATTTGCAATTGATACAATTGCAGGCAAAAAATTCTCATTCGTATCTGCATCGTCGACATCAGGCTTTAAAGTACCATCTAGCTCTATTATTGCTCATTTTACAAAACAAGATGCTTATAAAGCATTAACACAAGACGATTTAATCGAGGCAAATGCGTTATTCCCCGAAGTATTGTTTGGTGATTCTCATCAAGGGTCAGCGGTGAATATGATTATGGAGCGCGCAGATGTGGCGGCTTTCTGTGACACATGTGTTTCAGCATATGTTGACCTAGTAGAAGGAGAAGCGAATACAGCAGGAGCGGTTTACCGTGTCAAAGATGATGCAGCAGCGCCATTTAATAATTTGCCAGGTGAAGAATTTGTATTGATTTCTGCAACGCCTGTATTAAACTCACCATTCGTAGTAAATACGTCTGCGTTGACAGAGGAAGAAATTACGAAATTAACAGAGCTGCTAATTTCTGATGAAACTACAAATGACCCGACAATTTTCGTACCAAAAGATTCAGGAGAGATTGGGCTATTTTATAAATCAGGAGACGAGCGTTTTGTCAAAGTAGAGGATGCTTGGTTTGATCCGATTCGGAAATTATCTGAATAAAGTGAATGAACAGGGTGTCTGAAAAGCTTTTTAGACGCCCTTTTATTGAAAATAGAAAGGGAGAGCATTGATGTCAACAATTACGTTAGAGCGTCCAACAAAGCAAGTGATGATGAAAGAAGCACCTATTGCTACCGAGACAGTATTAGAATTACGCAATATAGCGAAAAGCTATGATATGAAAACACTGATTATTCAAGATATTGATTTGCAGTTAAAGCAAGGTGAATTTGTATCGATTATTGGTCCATCAGGCGCAGGGAAATCAACATTGCTACGTTGCATTAATCGCATGATTGAGCCAACGAGTGGGGACATCCTTTTTGATGGAATGAACATTACGCAATTAAATAAAGCATCATTACGCAAACAGCGTACCAAAATTGGCATGGTGTTTCAGCATTATAATTTAGTTTCGCGTCTAACTGTATTTGAAAATGTATTGCATGGTCGCTTTGGCTATAAATCGACATTGCAAGGTATTTTAGGCCTGTATACAGAGGAAGAAAAAATGCTTGCATTGTCCATTTTAGAAAAGCTTGGTATGAAGGAGCATGTTTATAAGCGCTGCGACCAGTTAAGCGGTGGACAAAAACAGCGTGTTGGTATTGCGCGAGCGCTAGTACAGCAACCGAAATTGCTATTATGTGATGAGCCGATTGCATCGCTTGATCCAAACTCCTCAAAGGTCATTATGGATCATTTAAAGGAAATTTCTCAATCGATGGGCATTACAGTGCTTGTAAATTTACACCAAGTAGATGTAGCGTTGAAATATTCGGATCGTATCATTGGTTTAAATCGCGGCTCGAAATTGTTTGACGATATACCAAAACGCTTAAGCCAAATGGATATTCACGCAATTTACGGCGCAGAAGTCGATGAACTTATTTTTGAATAGGGTTAGGCGGAGGAAACAATGACAACACGCAATTTTTTAAGAATGAAAAAATGGAAGATGACAGGCATTATTATGTTGTTATTAGTAATCACATATGGCTCTTCGATGGTAACAAATTTTAATATATGGCAAGGTGTAAAATCTGTGCCAGGAACGATTACATGGATTATGACTAATTTAATACCGGATGCAGAGGCAATGGCAAATTTACCGAAAGTGTTATCCCGCTTATGGGAAACGATTGTTTTATCGGTCATCGCATCGACAACTGCTGCGGTTTTTGCTTTCTTTTTTGCTATCTTCGGCTCTAAAACGACACAACTGAATCGTCCTTTAGCCTTTTGTACGCGTTTAATTGCTTCGATTTTTCGTAATATTCCTGTTGTAGCATGGGCGCTAGTGCTTGTTATTTCATTTGGTCATAATGTCGTGACAGGCTATTTCGCTCTTTTTATTTCAACATTTGGGACGTTAGTGCGGATGTTTGTAGAAACGATTGATGAAGCAAGCGCAGATGGGGTTGAGGCTTTGAATGCGACAGGTGCTACGTATTTTCAAATGGTTTTTAAAGGTGTTTTACCAGATACAATGCCTCAAATGCTCAGCTGGCTCTTTTATATGATTGAAACGAATATACGCAGTGCCACATTGATTGGTTTATTAACAGGAACGGGCATAGGTTATTTATTCGACCTACACTATAAGCGATTAGACTATGGCACGCTTGGATTAATTACATTATCCATTATTGTTATTGTCATCGCAATTGAGTTTACATCGAATAAAGTAAGGAGGATGATTTTATAATGACACAAGTATCTTTGCTGCAAGGCATTCATATGAAAAATGGCAAAATTAAAACACGCACATTGACAAAGGCGACTGTTACTGTGCGAGCTGTCATTATATTTTTATCGATCTTTACATTCGTCGGCCCTTTTTTATTAAAGTATGCGGCGATTGACTGGCCAACAGCGATTGTCTATACATTAGATAATTTAAAGATGATGTTTTTACAGCCTGCCTTTAATCAAATTACATTTAGTACAGCAATAACGCAAATTTTAATTACCCTCTCCTTAGCTTTTTTGGCAACGATACTGGGGGCAGTTCTGTCCTTTTTCTTAGCGATTAGCACAGCAAAAAATTTAGCACCCGCAAGTCTATCCAATGCAATCATTGCATTTAATTCGGTCATTCGTGCAGTACCGACAGTGCTTTGGGTATTAATTTTTGCTATTGTCGCAGGACTTGGTGCTGTAGCGGCAGTACTTGGGATGATGTTGCATACAATGGCTTATTTAACGAAGGCTTATGCGGAGTCCTTTGAGGAAATTGAGGAGGGTACAATTGAGGCATTGCGCGCAGCTGGTGCCAATTGGTGGCATATTATTTTCCATTGCGTTGTGCCACAATCAGCTTCTTATCTCGTATCATGGACGTTTTTACGCTTTGAAACGAACTATGGTGTTGCGATTGCGATGGGAGCAGCGGCAGCAGCAGGGGGAATCGGCTTTGAGCTCTTTATGTCCTCAAGCTTCTATTATGACTTACATGAGGTCGGTATGATTACGTATTGTGCGCTAATTGTAGCGATTGTGCTAGAAGTAATGGCATTGCAAATAAAAAAGCATTTGACGACACATTAATACGAAAAAAGTGAAACCAGATCGATACGGTTTCACTTTTTTGGCCCTAAAATAATGATTCGCACATAAACGGAGAAGTTTCGCACGTAAGGAATCAAAATTCGAACATTATACGATACTTTTTGCACGTGAGTAGCTAAATTTCGCACATAAAGTGTGTTTTACCAAAAGAACAGTGATGCTAAAGCAATACCTGCGATGGCACCAATTGCGATACCGTAACCAAAGCCAGGGCGTGGTCCCCAGCCCCAATAGCCTAGGCGATAGCCACCGAATCCTCGGTCAGGCTCCAGCCAAACCATTTTGCGATCGACATTTGTAATGCGTCCTACGTGTACACGCCCGTCTGTGTCTGTAATGCGAACTCTTTTCCCTTGATACTGACAGCATAAATCATACATTTCTGCTCTACCCATATTTGTCCCTCCTTTTCCCATGTCATACACCTTAATATATGTAGGAAAAATTGATAGACATAAGTTAGTTGACTATGTAAAATCCCAATATAAAAGCTTTGGCTACCCAATAATTTGGCTAGCCAAAGCTTTTAATTACTACTCGTATATTTATTATCACCGACTAAATAATTTGCATCCTCACTAGCTTTATGAGAAGAAGGGTGGTTTTTTAATCGTTGATTGCGCTTCTCCACATAAATGCCTAGCCCTATGATGAAAGACAATAAAGAAAAGACAAATGCATAAAACATAGTAGTCCTCCTTTAGTTTCCTATTTTCATTTATTATATGGCATTTTCAGAATGATAGCGACCAATAGGAACGATTAAAGGTGTTTTGGAAACTGGATCTTCGATAACTGTGCTTTCTAAATCGAAGGTTTCTTTAATCAATTGGCTAGTCACAATCTCCTTTGGTGCACCCTCTGCAAGCAAGCGCCCATTTTTTAAAGCAAATAGGTAGTCTGCATAGCGGGCGGATAAGTTAATATCATGTAGCACCATAACAATTGTCGTTCCATATTTTAAGTTTAACTCTGTTAATAAATCTAAAATTTCCACTTGGTACGTAATATCTAAAAATGTTGTTGGTTCGTCTAAAAATAAAATATCGGTTTGCTGTGCTAAAGCCATCGCAATCCATACGCGTTGACGCTGACCACCTGATAATTCATCAATATTGCGGTCAGCGAATTCTGTAATTTTCATCATTTCTAAAGCCTCAGCAACAGCCTCATAATCTTGCTTTGACCAGCCTTTAAACAATGTTTGATGAGGAAAGCGTCCACGCCCCACTAAATCAGCCACTGTAATCCCTTCTGGTACGACAGGGGATTGTGGTAAAAGCCCTAATACGCGTGCTAATTGCTTTGGCGGCATTTGATGAATTGACTTACCATCAAGTACAGCTTGCCCGTCTGTTGGCTTAATCAAGCGCGCCATTGTTTTTAACAATGTGGATTTACCACAGCCATTTGCCCCAATAATAATGCTTATTTTATTGCTAGGAATCGCGATGCTAACATCTTCTAAAATGGTTTTATGCTCATAGCCTGATGTGATATGTTCAGCTAGAAGTGTATGTGTTGCTTTCATTATATATCTCCCTTTCGATTGATTCGAATTAACAAGTAAATCAAGTAAGGTGCACCGATGATGCCAGTAATAACACCTACAGGATATCTAGCTGTAAATGCGAATTGACCTATTAAGTCTGCCGCTAATACTAAAATAACACCAATTAAACCAGCTGGCAGTATATTTGAAAAACCAACACCTGCAATTCTTTTCGCAATTGGTCCTGCAAGGAACGAAACAAAGGCAATTGGCCCTGTCGTAGCTGTAGCAAGTGCAATCACTAATACGGAGCAAACAATTAAAATAATGCGTGTTTTATTCGTGTTCACACCAAGCGAAGTAGCTGCATGTTCACCAAGCTCTAGCATTTCTAAACGGTTACTGTAAACGAACAAAATCGGTGTAAACACAATCACAACAAATATTAATGGATAGAGCGTTTCCATTTTTGCGCCGTTTAAGCTCCCACTTAGCCATCTCATAGCAGATGGGATATCATGTGTATTACCAATAATCATTAAATAGGAGATAAAGGCGTTTAGCATCGCTTGAATACCAATACCGATTAAAATTAATCGACCAATGGCAAAAGAAGAGCTTTTAGATAAGACATAAATAATAAGTACTGTAGATAGCCCACCAACAATGGAAGCAAAGGATACAATAATATTACTTGCCTGTAAAACAATGATACAAAATACTGCAGCAGCACTAGAGCCTGCTGTAATACCAATGACATTGGGATTCGCTAAAGGATTGCGCAACATCGTTTGGAAAATATAGCCCCCAACGCCAAATGCAAAGCCTGTAAATACGGCGGCTAGCATTCGTGGTAATCGAATTGTGCTGACAGCAAAGGAGGCCCCTTGTACATCTTCACCTAAAAGAACACGCACTACATCACGAACAGGATAAATCGTATTCCCAAGCATTAGCATCGCACCACAAAGCAGTAGTGAAATAGCAATGAGCACAGAAGTGGTAATGACAAAGCGTCTTTTTCTTTGCTGTCGGCCTTTCATTATGGATTTCAATGTTTCATTCATCATAACGCACGCATTTTCGCTTTCATCGTAATTATAATTAAGATAGGAGCGCCAATAAAGGCTGTTAAAATACCTACCTCCAGCTCACCAGGGCTGCCAAGAAGTCGACCACAAACATCTGAAAATGTCAGAATAATGGCTCCTGTTAAGGCGGACATTGGGATAATTAAGCGTATATCTGGTCCAATCATCAGGCGGACAACATGAGTAGCTAATAGGCCGATAAAACCAATAGGTCCCGCTAATGCTGTAGCAGCACCACATAAAAGAACGCCGCCTAGTGCGGCAAACATCCGCAATGTACCAGTGCGGACGCCTAAGCCTGTTGCAACCTCATCTCCCAGCGCTAAAGCATTTAAGGCAGGGGCCGTGAAGAGGGCAATTAATCCACCAACAATGAGAAATGGAATGAATAACTGAATAGCATCCCAAGTGCTTGCACCAACACTTCCTACTTGCCAAAAGCGGAATTGATCCATGACATTGGAGCGTGGAATCATTACTGCGACAACTAATGAAGATAAAATGGCACTTGTCGCAGCGCCTGCAAGGACAAGCTTTAATGGCGTAGCCCCACTTGCTCCCATTGAGCCTATACCAAAAACAAAAACAGCAGTAAGCATTGAACCTGCTATTGCTAACCATATGTATTGGTTTGCTGAACTAATATTTAAAAAAGCAATACCACAAACGACAAAAAGGGATGCCCCCATGTTGACCCCTAAAATACTTGGGTCTGCAATTGGGTTGCGTGTAACGGATTGCATCAGCGCTCCTGAAACCCCTAGTGCTGCCCCACACATTAAACTGAAAATTGTTCGTACGATTCGTTGTCGCACAACATTGGCTTCGTGGGACTCGACATCAGGATGGAATAATCCATCCATCAGTCCAGTCAAGCCAATTGTACGAGAACCGAAGAGAAGTGAAGCGACAATACAAATTGCAAGTAAAATAATCAGGATGATTAAAATTTTACCTAAATGCTTCGGCATAAATAACTTCTTATTTTCGGTAGCTTGTAACTTATTCATATTATTTTACATTTTTTGCTGCAGCTGAAATTAATGATACGTATTCATCAATTGTATAAGCAATTGATAATGGGCTAGGCGTACCAGCAGCAGCAAGTGGTGTGCCATCGCCAACAACGACAACATTACCTTGTTGAATTGCTGGCACTTTTCCTAAGATTGGGTCAGCCTGTAATGTAGCTAATGTTGAGTCATCGCCATACACAACGAAAATTTCTGTATCAACCAAAGCGTCTGCGTTTTCAGAGCTTAATTCAAGGTAGAAGCTACTCGCATCTGTTACTAAGCTTTGAAGACCTGCTGGGAATTCCATACCTAATTCTTCTAAGAATCCACCGCGTGGATCACCAGGTGTGTAAACATAGAATTTTGATAAATCATTCATCATAAACATAGCAAATGCTGCTTTTTTTCCTTTAAATTCAGGGTGTTCATTCACTTTATCTTGAATTAATTTTTCAGTATCAGCAAGTAATTGCTTTCCTTCTTCTTCCATTCCCATACCTTTAGAGTTTAGGAGAATTTGGTCTTGCCAAGAAGTTACCCAAGGAATGTCCTTATATGCAACTACAGGTGCAATTTGGCTTAATGTGTCGTAGTCCTCTTGGGTGATACCAGAGTATGCAGCAAGAATTACGTCTGGATTAGAGTCAGCAATTGCTTCAAAATCTAAACCATCTGTATCTTGATAAATATTTGGATTTTCTTCACCAAGCTCTTTTACTTTTTCAGCAGTCCAAGGAAGCATTAGTTCTCCATCTTGCACGCCATAATTTGCTGCTGAGAAACCTACAGGTACAACACCAAGTGCTAATGCTACATCATGGTTAGCCCATGCAATTGTTGCCACACGCTCAGGTTTTTTGTCAATTACTGTTTCCCCAAAGGCATGTTGAATTGTAATTGGGTATTGTTGCTCATCTGCTGAAGTCTCTTTATTTGTGTCTTCAGTTTTATCATTTGTAGCTTGTTCTTCTTTTTTTGGCTCTTCCTCTTTTGATGAATCAGAGCATGCTGCTAAAGCAAAAACAGCTAATGCCATAAGCATTAAGAAAAACAAGGAATTTTTTACTTTTTTCATTTGAATAACCTCACTAAAGTTTGATTGATTGATAATGAGAATCTTTATCACTCGATAAAATCATACTATGATTTTATCGAAAGTCAATCTTTTTTTAGTGAAAAAGTATATGAATTATATGGAAAGCATATATTAATGAAAAAGGATGAAAGCGATAGGCGTTATTGAAACAGCACCGATACTTGCAAATATAGTTAAGCTATGCAGCAATCAAAATGTAGTAAAGATGGCAGACATTCATTGTGATGTGCTATGTACACCATTGCAAAAAGTGTTTCCATGGGCATCTAAAGAAGCAATTCAATATGAATTATTATGTAATGGTTTATTTCAGCCATTTGAGTGGCAATGTGCAGGGCGATTATTGCAACACGAGGAAATATGGTCAATTGTTGAGCAAGAGTATGAACGTTTGCGTGCTTTATGGCAGGGACCTGATGTAGAAATTTATATTTTGCCGATTACAGCAGGTACACCAAAGAAAAATGGCGTTGCCTATCCAAACGGACTTTTTTTATTTGTATCAGAGATGCTACATGTAGAAGAATTAAGAGCATTGCTAGCGCATGAATACAACCATATTTGTCGCTTGCATTATGTAAAGCGTGAGCCTAGTCAATTAGCATTGCAGGATTCGTTGGTGATGGAGGGGCTTGCAGAATGTGCTGTAGAGGAATTATATGGAATGCAGTGGCTGTCTCCATGGACAAGGCGCTATACAGTGGAGCAAATTCAGCCAATTTGGACAGAGCATTTTCTTCCTTCATTACAGTTAATCGATGTAGAAAAGCATCAGCCTTTTTTATTCGGAAATTATGAGAAATTACCTAGTTGGATTGGCTACTGTATTGGGTATAGAATAGTAAAGTCTTTTCAACAAGCAAATAGCTTCACATCGATGCAGCTATTGCACATGCCAACGGAAGTAATCGTTGAAGGCTCAATCTTACAAAAGGAGGGCTCATCATGAAAAAATGGCTATGGATTAGCGTTTTCGCTTTCGCTTTTTTAATAGGATGTTCACCAGAAAGCTCAGCAAAAGGGAAGCAAACCATTACAGTTTATGAATCAGACGCAAATGCGGAGTATGTGATTCCACGTGAGGTAAGCTATAAAAAAGGCACGGAGGAAGCCTTAATTCATTTTATTTTTAATGAAGTGGTTGCTGAAAAAGTTAAATTAATTGATTATCAAATAGAGGACGGTACGCTTGTATTAAATTTAGATGATGGTGTGCGACTTGTACAAGGGTCAGCTGGAGGTCAAATGTTTATGGGATCACTTGCAGAATCCTATTTTAAAAATTTCCCTGATGTTCAAGAAATCATGCTGTTGCATAATGGTTCATCAAAGGAACAGCTAGACCACGTTTTTATTGGACAACCGATTACACGTGAGCAGTCATTTCAAAAACCAAAATAGACGCTTGTATTCCATTTCATTTAGATGTATGATATGTAACAACTTGAAATGAAAAGCGTTGAAGAGGAAAGTACAGTAGGGGATTGTTTGATAGAGAGCTTCTGATGGTGGAAATGAAGCAAGCAAACCTAGTGGAAAATGGCCTCGGAGCTGCGTACCGAACAATAAAGTAGGCTACGACGAGAAAGGCACTCGTTATAACAGCAGCAGTATCTCGCATGCGACGTACTGATGGAGGCAAATAGTGTGAGCTATTTGTAAATATAGGTGGTACCACGTTAATTTAGGCGTCCTAATCTTTTTAGATTAGGGCGCTTTTTTATTTTGAAATGGATTTTTTCGAGCTAGCTTGAAAAAATCTGGACACAATTATGCAAAGCACAATTGATTTTAAAGGAGGATTTCAGCATGGCAATTGTTATTGGGGGAGCTTGGCCATATGCCAATGGTTCATTGCATTTAGGACATGTTGTAGCATTATTACCAGGAGATATTTTAGCGCGTTATTACCGTCAAAAGGGTGAGCATGTATTATATGTGTCAGGGAGTGATTGTAACGGTACGCCGATTTCCATTCGCGCAAGTCAAGAAAATACAACTGTCGCAGCCATTGCAGACCATTATCACAGGGAGTTTGAAGAAAGCTTTACGAAGTTAGGCTTTTCGTATGATTTATACACAAGAACAGATGCACGACACCATCATCAAGCAGTGCAGCAGCTATTTTTACAGCTACTTGAAAAGGGCCATTTATATAGCAAAAAAGTGGAGCAGGCATATTGTGAAACAGACAAGCAATTTTTACCTGACCGCTTTGTAGAAGGTATTTGCCCGAATTGCGGTGCAAAGGCGAGGGGAGATCAATGTGACAACTGTTCAGCCATTTTAGACCCACTTGATTTATTGGAAAAGCGCTGTAAAATTTGTAGCAATGAGCCTGTCATTAAAGAAACAGAGCATTTATATTTTGCCTTTAGTAAATTTCAAAAAGAGTTAGAGCAATTTGTTGCACAGGCGAAGCAGGAGAAGCGCTGGCGCGATAATGCGATTGCTTTAACGACCCGCTATTTAGCAGAAGGTGTGCCAGATCGTGCAGTGACCCGCGATTTACCAAATGGTATTGCAGTACCGATTGATGGCTTTCGTGATAAAAAGATTTATGTATGGATTGAAGCTGTCGCAGGCTATTTAACGGCAAGCATAGAGTGGGCACAGCAGCATGGAGAAGAACTAAAGGATTGGTGGAATGAGGAAACGATATCCTATTATATTCACGGCAAAGACAACATTCCGTTTCATAGTGTTATTTGGCCCGCTATTTTGATGGGGTTGAATAATCCATCATTGCCAACACATATCATTTCAAATGAATATTTGACATTGGAGAAAAGAAAGCTATCGACAAGTCAAAATTGGGCAGTATGGGTTCCTTATATGATTGAAAAATATGATGCAGATTCAATCCGTTACTTTTTAACAGTTAATGCACCTGAAAATCGCGATGCAGACTTTTCATGGCGAGAATTTATTTACAGTCATAATGGGGAATTGCTTGGTGCATATGGCAATTTCGTTAACCGAACATTAAAATTTATCGAAAAATCATTTGAAGGCATTGTGCCAAATAGGAAAATAGATGAAGCAATTCGTCAGCAAACTGTTAGGCTTTATGAAAGTGTGGGCACGCTTATTGAAAAAGGTCATTTCAAGGAGGCGTTAGAGCAAGTTTTCTATTATATACGCGGGGCAAATCGTTATTTTGATGAGCAGCAGCCGTGGCTACAAGTGAAAGAAAATGTGGAGGCAGGGAAACAAACATTAGCAACATGCACATATATCATTGCGAACTTAGCGCAGCTATTGCAGCCGTTTTTGCCATTTTCTACAGAGAAAATTCGCACAATGCTGCAACTCGAAACGATTGAATGGCAGGAGCAAATTGTCCAGCCAACGCATTTACAAGCGATTACACCTTTATTTGATCGCATTGATATAGCACAAATTGAAGAGGAATATAATACATTAATTTCAAATAAAGTTGACTTGTAGAAAATATTCAGTTATAGTTGATTTACAAATTATCGGAAGTAGGTGATGTGACATGATGAATACGATTGCGATTGACAAACTGCCATTCAGCTTGTTCACTTTCACACGCCTACAGTGTACGTTTTGACGTATGCTTGTTTAGCTTTGTAAAAAAGCTCCTATGTGTGTAAAAGTCTTGAACTGCTGAAATGGCAGCTCAGGACTTTTTTTATATACACTTTAGGAGGAATTTACATTGAATTTAGGATTAACAGCATTTTTTAGTGAGCAAATCGAACAGTTAGAGGATAAATATAAAAAATACGTGCCAGCACGTGTGGTGTTGGAGCATAAGCATTCATATCGCGTTATAAGTGAGCATGGAGAGTGGCTAGCGACGATAGCGGGGAATTTTGCATATAACGCTTTTGCGCGCGAGGATTATCCAGCAGTAGGGGACTGGGTGTTAGTTGAGCAAATGCCTGGAGAGGAAAAGGCGATTATTCATAAGCTATTACAGCGTAAGTCAGTATTTTCACGCAAAGTGGCAGGTTTAGAAATTGAAGAGCAAATTGTTGCAGCAAATGTTGATATTGTACTCTTAGTAATGAGCTTAAATGAGGATTTTAATATTCGCAGACTAGAGCGTTATTTAGTGGCAGCATGGGATTCTGGTGCAACGCCTGTTATTGTTTTAACAAAGGCGGATTTGTGCGATGATGTGGCACATTATGTGTCAGAGGTGGAAAGTATCGCATTTGGTGTAGAAGTAATTGTAACGAGCGTAGTAACGGGTATTGGCTTTGAGCGATTAAGCGAGCTGTTCCCAGCGGGTGTGACAGGAGCGTTACTAGGATCTTCTGGTGCGGGGAAATCTACTTTAACGAATGCCCTTTTAGGAACAGCACATATGAAAGTTTCTAGCATTCGAGAAGACGATGCCAAAGGGCGTCATACGACAACACATCGCGAGCTAGTAGCACTTGATTCAGGTGGCTGTTTAATTGACACACCAGGTATGCGCGAGCTACAGCTTTGGAATCAATCAGATAGCCTTGCTGCAAGCTTCCAAGATATTGAACAGTTAATGGAGCAATGCCGCTTTAGAGATTGTACGCATAAAGGAGAGCCGCATTGCGCTGTACAAAAAGCGATTGATGAGGGAGTACTGGAATCAGCACGTCTCCAAAGCTATTTCAAGCTACAACGTGAGCTAGCCTATATTGAGCGCAAAACAGATGCGCAGGCAAAGCAGGCTGAACAGCGCAAATGGAAGCAAATTTCTAAAGGGATGAAATCGAACAAAAAATATAAGTAATATTTTTTTATCTGCCAGAATTGTTGATTGAAAGAATTGAATTTTTACAAACAATTAGCCTTCACCTCATATTTTGAGGTGGAGGTCTTATGTTATTTATGGATATATATGTATAATCATGAGTATTTATAAAAGTTGTGAAAATATATAGAATCTAATTTACTGCTTTAATAGTGGCAATCATTTAATTCAATTTATATATTATGAATAAGGGTTGATTTTTAAAGAAAATTCAGATAATATTTAAAAAAGATAATTCTCTGAAAAAGAGATGATAAAGGGAGGATTTGCGAATGAAGAGTAATAAACTATGGCTAGTGCTTTTAATATCGGCACTTATCGTTGTTCTTGCCGCATGCGGTAGCGATGATAAAGGGAAAGAGACAGATAAAGAAGGCGATACAGCAAGCAATGACAATGAAAATACAGAAACAGTAACTGGTGGTAATCTAGTTTTAGAAGTATTATCAGAGGCTGTTGAGCTTGACCCACACGGTTCAAATGACGTGCCGTCTAACAACGTACAAGCAAATATTTATGAAACTTTAGTAGTACGTAATTTTGACACAGGTGAAATCGAGCCATTGTTAGCAGAATCATGGGAACAAATTGATGATTTAACATTACAATTAAAATTACGTCAAGACGTTAAATTCCATGACGGAACACCTTTCAATGCAGAAGCTGTAAAAATTAACTTAGACCGTTTATTAGACCCAGTAGTAGCATCACCACGTGCTTCAAACTTTGAGCCTATCGAATCGGTTACAGTTGTAGATGAATATACAGTAGATATTAAGACAAAAGCACCTTATGGGCCGCTATTAGCGGTATTAACACATGCTGGTGGCTACATGATTAGTCCAGCGGTTATTGCAAAAGATTATGAAGAAGCAGGTGACGATGCTTCAAAGCTTCGCGCTTATGTAAATGCCAACCCAGTTGGTACAGGCTTCTTAAAATATGATGCATGGGTTCCAGGACAAGAAATTCGTTTAGTGAAAAATGAAGAGTATTGGGGCGAGAAAGTAGCTTATGATTCAGCAGTATTTAAAACAGTACCTGAAAGCGCAACACGTGCAGCTGACTTAGAAGTAGGTAACGCACATATTATTGATCCAGTACAACCAACAGAAGTAGCAATGGTAGAAAACTTTGCAACAGTAAATGAGCAACCATCGATGTCTATCGCGTACATCGGCTTTAACGCACAAAAAGCTCCATTCGATAACGAAAAAGTGCGCCTAGCAATTTCTAAAGCAATCGATCGCGAAGAAATTTTACAAGGTGTTTATGATGGCTTTGGTGTAGCTGCTAAAGGTCCATTATCACCAATGATTTGGGGCCAAAGCGACGATATTGTACCACAGGACTACAATATTGAAGAAGCAAAAGCATTACTTGCAGAAGCTGGATATCCAGATGGCTTCAAAACAGCAATTTGGACAAATGACAATCCACAACGTCAACAAATTGCGATTGTTTTACAAGAAAAATTAAAGCAGTTAAATATTGATGTTAGCATTGAGGTAATGGAGTGGGGCGCATATTTAGAGAAAACGGGCGCTGGCGACCATGAGATGTTCATCCTAGGCTGGTCTGCATCAACAGGTGATGCGGATGGTGCATTATATCCACTATTCCACACATCTGATATTGGTAACAACAACCGTACTCGTTTCTCAAATGCTGAAGTAGACAAATTATTGGATGCAGCACGTGTTGAAACAGATAGTGATACACGTTTAGGCTACTATAAAGAAATTCAAACGCTTCTTAACGAGAAAGCACCAGCGGCGTTTTTACACCACCAAGCTTATTTAACAGGTGTAAGCAAAAAAGTAACGGACTTTACAGTTGATCCAACAGGTATTTACAAAATTCAACATGTGAAATTAACCGAATAATCCTGTTATAGACAAAGCCGATTTCGGCTTTGTCTATAAATATTTTCTGCATTATATAAATGATTGGTATACTAAATGTACAAACAAAAGTAGGTGAGAATTGTGCGACAAAATAGTTTACCACCCATTATTGATGAAAATACGAAAGTGCTGATTGTTGGGTCAATGCCAAGTGTACAATCATTAGAGAAACAACAATACTATGGCAATGCTCGTAATCATTTTTGGCCAATTATTGCTGTACTTGTAGATGAGGAAATGCCCGACGATTATGCACAGCGTGTTGCTCTGTTGAAAAAGAACGGAATTGGCTTGTGGGATTCGATTCAATCATGTGAACGGCAAGGGAGCTTAGATACCAATATTCGCAACGAGGTAGCAAATGATTTCACATGGTTATTTCGAGAATATCCTCACATAAAAGCAGTGCTATTTAATGGAGCGAAAGCATTTGATGTATTTAAAAAGCATGTAGGGTTAGATATATTAGCTGGATATGATTATCAAAAAATGCCATCGACAAGCCCGATACCAGGAAAAAATATTAAGACATTTGAGCAAAAAATAGAAGCTTGGCGTGTTATAGAACAATATATTGTATAGTTTAGCAAACTGTTTGAAATTTGCTGTTTTTTTGATTATGCTGTAATAAAGTGAAGCTTTTAATAGGGACTTGTCTCTATTGCTTGTTAGTGGAAAGAATCGAGTAGCTTACATCGTAAAATGGCTTTTTGGTGCAAATGTTTTATTGGATAAGGTGACGATTGAAAGGGGATTTTTTATGTATCGTACAATAGAGGATTTTTCAAAAGATTGGCATGTCTCTTCAAAAGGAACGCTGAATGTATTCAAAGCGATTACAGATGAAAAAATGGGCCAACCCATTGTAGAAGGTCACAATACACTAGGTTGGTTAGCGTGGCATTTAGTTGGAGTAGCCGGCGCATTTGGACACTTTGCGGGCTTACAAATACCTGCTCCTGGACCAGATATGGAGATGCCTAATAATATGGCAGATATTGTTGAAGCATATGAGGCAGTTATTGACGCATACCAAAAGGAAATCGCTACATTGTCTGATGAACAGCTGACAGAGGAGGTAGCTGCATTTGGCGGCTCCATGCAACGTGGTGCTCTGTTTAGAGTACTAATCGACCACCAAACACATCACCGTGGTCAAATGACAGTATTATTACGTCAAGCAGGCTTAGCTGTGCCACCAGTAATGGGACCAACTGCTGAAATGAGTTAACATAATGGGGGTATTCAAATGTCTAAAAAAATCTATTGGACAAATTTCTGCTATGAAAATATACAATTCGTGATTGCGGCAACAGAACAGGGCTTATGTTACACAGGCTCATTAAATGAAAATGAAGAAGAATTGCTTGTATGGGCAAAAAAGCGTTATAAAGATAGCGAAGTAAAAGAAGATGAGCGTAAATTAAAGCCTTACACAGAGCAATTTATCGAATATTTTCAAGGGCAAAGACAGCAGTTTGATTTTGCAATAGATTATAAAGGTACCCCTTTCCAAGAAAGTGTATGGAAGGAATTGCAGAAAATTCCTTATGGAGAAGTCTGTACATATTCAGACATTGCAAGTCGTATTGGAAACCCGAAGGCAGTACGAGCTGTAGGTGGAGCAATTGGAGCAAATCCAGTAATTATCGTGATACCATGTCATCGAGTTATTGGGAAAGACGGCTCTTTAACAGGATTTAGCTCAGGTATGGAGCTGAAAAAAGCTTTATTGGTAGTTGAGGGAAAACTATACGTATAGCAAAATAATGTTAATTAAGATGGCGCTTTTCACAAATATTTAGATAAAAGTAATGGATTATTCAACAATTGTAGCATTATAGAAAGCTAAGGAGAGGGTTTTCGTGCTAATAAACGACTTTGATCAAAGGCTCCAAGAGGTTAGGCAGTTAATTTTTATTGATGAGAATGATTTTTTACGTGAAAAATGTCCAGACACAGACAAGTTATACGCTGCTCTCCGTTTAGGTGATGCTCTTTTACTGCAACCAACGATAGAAAATGATTTAAAGTATAAAACATATCGTAAAGTTGGTTATTTAAATAGACTAGTAGGATGTATCGCAACATCGTTATATTACTTAAAGGAAGCGTTAGATTATTTTGAGCCAAGGGGCGGAGAAGAGTATGTGCTAACGCTTATTAATTATGGAGAAACAATCAAGCATACGAAAGAATATGAAAAATCACTACATATATTTGAACAAGTATTAACATATTGCAATGAACATAATTTACCACAGTTTGAGGATAGCGTATGGCAGTTTAAAGGGAAATGTTATTTAGAGCAGGGCGATGTAGCAAGTGCAGAGCGCTGTTTTTATAAAGCATATACAATCCGTAAAAAGCGCAATGATAAAAAAATGCTTATTCCATCTGAAAATGCCTTGAAATATATCGGTAAAATTAAGCGTTAAAAGGCAGCCTGACAAGTAGTCAAATGAGCTATTTGCTAGGCTGTCTTTTTTTATAATTCAGCCCCTGAAGAATGAGGCATGTTCGCAAAAATCTGGACGCAATTATACGAAGAGTCAATTGAATTATTTAAAGAAATCATAAGTATTTTTAGCTAATAATGTAATCGTTACAATGATAAATAATATGCGTACATAGCCGCTTCCACGTTTAATAGCATATTTTGAACCACATATAGCTCCTGCAATTTGTGCTGCTCCCATAATAAGACCATATGCATAATTCATTTGTCCAAGTGACATAAACATCAACAATCCGCCAATGTTGCTCCCAAAGTTTAAAAACTTTGCATTGCCTGCTGCTTTTAAAAAATCAAAGCCAATGATAAGAAAGGCAAAAATTAAAAATGAGCCTGTTCCAGGGCCTAAAAAGCCATCGTAAAAGCCGATAGCAAATAATACAAACAAAAAGGCAATAAGCTTTTTAGTCGATAAGCTTTTATAGGTAGATAGCTGTCCCCAATCCTTTTTGAAAATTGTATAAATTGCTACAGCAGCTAGCATGACCAGCATTAATGGCTTTAAAACTTCTGGGTTGATTAAATGAACAACCCATGCTCCAAGCATTGAGCCGAAAAATGATAAAGGAAACCATTTATAAACAGATTTCATATCGAGCTTTCCAGAACGATAAAAGGTAATCGTACTAGTCAGAGAACCTAAGGAACCTGCAAGCTTATTAGTTGCAACAGCAGAAGCAGGGCTCATTCCTGTAAAAAGCAATGCAGGCAGTGTAATAAGGCCACCCCCACCAACAACAGAGTCAACGAATGCGGCTAAAAAGCCGAAGAAAATTAAAATAATAATTAGTGAAATATCTAAATCAAAGGGCATTGTTCAACCTTCTTTCTATTGTACAATTGAATCGTACCTGAAAATAGCTCATCATCACAACAATATTTTGCTATAGTAAAAAGGTGAGGTGAAAGTGATTGAAAAAATATCAACATTTATTATTTGATTTAGATGACACATTACTCGATTTTGGAGCGGCAGAGGATTTGGCACTGCATCGTTTATTTGAGGAGCAAAAAATTCCTTTAACTGAAGAGGTAGAAGAAAAATACCGTCAAATTAATAGCAGCTTATGGACACAATTTGAGCATGGCGAAATTACACGTGATGAAGTGATTACGACGCGCTTTGCTAAATTATTTGCAGCATACGATCAAGGAGTTGATGGGGTACTATTTGATACGAAATATCGCAATTATTTAGCGGAAAGCAAAGTGTTTGTGAAGGGAGCATGGGAGATTGTCAATGAGCTAGCGCGTCAATTTGATTTATATTTAGTGACCAATGGTGTATCTGTAACTCAATATAAACGTTTGCAAGTAACGGGATTAGCTCCATTTTTTAAAAATGTCTTCGTATCTGAGGATACAGGCTATCAAAAGCCAATGAAAGGCTATTTTGATTATGTATTTGAACGTATTCCCAATTTCCGCATAGAAGAGGCATTGATTATTGGTGACTCTTTTTCGGCAGATATAGTAGGCGGTATTCAGGCAGGTATCGACACTTGCTGGTTCAACCAGCATGGCAAAGCGCCAGTTGAAAATTACAAACCTACATATGAAATAGCAGAGTTACAGCAGCTAGCGAAAATTTTATTATAAAAAAGTCGATGTACACCAAAAGCTTTGGTATGTACATCGATTTTTTAGTTTCGATTACAATATAAAACACTGTAATGTTTTTGATTTTCTTTGTAGTTCGTAGTTTATTATTTTCATCTTTGTCACCGCATATGAGCAAGCTGTGCCGCAAATTGAGCAGATGCCTGTACAGTTTGATGCTGCGGTGGTGATTTTGATTCAAGTAGCCATAAAGAAGAGTAGTAGGCATCTGAAATCGCAATTAGATACATGATAAATAATAAATATTTGGTTCAATGATTCAACAAAAATTTCTCCTTATATTTGAAAATTGGTGCCCTAATTATTGTACGGCTATCGTAACAAAAGGTTTCAATTAATCTACCATGCGTTTTTTACAAAGGATAATTGCCACAACCCAAGCGAGGATTGTCCATAGTGCAATACCAATTAACGGTATAACCATTTCACCTTGAGCTAAGTCG
Source organism: Lysinibacillus louembei (assembly GCF_033880585.1). Classification (NCBI taxonomy): domain Bacteria; kingdom Bacillati; phylum Bacillota; class Bacilli; order Caryophanales; family Bacillaceae; genus Lysinibacillus; species Lysinibacillus louembei. Next base: position 1,430,331 of record NZ_CP137624.1, read on the forward strand.
GCTAATTGTGTACTTGGCAGCCATTTAGCGATTTTTAGGAATTCAAAACGTTCGGATAACATCATAACAAATGGACCGAATGGGAAAATAATAGCAACTGGTAATATCGTAAATGTTGTTTCCAATGTTGACTTAGCAAATAAGCCACAAATTGTGCCTAAAGCTGCATAAAATAATATGGAAAGAAACATCGCAACGATAGAGGCAATGCTTGGCATATAGTCAACAACATAGCAACAAACAGCAATAACGATAGCAGATATAGCTGAAACTAACGCACTTTTACCAATTAAAATATCTGCAAGTGAGGCAGGGGAAAGCAATAAGCTACGCAGTGTATTGCGTTCCTTTTCCTCGGCAATCAGAGCAGCTTGCACAAAGGCTGTTACCATACCGAAAGTGAAGGCAAGCGGGAACAATAGTTGTTGTGCTGGTTCTACCCCATCCATTCTATATAAAAATGCCATAATGATTGGGAAAAATACCATGATTGAAATCGCATAGTTGCGAGAAAACTCCTTGTAATCCTTCATAAAAATGGCTTGAATACGTGTAATTGAAATGTTCATCATTGTAAGTCACTCCCTGTTATTTTCATAAAAATATCGCCTAAAGTCGGTTCGTTTGAAAAGATGCGAGCAATTTGATTATTTGCCATCCAATTGTGTACAATTTGAGCATTTTGCGCTTCGTTTTTAATCACATGAGATGAGCCATCGACCAGTTCAACCGTGATTGTTTGCTCGCTATATTGCTCCTTTAATTGCTTTGGTGTGCCGATTGCTTGAATCGCACCTTTATTTAAAAAAGCAACACGATGGCACAGTGTTTCAGCTTCTTGCATATCATGCGTTGTTAAAAAGATGGTTGTACCTAGCTCATTTAAAGCGCGCAACCCTTTGTAAATATGGGCTGTGTTGACAGGGTCTAATGCAGAAGTTGGCTCATCTAAAAATAGAAGCTCTGGTTTATGCAAAATGGCTCTTGCTAATAAAACCCGCTGTGTCATTCCCTTTGATAACATATTTACTTTTTTCTTGTGCTCGCCATATAAATTGACAAATTCAAGCGCTTCTTTAATAGCTGTTGTTGGGACATCATATAGCTTGCAATAGAGCGCTAAATTTTCCTCGATTGATAAACGTGTATAAAGACCACTGTTATCCGTTAAAATTCCAAATTTTTTCCTATTTTCGCTGTTTTGCATTGCACTAACAGGCATATTGAACACATTTGCTTCACCACCATCTTTATGGAGCTGTGCTGTTAAAACTTTAATTGTAGTTGTTTTGCCAGAACCACTTGGACCTAAGAAGCCAAAAATTTCCCCTTTTTGAATAGAAAATGTTACATCTGCTAAAGCGTTTGATTGTTGGAATGCCTTTTTTAAATGATGAACATCAATAATTGTTGTCATATCGTATTTCCCCTCCGTATTCGTTATGCCTTAAATATAATGCAAGATTAGAAGCATCGCATTCATTTCGTGACGAAAAGAGGGGAAATAAAGGTGATTGGAGCTATATGAGGATAAATGGAGCAAATTATTTCCCCGGAAATTCGCTAAATTCCGATAAGCTCTTTTAATGTGGCGAGTTTATTTTTAGATAAAGGGACTGTTGTTTTTGTTGTTGTATGAATGGATAAGCTATAGCTATTTTTTGTCCAAGTAATAATTTCACGTACCTTTTGTAAATTGACAATATATGAACGATGACAGCGAAAGAAGCCTAAAGGTAAAAGACGCTGTTCAAGCTCTGTTAAAGTTAATGAACAAGGATATGCTTCACCTGCTACATAAATAGAAACATCGCCCTCCACACTTTCTATATAGTCAATTTCAGGTGGATTAAATAAAATAATTTTGTCATTTTTCTTTGTTGGGATTTTCTCGATTTTGATCGGAGAAAATGAAGCAATGTCGTTTGGTGTTGTATCTTGTCCCACAACATCTAATAAACATAAGCCCTGCGCATCTAAACGATTCGTTTCGTGACACGAAATAAATAAATCCTCTAAATTATTAGATAGCAATAAAAGCATTTTTTGTGTCATTTTTTCAAATAATTGTACTGTTAATTGTTTTGAAAAATCCTCCATATTTTGTAGAGGTTCTTCCACAACAATAATTGAGGCAGGTGTTAAATAAAGCTTTAAATAATGAAGTAATTGACGATTACTATTGGATAATTGATGGACTTTCATTTTTTGGAAATCAGTTAAATGAATAAGCTGCAATAATGCTTCCGTCGTTTCAGCGGAATTAAATAGCTTTTTGAAAAAGGCAACATGCTCCTTTACTGTTAAACGATCATACAAATTATCATCTTTTAAATGGATATAGCTATTTGGTAGTTTCATCAACATCTTTAATACATATTGTATTTTTGCTTGGTCTGTATAAATACCCATAATAAACTCTGGATGGTATGGAATTGCTAACGAAGGGCAAATAATATTGCCAGCTTCAACATAAGCAGGAATATCGATTGTTGTTGTGTGCATGGAAAAACCTCACTTTTAGTAAGCTAATCTTATTATATAATAGAGAAGAGCATGTTAAAATAAATAGTTAATGCTGAAAGTAAAGGAAGTGCTATATAATGACACCATTTTTAACAGTTGCAGAAGTTCGTTTAATTGAGCAGCAGCTAATGAAAATTGTAAATGCCAAGGCCTCGTCAAAGGATGCCAATATATTGGCGACAGTAAGAGAGCTTGCAATGGCTACATTGAATGAAAAATTGCCACTTGGAGAAGACAAGGAGACGCTATTAAAAGCTGCTGAGGCTGTAGAGGATCGACTAGATGTCACATTATTTCTAGAAAATTTGCATGTTTATACGATTCCATTTAAAGCAATTTCAGAAAAAGGGATTGAAAAACTATTTAAAAAAGAGAAAAAGCTAAAAATGCCTAAGTTAGATGAAGTGAACTGGAAGGGCATTAGCTATTTATCATGGCAAGATATCGGCACACATCGTCAATATATGATTATTGAGAGAGAAGGGCAGTTTACAGGCTTGAAGGGAACAGTAAGTGGCACGAATGCGAAAGGTATTTGTGCGATTTGTAATGAGCATTCAGATGTCCACCTGTTTACAGCGAAAGTAAAGGGACAGGCTGATGCCTATAAATCATATAGCCAATATATTTGTGATGATGTGGAGAAATGTAATCATCGCATTAAAGATTATGAACGACTTGTTCAATTTGTTGAAAATAACTTGGTTTAAATAAGGAGATACGTGATGAATAAAGCTATTCTTTTACTCGTATCCGTGCAATTCTTTGTTTATGTAGGATTCGGTTTAATTATTCCTGTTTTACCAGAGGTCATTGTCCAGCAAGGCTTTCATCCAATGCATGTCGGGGGCTTACTGACAATTTATTCACTTGCAAGCTTTTTTACAGCCCCTTTATGGGGACGTTTATCTGATAAAGTAGGGCGTAAAAAATTAATTTTAGTAGGCTTGCTTGGTTTTAGCTTAAGCTTTATGCTAGTTTCCATATTTATTGATTCATTGCCAATGCTTTATGCTTCACGTGTTGTGGGGGGCTTGTTTTCAGGTGCATTGTATACAGCCGTAACAGGCTTTATTGGCGATATTTCAAATGAGGACAACCGCAATAAATATATGGGCTTTATGGGAATGTCGATTGGGTTAGGCTTTATTTTTGGTCCAGCAATCGGTGGTTTACTTGGAGAAATTAGCGTACGGATGCCATTTACTGTATCGGCGATTTTAATTTTTGCGCTATTCTTTTATGCTTTAGCTATATTGAAGGAGCCGGAAACATATCGCAAGACAGAGGGGCGCGTCATTATTCCGCTGGCTGCTGGCAAGCTATTTAGCTATCGCATCCGCTATTTATTTATCTTTTCGTTTTCAGTGACATTTTTATTAGCGGGTGTTGAATCGACATTGCAGCTATTCCAAATGGATGCGATTCAAATTACCTCTGCGCAAATTGGCTCGCTATTTTTATTTAGTGGCTTTGTCGACTTTTTCATTCAAGGAATGGTCGTGCGCAAAGTAAAGGATGGACAAGAACCAAAGTGGTTAATGCTGGCACAAATTATTACAGCAATCGGCTTATTGATGCTACCATTTACGAATAGCTTAGCCTTTGCTGGTGTCGCATTATGTGTATTTACAGCAGGCAATGCACTTGCCAGAACGTTAAATACATCGCTTGCCTCGAAGGAGTCTGGCGGAATGTATGGCACTGCTGCGGGAGTTATTTATTCAATGGATAGCTTAGGGCGCATTATCGGGCCATTATTTTTCACATGGCTGCTGACAATGGAAGGTGGAAAAACATATTATTTATCAGCAAGTATTGCGGTTGCCAGCATCATGCTGTTGTGGGTTTTTACAAAAAGTGTGAAGTCTTTAAGGCAAGCAAAATAGGGCTACTAAAAAAGTAGTCCTATTGTTTTTGGATTAGTACCTTGCATTGAACAATAGTAGATGCTATACTACTAATTAATAAATAGTAGTGAAGGGGGGAGCCAAATGAATCCACAATTTAAAAAAGGTGTATTGAATTTATGTGTGCTTGCATTGCTTGAACAGCGTGATATGTATGGTTATGAGCTGGTGCAAGCTATTTCCAGTAAAATCAATATTTCAGAAGGTGCAGTTTATCCATTGCTACGTCGTCTAACAGCAGAAGGCTATTTTACAACCTATATGGTGGAATCGACAGAAGGACCTGCTAGAAAGTATTATCAAATTACGGAAGATGGCAAGGCGCAATTGCGTATACAAAAGATGGAATGGGAACATTTTTATCAAGCAGTAAACAGTTTAATAAATGAGGGGGAGTAATTAATGATGGAACAACAATTTTTAAATAAGCTAGAGCAAGCGTTAGTAAAATTAAATGATGGTGAACGTCAAGATATATTGCGTGATTTTAAGGAATATTTTGCAAGCGGTCAGGCTGAAGGAAAATCGATTGAAGAAATGATTGCTTCCTTAGGTGATGTGAATGAATTAGCAGCAGAGCTATTAAAGGCATATTCAGAGCAAGAATTTGTGCAAACATCAAAAGCTGTTAAGGAAGAGGAATTCAGCTATATTAAAATTGACAGTGAGCTTGCTGCTGTTGAATTGCTACCATCGCCTACTGGGAAATTTTATACAGAATTAAAAAGCAAAGGTGAGCAATATACGATGGATGTGGAAATTGCTAATAACACACTAACAATAGATATTCAGCGTGAGGAAGGCAACTTTAAGATTTTTGGTGTAAATATTAATTTTAATTTCAATATAAATAACGGGGCAACTGCATTCGTTTATGTACCAGAAAAGCTTTATGAGAGCATTGTTATTAAAAATGAAATTGGCGGCACAGTGATTGAAAGGCTACAAGCGAAAGATATTAAATGCCGCACATCTGTTGGGAAGGCTAAGCTAAAAAATATTTTAGCAAGTGATTTAAATATCAAATCAAGCGTTGGGAAAGCGGAGCTTCAATCTGTTCATGCCACAACAGCTACCGTTAAAAGTGATGCTGGAAAAGTCGTAATTGAGGACTCTATTGCTGAGGTTTGGCATGTTAAATCAGAGGCGGGGCGTGTCGATTTAGTCAATGTACAAGGAGAAATTGATGCCCGTACAGAGGCAGGTAAGGTGACATTAAATGTTGAAAGCATTACAAAGCCACTCAGCTTGAAAACAAGTGTAGGGAAGATTGAAGTGTTAACAGATAAAAAGATTGATAATGCGACGATTGAGGCGAAATCAGAGCTAGGGAAAATTTCGATTTATGGCGAGCGTAGTAAGCGTCTGGTCTATGGTGCAGGAGAGAATTTGATTAAGCTAAAAACGGAGCTAGGCAGCATCACGATTGATCAAAAATGATAGTTCGAAACGTACGTAGTCAAGTAGCTGTTAGTTTGTTACAATAGCAGTAAGAAACAATTGTCTACGAGGTGACGCACAAAATGGTATGGATACTGCTAGGTATTTTTCTATTAATAGTAATAGTGATGTTAGTTATTTATAAATATGATGATTCTTTGTTTAGTAAGGCTACATCGTATTCAATTTTTGATGTGCTAAGCAGTAGTAGAATTCGAACATTATATACGTTAACAAATGAATTAAAAGCTACAAAAGAAAAGTATGATATTTTATTTGATGTGCAACTTCAATCGGACGAAGCGCCTGTTGATGCGCTGATTATGCATACTTCAGGTATTTATATTATAAGAGTAGAACAGAAAAAGGGCTGGATTGCAGGGCGTGAGCAAGATCTTGAATGGTCACAGCTTTTATATAAAGACCGAAAAGAAGCTTTTCCAAATCCAATTCACCAAGTGCAGCGTAGCATTTATGCATTGCGTGATTTATTGCCTAATATTGATGTTGAAGCTTATAAAACAATTGTTGTTTTTACAAATGAATGCTCCTTCCAAAAAATTGAGCTACATTCCGATAAAATTGATGTATTGAAGGCAAAGGATTTGAAAAGCTGGATTACCGATTTACGTGGACAGAAAGATCAATTATCGCCTGAAAATGTGCAGGCGATTTATGACACATTGAAGGACCGAAAAGATGCGGTACATTTAACAACAAAAACAGCTTAATTATGAAAATGCCAGAAAAGTAGATAGCTGCTTTTTTGGCATTTTTTATTTGAATGAGCATCTATTTTTGTTAAGGGCTATTTTCCTGTACAATAAAGAAAACAGTTGTAGGAGAGCACGATGAAACAATTATCAAAAAGAGCAGCAAGCATTCATTGTATAAAGCAGCATATCAGCTTATTTGCCTGTCCATTTTGTCATACGCAAATGCAGCTAAATGACTCAGGAACAATGAGCTGTAGTCAAAAGCATTCATTCGATATGGCGAAGCAGGGCTATATGAATTTTATGACAAGGCCTGTCGCTTCGATGTATAGCAAGGAGTTATTTGAGGCACGTCAAGAAGTGATTGCGAGCGGTCTTTATGACCCGCTGCAAAGGAGAATTGCCGAGCTACTTAAGAATGAGCAAATGATTTTAGACACAGGCTGTGGTGAAGGGTCACATTTAGCTCGTATTTGCGCACAGCTACCGCAAGCAGTCGGTGTTGGAATTGATATTTCAAAAGAGGGGATTATTGCTGCCGCTAAGTTTTATAGTGATAAAATTTGGTGTGTTGGTGACTTAGCGAATAGCCCATTCCAATCAAAGAGTTTTACAACGATTTTAAATATTTTATCGCCTGCTAATTATGAGGAATTTAAGCGCCTGCTTCAGCCCGATGGCAAGGTAATTAAAGTTGTGCCACAGGAAGGCTATTTGCAGGAGCTACGACGCCAAGCATTTGCGGATTCTGAGAAGGAAAGCTATTCTAATGCGCAGACGGTGGAGCGTTTTAAAGATAGCTTTGCGAAAGTGGATGTGCAACGGCTTACTTATACTGTGCAATTATCAACAGAGCTTGTGCCAAAATTGCTGCAAATGACGCCAATGGGTTGGCATATTGAAAATAGCACAGCAGTCGAGCTGCCACAAATTACGATTGATGTTGATATTTTAGTTGGGGAAGGGGAATAAACAATGGGAACAGTTTTAGTATTAGGTGGTACGCGATTTTTCGGACGTAAATTAGTAGAACTACTATTAGGAGAAGGGCATCAGGTGACAATTGCAACGAGAGGGCAGTCAGGTAATCCATTTGGAGATAAGGTGGAGCATGTTGTTATTGACCGAACAAACGCAAGTGATTTACAGGCATTGATGGCAAATCGCACATTCGATATTGTGTACGATAATATTTGCTACTCACCAAATGAAGCGAAGGCATTTTGCGATGTATTTAATGGCAAGATAGGCAAGCTTGTGTTCACTTCTACATTATCCACATATGAAATCGATGGTGCTGTAAAAGTAGAGGAAGATTTTGACCCGTATAATTATGAAATTCGCATGGGTGATACAGCTGATTTCACGTATGGGGAAGGGAAGCGTCAGGCGGAGGCAGTGTTTTTCAAATACGCGAAGTTTCCTGTTGTAGCAGTAAGATTCCCAATCGTCATGGGTGTAGATGATTATACAGAGCGATTACATTTTCATGTAAAGCGTGTAGCGCAGGGAGAACCGATTGGCTTTGTCAATATGGATGCGGAAATGTCATTTATTCAAGCAGAGGAAGCCGCACGCTTTTTGTTATGGGCGGGGCAAACGTCAGTGGAAGGTCCATTTAATGCAACGGCAACGGGTGCAATAACATTGCAAGCATTAATGAATTTAGTGGAAAAGGCGACAGGCAAACGAGCAAAAATTGCTCTTTTAGGGGATGATAAAATTCGCTCACCATATGCGATTCCTGCATCATGGTATATGAAAAATGATAAAGCGACAATGGCAGGATTTGAATTTTCACAGCTTGATAGCTGGCTAGAAAACTTGGTGCAACATATTGCACAGCAGTATGCTTAATTGAAAAAGTGCCTCTTTTTGATTAAAATAAAAGTATTAAAATATAAGGTAGGGCAATGATGTGTATAAATTAGCAGCAAATATCTGTAAAGTAATTTTAAAAATGAATGGTTCGAAGGCAAAGGTTTACGGTGCAGAAAATGTGCCTGAGGGAGGTGGCTTTGTCATCGCATGTACACATACAGGCTATATTGACATTATTAATTTAGGCTTATCCATTTACCCACGTGAAATTCATTTCATGGCGAAAAAGCAGCTATTTGAAATGAAAGGTCTTGGTTGGCTTATCAATAATTTAAATGCTTTTCCTGTTGACCGTGATAATCCAGGACCAAGCGTGATTAAAATTCCACGTCAGCTTATTAAAGAGGATAAAATCGTTGGTATTTTCCCAAGCGGTACTCGCTCAACCGAAAGCAATGATTTGAAGCAGGGGGCTGTCACAATCGCACAGCTAGCAAAGACGCAAATTGTTCCTGCTGCTTATATCGGCCCACGTAGTGCAGGAGAAGTATTTAAACGCCAAAAAGGTTATTTAATTTATGGTAAGCCATTTACAGTGGAAAGTGGCAAGGAAGCACGCGATGAGGCAACGAAGTTTTTAGAGCAGGAATTTCAGCGTTTAACAGCCGAGCTACAAGCAAAAATATAGGATGGTGTCGAATGAGATGCGTATATTATTTGTATGCTTAGGTAATATTTGCAGGTCGCCTATGGCAGAGGCTGTTATGCGTAATTTACTGGAGCAGCGTGGGTTAAGCGAGCAAATTACAGTCGATTCGGCAGGCACAAGCAGCTGGCATGTTGGTGAAGCGCCACATAAAGGGACGCAGGCGAAGCTAGGAGAGTATGGAATTACAACAACAGGTATGCAATGCCGTCAGCTAACGAGCAGCGATTTTACGGAATTTGATTATATTGTTGGAATGGATGCGAGCAATGTGGACAATATTCGCACAATGCTTAGGCAGCCAGATGACGCAAAAATCTTCCGCTTTTTAGATTTGACATCGCATCAAAAGGATGTACCAGACCCTTGGTATACAGATGATTTTCAAGAAACATATGATCTTTGCTTAGAGGGCTGTGAGGCTTTGCTGAAGAAGGCTTTAAAAGCGCGTTCACGATAATTGTCGTGAACGCGTTTTTTATCAAGCTTAAAATAAAGTTCCTTATAATTTGCACGATAAAAGGAGTAGCACACTTGTAAAACGGGTACGAATATAGAAAAAGATTAATCGGAGGGACATTGTATGGATGTGAAGGGAAGACGTAAAAGTAGCAATGTGGAAGACCGCCGTGGCATGAGTGCCGGAAAAGTTGGGGGTGGCTTAGGCGGTATCGGGATTATTATTGTTATTATTTATACATTGCTAAGTGGTGGCGATGCGGGCGATGTGTTAAATACAGTGACGAAAAGCATTACACAAAATGGACAAGTAGCTGAGGAATATACACCGACACCTGAAGAGGAGGAGTTAGCGGAATTTGTATCAGTCGTGTTAGCAGATACAGAGGATGTATGGGCGAAAGTTTTTGAAGAAAATGATATGACCTATACAAATCCAACGCTTGTGCTGTTTACGGAAAGTGTTAGCTCAGGTTGCGGGATGCAAAGCGCGGCGGTTGGACCATTTTATTGTCCAGCAGACCATAAGCTATATATTGATTTAAGTTTTTACGGTGAATTGAAAAATCGCTTTAAAGCACCTGGCGATTTTGCGATGGCATACGTTGTGGCACACGAGGTTGGGCATCATGTCCAAACATTATTAGGCACTTCGCAAAAGGTGCATGCATTAAATGGAAAAGTGACAGATGTAGAATATAATGAGCAAGTGAAGCGCCTTGAATTGCAGGCAGATTATTTAGCTGGTGTGTGGGCACATCATGTGAAAAATCAAGGTTATTTAGAGGAAGGCGATTTTGAAGAAGCATTGACTGCTGCCAATGCGATTGGTGATGATACATTGCAAATGGAGGCGCGCGGCTATGTTGTGCCAGAAAGCTTCACACATGGTACGAGTGAGCAACGCATGCGCTGGTTTAAGAAAGGCTACCAAAATGGCACATTGCAAGGTAGCGATACGTTTAATGCAAAGGACTTGTAATTACCATTTTCATTTCCTGACTTTTTATGTATAATTAATAGGTTAAAATTTCATTACTACAATTTTTATATAAATGAAAGAGAGTGAATCCTAATGGGGCGTAAATGGAATAACATTAAGGACAAAAAAGCAGGGAAAGATGCAGCAAATAGCCGAGTTTATGCAAAGTTTGGTCGTGAGATTTATGTAGCTGCAAAATCTGGGGAGCCAAATCCAGAATCAAATCGCGCATTAAAAACAGTTTTAGAGCGCGCAAAAACATACTCTGTACCGAAGCATATTATTGAAAAAGCAATCGACAAAGCAAAAGGTGGCGGCGATGAGCAATTTGACGAGCTACGCTACGAGGGCTTTGGTGTAGGTGGCACAATGGTCATCGTTGATGCTTTAACAAATAACGTTAACCGTACTGCTTCAGAAGTGCGTGCTGCATTTGGTAAAAACGGAGGAAACATGGGCGTAAGTGGTTCAGCTGCACATATGTTCCAAAGCACAGCAGTATTCGGCATTGAAGGCAAAACAGAGGATGAAGTGCTAGAAATTTTAATGGAAGCGGATTTAGATGCACGTGACATTATCGATGAAGATGGTACAATCATTATTTATGCAGAGCCAGACCAATTCCATGCAACACAGGAAGTATTCAAAGAAGCAGGCATTGAAGAATTCGCAGTAGCCGAATTATCAATGCTACCAATGACAGAAGTTGCTTTAACAGATGATGATTTAGCAAAATTCGAAAAAATGATTGATGCGTTAGAAGACTTAGAGGATGTACAACGTGTTTACCATAATGCAGATTTAGGAGAATAAATAGCAATATATAAGACATTGTGAATTAAAAATTTCACAGTGTCTTTTTTATATGACAATATTGTGAAATATTTAGCTAAAAAAATTTGACTATTGTGAATTTTGTCGAAGTAAGTCACAATATTTAGTAACGTTTAAGAAAAGGAAGGGAGATTATTTATGCGACGCAAGGATAGATTAGCAAGCCGCATTGTAGCAATTACTATTGCCGTTTTTATTGTCCTAATAGCAATGAATGTTTTTATGACAATTTATAGCACAGAAAAATCTGTGAAAGCCACTTTAGGAGAGCATAGTGTAACGGTAGCTCAAAATATAGCTGAGTATTTAGATATTGAGGGCTATAAGCAGTTAGTAAATGCACCAGAAGAGAGTACATTATATTGGGAATTACGCGAGCAATTAAATGATTTACGTGAAAAAAATGGTGTGTTGTATGCTTATACATTTGCTCCACCTACAAACGGTAAAGAAGGAAAGGCTGTTTTTTTAGTTGATGGCATGCCAGCGGATGATCATGAAAATGCAGCCACTATTGGTGATGAATCTAGCGCGACATCAAATGCTGACCTTGTACAAGCACTAAAGGATGATTATTACTATACAAATATAATTGAAAGTGAATATGGACAATTTATTTCAGGAACAATTCCCGTAAAGGATGCAAATGGTGAGGTTGTCTTTTATTTAGGAATCGATATGGATGCTGGCTATGTTGACGTCATTAGCGGTTTAATTGCAAAGGAAGTTATTCCTACTATAGTTATTATATTTAGCGTTATTGCTATTTTAGGTCTAGTGATTCTTTACTATTATATTAATAAATCACTCCGTCCTTTAAAATCATTGAAGGAGTCCGCAACATACTTAGCTGAGGGCAATATTAAAGAGGCTAATCATGTGGTTTCTAACATCGATATGGCAAATGGCAATGAAATTTCTTTATTTGCAAAGGATTTTACAAATGCATTAAAACAGCTTACAAAGACATTTGACACGATTCATGTAAAGGTAAACAGCTTGGAGCAGGCAGTTGAAGATATTAATTCGACGGCACACCATGTAAATAATTCGAATAATGCCATCGCTGCAAGTGTCACGCAAATTGCAGAGGGTAGTGGTAAGCAGCAAGTTAGCAATGATGAAGTTATGCAAGCAATGAGCGAAATGACAATTGGCATTCAAAGATTAGCTGATTCAACAAGCGATATTGCCGAATCCTCGAATGATATGACAGAGTTAGTTGAGAAAAGCACGTCGAACTCAAAGCAAGTGGTTCAGCAAATTCAAAGTGTGGAAACATCGGTTATTCGCACATCCGAGCAAGTGCGTGAGATGGGTGAACGGTTCCATTCGATTGAAGAAATGATTAATGTCATTACAAGCATCGCAGATCAAACAAATTTATTAGCATTAAATGCTGCAATTGAAGCAGCAAGAGCAGGTGAAGCTGGTAAAGGCTTTGCTGTAGTAGCGGATGAGGTGCGCAAGCTAGCAGAAATGTCACGCACATCGGCGGATGATATTCACAGTCATTTACAAAGCTTCTTAGAAATTGCAGAGCGCGCATTAAGCGAAATGGCTGTTAGCACACAGGATGTTAAAGAAGGAAGTTTAGCTGTAACTGCAATCGGTGAAAACTTAGAAAATATTTTACAGGCTGTTTTGCGAGTAAATAATAATATTCAAGAAAACTCGGCAGTGATTGAGCAAATGTCAGCAAGCTCTGAGGAAATATTAGCGTCTGCTGAAGACATGAGCCAGCTCGTTAACAATACGACAGCGCAAACACAGGAAGTCGCAAAATCAATCGATGTTCAAGTTGATATGGTAGAAAAATTAAATGAAGTAGTAGAAAAGCTTGATACTACTTCAAAAGATGTTGTAAATGAGATTGAGAAATTTAAATTATAATTAGGATGGCTGGAAATAGGCTAGTGTATTTTGAAACATAGTTACTTTATAATACTAGATTTAAGTTTTTAAATAAATAAACCGTCCCCTCTGTGATTGTATATCGCAGAGGGGGCGGTTTTGTTAATTTACCATTTAGAAAATAATTTTTTTCTCTGAAAACCAAAACTAAAATGATTTAAGTATATGCTTTAGAAAAGATATCGTAAAAAGTGAAGGGAATTTGCCTATTTGCAAAATATATACCATTTTATATATGCTTAAACCCATAATTATCTATTTATTCAAAAATTACAGAAATGTTTGAATTTATAGGTTTTATGATATATAATGGAAATATATTCAGGTAGGAGGTGAATCATATGAAGTTACGTGAACAATTAGAGCGTTTAGAAGTTTCAGATACTAAACAAAAAGTTGCAGCTAACTCAGGTGTTAGCAATAGCTGCACAAGCGGTGGCTGTCACACTATCGTAATCAGTTAAATATTCATGTGTTAATCACTTTGTTACATCCATAAATGAACGATTTTTATTATTTTTAATAAAAATCGTTCATTTATTTACTTTTTAAGACGAGGAGGTAAGTTCTTATGAAAGAATTTATGCATGAATTCGAAACAAAATACCTAAAAGTAGATATAAATAACTTCTATTTCAAAGCTAATTTAAAAAATGAGAAACATATGACCATTAGTGATGCGTTTCCTTTTAGATATACTATATTTGATAATGCACAGCATCTTCAGGGGTGGAAAATACATCTTTCTCCCACATTGGATCAATACCCTTTAGTATTAAGCCAAGTAACTAAAATTCTTCAAAATAAAAGAATTTCTTTTAAATATGTTGCGGATATGAGGGCATTCACATTTTTATCAAGTAAAAACACAAGCATTAGCCAATTCGGTAAATACATAACTATTTACCCTTCGGATAAAGCAGAATTTATAGAAATAATTGAGAGAATATATTCAGAAATTAGCTGTGAAACTGGGGTGCAGGTTCCTTCAGATCAAAGATATAAAAATAGTAGCTTTATTTATTATAGATACGGAGCTGCTTTTCCTAAATATGAAATTTCTAATGAAAATGAGAGAAACTATAATATAATGAATGGGTTTGCGGAACTAAAGGAAGATGTTAGAAAAGGGTATTTCACTCTTCCTTCAGGCATTGAAGATCCTTTTGAGAATAGCACATGGAGCGATGAAATTATTCAAGAAGTTCCAGTAAAAGGACACCTAACTAATAACACTTTTTCAGTCAATAAAATATTGAGACACTGTGCTACTGGAAATGTTTATGAAGGATATAATGATGTAAATAATGAAGCGGTTATTATAAAGGAAGGGCGATTGGGAGGAATTCCTTCTATGGAAGAGCCTTTGTATAGAGCTCAAAAAGCTCGAATGAACGAATTTCAATTCTTCAACGAAAATAGCGATAAATATAATATGTTATTTCCTAAAGCGATAGATTATTTTTACGATGAAGATTCTGTATTTATCATAATGGAGAAACTTGAAGGTAAATCTCTAAAAGAATTTATTACTGAAAGTCCCATTTTAAAACCTGAAAAATCGGAAGAGGAAAAGGCGGATTTCATAAAATCCCTTAAGGATATTTTTAATCAGATTTTTGATTTCATATTACAGTTACATTCAAATGATCTTGTTTTCAATGACATTTCTGATGACAATTTTTTTATAACAGCTGAAAATAAAGTTGCTTTAATTGATGCAGAAGGAATTTCTAATATTCAAGATAACAAATGGTATGGTATGGGCACAGATAGATTTATGTATAGAATGCCAAAGGGTATTAAAAGTGAGGCTAAAGATTTATACATGTTTTCACAGCTCATTTTATACTCTGTAATAGGGAGAAATAAAGGTTATTCCTTTGATGAAAAGTATTACGAAAAAGAATATAGTGCAATCTTGTACAAACTTCCTATAGGCACACGAGGTTTATTTAATGCTGGCATGATGTTAATGAATCATGTATTAAAAGGGAATTTAACTAGTGATGTTAGTGCAGAATTTAAAGAACTTTTATTCACTGATGAAGAAACATCCCCTTTAAATGAAAATAGCTTACAGCCAAAAGATCTTATTGCACGTATTGGCAATATTGAAAAAATTTTATTAAGATATTACTCTAATTTATTTGCAGATAATCCAAACAACATATTTAAGTTTGCTACTTCTGACTATCATCACAATAGATTATCTTTAGTATATGGATTGCCAGGTGTTTCTTTATGCTTGCGGGATTTCAACATCATTGATGATCAGCAGTTGCTAGACGTAGCCCATATACTACAAGAGTATGCTTTAAAAAACGAAAATATAAGTAGACTAAATGATGGTTTAGTTTTTGGTAAAGCTGGGTTTACACTGTATCTCTCACAGGCTGGAGTGCCTATGGAAAATAATCATTTCTTTTTTAATTTGATAAAAGCTTTAAGTAAATACAATTTTGTGAATTTAGATTTTGCTAATGGCTTATCTGGCATTTATGTGAGCCTAAAGCTAATTAATCAATCTGGCAATTATCCAGATCTAAGTAAATGGATTACTATAGTCAAACAACACTTAGGAAGTACAACGTGGCCGATTAGTAAATATCAAGGATTAGAGTATGGCAACACAGGTTTAGCATTTTCGTTAATATTTGCAGAGGAAAATATTGATAATTGGGATATTGCATACAAAAATATTGGGGAAGATTTACAGACAGTTAAAGATGACTCAATTTTCTCAGGCTTGTCGTATAGTGTTCAGGAGTGGCCAAATATTAGATCTCCGTATCTTTTTTCAGGTAGTGCAGGATCAATTTTAGTTTTACTTCACTATTATCACAATACAGGAGAGCCAGATTGGGCTTTTTTAAAGGAATTAGTTTTATCTTTAAAATCACCATTCTTCTACAATTATGGAGTGACATATGGAACTACTGGATTAGCACTAGTTATTATGGGAATTTTATTACTTCCTAATATCCCTCAGGACTTTAAAGAAGAATTAGAGGATATGCTTACTCACAAAATAAACTATGTAGCAACACATTTTCAAAGTAATAATGGCGCAATAGGGTTTTTAGGAGATAAGCAATCATTTTATGCAGATGATTTTGGAAATGGGGGCTTAGGCATTCTTAAAGTCTTCAAATTATACAAAGAATATGTAGCAGATAAATTGACATGGGATAATTTAAGTTTCAGCTCATTACCGATACTTCCATGTAAACAAGAAAATCTCGTAAATAACAAGGAGTACGTTTTATAAAATTAGTACTCGCTATGGAGGCAAATATTTACGAGGAGGAAAGAAATGATTAAATTGGTTATCAACTTATTTCAAGGAAAGTGGAAACTCACATTTATCAGCTTTCTCATGTTAATCGTACTCTCTTTAGATGGGATTGTTCTTCCATATTTTTTAGGTAAATTTACAGATGTGATGACCAATCAAGAATATAGTCAAATACCCTTATTACTGTTTATATGGTTTATATTGTGGCTGCTAATTATAGCAGCCCAATTATCGAATGCCTATTTCTTTGGTAAAGTGAGAAGCAAGATAAATATTGATCTAAAAGATAAAATGTTTAAAAAGTCATATGATGCTGGCAATAGCAAAGTTCCAGCTAGCCAGTACATATCGACTATTACTTCGGATATAAAGCAGATTGAACAAGATTTTATCAATAACACAATGAATTTTGTCTATAGTATATTACAAGGTGGTATTACGTTAGTATTTTTATTGTTTATCAACTGGAAAGTTGGCATTATCTTTGTGTTACTTGGAACCCTGCCTACCTTTATTCCTAAGCTGACATCACGTTGGCTTCAAAAAGGAACAGAGAATTGGCAGGAAGCAAATCAACAGTATATAGGGCAACTTGAAGATGGCTTGAATGCAAGGAATTTAGTGAAACGTTATGGTGCTCAAAATTTCATATTTAAACAATTGCTAGTGGGAGTAACAACAGAACAAAATAAATACTTTTCTATGAACTTTAAAAGGTCCACATCTGCATTCTATGTTGGTGCACTATATGTCGTCTCGGCAATGGGGTCATTATCATATGGTGCATGGTCCGTTATCAATGGGGAAATATCTGCTGGTATGCTCATCACCATTTATATGGCTGCTGATCGAGTAGTAACACCACTTATTTCCTTGGCGAATATTTATAATGCGATGACAGCTTCGGAACCTTTACTTAGAAAAGTGCTAAATGAAGAACCAAGTCATACACAACCAACAGAGCCAGTGTTTACTAAAAACAATGATTATTTAATATCTTTGGAAAATGTGAATATTGGATTTAAAGAGAACAAGCCAATTTTAGAAAGTATTAATCTTCAAGTCGAACAAGGTGATCGTATTTTAATAGAAGGGGCTTCGGGATCTGGTAAATCAACATTGTTAAAAACGATGATGAATGAGCAGGATGTATTGTCAGGGGAAATTCAATATAGTAGCAACTTACAAGGAAATTTAACAGAAGCATTTGCAGTTGTTGAGCAACAGCCGTTTGTTTTCCGTAATACATTAAAATACAATTTAATAATTGGCCAAGAAATAGCTGATGAAAAATTGTATGAGGTTTTGCACCAAGTAGGTTTGAATCGCCTAGCGAATGAAGAAGGTTTACAAATCCAACTAGGTAGTGATGCTCACCAGCTATCTGGCGGGGAGTTGAAGCGATTAGAGGTAGCACGTGCAATGCTATCTAATAAGGAGATTCTTGTTGTAGATGAGGCACTTTCAGGGTTGGACGGGGAGAGTGCGGACCGTTTGAATCAGCTAATTACAAGCTATCCTGGAACTATTATCAATATTGAACATAGAATAGATGAAGAAATACGAGAGCGATTTAACAAAAAACTGAAGCTTTAGAGAATAGATTTAAAATTAACTAGCGCCTACCACTTAGATGGTATGTGCTAGTTGTTTTTTACTTACGAGAGCATTTTGTAATAATTATTAGGTTTTCTTCCTCGCAGTCCCTATTTATGTAATAATATTAGTTATATGTTATTGGAATAGAAATATAGGAGATGGTGAAAATGACACGTTTTTTAAAATCTATACAAGGTAAGTTGCTTGTCTTCTCATTTTTAATTTTTTTTATACCAAGTCTTATTATTAGTGTTATCAGTTATATGACGGCAAAGCAAGGAATGGACGAGCTAGGAGAAACGGTTATTAAAAATAGCGTAGAAACAGCTTTGCAATTAATTGAATCGACCAATTACGAAGTGGAACAAGGGGTATTAACGCTTGAGGAAGCGAAGGAACGTGTGAAAACACAGCTGATTGGTGCAATGGATGCAGAAGGAAAGCGTTTACTTACATATCCAGCAAACCTAGGAGAAAACGGCTACATTTATATTTTAGGCCATGACGGAACATTGCTGGGGCACCCTACACGCGAAGGGGAAAGCTTATGGGAAAGTAAGGATAGCTCAGGAAATTATTTTATTAGGGAAGTAAAAGATAAAGCATTAGCAGGTGGGGGATTTACCCATTATGATTTTGAGCTGCCAGGACAAACGGTTGTCGCACCAAAATTGATTTATTCAAAGTTAGACCCGCATTGGGATTGGATTGTAGCCTCAGGCACATATATGCAAGATTTCAATGAACCGGTTAACGACTTAGTTAAAGTTATTATAGTAACTCTTATTATTTCAGCTATAGCAGGTGGTATTGTAGCAGTGATCTTCTCTCGCTATTTAGCCATTCCATTAGTACGCTTGTCGAGACGAGTGAGTCAAGTAGCAAAAGGAAATTTGATGGTAACGATTGACCAGCTTAATCGACAGGATGAGGTTGGGACTTTGAACGAGGGCTTTAATAATATGGTTATTCAATTAAAGGAGCTTATTTCAAATGTGGAGCATTCAATCTCCGAAATTCAAACGACCTCTAGCAATTTATCTGCGGTTGCAGAAGAAACGACGGCATTAGGAGAAACGATTGTTCAGTCAGTAGGAGAGGTTACAACAGGTGCTGCACAACAGGCAATAGACACTGAGCAAGCAAGTCGTTCGACAACTGAGTTTGCTACTCAAATTGAAGTATTACATGCGAAAAACGAAACGATGCTAACAGCATCTGGTGAGATGCGTAGTTCCAATGAGCGAGGGGTAGCGAATTTAGAACAACTACAGCAAAGCTCTGAGGAATCAAATGAGTTAATGATACAAATGCAAAAAGTATTTCATAATTTAATGCAAAAGTTAGATGAAATTGAAGGAATCGTTAGTACAATTAATGAAATTTCTGACCAAACAAATTTATTAGCATTGAATGCCTCAATTGAAGCGGCGAGAGCCGGGGAGCATGGAAAAGGTTTTGCGGTTGTAGCAGAGGAAGTGCGCAAATTAGCTGATCAAACACAGCAAGCAACAGGAGAAGTAAGAGGTACGCTACGTGGAATTGAAGAAGAAACAAGCCGAGTAACAAATGAAATGGAAAAAGCAGCAGTAATTGTCCAAAAGCAACGACAGTCTGTGATGACAACGCAAGGCTCATTTGAAGCAATTGAAAAATCAGTCGAGCACATTACAGCGATTATTTATGATATATCGAAGAGCGTCAATCAATTGAATGCCTCGAAAAATGAAATGTTAGTGTCGATGGAGAGCATCGCCAATATTAGTGAGAAAAACGCAACTGTAACGAAGGAAGTCACTGCATCGGTAGAAGAGCAGCAACATGCAGTGGAGGTTGTTACAAATTCCGCAAATGAGTTGACGAATGAAATTACGAGATTACAAGAGGCGATTATAAGTGCCTGGCACACAAACAATTCTGACAATTGACGACAATTCAAGATATTATTCTTCGGAATAGTTGCAAAATAGCGAATAGTAGTAAATAATTAAAAGCGAATTGAATGTTCTTGATTTAAGAACATAGCTTTAGTTAAGGCGTCATTGATTCAAACACAATTTGAAGGTGGGGACATCATGGGAGTAACATTTAAAGATTACGAGTATAAGCGTCCAAATTTAGATGAAATGAAAGTGGCTGTACGTGCGTTGATTGAGGAGTTCAAAA
Organism: Lysinibacillus louembei; assembly: GCF_033880585.1. Classification (NCBI taxonomy): domain Bacteria; kingdom Bacillati; phylum Bacillota; class Bacilli; order Caryophanales; family Bacillaceae; genus Lysinibacillus; species Lysinibacillus louembei. Next base: position 1,450,702 of record NZ_CP137624.1, read on the forward strand.
ATGCACAAAGCGTGGAGGAACAAAGCGCAGTTATTGAAAAAATTAATGAACATCGCAATAATTTCTCAACGCAAGCGAATTTAGTTTATATTCGCGCATCAATTGATACGAACGATACTTTTTATCAAGCAGAGCGTGATTATTTAGATGAGGCAACACCACAGGCGGAAGAAATCGTATTTGAATATTATCAAGAGCTTGTGAAATCACCCTTCCGTGCACAGCTTGAAGAAAAATGGGGAACACAGCTTTTTGCATTAGCTGAAAATCAAATTAAAGGCTTTTCACCAGAAGTGATTGGACTAATGCAACAGCAAAATAAGCTAGTTTCAGAATATAGTAAGCTTGTAGCATCTGCACAAATTGAATTTGATGGTAAAACATTAACCTTGGCACAGTTAGGACCATACGGTGAATCATTAGATCGCAATGTTCGTAAAGAGGCACGTGAGGCAAGTGTTAATTTCTATGCACAGAACGGTGAAAAATTCGATGAAATTTACGATAAACTAGTAAAGCTACGTCATGAAATTGCGACAAAGCTAGGCTTTAAAAATTATGTAGAATTAGGCTATGTGAATATGAATCGCATTGATTACAATGCCGAGATGGTGGAAAAGTTCCGTAACCAAGTGCGCGACTTTATCGTGCCGGTCGCAACAGAGCTTTATAAACGTCAAGCGAAGCGTATTGGCGTTGAAGACTTTAAATATTATGATGAGGGCTTGAATTTCTTAACAGGTAATGCAAAGCCACAAGGTACTCCTGAATGGATTATTGAAAATGGTAAGAAAATGTATGAGGAGCTGTCAAAGGAAACAGGCGAGTTCTTCAACTTTATGATTGACCATGAGCTAATGGATTTAGTAGCGAAAACTGGAAAAGAAAGTGGCGGCTATTGTACGTTTATCGATGACTACAATTCACCATTTATTTTCTCGAACTTCAATGGTACATCAGGCGATATCGATGTATTAACACATGAGGCTGGTCATGCATTCCAAGTATACTCTAGCCGCAATATCGGTATTCCAGAGTATCTATGGCCAACATATGAATCAGCAGAAATTCATTCAATGAGTATGGAATTCTTTACATGGCCATGGATGGAGCTATTCTTTAAAGAGCAAACAGATAAATATAAATTCTCTCATCTAAGCAGCTCATTATTATTTTTACCATATGGTGTTGCAGTAGATGAATTCCAGCATGTCGTTTATGCAAACCCAGAGATGACACCTGCTGAGCGTAAAGCTGCTTGGAAGGAAATCGAAGCGAAATACTTACCACATCGTGATTTTGACGGCAATGCCTATTTAGAGGCTGGTGGCTTCTGGCAACGTCAAGGGCATATTTATGCAAGCCCATTCTATTATATCGATTACACATTAGCGCAAATTTGTGCATTCCAATTCTGGAAACGTTCACGTGAGGACTTTGCCAGTGCGTGGAAGGATTATGTACATTTATGTGGCTTAGGTGGCTCGCAATCATTTACAAATTTAGTACGTGAAGCAGGCTTAATCTCGCCATTTGAAAGTGGCTGTGTGGAATCGGTAATCGGCACAATTCAAGACTACTTAAACTCAATTGACGATACACAATTATAATCAAAAGGATTGCTAGGGCATAATCTTATGCATTAGCAATCCTTTTTCGCCTTCAAAGATTGTATTTTTTAAGCCTATATGCGATTATTGCTAGTAGATAGATGATGATCGAGGTGGAAATATGATAAAGAAATTATGGTTTCAAGTAGCGATTGGCATGCTATTATCGCTATTAATTGTGAAGTACTTCATGGAAATTCGCACCATCTTTAAGCCGTTTGTCATTATTTTGAAAACGGTATTCATCCCATTATTATTAGGTGGGGTACTTTACTATGTTACGGAGCCGATACAGCGTTTTCTCGAAAAGCGTAAAGTCCCGAGGTGGGGAAGTATCATTATTATTATTGTCCTGCTAGCAAGTGCGCTTACAGGCTTTTTATTCTCAATAGGTAATCCGATTGCGAAAGAGGTTAATAAATTAGTCGATAATGCCCCTTACATTGGTGAGAAAATGCAGGAAGCAACAGAGTTCATAAAGGATCATCAAGACCATTTGCCACCGCAAGTGGATAAGTTTATTGATTCTGTTTCAAACTCTGTTCAAGAAATAGCCGTAACAGGTAGCAAAATGATTGTAACCTTTGTTAGTGGTGCAGTATCTGCCACATTTACATTAATTTTAGTGCCATTCTTCTTTATCTTTATGTTGAAGGATCACGAAAAATTTGCTCCACGCATTTATGGCTTATTTACAGGGGAGCGCCGCTCATGGATTAAGAAAACATTAAAGGATATCGATGATGCACTAAGCAGCTATGTACAGGGACAAGTATTGATTAGCTTTTTACTTGCGTTGATGATGTTTATCGGTTATTTAATTATTGATTTAGAATATGCGTTATTATTATCGATATTGGCATTCTTTATGAATATGATACCATTTATTGGTCCATGGGTATCATTGATTCCAGCATTGATTGTAGCGCTTATTCAAGACCCAATTTTAGTGATTTGGGTAGCGGTAATTACGCTTGCAGCCCAGCAAATTGAAAGTAATTTTATTACACCAAACATTATGGGGAAATCGCTGGATATTCATCCATTAACGGTTATTACAATTGTTTTGGCTGCAGGAAATATTGCAGGATTTATCGGAATTTTAATTGCAATTCCAACATATGCGGTCATTAAAGCGATTGTTAAAAATATTTACGAAGAGCGCAAAAAAATTAAAGAAGCAGCGACGAAAACATTATAAAGGAGCATTTTATGCTAACATTTGAACAAAAACAGGCGATTATTGAAACATTCCCCGAATTAACGAAAAAGGAAGTTTCATTAAAACGCTTAAATTATCACTACGAAAATAGTCTATATGAAAAAACGATTGTTGTGGAAAAATTACATCCTAATGGCAATGGCTTCGTCTTCGTTGGCGATTTATTGCAATATGAGGCAGAGGCAAATGACAAAGGTCTCGTCAATATTCGCGATTATGATGAATCAGCATTGCGTGCCATTATTGCAGCAGCTATTAGCTATTTATCCGAAGATGTGGAGGAAGAGCCAATTATAGAAATTTGGCGCTCACGTGAAGGGGCTATGCTAGAGCTAATTTATGAAAATCGCTCGTGGGCAATTTACCATCAAGATAATTTAGAGGAAGCCTTTGGCACGCGAGAGGCAGCTATAGAATATTTACGAGAAGAAGGATTTAGACCTTCGAAATAAGGAGAGACCAGAAATGGATGGAAAGAAATTTGCATTAACCATCGTTAGCATTGTTGTTGGTGTATCGCTATTAATCGTTATCGCGATGTTATTATTTTTTAAATATTATGAGCCAAAAACGCCAGAGGGCGAGACAGTAGAGCTACATGAATCAAGTTTATTGACACCTGAGCAAGCACCGATTATAATTGTCTTGAATTCGAGATAATGAGAGGGTGGAGAACATGCAGCATATTTTTGAGCATGGCACAAATGGGCGTACACTATTATTGCTACACGGTACAGGTGGCACAGAGCGAGATTTAATTGGGTTAGCGAAGGAAATTGATGCCGATGCGAATATTTTAAGCGTTCGTGGCAATGTGTTAGAAAACGGTATGCCACGCTTTTTCCGTCGAGTTGCAGAGGGCATATTTGATATGGAGGATTTACTTTTCCGTACAAAGGAATTAGATGATTTTGTGCAGCAAGCATCAGTGGATTATCAGTTTGACCGTAACCAAGTCATTGCAATTGGCTATTCTAACGGAGCGAATATTGCTGGTAGCCTATTGTTCCATCATGAAAATGCATTACGTGCCGCAATTTTACATCACCCAATGGTACCGAATCGCGATGCCAAAATTCCCAATTTGGCAAATGTAGACGTATGGATTGGTGCTGGAACGAATGACTTCATGTGTCCACCGCAAGAATCAGAGCAGCTAGAGCAAATGCTACAGGCGCATGGTGCAAAGGTAGAAACTGCATGGTTCAACCAAGGTCACCAATTAGCGATGCCAGAAGTACAAGCTTCAAAAGCTTGGTACACAGGGATTTTTAAATAAAGGAAAGCGCATGAATTCAAATTGATTTCATGCGCTTTTTCTTGGGAGTGAGTCATTTATCCTTTTTCATAAACGGCAGCCACCAGTTCCAGTCGCCGAACAGCTTCATTAAACTTGGCACAAGCATTAAGCGAATAACCGTTGCATCAATTGCAATCGCAATTGCAATGCCAACCCCAATTTGTTTAACAGGCATTACATCTGTAAAAGCAAATGCCCCAGTAATAACGATCATAATTAAGGCAGCAGATGTAATAATTTTGCTTGTTGAAACAAGTCCATCGACTGTAGCCTTTGTATTATCCGCGCCTTTTAAATATTCCTCTTGAATGCGGGAAATTAAAAACACTTCATAGTCCATGCTAAGTCCAAATACTAAGCAAAAGACGATAACAGGCATGATCAAGACAACGGTTCCTGCTTCAATACCAAAATGCCCATATTGGAATATATAAACGATAAGCCCGAATGTTGAAGCAAGCCCAATAATATTCATAATAATCGCCTTCACAGGAATTAAAATGGAGCGGAAGGCAATCATTAAAATAATAAATGTCGTAATCATAATAATCATTAAAGCAAGTCCAATTTTATTGGCAATTTCATCGAAAATTTCTTGATTAAATTTCGGTGCACCTGCTAATGTAAAGGAGACATCTAAATCTTTGTCTTTCCATTCACGTACAAAATCTTGAGCTTCAGTCGATGAGCCGCTTGTATTTAAATGAACAGCCATATACATTTTATCTTCCTGCATAAAATGCGATTGCACTGCTTGTAGCTGCGGGTTACTGCTAGCAGCTTGCCATATCTCAACAGAATCAATTTGCGCTGTCGTAAAGAGTGAATCAACCTTTTTCACGAGTGCGTTTTGCTCAAGCGCTTGTTGAATATCGAGCATTTTTGTTAAGCCATCCTCATCATCCCAGCCTTTAGAGCGTTCTGCCAACAAATAAACAACCGCATCTGCACCGAAATCAAAAGCTTTTTCCATTTTATCAAATGTTGCCCGTGATTCATAAGAGGTAGGCAACGATTCCTTTGAGGGGATAGTTAAGTCCATGTCCTTCACTGGAATCATCGCAGCCCCTAGTAAAATCAATGCTACTACAATAATCATTAATGGTCTGCGCATAACAAAGGCAGCAAATGCTTGCCATTTCGTCGCTTTTTGTGACACGCGTAATATGCGCCATTTATTTAAGCGGTCGCCTAACAGCATAATTGTCGCTGGCAGCAATGTTAACCCTGAAATAATTGCTAAAAAGACAACGATTGAGCCACCTAATGCGATGTTTTGGAAGATCTCTACTTTAATTACGACCATCGCTCCAAGCCCAATCATGACACATAACGCTGAGAAAATGATAGAGCGACCAGCTGTTTGAATCGCAATTTGCACAGCCTGTTCGATACTTTTTGTTTGACGCTCCTCGCGATAACGATTAATAAATAGCAAGGCAAAATCAATGCTCAAAGCGAGCCCAAGCATCGGTACAATATTTAAAATGAAAATGGATAAATTGAATGTGCCACTAAATAAAGTTAATACTCCAAATGATACGATAACTGTTGCTGCACCGATAATAACAGGCAAGAGCGATGCAACAACTGTACCAAATGCTAGTAAAAGGACGATTAATGCAATAGGTAAGCCAATTGCCTCAGCCTGCATTAAGTCTTTCTGGCTTGCCACATTAATATCCTTTGAAATGGCTGGCTCACCTGTAATAGAAATATCATTGTCATAAGATAAAATTTCGCGAATCTCATCGACTATAGGGAAATAGTCGGTTACATCATTGCCGAAATGCAGCATGGCATAAGAGAAATTGCCATTTTGCAATTGCTCAATGCCGATAGGGGAGACAATTTCCTGAATAGCCTCAACTTGCTCAAGTTTATTAAGCGCTATTGTAATTTCATCATCTGTTTTATTTTCAAATAGAACAAAGATTGTTTTCGCTGGTAAATCAAATGTCTCACTTAATTCCTGCATCGTTCGACTATGGTCATCTTTCACAAAAAAGCCATCACCTTGTAATTTGCTTGGTAATTGTAGTGCGAAATAACCCATAATAAGAAAAAAGATAATCCAAATGCGCACAATTGCTTTAGCATGTTTTGTAACAAAAATAGAAAATTTCTGCATGATTGAAGCCCCTTTCCTTAGTAAAGAGTTTACAAGGTTTCTATGTATAAAGAAAGAGATATTGAGGCAATTAAGTAGAATGTATAATAAAAATTTGAAAACATAGAATAAACCCCCAAAAACGTAGAATAAAGCTCCTCTAAAAAAATAGGAGTTGCCGTTTTTCGGCAACCCCCAATGTTTAAAAGAAAATATTTAATAAGAAATAGAAGCCTGCTGCCATGATTGCTGAAATAGGCATTGTAATAATCCATGTAACGACGATTTTACGGGCTGTTCCCCATTTTACGTCTTTTACACGCTGTGCAGTACCTACCCCCATAATCGCAGAGGAAATAACATGCGTTGTTGAAACTGGTAAATGCAATAGTGTTGCACCAAAAATCACTGTTGCAGATGATAAATCAGCTGCCGCTCCGTTAATTGGGCGGATTTTCATGATTTTACCACCAACAGTTTTGATGATTTTATAACCACCAATAGATGTACCTAGCCCCATTGCGACAGCACAGGCTAAACGTACCCAGCCTTGTACTTCATCATGTGTTTGCAGACCGCCAGCGATTAAAGCCATCGTAATGATACCCATTGCTTTTTGCGCGTCGTTCGTACCATGTGTGAATGCTTGTAATGCTGCCGTACCGATTTGCATTGTACGGAAGCCTTTATTTGTTTTATAAAGGTTCATGTTTTTAAAGACTACTTTAAACAATGACATCATTAAGAAACCAACTGCTAATGCAATAAATGGTGAGAAAACAAGTGCCTGAATAATTTTAATGAAGCCAGAGTAATTTAAAATATTAAAACCAGCAGCGGCAATTGCTGCACCTGCGATTGAGCCGATTAATGTATGTGATGAGCTTGATGGAATACCGTAGTACCAAGTTAATAAATTCCATGTAATAGCTGCACATAATGCTGCTAAAATCACGACAGAGCCAATCATTGGTGTTTCAGGTGTTGATAACGAGAATGGGTCAACGATATCTTTAGCAATTGCTTTAGCTACACCGACGAATGTAATCGCCCCAACAAAGTTCATAATGGCTGCCATTAATACTGCTGTACGTGGTGGTAATGCACGTGTAGATACGGAAGTTGCAATGGCGTTTGCTGTATCATGGAAGCCGTTAATAAAGTCGAATGCTAGCGCAAAAATAACGACTAAAATTGTAAGGATTAATATTGTTTCCATTAGTTATTTCTCCTACTTTTATGCGTTGCGCATAATGATTGTTTCAATTGTATTCGCTACGTTTTGACAGTAGTCAGCAATTTCTTCTAATTGCTCGTAAATATCTTTGAACTTGATTAAACGAATTGGGTCTTTTTCATTTAAGAATAATTTTTTAATCGATGAGCGCAATACTTCATCACATTGACGCTCATAATCCTTTACTAAAATGGCGTGTTGGCGCATGCCAACTAAATCTTTTTTATTCAAAAGCTCCATTGCCTTTACAAGCTCATCGGCACTTTTTACGATATAGCCTAAGAAGTTGCGCATTGAATCATCGATTTCATTTAATGAGAACATTTCAAAGTGGGCGATACAACCTTCTGTACCATCTAAAATATCGTCCATACGGATGGCTAATGCTAAAATATCTTCACGCTCGATTGGTGTCATAAACGATTTATTTAACATAACGATTAATTCATGAATTAATTTATCGCCAGCCGTTTCATATTCCTTCATACGAATGCTGATTTCTTTTAAATCTGCTACTGTTTCGATGCGGTAGTCGTTAGCGTAATGCACAGCTTCTCTCATATTTTCTGCAATTTTATGAAGGGCTGTGAAAAATGGATCTGATTTTCTTGAACTAAACATGGAATGCCTCCTAAGCATATATGAAAATTTTCTCTTTTAATAAAATAATAACAAAAGCTTAACGAAATCAATATATTTTTATGTTAGCATTAACAACTTTTACATTGCTGTAATATTTATTTTGTTCATATTGTATATATATACATAAAAATATAGGGATAATATGCTGCGACTTTTGAAATAATAAGATTTTCGGCTATATTGTATGCAATGTTGATATAGTATATACAATTGCATATTTTGGATTGTAAAGATAATGTAAATTCAATGAAATGGAAGGAAAGGTAGATAAATTCCGATTTCCCCTATCGCTTCTTTTTTACAAAAGATTTTCTAGTTCCTTTTGCAAAAATGGTTTAGCATTTAAAAATTGAATAAAGCTATCATATTGTGCTCGTTCTTCAGCGGCGGGTTTTTTGCCTGTGTAGTATGCACGAATTAAAATATTTTTTGGTGTGTTTTCCATATCGATAAATTCAAGTAGCTGTGCCTCGTAGCCTACGAGCGATAGCAATTGAGCTCGAATGGAGTCAGTTGCCAATGCGGCAAAGCGTTCACGAATTAAGCCATGCTGTGTCATAATTTCTAATGCAGGTGATTGCAATTGGCGATTTAGCTCATGCTGGCAGCAAGGGACGCTTAAAATAACGCTTGCTCCCCATTTAACAGCGCGTGCAAGTGCCATATCTGTTGCTACATCGCAGGCATGTAATGTTACGACCATATCGACAGTCGTTTCATCATTAAAATCTTGAATGTCACCAACTAAAAATTGTAAATCTTCATAACCTAAATCTTGTGCGATTTCATTACATTCCTCAATAACTTCCTTTTTTAAATCCAGTCCTGTTACGTGAATATCTAATTTCTTAATAATTTTTAAATAATGGTAAAGGGCAAAGGTTAAATAAGACTTGCCAGAGCCAAAGTCTAAAATGCGAATTTGACGGTTCTTTGGTAAGTAATCTAAGGCATCATCAATAAATTCTACAAAGCGGTTGATTTGCTTAAATTTATCGTACTTTTGCTTTTTGATTGTGCCATTTTCAGCTTGAACACCGAGGCGAACGAGAAAAGGGTGGATGATGGTATCATCTAATAAATATTGCTTTTTACGATTATGTGCTAAATCCACTTTTTTATTAGTCCGTACTTTTTCAGACTTCCATAACACTTTATTCTTCTTGGACAGTTGAATGTGAATCGTTTGCTCAGTAAATTGAGCATGAATTTGGCGGAATTGCTCAAGCAGTAAATCAAAATGCTCTGCAAATGCCTCTAAAGGAACGTTTTCATGCTTCAAAATGCGCTCGTATTGATATTCAACTTGAATTGTGTAAATGCCTTTTAGCTCGACAGGTTTGAGCTTCACTCGTTTTATTTCATTAGATTTTAAACGGGGCTGACTAATGGTTGCAGCGATTAATGCTTTCTCATTTAACAGTGCTAAAAACTGTTCTTTCATCTGTTGGAATTCCATAGTAATATACCTTCTTTATTATAAAATTGACATTAGTTTAACATAAATATTTGTGTGAAAGCTAAAGATAATGGGTATAACAAATAAACAGAGGACAATTGGTTGAATTACGGCTTGTTTTACAATGAAATAAATTATATGTTTATTATAAGACTTTTCGATAGATAGCCTCTATACGAAAAGTGAATTTTTTTAAGGAGGGAAACAGTATGTCAGATCACGGATTTCAATTATTAGCAATTATTATTTACATGGTGGCGATGGTCGTAATCGGCTGGTATGCGTATAAGAGAACTTCTAACTTAAACGATTATATGCTTGGCGGACGTGGGCTAGGTCCTGCTGTAACAGCATTAAGTGCAGGGGCAGCTGATATGTCAGGCTGGCTACTAATGGGGCTACCAGGAGCGATTTATCTGTCAGGTTTAGTGGAGGCATGGATTGCCATTGGTTTAACGGTTGGTGCTTATTTAAACTGGTTGATTGTAGCACCTCGCTTACGTGTTTACACACAAGTATCAAATGACTCGATTACGATTCCAAGTTATTTGGATAACCGTCTTCGAGACAATACAAAATTAATTCGTATCGCATCTGGTATTATTATTTTAGTATTTTTCACGTTTTATGTATCATCAGGTATGGTAGCAGGTGGAAAGTTTTTCGATAGCTCTTTCGGCTATGATTATCATGTTGGATTACTGGTTGTTGTTGCAGTAACAGTAGGTTACACACTATTTGGTGGATTTTTAGCTGTAAGCTATACAGATTTTTTACAAGGCTTAATTATGTTTTTAGCGTTAGTTTCAGTGCCATTGGTAGGCGTGTTTTACACAGGTGGTATCGGTGAAACGATTGATGCCATTAAATCCGTTAACCCTGAAAACTTAAGTTTATTTGCTTCAACAGCTACAGCAGCAGGTGTCATATCTTCACTTGCATGGGGCTTCGGCTATTTCGGGCAGCCGCATATTATTGTTCGTTTTATGGCGATTAATTCGGTAAAAGAAACGAAGGAAGCACGTCGAATCGGTATTGGTTGGATGATTTTAAGCTTAGCGGGTGCGATTGGTACTGCTTTAGTAGGTGTGGCTTACTATCAGCAAAATGCAGCAACTTTAGGTGAGTTAAAGGATGCAGAGACGATATTTATCGTAATGGGGCAATTATTATTCCATCCATTTATTGCAGGAATTATGCTTGCAGCAATTTTAGCAGCGGTAATGAGTACAATTTCTTCGCAGCTGATTGTAACATCTTCAGCGCTTGTAGAGGATATTTACAAAGCTTTATTTAATAAATCAGCAACGGATAAGCACTATGTATTTATGGGACGCTTAGCGGTATTAGTTGTTTCAATTATCGCTGTTGTGCTAGCGTGGAACCCAGAAAACTCAATTTTAAAATTAGTGTCGTTCGCATGGGCAGGCTTCGGTGCGGCGTTTGGACCTGTTATTTTATTATCACTTTATTGGCGCAAGCTAACGAATATCGGCGCATTAGCGGGGATGGTGACAGGTGCTGTAATAGCATTTGTATGGGGAAGAATCCCTGCATTATCAGAGGCGCTTTATGAAATTGTACCAGGTTTCTTCGGTGCTTTAATCGTTGCGGTAGTCGTATCTCTTGCAACATATAAGAAGAACCCTCAAATCGAGGCGGAGTTTGATGAAACATTGCGCCTGATGAAAGAAGAAAGAAAATAAAAAATTGTGTTAATGATGTAAATAGTAGGTAACGGCTGTTTGAAAAGAGAAAATCTTTTCAAACAGCCACTTTTTCTTTTTGTATAACATAATAGCCGTGCATCCCTTTGTTATGTTAGGATTATGACAACTAGGAGGACGATAATTAATGAAAGAAATTGAAAGCATACAAGAGCGTGGCGTATTAGTTGGTGTGAATTTAAAAAATGATGAGCATTTTGATTACTCAATGGAGGAACTGGCGAATTTAGCAGAGGCACTCGATGTAGAAGTAATCGGGAGCGTGACGCAAAATTTAGAGCGCGTGACCCCGTCTCATTATGTAGGCACAGGGAAGATTGAAGAAATTAAAGCATTTTATGAGGAAGCAGATGCGAATATTATTATTTTTAATGATGAGCTGACACCCTCACAAATTCGCAACTTGGAGCGCGATTTAGAATGTAAAGTAATTGATCGCACAATGCTTATCCTTGATATTTTTAGCCGTCGTGCAAAGACAAAAGAAGCTCAAATGCAAGTAGAGCTAGCGCAATTACAATATATGCTACCGCGCTTAGTTGGCTTGCATGCTTCTTTATCACGTCAAGGTGGTGGTACAGGCGGCGGCTTTAAAAACCGTGGTGCAGGGGAAACAAAGCTAGAGCTTGACCGTCGAAAAATCGAGGATCAAATTGCGAAATTGCGTCGAGATTTAGAGCATGTAAAGGCACAGCGTGATACACAGCGCAAGCAACGACGAAAAAATGCAGTGCCTATTGTCTCGATTGTCGGCTATACGAATGCTGGAAAATCTACGATTATGAATCAGCTCTTAGCAAAAGTAGGGCAGCAAGAGGAGAAGCAAGTATTTGAAAAGGATATGCTGTTTGCCACGTTAGACACTTCTGTTCGTCACATTGAGCTAGAGGATCGCAAAGCATTTTTATTAACAGATACAGTTGGCTTTGTTAGTAAGCTACCTCACCATTTAGTAAAAGCATTCCGTTCAACGCTAGAAGAGGCTCGTGAAGCAGATTTGCTATTGCATGTTGTGGACGTTTCAAATGAGGAATATCGCTTTATGATGGATGTCACAAACGCTACATTAAAAGCGGTCGGTGTAGAGGATATTCCGACAATTTATGTTTATAATAAGTCAGATTTAGCGAGTGTCGAGTACCCACTTATGAGCGGAGATAATTTGTGGATTGCCGCTAAAGAAGGTGTTGGCTTAGATGAGCTTTTAACAATGATTCGCCAGCATATTTTTGCGGACTATGTGACATGTAAAATGCTCGTTCCGTATGAGGCAGGTTCAGTTGTTTCTTATTTAAATGAGCATGCATCCATTTTTAGCACAGAATATGAGGAGCAAGGAACATTGCTACAACTTGAATTGAAGGCAGCAGATTATCACAAATATGAGCAATATGTAGTAGAATAAAGAGCTTGTCTGGAAAGTATCTTTCCAGACAGCTCTTTATCCACGTTTTTAAAAGTTTATTCCTTTATTCCATATTTAGATTTCCAAATAAAGAGGGCAATCAATAAAGCAGTTAAGCCTTCTACAACAGGGAATGTCCACCAAATCGCTTGCGCACCGAAAATTTTAGGGAGCACTATAAGAACAGGAATAAACAAAACCGCACTTCGCAATAGCATAATCGTTGTAGCGAGGCGAATTTTTTCAATGGATTGGAAAAACTCTGCAAATACCATGTTAACACCAAGGAATATATAGCCTATCGCAAAATAAGCAAAGCCTTGAATAGCCATTGATTGGACTTCTGCACTTCCTTTATCACCAAAGACACCGATGAGCTGGGAAGGAAAGAGCATCGCAATAATGGCTGTAGACAAGCCAAGAATAATAGCTGTTTTCACACCAATTTTCAATAAGGCAATTAAGCGTTTCTTTAGCCCTGCACCGTGGTGATAACTAACTAAAGGCTGTAATGCCATACCGATGCCGAAAAATACTGTTAATAAGACAGCATGAATATAGTTGACCATTGCGTAGGCAGTGACACCGTCTGAGCCTAAATAACGTAAAAATGTAACATTATAAAGGATAATAATAAACGCCATAGAGGCTTCAACGATAAAGCTAGGGAAGCCGATTGTCATGATTTTTTTCATATCAATGACAGCAAAAAAATGACGGACGAATTTTAGCTCGCATTGCTTATTAAAAAAATGGAGGAACAATACAAGCATACCAAAAATCGTTGATAGTGCTGTTGCTAAAGCACAACCCTTTACCCCGTAGTCCAGTATGAAAATAAAAATATAGTTAAAAATAATATTTAATACGGACGTAGTAATAAGCCCCAGCATTGCAAGCTTTGGACTACCGTCATTGCGAATAAAAATACTCAATAAATTTTCAATCGTATAAAACAGGCCAAATAATAAAATAATATACAAGTACTGTTGCACATAAGGGTATGTTGTGTGATCAGCCCCGAAAATATAGGCAATATCCCTTAAATTGAATAGCAGCACAGCAATGATTGCCGTAACAATCCCAATCATCATCACAAAAGATAATGTAAATATTTGATGTGCACGCTTTTTATTACCTTCGCCAAGAGAGATGGAAAAGAGCGTAGCGCCACCCATTCCAATCCACAGAGAAATAGATAGTAAAACAGAAAAAATAGGAACCGCAATATTGACCCCTGCTAAAGCAGTTGCACCGACACCTCGACTGACGAAAATACCATCGACTAAAATGTTGACGGACATGAGTAGCATCCCAACCATTGCTGGGTATAGGTACGAGAAAAATAGCGGTCTTACAGGTCTTGTTTCGATTGCATTAACGGTAGTCATCAAGAATGACCTCCTTTACAATCGTTTTTTCTCCTTTAATATTTAGCTCTCCAATACGCCATTCACCATACAATTGAGCAATTGTATGGAAGTTGATGGTGGGTGAAAATAATTTTGTAAACATGTTATCAAAACCTTTCTCTATATAATCACGTATAATATATGGTATATAGTAACTATATAGTCAAGGGGGATACAGCATGTTTAATAAAAATATAAAATATTTTACAACTGGCGAGTTCGCAAAAATATGTAAGGTGAATAAGCAAACACTCATTTATTATGATCAAATTGGATTATTATCTCCTATTGTTAAAGATGATAACGGCTATCGCTATTATTCGATTGCGCAATACGATCTTTTCAGTGTAATCGAGCTCTTAAAAACACTTGGGATGTCCTTAAAAGGCATTCAAAATTATTTAGCAGAGCAGTCACCTAATGCATTTCTCACATTAATGCGTCAACAGCAGCAAATTGTTGCACAAAAAAGGAAAGAGCTCGAACTGATTGAGGGCATGATAAAAGTAAAAATCGGTTCACTTGAGGAGGCAGCGAATATTGATTTTAACGAGATAACAATTGAACGCTATCCAGAGGCTACATTTTATTTAAGTAGAAATATCGAAAATGTAACAGAGGAGCAATTTGTACAGGCAGTTGCTGATTTTATTGATGAGCTCGATCGCTCACAATTAGATACAGGACATCCAATTGGAGGAATGACGAGACGAGAGCAGGTGCTAGCTGGCAATTATACGAATTATAGCCATTTATATATGGAGCAGCCATTACCAAGGGCAGGACATCCATATTTTAAGGCAATTGCTGGAGATTGCCTCGTTGGTTATCATATTGGGACGACAGAAACATTGCCAAAAACTTATGCGCGTTTGTTTAAGGTGATGGAGGAGCAAGGGTATAAGCTAGGGCAATATGTCTATGAAGAATATATTTATGATGCAATTGTTAAAAAGCGTGAAGAGGATTATGTTACAAAAATTATGTTAGAAATTGAAAATGCAAGCGAATAAATTATTTATTTAAGTAGCATTAATAATAATTTGTTTTCAGAAAATACCGAAAATAAATTATATAATCAAATTTCTAACAAATAATATTATACTTGAAAAATAAATTCATATGCTTTAATGTAATGAAATATAGTTATTTGGCGATCACTTTATTGTCAGAAACTTTAGAAACATTAAACGGAAGAAGGCATTTGTATGTATAGTAAGGAAGAAATAGTCAAATCCGTTCCGCAAAAAGGTTTCTTTGGACATCCTAAAGGTCTGTTTACATTGTTCTTTACAGAATTTTGGGAGCGCTTTTCTTATTATGGAATGCGCGCCATTTTAATCTTTTACATGTACTATGAGTTACATGAAGGTGGACTTGGCTTAGATCGTGTAACAGCGAACTCGATTATGGCGATTTATGGATCGTTAGTTTATATGTCAGGTGTAATTGGTGGTTGGCTAGCTGACCGCGTTTGGGGAACACGTAAAGCTGTATTTTATGGTGGTATTTTAATTATGCTTGGGCATATTGTTTTATCGTTCCCAGGTGCTTTAACTTCATTATTCATTTCGATGTTCTTTATCGTTATGGGGACAGGATTATTAAAGCCAAACGTATCAGCGGTTGTTGGTGATATGTATGCACCAAACGATAGCCGTCGCGATGCAGGCTTCAGCATTTTCGTTATGGGTATCAACATGGGTGCCTTTATTGCACCATTAATTGTTGGTGCTGTCTCTAAAAAATTGAATTTCCATTATGGCTTTGCGATTGCAGCTATTGGGATGCTGCTTGGCTTAATCATCTTCTGGTTTACTGCTAAGAAAAATTTAGGCTTAGCTGGTAGTGCACCAACAAACCCAATGGACAAAAATGATAAGAAAAAAGCAGCACGCAACTTTGTTATTGGAATTATCGCAATTATTGCACTTGGATATGTTGCCTATGCAACAGATAATTTAACTGTAAAAGCATTTAGTTTATTAATTACAACATTAGGTATTTTATTACCAACTATATTCTTTATTGTCATGTATCGCAGTCCAAAAACAACAGCGGATGAAAAGTCACGTCTGTTAGCATATATTCCATTATTTATTGCAGCAGTTATGTTCTGGGCAATTCAAGAGCAAGGTGCAACAATATTAGCAACATATGCGGATACACGTACAAACCTAATGGTCGGTAGCTTTGAAATTCCAGCAGCATGGTTCCAATCATTAAACCCATTATTTATCATTGCACTAGCACCACTGTTTGCATTGTTATGGGTGAAATGGGGAGATAAAGGACCATCAACACCAGTGAAATTTGTGTTTGCATTATTTTTCGCAGGTCTTTCGTTCATCGTTATGGTCATTCCATCACTTTTATCTGGTGGCGAAGCATTAATTAGCCCTTGGTGGTTAGTATTATCATTCTTCCTAGTAGTAATAGGGGAGTTGTTATTATCACCTGTTGGACTATCTGCAACAACGAAGCTAGCACCAGCGGCATTTGCAGCGCAAACAATGTCACTATGGTTTTTAGCAAGTGCTGCGGCACAAGCGGTAAATGCACAGCTTGTTCAAGTCTATGAGGTTGTGAACGACATTACTTACTTCGGTATGATTGGCGGCGCATCCATCGTTTTAGGTTTAATTTTATTAGTATGTACACCACTTATTTCGAAGGCGATGCGTGGTGTAAAATAATTTGATAAAGCTACCATATAAATGTTTCGATTTATATGGTAGCTTTTTGTTATCTAACCCTAAAGTAAAATCTTTTTATTTTTATTGTTCTGTATATTCTGTTAAAAGATGATTTTCTACTATATAATAGAAGCAGAGCTATATCAAAGGAGGCTGTAAAGGTATGTTAGAATCTGTACAAATTAAGCAAGTAGAGGCCTTAGAGGAATTGGAGCAAATTCGTCAATTAGAGCAGGCTATTTGTGGAGAAGCGACACCGATTTATCAGCTTACTGCATATATGCAAAATGGAGGGTTTATCCTAGGGGCATATATAGAAGAACAGCTAATAGGCTTTAATTATAGCTATGCAGGCTTTGCGGATGAGGAGTATTACTTATATTCGCATTTAACAGCTGTAGCACGAGACTACAGAGAGCAAGGCGTGGCAGAGCTGTTAAAGCTTTATCAAAAGGATATAGCTAGAGCATATGGCTATAAAAAGTGCAAATGGATTATTGATCCGCTCGAAGCAGTTCATGGGCAAGGTAGCTTTACAAAATTGCGTGGCTACACATCGACTTATAAAAAAGACGTTCATGGTCCATTGCAGGAAAGCTATAATAGCAAAATTCCATCGGACCGCTTAGTTGTTGAGCGTCTATTAAATGATGATGATATTGCACGCTGGGATGCACAAATTGAGGAGTTATTGGAGGGAGCGCAGGAGCTTGTCGAGTGGTCTTATACAGTGGATGGCTTACCGATGTTAAATAAGCAAGCACCGTTTGATGCAACGCTAAATTATTATAGCGATGCTTATTTAGTGCCAATTCCTCAATATTTTTCAAAAATAAAAATAGAAAACCTAGCATTGGCAGAGGATTGGCGCTATAAAACGCGCACGATTTTCGAGACGCTGTTCAAGCAAGGCTATGCGATTGTACATTTAGTAAAAGGGCAGGAGCCGATGCATTTTTATTTATTTGTGAAAAAGAGCTTGTTTGCTTTATAAAATAAGAAAGAGGGCTGGAGTAGCACGATAGATGGTTATCTTCTTAAAATAAAGAAATGTTAGGCCGATAAAATCGACCTAACATTTTTTCTTTATGGACATAAGGTACGTGCAATATTTTCGAAGTAGCGGGCTCCGTAAATCAGCGCTTCTTCATCTAGCTTAAAGCGAGGGTGATGGAGTGGGAATACTTCACCAAAGCTTGGGTTATGCACCCCGATAAATTGCATAGAAGATGGAACAGCTTCAGAGAAGTCCGCAAAGTCTTCTGTGCCAAACATCGGGGCAGGTAGCTCGATGACACCTTTTTCGCCAACAATATCACCTGCAATTTGACGAGATAATTCAGTTAGCTTTGCATCATTTGTAACAGATGGGCAGCCTAACTCCCATGAAATTTCTGCACGTGCACCGTGCATTGTTGCAATACTTGTAACAATTGTTTCTAAATGTTGACGAGCGTCCACACGCACTTTAGCATCTAATGAGCGAATCGTGCCACCTAGCTCTGCTGTATCTGCGATAATATTTAATGCTGTTCCGCAATGGAATTTAGCAACTGTTAAAACAGGGGCTGAAAGGATTGGCATTTTGCGCGATACGATGGTTTGTAAAGCCATCACGATTTCTGATCCAATCACTAAAGGGTCGACAGCCACTTCTGGCATGGATGCGTGGCTACCTCTGCCGAAAATTTTAATTTCAAAATCATCTGCTGCCGATGTTAATTTTCCATCCTTCATTGCAAATTGACCTGCTTCATAGTCTGGATTTACATGCAAAGCGAAGGCATAATCAACACCTTCTGTAATCCCTAATGCAACTAGCTCGGCTGCACCGCCAGGCGTTACCTCCTCTGCATGCTGGAAAACAAAACGAATCTCTCCATTAAAGTCTGTACCACGTTCAGCTAAAGCCTTTGCTGCCCCTAATAGCATAGCTGGATGTGCGTCATGCCCACAAGCGTGCATAACACCTGGATTTTGCGATTTAAACGGTACATCCGCTTCCTCTTGAATTGGTAATGCATCAATGTCTGCACGTAGCAAAATCGTATGCCCAGTGCCTTCTGTTTTTGTTCCTTTTAAAAAAGCACAAACGCTCGTTTTTGTCATACGCTTCACTTCTAAATTAGGGAATGTTATCAATTGATCGTATATATACTGCGATGTTTGGTACTCTTGATGTGATAGCTCTGGATGGCTATGTAAATGCCTTCTCCATGCAATGACTTGCTGTTTTAAATCCGCTGACAAAATAATTCCTCCTTTTATTATCAATTATGCCGAGGTTTTAACTTCTTGCCACAAGCGTTTGTACACCTACTGAAAAGCAACCTAAATTGAGGTGGGCTACTTCTACTGAAAGAAGTTAAAATGGGCCATAGTTCATCGCATGAGCGATAATTAATAAAACAATCGCTAAAGCTGTTTGGATAAGGAAATAAGGGAATACCCATTTTACCCATTTAGCAAACGGAATACCTGCAATTGCAAGCCCGGCTAATAATACACCGCTTGTTGGGATGACCATGTTTGAAATCCCATCACCAAATTGGAAGGCTAACACTGCTGTTTGTCGTGATACCCCAATTAAATCGGCTAAAGGTGTCATAATTGGCATTGTTAAAGCAGCTTGTCCACTACCAGATGGTACTAAGAAGTTCAAGCATAGCTGCAATAGGAACATCCCAATTGCATTAATTGAAGCTGGTAGCGAGCTAACGATACCTGCTACATAATAAAGAATTGTATCAATTAAACCACCTGTTGTTGTGATCACTAATATTGCTTGAGCGAAACCAATAATTAATGCGCCTTCAACCATTTCACGAGCACCGCCAATGAAGCCATCTGCCATATCATTAAGGCGCATACCACAAATAAGGCTCATAATAATACTGCTTAAAAGGAAGATTCCTCCTATTTCACTAATATACCATTGGAATTTAATAACCCCTACAACTAAAGCAATGAAATTCAGTAATAAGACAATCAATGCTAATAAATGGCGCGTGCTCATTTTGAAGCTAAGGTCGATTTTTACTGTCTCTTCTCGCTTGAATTTTCCGTAGATACCTAACTCAGGATTCTTTTTCACCTTTTTCGCATGACGATAAATATAAGCGACCGTTAAAATGTAAAATACGATAAATACAATGATGCGGTAGCCCATACCTGAATACATAGGTAATTCAGCAATTGTTTGCGCCACCCCAATATTGAAGGGGTTAGTAATTCCGGATGTAAAGCCTGTTGCTAATGTGCCAAGCATCACAATCGCAAAACCTGTCAGTGCATCCATGCCGAGCGCCATTGTTAAGGGAATGATAATCGCAATGTAAACAAGCGTATCCTCCGCAGAACCAATTAGCGAGCCTAAACAAGCAAAGATAAAAACAAAAATAGGAATGAGTATGTATTCCTGTTTACCGAATTTAGCGGCAGTGACTTTAATAAACGAATCAATCGCCCCTGTTTTTTGCATAATGCCTAACGCACCGCCAAATAAAAATACGAATAAAATAATGGAAGCCCCTTCAAGCATACCTAAATGTACGCTATTGAACATTTCCAAAAAGCCAACAGGGCTTGATTCAACAAACTGGAATGACTCAGGGTCTACGACTGTACGTCCGTTATTGTCGACCCTTTCATATTTACCAGCAGGAACAATATACGTTAAAATCGTCATAATGATAATAATAATGAACATTAATACAAACGCATTGAGCCCCTTAGGCTTTTGGTCTTCTGTAGATTGTGGATGATTCATATTATCGCCTCCCTATATTTTCCGATAAGCGGAAATGATTTTCGTACAACAGAAATTATAGTTTTAAGTATAGAAAGTTCTTTTGCTTTAGTCAATTAAATTTTCAGATTATTCTATGAACTGTTGTTGGAGAGAAAGAAAAAGTAGATGTACGCTAAAAAATTAACGATACATCTACTTAATTGAATTAATGATGATGCTCAGGAGCTGCTTCTAGTGTGCAAAGAATTGCCTCATCGTGATGATGATTTGCTGGCTCCATTTGCAATGCAATATGATGAATCCCTTTATGCTGTAGCAAATGCTCAATCGAATGTGTGATTTTATTGCTTTCAGCAACTGTTAGCTGTTCATCAACTACGATATGACAGGAGAAGGCATGAAAGCCACTTGTGATTGTCCAAGCATGGACATCGTGAATGCCTTTAACACCTTCTACTTTTGCTATTGCTTGAACGACTTGATTAATATCAACATCTGCTGGTGTGCCCTCCATTAAAATATGAATCGCCTTTTTGGCTACGAAATAGCCGCTACGTAACACAAGAATAGCTACAATAACACTTGCTAACGGGTCAGCCCAGCCCCAACCAAAAAACATGATGAACAATGCAGCAATAATTGCACCAACTGAGCCGAGCATATCGCTTATTACATGTAAAAAAGCGCCTCGCATATTTAAATTTTCCTCTGTATCAGCACCTCTCATCATAATCCATGCGACTAAAATATTTACAGCAAGTCCAATGGAGCTAATAATAAGCATACCTACTGTGGCTACCTCTGGTGGATTAACAAAACGCTCAATTGCTTCATAAAAAATAATTAAGGCAATCGCAACTAATGTAACACCGTTAAATAATGCTGCTAAAACTTCAAAGCGTTTATAGCCGAATGTTTTATTATACGTAACGGCTTTTTCACCCAATTTAAAAGCAATCAAGGCAATAGCTAATGAAATTGAGTCACTGAACATATGTCCAGCATCAGACAGTAAGGCGAGACTTTTTGTCAGGACGCCCCCAACTGCTTCAACGAGCATATATGTCGTAATAATTAAAAAGGAAATGAGCAATATTTTTTTGTTATTTGTGTGTGCATGGCTGTGTTCATGTCCCATCTGTCATTCCTCCTAATGTGCAGCATGCTCAATTGCTTGCTGTAGTAAGTTCATAATATGGTCATCGTCCTTTGTGTAGTAAAGTGTTGTGCCTTCACGTCGGAACTTTACTAATCGCAGGTTTTTTAAAAAGCGTAGCTGATGAGATACTGTCGATTGGCTTAAATCCAACGTTTCAGCGATATGGTTGACAGAATGTTCACCGCAGCAAAGTAAATTTAAAATGCGTATCCTTGTTGGATCACTTAATGCTTTAAATGTTTGAGATACAACGAATAAAGTTTCCTCGTCTAAATGATTTATTTGTTGATGATCGTTATTTTGCATGTATGTGCGCCCCCTATATTAATATATGAACATTTGCTCATATATTAATATACATATTTTACGTATTTGTGTCAATTTAAATAATTGACCTTTTCATAGGATTTTCATATATATTAGAATTATATTTACTTAGTAGGCTGATTATCTAAATCGATTTAACATGATAATAGTCTATTAGCAATTTAAACTTTATAAATCCAATATTTTTAGAGGTGAATCATAGTTGAAGCAAGTGTTGGTAATTAAAAATGAACGGTCTTTAACAAAGAAAATCGTAAGTGGTCTAAAGCAAGAAGGCCATTTCAATTTAACGCTTCATAATGAAAATAAAGGTTTAAATATAGTATATGAGCAAGATTGGGATATTATAGTACTGGATTGGGATTTATTAAGTATATCTGGAATAGAAATTTGCAGACAAATAAGGGCTGTTAAAACGACGCCAATTATTATTGTGACAAACAATATATCTAGCCAAGATTGCATAGCAGGATTACAAGCAGGAGCAGATGATTATATAAGAAAACCATTTGTGAAAGAAGAATTGGTAGCAAGAATAAAAGTTGTTTTAAGAAGATGGGAAGGGAGCCAGTCAGGCGAGCCTGATTTTTTCCGTTTTAAAGAGCTACTGGTTGATACATCGCGCAATATTGTAACAAAAGATGGCGAAACCCTCCCACTTACTAGGCGGGAGTATGACCTACTTGTATTTTTAATTAAGAATAAAAATAAAATATTGAGCCGTGAAATGCTATTGAACCAGGTTTGGGGATATGATGTTGCAGTAAATCCTAATGTAGTAGATTTATATATTGGTTATTTAAGAAAAAAGCTAAAGGGCGAGAAGAAAGACCAATATATTCAAACAATACATGGCAGAGGCTATTCAATGATTGAGTAGTAAAATCAGATAATAGACAAAGGCCACATTAAACATAATCGAAAAACATGAGTAAAACAGTTTTAACTTGTTTTGCTCATGTTTTTTTATTAAATGTGACAATCAAACTAAGGGTATTGAAGAATAAAAAATTGTAAGTTATGTGTTATTTTTTGCGTTTTATCTACAAGATGATAAAAAAAGTAAATTTAATTAATTAATTCACATCTTTCACAAGATTTTCACAGAATTAATGTCTATACTAATCAACAGAACGTTCAAATGAAAATGATTATCAATATCGAATAGATGGATAACAACAACTATCCAATGTAATCGATGGGCTACATCATTTTCGAAATAAACTAAATTTTAAGGAGTATATGTATGAAAAAATCAATGTTATTAAAGCTAGTTAGTATTCTAGCAGTTTTGACTTTGCTATTAGTCGCTTGCTCAGATTCAAGTAAGGACAGTAATGGAGCTAAGGAGACTGAAGAAACAAATCAAGAATCAAATTCTACTGGAGCAGATGAGACTGAAGAGGCTACTGAACCTACGACAGTAGAAATTACTGATATTCATGGAACTGTTACTGTTCCTGTAAATCCAAAGAATGTAGTTGCTTTAGATAATAGAACTTTTGAAACTTTACAAGATTGGGGAATTGAATTAGTAGCTGTGCCAAAGGATGTAATGCCTGCGGATTTATCATATGTAAAAGATGAGTCAGTTCAAAATATCGGGAACCACCGTGAACCAAATCTTGAAATTTTAGCAGCGGCAAATCCTGAGCTTGTAATTGTAGGTCAACGATTTGCAGACTACTATGAAGATATCAAAAAATTAGTACCAAATGCTACAGTGATTGACCTTAGCTTTGATGTTTCTGGTGAAACTGGCGCACCTGGAGAAAGCTTTGTAAATGGATTTAAGGATACTACAATTGCTTTAGGTCAAGTTTTTGATAAAAATGACGAAGCTAAACAATTAGTAGCTGATTTTGATAAAGCTATCGAAGATGCTAAGTCTGCATATAACGGAACGGATACAGTGATGAGTGTCATCGTTTCTGGTGGAAATATCGGTTTTGCAGCTCCTCATTCTGGACGTGTTTGGGGACCAATGTATGAAATTTTTGGATGGACTCCAGCATTAGAAGTTACTGAGTCTACATCAGATCACCAAGGTGATGAAGTTTCTGTTGAAGCGATTGCACAAAGCAATCCTGATTGGCTGTTCGTTTTAGATCGTGATGCTGCAATAGCTGGCGAAGAGGAATTAGTACCTGCTCAGGATGTTATTAGTAACTCACCAGCTCTTCAAAACACAACAGCTGTTTCTAAAGAACAAATTGTTTATGCACCAGCGGATACTTACACAAATGAATCTATTCAAACTTATATAGAGCTATTTGAAAACCTTGCAAATACTTTAGCTAAGTAATGTAAAGGAGTATACAATAGTGCCAAAAAATATAACTTCTAGGGTTGAGAATCTTTCTCAACCCCAGTTTTATAACCACAATAAGATATGGACCAAGTCTTTTATAGTAACGATTATAGTTGTTGTAATTTTAGGCATTATTTCACTGTTCACTGGGGTTTACGATATACGTGGACAAGAGGATGGCACGGAGATGTTTTTCATTACTCGTGTTCCAAGAACGGTGGCATTAATGCTTACTGGGGCAGCAATGGCAATGGCAGGACTCGTCATGCAATTGCTTACACAAAATCGCTTTGTGGAACCTACCACAACAGGAACAATTGAATGGGCAGGTTTAGGGCTTCTTCTTGTTTATTTATTAGTTCCAGCTCCAACTTTAGTTATGAGAATGACAGGGGCAATCATTTTTTCTTTTATAGGAACAATGATTTTCTTTTTATTTTTAAGAAGAGTGAAGCTACGTTCTTCTTTAATTGTCCCGATTATTGGATTGATGCTTGGTGCAGTCATTTCAGCAGTCTCCACCTTTATTGGACTTCTTTTTCAAATGACACAAAGCATTGAAAATTGGTTCGTCGGTTCTTTTGCGGCCGTACAAGTTGGGCGATATGAATATTTATGGATAATTGTTATTGTTACTTTGTTTATTTTTATTTATGCGAATCGATTGACATTAGCAGGACTAGGTGAAGATGTTGCGACAAGCCTTGGCGCTAATTATAATAGAATCGTTTTTGTAGGTACAGGTCTTATTTCTTTAGCAGTTGGAATTGTTGCAGCAGTTATTGGAAACCTACCTTTTTTAGGTTTAATTGTCCCAAATATTGTTTCCATGTTTAGAGGAGATGACCTTAGAAGTAATTTGCCTTGGGTATGTCTGATAGGAATGGGTACTATCACTACTTGTGATATCATTTCTCGAACAATTATTATGCCTTTTGAAGTGCCTGTTTCTTTAATACTTGGAACAGTAGGGGCAGTTGTATTTATTACTATTTTATTGAGACAAAGAAAACCAAGGAGGCTAAGATGAGCACATTGGAATATAGAAATAAAGAAAATGTCGAAATTGATTCTAGCCTCCATCATAAAAGTAGGTCAGCGAGGGCTTTTCGTTCTAAGAAAGAAGAAAGACGTTATTGGATTTTACTGATAACATTTATTGCTTGCGGTCTACTTGCTTCATATGGGCTTTTAGTTTATAACAATCCAGTTCCAATCGATTCACCTTCTTTTATCCCAGTTGTGATAAGAAGGATTGTAGCGATTGTTGCAATGATTATTGCTGCGATTTGTCATAGCTTGTCAACTGTTGCTTTCCAATCGATTACAAATAACAAAATTATTACGCCTTCACTTTTAGGCTTTGAATCACTTTACTCAACAATACATACGAGTACCATATTTTTCTTTGGTGCTAGTGCATTAATCAATTTTAGTGGGATTAGTTCATTTATTTTTCAAGTTATCCTAATGGTCTTGATGAGTTTAATCCTTTACGGATGGCTTCTTTCCGGGAAATATGGTAATTTACAACTTATGCTTTTGGTCGGCATTATTATTGGAACTGGGCTGAATTCTGTGTCAACTTTTATGAGAAGATTGCTTGCTCCTTCTGAGTTTGATATTTTACAGGCAAAATTGTTTGGTTCTGTCAATCATGCAGATGCGGCATATTTCCCGATTGTCATTCCGATGGTAATCATTATTGGGTTATTACTGATTGCTCATTCTAAAAACTTAAATGTATTGTCACTTGGGAAGGATGTTTCTACTTCTTTTGGCGTTAGACATCAATCTAGTGTAATTTATACGCTAATATTAGTTGCAATTTTGATGTCCATTTCAACCGCTTTGATTGGACCACTTACCTTCTACGGATTTTTAGTAGCAACTTTGAGTTATCAAGCAGCACCAACGTATGATCATCGATATATTTTTCCAATGGCTTTTGCTATAGGATTTTTGATTATAACAAGCGCATACTTTTTGATGTATCATGTATTTAATGCACAAGGTGTGGTTTCAGTTATTATTGAACTATTTGGTGGCGTCATCTTTTTAATTGTGATTTTAAGGAAGAGGGCTTTATGATAAAAATTGATAATGTGAAAAAGTCATATACGGATAAAGTAGAAATAGGACCTTTGAATATTGAAATACCAAAAGCAGGTTTTACTTCTTTAATTGGGCCAAATGGTGCCGGAAAGTCTACGACACTATTGATGATTGGCAGACTCTTGGATATGGAAGAAGGACAAATTCAGGTAGCGAATATGAATGTGTCAGATTCCAAATCAAAAGACTTAGCAAAAATCTTGACGATATTGCGACAAGAAAATCATTTCGTCACTCGATTGACGATTAGACAGCTCGTTGGGTTTGGGCGTTTTCCCTATTCGAAGGGAAGGTTAACGAAAGAGGATGAGATGATTATCTCTAAATATATCGATTTTTTAGACTTGACGGATTTAGAAAATAGATATTTAGATGAGCTTTCTGGTGGTCAAAGGCAACGGGCATATGTGGCAATGGTTTTATGTCAAGAAACAGAATATGTACTTTTGGATGAACCACTAAACAATCTGGATGTTGCTCGTTCTGTTCAAATGATGGAACACTTGAGACGAGCAGCGAATGAATTTGGACGAACGATTCTGACTGTTATGCATGATATAAATTTTGCAGCCAAATACTCTGATAGAATTTGTGCGATGAAGGATGGACAAATTGCTGCCTTCGGAACAGTTGAAGAAGTGATGAAGCCAGATATTTTAACAGATATTTTTGAAACGAAAATTGAAATTATTGAAGGGCCTTATGGGCCAATCGCTGTTTATTAGCTTAAAATATGACAAAATTTAGACAGATATACTCTTTCGGTAAATGGCTGTGTTCACACTTTCATTTGCGCTGAAAAGAGGGTTTCTGTCTTTTTGCTTTCTGTCAAAAATCTTGTTAGTTATATAATAGATCTAATTAATTTAAGAATAATTCTCAATTAGCTGTTGACTGCTGAGAAAAAGGTGCTTATAATGGGGACTGTTGATAGTGATAATTGTTCTCAACATACTGTTGTCACTAGTTTAAATGTAATGGTGTTAGATTTCTTCTTGTAAAATGAGAGATTTGCATTTGTTACGACGAGCTTTGTCTTGATTCAGAGGAATTGAGATAAACAATAATAAATCTACCGGGGATTGTTATGAAAATAAGATATCTTTTAACTGCAACAATTGTTTTATCAATTCTGTCACTTTTTATTGGGGTTATCAATATTAAGCCGACTGATTTGCTTGATTTCCAATCTGAGGAAACAAGGTTATTCCTTATAAGCCGTGTACCTAGACTTGTCGCTATTTTGCTAGCAGGCGCAGGGATGAGTATTGCTGGTTTAATTATGCAAAGCTTAAGTCGCAATAAATTCGTGTCACCAACAACAGCAGGTACACTTGATGCGACAAAATTAGGCGTGCTAGTTTCGATGATGATATTTACAAGCGCAAGCTATTTACAAAAAATATCGCTTGCTTTCATATTTGCATTAGCTGGAACGCTGCTATTTATGCAAATACTAAACCGCATTAAATTCAAAGATGCGATTTTCATTCCATTGATCGGCTTAATGTTTGGTAATATTTTATCTTCTATTACGACATTCTTTGCGTACAAAGCAAATATTATACAAAATATGTCAGCTTGGCTACAGGGGAATTTTGCATTAATTATGAAAGGTCGTTATGAGCTTTTATACATAAGTGTACCAGTGCTTATATTAGCATACATTTATGCTAACCGCTTTACTGTTGCGGGTATGGGAGAGGACTTTGCAAAAAATTTAGGTCTATCCTATAAATTTGTTGTGAATTTAGGCTTAGTGCTAGTAGCTCTTATTTCAACAACAGTAGTGCTAACTGTCGGCATGATTCCATTCCTTGGATTAATTATTCCGAACATGGTCTCTTTATTTAAAGGAGATAATTTAGCGAAAACATTACCGCATACGGCATTGCTTGGGATGTCATTCTTATTAATATGCGATATTTTAGGACGCGTTATTATTTATCCTTATGAAATACCGATTAGCATGACAGTCGGTGTGATTGGCAGTGCCATCTTCCTAATCATGTTGTTTAGGGGGAGAGCATATGCGTAATCGTACGAAAATGTTGGTGTTATTGGGCTTAGCGATTATAAGTGTGGCACTTTACGTTTTTTATCAACTAAATGGAAATTATCATTATGCATTTCCACGCCGCCTTGTGAAAGTATCTGCTATGGCATTAACAGGTGTTGCCATTGCCTATTCGACTGTTGTCTTCCAAACAATTACACATAATCGTATTTTAACACCGAGTGTAATGGGGCTTGATGCACTTTATATGATGGTGCAAACAATCATTTTTTTCCTTTTTGGCTCTGTTTCAATTTTTGTGTTAAATGCGTATGTTAACTTTTTGACAGCAACAGCAGCAATGATTTTATTTGCAATGATTTTCTATCGCTTGCTATTTAAAGAAGGTAAGCGCCCAATTTATTTTTTATTATTAGTAGGGATGATTGTTGGTACATTTTTAGGTAGTGTCACAACATTCATGCAAGTATTGATTGACCCTAATGAGTTTTTAAACTTACAAAGCAAAATGTTTGCTAGCTTTAATAATGTCAATACGAATTTAGTTTGGCTAGCAGGTATTGTTATTTTGTTAACATTTATTTATGGCTGGCGTCATATGAGACAGCTTGATGTTATGTCTCTTGGACGCGATACAGCGATTAACTTAGGTGTGCCGTATGATAAGCTTGTCCAACGTATGTTGATTATTTCTTCTATATTAATTGCTGTTTCAACTGCGCTTGTTGGACCTATCACTTTCTTCGGTTTAATCGTAGCGAATTTGTCTTATCAATACTTTAAAACGTATAAACATTCTATATTAATTGTAGGCTCTTGTTTAATGAGCGTTGTTGCTTTAGTTGGTGGACAGTTTGTCGTAGAGCGAATTTTTAGCTTTACAACAACATTGAGTGTGATTATAAACTTTATAGGTGGCGTATACTTTATCTACCTATTATTAAAGGAAAGTAGGTCTGCAGCATGATTCAAGTAAAGGAAATTACGAAATACTTTGGGAAGAAGCCAGTTGTGCAAGATGTCAGCATCGATATCGCACCACGTAAGATTACATCATTTATCGGTCCTAATGGTGCAGGTAAATCAACCCTTTTATCAATGGTAAGCCGTTTAATGAATGCTGATACTGGCGAAGTATTACTTGATAAATCAGATGTACGTCGTTGGAAATCAGAGGAATTTGCAAAGCGTGTATCCATTTTAAAGCAGTCTAATTTTATGAATGTTCGCTTAACGATTCGTGAACTAGTAGGCTTTGGCCGTTTTCCATATTCAAAAGGGCATTTAAAGCCTGAGGATGAAGTGAAAATTGATGAAGCGATTGAATACATGAATTTAGCTGATATTCAGCATAATTATTTAGATGAATTATCTGGCGGTCAACGCCAACGTGCCTTCATCGCAATGGTTATTGCACAGGACACAGAGTACATTTTATTAGACGAACCTTTAAACAATTTGGATATGAAACACTCTGTACAAATAATGAAAATTTTGCGTAAGCTTGTAGATGAATTAGGGAAAACGGTTATTATTGTTCTACATGATATTAACTTTGCTTCAGTTTACTCAGACTATATCGTCGCATTAAAAGATGGGCGAGTTGTCAAAAATGGTCCAACACAGGACATTATTAATTCAATTGCATTAAAAGAAATTTATGATATGGACATCCCCGTTCAAGAACAGAATGGTTGTCGCATTTGCGTATATTTTAATTCATAAAAATGGAGGAATATTTCAAAATGAAAAACTGGAAATTACTTACTTTGTTAATGGCTATGATGCTGTTAGTATTAGCAGCTTGTGGTTCAAAGGATAAAGAAGAAGGAACAACTTCAACAGAAGGCGAAGGTCAACAAGAGGAAAATAAAACTGAAGAAGCAGCATATTCAGTAACAATCCCAGGTAGCACAATCGAAGGTCGTGATGGTAACACAGTATTTGAAGAAGTAACACTTGATAAAAAACCAGAAAAAGTAGTTGTATTTGACAATGGTTTCCTTGATACTTTAGATGCTTTAGGTGTAGAAGTAACAGCAGTAGTTCAAGGTTCTATGCCAGCATATTTAAGCAAATTTGAAGACTCTAAATATGAAAATGCAGGTACTTTATTCGAGCCAGATTATGAAAAATTATCTTCAATTCAACCAGATATCATTTTCATCTCTGGTCGTGCAGCAGCAGCATACGCAGAGCTTTCTAAAATTGCACCAACTGTTTATGTAGGTGTTGATAACAAAAACTTCTTAGAGTCATTTAAAGCGAATGTTGAATTAGCAGGTAAAATTTTTGACAAAGAACAAGAAGCAGCAGATGCATTTGCTGCATATCAAGCAAAAGTAGATGAAGTAAAAGCTGCAACAGGTGCTTCTGAAGAAAAAGCATTAGTTGTTTTAGGTAGCGAAGGTGCGTTATCTGCATATGGTAGCGGTTCACGTTTTGGCGTAGTACATGATGTATTTGGTGCAAAACAAGCTGATGACAAGATCGAAGCTTCAACACATGGTATGGAAGCATCATTTGAATATGTACTTGATGTAAACCCAGATATTTTATTTGTAGTTGACCGTGATGCAGTTGTAAATGAAAACGGCGAATCAGGTACAAAAGGTGCAATCGAAAATGAAATCGTTAGTGGTACTAATGCTGTGAAAAACGGCAAAGTATTCTACTTAAATCCAGAAACTTGGTACTTATCAGGTGGCGGTTTACAATCAGAAACTTCAAAAGCTGAAGATGTGTTAAAGGCATATAAATAATATGTTTGTACAAATCAAACGTATCGTAGTCACTGAAGGAAATTCAGAAAAGATTGTAGAACGCTTTGGTTCAAAGCCAGGAGAGCCTTCTCTATTAGAGAGACAGCCAGGCTTTTTGGATAAACAAGTATTAGTAAAAAAGGTTCGCCGTGGTGATGAAGAAGTGCTAGTCATGGTTCGTTGGGAATCAGAGGAAGCATGGAAAAACTGGGAGAAAAGCCCTGAGCACATCGCTGGTCATAAAGCGAGTGCTGGTCAGCCTAAACCAGAGTTCGTTATTGAAAGTGGACAAGAAGTATATTATGTAAAAGGTTAAAAATGTGCGTTCGAAAGGAATTTCGAGCGCCTTTTTTGTAGGCGAAAATCATGCTTCGTCCATAATCATAAGGAAAAGGGGAGTTCAGATGAATTTTGATATAACATCAGCACATACAAATTATACGTATCATATTAATGTTTATGTACCAGAGGTGGATATGCCAGAGGAAGGATTTTCGGTTGTTTACGTATTGGATGGCTCTTCATATTTTCATTTTGTAAAAGAAATTGTTCGTTTACAAAGTATCAATGCAGCAAAAACGGAAGTGTTTCCTTCGATTATCGTTGGAGTTGGTCATGGTGAGGATATGCGAATGCGTCGGTTTTATGATTTTACTGCACCAGCAGAAACCTATGTTTATCCAGAGAAATTTAGAGGAGCATTTGATGGGCAGCATGGTGGTGCAGCGGACTTCAGCCGTTTTTTAGAGGAAGAATTGAAGCCAATTATTCAAGCGGATTATCCAGTAAATAAAAGCAAAGAAATATTGTTTGGACATTCATTAGGAGGCTATTTCACACTTTGGCAATTGTTTAATGCACCAGCTAGCTATTATAAATACATTGCGATTAGCCCATCTATTTGGTGGAATGAGCATGAATTATTCCGATATGCAGATGCATTTTTAGCAAAATATAGCGAGCTACCAGCTAAATTATTTACAGGTGCTGGTGGTCTGGAAGAGTTTATGGTCGATGATGCACAGAAGATGGCACAGCAATTAAGCGCAGTAATGGATACGGCATTTTATGTTGCTCCGGATGAAAATCACGGATCGGTTGTGCCAACGATTATGAGTCGTGCCTTACGCTTTGTGAATAATTAAAAAAACGCTTGAAATCAAAGTAGCAAACTTGATTTCAAGCGTTTTTGTTTTTGCATGCGAAATGGAGCTTTTAATGTGCGAAAAGCGCATTTGAATGTGCGGATTTAGACTCTTTGCGCGAAATACTACTTCTTACGTACGATTCGTTACCTTTAGCCTATTTCACATTCGGATAGATCATCGTTTTCGGGTCGACATATTGCTCAAATTGTTCCTCTGTTAATAAGCCGGTTGCAATCGCAGCCGCCTTTAATGTCGTGCCTTCCTTATGAGCTTTTTTCGCAATTTTCGCAGCGTTTTCATAGCCGATATAAGGATTTAATGCTGTTACGAGCATTAGTGAGTTTTCTAAATTATGTTGCAGTACCTCTAAGTTTGGATCAATGCCTTCTGCGCAATGATTGTTAAAGGATTTCATTGCATCTGCTAGTAGCTGCGTAGATTGCAGGAAGTTATATAAAATAACTGGTTTAAAGACGTTTAACTCAAAATTCCCTTGTGAGGCAGCAAAGGCGATTGTTGCGTCATTGCCAACAACTTGTGTGACAACCATTGTTAATGCCTCACTTTGTGTTGGATTGACTTTACCAGGCATAATCGATGAGCCAGGCTCGTTTTCTGGAATCGTAATTTCTCCAATACCTGAGCGAGGTCCACTTGCTAGCCAGCGTACATCGTTGGCGATTTTCATTAAATCGACAGCTAGTGCCTTTAATGCGCCATGTGCAACAACAGCCTCGTCATGGCTTGTTAATGCATGAAATTTATTCGGTGCTGATATGAACGCTTTATTCGTTAATTGGCTAATTTCTGCTGCTACACGTTCGCCGAATTCAGGGTGTGCATTAATTCCTGTACCAACAGCTGTACCGCCAATTGCTAGCTCTTTCATATATTCAATATTGTGCTGAATCATGCGTTCAGATTTCTCAAGCATGGCAACCCAGCCGCTGATTTCTTGACCTAGTGTTAAAGGTGTAGCATCTTGTAAATGTGTACGTCCAATTTTAATGATGTCTTTAAATTGCTCTGCTTTATTTGCAAATGTCTCCTTTAAAAGACGTAAGCGAGGTAATAAATAATCCTCTACCTTCAAGACAGCTGCGATATGCAATGCTGTAGGAAACGTGTCATTCGAGCTTTGCGATTTATTGACATCGTCATTTGGATGGATAATAGCTCCTTCGCCAACTTCTTGCAAAATCTGGTTTGCTCGGTTAGCAATCACTTCATTGACATTCATATTTGTTTGTGTACCACTACCTGTTTGCCATACAACAAGAGGGAATTGGTCATCCCATTGCCCATATAAAATTTCGTCAGCTACTTGTCGAATCATTTGAGCTTTTACAGGAGAGAGCTTACCTAGCTGCTCGTTGACAATCGCCGCGCTTTTTTTCAAAATCGTCATAGCCTGAATAAGCTCAATCGGCATTTGCTCTGAGCCAATTTGGAAGTTCTCCTTGCTGCGCTGTGTTTGTGCACCCCATAATTTATTAGCAGGTACTTTAATTTCACCCATTGTATCCTTTTCAATACGGTATTCCATTTGAAAACCACTCCTTTATCATTAGTTTTCCCTATTATTTTAGGGGGAAACATTATTTAAATAATTCAGGGTACATTTCTTTCGCTAATATTTCCATCCCGTCGATTGTGTTGTAGCCATAGCCGAATAAATAGTTATAATCAACGATATAAATTTCCTTGTTTTTAATTGCTTTCATACTTGATAGCTTAGGGTTTTCATAAATTGCATCGCGTACATGGGATAAGTCTGAGCCATCAAAGTTCGGTAAAATTAATACATCTGGGTCTGTAGAAATGAGCGTTTCAAGACTTACGTCACCAGTTACATCTTTAAATACATTATCTAGCTTTACCATATTAAAAGCGTCATGGAAAAATGATTCCCCATGTGCTGACCAAACATATAAGTCCTTAGGGTCATTTGTATGCAAGTAGGCAAATGTTTTATTTTCTGTAATGCTCTCTAAACCTCTTGCAATGGCCTCTTCTTTTGCTTTTAATTCATCAATAAAACTTTGTGCTTTATCTTGTACGCTGAAAATATGGCCAAGATTTTCAATGTCCTTATAAACAGAGTCGTATGTACCACCTGTGACAGACGATTCTAATACATATGTTTTCACGCCCATTTCATTTAATGAGTCAACTGTACCAACGCCCCAATCGGCATTGTCAAACAGTCCACCTCGACCATATACTAAATCAGGGTTTGTACCAAGGGTTACCTCTTTACCAACATATTCAGAGCTTAAAATTGGCAGTTTTGCATAGTCTTCAGCAACTGTAGGATCTGGTGCTCCGAAATCTGCGCCAACCCCAACGATTTTATCGCCAAGTCCTAAATGTAGCAATAGCTCCGCAGCAGGGCGTGTATTCGCCATAATACGTTCTGGTGCTTTATCAAATACTTGCTCCTTCTTTGTCCACTCACTTCCACCTTCAGCCTTTGCGAAGTTTTCGATTGTTAGAGGATAATGTGCTTCACTTGCTTTTTCCTCTGTTTTCTTATCTGATGAATTGCCGCAAGCTGCTAGCAATAGCATTGTCGCTAAACCGATACCAAGTAATGTTTTCTTTTTCATAATGATCCTCCTAAACCATAAGCAAATCCTAATCCGTTTGTCACAGGATTGATGTACGTTTGGCATTTTATTTGATATAAAGCTTCAATTGTAGCTGGTGTTAATACTTCAGTTGGTGTACCATGTGCATAGATTTCACCATCTTTGACTGCATATATGTAATCGCAGTAATGTGCAGCCATTTCTAAATCGTGAAGGGCAGCAAGCACGCCGATATTTAATTCCTTTACACAGGATAGTATTTCGATTTGATAACGAATATCTAGGTGATTCGTCGGTTCGTCTAAAATCATAAATTTAGGCTGTTGGGCAATTGTTCGTGCTAAAATGACACGCTGCTTTTCACCACCTGATAAGGACAGGAAGCTGCGCTCTTTATAGGATTGCAAATTTGTACGTGCCAATGCCTCTTCTACAATTTCATAATCTTTCCCCGTATCCGATTCGAGCATTTTTTTATGTGGTGTTCTACCTAACATAACCATTTGGTGGACAGATAAATCGAAGTGCATTTCATTAAATTGTCCAACGACACCCAGCTGCTGTGAAACCTTTTTTTCAGGTGATTTCAACACATTTAAATCATCTAAAAAAACAGATCCTTGCTTTGGCATCAAGCTTTTATAAATGCTTTTTAGCAAGGTAGACTTCCCGCAGCCATTTGGACCAATTAAGCCGACAAATTGCTTCTTTTTCACGATGACAGAGACGTTTTTGACAATGTCCTTTTTTCCAAATGTAACGGCAATGTTTTGTGCTGTTAGTTCCATCGTTTACCCTCCAAAGTTGTAGCCTTTTTTAATAATCATATAAATGAACAGTGGCGAACCAATAACAGATGTAATAATACCGATTGGCAATTCTACATTGGCAATAAGCGTTCTTGATAGGATGTCTGCCCAAATCATAAACAGACCACCTAATAGCAATGTGCCAAGCATGAGTCGCTTATGGTCAGCACCGAAAATACCACGTGCGATATGTGGAATAATTAAACCGACAAAGCCAATCATTCCTGCATAAGCAACCATTGTTCCTGTAACAAGCGCTGTTAGCACCATATACAGCTTGCGGAAAATACTTAAATTAATGCCTAGCGTAATTGCTGATTCATCGCCTAGCAGCATCGTATTTAAAATGCGATGTTGGAACAGGAAGAAAATTGCGCCAAGCA
This sequence comes from Lysinibacillus louembei, assembly GCF_033880585.1. Lineage (NCBI taxonomy): Bacteria > Bacillati > Bacillota > Bacilli > Caryophanales > Bacillaceae > Lysinibacillus > Lysinibacillus louembei. Next base: position 1,486,895 of record NZ_CP137624.1, read on the forward strand.
CAACGACGATAATTAAAATCGGCGTTTTCTCCCAGCTAGCAGAAGCTAAGCTGCCCATAGACCAAAAGGTAACAGTTTTAATTCCTTCTGCATTATTGGCAAAAAAGATAATCAAGCTAGAGAAGGAGCCACAAAGAGCGCCGATCACTACCCCTGATAAGACCAGTTTGACAGATGTTGCTTTGCCACCAATGCTTGATAATAGCAAAACAGCCATCGAGGTCAGCATAGCCCCTGTAAATGCACCAAATGCTACACCAAATTGAGCGAGTAGTGCATTGCTACCAAATCCAACAAGTATCGCAAAGGTAGCTCCTAAAGAAGCGCCTGAAGAAATTCCAAGTATGTATGGGTCAGCAAGTGGATTTTGCACAACTGCTTGCATAACAACGCCACATAAGGCAAGACCAATACCGATAAGTAAAGCAAAAATAATACGTGGCATTCTCACTTGCAAAATGATATTTAAATAGGATTCATTTTCTATATGCTCAAGTGAGCCGAGCTTGCCGTTAGTGATGGTATGCAAAAGTATGTCCATCGATTGCCTAAATGGGATACTCACTTGCCCGATAGATACAGAATACACAGCGGATAGCATAATGGCGCAAATTAATAGCAAAATAATTAAATAGTAGAGTTTGTTCGTTCTTGACGATTTTATAGCTTGTGTATCCAAAGGAAAATTCACCTCATTTTTTATTGATAATGATTATCATTATCGACTAATCCATTCTAATCTATATTTTTTGAAAAAACAATGCTGATTTTTCATATCCGATAAAAAATATTTCTCACGACATTGAAAAACGTTGAAACATCTTATATTTCTTATCATAATAAGTGAGGGGAGTGACAGAAGACAGCTTAACAGTATATGTTAATGTATATAGTGCGATTTCTATGCAATATACAATGGCTTTGAAAGGGAGATATGCACATGTTTGTTCAAATGAAATACTTTATTGTCAAGGTAGGTCATTCATATAAAGTAATCGATTGCTTTGTGCGCAAGTATGGCGAAGGACCATCGATTATGGAACAACAGCAAGGTTTTTTAAATAAAGAATTGTATGTGAAAAAAGTGGATACAAATAGTGAAGAGGTTGTTGTACTAATTTATTGGGAATCTGAGGCACATTGGAAAAATTATGATAATTGTATCTCATCAAATGAACAACTACAATTTGCACAATTGGACTATATTCTTGAATGTTGTTATACAAACTTTCAAGTTAAAGGAGAAGTATAGATGAAAAAATGGATTTATAGCTTGGCTGTTATTACATTAGGTTTATTTATAATGCTACGTTTCAGCTATGAAACGCCGACATTCATGTCTTTTGATGAAAATTTAGCAAAATTACTTGGTGGTAATGAACTCATTATTTTTTTCCATTATATCGGTGAGCCTATTTTCGTTGTAATCGTAGCGCTAATCCTTGTTTTTTGGCAATGGAGAAAGGGGAATTATCGTGCGATTGTCTTTGTATTATTGACGATTGCAGCAGGCAATGTACTTAATCAATTATTAAAAAAATGGATTGAGCGTCCCCGCCCAGATATTGCAGATCAATTATTATCTTTTAGTTTTCCATCAGGGCATTCAATGACAGGGGCATTGTATTTATTAACAATCGCTTATTTGTTATCAGAGGGGCTAGGACGTAGCAAAAAAGCATTGCTTGTTTGGCTTGTTGCTATCATTTTAATATGCTTTATCGGCTTATCGCGCATTGCGGAAAGTCGCCATTTTGCTACAGATGTCTTGGCAGGATGGAGCGTTGGCTATACTTGGTTTGTTGTATGTATGATGTGGTATGAGCGTGGTAAGAAGAGAGCTGTTGAGAAAATAGGTTAAGCCTATTTTCTCAACGGCTTTTTGAATGTTGGGCTATTACATAAAATATTTCCTAATAAAATAAAGTTGTCTAAAGGAAACTTGTTGCGTATAATACGATTAAGCTAGTTAAAGAGAGGAAATAATTATGGATGATAATGTATTATTAGCACTCGGTTTAACACTTTTTGCAGGTTTGGCAACGGGTGTAGGTAGTTTAATAGCATTCTTTACCTCAAGAACCAATACAAAATTTTTATCTGGTGCACTTGGTTTTTCAGCAGGTGTTATGATTTATGTATCGCTTGTTGAAATTTTTGTAAAGGCAAAAGATTCATTAACGCATGCGCTCGGTGAAACGAACGGTTATTGGATGACGCTTGCAGGCTTTTTCGGAGGAATGATTTTTATCGCATTAATTGATAAATTTATTCCGAATAAAAATAATCCACATGAAGTGCGTACTGTTGAAGATGTAAATGCAGTGGAAGGAAAGCCATTAGCGGATGCAGATAAACTCATGAAAATGGGGACATTTACAGCATTAGCAATAGCGATTCATAACTTTCCAGAAGGTATCGCCACATTTATGTCTGCATTGCAAGATCCGAATTTAGGGATTGCGATTGCCATAGCAGTTGCAATTCATAATATTCCAGAAGGAATTGCTGTTGCTGTACCAATTTTCTTCGCAACAGGTATTCGTATGAAAGCTTTTCGCTTATCGCTGCTATCTGGTTTAGCAGAGCCTGTTGGGGCATTTGTTGCTTATTTAATTTTAATGCCATTTTTAAATGATGTAATGTTCGGTGTCGTATTTGCCGGTGTAGCAGGTATTATGGTATTTATTTCACTAGATGAGCTATTGCCAGCAGCAAAAAAATATGATGAAACACATATATCTATTTATGGTTTAGTGGCCGGTATGGCTGTGATGGCGATTAGCTTAGTAATGTTAGCATGATAAAAAGTCGATTTGCACCAAATATTTTGGTAGCAATCGACTTTTTGTATTCAAATATAAATATCTCGATCCCAAAAGCGTTGCTTTGCGATATTTTGGATAAATTGCTGTGAGAAATTTGGATTTGCTGTAGCAAAAAGAATACCGTCACTTGCTTTTGCCCGCGTTGCATTGAAAAATGGCACTCCTGTTGTGGCAATCCCGATCGGCTTATAGTTTTGATAAACTTGGCGAATGAAGGCAGTCATATCGCTATTAAATTTTGCCTGATTTGCTGACGTGCCACCAACGACATATAATGCATCATATAAAACAGGAGAAGTCGTTAAAAACGTAGCATCTACTTCAAACGTTTGCCCATTTACAGCTTTTACAGACTCAAATGTTTCTGCAATCATTTGATAGCGCACACCATAACGTTTAAATTCCTTAGTAACCTGCTCTAGCTCTTGGGCATTAAATTGATTACCAATAATAATCGCTACACTTAAAGTTTGCGGAACGAATACGGTATTTTGCTGGCTTAGTGCAGGAGAGGATGCTGTGACATCAACTTGTTGATTTGTTGGTTTATTTACTGCAAGACGTTCAGCGAGCGTTGTGGCTAGTGAATAATCGATATGTGCAAGCATATCAACGACTTGCTGCCGAACACTATGGCTCTCGACTTTCCCTACCTCAAAGGAAAAGGCATCTAAAATATGCTGTTTTTCTACAGGTGACATACTATTCCAAAAAAGTCGTGCTTGTGAGAAGAAATCATCAAACGACTTGCTGCGTCCTTGAATAACACGTCCTTCTACCTTTTCAGGATAATGCACATAGCCACCTTCTGCTGCAGTGCTTGTAGCAGGTGTATTGTTCGCTAAAGAATTTTTATGATAGCTTACTTTACCAGTATTAATCATTTGGCGGCTGAAGCCATTGCGTTGGTTATTGTGAAAAGGGCAAAGTGGACGGTTAATCGGTATTTCCGTAAAGTTAGGACCACCTAAACGCAATAGCTGGGTATCTAAATAAGAAAATAGCCGTCCTTGCAGCAATGGGTCATTTGAAAAATCAATGCCCGTTACGACATTACCTGGATGAAAGGCTACTTGTTCAGTTTCTGCAAAAACATTATCGACATTGCGATTTAAAGTGAGCTTGCCGATTGTTTTGACAGGAATGAGCTCCTCAGGCCAAACCTTTGTAGCATCTAATAGATCGAAATCATATTTAAATTCATCTGCTGGATCAATCATTTGCACACCAAATTCATATTCAGGATAAAAGCCTGCTTCAATGGCCTCCCATAAATCACGACGCTGAAAATCAGGGTCTGCACCACCGATTTTTTGCGCCTCATCCCATATGAGTGAGTGTACACCAAGCACAGGCTTCCAATGGAATTTAACGAATTTACTTTGCCCCGACGCATTTACGAAGCGAAAGGTATTCACACCGAAGCCTTCCATCATACGGTAATTTTTAGGAATAGCTCTATCAGACATCAGCCACATAATCATATGGGCTGTTTCTTGATTATTCGCAACGAAATCCCAAAACGTATCATGGGCAGAGGAAGCTTGTGGTATTTCGTTGTGTGGCTCCGGCTTGACTGCATGGATAATATCAGGGAATTTAATAGCATCTTGAATAAAGAAAACGGGAATATTATTGCCAACTAAATCGAAAATTCCTTCTTCCGTATAAAATTTCACCGCAAAGCCACGGACATCACGTGCTGTATCGTTAGAGCCTGAGCTCCCAACAACATTCGAAAAACGCACAAAAACAGGCGTTTTTGTGCCCGCCTTTTGTAAGAAATGAGCTCTTGTAAACTCGGACATTGATTCGTATAGCTCAAATTCACCATGGGCAGCATAGCCGCGTGCATGTACGACCCTTTCAGGGATACGCTCATGGTCAAAATGTGTAATTTTTTCACGAAAATGAAAATCCTCCATCAAAGTAGGTCCACGCAAGCCCGCCTTTAAAGATTCCTCATCATTGGATATTCGCACTCGCTGATTCGTTGTCATCTTCGTGCCATCATTATTTACTTTGTATTCATTCAATTGCTGTAGTTTTTTATTTTCGTTATCATGATTATCCTTCATAAAACCCCTCCTTCATAATGCTTTGTACAGCTTATGAGTTTCCTAGGGGAGTTATGAGGGTGCCTGGCACACAAACAATTCTGAAAATTAGATACAATTTACATAGAAAAACCTAAGTCATGTTGGAGCATAACTTAGGTTAGTATATTAGCTAGCAGATGTGGTATTTTCAGAAGCTACAGTAAAAGCTTCGTTAATATGCTTGGCATTTTCAATTTCATCAATTACGGCTACCGCAAAGTCAGCTTGGCTAATGTAGCTATTAAGCTGTGAATTTGTTAGTAAATAATCATGTCCAGTAATGTAGTGACCTGTGCGTGGACCTTCTGCATCAAACATCAGCGCAGGACAAATAAAAGTCCATGCGATAGAGGATTGCTGTAGGTGTTGTAGATTTTGTAGCTGATATTTAGCCGCAGCCGTTAATTGCGCAGGGTAATCCTCGCTATCGAGTAAACGTATAATTTTATCTTTATTTGTAAATAAGCAGCCTGAGCTACCGATATCGATTAAGCGTGTTTGTATTGGTTGTAAAATAGATATTAAATGCTTGCCTGCGTCTACATATAAGTGCTCCTCACCACTTTTTGGAGCAAAGGCATTGACGATACAATCGAATTTTTCTATATCTGATGTTGTTAAATGAAATAAATCCTTTTCAAGAGTTTGGACATCATCTTTTAATGTCGCTTGATTACGCACAATCGCGGTTGTATCATACTCTCTCATTGTAGATTCTCTTAATATATTACTACCTGCTTGTCCAGCAGCTCCAATAACTGCGATTTTCATGAACATTTCCCCTTTCGTCAATCGAGTGTTAGTACTATACCCGCTTTGCTGAAAAAGTATGCACAACATAAAATAAATCTCAAAAAGCGTGAAATAAAAAAGGAGCGTATCCGAAGATCGCTCCTGTTGCTTATAGTGGTGTTACAACAATTCCATGACAATCAGCATTCGTTAATACAATGCGATGTGAAGGAAATTGTTTTTGCATACTAACAACGAATTCATCAGCACTTGACTTGGGGATAATCGAAATCAATGTTGGACCAGCACCGCTTAATGCGGTCCCATATGCACCAGCCTGCTTGGCAGCTTGGCGAATTTCGGCATAGCTAGGAATTAACTGTGCGCGGAAAGGCTCATGAAATAAATCAGATTCCATATAGCGACCGATACGCTCATAATCTTTCGCAATTAAAGCAGCGGCAAGCATATTAGCTGTAGCGCTCGCTTTAACTGCATATGGCCGCTCTAGCTGTGCAGGGAGAACGCCACGCGCCTCGGCAGTTTTCAGCTCTACATCAGGAATGAAAAGCACAAAGGCCGCATCTACATCTTGTACATGAATTGTATCGACAATGCCATTCTCTGTCATAGAAGAAATCGTCAGGCCACCTAAAACAGATGCTGTTGCATTGTCAGGATGTCCCTCTATTTGTGATGAAATATTGAGCTTGTCTTGTACAGATAGCTGTAAATCACATAATAAATTTGCTAGCTCGATGCCTGCCACAATAGCGGCAGCACTGCTCCCAACACCACGTGCCAAAGGAAGCTCGCTTGTCATAACGACATGACAGCCTGGCAGTGCTTGTTGATAACGCTCTGCAACTTGTTTCGCAATTTGATAAATTAAGTGATTTTCGACTGTTGTGTCTGCTGGGACATGTTCACCTTGATGAACAAATTCCCATTCAGTTTGAGGTGTTGCCTCTAATGTTAAATAAAGTGACAAACCGAGCCCAATTGAATCAAAGCCGGGCCCGAGGTTTGCTGTACTGCCAGGAACTTTTATTTGCCAGCTCATAGAACGCCCTCAATATATTTACGAATTTCTTCTTCATCGTTTTTCAACGACACTAAATCCACCGTTGACACGCCCATTGCCGTATCTGGATCTTTTAAGCCATTACCAGTGAACACCGTTACGACTTGGCTACCTTGTGGAATAAGCCCGGCTTTCACGGATTTAATGACACCTGCAAGTGAAGCGGCTGAACCTGGCTCAACGAAGACGCCTTCCTTGCCTGCGATTAATTTATAAGCAGCTAAAATTTCCTCATCTGTTACAGAATCAATGATGCCACCTGATTCATCACGTGCAGCTTCTGCTAATTTCCAGCTAGCGGGGTTACCGATACGGATTGCTGTCGCCACTGTTTCAGGGTTTGCGATTGGCTCGCCCTTGACGATTGCGGCAGCACCTTCTGCCTCAAAGCCAAACATTTTTGGTAAGCCGGATTGTTTTGCTTCATTATAATCTTTAAAGCCTTTCCAATAAGCAGAAATATTGCCTGCGTTACCGACAGGAATACATAAGAAGTCTGGTGCTTTACCTAGTGAGTCAACAATTTCAAAAGAAGCTGTTTTTTGCCCTTCGATACGGTATGGATTGACGGAGTTTACAAGTGCAACAGGCGTTGTTTCGCTAATGCGACGAACGATATTTAAGGCATCGTCAAAGTTGCCATCAATTTCAATAATTTTTGCACCATACATTGTTGCTTGCGCTAATTTCCCTAATGCTACTTTTCCTTTTGGGATGACAACAATCGATTGAATACCTGCACGTGTTGCGTAAGCAGCAGCTGCAGCAGATGTGTTGCCTGTAGAAGCACAAATAACGCATTGTGCACCATCCTCAATCGCCTTTGCTACTGCAAATACCATGCCGCGATCTTTAAAGGAGCCTGTTGGATTTGCGCCTTCAATTTTTCCGTATAGCTCAATACCTAGCTCCTTAGATAAATTTACTAAATGTACTAATGGTGTATTTCCTTCATTTAAAGTTAAAGCTGGTGTATTTTCAGTAACGGGCAAATATTGTTTATATTCTTCAATTAAACCTTTCCACATAACGAAATAGCTCCTTTTGTTCTTTCTGAATGAACAGTTGTTTTTGTATACAAGACATTGTAAACCTCTAGCCTACTTATTTCAATAGTAAAACAACAATTTAATTTAAACAATATTGTCACAATTAAAAAATAGGTGTATAGTATACATGCTTATACAAGTGTAAAGACAGGTGGTTGTATTCATATGATAAAACAGCAAAATGGGCAAATTTCACGCAATAAATTGCTAGGTGTAGCAGGTATTGGATGGATGTTTGATGCGATGGATGTTGGCATTCTATCCTTTGTTATTGCTGCACTTGCAATAGATTGGGGTTTAAACCCATCGCAAATGGGGTGGATTGGTAGTGTCAACTCTATTGGGATGGCTGTAGGGGCATTAGTTTTCGGTGTACTTGCAGATAAAATAGGTCGTAAAAAAGTGTTTATGTGGACGCTCATTTTATTTTCTATTGCGAGCGGTTTATCTGCATTCACAACAACGCTAGCGCTATTTTTAATTTTCCGCTTTTTCGTTGGAATGGGGCTTGGTGGAGAGCTACCAGTTGCTTCAACGCTCGTTTCGGAAAGTGTGGAAACGAAGGAACGTGGTCGCGTTGTCGTTTTATTAGAAAGTTTTTGGGCTGCGGGCTGGCTTATTGCTGCAATTATTTCGTACTTTGTCATTCCAGCAACGTTTTGGCCGATTGAAGGATGGCGTGTCGCTTTAATTTTAACAGCCTTACCAGCATTTTATGCAATTTATATTCGCATGAAGCTGCCAGATTCTCCGCAATTCGTGGCGAAAGCAGAGGCGAAAAAGCGCTCCGTTATGCAAAATATTGCGGAGGTATGGTCAAAACCATATGCACGTTCAACATTGATGCTATGGGTGCTTTGGTTTGCAGTAGTATTTTCATACTACGGGATGTTTTTATGGCTACCGAGCGTAATGGTTGGGAAAGGCTTCGATTTAATTTCTAGCTTTAAATATGTGTTAATTATGACATTGGCACAATTGCCAGGTTACTTTACAGCAGCTTGGTTTATTGAAAAGCTCGGTCGCAAATTTGTACTCGTTACATATTTAATTGGTACAGCGGCAAGTGCTTATGTTTTTGGCAACGCAGAATCTGTCACAATTTTGCTTATTTCTGGTATGCTGCTATCATTCTTTAATTTAGGGGCATGGGGTGCGCTTTATGCATACACCCCAGAGCAATATCCTGCGATTATTCGTGGAACAGGTGCAGGTATGGCTGCAGCAGTAGGGCGTATAGGTGGCATTTTCGGACCGTTGCTTGTCGGTACATTAGTTGCAAAAGGCTATGCGATTGGCTCGGTATTTGCGATTTTCTGTGTAGCAATTTTAATCGGTGTAGCAGCCGTATTATTTTTAGGGAAAGAAACGAAGCAAGTAGAATTAGACTAAAATAGTAGATGCATTAACTATCTGAAAAGGTAAAATCTTTTCAGATAGTTTTTTTTTGAAACGAAACCGACGCCTTGTTCATCTAACAAGTAGATATAAAAAGGATGTGAATACAATTGCTAAAAAAAGCACAGAAAGGAAATGGCGCTGCATTTTTACAGCTAGTACAAGATGAAAAGGTCAAGCTATATAAAATGGCGTACATTTATATGAAAAATGAAAATGATGCGTTAGATGTTGTACAGGAAACAGTGACAAAAGCTTATGCTAGCATCAATAGCGTGAAAGAACAGCAATATTTTTCTACATGGTTAATGAAAATTTTAATTAATACAGCGTTAGAGCATTTACGGAAAAATAGCAAGATTGTCTTAATGCATGAGGAGCAGAAGGAGCAAGGAAAAACCTATAATCATGATGAACGCATCGACTTATTACATGCAATTGGACAGCTAGATGAGAAATATAAAACGGTCATTTTACTGAAATATTATCAGGATTTATCAACAAAGGAAATCGCAGAGCTGCTTGATTATCCAGAAGGAACTGTTAAAACAAATGTGCACCGTGGCTTGCAACAGCTGAAAAAGAGTTTAAATAAAGGAGGGAACCTATATGGAGAACAATATTAAAAAGGTCATTGATGAAATGGATGTGCCGATGCAAAAGCTGGATGAGGCAATCAATAAAGGAATCATTGCCCCTAAGAAAAAAAGGAAAAACAAGCTGATTATAGGATTACTATCATCTGTTGCAGCTGTTTCTCTCGTATTAGGGTCAGGCTTTGTGTCACCAACAGTTGGCAATGCGCTTGCGAAAATACCATTTATGGGCTTTGTTTATAAAATTGAGGAGCAGGATAAAGGTTTGCATAAAGCATTGTCAGATAGCAATGCTATTAAATTAAATAAGACGGTGACGAGCAAAGGCATTTCCGTTACTTTTGAAGAAATTGTCTATGATGGCGCACGTCTCCATGTGATTTATTCAATGCCTGAATATCGAGAAATAGGTAAAATGGAGATGTTCGTAAATGGTGAATGGCTGAATACAGGAGGAAGTATAACTTCTTTGCAGGAGGAAGAGGGCTCATATCGCGCTTTATACGGTTTTCGCTTTGAGGAGGAATTGCCAGAGGCATTTGATTTAACATTAAAAATAGACTCGATTGATGGCATAGTAGGGGATTGGACGTTTGAAACACCAATCAAGAAAGTACAAAATAAGCATCGTATATTGCAGGCTGGGCAAAGGGGCATGATGAACGGAATTGCCTTTGAAGTAAAAAGTGCTCAAACTTCAACTACTTCTACAAAGCTGCAAGTAGAATTTACAGGGCCAATCAGAGAGAAAATTGGTTTTCCAATCGGCTGGTCTATATCTGAAACGATTACAGATCAAAATGGCGTTCCATTAAAAATACTAGAAAAGGTAGGCGGAGGAAAAACAGATAATGATTTGACATGGACATATATGTTAGAGCCACTTGCATCAGATATAACAGAACTGCGTTTATATTATTATGCTGGACCGAAAATAGATGCGGTGTTTGAGGATGTCATTGTGCCATTATCCAACGAGTTACCTCAAAAAATTGAGTTGGGAGATATGGGGGATATTGTAATTACGCATGTTGAGCAGGTTGGGGATGAAGCAGTTTTAACATTTTTAATTGATAGTGATTTTCCATTTAACAGAAACCTAGGATTGCTTCCTTTTACAATAGCTCTGGAAGATGGCGAAAGAATTATGACAGAGGGAGTACAGGCAATCGGGCGCAATGAATATCAATTAAAATATAAAACAAATGTAGGTCAGCCCTTCATTAAAACAATTCTGTTACCGAAGCTAACAATTGAACCGACAGCACAGGTAGTTATTCCAATTAAATAGAATTTATTTGCGGGAGCTATGGGAAATTGCCATTGTTCATGGCATCTTTCTTTATAAATTTGACAAAAAAAGCACAAATAACAGAGTTTTCAGAAAAGTGTTGAATGTCATGATATTTCATGTTAATGTATGTTCAAGTTCAGGCAGTTGAGAATAGATGAGAAAGGATAGAGAGTAGAGTATGAGTATTTGTGAGAGCATTAAAAGAAGATTTATTCGATTATCAAAAGGGCAGCGACGCGTTGCGCAATTTGTGTTGAATGACCCGAGCATTGTGACAACAAAGATTGCCTCTGAGGTTGGTCGAATAGCGGGAGTAAGTGAGTCGACTGTCCATCGTTTTTGCTATGCAATGGACTTTGCTGGTTATAGTGAACTACAAAAAAGAATGAAAGAGGACTTAGCTTATCATAAATAAGCTGCTTGTAAAAAAGGTGGTATTTGAAAAGTCGATTTATACTGAATTTCTCAGTGCAAATCGACTTTTTTCTGTGAAGGAGGCATCTCCCAATAATTTTTTAGAAAATTCCTGTTTTTAATGCCACTTTGCGGATAAAACGATTACATTTGTAAATTAACGAACTAGCTTACTATAAATAAATTCATCATAATACTCATTGTCAATTTTTACTGAATGTACTTTTTTTCCTTCGACTGTAAAGCCATGTTTTTCAAAGAGGGAAATAGCTTTTGTGTTATGAGCCATAATGATTGCTTCCAGTCTTTCAATGTCGTTTTGTTGTGACCATTTGATGCTACTTTCTACTAGTGCAGTACCGATACCGTTGTTAGCATATTTTTTTAACACGCCGATACGTATTGTAGCACCATGCTGTAAGCGTTGCTCCTTATAGCCAGTAATACGAGAATAGCCTGCAAATTCCCCATTAACGATACATAAAAGTATTGTTTGCTGTTTAAACTTGCGCCACTCGGCCATCTGTTTGCGAATAATTTGTACTGTTAAATGTTGTACATTAGGTTCATAATATTCAAATTCTGATTGGGCATAAATTTGTTCCTGTAGACGAATAAATGAGCGAGCATCCTCTGTTTCAATTGGTCTAATAATTGAAGTTTGTGTATTTTCATCTGCATCATTTTCATCGATTCCTGTTTGCTTTAAACGAGAGAATGTTACGGATTGACCTAGCTGAACATCCATTACATGATAATTGGCATTGAACCAAGATTGGTAATGTGTCAAGGGAGGCTTAGTTTTTTTCCACCAGCTCAAGTTCAAGTAAGCTGCATTTGGCAACGCTTGCCCCATAATATTTTCAATTGCTTCATATGTTAATGTAATTTCACTTTGCGTTGCATTCTGAAAGAACTCAGCTAATGGAATATACTTCTTTTCCATTTTTTTAGACATTGCTATCCTCATTTCTATGACTGAATTTATTGTGCATACGGTTATTTTAACATATTAGTCAAAAAAATAATATTTAATGTTTAGTTTTTTTGTATTTATACTAATAAAGGATATGAAAAAGGAATTTTGTCTATTCTTTTTGAAAATGAAGTAGGAAGTTTGGAGCGTTTTTGAAGGACAAATAGCCTAATTTTTAATTATATCAAAGGATAATTACGATTAGATTTTTTGAAATTCACGAAAGAAACTTCATTCAACTTCACTCATTATTTGTGATAAAATAAGTTTGTTAATAAGCATTGATATATTAGGAGGCTATTTCATGAGCAACACTTTAGTTTTTGGGCATAAAAATCCAGATACAGATACGATTACATCAGCAATCGTTTATGCGTACTTAAAACAGCAGCTAGGTGTGGAAGCAGAAGCTGTACGTTTAGGTGATATTAATAACGAAACAAAATTCGCTTTAGAAAAATTCGGCTTTGAAGCACCGCGCTTTATTAGCACGGTTGTTGGAGAGACAGAACAAGTAATTTTAGTAGACCATAATGAATTCCAACAATCTGCTGATGGCATTGAAGAGGTACAAATTACAGAGGTGATTGACCATCACCGTGTAGCAAACTTCCAAACAGCAGACCCATTGTATTTCCGTGCAGAGCCTGTAGGCTGTACAGCGACAATTTTAAATAAATTATTTAAAGAAAATAATGTAGAAGTTCCTGCAAATATTGCAGGTCTAATGCTATCAGCAATCATTTCAGATACATTATTATTCAAATCGCCAACATGCACAGACCAAGATGTAAAAGCTGGTGAGGAGTTAGCTGCTATCGCAGGCGTTGATGTGGCTGAATATGGCTTAGCAATGTTAAAAGCAGGGGCAGATTTATCTGATAAATCATTGGAGGATTTATTATCATTAGATGCAAAGGGCTTTGATTTTGGGGCATACAAAGCAGTAGTAGCACAAGTAAATGCTGTGGATATTGAAGATGTATTAGGTCGTCAAGCAGAGCTAGAAGCATTGCTTGCAAAAAATGCAGCAGATAATAGCTTAGATTTATTTTTCTTCGTTGTGACAGATATTTTAAACAACGACTCTACAGCAGTAGCAGTTGGACAAGCTGCAGAAAAAGCAGCAGCAAGCTTCGGTGCAACAATTGTTGATGGACGCATCAGCTTACCAGGTGTCGTTTCACGTAAAAAGCAAATTGTACCTGTCTTAACAGAAGGCTTAAAATAATCAATGAAGCAGTTGGGAAAGTAGCGAATACTTGCTTTTCTCGGCTGCTTTTGCATTTTTAAATTGGCGATAGTAGAAGGTTAGCAAAAAGGCTGTCCAGCAAGGAAATACTGGATAGCCTTTTTACAAATAGCCTCTACTCATTTTCTAATTTTAAAGGATAAACGGCAGGCCCTTCTATAACATTTCCTTTTTTATCAAAGCGAGAGCCATGGCATGGACAGTCCCATGTTTCGTCAGCATCATTCCAACGTGTTTTACAGCCTAGATGGGTACATTTGGGTGCTGATATGCGTGTCACGTAGCCCGTAATAAATTGCTCGCTAATAAAGCCAGCTTTTGTGAGCATATCGTAAACGGTACGACCTTGTATGCGACTAGGCATATATAATTGTGTAGCGCGGTGCTCTTTTTTCGTAAAATAGCCACGTAATATTTCTGCTGCTACAAGTGAGCTTGAAAGTCCCCATTTTTTAAATCCTGTTGCAATATAAATAGAGGAATCCTTTGTCATTGGACCAACAAACGGTATGCTATCAGGTGTTGTCATATCTTGCGCGCTCCATAAAAAGCCTGGTTCAGATAAATCAAATTCACTGTTTAGCTCCTGTGTAAGGGTATCATAATACTTCGTCGTATCTCCTTCTGTGCCAGCAAGATGAGATGTACCACCGTAAAGAAAATAAGATTGTCCATCGATTTTAGCTGTGCGAATTGTCCGAGCTGGTGAATCGATACTAATATATTGTCCTTGTAGAAGGTCTGAGCATGCTGTTGCAGTTAAATAAGCACGATCTACTGTTAACTTTAACGTGTTTAAGCCAGCGATTGAGTCGATTGGATAATGTGTGCATAGTACAAGCTTTTTGCAAGCAATAGTGTAGCCTTCAGCCGTTGTTACAGTTGGTTTATCTGTCACTTGTGTAACACGAGTATGCGTAAAAAATTGTGCACCAGCCTGTTGTGCGAGCTTGGCGAAATGCAGTAAAAAATGCACAGGGTGAATTTGCGTTTCATGTTGCATCCCTAAAGCAAGCTGAGCTTTATCTGCCAATTCCGTATCATTTGTGATGAGCGATGGAATACCTATTTTCTTATATGTTTCGTATTCTTGTTTTAATAAAACACGATTCTCAGTTTCCGTTGTATAAATAAATGATGTAGCAGCTGTATAAGTGGTTTTATCAGCCTGCTTCAATGCCTGCTCAATTGCATCTTTATTTACTTGATAGTAAAGCTTAGCATCCTCCTGTTTTAACGTATGATAAAATAGTCCATGCTGTGCTGTAAGTTTACCTGTAGAATGTGCTGTTGCACCTTCACCAATGCTTTTAGCCTCAATAACAATAACACGCAGTCCTGCCTGAGCAAGTAAATAAGCGGTATAAACGCCACTTAAACCAGCTCCGACAATGCAAATATCACAAACTGTATCAGATGATAAAGTTGAAGTTGTCATTGGTGTAGTGTTATGAAGCCATAATGATTGCTGCATAAAAAGCCCCCTTACCTATATTTAACAAACAGTATAGGGCAATTTATCAGCCGTTATTCACAAGTCGAAAAAATTGAATAATGCATTCGCTTATTTGTACAATGAGAAAACAAGGAGGCGAAACTATTGATTATACAAGTATGGTCTGATTATGTATGTCCATTTTGTTATATTGGCAAAAAACAATTAGAGCAAGCGCTTGAAACAAGCGGTTATGCAGAGCAAATTGAAGTGCAATATAAAAGCTTTTTACTGGACCCATCAACACCTGTTGACACAGAGGAATCTATTTATGGTCCATTAGCTGCAAAATATAATATGTCCATTGAGCAAACGAAGGCGATGACGCAAAATGTAGCGGAACGTGCAAAGGAAGTTGGCTTACATTACGATTTTGATCGCATGAAAACGGCGAATACAATTAAAGCACATCGCTTAGCGAAATGGGCGGAGGAGCAAGGCAAAGGTGCAGAGATGAATGAGCGCCTGTTGCAAGCGCATTTTTTAGAGGGTCTAGCGATAGGTCGCATGGATGTATTAATTACATTAGCTGAGGAAGTTGGCTTAAATGGTGAAGCAGCAAAGGAAATGCTAACGAGTGATGAGTATAAAGAAGAAATGTATTCGGATATTGAAATTGCCCGTCAATTAGGTGTGCGCGGTGTACCGTTTTTTGTTATCGATAATAAATACGGTATTTCAGGTGCGCAGCCACAACACTTATTTGAAGAAACGGTGGCAAAGGCAGCTGAAGAGGCTGGCTTACAGCGTAAATTAAATATGGTAGGCGAACAAGGTGCGCTATGTGAAGATGGCGTATGTGATATTGAATAAAGTTCAGCCTAAAGTCTTAGAGCAGTATGATTGATTTTTTCGTGCTGCTCTATTATGATATGTAATGTCTTGATTTCGAGATAATAATAAACTTTCTGAATTTTAAAGGAGATTTTATAAATGACAAACGTATTAGTAGTAAAAGCAAATAACCGCCCAGATGGCGTTTCAACAAAAATGTACGAAGCTTTCGTAGCAGAAGCAAAAGCACAAAATATCGAATTTACAACATTTGATGTGTTTGAAGAAAATTTAGCCTACTTTGGTCAAGAGCTATTCAACGCTTTCGGTAAAGCGCAAGCAGGTGAAGAGCTAAATGAAAAAGAAGCTGCTTCATTAGCATCTTTCAATAAATCACGTGAAGCATTAACTGCGGCAGATGTAGTTGTGTTTGCATTCCCATTATGGAATTTAACAATTCCAGCAGCATTGCAATCATTCATCGATTACACATACGGTGCAGGCTATTCATTCAAATATGATGAGAATGGTAACTTAGTAAGCCTAATGACAGACAAAAAATATATCGTTTTATCTGCTCGTGGTGGCATCTATTCATCACCTGAGGCAGCTTCATCAGAAATGGCTGTAAACTACATTAACAATGTAATTGGCGGCGTTTATGGAATGCAAAAAGTAGACGAAGTAGTAATCGAAGGTCATAATGCAAACCCAGCAAAAGCGGAAGAAATTATTGCAGAAGGTTTAGAAAAAGTAAAAGCAACTGTACAAAACTTAACAGCAGCTTTAGTGTAAAATGAATAAAGCGCATGAAATTGAATCTTGATTTCATGCGCTTTTTCTATTGTAAAATAGGTGTTTTTTATCATGTTACTAATGGTAAAATTAATTTAATATAAAGATAGTAACTTAATAATGAACGGGAGGCTGTGAAATGAGGTTACGATTACAAACTATGAAGCTATTACTAGTCGTATTTGGAGTAGTTATTGTCACTTTTAGTTTTGTTCATAAAGCATCGGCACACGGCTATGTAAAATCACCTGAAAGCAGGGCATTGCTATGTGCGCAAAAGGTAAATAATGATTGTGGTTCAATTATATATGAGCCTCAAAGCCTAGAAGCACCAGGCAATTTTCCGAGTGCAGGGCCCGCTGATGGCAAAATTGCAAGCGCAAATGGAGCATTCCCAAAATTAGATGAGCAAACAGCTAAGCGTTGGGCGAAAGTACCAATGAAAAGCGGTGCAAACACGTTTACTTGGAAATTTACTGCAGCACATGCGACAGACAAATTTGAATATTACATTACAAAGGAAGGCTGGAATCCGAATAAGCCTTTAAAGCGTGCTGATTTAGAGCATTTTTGTACGGTAAAAAATAATGGGAAACGCCCTGGGGAAGAGGCTACTCATAAATGTGTTGTGCCAGAGCGCAAAGGCTATCACATTATCGTAGCATATTGGGAAATAGGTGATACACCGAATGCCTTTTACAATGTCATTGACGCTAACTTTGATGGGCAATTTGTTCAGCCAGCGCCTGACAAAAGCGAGAGCATCGCATGGGATGCGAAAAAGGTGTATGTAGAAGGTGATAAAGTTGCATATAAAGGCGTGACTTATCAAGCGAAATGGTGGACGAAGGGCGATCAGCCAGGAAAAGCGCAAGTATGGGCTTTAGTAGGAGAAGAGGTGCCTGTAGCTAAAACGCCAGCTTGGGATATCAATAAAGTATATGTAGGTGGAGAGAAAGCCACATATAACGGCGCTACGTACCAAGCAAAATGGTGGACAAAAGGTGAAAGACCTGACAAAGCGCAAGTATGGGCTTTAGTAGAGGGGTCTAGCAAGTTATCTGCTTGGGATGCTGAAAAGGTTTATTTAGGTGGGGAGAAGGCTCTATATAAAGGGGCAACCTACCAAGCGAAATGGTGGACAAAGGGAGATGAGCCTGTAAAAACACAAGTATGGGCTTTGATTAAATAAATTTCAAGGAGTGGCAAAATGAAAGGTAAATTTTTAACAGGAACTGTAGCATCATTAATACTTGCAGCGGGACTAGGGGGTATGACACCTGCTGAGGCAGCAAAGGAATCTGTTACACGTGGAGACTACGTTGTACAGCTCATTAAAGAGCTAGGCGTAGAGCTAGGTGATGGTTCTTCTATTACATTTAAAGATGTATCAAAGGAATTAGCACCATATGTAGAAAAAGCAGTTGAATTAAATTTAATTCACGGTAAATCTGCAGATACTTTTGCACCGGACGAAAAATTAACACGTTTACATGCATTCGTTATCGCAGCACGTGGCTTAGCAACAGAAAATGCACCACTTGATGTATTGAACCAATTTACTGACAATGCCAAAATCCATGCATCACATAAGCAGGATATGGCAAATGCAGCAGCGCTAGAAATTTTAAATGGCTTTGCAGATGGCACGATTAGTCATACGAAAATTGTGACAGAGCAACAAATGGAGCTTATTGTGAAGCGTTTTGTAGAGCAATACAATAAGGAAGCGGTAACGGATGAAGATGAAGCGAAGGTAGCTTTACGCATTTTAGGTACATCAGATATCCATACCAATCTAGCAAACTACAACTATTATTTAGACAAAGATGCGAAAGATGTTGGATTAGCTAATACTGCTACATTAATTGATGAGGCACGTAATGAAAATCCAAATAATTTATTATTTGATAACGGTGACTTAATTCAAGGTACACCACTAGGATCATATAAGGCACTTGAAGCGACATTAAAGCAAGGTGAAGTGCATCCAGCAGTAGCAGCACTTAACACTTTAGGCTACGATGCAGCAACATTAGGAAACCATGAATTTAACTATGGCTTAGATTATTTAAATGAAGTAATGGATGATGCAGAATACACTTGGGTAAATGCCAATGTACGCGATGCGAAAACAGGTGACTACTACTTTGAGCCATATGCAATTATAGAGCGTGAAGTGGTAGATGAAGATGGCGACAAGCATGTCATTAAAGTAGGGGTAACAGGCATTGTACCTACGCAAATTTTAGGCTGGGATGCAATCCATTTAACAGGTAAAGTAACAGTGGATCAGCCAGTTGATGCATTGGAAAAAGTAATTCCTGATATGGAAGCAGCTGGAGCAGATGTTATTGTTGTGCTTTCACACTCTGGTATTGGTTCAGACCAAAATGTACAAGGCAATGAAAATGTAGGCTATCAAATTACTGAATTAGAAGGTGTAGATGCAGTAATTACAGGGCATTCACATTTACAATTCCCAGGTGACTACAAAGATTTAGCGAATGTTGATCAAGAAAAAGGAACAATTAATGGTGTACCAACAGTAATGCCTGGTGCATATGGCAGCCATCTAGGTGTTATTGATTTAGAACTTGAGCTTGAAGGCGATGAGTGGGTTGTAACAGATGGGACAGGCGAAATTCGCTCAATTAATCGTGAAGGCTTAGTGCCATCGAAAGACGTATTAGCTGCTGTGAAGGAAGCACATGAGGGCACTTTAGAGTATATCCGTCGTGCAGTTGGGGAAACAGCAGCCCCTATTAACAGCTACTTTGGTTTAGTACAAGATACAGCAGCAATCGAAATTATTACACAGGCACAAACATGGTTTATTCAAGACCAATTAAAAGATACAGCGGACGCTGATCTACCAATGTTATCAGCAGGTGCACCGTTTAAAGCGGGCTCTCGTGATAATGCAAGCGACTATACAAATATTCCAGCAGGTCCATTAGCAATTAAAAACATGGCGGATATTTACCATTATGACAATACAGTCGCAACTGTTAAAGTAACAGGCGCAGATGTGATTGAGTGGTTAGAAATGGCTGCAGGTGTATTTGCAACAATTGATCCAGCAAAAACAGAAGAGCAAAATATTATTGATCCAGAAGCACGCTCATATAACTTCGATGTGTTAGATGGTGTAACATATGAAATTGATGTGACATCTCCTGCGAAGTATGATCGTCGTGGTAACGTTGCAAATGAATCAGCAAATCGTATTAAAAATGTTCAATTTGATGGTAAACCAATCGATTTATCACAGGAATTTTTAATCATTGTGAATAACTACCGTGTTGGTGGCTCTTACGGAGCACAGTTTGTGAAGCCAGACCAATCAAACTTAACAGTATACGCACATGAAAATCGTCAAGCGATTATCGATTACATTATTGAAAAAGGTACGATTAATCCACAAGCAAACAACAACTGGAAATTTGTAGACTTCCCTGCAAATACAAAGGTAGTGTTCCAAACTGCTGATGTAGCAAAGGACTATATTCCAGAAGGCAGCAATATTGAATACATCGGGCCAAGTGCAAATGGCTTTGGTAAATTCCAATTGAAATAAGCAAATAAAAGGCGTGTTAGGAAAGGTATTACCTCTCCAACACGCCTTTTATTTTTAGTTATTCAATTAACCCTTGTCCTGCTGAAAATTCTCGATATAGTTCATGCCTAGCAAGAAGCTCCTCATGTGTGCCTTGACCTGTAATTTGTCCTTTTTCAATAAATAAAATTGTGTCAGCATGTAAAATTGTTGCAAGGCGATGGGCAATAATAAATGTTGTGCGTCCATGCATTAAGCGCTGCAAAGCCTCTTGTACATAAATTTCTGAGCCGCTATCTAAATTAGAGGTTGCTTCATCCAAAAGTAAAATTTGTGGATTATGTAGCAATGCTCGTGCAATAGCAATACGCTGTCGCTGACCACCAGATAGCTTCATGCCACGCTCGCCCACCTCAGTTGCAAATCCTTCAGGTAATTCCTCAATAAATTGTAATGCATTGGCGGCTTCAGCTGCTGCTCGCAACTGCTCCTCACTAGGCTGCTGCTTCATGCCGTACATAATATTATCTGCAATCGTGCCGCTTAATAAAGGGCTTTCTTGCGAGACATAGCCGATGTTACTGCGCCAAGCCTGTAAATTAAATGTAGAAATTGGCTTATTGTTAAAAGAAATTCGCCCATTTGTTGGCTCATAAAAGCGCTCTAATAATGAAAAAATGGTTGTTTTTCCACCACCGCTCGGTCCAACGAGTGCAGTAACTGTCCCTGGTGAGGCAGTGAAGGTAAGGTTTTGCAAAATTTGCTTCGTTTCATTATATTGAAAGCCTACCTGTTCAAAGGCGATTGTACCTTGTATTGCTGGTTGCTCTAATGCATTTGGTTCACTTGGCATAGAGAAAATTTCTTGAATACGCTCCGTTGCCCCCATTGCTTTTTGGAATGATGTAAAAAATGTTGCCATTTGCGCAAATGGCACGATAATTTGAAACAAGTAAAAAATAATTGCTACAAGTGCACCAGCAGATAAAGCGCCACTTGCCACCTGTGTACCGCCATAGCCTAAAATAACAACAAGTACAAGCATCATTAATAATGTCATAATTGGTGAAATAAGCGCCTGTACACGAGCTTCCTTTAAGCCGTAGCCAAATAAAGAACGAATCGCCTTATTGCCACGTTCATTTTCAAAGGACTCTGCATTGTAGGCTTTTACTAAGCGAATATCGGCTAAAATGCGTCCAAGTAAGCCAGAGAAGGAAGCCATTTCCGATTGAGTAGCAATGGCGATTTTCTGCATAATTTTACCGAGTGGCATCATAATAAGTAAAGATACAGGTACACTAATTAGCAAAATTAAAGTCATTTTCCAATCGATAATAAAGAGCAATATAATCGCACCAATAATGGAAATTACGCCAGAAATCACTTGCACCATTTGCTGTGTAATGAGCGTTTTCAATGTCGTCGTATCCTGCGTAATACGGCTCATTGTTGCACCTGTTTCATTCGTGTCATAATAGCTAACAGGTAAACGCAGCACTTTATGCCACAGTTTTTCACGTAAATCTGCAACAATCCGTTCACCAATAAACGTTAATAAATAAAATGACACACCACCTGCGACCGCCTGCACAAGAAAGACAACTAAAATAATCGCTAAGATACGCCAATTAAATAACTCTGTCGTTAAATTATCAACTAAATTCATTGTCACTAATGGTAAAACAAGACTAGCCACTGTTTCTGTTAATGTAATAATTAACGCAATAACAATCATGGCAACAGGCCAATTTAAGCCTTTTAATAAGGAAATAAATGACCGAAAAGCACTAGGCTTTGTTTGAGAAGACTGTTCCATAAAGCACCTCCATGTATTTTATACGGGTGAAACTAGTAAAAAGTTTCGGTGCCAGGCACACACACAATTCTATACAATTTTACTTTCTTTTAAATTGTCGGTAAAATAGAAAGGATAAAGGTGAAAGCTTGTAAAGTGAACCGCAAGCAATAATTTACTTGTCAAATAGGTTATAAAAACAGATACTAAGAAAGTATAATTGAGATAAATGTAAGGAAAGGAAATCGTTTTATGACATTACAACAGTGGGTGAATGATTTAGCTAAAATCATTGATCCTTCAAATATGAAAATAAATGAATCGTTAAAAGCATATACAATGACAAAATTAGGAGGGCATGCGGATATTTTCGTTATGCCAAATACAGAGCAGGAAGCGCAAGCTATTGTGAAATATGCACATGAGCATAATGTGCCTTTGCTTATGCTTGGGAATGGCTCGAATATGGTTGTACGTGATGGTGGTGTACGCGGTATCGTCATCAATTTTTCGAAATTAAATCAAATCAAAATAACAGATGGGCTTGTCTTCGCACAAGGTGGCGCATTATTAAAGGATGTTTCAAAATATGCAGCAGCTGAGAGCTTGACAGGCTTAGAATTTGCTTGTGGCATTCCAGGTTCAATTGGTGGTGCGATGGCGATGAATGCAGGGGCTTATGGCGGAGAAATTAAGGATGTCATTTTAGAAACGATTGTGCTGACACCAGAGGGACAACGCATTGTTTTGACAAAGGATGAGCTAGAGTTAGGCTACCGTACGAGTATTATTGCTAAAAAAGGCTACTACGTTTTATCATCAACGTTCCAATTGCAGCATGGGGAACAACAAGCAATTGATGCGAAGATAGCTGATTTAACATACCAAAGAGAATCACGTCAGCCACTTGAATATCCTTCAGCAGGAAGTGTCTTCAAGCGTCCACCAGGTCATTTTGCTGGGAAGCTTATTCAAGATAGTGAGCTGCAAGGAAAAGGTGTTGGTGGTGCCGAAGTATCCCAGAAGCATGCAGGCTTTATTATTAATAAAGATAATGCAACGGCGACTGATTATATTGAGACAATCCGGATGGTACAGCGCGTGGTCAAAGAAAAGTTTGATGTCGATTTAGAGCTTGAAGTGAAAATTGTAGGCGAAGATTAAAACTAGGGGGGAGCTAAATCCCCCTGACGATTGTAAGGAGCAATAAAATGAAGTTTATTTCATGGAATGTTAACGGTATTCGAGCATGTGTGACAAAAGGCTTTTTAGATTATTTTCATACAATAGATGCAGATTTCTTTTGTATTCAAGAATCGAAGTGTCAGGAGGGGCAAGTCGATTTACCATTAGAGGGTTATTATCAATACTGGAATTATGCACAGAAAAAAGGCTATTCAGGTACAGCTATTTTTACAAAGCATGAACCTCTTTATGTTCATTATGGAGTTGGAGATGAAAATAGCGAGGCGGAAGGGCGTATCATTACATTAGAATATGAGAAATTTTATTTAGTAAATGTTTATACACCGAATGCACAGCGTGATTTAGCAAGGCTGCCTTATCGTATTGAATGGGAGGAAAAATTAGCGCTCTATTTGAAGCAACTTGACGCAAAAAAACCCGTCATTTATTGTGGTGATTTAAATGTTGCACATCAGGATATTGATTTAAAAAATGCGAAGGCCAATCAAGGCAACTCTGGTGTAACAGTTGAAGAACGAGCAAAGATGACAGAATTGCTTGCATCAGGCTTCAACGATACGTTTCGTACATTATATCCAGAGCGCACAGATGCTTACACATGGTGGTCCTATATGAATAAAGTACGCGAGCGCAATATTGGTTGGCGAATTGACTATTTTATCGTATCAGAGCGCATTATGCAGCATGTGCAAAGTGCAGATATTCATGCACAAATTTTAGGAAGCGACCATTGTCCAATTGAACTAATAGTAGAGGGAATTGACTAGAAAGGTGGATTTTATGAGTAAAATAAAAAGCAAAAAAATAATTAATATTGCGATTTGGACTGTCGGTATATTGATTATTTTAGCTGGGGCAGCGGTAGCTGGTGTACATATGTATGTGGCAAACTCCTTGCCAGAAATTGAAGGAGAAGTAGATGTAACGATATTAGATTCTGATGTAAAGGTAACGCGTGATGGTACAGGCGTTCCACATATTGTCGCACAATCGGATGCGGATTTATACAGAGCGCAAGGCTATGTACAAGCACAGGATCGCTTATTCCAAATGGATTTATCACGCCGTCAAGCGAGCGGGCGTTTAGCAGAGGTTATTGGAGAAAATGCGGTGTCAACAGATAAGTTTTTCCGCACATTTAGCTTGCGTCATGCAGCTGAGCAATCATGGAATGAATATGATGGGGAAGCACAGCAAATTTTACAATGGTATGCGGAAGGTGTGAATGCCTTTATTGATGAGGTAAAAGGCACAAGCAAGCTTTCCTATGAATTTAAGCTACTAGGCTATGAGCCAGAGGCATGGACACCGATTGATTCTTTAACAATTGGTAAATTTATGGCCTATGATTTAGGTGGTAACTGGAACATGCTAGCGTTCCGTCACTGGGCTTTACAAAATTATTCAGAAGAGCAAGTAGAAGAATTAATGATAAACTACCCTGAAAATGCAAAATCGATTATTGAGGCAAATTTAAATAACCCAGTAGACGTAGCAGGGGCTTTCAATGTTGATTTATTGCCAAACGAATTTAATGGCAGTAACAACTGGGTTGTATCGGGTGATTTAACAGCATCAGGCAAACCATTATTAGCGGATGACCCGCATTTAGGATTGAATACACCATCGATTTGGTATCAAATGCATTTACAATCGCCAGAGCAAAATGTCAGTGGTGTGATTTTTGCAGGTATTCCAGGCATTATTTTAGGGCATAACGACAAGATTGCATGGGGCGTAACAAATGTAGGCCCTGATGTTCAAGACTTATATATTGAAACGCCAAACCCTGATAATCCTAAACAGTTTAAATATGATGGTGAATGGGAAGATGCGATTGTTCGAAACGAGCCAATCAAGGTAAAGGGCGGCAAAACAATCGACTTTGAAGTGGTGGAAACACGCCATGGTCCAATTATTTCAGAATTAGTATTTAAAGAAGAAAAGCCAACAGCGGTATTCTCGATGCAGTGGACAGCATTGCAGCCAACGAGAGAGCTACGTGCAATTATCGGCTTTAATAAAGCGACAAACTGGGAAGAATTCGAAACAGCATTAAATGATTTCCGTGCACCAGCACAAAATTTCGTCTTTGCTTCAACGGATGGCACGATTGCTTATAAAGCAAACGGTGATATTCCGATTCGGAAAAAAGGCGATGGACAGCTGCCAGTACCAGGAGATTCCTCTGAATACGGCTGGGAGGGCTTTATCCCTTATGATGAATTGCCAACAGTGATTAATCCTGAGTCAGGCTATATCGCAACAGCGAACAATCAAATTATTGGTGAAGAATATCCGTACCATATTACGAATTTCTGGGCACAGCCATATCGCTATGAGCGCATTGTAGAAATGATTGAATCTGTAAAAGAGAGCATCGGCACCGTTGATGAAGAAACTGGAGACGTGTACGAGGGCTTCACAAGAGCAGAGATGAAGGCAATGCAAATAGATAAGAAAAATCTGTATGCAGCTGAATTTTTACCAGGCTTCCTTGAAACAATTAAAGCGAATGATACAGATGGGAAATATGCTGATATTATTGCATTAATGGAAGAGTGGGAATTATACGACAACAGAGATGACGCACAGCCATTAATATGGCACTTCTTGATTGAAGAGATTAAAGAGACGATTTTCAAAGACCAAATGCCAGCAGATGTTTATGAAATGATGCCTGGTAAATATCAAATTATGGATGAAATGCTGCGCAAAGCATACGCTGGAAATGAAGGTGTATGGGTGAAGCAGGCAGGTGGCTTAGACCAAGTTGTTTATGGTTCATTTGAGCGTGCTATCGCAGATTTAAAAGTGAAGTACGGTACATCTGTTGCCAAATGGCAATGGGGCACTTACCATAAAATTTTATTCAAGCACCCACTTGCAAGTGCATCTGATTTTATTGCCTCATATGTCAATCCGAAAACGATGCCTACTGGTGGCTCACGCGTAACAGTAATGGCAGCAGCGAATGATGCCAATGGCAATGTTAACCATGGTGCATCATGGCGCTTTGTCGCAGATTTAAATAATTTAAACTATGCTGATCATATCGTTGGTCCAGGGCAAAGCGGGCATTTAAAATCGAAATGGTATGACAACCAAGTATCCGGCTGGGTATATGGTCGTTACCACCGCACATATATTAACGGTGATATCGATCCTGCCTATGATTTAATTTTGAAGGCAGAATAGTAACTAAAAGCTGTAGTACAAAAAGGTATTGACCTACTTGTACTACAGCTTATTTTTGTTAATAAGTATTCATTTTAAAGGAAGCCTCTCGAATACCGACAAAAAAATTGTCGGTGCATTGTCGGATATTGTCGGTTGTTGAAAA
The DNA here is from genome assembly GCF_033880585.1 of Lysinibacillus louembei. Lineage (NCBI taxonomy): Bacteria > Bacillati > Bacillota > Bacilli > Caryophanales > Bacillaceae > Lysinibacillus > Lysinibacillus louembei. Next base: position 1,513,587 of record NZ_CP137624.1, read on the forward strand.
AAATGTTTATAGTATAATGTAGGGAATTAATGGGGATTTAAGATGTTTTGCAGCATGCTCAAAATTTGTTTTCTATATTGTATTTGTCTTTTTAGTTTTCAGCTATAACCTGAAGTATTTCTGATGAAAGGAGTAGATGGAGTATGACAAGGAAGAGTGTCTTATTGTTGTGTTTTTTGCTTAGCTTGTTTATGGCAGGATGTGAAGAAAAGCCGAAAAATGAAGTATCGCAACCAGCAGCATCGTATATGATTGGCATAATTGTTACAATAGAAAATGGCAGTCTACTAGTGGTTGGTGATGTAACAGAAGAGGATTTAAATACTTTAAGCCCACAGGAAATCATTGATAAATATCAAGATGGCGCTTGGTGCGGGTTGAAGGGAGGGATAGAAGAATTTAATATAGGAGAGAAAGTTAAGGTTTGGTATGATACAGCTCAACTTTCTTTACCAGGGTATATTGAAGTTGTGGAAATAGAGATTTTATAAAACAATATATTAAAAAACAAATTATTTAAGTAAAATATTATATTTAAAATATGTACTTAATTAAATTTATGGGGTGGTAGGATGTATAAATATAGAATTATTGTTGGATTATTTGTGCTAGTTATATCTATTTTGGGAGGTAGTTCAATTTCTTTAGCTAATAATGATACACCTAGCATAAACGAACAAATTAAGTTTAGGGAAAGTTTTGGTTTAGACAATAATATCGATAAAATTAAATTACTTAATCAAAATGATAAACAAGGTAAAGGGCGTATTTTTGAAGTTCCTCTAACTGAAAAAGAAACAATGGAATTGATGGAAAGATTTGAAGTTCAAAATAATAATCTGCCGAAGATTAAAAAAATGCTGAATGAAAAGTTTAATCAAGAAAATGTGACGATGTATATTGATCAGTCAAAGGGTGGGGAAGTAGTTGTAAAGCTAAAGAATTATCATCAAAAATCAGCAAGTACGGAATTATTCAAGGAATTAAAATCAATCAACCTGACTATTCCTTATAGAATAGAAGAAGCTTTTTATAGTGAAGAAGACTTAAATGCAATATCTGATGCAATTTGGGCTAAGAAAGCAGAGTTGAATTTAGATTTTGATTCTACGAGGGTCGATGTAGTAAATGAAAAAATTATTATTGGAATTGTTGAATATTCAACAATTAAAGAAGAGGAGTTATTAAAAATATTTAACAATTATCCGATAGAGGTGGAGCAGATTGAATCTCCAAGGAATTTTAGAGGGCCTTATGGAGGCGAACTAATTGTAACGAGTAGGGGTAATACTTGTTCGACAGGATATTATGCAACAAGTGGGAGCAATTATTATTTAGTGACTGCCGGACATTGCAGTATTCTATATGATAAAGTTACCACAAAACAAACTACCTACTATACTGATGTTTATAAATATGGAACAACTACTTTAGGTCAGGTTTCTTCAATAAGACATACGGGTTATGTAGATGCGCTTACAATTAAAGTGCCATCTTCTATGGTGAACAGTAATATTTATTTAAATGGAGCTGTTCGAAAAATGACTTCCTCACAAGCAAGAAATGCAGATATTGTAGGACAAGCTGTATGTAAAACAGGAAAAACAACTTTCGTTACCTGTGGTACACTTATTAGTAAAAATACCAGTTATGAGGTTTGGGGAAATCAATTTATTGGAATGAGGTCTACTAATTTGCATGCGGAACATGGTGATAGTGGTGGAACTGTTTATAATAATTTTCAATACTTAGGTATTATAAAAGGAACTCATGGAGGTTATGTCACTTACACACATATTGCTGAGATAAATCGTGAGTTATCATTAAGTACGTATTTACAATAAAACGAGAACAGCAAGCGATTCGGTACTTTATACATACCGAATCGCTTTTTTGAAAACAAAAAACGATTGTCATTGGAAGTCATTTAGCTACTTCGAACCACCTTTTATATTCAATGTTGCTCGTTTATTTGCACAAATTTATAAAAATAGAGGGATAGTGATAGTTACAATTCCTTTTCTGCTAAAAAATCCTCTACACGATGAAGGTATTCTTCTCGGTTATAAGAGTGATATAGACGAGCAGCTAGGCGGAGAGGATCACCAAAAAAGAAGCGCTCATATAATGTTTGTCTTGTGCCGAAGCTACTCATCGCTAAATCCCAAGCTAGCCGGAATTTTTTTACACGCTCTTTCCCATCATCCTGAAATGATTGCAAATAATGCTTTAAGTCTCCATTATCTACAGCAAAAGACTTTTCATTTGGAATAGACATGAGCCCGCTTGCTCCAAGTAACTGGATAATTTCTGAGAATTGTGGATACATTTTAGGGAACACTTGAATGGCTACTTGTAATGTTGGCTGATGTGGTCGAAGGAACCCAAAAATATCCCTATGAGCCTCAGATTCAGATTTTAACAATAATGCCTTCATCGTTTCTAATGTGACAATGATATCCACTACCTTTTGTTGGATATGTGGGTAATCTCCAATATTTATCGTATTCACAATAGATTGTACTACACCTAAAACAAATTCAGTTTTAACGATTTGCCGCGTTAATACTTGATGTAATGTGTATGCTTGAAAGCCACTTACATTCACAAACTGATTGGCAACCTCTAAATTCTCATAATAAAAAACACGCTTCCATGGTACAACAACATCATCAAAAACAACAATTGCATCCATTTCCTCAAAGCGGCTGCTTAATGGATGATCAAATGTGGAAGTACCAGCAACAAACGATTGTCTACAATAAAATTTTAAACCTGCTGTATTGCTTGGGATAGAGAAGCCAAAACTTCTCTCTATATCGAAGCTGTTTGAGGATAATACTAAAAGTTCATCGGTCATGCCACCCTGTGTAGCAAGAAGTCGCGCACCTCGAATAACAAGCCCTTGACTCGTTTTTGCTACAATTCTCGCCGCAATCGTTACTTCATCATCTTCGATATAATATAGCTTTCGATTTACTTGTGGCTCAATAAATGTATGTGTCAGTGTTAAATCTTGCTCACGTGCCAACTCATAAAACTGTTGCAAATGCTCTGGAAAGCAATTCGGCTTTCCCTGCAAATAATCTGTAGCTGATGCTAAAGCCATCAATACGGTGTTCATATAATCTGGGCTTCTTCCCATAAAGCCATGTGTGCATAATGCCCATTCTTTTGCAGCCAGCCTTCTTTTTTGGAGATCTTCGATAGTCAATACTTGGCGAAAGGACATCCCAACACGTGTATCACTTGTTGGTGATTGATATGTCATGATGTCGATAACACTTTCCTCATGTTGTTTGTCAAAGAGTTTCGCCTGACTGTGGATGACACCTTGAAAAGCAGGATGCTCAGACACTCTGCCCTCTACTTTTTTTCCATCAATAACAATAAACGTTTGGAGTGCATCAATTTGTTCAATATATTGTTTGCCTGTGCGTATTGGCATGTTTTCACTCCTACCTACTTTTGTTTAGAGTATGAGGAGAACGTTGAGATGGTGCGCATTAAAAATCGAAATTATCTGGATCTGGCCCAACGCGGTAATTTTCATTTAATGCATCGATTTGTTCCATATCTTCTCGTGCTAGCTCGAAATCAAAAATAGCAGCATTGGCAATAATACGATGTTCTTTTGTTGATTTTGGAATTGTGACAACTTCATTTTGCAAGTCCCAGCGCAAAATAATTTGTGCTATAGATTTATCATATTTATTCGCAATTTCCTGTAATATGTCGTTATCTAATAGTTGACCTTGCATAAGTGGTGACCATGCCTCCATTTGGATACCCTGCTCTTTACAAAACATTTGTAATTCTTTTTGCGTTAATCGGGGATGATATTCCACTTGGTTAATCATCGGTTTAATTTCTGCCTCTTTAATCACATCTTGCAAATGATGAATTTGGAAATTACTTACGCCAATTGCACGTACACGATTCTCCTTGTAAAGTGTTTCTAACGCTCGCCACGTTTCTTTATATTTACCTTCTACAGGCCAGTGAACAAGGTATAAATCTAAATAATCTAATCCTAATTTATTCAAGCTTTCTTCATAAGCAGCAAGTGTTGTTTCATAGCCTTGGTCAGCATTCCACACCTTTGAAGTAACAAATAAATCTTCTCTCGTAATACCAGCTTCTTTTATACCTGCAAGGATACCTTCGCCTACAGCCTTTTCGTTTTCATAAATTGCAGCTGTATCGATGCTACGATAGCCTGCTTTAATTGCAGCCTTGACAGCTTCCACTAGCTCTGGCCCGTCCTCTACTTTAAAAACACCTAAACCAAACCAAGGCATTTCTACACCGTTATGCAATACTGTTGTACTTTGTAAATTTTTCATCATAATATTTTCTCCTTTTGATCTTTTTCTTCTAGTTTGATGCTCCAAGCTGTTAAAATAACTGCACCTACTACCATGATGCCACCTACCCAAGTAGTATGAATTAAACCGAATGAGTTTGTCACAACACCACCTAAATAAGCACCTAGCGCAATACCTGCATTAAAGGCAGCGATATTAATGGCAGATGCAACATCAACAGCGCTCGGCACAAAACGCTCTGCTAATATAACAACATATACTTGTAGTCCAGGCACATTCATAAATGCAAATAAGCCCATCAAAATAATTGTAATAAGCCCTGCTATAGAAAATGGTGCTGTAAACGCTAGCACGAATAACACAATTGCCTGTATTGCAAACATAAAAAATAACGCTCGAATTGGATTGTGATTTGATAATTTCCCACCAACCATATTTCCAATAGCAATGGCAATTCCATATACTAGCAAAATAATTGTCACAGCATTTGCACTAAACCCTGTTACCTCCTGTAATAAGGGTGATAAATACGTAAAAATAACAAATGTACCACCATAGCCTAACGCAGTAATGAGGAAAACAAGCAGCAGACGCCTATTTGTTATTAATTTCAGTTGACTGCGAAATGCTACAGGTGCACCTTTTTTCAAATTGGATGGAATTAGCATGCTGTTGGCGATTAAAGCAACAATGCCAATTAGTACAATAAGGATAAAGGATGCACGCCAGCCAAATTGCTGACCGATAAATGTCCCAATTGGAACGCCTGTAATAGTAGCTACTGTTAAGCCAGTAAACATAGTAGCTATGGCACTAGCACGTTTATTTTCTGGCACGAGCGCAGCAGCAATTGTTGAACCGATTGACATAAAAACACCATGTGCAAATGCAGCTACAACCCTAGCAATAAGCAATACAGCGAAGCTTGTTGCCATTGCTGCAATTCCATTACCTATAATAAAGATAATCATAATCCACATTAATAGTGTTTTGCGTGACATACTAGCTGTTAACGATGTAAGAATTGGAGCTCCAAAAGCTACTCCAAGTGCATATAAAGATACTGTTAAACCAGCTGTTGTCACAGAAACATGTAAATCCTCCGCAATAGATGGCAATAAACCGACACTAATAAATTCAGTTGTGCCAATTCCAAACGCACTAATAGCTAGTGCTAGTAATGCAAAAACACTTCGATGATTTGTTTGCACATCTAAGGAGGATACCGTATTTGTATTCAATTGACTCCCTCCTATTTATTAAAGACTGTACATGCTAAAAAGTAATATAGGCACTTTTTAGTATCGTACTATATGTTTTCTGCTTGCATATGCTATTATGAAACAGACGATAAATAAAAGTAAGTACGCACTTTAAAGTGTTATAGGCACTAAAAAGTAACATTTAAATAAATTCGGAGGTTATCGCTATGAAGCAATATCATATTCCAGTGGAAGCAACGTTAGATGTAATCGGAGGGAAATGGAAGGTAGTTATTCTTTGTCATTTAAAAAAGGGCACAAAAAGAACGAGCGAATTAAAACGTTTAATGCCCAATATTACACAAAAAATGCTGACACAGCAATTAAGAGAGCTGGAGGATGATGGGATTATTCAAAGAAAAGTATACAATCAAGTACCGCCAAAAGTAGAATATTCCTTAACAGACTATGGTTCATCCTTAAATACGATATTGGATGATCTTTGTACATGGGGAGAGTGCCATCTCGAAAAAAATAATAGCACCTCTATGTTGATTACAATAGAAGACTAATGCTTTGAATAGAAATAAAGCGCATGAAATGATTTGAGGGCATTTCATGCGCTTTTTTTATGTCTATTCGGGCCAAACTTTGATTTTAATATCGTAGGCTTTCAAAATCTCATGGCTATTTGCATCTAAAACATCGATTTCCATCGCAATTGTATGTTTAAAAAACATATAATGTACATGTTCAGTAAAGAAAAATGATTTAAATGATGTAGGAATAAGAATGGGGGGATGCTCTGATAAATCAAATTCTTTATCATCAATCCACCACTTACCAAAACGAATACAAATATTATTTTTCATCTTATTTTGCACTTCAAACTCTATATACATATTATCTTCTACTTCTAAAAAGTAAATTTGATCAATTTTTAAAGAGAGGTCTATATGTTGTACTAAATCGAACTGCATTTTAGCAGGAGGACCTTCAGGTGGAAAAAACTCTTCCCAATCCTCAGCCGTCCATTCATCCATTTTCATCGTGTCCAATTTCTTTTTCCAAACTGTCTGATCAATAAGAATTTTTTCTCGTTGCATGATGTCACCTCTTTAGAAAATATTTGGGTACAAATAACTGGTGATTTAAGATGTGTATTTAACTAGGGTATACTTTGACTTTAATATCGTACGATTTTAAAATCTTAAAACTGTCAGCATCTAAAAGATCAATTTCCATTGCAAAGCCACTTTCCATAAACATAAAGTGTACAGATTCAGAAAAGGCGACGGCTTCAAGTTTTGTTGGAATCAATGTTGGAGTACGTTGTGATAAGTCAAACTCTTGATTATCCATCCACCACTTGCCGAAGCGAATGAGCATATCATTTTGCAGCCTATTTTGTGCTTCGAACTCTATATATGTATTTTTTTCTGTTTCATGGATATAAACAAGTGTGACTTTCAAATAAAAGTTTTTGTGCTGAATTAAATCAACTTGTATTCCTGTATATTCACTTTCATCTGGAAAAAATTCTTGCAATTCTTCAGAGGTCCATTCATCCATTTTACTTGTATCTAGTTTTTTCTTTCCATTTGTCATATCGATAAAGATTTTTTCTCGTTCCATTATATCGACTCCAATTTCTCCAATATTAATTAAAGCATATGGAAAGTAATTAGCAAAATCAAATAAAAACCCAAACATTCAAACAAACATTTGAACGTTACTTGCATATACTGTATACTACAATCAAATGAACATTTGAATGAGGTGGCAATGTGATGAAGGATGTTTGCGAGGTAACGAAAATTAATGAAGAAACGGTGGCACGTGTGCAAGGGCAGTTGCCAGAGCTAGGGCATGTTGCGAAGTTTTTAAAGGCTTTAGCGGATGAAACGCGCTTGAAAATCGCCTATGCGTTAACGATTGAAAAAGCTTTATGTGTATGTGATGTTGCAGCAATCATTGGTTCCTCTGTCGCAACAGCTTCACATCATTTACGCTATTTAAAAGAAAATCGCTTGGCAAAATCTCATCGTGAAGGAAAGCTCGTTTACTATTCCTTAGCGGATGAGCATGTGTATCAAATTGTGAAAATTGCCTATGAGCATGCGGAGGAGGACAATTAAATGGCTACTACTAATCAACAATATCGCCTTGAAAATTTGTCTTGCGCAAGCTGTGCAGCGAAATTTGAACGCAATGTCCGAGAAATTGCGACGGTTGAGGATGTACAGTTGAATTTCGGTGCAGCAAAATTAACGGTTGTAGGAGAAGCAACAGTCGAACAGCTTGAAGCGGCGGGTGCCTTTGATGGCATTAAAGTGAAATCAATCAATGATCGACGTAAAACAGCGATTCCGTTTTATAAGCGCAAGGAAAATATTTTAGCAGCTATTTCTTTGCTATTTGTCATTGCGGCAGTGCTAACAGCAAGCTTCACAGCAGAAAATAGTCTACCTGTTGTTGCTCTTTACATAGGGGCAATAGTCGTTGGAGGCACATCCATCTTTATTACAGGCTTTAAAAACCTAATGCGCTTTGAATTTGATATGAAAACATTAATGACTATAGCGATTATTGGTGCAGCCATTATTGGTGAATGGCAGGAGGCGGCAGTTGTTGTCTTTTTATTTGCAGTGAGTGAAGCATTAGAGGCGTACTCAATGAATAAGGCGCGTCAATCAATCGAAACATTGATGGATATTGCACCACCAGTTGCCTTAATTAAACGCGCACATGGCAATCATTCACATGAAATAGAAATGCCAACAGAGGACGTGAAAATTGGCGATATCCTTATTGTAAAACCTGGACAAAAAATTGCGATGGATGGTGTTGTGATCAATGGTACATCCTCCGTCAATCAAGCATCTATTACAGGCGAATCGATTCCAGTGCATAAAGCAGTCGATGACGAAGTGTTCGCAGGCACATTAAATGAAGAAGGCGCACTTGAGGTAAAAGTAACGAAGCTCGTTCATGACACAACGATTGCGAAAATTATTCATTTAGTAGAAGAGGCACAGGCGGAAAAAGCACCATCTCAAAAATTTGTTGACCGCTTTGCTAAATATTATACGCCTGCTATTATCGTTGTGGCGATATTAGTCGCTGTGATTCCATCGTTAGTGACAGGACATTGGCTTGAATGGATTTATCAAGGCTTAGCAGTGCTCGTTGTCGGTTGCCCGTGTGCATTAGTTGTCTCGACGCCCGTTGCGATTGTGACAGCGATTGGCAATGCAGCAAGACATGGTGTACTGATTAAAGGTGGCGTTTATCTTGAGGCGCTAGGACATATTAATGCAGTTGCCTTCGATAAAACAGGCACATTAACAAAAGGAACACCAGAGGTCACAGCAATTATTACTGCTAATATCACAGAGCAGGAGCTACTTGCATTAGTAGGAGCTGTTGAGAAAAAGTCGCAGCATCCATTAGCGCAAGCTATTTTGAAAAAGGCTGCCAATCAGCATATTGAAATCGCCCAAGCATCAGATTTCCAATCAGTGACTGGAAAAGGAGCTTATGCAACTGTTGGTGGACAGCAAATTGCAGTAGGTAGTGTAAAATGGATTGCTTCGATTGCTAAGGTTAACGAAGAGCTAATACAGCAAATTGATAAGCTTGCCGCTGAAGGGCAATCTGTTATTGTAGCGGCACGTAATAATGAATGCATTGGGGTATTAGCGATTGCAGACCAAATTCGTGAAGAAAGTAAAGAAGTTGTATCACAGCTTGAGCATAGTGTAATGCTAACAGGAGATGCGCCATTAACAGCACAAGCAATTGCAAAAAATCTTGGTATTACAGATGTGCGTGCAGGCTTGTTGCCAGAGCATAAATTGCAGGCAGTGAAGGAATTACAGCAGAAGTACGGTAAAGTAGCGATGGTCGGAGATGGTGTCAATGATGCCCCAGCACTTGCGACAGCTTCTGTAGGTATTGCAATGGGCGGTGCAGGCACAGATGCGGCATTAGAAACAGCTGACATTGTATTAATGGGCGATGATTTAACAAAGCTTCCATATACAATGCGGCTAAGCAAAAGAACATTAACGATTATTAAGCAAAATATCGCATTTGCGCTTCTATTAAAACTAGTTGCTCTATTGCTCGTTATCCCAGGCTGGCTCACTTTATGGATTGCCATTTTTGCAGATATGGGTGCGACATTGCTTGTTGTATTAAATTCTTTACGTTTATTAAATAAACAGTAAAACACAATTTTCAAACATCTTTATCATTTTCCTAAAATATTAAAATATTTGTTAATATGAAAATCAGTTTATGTGATTAAATTGGCATAAATACTAGGAAATATGAGGAATATTTGCTTTTTTACTTGAAATACAATCGTAAACAAGTTATTTGCAACATAATATATAATGTTATATGATAAGGGGACAAATTTAATGATGTACTAGCACAAAACTTTTGGTGAAAAGGGAGTATGACAAATCTTCGTAGTACATGAATGATTGAGGCGATGTAATTGACACCACCATTTTTAATGAATGTTACTGAAGAAATTGTCCGTGGACTTGTTCGGTTTTTACTTTATGGAGTAGAGTACCAAACGTTTTGTCATTGTGAGCAATGTGAGATGAATATTATAGCGGAGGCATTAAATAGCTTGCCACCAAAATATGTTGCATCGGATGCTGCACGACAAGAAGCTTTTAAAGTTTTAAATACACCACAAAACATTGAAGCGATTAATAAAGAAATCATTCATGCCATTTATAAAGTAGGGCAAGGTTTAGGGCATGGTGAATAGTGAAAGCAGCCTACAACTGTTGAATAACAAGTTGTAGGCTGCTTTATTTAATGAGCGAATTGAGGTTTAGTTTTTAAGTAATCGAGGCTAAATAATAATTGTATTTAGTAAAATCGATTTGGTGGTTAATTTTACTTTGGAAAAAATCTTTATTGTCCATTGTAATCGGAAAGACACCTGTTACAGGATGGATAGCTGAAAGACCTAATAAATCTCGATATTCCTCTAATGGAATAGGTAGTAAACTTTCTTCTCCTAAAATGATAGAGTATTCATCCTCTTTATCTGACCAACTGACAAACCTCATTATATCTTTCTCTTCTACATAGAAGGGAGAAATCATATCTTCGACAAATAAATTATGTGCTCTAGCAAATTGTAAAGGTTCCTCATGATAGCTATTAGAGCCGATAAACATATAGTAATCATCCCCAAAATGGATAAAGAAGTCTTCTGTAATAAAGTTACAATGAATGTAGTCTCGCAATGTCATTTTAGCCAAGAGTGGAACTTGTGAAGCAGGTACTTCGCAATCATCTTGTAACGGAAGTGCCTCTATATCTTTGTCATATAAGATAGAATTTTTATTCTTATCAATGTGAGTTACTTTAAGTATCCGCACAAAATCAATCTGATTCGCTTCTAAAAATTTCATGACTGTATCGACATAGGCAGTTTCTATTTTTAAATAATCCTCAAGTGTGACTGATTTACCGATATCAAAAGAGCTTATCCATTCCTCTTTCATATAAGCACCGTACTCATTACGATAGGCTGGGTTATATTTTGTAATGCGCCATTGATATTTTATGATTATTCCTCCTTCTATCATTTCTTTTATATGGAAATTTATCTAAGGAAATTCTAGTATGGATTTATTTGATTTGCAAATAGATAAAATGAAAGGTATTTACTTTTCTCATGTCTCCTTATTGTTTTCAGTTATCTTTCCGCCTAAATATGTAGTAAAATTAAGATAGTTAAATGAAAGAGAGGGGTTTTCGGATATGCCAACACCAAGTATGGAGGATCATATCGAGCAAATTTATTTATTAATTGACAATAAAGGGTATGCACGAGTGTCCGACATCGCAGAAGCATTATCTGTTCTACCTTCGTCTGTTACAAAAATGGTTCAGAAGTTAGATAAGGACGGCTACTTAGTATACGAAAAATATAGAGGTTTAACACTCACGCCAAAAGGGGAAAAATTAGGAAAGCGGCTTGTGCAAAGACACGATTTACTAGAGCAGTTTTTGCGTATTATTGGTGTAGATGAAGAACGTATCTATGAAGACGTTGAAGGAATTGAGCACCATTTAAGCTGGAATGCAATTGATCGAATTGCTGATTTAGTACAGCTAATGGAAGAGGACAAGGACTTTGTAACGAAATTGGATGCTATGAAGGCACAGCAAAATATATAAGCAATAGAAAGGAATTTGCAAAAGATGAATGAATTACGCTCAGGGCAAGTTGTAGAATTAACAGTATTGGAACAACAAAGCTCGCGCTATATGTTAACAAATGGCGATGTGGAAGTCCCATTAAACATGTCGGAGGTTGTGGAGGAGGTTGCGATTGGTGATCGATTGACAGTCTTTTTATATGCAGACCGTCGAGGTGATTTGCAAGCAACGACTGCCTTGCCAACAATTTTAGAAGGGCAATATGATTGGGCGCGCGTTTTGAAAGTAACACGTGAAGGTGCAATTGTTGATATTGGTACATCACGTGAAGTTATTGTCAAAGCAGAGGATTTACCTGCATTGCAGGAGCTTTGGCCACAGCCAGGTGACCACTTATTTATGACATTGCGCACAGACCGCAGTGGCGATTTATTCGGTCGTTTAGCAACAGAAGAGAAAGTAAATGAATTATATGAAGGTGCCTTGGAGGATATGTACAATCAAAATATCCTTGCACGCCCGTATCGCTTGCTACCTGTAGGCTCATTTTTAATTGGTGTTGATACACCATACCGTATTTTTGTGCATGAATCTGAAATGAAGGCAGAGCCACGTTTAGGACAAGATGTACAAGTTCGTATTATCGATGTGAAGGATGATGGCTCATTAAATGGATCGATGTTACCTCGTAAGCATGAGCGCTTAGGTGATGATGCTGAAAAAATTTACGCATATTTAGAAAGCGTTGGCGGTAAAATGCCGTTTGGTGATAAATCGACGCCAGAGGAAATTCAAGAGATGTTTGATATGAGTAAAGGTGCTTTTAAACGTGCGCTAGGCTCGTTAATGAAGGCGCGTAAAATTAAGCAGCAAGATGGTTGGACAGAGCTTGTGTAAGCTATCTGCAACCTTTTACTTTTAAACACGTACTAATAAACAAAGGTATGACGTATCTTAATACGTACAACCAGTGAAGTGTTTGAGGGGAGAATAATATGAAACAAAAATGGATGTTAAAACTTATTATAACAGTGTTGGCTTTAACAGTATTTGCGCCGTTTGCAAATGCCGCAACACAAAAGCCAATCAATGAGAAGCTTGGTGTACCAATTGTCGTGTACGGTGCTAATCTATCAGAGGCAGAAAAGGAAACAGTAAAAACGGCACTACGTGTAAACGAAGAGCCAGAAATTGATGAAGTGACGGTGTCTGGTGAGGATTTAGTACAATATATTAAAAATAGCAACGCTAGCTCTCGCATGTATTCTTCTGCGAAAATTACGCGTCAGGAAGAGGGCAAAGGGCTTACTATTAGCATTGTAACACCTGAAAATATTACAGAGGTTACAGCGGAAATATACGCAAATGCGATGGTGACAGCTGGGATTGAGGATGCAATCGTAGAAATTGCAGCACCGAAGCCAGTAACAGGTCATTCAGCATTAGTTGGTATTTATAAGGCATATGAAGTGAAAACAGGTGAAAAGCTTGATATTGAACGTACAGATGTAGCGAATGAAGAATTGAATGTAGCGACATCCATTGCAGATAGTGCAGGGATTTCAGATGAACGTATTGCAGAGCTTTTAACAGAGATTAAAAAAGTGATTGCAGAGCAAAAGCCTGTAACACGTGAGGAAGTTGAAAAAATCGTCTCGGATCAATTATCGCGTCTACAAATTAATTTAAGCGAAACAGACCGTCAGCTATTAGTTGATTTAATGGATCGCATTCGTAGCTTAGATATTGATTTTTCCAAGCTATCATCACAGCTAACAGACTTAAGTAAAACGATTGAAGAAAAGTTTGCACCCATTTTACAAGATGAAGGCTTTTGGAATGGTGTCAAAAACTTCTTTAATAAATTAATAGAAACGATTTCTTCATGGTTTAAATAACATAAAGGGGATGGATACGATGGAATTTACATTAGTACAAAATGGCGGCGCATTTGCTTATGAATATGAGCAAAATGGGGAGCGTTTAGCTGAAATTACGTGGACTGAGAAGGACAGCGTCATGCATATGGATCATACTTACGTGTCTGATCAGCTGCGTGGACAAGGGGTAGCCAAAAAATTATTGGATGCAGCAGCAGACTATGCGCGTACGAACAATTTAAAAATGCATGCGATTTGTTCATACGTCGTTTCTTCTTTTGAAAAAAGCGATGCCTATGACGATGTGAAAGCATAATAATGTAAAAGAGCTTAGTAGCACTACTAGGCTCTTTTTTTCTAATGGTGAGGAGGTAAAATATGAAAAATTCAATTTTACTATCGCTCTGTATCTTATTGATCGTAGGCTGTCAAAATACAAATAACATTACTAAACCATCTGCCTCTATACCAAAAGATGCAATTATCGTAAGACAAGAGATTGAAAATATAGAACGATTTCAGCAATTTCTAAATAATATTGCAGAAAGCAAAGAGGATAGAGTAACAATCGTTCAATATACAATAGAGGGTGACCCTATATTAGATACATTGGAATATGTAGGAGAAGTTCTTAAATATTCACATGATACAAGGCAGGATGAATATGGTGAAAAGACAGTGACAGCAGCTACATGTACAACTATTTCAGTAAAAGAAGATAATGAAGGGGCAACTTATACAGTTCAAGGCTGTAACAATCAAAATATCAATACAACAATTTTAGTAATACCAAAATGATAAAAAGGGGCGTCCGAAAAGTCATTTTGGGATGCCCCCTTTGCGACGAGGATGGTGACAATTTGCTCCTGCGGTTACTCGTCGCAGTTAAAACCATTTGCTCCTGCGGTTACTCGTCGCAGCAAAGCTCTATTGTGACCACCGCAGGAGCACAATTTTAATCAAAAATTGACTATATAAAAAAGCGGAGCCATCCAGAAAGTTCACTTTCTGGACGGCCCCTCATCTATATGCTATTGAAATTACATGACAAAGAAGTATACGAGCGATGTTAGCACGCCTGCCGCTCCTAGTATTGATAATACTTCTTGTCCGCCGAACTGTACGTCTTGAAATTTAAACATTTCCATCGCCCCTTTCTGTTGATATTATATAAATACCCGAAGCTGTATGATTATAAACATCTAAAAAATAAAATAAAAAGGAGTTACATACTTATGGCTTGGATAGTGAAAAATTTCCACGAATTAACGACAGCGGAGCTCTATCAAATCATTCAACATCGTGTGAATATATTTATTGTAGAGCAGCAATCTATTTATGAGGACTTAGATGATCATGATCAAAATAGTTTACATATCATTTATCAGGAGAAGGGAAGAATTGTTGCCTATGCACGTCTACTTCCACCTGGTGAGAAATATGAGGAAGTGTCATTTGGACGTGTGGTTGTGGCAAGGGAGAAGCGTGGCACAGGTTTAGGGAAAGAATTAGTTGCGTTCACAATGCAGCAAGCAAAAGGACGCTGGACAACGACAAATATATTTATTGAAGCGCAAAATTACTTGAAAAGATTTTATGAGGAATTCGGATTTGTAGCGACTTCTGAGCCTTATGAGTTGGATAATGTGCCACATATCGACATGCTTTATCTTAATTCAATAGAAAACAACTAGCTCGATAAGATAATGGGATGAATGCTTTATTTGCTGTCATTCAATGACAGGACATAGATTTACTGAATCAAGATAAAGTATTGATACAGCACAAAATGTTTAAAGCCCTGAAAGTCAGGGTATAACTTCCATATAACGTGAATAATAATGGAGGGAATCAATCATGGCAAAATTTAAAGGAAAAGGCGTTGTTATTGCAGGTTTAGTTGCAGGCGCAGCGAGCTATTTAAGTAAGAAAGACAACAGGGATAAAGTCATGGGCTATTTTAATGACGTAAAAGCAAAAGCGACAGAGATGATGGATTCGGCTAAGGGAAATTATGAAGAGGAAACACCGCTGCAAGATATAGCAGAAACACCTGCAAGTGCAAATACGACAGAAATTCGCGAAAACAATATGATTGCAGAGGGTGCACAAACATCGGTGCAATATTATAACGAAAATGAACAAGAAGAATTAACGTAAAAAATAAGGCTGTTGGACAAGCGAATATTTGTCCAACAGCCTTATTTCATATTTAAATTAATGAGCAGCTTGTTTTTCTTTATTGAAATTAATTAAGCTCACACCAGCGAAAATTAATAAAATAACACCTGTTAAAATAAAGCCGTGTGTATGTGATAATGCAAGTAATCCTAGTAAAGATGAGCCAATAACAACACCAAATGAGAAGAAGGCATAAAAATAACCATATGCTTTCCCACGGACTTCAACAGATGTAGAATCAATCAACAAGGAGTTAATTGATGGGAATAACAGACCAAAGCCGATGCCATAGCAAATAAGTGCACTGTATAACATCCCGCTATTATCCGATTGGCTTAAAAGTAGTTGGCTAATACCCATTAAACTAATCCCGATAGCTAATGTGTAGGTTGGAGCAACCTTATCAAAAATCCGATTTGTTGGTAAAATAAAGACAAGCACTGCTACAACACCAAAGACGCTCATCAGCATGCCACTCATACGTGAGTCAAAGCCTAGTGACTGCACATGTAGAGGTAGCTGATAGGCGATGACACCTTGGGAAAACATAAGGAAAAAAGCACCTGTAAATGCCTTTAGGGTGCCACTATTGCGGAAAAACGCCCGAACAGGAACAGCTTGTTGCTGCTGCTTTGATTTTACAATTTTTGTATTGCGTAGCATGAATAATGTTAACAAGCCTAAAATAAGCATAAAAATAGCTGTAATACTAAAAACAAATGGGACGCTTTGACGGCTCGCCATAATTCCGCTAAAGGCAGGGCCGAAAATTGCTGCAATGCCAACAAAAGCACCGGAAATGGCACTGCTTTTCCCACGCTTCGTTTGCTCTGTGGCATTTGCTAAATAAGTAAATGCAGCAGGAACGATAAATCCAGCGACTAAGCCGTGGATAAAACGAATCGCTAATAGCAATATAGGCTCCTCAATAAAACGATATAATAGAAGAGAGATACCTGTTAGGAGCAAGCCTATAACAAGAACATGGAAAGGTCCTTTTTTATCAGTCCAAAAGCCAGATAAAATATTGCCGAACGTGTTAGAAAACGAATACATACCGACCGCTAGCCCTGCGATAAAAGGCGTAGCACCAACAGATTCAGCAAAGGTACTCATGACAGGTAGCTGTGTAAATAAGTCGAAAAATGAAAAGAAAATAATCGCATATATGAAGAAACGCATAATAAACCTCCAGCTGATAATATTTCTCAATAATTAATTATAGCATTTTATTTATAAAAAAAGACAAAATCTGATTGAACAGATTTTGTCTTTTTCAATAGCTTTAAGCTTGTGCAGGTACTTCTTGCTTCATTGTTTTATTTTTAGCAAGATTTACGTGCCAAGAAAGAGCTTCTTCTAAAATATGTGGTGTTTGATGGCTACCTGTTACTTCAACAGCACGGTTGTAGTAATCACGTAATTGCTCTTTGAAATCTGGGTGTGCACAGTTTTCGATAATAAGTTGTGCACGTTCTTTTGGTGCTAAGCCACGTAAGTCAGCGATACCTTGCTCTGTGACAATTACATCTACATCATGCTCTGTATGGTCTACGTGAGAAACCATTGGTACGATTGAGGAAACAGCGCCGCCTTTTGCGTAAGATTTCGTTACGAAAATACCTAGACGGGCATTACGTGCGAAGTCACCAGAGCCGCCGATACCATTCATCATTTTTGTACCTGATACGTGAGTCGAGTTCACGTTACCATAAATGTCTAGCTCAAGAGCTGTGTTGATTGAGATTAAACCTAAACGACGGATAAGCTCAGGATGGTTAGAAATTTCTTGTGGACGTAAAACAATTTTATCCGCATATTTCTCTAAGTTACCGTATACTCTTTTTTGTAATTCTTCAGTAAGTGTAATTGATGTTGCAGCAGCGAATTTTACTTTACCTGCATCGATTAAATTAAATACTGCATCTTGTAATACTTCAGAGGCAACTATTAAATTTTCAAACTCTGAATCAGCGAAGCCTTCTAATACTGCGTTAGCAACTGAGCCTACGCCAGATTGTAATGGCATTAAGCTATTTGTTAAGCGACCTGCTTTAATTTCAGAGCGGAAGAAATCTAGTAAAATATTTGCCATCGTTTCTGTTTCTTCATCTGGTGGTACGATTAATGAAGGTGCATCTGGCTCTTCAGAAACAACGATTGCTTGAATTTTCTCAAGTGGCACTCGAATACCAATTTCACCAAGACGTTGTTGAACATCTGTTAATGGAATAGGCTCACGAGAACCTTGCTCACCTGGAATGTAAATATCATGGATACCTACTAATGATTCTGGATGAGAAACATTTAATTCGATAATGATGTGCTCTGCGTATTCCGCAAAGATTGGTGAATTACCAACAGAGTTTGTTGGAATAATTAAACCGTCTTCTGTAATAGCAACTGCTTCTATAATTAAGTGTTTAATCGGGCCGATAATGCCTTGACGAACTAATTCAGCATTGTGAGAAAGGTGTGCATCGACATAAGTGACTTCACCAGAGTTAATTAAGTTACGAATCCCTGCATCTGCGATAAATGGTCCACGCTTGCGGATTGCGCCAACAGTTGCTAAGTGATTATCAACTTCAGGTCCTAAAGATGCTCCTGTATAAACATCGATTTTTAGTGGCTCAGTTTTAGCACGTTCAGCAAGTGCTTCAGGTACAACCTTTGCATCCCCAGCACGTGTAAAACCACTCATTCCTACTACAGTGCCATCTTGAATAAGTGCAGCAGCCTCTGTAGCAGAAACAATTTTGCTTGCTAATTCTTTTACCCCTAAACGTTTTTCAATTCGTGAATCCATTGAAAATCCTCCTTTGCGAATAAGTTTAATTAATAGTTAGAATTTTCTGTTTTTTAAAAACAGCTATTTAAAATACATACCACCACATATTATCACCAAATTGTCACAACTTCTTCACATTTTACATGAAAGTGCTTAAAAAACGTTTAAACGAGAAAAAACTGGAATTTGCGATAGCATAGAGAACTATGTAATAGTATGTATATAAAACAAAAATAATAATTTTAATATCAATGAAATGAAGACTGCTTGCAGTTGCGATATTAAAAAGCATTTGGCTAGAGTAATTTATCACTAATTAATTGATGTAGTGAAGCAATCTCTTTTCAAAATCGTAGATAAAATTTAAAAACCTAACGAACGACGGAAATAGCTTGCATAGCGTTGACTTACAGGAATGCGTGTACCATCTTTCATAATAAGCAAGAACGTTGAGTGAGAGTCTGGTTGAATTTCATCGATATAATCAATGTTTACGATGTAAGATCTGTGGCATCTAATGAAAGAGTCAGGTGCTAAAAATAATTCTAAATCACTTAAATTTAGACGATGATAGCCTGCACGATTCATTGTTTTAACATATGTTTTACGTAGCTGTGTTTCTAAATAGATGACTTGATTATGCTTAATTGGATACCAGCAATCATCTATTTTAATTGTAATGTAGTTCGTTAAAAATGGTGATGGCTTTTGAGGGAAAACAGCTGTAATTGCTCCCTTCATTTCGCCTTCCTCCATTAAAGGAATGCTCATACCAAAGTAAGGAACCCCAAACACATCAGGCTCTATATAGGTACTTACTTTTTGCCCATAAGTTAGCGCTTGGTATGCGGCTGACCCTTTTTTTACAGGATCTCCAGGTTTAATTTTTAAGTCTACTTTCTTACTAGGCTGGTAATATACATATTCGTCTGTATTGGAAATTGCTATTGATGTATCCTCAGGGAAAAACTCTTTAATGATTTCCATGATTTCTTCCACTTGTTTTGGATCCATAATACGACACCTCTTTTAAATAAAGTCTTTAACCTTCATTCTACTATATACTTTTGTATTTATGCTATAGAAGATTTAAGAATGATACAGAAACTATGTATCTTTTTCTACAAAGAAATTGCTGTTTTTTGTTTTATTTAAGTTTATGATAAATTGTTATTATTTAATTTTCACTTAAAAGTAATTAAATGGTATATTTTATTTTGCTCTTTTTATATTTATATAGCTTTATAATTTGTTCAGATATTGTTGAGGGGAGTTTATTATAATAAAGGGTAAAGTAATGAATGAAAAGCACTATAATTGAAGATAGACAGTGTAGCTTTATTGAGATTTATCATAAAGGTAGTTAATTTTTATTTAGAAAGGAATAGTAATTCCAATATTAAACAATGCTAAAAATTAACGAGGGAAATAAAAAATTGGTTGATAAAAAAACGTAAATTATGGTAATATTCACTGTAGTTACTAAAAAATATCTTGTAATTTATCGAAAATATAGTTTCAGAGTAATGGTTTTTTAGCTATATTCATTACAACATAAATATGCATCTTGTTTAACAGCTATGTAAATCTAGGAAGGTATGAGAGTATTTTTAGGAAAGATGGGATATATATGCAGCCACAACAATCGATAGCAGGAACAATATCTAAACGTTATTTTCAGGAAATTGATAATATTAATCAATACGATGGTGTGGAAGATTTTTTTGCTGTAGAGTCGAGATTATTATTTGAAATTTATCATTTAGAAGAGACGAAAGCAAAACAATCATTACGTGCATTAATTGATATTTTATCTACTCGTTTTGGAAAGCAAATGATTAAAGCTGTGCGTCAATATTTTGTAGTTTTATCATCAATTATTGCACGAAAGCTACTCGATAATCAGGTACCTCCTAAAAAGGCATTTGCATTTAATTTAGCTTGCACGGATATGATTGAAAACAAAATGAAGGATGCTGAGTTTCTGCAATTTGCAGATGATTTAATCGAATTTTATGTGTATTTTATCGCTGACCGTAAACAGCCTACATTTAGCCATCAAACTGTTAATAAAGTGATTATGTTTATAAATGATGAATTAGAAACGGATTTAACTGTAGAAAGTATTGCGAGCAATTTCCAAATTAGTACAAGTCATTTATCAAGAATTTTCCGAGAGCATGTAGGTATTACATTAGTAGAATATTTAAATGTGCGTCGTGTTGAAGAATCCCAATACTATTTGAGACATACGAATAAAAGTATTACCTCTATATCGGATCAATTCCACTTTTGCAATCAGAGCTATTTTACGCGTATTTTCAAAAAATATACAGGTGTTACACCGAAACATTTTCGAGATGAGCTACACCATAATTTTTATCGCTTTGAAATGGTAGGTAATCAGCTAGAAAAAGCTTAACTTGAATTAGCAGAGGTTGCCCACGTCTATAAGTAGGGGGATGGATGCCAAAAATGCACCTTAATCCCCGACGTGTAATTGATAAATTGGAAGCAAGCAAGTGAAATGCCAAAGCGTTGAAGAGACAGTGCTTTGGCATTTTTGTATTGTCTATGAAAGTTTTACATTGTCAAATAATTGAGTGCATGAAAGGATTGCTGTATACTCACCATATTAACAACTATAGAAGGTGACATGATGAAAAAAATAATGATGCTTGGCATGCTAGGTAGCGTAGCTCTATTATTAAGCGGCTGTAAGGCAGTAGAAAATCAAGAAGGCTTTTTTTATAGCTTTTTTGTAAGGCCAATGGATTATTTGTTAGATTTTCTAGGGAATGATATATTCAATGGAAGTTATGGTCTAGCGATTATTGCTATTACAGTGGCAATTCGTTTAATTTTAATGCCTTTCATGCTACGGAATTATCGAGCACAGGCAACAATGAAAACGAAAATGGATATTGTTAAGCCGCAGATGGAAGAAATTCAACAAAAAATGAAGGCAGCTGAATCGAAGGAAGAGCAAGCAAAGCTACAGCAGGAAATGCTATCTCTTTATCGTGAGCATAATATTAATCCATTAAATATGGGCTGCTTACCGATGTTAATTCAAATGCCAATTATTATGGGATTGTATTATGCAATTTTATATTCACCAGATGTGAAGTCACATCAATTTCTATGGTTTAGCTTAGGCTCACCTGATATTGTTATGACAGTTATCGCTGGAATTGTCTATATGGTTCAAGCGCAAGTTTCGTTGTGGACAGTGCCTGACGCACAAAAAGCACAAATGAAAATATTTATGTACGTTTCACCGATTATGATTGTCATTATTTCATTTTCATCAATGGCTGCACTGCCGGTATATTGGTCAGTAGGGGGCTTGCTGCTTATTACCCAAACATATATTGGTCGAAAATATTATTCAGAGCACAAATAAGGAGACACTATGAATGACAAATTAATAGCCTTGCTACTTGTCACAGGCAGTAGCTTGCTAGCACTATTTTTTATTTTTAAGCAAAATTTTAATTTAGCGGTATTATGTTTAACGGTAATGTTTACATTTTCTAATCTTCTGCGTTATCGCAGCTTTATGCGTCAAGGATATGTAAAAGAAGCAAAATGGATGCGTAATTTAGCGATATTTTTCGGGTTAGCAACAGTAGCGGTAATTTATATTTTAGTGACGAAATAGCAAAATATTAAGTAAGGAAAGTAGGCGCAAACAATGAAGGGCAATCGAGCGAAAAAGACAAGTGATACTTGGAAGATCGTCGTGATTTTAATAACTTCATTATTCATTATTAGTGCCATTGTATTTACAGTGAAGGACAAGCGAGATGTAGCGAGCCCATCTGTTAAAGAACAGCCTAATGAAAATCATCAGTCGATTAAAACAATAAATGAACAAGACGAGCAGCAAGAAGCAGAGGATGAAAATGCTGCCAAGTTAAATGAAGAACAACCAGAACAAAAGCAAAAGCCAGTGAAGGAACCGAAACCAAAGGATAACCAGCCGAAAATCGAATATGATGAAAGTGGCTATCCAGTGACGCATATTGAGCCAGCAGAGCCAACTTACGTCAAAGATATTTTAATTGCGAACAAACAGTACCCTTTGCCAAAAACGTATAACCCTGGTGAAAGTTCTGAATCGAAGGCAGCATTAGAAAAAATGCTTGCAGGAGCTAAAAGTGCTGGCTTTAATTTGGTAGCATTTAGCGGCTTTCGCTCATATGAATATCAAACGACATTGTATAGCAATTATGTAAATAGAGATGGTAAAAAAGCAGCTGATCGTTACAGTGCGCGACCTGGATACTCAGAGCATCAAACTGGTTTAGCCTATGATATAGGTGAAAAGGGGCGTGAGGATTTGTGGCTGACAAGTGAGTTTGGTGAATCAGCAGCAGGGAAATGGCTACATCAGCATGCACATGAATACGGCTTTATTTTACGCTACCCACAAGGGAAGGAAAATATTACGGGCTATATGTATGAGTCATGGCATTTCCGTTACGTAGGGAACGAAACAGCAAAGGCAGTTTATGAAAAAAATACAACACTAGAGGAATATTTAGGGTTGA
Source organism: Lysinibacillus louembei (assembly GCF_033880585.1). NCBI lineage: Bacteria > Bacillati > Bacillota > Bacilli > Caryophanales > Bacillaceae > Lysinibacillus > Lysinibacillus louembei. The sequence continues at coordinate 1,536,726 of NZ_CP137624.1, forward strand.
AATAATGAAAAGGAGCTATGGGGATATTTTTCCCATAGCTCCTTTTTTATAAAATTGGTGATAATAGTCGAGAAATAGACTCCTTACATTTGACCATAGTAGAGCGATTTTCATAGGCTTCTTTTAATAGCTCTGTGCTATCAAAAATATCCGATTCGAACGCCTCTGCTAAATCATGTGCGATTTTACGATCATAAATTAGGGCATTGACCTCGAAATTTAAACTAAAGCTACGCACATCAATATTAGCTGTACCAACGGATGCCACTTCATCATCAATAACGAGCACTTTCGAATGAATAAAGCCTTTGTCATATTGATAAATGCGTGCACCTGCTTTGAGCAATTGTCCAACATATGAATAATTTGCCCAATACACGAAAGGGTGGTCAGGCTTGTTTGGAATCATAATGCGCACATCGATTCCTGAAAGTGCTGCAATACGAATTGCATCTAAAAAGCTACTATCTGGTATGAAATAAGGCGATTGAATATAAATATATTTTTTCGCATCTGCAATTAAGCGTAAATAGCTGTTTTTAATAACTGTCCAATCTGTATCAGGTCCGCTTGAGACAATTTGCATAGCGGCTGTTCCTTTTTGCGGAATAACAGGGAAGTAACGCTCTGCATACTTCACACGATGATGATGACTTGCTTGATTCCAATCAAGCAGGAAACGCGTTTGTAGTGGATGCACTGCACTACCTTCAAGTCGTAAATGGGTATCTCGCCAATAGCCAAACTTTTTATTTAAGCCTAAATATTCATCCCCAACATTAAAGCCACCAATATAGCCAATCCGTCCATCAATGACAACAATTTTGCGATGGTTTCGGAAGTTTAGGCGTGGATTAATGAGCGGTAAAATAGATGGGAAAAACACTTCAATTTCACCACCGACATCAAGAAGCTCTTTAAATTGCCTTTTGCGCACGCTACGTGAGCCCATTTCATCATACAAAATGCGTACTTTTACGCCCTGTTTTGCTTTTTTTATCGTAGCATTATAAATTCGTTTTCCGATATTATCAAGCTTGAAAATATAGTATTGAATATGAATATGGTCTTTTGCGTGCATAATATCATGAATGAGTCGCTCGAATTTTTCGCGTCCATCATTCAAAATTTCAACATGATTGTCCTGTGTTAAAACAGCATGGTTTGTAATTAAATTCATGTAGATTAAATCTTGATGTGCTTCGATATGATCTCCGCGAAATTCAAGCTTATTCTCTTTAATCGCTTCAATTTGATAATCGATTAATGCTTTAATTCCGATGCTCTCTCGTCCTTCCCAGCGATAAAAATGCTTTTTACTAAGCTGTCTACCAAGCAATAAGTATAAAATAAAGCCAACGACTGGAAGGAAAAATAATACTAGTAGCCATGCCCATGTAGACGATGGGTCTTTGCGCTCTAAAAAAATGACTGCAATCGCAAACAAAATATTGAGCACTAAAATGATAAGAGCGACAAAGCTAGTTTCTAAAACTGTAAGCATAGCAACTCCTCACTTCCTAATTTTTTGATATAGGCGAAAAATATGTAGATTAACATATAGCTAATAGTAGCATATATCAACTCCTTTAATAAAGATATGGTGATAGTATGAATAAAATAATAGAAAATGAGCATATTGTATAAGTGGGTAGGAAGAAATAAAATCACTGTAGGTATAGAATGCATTAAAATAATTTACGTAGTTGTAACATAATTGATAAATTTTTAAGTGAGAATTAATGGTATGATAAATATAGAAAAAACAAGTCAGACCTCTTAAGGGTGAAACTTTCTACTATCCTGAAACGTTCATATTAATATATAAAAGGCTGAGGTGGAACAAATGGCGAAAGAAATCGACTTAAAGAAAATTGTTTCAAATTTATCTAAGTTAGGTGTGAATGCAACGATTACGAAATCTCGCATCGAGCTATTGAAAGTATTAACACCACCAAGACAATCACCACAAGCGTAATAACAGAAAAGAGCTGTCTGAAAAGTCATTTTCAGACGGCTCTTTTGCGTAGTACATTCTATTTTTATATAAATCAAAATAATGATGGCTGTCTGAAAAGCTCTCAGACAGCCACTTTATATTATTCATCCTCATCATTAGCAGAGAACATATACGTTTTGTAATGGAATCGCATACTAAAGACGAGCCCAAGTGCGAGTGCATTGCCCATTAGCGAGCTTCCGCCGTAGCTAATGAATGGTAGTGGAATACCTGTAATTGGCAATAATTGAATTGTCATGCCGATATTCTCAAATACATGGAAGGTAATCATCGCAATAATCCCTGCACATACATATGTACAAAACGGATCTTTCAATAGCAATGTTGTTTTCGTTAAATGATAGATTAATAGGAAATATAAGCAAATGACGAAGCTTGCTCCAACAAAGCCCCAATCCTCACCGATTACAGCGAAAATGAAGTCTGTATGGTTTTCCGATACATATACTTCTCGACCTTGAAAGCCCTTCCCGAATATTTCTCCTGAGCCGATTGCATTCAATGAAGTAATGAGATGGTATCCTTCATTCGACGAATACGAGTATGGGTCAAGCCATGAATAAATGCGGGCGAATTGATATGCTTTAAAGTTAAAGGTTTTTTGTAAAAACTCCTGCATATAAAGAGCCATCCATAGTAAAGAGCCACCTATAGCAACACCGCTAACAAGGATAGGCAATATAATTTTCCATGAAATCCCCGCTACAATAACGAGCGCAGCTGTAATGGCGATAAAAACAAGCGATGAGCCAAGGTCAGGCTGCATCATAATAAAAGTAAGTGGCAAAGCAAGTGTAACCCCAATTTTTGCGAGTAAAATAAAATCTGTTTTCAGTGTTTTATTCAAATATTTTTCATGATGCTTACTAATGAGCCTCGCTGCTGCTAAAATGAAAAATGTTTTCATAAATTCAGATGGCTGGATACTACCTGCGCCTGGGAGATGGAACCAGCTTTTGGCACCGTTTCTTCGTTCTACCAGCGACATGCCTTCTGGTAAAATGGCTAGAACAACTAGCAGTAAAATACCGAAACCATACAAATACCAAGACATCTTTTTATATTGGTCTGGCTCAAAATACATAAGGAATGCGACAATAAATGCGCCTACAACATACCATTGTAATTGTCTTGGTACGAAATTATAGTTGCCATATTGTCCGCCCGTTTGAGCAGAGGCGATTGCTAATAAACTAATGATGAGAAATATTAATAATATGGCAGCAAGAGACCAATCAAAACGTTTCATAAATTGACGATTATTTTCCATTAAATTCACCTTATTCATAAGTGCCATAACGCACTGTTGATCTGAAGTTTTACCTTGCATAGGAACTCCATTGAAAAGCAAGGCGTCTTAATTTGACGATAAAGCCTGTTCAATTGATTCACTTGACTTAGCCAAGGCGTAATTGATTTTATCATATTATATGAAAAAAAACTGCATATAAATGAAACTTCAACTGCTAGTGGATGCCATAGATGTAACTTCGAAGGACAGTTAGCCAAGGTGTAATTGATCAGTAATTCCTTATCGAACAGGTATTTCGTAATATGTGATAAAAATTGAGACGATACATTATTGAAAATGTTTCAAAAAAACATGGAATAGGCATATAATAGGTGTATCTTGAATGAGCAAAAAAACTCTCACCTCTATAAGGGAGTGAGGTGAATATTTATCTTGCTTTTTTATTCAACGGGTTTTCAAATACTAGTTGAATCAAAATAAAGCCTCTGGCGGATGTTGCAAATTTTAAGAAGAAGCTTTTGAGCTTACTTGAAGAAATTTGAAAATAATTATGCTGAGGTGTAATTGATTATCGGATTCGAAGGGGCGGGTAGGCAGTGGCTAGAAAAATGAGGGCAGCAGAGGATTATATGCACCATTTATATGTACATATGAATGATGTTGACCATTTTGTCATTTTTAGTAGGTTAACACATAAACAATTTATTTCTTCTGCGGCATCATTCAAAAATTTACTTTTAGTGAAGCATGCTTATGAAGAGGGTTCTTTTAATATGCATACACAGCTAGATTTTATCTCGTCAGAGGATTTTCCGAATTTTTCTAAAACAGAGATAAAGGGAAATTTATGCTTACTAGATTTCCAAAATGAACAGCAAGTCGATGAGCTGACGCCTATAGAGCAGGCTGAGCTTTTGTACATTGGACATAAACGAGAGCCAATTGCTTCACCGTTTTTTCAAAAGTTACAAAATCGCTATGTTTACTATGCTGCGCCTGAAGATCAAATGACAAAAGTATATTTTCGCTTTTTAGCTGATGTTGAACAGCTAGTTGCAAATTTATTTAATCAAATGATTAAGGAAAAAGAAGGAACAGGGAATTTCTGGCGGCGAAAATCTGCGAAACAAATACCTGCAATTGATGCGAATGTGTTGCGCTCTTGGAGAAATTATATGAAGGAAGGAGCACTTTTATCGCTAAGTAAGCAAGAGAAGCCGAATTCTTGCTACAGTATTGAAATTAGAACATTAATTGACTACGATTTCCCAGATGAAGTTTGGGACGATTTGAACGATATTATTAAGCAGCCTTATGATGAGCTAATTTTAATTAGCTAGTTCGATTTTAAATTAATTTAGGGGGAAGTAATATGACGAAAAAAATAGGATTAGTATATGGTGGGAAATCTGCTGAGCATGAAGTATCATTATCAACAGCGATGGCTGTAATTAAAGCAGTGGATTTTGCTCGCTATGAGGTGCACCCTATTTACATTACATTAGATGGTGAATGGCGTACAGGTCCCCAACTAACAGCTCCTGTTGAAAGCTTAGAGCAGTTACAGTTTACAAGAGAAGAAAAGAAGCCGAATACAATTAATGAATTTATCGAGGCGCATAATACAATTCAATTTGATGTAATCTTCCCATTATTGCATGGAACAAATGGGGAAGATGGGACAGTACAAGGATTATTTGAAGTGTTAAATATTCCATATGTAGGGAACGGTGTGCTGAGCTCCTCTACTGGCATGGATAAAGTAATCATGAAGCAATTGTTTGAAATTGCAGGATTAAAGCAAGTACCCTATGTTTATTTTATTCGCAGTGAGTGGCAAAAAAATCAACAGGATATTGTGGCTCAGTGTGAGCAGTTAACTTTCCCATTATTTGTGAAGCCTGCTAATCTTGGCTCAAGCGTTGGCATTAGCAAAGCAACGAATCGTGAGCAGCTAGTGAAGGCAGTAGAGCTAGCGCTACAATATGACCGCAAAGTTGTTGTAGAACAAGGGATTGTTGCACGCGAGGTTGAAACAGCTGTGCTTGGTAACGATGAGCCGCAAGTGTCAGTGGCAGGTGAAATTAAGCCCATGACTGAGTTTTATGATTATGATTCAAAATATAAAGATGGTTCTACAGCCTTGGTTATACCTGCGGAGCTAGCGCCTCAAGTAGCACAGCAATTGACTGATATGGCGAAGCGCGCATTTAAAATATTAGATTGTGCAGGGCTTGTACGTGCAGATTTCTTTGTGACAGCGCAGGATGAGGTGTTAATTAATGAAATTAATACACTGCCAGGCTTTACACCTGTAAGTATGTATCCGCTATTATGGCAAAATACGAATGTATCATATCCTGAATTAATCAATCGATTAATTGAGCTAGCTGTCGAGCGCTATGATGAAAAGCAACAACTACAGTACAACAGAGATTGAGTGGGATCAAAAGTGAAAAAGACATTAAAGCAGTTAGCTGCATGGTTAAAAATAGATGAGCAATTACATGAAGATGTGACGGTAACGGGCATTTCCATTGATACGCGTACAATTCAAGCAGGCGATTTATTCGTGCCATTTCGTGGTGAAGCGGTCAATGGTCATAAATTTGTAGAGCAAGCGTTTGAAAAAGGAGCAGCGGCTTCATTATGGTTAAATGACGAGCCAAATCCTCCTGAAAATCGCCCATTAATATTTGTGGATGATGCGGAGCAGGCATTACAAAAGATGGCGATTGCCTATCGTAGCGAGCACAAGGCTACCTTTATCGGGATTACAGGTTCAAATGGTAAAACCTCTGCCAAAGATATTGTAGCAAGCTCCTTGTCACCATATTTTAAAGTGCAAAAAACAATCGGTAATTTTAACAATCAGCTCGGCTTACCTATTACGATTTTGCAGCTTGATGAAGATACGGAAATATCCGTGCTTGAAATGGGTATGAGTGGCTTTGGCGAAATTGAGCTATTATCCCGTATTGCACGTCCGCATTTGGCGATTATTACAAATATCGGCGAGGCACATATGCAAGATTTAGGCTCAAGGGCAGGCATTGCGCAGGCGAAATATGAAATTACACAAGGTTTGCTGGAAGATGGTTTCCTTATTTATGATGGAGATGAGCCATTACTTCAAGAGCTAGTTGCACAAGACCCATATACCGAAACAAAGGCATTTGGCTTTGATGAGGCGCATGATCTTTTTGCAACACAAATAACAGCAACTGAGCAAGGCAGTAGCTTTACAGCTGCTGGCATCATAAATGGCGATTTTACAATCCCGATTTTAGGCAAGCATCAAGTGAAAAATACGTTAGCTGCAATGCTCGTATGCAAAGCGATGAATTTAACAGATGAGCAAATTCGCACAGCTTTCGCACAAATTGAATTAACGGATATGCGTATGCAATTAGTGTCGAAAGGCTCACTATTATTTATTAACGATGCATACAATGCGGCACCGACATCAATGCGTGCGGCGATTGATTTTATGCAGTCAACAACAATTCGTCCTGAAAAATGGCTTGTGCTTGGCGATATGCTAGAGCTTGGGGATGATGAGCAAGCCTTTCATGAGGCACTCGCTGAAGCAATCGATGCGCAAGCCGTACATTCCATTTGTTTATATGGACCACGTATGAAATGGTTATATAATCAGCTAGCATCTACATTTGATTCAGCACATTTAATTTATAGCGAAGCAGATTATATGCCAATTGTGCAAAAAATACAGGCAGAGGCGAATGAGGAGTCTATTATTTTGTTAAAAGGCTCACGTGGCATGAAGCTTGAAACGATTTTACAACAGTTATCATAAAAATAAGTCAAAGTATGGGCTGTTTGAGAAGGTATATTTCTTTTCAAACAGTCCACTCTTTATATTAAGAACCTGTAAGCTTGAATTAACTGTAATAAAATGTTATTGCAGAAAGGCGGATGTGGCAAATGAAGCAAGGAATTTTATTATTGCACGGCTTTTCTGGTGGACCATATGAAATTGAACCATTAACAGCGCATATAAGACAACATATGGAATGCGATATTGTGACACCTACATATTGTGGGCATGGTGAGGAGCTTTCGATGCGCGGCTACAAGGCACAGCATTGGCTAATGGATGCAGAGCTTGCCTATCGTCAGCTAGCAAAGCGAGTAGATGAGGTGACAGTCATTGGCTTTTCAATGGGAGGTGTTATCGCATTATATTTAGCAAAGCGTTATCCTGTCAAAAAACTTGTGCTTCTTAGTGCGGCGATTAAGTATATGAGCCCAGGGCAGATGTTAATGGATTTACGTGAAATGGCAGGAGAGGCAGTACGAGGGCATTTGAAAAATCATGAATTATTTCAACGCTATGAGCGCAAACTAATGTCAGTTCCTCTTAGCTCGGTCGTTGAATTTATGCGCATTGTCAAAAAGGTTGAGCCGTATATCGAGCATATAGCTGTGCCAACATATATTATCCAAGGCGAAAAAGATGGCATCGTTCCACACATGGCAGCACGTTTTTTATATGACACGATTCAAGCAAAGGAGAAACATTTATTTTTATCGGCAAATGGTAAGCATCATATTTGTTTTAGCGATGATTGTGAAGAGTGGTTTTGTGAAGTGTTGGAATTTCTTTGTACATCATAAAAAGTCAGATTATTAAGTTAAGCATTATCATTGCATACTGTCTGCACACGTGATAGACTATGTAAAGCAATGGATACATTTTGTGCGAAGACTCTTCAGATTATTTGTTGAAGAGTGCTTTTTTTTGAAATTAACGGTTTCATTCTATAGTTTTCATGTTCCATGTTGATTACCTAGGTAGAATTAAACCGCTCGGCAACGACCGGGCTTTCCTTTCATATTAAGAAAGCTTATGCGTTATTTATGAAACGCAAAGAGAATTATTACGTCACGGAAACCGTTCCACATAGAGGCTCGATTTTGCCGACACTTCATCTGAAAATGTAACCATTTGTCAACTTATAAGGAAAAAGGAGATTGAAGAGTTTGACAAATTTTTCAGAATTAAATATTAGTGAATCTACATTACGCTCAGTAAAGCGCATGGGATTTGAAGAAGCAACACCAATCCAAGAAGGTACAATTAAATTTGCATTAGAAGGCCGCGATATACTTGGTCAAGCGCAAACAGGTACTGGTAAAACTGCCGCATTCGGTATTCCTCTAATTGAGAAAATTGACCCTAAAAATCCAAACATCCAAGCATTAGTTATTGCTCCAACTCGTGAATTAGCAATTCAAGTTTCGGAAGAGCTTTATAAAATCGGATATGACAAGCGTGTGAAGTTATTGTCTGTTTACGGTGGTCAAGAAATTGGACGCCAAATTCGCGCATTGAAAAATAGACCACAAATTATCGTTGGTACACCAGGTCGTATTATTGACCATATTAATCGTCGCACGTTAAAGCTTGAAGATGTACAAACATTAGTTTTAGACGAAGCGGATGAAATGTTAAACATGGGCTTCATTGATGATATTAATTCAATTTTAGAAAATGTACCATCAAATCGCCAAACATTATTGTTCTCAGCAACAATGCCTCCAGCAATTCGTAAAATTGCAGAAACATTTATGCAAGAGCCAGAAATCGTTAAAATTAAAGCAAAAGAATTAACGGTGGATAATATTGAGCAATTTTTCGTAAAAGCGCAGGAGCGTGAAAAATTCGATATTTTATGCCGCGTAATTAACGTACATCAACCAGAATTAGCGATTATCTTCGGTCGTACAAAACGCCGTGTAGATGAGCTAACACAAGCATTAAATTTACGTGGTTATAATGCAGAAGGTATTCATGGTGATTTAAGCCAAGCGAAACGTATTTCTGTATTGCGTCAATTTAAAGAAAACCAAATCGACATTCTTGTAGCAACAGACGTTGCAGCACGTGGACTTGATATTTCAGGTGTAACACATGTTTACAATTTCGATATTCCACAAGACCCAGAAAGCTATGTACACCGTATTGGTCGTACAGGTCGTGCTGGTAAATCAGGTATTGCAATAACATTTGTAACACCACGTGAAATGAGCTACTTGCGTATCGTGGAAGAAACAACGAAAAAACGTATGACGCCATTAAAGCCACCTACAACAAGCGAAGCATTAGTAGGTCAACAACAGCAATCTGTGGAGAACTTAGTGGAGCTAGTACAATCTGCTGAGCTTAGCGATTACCGTTTATTAGCAGAAGAGCTATTGGAAAGCTATAATGCAGTTGACTTAATCGCTGCTGCATTAAAATCAGTTACACGTGAGCCAGATGCAACGCCTGTAACAATTACAGAAGAGCGTCCATTACCGATGCGTCGTGAGCGCGGCTCGCATCAAGGCCGTAGCGGCGGTGGTCGCAATGACCGAAATCGTCGTAACGATCGTGGTGGTAATCGTGATCGTGGACGTGGTGGTGACCGTAACCGCACATCATCGTCATCATCAGATCGAAATCGTGACCGTCGTCGTGAAGGTAGCGGAAGCCGACGCCCACGCCGTCGCGAAGACTAAAAAATTGGAGGCTGGGACAAAACCCATCCCCAAATTCAAAAGCCGGTGAAATTTTACAATCAGTAAAATTTCACCGGCTTTCATTTTTGGATTAAAAATAAGGATCTCTTCTGATAAAATTAAGTTACCACACAAAATCAATCTAGAAAGAAGGATCCTTATGTTTAAAGATTATAACATGAATCAATTAGTTTTACCGCTGGATGTTGAAATAAAATTACAAGAACACGATATCGCCTTCTCTATTCATCAATTAGTGGAAAGTATCCCCACAGAAGCTTTCGCTCCTTTTCTGCAACAAACCGGCTGTCCAGCCTATCACCCACGTATGATGCTCAAGCTCATTTTATGTGGCTATACCCAATCAGCGTTCTCTGGTCGCCGAATTGAAGACCTGACGAAAGATAGCCTTCGTATGATGTGGCTTGCGCAAGGCTATCAACCAAGTTACCGTACCATCAATCGTTTCCGTGTCCACCCATTGACAAAGGAATTGCTTCGTCAATGTTTCGTGCAATTCCGTTGTCAACTGGTGAAGGAGGACCTGATTGCGCAAGAAGCCATTTTTATTGACGGCACGAAAATCGAAGCAACTGCGAACAAATTCACCTTTGTGTGGAAACGTTCGATTGAAAAATATGAAGCGAGTTTGGTGGAAAAATCAAACCAGCTGTATGAGGAATTACTGCAACAACAAATTATACCAGCCATCGAACAAGAAGTGGAAACGCAGCTGTCCATCACTGAATTAAAGCAGGTGGCAGAAAAATTAGAAGAAGTCGTAGCCGACTATACAGAAAGAATCGAGCAATCCGAAAAGGCACAAGAGCGAAAGCAGCTACGAAGTGAACGAAAAACACCGAAACAACAATGGAAGCAAGTAAACGAGTGGATCACCCGCAAACAGAAATATGAACGAGATTTTGCGATTTTCGGCAAACGGAATAGCTATGCCAAAACAGACCCTGATGCAACTTTTATGCGCATGAAGGATGACTACATGCAAAATGGCCAATTAAAAGCGGGCTACAATTTACAAATTGCGACAGAGGGACAGTACACATTGGCTTATGGCATTTATGCGAATCCAACGGATACGAAAACGTTGATTCCCTTCTTGGATGAAATCGAGAGACGCTATTTTCAATTGCCACAACATATCGTAGCCGATGCCGGCTATGGTAGTGAGCCAAACTATGAAGATGTACGAAACAACCGAAAGTGTGAACCTGTGATTCCCTATACGCATTATCGAAAAGAGCAAAGCAAAAAATACCAACAAGACCCCTTCCGAACAAGTAACTGGATGTATGATGAAGAGTTGGATACCTATATCTGTCCATACCAGCAAAAAGTAACGTTCCGCTATGAGTCAACACAAGAAGACAAAGAAGGATTCCAACGAACGTTTCGTATCTATGAATGCGAAGACTGTACCGGTTGTCCATTTCGAGAGAAATGTACGAAAGCCCAAGAAGGCAAGTCACGGAAAATCAAGGTAAATGAAAACTGGGAACAACAAAAAGCATATGTACGTACAAAGCTTTCAGAAGCCAAAGCAGGAACTCTCTACCGTCAACGAAAAGTAGATGTAGAACCAGTTTTTGGCTGTCTGAAGGCTAATTTAGGTTTTACTCGCTTTTCGGTTCGTGGTCAATCGAAGGTGGAAAACGAAATCGGCTTCGCTTTGATGGCCGTGAATCTACGAAAGTATAGGTGGAAGAGGAAATCTTCTTCCAGTTCTTCCTTTCACACATCAAAAAATCGAAATCACCTGATGCGATTTCGATTTTTTGTATGGACTAGAACTATTTATGTCCCAGCCTCTTTTCATTTTTTTGAAACAAATTAAGTATTTATTCGTATAATGAAATGGAGAGGAAGTGGAAATAATGAGACAAGAACCAAAATATCAAATTCCTAAAAAGGGGCTAACGGTTTGGCGTCTGTATGGTGTATTAGAAACATTGGTAGCGATTATTATTGCTGGCGGTGTCAGCTTTGCTACATATTCTTTTGACTGGCCAAAATATATTTATTTTATAGCAGCGGCAATCGTTCTAGTTATTGCATTACTAGAAATATGGGTGTTTCCAAATGTTCGTTGGCGCATTTGGCGTTATGAGGTTCGTGAGCAGGAGATTGAAATTCAAAGTGGTTTATTTATCGTTAAGCGCACATTGATTCCAATGGTGCGTGTACAGCATGTAGATACAGGACAAGGGCCTATCTTAAAAAAATATGACTTGGCGAATATTTCAATATCTTCAGCTGCAACAACGCATGTTATTCCGATGCTAATTACAGCAGATGCGGATGAGCTGCGTGCGAAAATTTCCGAGCTAGCAAGGGTGGCTGAAGAAGATGTCTAAATATAAATTACATCCTGTATCAGCTATTATTAATTGTGCGAAAGCTTTAAAAAACATGTTAATTCCAATTGTGATTATTTTAGTCGCGAATGGCTTTAATTTCACCTTTGATTGGCGTGATGAACGCTTTTTTCAATCGATGGTACCATTAATTATTATCATTGTTATTGCACTGTTTTCATTAGTTAGTGGGGTTGTTCAATGGTGGACATTTACTTATTGGTTTGAGGATAATGAACTGCGTGTACAGCATGGCTTATTTGTAAAAAAGAAGCGCTTTATCCCATATGACCGCATACAAAGCTTGAACTATAAAGAAGGTATTTTTCACCGTATTTTTGGCTTAGTACAAGTGTCTGTTGAAACGGCAGGAAATAAATCGGGCAAAGCGGAGGCAGAATTAACAGCTATTACGCGTGATGCTGCGAATATTATTGAAAATGAAATGAAAAAACTAAAAGAAAAACCGCAGACTGAAGAAGGAGAAGTGCTAGCAACAGCTCGCCTCATTCATAAAATGTCACCGAAGGATTTACTTATTTTAGCGACAACTTCAAATAGTGTCGGCGTTGTTTTAGCAGGGGTATTAGCTGTCGTTTCACAGTTTTCAGAGTTTATCCCATATGATTCGATTTATGCGGAAATTGAGCAATTGCTACGCTTCGGCTTCTTATTAATTATCGTATTAGTGATTGTTGGTTTATTAGTTGCATGGCTTGTGTCTGTGGGAATTACCTTTATTAATTATTATAATTTTGAAGTGTCTGAGGAAAATGAGCGCCTTATTATTACGAGGGGATTACTAGAAAAGAAGCGCATTACAATCCCTTTAAATCGAGTGCAGGCGATTAAAATTGTTGAAAATCCATTTCGGCAGTTGTTTGGGTTAGCTGCAGTTATTGTTGAAAGTGCTGGTGGTGGCTTTGGTGGAGAAAAGGATAAGACGGTTGTCTTGTTTCCGCTTATTTCGAAGAAGCACCTGAATACCCCATTGCAGCAGCTTTTTCCTCGATTTGACTTGGACTTAGAGGAAGCAACCCATTCACCAAAGCGAGCACGTCCATATTTTTATCGCATAGATTTTATATGGCTTGTGCCATTAATCGGAGCATTGTCCTATTTCTTTTTCCCGTATGGCATGCTGTCCTTATTATTAATTATTCCAATCCTATTAATAGGAGGATGGCAATTTAAAACAGCGCGCTTTAAAATTTCGAACGAGCAAATTACAATTATGTATCGAACATTAAGTCGCATAACGTTTATTGCTGAAAAGCGTCGCATCCAAATTGCGGAGCAACGCCAAACGTATTTCCAAAAGCGTAAAAATATCGCATCAGCAAAAATCGTTGTTATGTCAGGTGCGGCAGGCGCATCTGCCAAAGCTTACCATATGGATGAACAGCATATTGATGAATTGATGCGCTGGTATGAGCATTAAAAAATTAAAAAACGGAAGAAGCTGTGAAAAGTGAACAGCTTCTTCCGTTTTTCTATTGTTAATGTGAAAATTTTAGCTTAATTATACAATCATTAATAAAGAAAATAGAAACGTAAGTAAACGCAGTTAATACATAAATCAAAAGCGAACCTGTATCTCGCTCTAACAATAAAAGTAATGCCACACAAATCAATCCGCAAATTAGGTGTTTTATATATAAAAATAAAATATTTTTATTTTTACTAATGGCTTCAATAGCTATTGAAGCTAAAACGCCTACTACAAAAAGTATTGGAGCAGCTACTATACTCACAGCTAAACCAATTGTAAAATAAGCATTTTGAAAATCATTGAAAAATAAAGGTACAACAAAATAACAAATAACCGTAGTAAAAAATGCAGCAGCTAGCTTTCTATTTAACACAGTTGTTCTCCTTTACTGTCCACATTAGGCTATGAAAAGGTACTAGCTTCAGACAGACTTAGCTGAATGATTTACTAAAAATGAACTTTTTTATTGTCGCCAACGCAGCATGTTTTTTGGCTTGAAATAAAATAAACCAAGAATAAAGCCTGTTACAAGTCCACCTAAATGCGCCATAATATTAATATTGGCCTGCAAAAATGTCATAATGACGCTGACTACAATAATCGGTAAAATGATTTGACGCAATTGTGGCATGACATGGCGCATATAGTAGAGAAGTGCACCAAATGCTCCGATAATACCAAAGATAGCACCACTTGCGCCGACGCTTGCATAGAGCGGGTCTTTTTCAAATGCAAATGTTGCAATGCCTCCAAAAATACCAGCAAGAAAATAAATTGTTAAAAAGCGCATTTTTCCTGCGATTTTTTCTAGCTCAGGTCCGAATAAAAAAAGCGAGAACATATTAAATAAAATATGTAAAAACCCAGCATGTAAAAACATGGATGTCAGCAGACGCCACCATTCACCTTCAGCAATTAAGCCATTGACACTAGCCCCTTTATAAAGAATTTCTATGCCTGTGTCAGGGATGAGGGTGATAAGATAGACGATAATATTTAAAGCAATAATAGTTGAAACGACCGGATACATTTTAATATACTGTTGAAAGCTTTCTCTACGAATAAACATTTTTCCACCTCGGTTTTAATTATACATTGGTTATAAGCAATAATGAAAGGAATAACACGCTATGATTAAAGGAATTGGATTAGATATTACAGAGCTTGGACGTATAAAAAAAGCAATGCAGCGCTCTGAAAAATTTGCATTGCGTATTTTATCACTTCGAGAGCAGGAAATTTTTTTGAAGTTATCCGAAGCAAGAAAGGTAGAATTTTTAGCAGGGCGCTTTGCGGCAAAGGAGGCATATGCCAAGGCGAACGGTACGGGCATTGGCAAAGGTTGCGAGTTTCAGCAAATTGAAATTTTAAAAAATGCATTAGGTGCTCCGCAATTATTTTTTAATGGAGAGGCTGTAAAAGGCTTTATATCAATAACACACACGGAAACGGTAGCAGCTGCTCAAGTTGTCTTAATGGAATAAGACATATTTTGACGTAACACTCCATATGCTGAATTACTAGAGCGAAAGTGGAGAAAGGATGGAATCGTGCACTTCCGAAAAATCATGTTTATGATTGGTTGTTGTGTTTTCTTATTGGCTGCATGTGGTAAAGCATCACAAGAAGATGTTGTTCAGAAAATTGGGGAAAAATGGGGAGAAACGAAAGGTTATGAGTTAACAGCTTCAATGGAAATTAAGACAGGCAATGAGCCCCGCACCTATGATGTAAAGGTTTGGCATACGAAGCCAGATTTTTACAAAGTGGAAGTGACAGCTGAAGATGAGGATATTACACAAATGATTGTGCGTAATGAAGAAGGCGTATTTGTTGTGACACCGGCATTATCAAAAACGTATAAATTCCAAAGTGATTGGCCAAAACAAAATAGCCAAGCATATTTGATTGGGGCATTGGCAGAGGATATACAAGCTGATAAAGCATTGAAAATGGAAAGTGGTGAAGATGCATATGTCTTGACTGCTGCGACACGTAGCACAGATAAATCAGGTATGGCAACACAACTAGTAACTGTTGATAAAAAATCGATGCTACCAAAGAGTGTTGCAATTTTAAACGAAGCAGGCGAGGAGCAAATTACGATTACATTCAATGATGTAAAACTAGGTGTAACACATAAAAAAGAAGATTATGCTGTAGAAAAATTTCAAGAAAATAAAGAAAAAGAAGCAGCGAGTGCCGATATAACAAATAGTGAGGCGTTTCAAACACATTATCCAATTTTGCAATGGGATCATACGAAATTAGTTGATTCACAAACGATTCGAGAAGACGGAGTAGAACGTGTTATCTTAACTTTTGAAGGTGAAAAGGCCTTCACTTTAATGCAACAGCCTGCAACAGCAACAGCGTCAACTGTACCGGTTTTTGCACCTGGTGATCCAGCTGATTTAGGGTTTGGTATTGCTGCAATTACAGATAATTCAATTAGTTGGGAGCGCGATGGTATTGAGTTTTTCATTGCCTCTAACAAGCTAACGAGAGAAGAACTAATTGAAGTAGCAGCATCTGTTACATCTGGTGAAATGAAGTAGGGAGTTTTCGAATAGTAGCTATTATGCCATAATGACAAAAAGCAAATGTTTAGAATTTGAGTAAAGAGGGTAGAAGACATATGGAAGAGATTCACTATTATCGTCCCACAAAAGCGTTTATTCATCTACAAGCTATTCGAGAAAATATTACACAACTAAAAAAACACCTGCAATCGGATGTGCAAATCATGGCTGTTGTAAAGGCAAATGGCTATGGTCATGGAGATGTTCAAGTAGCGCTTGCTGCAATACAGGCAGGCGCTACACTATTGGCGGTCGCTACACCCGAAGAGGCGATACATTTACGTGCACAGATAACAAGCACAGACATATTAGTATTGGGAGCGAGCCCTGCTTCCTTTGCTCCATATGCCGCTAAGCATAATATTACATTGACAGTTTTTTCTATGGAATGGGTAGAGCAAGCAGCATTATTAAACTTGATGAATAAATTAAAGCTACATATTAAAATTGATACAGGGATGGGCAGATTAGGTGTTACTTCAAAAGAAGAGCTCCAATCTCTATATGAAGCGATTAACGCAACAGAGCTAATGGAAGTGGATGGTGTGTTCACACATTTTGCTACTGCCGATGAAGAGGATGCCCTCTATTTTGAGACACAGGCGCAGCTGTTTCGCAACATGCTGCAAGTAATGCCTGTTAAACCTCGCTTGGTCCATGTTGCTAATACAGCCACAGCGATGGTTAAGGATGAGGAATTGCAATTTGATGCAATAAGATTTGGGATTTCGATGTATGGAATGGCGCCATCTCCTTACGTAGCAGAAAATCTACCATTTCCTTTGCAGCCAGCTATGTCATTAGAAACAGAATTGGTCCATGTGAAGCGATTAACAGCTGGACAATCTGTAGGATATGGTGCTACGTATACGGCAAATAAGGATGTTTTTATTGGAACATTGCCAATTGGCTATGCTGATGGTCTTCTTCGAAATTTAACAGGGCAAACCGTATTAATTGATGGACAACGTGCTCCGATAGTTGGTCGAATTTGTATGGATCAATGTATGATTTTACTTCCAAAAGCATATACTGTTGGAGAGAAAGTAACATTGATAGGTACACAGCAAAATGTAACGATCTCACTAGATGAATGGGCAGCTAAGCTCAATACAATTAATTATGAAATACCATGTATTATTACAAACCGAGTGCCGAGGATATATATTAGCTAAAATAATCGTACTTTCGACAAAAAGCCGCTTTTCATACAAAGATTGTCAGTTTTTTAGATTTCTTGTCTTTTCATTGTAGGTCATCAATGTTAGAATGAAATTATGAAAAGCAGAAGTTTTGCGGTCTTTTGTGGAGGTGCTTGTTGTGTACGCGAAAAAAAGAGAGAATACAAACTATTCAAACAGGTCATTAATAGAAATTCAGCAGTTAGCTGATCAAAGAAATTTCTATAATAATGGCGAAATATTGTATGTTTCAACATCTAAACGAGTGAAGCAGACACAACCAAATCAAATACGGGAAGCTTTAGAGAAGGGCTATGTGGAAATGTCGCACATTAATCTGATGATTTGCAGCGAATGTCTGCATGCAGAGTATGAAGCGGAACATATGGTGGAGCAGCGTCTCGTTAGCGGGGGATGACAATTTGAGCGTAAAACGTGGAGACGTTTTTTTTGCAGATCTATCACCTGTTATAGGCTCAGAGCAAGGTGGTACAAGACCTGTACTAATTATTCAAAATGATATTGGCAATAGATTTAGCCCAACTGTCATTATTGCTGCTATTACTGCGCAAATTCAAAAAGCAAAATTACCAACTCATGTTGAAATCGATGCGAAAAAGTATGGGTTTGAGCGCGACTCGGTGATTTTGCTTGAACAGTTGCGTACTATCGACAAATCACGATTGACAGATCGGATTACACAGCTTGATGACGAATTGATGGAAAAAGTAGATATGGCATTAGGAATTAGTTTAGGCCTCGTAAGTTTTTAATACATAATAAACGAAATAACTGTCTAGAAAGCGTGCAAATGCATGATTTTCTAGGCAGTTATTTTTGTATTTGGCAACTTTCGTGACAATTAATTTTACAAAAAAATATTATGTTGTATAGTGGAAATAAGCTTTAAAACGTAATTAGGGGCGATGAGTGTATGAAATCTACAATCAATATTACAACAGAATGGGATATTGTTACCGCCCGTGAAATTGGGCGCAATGAGGCGAAAAGAATTGGTTTCGACACAGTGAATCAAGCACGCATTGCGACAGTAATCAGTGAGCTAGCGCGCAATATTTATTTATATGCGAGTGTTGGAACAATCACAATTGAAAAAATAGATTGTGAGAATAGCGTAGGAATAGCTATTACGGCAACAGATGAGGGGCCGGGGATTGAAGATGTACGTAAAGTGATGCAGGATGGATTTTCTACATCAGGTAGTATTGGCGCAGGCTTACCAGGCGTTAAGAGATTGACGGATGAAATAGAAATTCAATCACAATTAGGGGAAGGGACAACTGTGCGAGTAAACAAGTGGTTACGATAGGAGGGATTGCATGAAAGAACTCAAAAAACAATATAAAAAAATTCTTATAGACTATATTGAAAATCAATCAGAGCGAGATTTATATATTGGGCAAAATTTTACACGGCAATTGCTTCAAAAAAACGTTGCACCAGAAGAAGTTATACATATGCATAAACAAGCGATGGAAGAAATATTTCCTGAATTGCCTGAAGTGAGTAAGCGTGGCTATGATTTTTTAATTGAAGTAATGGTGTATTTTGGATTAACGTTAAAAGAGCATCAAAGTTTGCTAGAGCAGCAAGAGGAAATGCGCATTGAAATGAATGTAGCAACGAAAATTCAAAGTGTTTTATTAAAAACAACTGTGCCACAAATTGATGGAATAGATATTGGAATGCTCTCAATTCCAATACGTAAAATGAATGGCGATTACGTTCATTTTTTAAACGATGAAAATAATTATGTTGGTGTAGCTGTGACTGACGTAGTTGGGAAAGGTGTCCCAGCTGCTCTTTGTATGTCGATGGTGAAGTATGGACTAGAAACGCTGGAGTATGCAGAAAACAACCCATCACATGTACTGGAAGTATTAAATCGCATTATTGAAAAAAGCGTAGATGATAGCATGTTTGTCTCCATGTTTTATGGGCGTCTTGATTTAGCTCGTAGTATTTTTACATATGGCTCGGCTGGACATGAGCCTGCTATTTATTATAGCGCTGTAGATGATACCTTTTATGGTCTTGGTGCAAAAGGCTTGTTGTTAGGTATTATGCCTGAAATGAAATATGAGCAAACAGAGATTCAGCTTTATGAGGGTGACTTCATCATTATGATGACAGATGGTGTAACGGAATTTCGCCATGATGCCCAGCTTGATTTGAGAAAAATTATTGAGCAGCTAGCGTTTATGCATCGACATTTAAGTGCACAGGAAATGTGTGAAAAATTATATGAACAATTACAAGAGTTGCAGGAAGACGGCTTAGATGATGATTTTACTGTTGTCATTTTAAAAAAGTAAATGTTTAAAATTTTGTGGAGAGGGAATCGTTCTATAGGTTCTGACGGAGGTGTCTTGAAAATGAATATAAATGTGCAATTTCAAAAGGATGGTCAAGTAGTAAATGGATATATTGAAGGGGAAATCGATACGTATACAGCTCCTATTTTGCGTGAGGAGCTAGATGCACTTGAATTTGAAAAAGATGTATTAATCCAAATAGATTTATCGAAGGTGAGCTATTTAGATAGTACAGGACTAGGTATTTTTGTTGCATTTTATAAAAAGGTTGTAAAAGAAAATGCTCATTTAAAACTAGTTGGTTTAACAGCTCGCTTAATTCGTTTATTTGAAATTACTGGCTTAAGTGAACTCATGGACATCGAAACGAATACAAAGGTGGAGTATAACAATGAAAGCATTTGATTATATCGAAATAAGAGTACCTGCTAAACCACAGTATGTTAGTGTCATTCGTCTTACAGTTTCAGGTTTAGCGTTACGCTTAGGCTTTAGTTATGAGGAGATTGAAGATTTGAAAATAGCTACAGGTGAAGCTGTCACAAATGTCGTTCATCATGCTTATCACGATGCAGAGGAAGGAGAAATTGTCATTGGCTGCGCATTGTTCAACGATAAAATCGAAATTATGGTAGCGGATTATGGCAATAGCTTTAATTTTGAGGAAATTAAGTCGAAAATCGGTCCATACAATGAAAATGAGAAAGTATCGATGCTGCGTGAAGGTGGCTTAGGGCTGTATTTGATGGAAGCGCTAATGGATGAAGTAAAGGTGAATAATGAGGGCGGTGTCACTGTTTTCATGACAAAGTATGTCACAAGAGAGCAGGTGGAGGAATATGACGAGAGAATCGTTACCTAATGAAACCTCGAAGGAGGAGATTTTACATTGGGTTGCACAATATCAAACAACGAAGGATGAAACCGCCCAAACACAACTAGTACTTCATTATCAGCAACTGGTAGAAGCATTGGCACGCAAATATGCAGCTGGTAAAAGCTATTATGAGGATATTGTACAAGTAGGTATGCTCGGTTTACTTGGTGCAATACAGCGCTTTGATACAACTGTAGGGCGTAGCTTTGAAGCATTCGCAATACCGACGATTATAGGAGAAATGAAGCGCTATTTACGCGATAAAACTTGGGATGTCCACGTACCACGTCGTATTAAAGAATTAGGTCCACGCATTAAAGCGACTGTGGAGCATTTAACGATTGAGTTACAACGCTCACCAACCATTCCTGAAATAGCTGCACATTTAGAGGTGCAGGAGGAAGAAGTACTAGAAGCAATGGAATTGGGGCGAGGCTATCAAGCACTTTCGATGGACCATGCAATTGAGTCAGATGCTGATGGCAGTACAGTCACGTTGTTTGATGTCGTTGGTGCGGAAGATACCGAATTTGAAACAGCAGATCGACGATTGATTGTATCTGAAATTATGCATGTGCTAAATGAGCGTGAGCAACGAGTGATTGAGCTTACATATTTAAAACAGCTTAGTCAAAAAGAGACTGGCGATCAGTTAGGTATTTCGCAAATGCACGTATCTAGAATTCAACGAACCGCAATAAAAAAATTGCAGGAAGCAGCTGTAACAGTCAATAATAGTTAAAATAAAATCAGCATGTTAGAATAGAGAGAACACACCAATCCATGGATGGTTAGTTCTTCTAGCATGCTGATTTTTTATTATAAATTAGCAAAGTGAATAAAGTAAGCACTAGTTAATCTTGCACTAAAACAATGTGAAGGAACGTGAAAAATTTGGATGACAAACAAATGTTTAAATTAATTGCCACAGATACAAATGTATCACCACGTCAAGTAGAGGCTGTTATTAAATTACTTAAAGATAGCAATACAGTACCATTTATTGCACGTTACCGTAAGGAAGCAACAGGCTCTTTAGACGAGGTACAAATTAAAGCAATTGATGACCGCTATCAATATATACAGCAGCTTGAAAAAAGAAAAGAAGAAGTACTACGCTTAATTGATGAACAAGGCAAGTTAACAGAAGAGCTACAGCAGGCGATTCAAATAGCAACAGTTTTGCAGCGTGTAGAGGATTTGTATCGTCCATATAAACAAAAGCGTAGAACAAAGGCAACAATTGCTAAGGAAAGTGGATTAGAGCCGCTTGCTGATTTCATGATGCTATTTACAAATAGCGATGTAACGCAAGAAGCACAAAAATTCGTAAATGAAGAAAAAGCTGTGGCAACTGTAGAAGAAGCTTTAGCTGGCGCACGTGCAATTTTAGCAGAGCGCTTTGCTGATGATGCCGCAATCCGTGAGCGCTTACGTAAGTTATCTTGGCGCGAAGGGAAAATTGAAACAGCAGGTAAGAATGAAGAAAAAGACGAGAAGCATGTTTTTGAAATGTACTATAGCTACGAGGAACCCATTCATCGTATCGTGCCACATCGTATTTTAGCAATCAATCGTGGTGAAAAAGAAGATGTTTTAAAAGTTTCGATTGTTGTCCCAGTGGAGCGTGCAACGCAAATTATGGAAAATGAATGGATTCCTAAAAATCGCACCTGTTCTTCTATCGAACAGGTGAAAGAAGCCATTTATGATAGTTACAAACGATTAATTCAGCCTTCTATTGAGAGAGAGCTACGCAATGAGCTATCAGAAAAAGCTGAGGCACAAGCAATTCATATTTTTGCAGAAAACCTCCGTAATTTACTGCTACAGCCACCAATGCGTGGCAAAATGGTATTAGGTGTTGACCCAGCCTATCGTACTGGCTGTAAGTTAGCGGTTGTGGATGAAACGGGAAAAATGCTAGAAGTAACAGCAATTTATCCACATCCGCCAAAGCCTGATGTAGCGAAATCTAAAAAAGTAGTAAACGAAATATTGAAGCGTTATCCGATTAGTATTATCGCAATTGGAAATGGGACAGCCTCTCGTGAAACAGAACAATTTATTGCAGATGTTTTAAAAGAACGTGGAACAGTGGATACAGCCTATGTAATTGTTAACGAGGCAGGCGCTTCGGTTTATTCGGCATCTGATGTGGCACGTGCAGAATTCCCAGATTTACAAGTAGAGCAACGTAGCGCAGTGTCAATCGCACGCCGTTTGCAAGATCCACTATCAGAGTTAGTGAAAATTGAACCGAAAGCAGTAGGAGTTGGACAATACCAGCATGATGTATCACAAAAGCAGTTGGCAGACTCTTTAACATTTATAGTAGAAACCGCAGTTAACCAGGTAGGGGTAGATGTAAATACTGCTTCAGTATCTTTATTGCAATATGTATCAGGTTTATCAAAAACCGTAGCTGAAAATATTGTCAATGTGCGCAGCGAGAGTGGGAAATTTACTTCACGTGCACAACTAAAGAAAATTCCACGTCTTGGTGCAAAAACGTATGAACAAGCAATAGGCTTCTTGCGTATTGTTGACGCGAAAAATCCACTCGATGCAACAGGAATCCATCCTGAAAGCTATGCGTTAGCAGAACAAATTTTGCAAATAGCTAATTTGACAAAGAAAGATGTTGGAACAGAAAAAGCAGAGCAAGAAATTTCTAGCTTATCTATTGCTGAAATAAGTGCTACGTTAAACGCTGGAGAAGTGACAGTAAAAGATATCGTTGATACATTAATGAAACCTACTCGTGACCCTCGTGATGCTTTTCCACAACCATTGTTAAAAACAGATGTTTTGAAAATGGAAGATTTAAAAGTAGGAATGGAACTACAAGGAACTGTACGTAACGTAGTTGACTTCGGTGCTTTCATTGATATTGGTGTGAAGCAAGATGGTCTTGTACACATATCTAAATTGCAAAATCGCCGAATCAAGCACCCGCTAGAAGTAGTTGCATTAGGGGATATTGTAACTGTTTGGGTAGAAAAAGTAGAAGTTGAGAAAGGGCGCATTTCTTTAACGATGCTACCACCCCAACAAAACATAGATTAATGACGAAGTGAACAGTAAAAAATCCATACTTGCTTAACAGCAGTTTGGATTTTTCGCTGTTTAATATAAATTTTTTTGGAGATGATAGGAATGGATGATTCACAATTACAGCAATTAGTAGAGCAATTATCAGAGCAGCATTTTCAAATGCCTTTTCAGCATAAGGCATACTTTAATACTCGCTTAAGAACAACAGGTGGGCGCTATATGCTAGGGACTCACAATATTGAAATAAACAAACGCTACTATGAGCATTTTGGAATGAACGAATTAAATGGCATCATTTTGCATGAGCTTTGTCACTATCATCTGCATCTACAGGGGAAAGGCTACAAACATAGAGATCAAGATTTTCGAACGCTCTTAAAAAGGGTGGGCGCACCACGCTTTTGCTCCACAATTGAAAAAGAAGAAAAGAAAATATCACCACTCTACAATTATAAATGTACTGATTGTGGGCAATTATATAGAAGAAAGAGAAGAATTAACGTAAAATCGTATTGCTGTAGTAAATGTCAAGGTGCTATTCAATACGTAAAAAAGAATTGAGAGAATGAGGGGGGAGAAGTTGATATATATAAGATTCATCGCTTATAATTTAGGATATCAAATTAAGGAATTAAAAATATGAAATTAATTTTAAAAAAATGTTGACTATATAAAATAAGCTGTCTATAATAGAAAAAGTCGGTGAGGTAATCACTGATTAAATAACAATTAATCCGAAGTAGCTCAGTGGTAGAGCAACCGGCTGTTAACCGGTTGGTCGCAGGTTCGAGCCCTGCCTTCGGAGCCAATGGCCCGTTGGTCAAGTGGTTAAGACACCGCCCTTTCACGGCGGTAACACGGGTTCGAATCCCGTACGGGTCACCATTTGCATTTTAGATTTGAATATTTAAGGTCCCGTGGTGTAGCGGTTAACATGCCTGCCTGTCACGCAGGAGATCGCCGGTTCGATCCCGGTCGGGACCGCCATTTTTGTTGGGGTATAGCCAAGCGGTAAGGCAACGGATTTTGATTCCGTCATGCCTAGGTTCGAATCCTAGTACCCCAGCCATTTGCACGAGCCATTAGCTCAGTCGGTAGAGCATCTGACTTTTAATCAGAGGGTCGAAGGTTCGAGTCCTTCATGGCTCACCATTTTCAACTTACTTTAATAAAGTAAAGGTATTAATAACCTGAATAAAAAGTTGAACGCGGTCGTGGCGGAATGGCAGACGCGCTAGGTTGAGGGCCTAGTGGGGGCAACCCCGTGGAGGTTCAAGTCCTCTCGGCCGCACCAATATTATTGAATTATCATATAGCGCCCGTAGCTCAATTGGATAGAGCGTCTGACTACGGATCAGAAGGTTATGGGTTCGACTCCTGTCGGGCGCGCCAAAAAAAATATATGCGGGTGTAGTTTAATGGTAAAACCTCAGCCTTCCAAGCTGATGTCGTGAGTTCGATTCTCATCACCCGCTCCAAAAAAAGTTTCTGAAAAATGTTGACGAACGAAAAAAGATATGTTATAGTTTAATAACTGTCGGTCGTGTGTTGACAGAGTAATAATATGAACCTTGAAAACTGAACAAGCAAGACGTGAATGAATAAAACGTTTCATTTAATAGATGGAACACAATTTTGGACATCATTAAGATGCCAGCAAATGTTTTACTGTATCGAAAGCAAAAGCGGCAGATGCAAAATTTGAGCTTAACTCAAATTCTTTTTATGGAGAGTTTGATCCTGGCTCAGGACGAACGCTGGCGGCGTGCCTAATACATGCAAGTCGAGCGGGCGTTACTTTGGTGCTTGCACCGAAGTAACGCTAGCGGCGGACGGGTGAGTAACACGTGGGCAACCTACCTTGTAGATGGGGATAACTCCGGGAAACCGGTGCTAATACCGAATGATACTTTTGAACACATGTTTGAAAGTTGAAAGATGGTTCTGCTATCGCTACAGGATGGGCCCGCGGCGCATTAGCTAGTTGGTGAGGTAATGGCTCACCAAGGCGACGATGCGTAGCCGACCTGAGAGGGTGATCGGCCACACTGGGACTGAGACACGGCCCAGACTCCTACGGGAGGCAGCAGTAGGGAATCTTCCACAATGGGCGAAAGCCTGATGGAGCAACGCCGCGTGAGTGAAGAAGGTTTTCGGATCGTAAAACTCTGTTGTAAGGGAAGAACAAGTACAGTAGTAACTGGCTGTACCTTGACGGTACCTTATTAGAAAGCCACGGCTAACTACGTGCCAGCAGCCGCGGTAATACGTAGGTGGCAAGCGTTGTCCGGAATTATTGGGCGTAAAGCGCGCGCAGGCGGTTCTTTAAGTCTGATGTGAAAGCCCCCGGCTCAACCGGGGAGGGTCATTGGAAACTGGGGAACTTGAGTGCAGAAGAGGAAAGTGGAATTCCAAGTGTAGCGGTGAAATGCGTAGAGATTTGGAGGAACACCAGTGGCGAAGGCGACTTTCTGGTCTGTAACTGACGCTGAGGCGCGAAAGCGTGGGGAGCAAACAGGATTAGATACCCTGGTAGTCCACGCCGTAAACGATGAGTGCTAAGTGTTAGGGGGTTTCCGCCCCTTAGTGCTGCAGCTAACGCATTAAGCACTCCGCCTGGGGAGTACGGTCGCAAGACTGAAACTCAAAGGAATTGACGGGGGCCCGCACAAGCGGTGGAGCATGTGGTTTAATTCGAAGCAACGCGAAGAACCTTACCAGGTCTTGACATCCCGTTGACCACTATGGAGACATGGTTTTCCCTTCGGGGACAATGGTGACAGGTGGTGCATGGTTGTCGTCAGCTCGTGTCGTGAGATGTTGGGTTAAGTCCCGCAACGAGCGCAACCCTTGATCTTAGTTGCCATCATTTAGTTGGGCACTCTAAGGTGACTGCCGGTGATAAACCGGAGGAAGGTGGGGATGACGTCAAATCATCATGCCCCTTATGACCTGGGCTACACACGTGCTACAATGGACGGTACAAACGGTTGCCAACCCGCGAGGGGGAGCTAATCCGATAAAACCGTTCTCAGTTCGGATTGTAGGCTGCAACTCGCCTACATGAAGCCGGAATCGCTAGTAATCGCGGATCAGCATGCCGCGGTGAATACGTTCCCGGGCCTTGTACACACCGCCCGTCACACCACGAGAGTTTGTAACACCCGAAGTCGGTGAGGTAACCTTTTGGAGCCAGCCGCCGAAGGTGGGATAGATGATTGGGGTGAAGTCGTAACAAGGTAGCCGTATCGGAAGGTGCGGCTGGATCACCTCCTTTCTAAGGATATTTTCGGAATATCTCCAACAGGAGATACCATTCACGACTTGTACCTTTCGCTAACGCTGTTGGTACAGGAAATCTTGCTGTTCAGTTTTGAAGGTTCATCCTTTGATGAATACTTCAAACCATTGTTCTTTGAAAACTGGATAAAACGACATTGAAAGCAACAAGTTTAAAATAGATCAAGTAATTGATCGTGTAAGTTCTTAAATCTTATTTCTTTATTGAAATAAGTTGTAACTAGCAAACAAGAAGGTTTCGAGATACGAGCAAGACAAGGAAACTGCTTGAGAGAATGAAGGAGCGTACCTTTGTACGTGACTGAATGAACGAAAGTAGTTGACGCCGTATTGCGATGTAGATCGAAAGCTGTAGGTTAAGTTATTAAGGGCGCACGGTGGATGCCTTGGCACTAGGAGTCGATGAAGGACGGCACTAACACCGATATGCCTCGGGGAGCTGTAAGTAAGCTTTGATCCGGGGATTTCCGAATGGGGAAACCCACTATGTTTAATGGCATAGTATCCTTACGTGAATTCATAGCGTATGGAAGACAGACGCAGGGAACTGAAACATCTAAGTACCTGCAGGAAGAGAAAGAAAATTCGATTCCCTGAGTAGCGGCGAGCGAAACGGGAAAAGCCCAAACCAAAGAGCTTGCTCTTTGGGGTTGTAGGACACTCTATACGGAGTTACAAAGGAATGAAGTAGATGAAGCGACTTGGAAAGGTCCGCCAGAGCAGGTAAAAGCCCTGTAATCGAAAGTTCATTCCCTCCAGAGTGGATCCTGAGTACGGCGGAACACGTGAAATTCCGTCGGAATCCGGGAGGACCATCTCCCAAGGCTAAATACTCCCTAGTGACCGATAGTGAACCAGTACCGTGAGGGAAAGGTGAAAAGCACCCCGGAAGGGGAGTGAAAGAGATCCTGAAACCGTGTGCCTACAAGTAGTTAGAGCCCGTTAATGGGTGATAGCGTGCCTTTTGTAGAATGAACCGGCGAGTTACGATAACGTGCAAGGTTAAGCTGAGAAAGCGGAGCCGCAGCGAAAGCGAGTCTGAATAGGGCGAGTGAGTACGTTGTCGTAGACCCGAAACCAGGTGATCTACCCATGGCCAGGGTGAAGGTAAGGTAACACTTACTGGAGGCCCGAACCCACGCACGTTGAAAAGTGCGGGGATGAGCTGTGGGTAGCGGAGAAATTCCAATCGAACTTGGAGATAGCTGGTTCTCTCCGAAATAGCTTTAGGGCTAGCCTCGTGATAGAGAATACCGGAGGTAGAGCACTGTTTGGACTAGGGGGGCATCTCGCTTTACCGAATTCAGACAAACTCCGAATGCCGGATATTTATGCACGGGAGTCAGACTGCGAGTGATAAGATCCGTAGTCAAGAGGGAAACAGCCCAGACCACCAGCTAAGGTCCCAAAGTAATCGTTAAGTGGAAAAGGATGTGGCGTTGCTTAGACAACCAGGATGTTGGCTTAGAAGCAGCCATCATTTAAAGAGTGCGTAATAGCTCACTGGTCGAGTGACACTGCGCCGAAAATGTATCGGGGCTAAACGATTCACCGAAGCTGTGGATTGACATCTACGATGTCAGTGGTAGGAGAGCGTTCTAAGTGCGTTGAAGTCAGACCGGAAGGACTGGTGGAGCGCTTAGAAGTGAGAATGCCGGTATGAGTAGCGAAAGACGGGTGAGAATCCCGTCCACCGTATGACTAAGGTTTCCTGAGGAAGGCTCGTCCGCTCAGGGTTAGTCGGGACCTAAGCCGAGGCCGACAGGCGTAGGCGATGGACAACAGGTTGATATTCCTGTACTACCTCCCCACCGTTTGAGTAATGGGGGGACGCAGGAGGGTAGGGTAAGCAGAGCGTTGGTTGTCTCTGTTCAAGCAGTAAGGCGTGTGTGTAGGCAAATCCGCACACTGATACGTTGAGCTGTGATGACGAGTCCGTATGGACGAAGTTCCTGATCTCACACTGCCAAGAAAAGCCTCTAACGAGGTGGGAGGTACCCGTACCGCAAACCGACACAGGTAGTCGAGGAGAGAATCCTAAGGTGTGCGAGAGAACTCTCGTTAAGGAACTCGGCAAAATGACCCCGTAACTTCGGGAGAAGGGGTGCTCTTGAGCGTGCAAGCGCATGAGAGCCGCAGTGAATAGGCCCAGGCGACTGTTTAGCAAAAACACAGGTCTCTGCAAAACCGTAAGGTGACGTATAGGGGCTGACGCCTGCCCGGTGCTGGAAGGTTAAGAGGAGTGGTTAGCGCAAGCGAAGCTATGAATTGAAGCCCCAGTAAACGGCGGCCGTAACTATAACGGTCCTAAGGTAGCGAAATTCCTTGTCGGGTAAGTTCCGACCCGCACGAAAGGCGTAACGATCTGGGCACTGTCTCAACGAGAGACTCGGTGAAATTATAGTACCTGTGAAGATGCAGGTTACCCGCGACAGGACGGAAAGACCCCGTGGAGCTTTACTGTAGCTTGATATTGAATTTTGGTACAACTTGTACAGGATAGGTAGGAGCCAGAGATCTCGGAGCGCCAGCTTCGAAGGAGGCGTCGGTGGGATACTACCCTGGTTGTATTGAAATTCTAACCCATGCCCCTTAGCGGGGCAGGAGACAGTGTCAGGCGGACAGTTTGACTGGGGCGGTCGCCTCCTAAAAGGTAACGGAGGCGCCCAAAGGTTCCCTCAGAATGGTTGGAAATCATTCGTAGAGTGTAAAGGCACAAGGGAGCTTGACTGCGAGACCTACAAGTCGAGCAGGGTCGAAAGACGGGCTTAGTGATCCGGTGGTTCCGCATGGAAGGGCCATCGCTCAACGGATAAAAGCTACCCCGGGGATAACAGGCTTATCTCCCCCAAGAGTCCACATCGACGGGGAGGTTTGGCACCTCGATGTCGGCTCATCGCATCCTGGGGCTGTAGTCGGTCCCAAGGGTTGGGCTGTTCGCCCATTAAAGCGGTACGCGAGCTGGGTTCAGAACGTCGTGAGACAGTTCGGTCCCTATCCGTCGTGGGCGTAGGAAATTTGAGAGGAGCTGTCCTTAGTACGAGAGGACCGGGATGGACATACCGCTGGTGTACCAGTTGTCGTGCCAACGGCATCGCTGGGTAGCTATGTATGGACGGGATAAGTGCTGAAAGCATCTAAGCATGAAGCCCCCCTCAAGATGAGATTTCCCATTACGCAAGTAAGTAAGATCCCTCAAAGACGATGAGGTAGATAGGTTCGAGGTGGAAGTGTGGCGACACATGGAGCTGACGAATACTAATCGATCGAGGACTTAACCACATTCTAAACTTGTTTCAATGACCGTTCATCCAGTTTTGAAAGAATAATTTCTTTCTAATTTAATACGGTGAAGTGATGATGGCAAAGAGGTCACACCCGTTCCCATACCGAACACGGAAGTTAAGCTCTTTAGCGCCGATGGTAGTTGGGGGTTTCCCCCTGTGAGAGTAGGACATCGCTTCGCAACAATGAGGCCACTGAATATTCAGTGGTTTTTTTGTGTATAGAAAAAAATTGGGCAAAATAAGCTGTTTTACGGGCGAATTCAATGCATAATCGGGCGGATTTCTACCCAAAATGGGCGAGTTATTTTTGATAGCTCTTCCTATAATATAGAATATGGTTAAATAATCTTATGAGAGTAGGACGTCGCTTCACATAGGCAATCCTATTTGCCGATAGAGTATCAAAGTTACTGATAGAATATAAAAACTTGCCGATAGAACCATGAAAGCTGCTGATAGAATGCAACAACTTGCTGATATACTTTGTCATAAATATTAAATGTTCAGCCTTCCAGATTGCAAATTATGAAAAAGAATTTTCTTTATAAAATCGGGCGGATTTCTACCTAAAACAGGTGAATCATTTCTCTTGAACTATGATTAAGAAACACCCAGCTATTAAAGATGAAAGCTGCTGTCTATTTTTCTAAGCGAATCCTCAAAATTGCTGATAGTCCTTTAAAACATACTGTGCATATTATACACATTAAAAGTTATATTTTCGGGTTGCTACTCCTACAATAATGTAGGAGGGGAAATATGCTAATCGATGGGGTTTTCTCCGGTGGGGGCTTGAAAGGATTTGCATTAGTTGGGGCATATCAAGTTTTAGAAGAAAAAAATTATCGCTTTAAACGTGTAGCAGGAACGAGTGCAGGAGCGATTATGGCAGCGTTTATTGCTGCTGGTTACAGTGCGAAAGAAATAGAGCAGCTATTGGATGAGTTAAATTTAACAACACTTTTAGATACCCGTAAAATGCTGTTTAATTTGCCGTTTTTAAAATGGTTAAACGTCTATCGACATATGGGTATACATCGAGGTGTAGCATTAGAAAAATGGTTTTATCGAAAGCTGGCTGATCGAAATATTTATACATTTTCAGATTTGCCACCAGGCACTTTAAAAGTAGTTGCTTCAGACCTTTCAAATGGGAAAATCATGGTATTGCCAGACGATTTAATTAACTATGGTATTAATGCAAATGAATTTTTAGTAGCACGTGCTTTGCGAATGAGCTGTAGTATACCTTTCTTTTTTGAACCTGTTATTTTAAAAGTTAGGAATAAGGAATCGATTATAGTCGATGGTGGTGTATTGAGCAATTTTCCTTTTTGGATATTTGATAATCAAAAGGGAAAAAGAATGCGACCTTTGTTAGGAATTAAACTTAGCTCCCGTTCAGAGCATCAACAGCCACGAAAAATAAATAATGGTCTGCAATTATTTGAATCGCTTTTTACTACAATGAAAGATGCGCATGATCAACGATATATATCAAGAAGACATGAACGGGATATTATATTTATTCCTGTAGAAGAATATAGTGCGACGCAATTTGCTATGGATGAAGAAACAAAAGAAGAACTGATTGTGATCGGAAGAACACGTGCACAGCAATTTTTAATGAATTGGCCCAAAGTACGCCTCTTTTAAATAAGAGGTGTATTTTCATAAAAAACTATTGTCAATGGTAATAAATAATGCTATCATATTAAATGTCGATAAAGTAATTAAATATATTGGTCCCGTGGTGTAGCGGTTAACATGCCTGCCTGTCACGCAGGAGATCGCCGGTTCGATCCCGGTCGGGACCGCCATTATTATAGTTTTTATAAGTGATGATTACTTATAAAGGCTTTTTATTTTGTCGAAATTTGGTTTCTAAACAGGTCACCATGGGTATGTATTAGTAGATACATATTGTTGGAGGTGATGCGTATGCTAATGAGAATTGGCGGCGTATTTGCATTAGTGTTTGGCTTAAGTAGTTGTGAGGCTTATGAACAAGGAAAGTTAATTGATATTGAAGATTCCAATGCATATGTATGGCAAAAATATATGAATGAACAAGAGTTTAATCAGATAGAGGTAGGCATGAGCTATCTTGATGTTGTGAAGATTGCAAAAGGTATAGGAACTTTTCAAAAAGATGGTCTATACATTTGGCAAGATGAACATACACTGACACAAGCATATGAAATACATTTTCAAAATGATCAGCTTGTTGACAAGAAAGTAATTGAATTAAAAGGACATTCAACAAGATAAATAAATGGGAGCGCTTAGAAATTATTTCTAAAGACGCTCCTTTTTATGTGTAGTCCTTTGAACATTTTTTCGCATTCGAGTAAACTAAAAGTAATGTATTTTTGGGAAGGGTTAATAATATGACATTTGAAAAGCATATACAATCATTAGATGAAACGAAGCAGCTTGCTCAAGCATTAGCGGAGCAATTAAGAGCACAAGATACAATCACACTAGAAGGCGATTTAGGCGCTGGAAAAACAACTTTTACACAAGCAGTAGCAAAGGGACTAGGTATTCAAAGAACTGTAAACAGCCCTACTTTTACGATTATGAAGCAATATGAAGGACGCCTGGCCTTAAATCATTTAGATGTGTATCGTTTAGCAGACAGTGACGAGGATTTAGGTTGGGATGAAATTTTTTATGGTGATGCGGTGACGATTGTAGAGTGGGCACATTTAATAGAAGAAGATTTGCCGAAGGAACGCTTAGCAATTACAATTAAGCGATTAGGAGAGCAAGAAAGATTATTTATTTTAAAGCCAATAGGTACTCGTTATGTTGAGCTTTGTGAGGAGTTAATGAAATGATTTGGTTAGGAATTGAAACAGCAAATGCACCATTATCCATTGCATTAGTGCAAGATGGAAAAGTTATTGCAGAAGTTGTTCAACATATTAAAATAACACATTCGGCAGGTGCGATGCCTGCTATTGAAGAGCTTTGTGTGAAAGCTTCTATTAAGCCAGCTGAAATTGATGCTATTGCTGTGTCAGAGGGCCCAGGTGCATATACAGGCGTGCGTATAGGTGTCACATTAGCAAAAACATTAGCATGGACATTGCAAAAGCCTTTAGTCGGTGTATCAAGCTTGCGAGTATTGGCTGTCAATGGTCGCTTGTTTAACGGGTGCGTGTGTCCTTTATTTGATGCGAGACGTCAGCACGTCTATGCGGCAATTTATCGAGGACAAACGGCATTGTTGGAGGATGGACATTATGCAATTGCTGATGTGTTAGCGCAAGTAAAACAATGTGGAGAGCAAACGTTGTTTATTGGGGAAGATGTCGCCTTGTATAAAGAGCAAATTGAAGAGATGTTAGGAGAGCAAGCAGTTTTTGCCCCATTTACATTGAATTTGCCTCGCGCTTCAGAGCTTGTGTCGTTAGCGATGAATCAAGCGCTGCCATCTATTGAAGCAACACATACTTTTGTGCCACAATATCGTCGTATTGCAGAGGCGGAGGCCAATTGGCTACAAACACAGAAGGAGAGCAAGTAAGCAATGGTACAATATCGGAAAATGACGGTGGAGGATGTCGAGGCGGTTTACGCAATTGAGGTTGCCTCGTTTCCTGTGCCTTGGACGCTTGATTCCTTTTATTATGAAATGCTTGAAAATCAATTTGCTTATTATACGGTAGCAGAGGAAAGTGGCGAAATTCTCGGTTTTTGTGGTAGCTGGATGGTTGTTGATGCGGCGCAAATTACCAATGTAGCTGTAGTGAAATCAGCACGTGGACGAAAAATTGGTGAAGGTCTAATGCGCGAGGCAATGCGTGTGGCACGTGAGGCGAATATGGAAACGATGAGCTTGGAAGTGCGTGTATCAAATGTTGTTGCGCAAAATTTATATTATAAGCTAGGCTTCCAAGATGGGGGTTTACGCAAAGGATACTATACTGATAATCAAGAGGATGCTCTTGTCATGTGGGTGAAATTATAAATGGAAAATCAATATATTTTAGCAATTGAAACGAGCTGTGATGAAACGGCAGCTGCGGTAATTAAAGATGGCACAACGATCATATCAAATGTCGTAGCATCGCAGATTGAAAGTCACAAGCGCTTTGGTGGTGTTGTACCAGAAATTGCTTCACGTCACCATGTGGAGCAAGTAACGATTGTTATTGAGGAAGCATTAGCGCAAGCACAATTACAGCCGAGTGAGCTAACAGCGGTAGCAATTACAGAAGGGCCAGGACTTGTGGGTGCATTGTTGATTGGTATTAATGCAGCAAAAGCATTTGCTTGGGCGCATCAACTGCCGATTGTTGGCGTGCATCATATTGCAGGTCATATTTACGCTAATGCGCTTGTACAGCCGATGGAATTTCCACTATTGGCGCTAGTTGTATCAGGTGGGCATACGGAGCTTGTTTATATGAAGGAGCATGGGCATTTTGAGCTGATTGGAGAAACGCGTGATGATGCAGCTGGTGAGGCATATGATAAAGTAGCGCGTGTTTTAAACTTGCCTTATCCAGGTGGGCCGCATATTGACAGATTGGCACACGAGGCAGATGAGGCGGTGGCATTCCCACGTGTTTGGTTAGAGGAGGATAGCTATGACTTTAGCTTTAG
Organism: Lysinibacillus louembei; assembly: GCF_033880585.1. NCBI lineage: Bacteria > Bacillati > Bacillota > Bacilli > Caryophanales > Bacillaceae > Lysinibacillus > Lysinibacillus louembei. Next base: position 1,571,624 of record NZ_CP137624.1, read on the forward strand.
TGGCTTGAAATCAGCTGTCATTAACTACAAGCATAATATGGATCAGCGTGGTGAAGAAATTATTGCAGCACATGTAGCAAAAGGCTTCCAAGATAGTGTTGTGGAAGTATTAACAACAAAAGCAGTGAGGGCTGCACGTGCATACAATGTAAAGCAAGTGATTGCAGCGGGTGGCGTTGCAGCAAATAAAGGCTTGCGTACAGCGTTAGAGCAAGCTTTTAAACAGGAGGGCATTCCATTTTATGTACCACCACTAAAGCTATGTACAGACAATGCTGCGATGATTGGTGCGGCAGGTGCGAAAATGTATGAAGCAGGTGTACGTGGTAATATGATGATGAATGGGCGCCCAGGGATGGAATTAAAAAGCTGGATATAAATATAGAGAATGCCATTAGCGATAAAAAGCTGATGGTATTTTTTTATGCGATTCAGCATAATGTAAAAATATAATGTTTTTTGCTGTCGATATGCTAAAAAAAGCACCGTTATAAAAAAGGTTTAAGTTTTCTGAAAATTATCCACAGGTTGTGAATAGAAAAGTGCAAAATGTCAATAAGAACATTCGTACTTATGCACAATTTGTGGATAACTTGTGGGTAAGTTGTGATTTATCAATATATAGTATGTCGTTTTCCTCATCATCATGTGGAAAAAATAATTTTTGATTGTGGACAATGTGGAAAAGTCTGTTGATATGTTGGTATTACTATATTTAAAATGTGAATAAAATTGTGGGCTAATTTTATCGAAATTTGTATATTGACCAATATATATGTAATATAAAGTAGAAACAATAGTAGTATAAATAAAGGAGGTAGTGGCTGTTGAAGCAAACTAAAAATTCAATGATTATGTTATTAATTTTCGGAGCGGTGATAGCGAGCCTTGCTTTATGGCTACTTAGTCATACTGTATTCGGCACCTATATTTTATATTCATTCTCAGCTCTGTTTATTTTTATAGCGATTACTTGCTATCCTTTAGCGATTGTTTATGGCAAGCGCGATATTAAAAGAGTATACGATAGTATTTATATAGGAAATTATCGTCTATTTCGTATGAGGAAGCCTTATGCAAATGTATTGAATACAGTAGTTGCCATTGTTATTACAATATTTTTTGGCTGGGCATATGGTGCATATGGAGCTTATCGTGATTCCAAATATAAAAATAAAAGACCTCCGTTAAGAAGAGTGAAATAAAGGACATTGAGCCATCATTGCTCAATGTCCTTTATTTTATAAGTTTTCTACTTCTTCACTTAGCTCTAACCATTCCATTTCAAATGTTTCATGTGCGGATTTGGCGGCATCTAATTCATTTTGAATTTTGAGCGCTTTTTCATGATCAGAAAAAATAGCTGGATCGCATAGTTGTTCTTCTAAAGCGCTGATTTGTGCATCAAGCGCTACCATTTTACCTTCAATTTCTTCTAATTGACGACGAATTTGTCGTTCGCGTTTTTTAGCATCTTTATCAATCATTGAAGTTGATGCCTTTACAGTAGAAGTTGCTTCTACTGTTGAAGATTCCTTCATCGCAGCTAATTCTGTAAGCTCCTGCTTTTTCTCCACGTAATAATCATAATCTCCTAAATACTCGAATGAGCCATCTGAGGCTAACTCTACAACCTTTGTCGCAATGCGATTAATGAAGTAACGGTCATGTGATACGAATAACAGTGTGCCTGGATAGTCAATTAACGCGTTTTCTAAAATTTCCTTGCTATCTAAATCTAAATGGTTAGTTGGCTCGTCTAGTACAAGGAAGTTTGCTTTTTGCATCATGAGCTTAGCAAGCGCTAGACGTGCTTTTTCGCCACCTGATAAAGAGTTAACCGATTTACTAACATCATCTCCACTAAAGAGGAAACGGCCAAGCACTGTGCGAATATCCTTTTCATTCATTAATGGCCATTCATCCCAAAGCTCCTGCAAAACGGATTTATTGGAATTGAGCTTTGCTTGCTCTTGGTCATAGTAGCCGATTTGGACATTCGTACCATAGCGAATTTCTCCAGCGAGCTGTGGTAAGTCTTGGACAACTGTTTTTAATAATGTTGACTTCCCAACACCATTTGGACCAACAAGTGCAACGCGGTCTTCTCGGAAAAGGCGCAGCTGGATATTATGTGATATTTCCTTGTCTGGATAGCCGACAGTAAGCGCATCAACAGCTAATACGTCATTGCCGCTTTGCTTATCAACTGTAAAGCCAAAGCTAGCTGATTTTTCATCACCATCTGGCGCATCCATCCAGTCAGTACGCTCTAGCATTTTGCGTCGACTTTGTGCCATTTTCGTTGTAGAGGCACGAGCGATATTTTTTTGAATAAAGGCCTCCATTTTCGCCTTCTCATCTTGCTGACGTTCATATAATTTCATATCACGCTCATAATTTTTTGCCTTTTCATCTAAATAAGCGCTATAGTTACCCGCATATTTTGTGACGCGTGTGCGCGATACTTCATAAACAATCGATACGACTTGGTCTAGGAAGTAACGGTCATGTGAAACGATTAAAATAGCTCCAGCATAGCCTTTTAAATAATTTTCAAGCCAAGCGAGTGTTTCGATGTCTAAGTGGTTTGTCGGCTCGTCCAAAATCAGAAGATCAGGCTTAGAAAGAAGCAGCTTTGCTAATGCTAAACGGGTACGCTGACCACCTGATAATGAGCGAATTGGCTTGGCATAATCTTCAGGATAAAACTGCATGCCGTGAAGGACAGAGCGTGTATCTGCCTCATATTGATAGCCACCCGCATCCTTAAAATCATGCTGCAATTGGTCATATTCAGCCATCAGCTTTGCATAGACTTCTGCGTTTTCATAAACAGCAGGCTCTGCCATCTGTTGCTCTATAGTGCGGAGCTTTTTCTCCATTTGCTGTAATGGTACGAAAATCGTCATCATTTCATCCCACATCGAGAGCTCAGAATCCAATCCAGCGTGCTGTTCTAAATAGCCGATTTTAATATCTTTTGGGATGATGATTTCACCAGAATCATAGGACATCTGTCCAGCGATAATTTTTAAAAGTGTCGATTTGCCTGCGCCGTTGCGTCCAACAAGCGCTACTCGGTCTCGATGCTGTACTTCTAGCTTGACGCCGCTTAAAATTTCATCCGTAATAAATGATTTATATAGTTGATTTACTTGTAAAACAATCATATTTACACCTCAGTTCATGCTTTAAGTGTAATAGATACGCATGCTTGGTGCAATGATGGATACTTTACTTATTCGCCTATGTTTAGTAAGATGAAAACGACTTCGAACTAGATTGCAGGAGGATTGTATGTGAGCAAAGAAACGAAAATTCCACAAGCAACTACGAAGAGGCTTCCTTTGTACTACCGATTTTTACAAAATTTTGCGAGTGAAGGCAAGCAACGTGTGTCCTCCCAAGAGCTGAGTGAAGCAATGAAAATTGACTCAGCAACGATTCGCAGAGACTTTTCTTATTTTGGTGCTCTCGGTAAAAAAGGCTATGGCTATGATGTCCAGCATTTATTACAATTTTTTCGAGAAACGCTTGATCAAGATGAAGCAACAAATGTTGCTTTAATTGGGGTAGGTAATTTAGGAAATGCCTTTTTAAAATATAATTTTCAAAAAAACCATAATACGCGTATTGTTGTTGCATTTGATTCAAAGGCGCCTGTAGAAGGAACGGAAATTAGTAATATTCCAGTTTTCCATCCGGACCGCTTAGAGGAAATGTATGAGAAATATAATGCGGAATTAGCGATATTAACCGTATCAGCAAGATCGGCACAAGCAATGGCAGATCGTCTGGCACAAATGAATGCGAAAGGTATTTTAAACTTTACGCCGATTCGTTTAAATGTGCCTGAAACTATGAAGTTAATGAATATCGATTTATCTGTAGAGTTGCAGGCACTTATTTATTTGATACGCAATTAAGCATGGCGTTTATTTTTTTTGCGCATGCTATGGTATGGATGACGAAGTATTTGAAGTGGATGCTTGATATAAATGTCTCTAGATATGTATTGTTTCCTACATACGGCGATAACATCTTTTACTAAATTGGCGGTGGAATCTTTGTCATAAGGGGATTGCATGACCTCGAAAACTTCAGGTTGAACAGTAATCAGCCAGCCATTGTTTGATCCCGTAATAATTAATTTGATGAAATTATACTCACCGATATGTTGGTAAGTGTCAGCTGTAATTGCGATTTCTTTTTGATGCTGCAATTTAAGCCATTTACGTATACGAAATTTATTCATATTCGTAACTCCTATCTATATAAGTTAAATATTGCTATATAGTATAACAAAGTTACGAAATTATTCACAACTAATGTATTAGCTAAATTGCGGAGAATGCGTTAAAATGTACATGAAGAGGAGGTGGCGTAATGGTAATCCATTTAAATGCGATTGGACCAGTAAGCCTTGTTATTATCGGTGTTGTTGCCATCCTGATTTTTGGACCGAAGAAGCTTCCAGAGCTTGGCAAGGCAATGGGCTCTACACTTCGTGAGTTCAGACAAGCAACTAAAGGCTTGGCAGACGATGATGATGATAAAAAGAAAGTTATTGAACATAAAGATAACGATAATGTTAAGTAAGTTAAGGATGTCTTATATATGAATCCAAAAGAACTAACTGTTATAGAGCATATTGAAGAATTAAGAAGTCGCCTTGTTGTCACGGCGTTCTTCTTTGTTTTGGCGCTTGTCGGTAGCTTTTTTTTAACAGAGCCTATCATAAAATTTATTCAGGAAAGTGATGAGGCGGCTCAATTTACACTCAATGCTTTTGCGCCAACAGACCCGTTGGCAGTATTTTTAAAAGTTTTGTTTATTGTAGCATTTGTCTTAACATCACCTGTCTTACTTTATCAGCTATGGTCGTTTATTACACCTGGCTTACTTGAAACGGAGCGTAAAGCAACACTTAAATATATACCCTATTCTTTTGTCTTATTTTTAGCGGGAATATCCTTTGCGTATTTTGTGTTATTTCCATATGTCATGCATTTTATGACGAGCTTATCGAATAGCTTGGAGATACAGCAAACGATTGGAATTGATGAGTTTTTTTCCTTTTTATTCACATTAACACTACCATTTGGCATTGTATTCCAATTGCCAGTTGTGACGCTGTTTTTAGCGCGTATTGGAATTCTAAATCCAGCATTAATGGTGAAATTTAGAAAATATTCTTATTTTATTTTATTTGTACTCGCAGCTATTTTAGCACCACCTGATTTTATTTCTAATTTAATTGTTGCGGTACCGCTCTTTATTTTATATGAATTCAGTATTGTTATTTCCAAAGTAGGCTATAAAAAATATTTAGCGGCAGAGGAACAACGTCAGCGTGAAGAAAAAGAGGCTGCTGAGCAAATGCAAGTAGAGGCATTGTTAGCAGAGCAGCGCCGACAAATGGAAGAGATGAATAGATAATAAAAACTGTAGGAAAAGATTTCCTACAGTTTTTTTATTTTGGCACAGCATCAACAAGCGGTGCGATTTTATCAATATTTAATTGGAGAATTGTAACAAAGCCGTTTAATAGCATATGTGCAATAATCGATGTCATGAGACGCTTCGTTTTATAATAAAGAAATGAGAAAATCAGTCCCATAGATGTATAAAGGATAATATGTGTCAGCTCCATGTGAACAATTCCGAAAAGAAGGGCGCTAATAAAAGCGGATACCCAGAAATTTTGCTTTTGAATAAGCGAGCCGAAAATGACACGGCGGAAAATTAGCTCCTCCAAAATAGGTGCTAGAATGACAGAAGACACAATCATAATTGGTGCTGCACGCGTAATTTCTATAATTTTTGCGGTGTTTTCAGAGCCAGGCTCAATTCCTAATAATAGTATTTCGATTTGCGCAGCAATACCTTGACCGAATAATACAAGGAAAAAGCCGATGACACCCCACATAATTGAGATGGGGATGGAAACTGGTTTTCCGGGAAATACATTGAAAAACTGCTGATGGCGTGAAATTAAAATGACGCTAATAATGATTACAAGTATCCAAGCGACTGTATTCCACCAAGCCATTAATGTATAACTAGGATATTCCGCATTCGCCACAAGCTGAAAGAAAAAATCATTTACCGGCGGAATTAATAAAAGAAAAGTGGAAAATTGGGAAGCAACGTATAACAGCAATATATAAAATGCTGTTTTTTGTGTTTTAAATTTTGGTGATTGAATAGATGTCACGTGCATAAAACCTACTTTCTGTAACTATAATACGTTATGCTTTCTTTATTGTAGAGGAAGTTCGTAATAAATGAAAATTTTTTGTAGTTCTGACTTGCAAAAAATTTAGAGATTATTTAATATAGTAAGTGTGTTAGCACTCCTTATGAATGAGTGCTAATAAATCCAAAGATTTAATATTTTGTAGGAGGTTGTTTCACTTGTTAAGACCATTAGGTGATCGTATCATTATCGAACTAGTTGAGGTAGAGGAAAAAACGGCATTTGGCATTGTTTTACCAGACTCAGCAAAGGAAAAGCCGCAAACAGGTAAAGTAGTGGCAGTTGGGACAGGTCGTGTATTAGATAACGGTACACGCGTAGAGCTTGATGTGAAAGAGGGAGACGAGGTTATCTTCTCAAAATTCTCAGGAACTGAAGTAAAATATGACGGCCAAGAATACTTAATTTTACGCGAAAGCGATGTATTAGCTGTTATTGGTTAATGAAATAAGGGGCGGGCAAGTGCTTGCTTGCCTCGCATATAAAAAGATAAGTAATGAGCTGACAATCAGCAACATATAACACGAATGGATAATTATTTTCAGGAGGTTTTTTTAGAATGGCAAAAGATATTAAATTCTCAGAAGAAGCACGTTCATTAATGTTTCAAGGTGTAGATAAATTAGCAAATGCAGTGAAAGTAACATTAGGTCCAAAAGGGCGTAACGTTGTATTAGAGAAGAAATTTGGTTCACCTCTAATTACGAATGATGGCGTTTCTATCGCAAAAGAAATTGAGCTTGAAAATCCATATGAAAACATGGGCGCAAAGCTTGTAGCAGAAGTAGCATCAAAAACAAATGAGATTGCTGGTGACGGTACAACAACTGCGACAGTATTAGCACAAGCAATGATTCGTGAAGGTTTAAAAAACGTAACAGCTGGTGCAAATCCTGTAGGTATTCGCAAAGGTATCGATAAAGCAGTAGCAGCAGCTTTAACAGAGCTTCAGGCAATTTCACGTCCAGTAGAAAATAAAGAAGCGATTGCACAAGTAGCAGCGATTTCTTCAGCAGATGAAGAAATCGGTCAATACATTGCAGATGCAATGGAGCGTGTTGGCAACGACGGTGTTATTACAATTGAAGAATCAAAAGGCTTCACAACAGAGCTTGATGTAGTAGAAGGTATGCAATTTGACCGTGGCTACGCATCTCACTATATGGTAACAGATACAGATAAAATGGAAGCTGTATTAGACAATCCATATGTATTAATTACAGATAAAAAAATCTCAAACATTCAAGAAATTTTACCTGTATTAGAGCAAGTAGTACAACAAGGTCGTCCGATTTTAATTATTGCAGAAGATGTTGAAGGCGAAGCTTTAGCAACATTAGTTGTTAATAAATTACGCGGTACATTCAATGCAGTAGCTGTTAAAGCGCCAGGCTTCGGTGACCGTCGTAAAGCGATGCTAGAAGATATTGCAATTTTAACTGGTGGTCAAGTAATTACACAAGATCTAGGCTTAGACTTAAAATCAGCTGATATTACTTCTTTAGGTCGCGCAGCGAAAGTTGTTGTATCAAAAGATAATACAACAATCGTTGAAGGTGCAGGTGACTCTGTAGCAATCGAATCTCGCGTTGGTCAAATTCGTGCACAGCTTGCTGAAACAACTTCAGAGTTTGATAAAGAAAAACTACAAGAGCGTTTAGCAAAATTAGCTGGTGGCGTAGCAGTAATCAAAGTTGGTGCTGCAACAGAAACGGAATTAAAAGAGCGTAAACTACGCATTGAGGACGCATTAAACTCAACTCGCGCAGCAGTTGAGGAAGGTATCGTTTCAGGCGGTGGTACAGCATTATTAAATGTTTATGGCGCAGTGGAAAAAGTACTTGAAGAAGTAGAAGGCGACGTAGCAACAGGTGTGAAAATCATCCTGCGTGCATTAGAAGAGCCAGTACGCCAAATCGCTGAAAACGCAGGCTTAGAAGGTTCAATCATCGTTGACCGTCTAAAACGCGAAGAAGTAGGTGTTGGCTTCAACGCAGCAACTGGTGAATGGGTAAACATGATCGAAGCAGGCGTAGTAGACCCAGCAAAAGTAACGCGTTCAGCTCTACAAAACGCAGCATCTGTAGCAGCTCTGTTCTTAACAACAGAAGCAGTAGTAGCAGACATCCCAGAGCCAGCAGGTGCAGGCGGCGGAATGCCTGATATGGGCGGCATGGGCATGCCTGGCATGATGTAATGGCTTTGCACAGCTTTTAATTGGTTAAATTTTAGCTATTAGAAAGTTATTGAATAAACGTTGCAGCACTTCTTTTGTATAGTAGTAGTGCAGTTCACAACTACCACCTCTTATGATTTGAAAATCATAAGAGGTGGTTTTTTGTGCCTTGAAAAGTTAGAGAATAGTTGTTTGGTTTTTATGAACACAATTCACTTTAAGAATAAAATGTTTTTATTTTTCATTTTATATCGCTTTTCGTTAGAATTCGTTAAATTAGTTTTAATATAAAACGCTTTCAAAAATGAAAAGGGGTGTTTCACAATGGCGATGCTTGCGATTCTCGGTTTTGCTATGGTAGCTACATTTATGTATTTAATTATGAGCGGAAGGCTTTCCGCATTAATTGCACTTATGATTGTACCAGCGGCGTTTGCTATTTTTGCTGGCTTTGGGTCTGACATTGGTGAAATGGCATTAGAGGGGATTAAAAATCTAGCACCAACTGGTGTTATGCTAATGTTTGCTATATTGTATTTTGGTGTAATGATCGATGCTGGTTTATTTGATCCAGTTGTCGGTAAAATTTTGAAAGCAGTGAAAGGCGATCCGATGAAAATTGTAGTCGGTACAGCTGTGTTAGCGTTGATTGTGTCACTTGATGGGGATGGTACGACAACATATATGATTACGATTTCAGCCTTTTTCCCACTTTATCAACGTTTGAAGATGAATCCACTTATTTTGCCAACAGTGGCTTTAATGGCTGTAGGTGTCACAAATTTAACACCATGGGGAGGACCGACTGCACGAGCAGCTAGTGCTTTAAGTCTTGATATGCACGACCTGTTTAATCCATTAATCCCTGTAATGATAGGCGGCGCTGTATGGGTGATTTTCTCGGCTTATTGGATGGGGAAAATGGAGCGGAAACGTCTAGGCGTTTTATCAGTTGAAACAATGTCTGTAGCAATTGGAAAAAACGAGCATGGCATGGTATTTGGAGATGAGGTTGCGGCTGATGAAAATATGCAATGGAAGCGTCCAAAATTATTATGGTTGAATTTATTGTTAACGATTACATTAATGGTATTGCTTATTTTAGGTGTTATGCCATTAGCCATTCTTTTCATGCTTGCATTTGCAATCGCAATTACAATCAACTATCCGAATGTAATGCATCAAAAAGAACGTATCGCAGCACATGCAGGAAATGTACTAGCGGTTGTGTCGTTGGTATTTGCGGCTGGAATTTTCACAGGAATTTTATCTGGAACAGAAATGGTAGATGCAATGGCTAATAGTCTTGTGGCAATTATCCCTGATGCAATGGGTCCACATTTGCCAGTGATAACAGCTATTACAAGTATGCCGTTTACCTTCTTTATGTCTAATGATGCCTATTATTTTGGTGTACTACCAATTATTGCAGAGGCTGCATCAAATTATGGAATTAGTGCAGTAGAGCTTGGACGTGCCTCTTTACTTGGGCAGCCTGTTCATTTACTGAGTCCACTTGTTGCATCTACCTATTTACTTGTTGGTATGGCAAAAGTTGATTTCGGTCAATATCAGCGCTTTGCTATTTTATGGACAATTGGCACATCTCTTGTGATGACAGTTGTTGCTTTATTGCTTGGTGTTATCTCACTTTAATTAATTATTCCCGGAGTTTTGACATTCGGGAATTTTTCTTTTATTTTGAAATATTTTTTCGTACAATTTAGTATAAAGCAGATAAGATGAGGAGCCTTTATGAGAAAAAAAACGATTACATTGCGGACAAAAATTTTTATTCTCGTGTTTTCACTGCTTTTTTTTATTGTAGCTGGTATGTCCGTTGTTTTTTACTCAATTCAAGCACGTGAAACATCGGAGCAGGTTGAGAAATTGTCATTGCAAACCGCACAGACATTATCTTTTATGCCAGAGACTATTGCTTTTTTAAATGGACATTCAGATCGAGACACTCTTCAGTCCATTTTAGAGCAAATAAGAAAACGTACTGAGGCACAGTCTATTACCATTGCAGGACGAAATGGAACTGTGCTTTCTACGTATGAATCTGAAGGGGCTTTACAGGAATCAGACAGTCGTTCTCTTATATATGGAGGAACGTATGTAGTTGAAGAGCAAGGCATAAATGGAGAATCCATTATTAGTAAGGCACCTGTTTTATATACAGTAGAAAATTCAACAGAAGTCGTTGGAACTGTTTCAGTTGAATTTTCAAAGCAATCAATTGCAGTTCAAACTGCTGCACAAATGAGCAATATTTTAATTGCAGCGGCATTTGCTCTTTTAGTAGGGATGATTGGTGGACTTTGGCTGACAAAAAGTATTCTAGCGGATACACTCGGCTTTGAACCAGCAAAAATAGCCGCTATGTATAAACGAACTATTGATGAAATGCGCCTCTATTCAGATGAATTACGTGCCCAGACGCATGAGTTTATGAATAAGCTGTATGTACTTTCCGGCCTTTTACAGTTAAATCGCTATGAGGCCGCACTAGACTTTATTCAAAAAGAAGTGGATAACGTCACTGTCCATCAGCATATTGTCTTTAAGCAAATTAAGGACGATTTAATTCAAGCTGTTCTACTTGGAAAAACAGCAAAGGCATCTGAGCGCAAAATAGCCTTTTCTATTGAACCAGAAAGTACATTGACAGCTATACCAGCCAATGTTGATGTCCATTTATTGCTGACAGTCATTAGCAATCTTATTGACAACGCATTTGATGCAGTAAAGGAATCAGAGGATCCGTATGTTTCTTTTTTACTAACGGATGCTAGTCCGACACTTATTATTGAAGTTGCTGACAACGGACATGGTATTGATGAAAATACAGTTCAGTTGCTATTCGAAAAAGGCTGGTCAATAAAAGGGGAGCACCGAGGCTATGGCTTGTTTAATGTCAAAGAAGCAGTCAATTCTTTTGGAGGCATGATTGATGTGCTACCAAATGAACCAAACGGAACAATTTTCACTATTTATATACCAAAAGAGGGAGGATCTTAATGTGATACGTGTTGCTATTGCTGAGGATGATTTTCGTATTGCCAACATACAGGAAGGCTTTTTGCAGCAACTTGAAGGGTTTACACTTGTTTGGAAGGCATTGAATGGAGCAGAGACGCTAGAGCAACTGGAAAATGAACCTGTGGATTTACTATTGCTAGATATTTATATGCCAGATCAGCTTGGAACAGAGCTACTACCGATTATAAAAGAACGATTTCCACAGACAGATATTATTATGATTACAGCTGCTTCTGAAAAGGAAATGCTTCAGGAAGCACTCCGTTATGGTGTTTTTCATTATTTAATCAAACCGGTATCACTTCAAAAATTTACATCAATTTTGATGAATTATAAAAAGAAAAAGCAGCTTTTGTCTGAAGCGAGTCATGTTACTCAAGAGGTGGTAGATGCTTATTTTTCGGAGGTCGTATCACCAACAATTTCTACGACCTCGCTGCCAACAGGGATTGATAGTGTTACACTTACACATGTTTCAGACTTAATGAAAACGATTGAGTCAGGTATTTCCATCGAGGAAATGGGTGTGAAAATGGGGGCTTCGAGAACGACTGCTCGTCGCTATCTTGAATATTTGGTCACAATTGGCTCCTGCCGCGTAGAGCATGAATATGGTATTGTTGGACGCCCAGAGCGCCGTTATTTCAAGATATAGCTTTTTCGAGTAGGAGGGATGGAATTGCTGAAAAAGTTAATGATTTGTTTACTCGTTGGTTTTATAGTAGGCTGTACACCATCCGATTCATCCCTTTCAGAAAAGGAGCTGACATTGATTGTCCCTGGTTCCCCAGATGGTGGATGGGATGCTCTTGCGTCTTCTATTAAAACAGTAATTGAAAAAGAAAAGCTTATAGATAGCAATATCAAGATTGTTTATGAAGAAGGGAATGGAGGAGAGGAGGGATGGTTAAGGTTAAACGAATCTTCTAGTGGCACAGTCGCTATGACATCTAGTCTCTTATTAACAAATGAGCTACTTGGGCATAGTAAGCTGCATTACAAAGATTTCACACCACTAGCTACGATGGCAAGTGAATGGCAAGCTGTCGTTGTATCTAATCACTCTTCTATTACTTCTATTCACGATTTAATGCAAAAGCTCAAATCTGAACCAGCCCGTTATCCAATTGGAATTGAGCCACAGTTTGGGAATGATGATCAAATAGCATTTATACAAGCCGCTCGTACACAACAGATTTCTATAGCATCAGTGCGTTTTTTACGATATACAAACGGTGAGGATTTATTGCAGGCACTGCATTCGGGGGAAATCGAGGCCGCTTCACTTTCTTCTTCTCAATCGGAAATATTTGCTGAAAACAAGCAAATTCGTATTATCGCAATTTCGTCACCCGAGCGTCTAGAGCGTCTTCCTGATGTTCCAACATGGAAGGAAGAAGGAATTGATGTTGTCTTCCCACATTGGCGGGGAGTAATGGGGTCAGGGGATATGAGTGAAATGGAGCGAGAACAATGGAATCAGTTATTGGAAAAGGTTCAAGCATCTCCTGTATGGGAGAAAGAGCTTGAAAAAAACAATTGGACTGCCTTTTATCGAAACAGTGAGGAAACTGCAGCACTTTTAGAGAATGAATATCGAAAATATCACTCCATCATGCAGCATAAATAAGTGTGAAAGGAGTTATTAAATAATACTGTGAAATTAAAGAATGAGGGGGATTTCTATGAAATACGACAAAGAAAAAATGGCTATTACAACAGATAGACTTATTCTTCGATTGTTTCAAAAAACAGATGCAGAAGCAGTAGCAACGCTTTGCAATAACTATAATATTTATAAAAGCACCTTATATTTGCCGCATCCATATAAGCTAGAGGATGCGTTAAACTGGATAGAATATCACTATGAAAATTTTGTAGAAGGCCGTTCCTACGAATTGGCCGTAACGGATAGAGAAACAAACGTGCTATACGGAGCAATTGCTTTATCGCACAATAAACACTTTAATCAAGGAGAGCTTGCTTATTGGATTGGTGAGCCGTATTGGGGAAAAGGCTATGCTACAGAGGCAGCAAAGGCAATCGTGCAATTTGCATTTGAAGAAAAAAAGCTGCACAAAGTGTTTGCGAGATATTTTGCAACAAACCCTGCTTCAGGAAAAGTAATGGAGAAGATTGGGATGGAGCAAGAAGGTGTATTAAAGGATCATATCGTAAAGGATGGCAAGTACGAGGATTTAATATATTACGGGATTATTAATAACTTAGAACATCACTAAGTAAGGAGTTTCGTAGCTATGGCAGAGAAAAGAATAATAGACATAAGATTATTTGAGGAATTAGAAAATACTCGGTCTTTTCCTGATTATGCTGGAAAAATATACGCAATTGAAAAAGAAGTGCATTTGATTTGTACTAGATTCGCTAGAAAGCTTAGAGAACAAAACTTTATAACTGGTGAGTTTGATCATGTATATATTGTGATGACACCACTTCTTGGAGAGCAAGTGGTACGAGAGGCAGAGCGGCAGATTGATAAGCGAGTCAAATGTTATTATGTTGGGGTAGCAATTGATTCTTTTAACTATAAATCAGTAAAGGAAAAAGAGGTCTATATTTTAGAGCTAGTGGCAAAGGTGCTGCTGGAAATTGCGCATAATGCTGAGCAAGCGGATTTAGTAATAAGCACACATCAGCTCTTATTACAGCTAGGAAGTGAAGTGGAGATTACTCACCTAACAAAGGAAACGAAAAAATATAAAATAATGATTACTTATCAAATACATCCAAATAATGCGAAATCAAAAGCAATCATTGAATATCATGATTTACAACAGGCTGTAAAAAGAAAAAAGGCATTTTTAGAGTTAAACATGTACGAGGATATTTATTTTTTAGCATCTACTGTCATGCTTCAAAAGGATATGATATGCATAAAGCCAAAAACGTCAGAAACTGCACGCTACCATACGAAAGATTATGTAACGCCAATTAATCTTGCAATAGAAGAAATTCCATACATGGAGTAAGCAGGAGACCCTATAAACAATTTTTTATGTGTTTATAGGGTCGTTTATTTTTAATGACAATCCCAATTATAAAGCACATTGCTAAAATCTTTGCGTTTTAATTCGTCTTCTGTAATGAAGAAGTTCCCAACGCCAACATCTCCCCACATAATATGTTCACCAACACTATCAACTTGTAGTAATAAAATTGTAGAATCAGTGTAGTCACCATATGCACGAGGATCCTCCTGTGTAAAGAAAGGATAGCCCCCTATTTTATGACCAGTTCCGCTAAATGTATCGTAAAATTGATCTTCAAGCTCAGCGTCCTCCTCCACATCTTCTTTAATAGCTGCATAGACGTCATTGCTACGGAAATCATCAATCATCAACGGTTCAAAATCTGTTTCAAAGGAAAGCGCCATTTCTTTTTCGACTGGGAAATACAATTCTTCATCCTTTAACTCAACAAAAGAAAAATCTTGTACTAGTTGCGATTCATCTTGAATGATTTGCTCATGAAAAATCACACGAAATCCAGCTTGATTTTTTCCATTATCAAAATCCATTCCTAAAACGTCATCATAGCCATCAATATAAAATTGCAAAATACCTTCAGTAGGGAAGTTAGAAAGATGCCTTGGTACATCTGCAAAATTGATTTGTGCTAACAATTTTAACGGTTGTCCTTGTTCATTTTTAGGATATTCCATTGTTAACGGAAAATAAGGATTTCCTTCAAATTTGCTTTCAAATAAAGATGTTTGGCGTTCAATTGTGTTAATGCGTACAACAGGCTGAATTGTGTTTTCAATAATAGAGCGGTATTGCTCGAATTCTTGTGGTAGCTGCAAAGTCGATTGATTTGTCATATGATGCCCCCTAGGTTTAAGTTATTTTTATTTTAGAACAAATGTTTCCTTTTTGGAATGGTCTAAATTCACTATATTTTATAGTGCTACTAAAAAGCCCTTAATATATAATAAACACATGTGCTCCTGCAATGAACTTATTGCAGGAGCGCATTAATTCTTACTTATGCTTTTTATTGATTCAACTTGAATTCTTTTTGTGTACCATCTGTAAAACGTACTTCAAGCTCAAACTCTGTATAGTCTGTAGATAATCCAAATGCATCTAAAACTTCAGCAGCAATTGTGGCATTATCTGTTGTTGCATCAAATGTTAGCTTTTGCAGTAAAGGCTCCAGCTTTGCATAAGCATCATTTCCTTTTAGCTTTTCACCATTTACCTTATCATCAATTTCGGCCTCAATTCCTTCGTTATCATTTTCATAATCAGCCTCGTATTTTTCTGTTAAGCCATATGACACTTCTAAGGAGAATTTTGTAAAGGCTAAGCTAGCAGTTGGCTGATTTTCATTTGCTGCACTATCTGGATTACTTGGTGTTGTGACAGGTACTTCCGTTACCTTATCGCTATTGCATGCTGCTAGTAAAAAGATGCTTAATGGAATAAACAACCACTTTATTACTTTCCTCATATAATTTCCTCACTTTCTTCATGAACTTATTATATTTATTACCCAATTAGCGAAAAAGTAATCATGGACACATGAAAATCGGCTAACTATCATAAACTACCACTAGCATTAAGGATTGATAGGAGGAGCTATTATTCAAATTCATGTCGTAAGGGCAGGAGAAAGCTTGTGGAGCATCGCACAAGGCTATGGAACGACAGTTGACGTAATTGTGCAGGCAAATCAAATTCCAGAGCCGGATCAGCTTGTTATAGGGCAGGCATTAGTTGTACCGATTTATGGGAATTTTTATACGGTGCGGGCAGGGGATAGTTTATGGTCGATTGCACAAAGGTTTCAAATGAATTATTTAACCTTAGCACAAATTAATGGAATTAATCCTTATCAAACATTATCAGTAGGTCTTCGCCTATATATTCCACCAACAGTGAAAAGTAACGCAGAAGCACTTGCTTATATTGAGCCTAGAGGAGATACAGTAAGTGAGGCGGTGTTAAATCAGGCACGTGAGGCTAGTCCATATTTGACATATTTAGCTTTATTCAGCTTTGAGGCCAAACGAGATGGTTCGTTGAAAGTTCCGCCATCAGGGGAATTACCAGCAATTGCACGACAAGCAGGTACGATGATGTCGCTCGTTGTGACCAATTTAGAGGAGGGCAATTTTAGCGGAGAGCTGGCACAGGATATTTTGCAAAGTAGCGCGGTGCAGGAACGTCTGTTAAATAATGTGTTAGCAGAAGCGAATCGAATTGGCAATGTGAGAGATATTCATTTTGATTTTGAAGCACTACCTGCAAGTCAGCGTGAAGCATATGTACAGTTTTTACAACGCGCAGGTGAAAAGTTTCATCCAGCAGGCTATTTTGTATCGGCAGCGCTTGCTCCAAAGGCGAGTGATGAGGCACAAGGGGCATGGCAGGTGGCACACGATTATGGAGCGATTGGTGAAGTTGTAGATTTTGTTGTGCTGATGACCTATGAATGGGGCTACATTTCAGGGCCTCCAATGGCTGTTTCTCCTATTAATGAAGTGGAGCGCGTTTTAAATTATGCGTTAACGAAAATGCCTGCCAGCAAAATTATGATGGGGCAAAATTTATATGGCTATGACTGGCCGTTGCCTTTTGTACAAGGGCAAACGAGAGCGACGGCATTAAGCCCACAAAGAGCCATTGAACTTGCAAACCGCTATCATGCAGCAATCCAATATGATACAACGGCACAAGCTCCGTATTTCTATTATGTCGATCAGCAAGGGCAGCAGCATGTTGTTTGGTTTGAGGATGCAAGGTCGATTCAGGCAAAGTTTGATTTAATGAAAAAGCTCCAAATACGTGGAATTGCATACTGGCGCTTAGGATTGCCATTCCCACAAAATTGGCTGTTGTTAGAGGATAATTTTAATATTGTTAAAAGATAATGCAAAAGAGCAATAGTTTTAGCAAATATTTAGTATATAAGCGAGGGCTATCTAAAAGGATAATCTCTTTTTAGATAGCCCGATTTATATTTTGCCTAGTTATATAGCATTATTCTAGCGAAAAGTTACAGGACAATCGATTCGTATCTAAAAGAATAGCAAGGAAATTATAATAAATCGAGTGTTCAAACATTGGCAATATTGTATACTAATAAAAACGTGGTCAAGCTGTTGGCGCTTACGTTTACTAATCGATTAAAGGGGAGATTGCTAGAATGAAAGGTTTTAAACTAGTTGCCATTTTATTTTTAGTATTACAATTAGTTTTACCGATGTCAGTAAGTGCACAAGAAGGAGAAGGTATTGATTACTTAGCATTAGGTGATTCACTTGCAGCAGGTATTCAAGAAACTGGTGAGCTTGGGCTTAGTTATGCAGACTTTTTAGCAATGAGCATGTCTGAGGAATATAATGTAAGCTCGTATAATAAAGGATTTTCCTATCCAGGGTATACGACATTAGATGTATTAAACGACATTAAAAACAATGTAACAAAGCCTATTTACAACATAGATGGACTACAAAGTGAATCAGCAGCAATACGTGATGCAATTGCGAATGCAGAAGTGATTACAATTAGTGCAGGCGCTAACGATATACTTAAACATTTTAATAAAGAGACGTTAGCATTTGATTTAAATGGTGCGTTCACAGGCATTCAGCAGCTAGGGAAAAATTATGAGGCAATTTTAAAAGAAATCGCAGCAATTAACCCAGATGCTACTGTATTAATTATGGGCTATTATAATCCGTTTCCTTATTTAGATAAAAATTTGCAAGTCCAATTAGATGCGCTTGTATCAGCCATTAATAAAATTATTCAAGATACTGCCTATACTCATAATGCGGTTTTTGTAGAAACAGCTCTATATATTGCAGAGGACTTCCAAACGTATATACCGAATCCGCAAAATATCCATTTAAGTGAAGCTGGCTATAAATTAGTGGCAGATTTATTTTTGACAGAAATTTATTATAATTTCTATGAAGATGCATCTAGTTATGAGGATATGGAATATGTAACATTTACGGATACGGAAGGTCATTGGGCTGAGGAGTATATCGGCTTTATGGCTATGACTGGTATAATGGGTGGCTATGAGGACGGCTCATTTAAGCCAGACCAACCATTGAAGCGTGTACATGTTGCCACAATTCTAGGACGTGTTATTGGCAATGAAGCAACACAGCTTGCACCATTTAAAGATATTACTAGCTATGCCGAAGAAACACAGCAGCAAATTGCTGTAGCATATGAGGCAGGTATTATTAAAGGTAATGGCAATGCTTTCAAGCCAGAGGAGAAGATAACACGTGCACAAATGGCATTAATGGTTGCACGCTTATATGAATATGTGTTTGAAGCATCATATGAGCCGAAGGAAATAGCGCCATTTAAAGATATTAAAAAATACGATGAAGAAACACAGAAGGCGATTACATTGCTATATGATTTAGGTATTGATGAAGGTGTTGATAACGGGATTTTTGCACCGAAAAATGAAGTGACACGCGCACAAGCGGCACAAATTATTACAGAGTTTATCTACTCAGCAATATTTGAATAAAGGGAAGGCTGTTTGAAAGTAGATAAGATACTTTCAAACAGCCTTTGTTGTGGTTCAGTAGAAAATGCCTAGGTGCGATAAATACTTAGATTACTTTTCATTCAGTGGTTGCTCAAAGCCTTCGACGCAATTACGCCAAAGCATAATTGATTATTGCCACTTTAATCCTTCGAAAAAGCGATATACTTCCTCGAACACAAGCTCTCGCTCTTGCCCTAGTGTTAAAATATGACCAGAATTTACAAATGTTTTAACTGATTTAATGCGAGATTTCACAGAGCTATAAATAAGGTCTGCGCTTTCGCAATAATATTCATCATCCTGTAAGCCACGTAAAATATGGACGGGTGCTTGAATATTGTCTAGCTTTGCACTTGTATCATTAATCATGCCCTGTAAATATTCCAGTGATGGCATTTTGACCGCCTTAGCAATCGTTGATCGATTATCAGTCGTTTCATCAAATGTACCTGATAATTTTTTATAATTAATCGTATAGTCAATAACACGATTTTGAAGGCTATCTGTATTTTTGGCAATCGCTGGTGCACTCATAGCAACGATAGCCTTTGTTGGGCGCTCAGCTCCAAGCTTTAAAGAAAAAATACCACCAAGTGAAACGCCTGCTACAGCAATTTCCTCATAGCCTAGACTGCGTAAAGTGTCATAGCCCTCGATTACGCTATCCCACCATTCTTTAGGGTTTGTTTGAATTAATGTCGATGGATCACTACCATGCCCTTTATATAATGGTGCATGAACTGTATAGTTACGGTCTGATAAATAACGACCAAGGCGTTTAACATCATTCGTATTTCCTGTGAAACCGTGTAATAATAATACTGCGCGATTACCTGCCTCGATTGTGAAAGGTTTTGGTGCAACAATTTTCATCATAAAATCTCCTTTATAAATATGACAGTTTTAAGAAAAATGTATTTTAATCATTGTAATTATGTTTATTTTTTGCTATGCAATGTTGTTAAAATTATTATAGTCACGAAAAAATATAAATACAATTTATTATTTCTATCATTTCAATTCCATTTAGTTATTAAAAAGGAGCGATCAAGTGGAAATTCAACAATTACATTATTTTAAACTAGTTGCGACATTGCAGCATATGACACAGGCAGCGGAGCAATTAAACATTTCCCAGCCAGCCTTGAGCAAGTCGATTGCGAATATTGAGCAAGAATTAGGGGTGCCGTTATTTGACAGGCAGGGACGTTCCATTTTTTTAAATCGCTATGGCGCATTATTTTTGGAAAGTGTAGATATTATTTTAGCTGAGCATAGTAAAGTCATGCAGGAGTTTGCTGAAATTACGAGACCAGGCTATGGTGAGGTTTCTTTTGGATTTATACATACGCTTGGAATGGAAGTCGTTCCTGACCTGATGGCACGTATGTCAGAAAGATATCCGCATATGCAATTTACATTGACACAGTCGACTTCGCTGCGTTTATTAAAGCTTTTAGAGGATGGAGATATTGATTTATGCTTATCACAAAAAATCGAATCGAAGCTGCTAGATATTAATTGGGTAGAACTGTGGACAGAGGAGCTTTTTGTCATTGTGCCAGAAAATCATCCTTTAGCAGAGCGCGAATATATTCAGCTAGTGGAAATTAAGGATGATCCGTTTATTTCAATTAAGCGAGGCAATTCGCTACGCCAAATGGTGGATACATTATTTGAGTCTGTAGGGGTTACAACAAATACGACCTTCTCAGCAGAGGAGATGCATACTGTAGCAGGGTTTGTTGGCTCAGGCCTTGGCGTATCATTAATTCCAAATATTAAAGGCCTAGATCAATTTAATGTTAAAAAACTTAGAATAAGTGAGCCAGCTTGCTTTCGGAAAATTGGGCTTTCTTGGGTGAAAAACCGCTATATTTCACCAGCGGCAAATGATTTTAAAGACTTTTTAATCGAAACATTAATAAAAGAGCAAAATAAATGAGGTGAGTGATTTGTTGCAATTATTAGCTGAATTACCAGCTGAAGAGCGTGCATATTGCCTGGAGCAATTAGAGATGGGAGAGCGTGGTGAACGACCTGCAATTTATAAGCTGATTGAGCTATGTGAAAATAATGCTTGGCATAGTGAAAGGCTGTTTTGGCTTCAGCGAATAGATGATGAGGCAGAGGCGCAATATGCGCTTGCCAATCATTATTTTATGGAAGGCAATGAAGAGAAAGCCTTCTACTATTACGAAAAAGCTGCACTGCAACATCATGCGGATGCTGCCAATAATTTAGCTGACATGTATTTGAATGGCGAAGGAGTAGCAACAAATGAACGACTAGCATTTTATTGGTTTATGAAGGCGGCAGAGGCAGGGGTAGTAGAGGCAATGTTTACGCTAGGCATTATGTGTGAGCAAGGTCTAGGGCAGGAAGTGAATGAAGTGAGCGCATTGCACTACTACATAAGCTCGGCAAATGGCGGATATGTAGAGGCACAATATCAGGTAGGGATGATTTATTTAGAAGGCTTACTTGGACACCAGCAAAATTTACAAAAGGCGATTATCTTTTTTGAAATGGCCGCCCAGCAACATCATGTCGATGCATTGTTTAATTTAGGCTATATTTTTGCAGAGCCGCAGTACCGTATGCAAGATGGCGTAAAAGCGATGCATTACTTTAAAAGAGCTGCTTTATTAGGTGATACATCAGCAAAATGGCAGCTTGTGCAACATTATGAAAATGGCATACTTGTTGAACGAAATAAGGATGAAGCACAAAAATGGAAGCAGTCTATAAATCAAAAATTGCAATAGCCAATTTTAATGATATCTACTAGTGAAATAGGATCGTCGTTGTATATATTTGTTGATTCTATATACCTATTTATTGGTTGTTTTGGAAAGGGTATAATATACTGAAAATTTATAATTATTATTGCCAAATGTTTAAAAAATCATAAAAATGTGAAATAAACTATAAAAGTGTGTTTTTTTGAAGTGATTGTCGTTTGAACTTGATTCAGCAATCTTTCCTACGTGAAAGTCCTGTTTCAAAATAGAGCAATAAAAAATAAGATGATGTGGATGTGATAAGGATGAGCGAGCAATTACCATTACAAAAAGGCAGCGAAAATCAAAACTTACGTGATTTACAAAGAATTTTGCTAGAGCAGCAAGAGGATATTACGTCCTTATGTACAGTTATTGAACAGTTAAGAATACTGGAACAAAGCATTTACAATCAGAATCAACAGCAAAACATGCATATGCTCATGCAAATGCAGAAAAGACAACAGCAGCGCTTTCAGCATCTAGATCAGCTTATTTTTACGAATAGACGCCATCTGAAAAAAGGTCAAATTACGGATAGTAGCATCATCACATACAGTAAAGAAGTGAGAAAGATGGAGGCGGGTGTTCGCACTTTACGTTTATATTGTGAAGATGTAGTAGAAATGACATCAATAGACTATACGAAGCCTAACCGAGCAATGGAGAGAATTTATTATTTTGATAAACGTTCAACATCTTTACAAGTAGAAATTCACCTATTAAGAGAAAACATCGATAAAATACAATAATTTTATAGAAATGGGTGTTGCTATGTTTATGAGAAAAAAAGAAAAGATGGAGCGCATACATCTTGATAATCTTTCTGTAGAAATGCGTATGGATACTACAATTGCAAAGCAAATTGAAATGTTGCAAATGACAGAGAGTGATTTGAAGTTTTTAAAAGCTTTCCAACCGTATGTAGAGCAAAACATTGAGGAAATCGTAGGTCATTTTTATCGTTCAATTGGTATGGAAACAAGCTTAATGAAAATTATTGATGATCATAGTTCTATAGAGCGATTAAAAACGACACTCAAAAAACATATTGGAGAAATGTTCAACGGTCAAATTGATGAGCAGTTTTTTTTAACACGACAACGAATTGCCCAAGTACATGTGCATATTGGCTTACCAACTAAATATTATATTGGAGCATTCCAAAATTTGTTTATAAGTTTAATGGAAATTGTACAACAAAAAATTGAACATCCTGAAAATCAGTTTGCTACATTACGTGCAATTTCAAAAATATTAAACTTTGAGCAACAAATTGTGTTAGAAGAGTTTGAAAATGTTGTACAAAAGGCCAAGCTTAGACATGAGGAACAAAAGCAATATATTAGCCAACAAATTATTGGAGCTACAGAAAATTTAGTAGCTATTTCGGAGCAAACCTCCGCATCTGTTCATCAATTGCATCAGCAATCAGAAGACGTTGTACATTATGCTGAGGAAGCTTTACAAATTTCAAGCGAGGCAAAAAACCGAGCGCAAGAGGGGAACATTCAAATTAAACAATCGCTACAGCAAATGGAGCAAATTATTCACTCCGTTGAGGAAATTGCAGGAGATGTGAATGAGCTTGTAGCGATTTCAAAGGAAATGGAAGGCATTATCGCGATTGTAACAAACATTGCTGACCAAACTAATTTGCTGTCCTTAAATGCTGCGATAGAAGCGGCACGTGCAGGCGAGGCAGGTAAAGGGTTTAGCATTGTTGCAGGTGAAGTGCGAAATTTGTCGGAACAGACAAAGCAATCTACTAAAAATGTAGCTACTTTACTACAAAGCTCAAATATTCAAACTGAAAAATTACTAAACTCTATGCAACGTATACAAACAGCAGTATCCTTAGGGGAGCAAGGCTTAGCAACAACTGCCCAAAGATTTACGCAAATTTTATCAGCGATGGAAGAGCAGCAACAAAAAAATAGCTTAGTTGGTCAAGAAGTACATGTGATTGGTCAAGTAATAGACGATTTAGGATCGACATTTAACGAAGTGTCATACTCTGTAGATTCATTAGCAACAGTTGCGAAGGATTTAGTATAAATACTTACCGAAAAGCTGAGGATGTTGGAAAAGCAAAACTTTTTCTAACACTTCAGCTTTTTTATGTTGGATTTCACGTATATTATAGTATAAAGAGATTAACTGTGAACAGGAGAACATGTTATGAAAAACATTGTGATGATTTTAGGTGCATCCATATTAGTAGCGTTTGCTTATAATTTTTTGTTAATCCCACATGAAATATTAAGTGGAGGCTTAAGCGGGATTGCGATTTTGCTTGGGATTGTGACGCCAATTAATACGGGGATATTAAATTTACTACTCAACTTGCCGTTACTGATTTTAGGGGTAATTAAGCTAGGGAAGCGATTTATTAGCTATACGATTTTATCGGTTGTTGTCTTATCTGTTAGCTTGTATGTTATTCCAATACATAAGGCGACAGAGGACCCTATTTTGGCATCTTTATTTGGAGGGGTCATTGTTGGGCTTGGTGTTGGTTTGATTTTTAGAGCATCTGGGTCATCAGGGGGCTTCGATATTGTAGCAATGCTTTTAAGCCGCAAGCGCGATTTCCCGCTTGGCGTCCTGATTTCTGCAATGAATGGTATAGTTGTTGCTTTTTCAGGCTTTATTTTTAGCTGGGATGCAGCATTGCTAACGCTCGTCTCTATATATGCAACAGGTAAGGTAGTTGACACTGTTCATACAAGTCATATTAAGCTAACGCTAATGATTATTACGAGCAAGGGAGAGGAAATGAAGGAGCAGCTACTAACGAATTTATATCGCGGTGTCACAATTATGGATGCAGAAGGTGCTTATTCAGGTGAAGGGCGCAAAGTGTTGATGACCGTTATTACTCGTTATCAGCTTGCTGAAGTTCGGCACATTATTAAGCAGGCTGATGCAGAAGCTTTTGTTAATATATTGCAAACGACAGAGGTTATTGGCATGTTTGATCGCAGCGCGAAATAATCGTAGCTATTTTGTCACAGAACAAGCTAATAATATAAAGTACAATGAAAGAAATGGATGTTTCGCAAGGAGAGAGGATCATGAAAACAATCGTAGTGATTGGTGGAGGCATTACAGGGCTTTCGACAATGCATTATATAGCGCAGCAAAATATTGATGCAAAGCTTATTCTTATCGAAGGAAATCAGGAGCTAGGTGGAAAAATTCGTTCACAGCAAATCGGGGAATTTATTATGGAAACAGGCGCAGATTCGATTGTGGCACGCCATCCAGGAGTGCTTGATTTAGTGCATGAAGTGCAGTTCGAAGATGAGCTCGTATATAATGCAACAGGCATCTCTTATATTCATACAAACAATGAATTGCATGCCATTCCAGCAGGCTCGACATTCGGCATTCCGATGAGTGAGGAATCATTGATGGCGAGTACTTTATTAACTGCTGAAGAGAAGCAACGGGTGTTACAGGATGCAGAAATACCGAATGACCGTTTTACGAAGGAAAGCTCAATTGGTGAGTTTTTAGAGTATTTTTTAGGTGAAGGAATCGTGCATAAGCAAATTGCACCAGTGCTAGCAGGCGTTTATTCAGGCAATTTATATGAATTATCAGTTGCATCAACACTCCCTTATTTAGTTGACTATAAAAATAACTACGGTAGCATCATGGCTGGCTTCAAGGCACATCGTGAGCAATTTGAAAAGGCGGCAGATAAAAAGTTTATTTCATTCCAAAAAGGCATGTCAGATTTTATTTATCATATTGAAAAAAGTTTAACACAGGTGGAATTTAAAAAAGGTATCAATGTAACAGCTATTGCACAGGCTGATGCACGTTATACGATTGCGTTAAGCAACGGAGAAGCGGTCGAGGCGGATATTATCGTCTTAGCTGTGCCGAATGAAACGGTAAAGCACCTGTTAGTAAAGGAGGAGCTTGCTCCACATTTCGAGCAATTTACAAATGGCTCAGCTCTTACATTATATGCAGGCTTTCATGTGTCAGATTCGGTACTGCCTGCGGATGGAACAGGCTTTATCGTTTCGCATAATAGCGATTTGTTATGCAATGCATCAACTTGGACGAGCCGTAAATGGGCGCATACTTCCGCAAATGGTAACCTGCTAGTACGTCTATTTTATAAAGATAGCAACCCGCGCTATGAGGAGCTTGTGGCAATGTCGGATGAGCAGTTAACAGAAATTGCTTTACAAGATATTAAGCTAAGCTTAAATATTGAGGACAAGCCAATTGTCATCAACATTACTAAATGGATCAATAAAATGCCACGCTATGACCTCGCACATCGCGATGCTTTGCAAGCAGTGGAGCAGAAAATGACTGAGTATTATCCAAACGTGCTATTAGCTGGCTGCTCGTATTATGGTGTAGGGATTGGCGCATGTATTCAAAATGGTCGGGTGATAGCAGGAAAGGCTCTAGCATTAATATAAAGAGAAATGGTTTAAAACATTAAAAAGTGTAAGAGGTCAGTAGTGTTAAATTGACTTCTTGCGCTTTTTTAATTTAAGGATAAGGTATGCAAAAAGCTTAGATGATAAATCAAGTAGAAGAAATAGAAATGTTAAAAATTTTTTATATTGATTTTTTTTAACTTAAATTTAACCTTCATCATATATAATCGAAAAAAGTGTGCTGTTAGATGTGACCACTAAAAGTTTGAACAATAAAAATGTTAAGGAGGGATTTAAATATGGGAAAGAAAAAGGGCTTTATTTATTTACTTGTTGTATGTATGCTATTTATGAATGTCCCAATACCATCATATGTTGCAGCAAGTGATACGACCCCAATTGTAATTGATAATATTGTAGATTCAATTGAAAATACTTGGGTTATGAAAGTAGTTGGGTTAGCTGAAGGAAATACAGGAATCTTATACTCAACAAGTGATGATGATTGGAATACCATCAAGGTGCGCTATAAGGTATTTAGTATTACAGGGGCAGTATTATCTGATATTAGTGTTAGTGACATGATGGGTGCACGTGCTACCAATGTTTCTGGGGCTAATGCCTATGCAATTGCTGGTGGTAGGACGGTTATTACATGGGAAGGTACAAGTAATGGATGCGGTGGAGCCTTCCAATTTGTAATTGTTGCGAAAGATGGTACAGCTATTAAAACAGCGACAGATATTAGTACAGCATCCGCACCTTATAACTGTTATACAGGAATGACTGAGCTATCTAATGGAAACCTTGCTTTTATGTGGCAAAATACAGGTGATGAGTATTTGTATCGTATTTTTAATGCTGCTGGGAATGCTTTAACTTCACCTACCTCTGTTGAAAAAGGCGGAACGAGACAAGACAGCTTCCCACATAATTCAACGTACACACATTCATTGTCTGCCAATGATCAAGGACAGTTTCTGATTACCTATGATATTTATCAAAACAATAATTATATCGGTGCGATGTATGATGATGATGGCACACGAAGGCTAACTAATGGCGTACATCACTTTTATTTAGCTCCAAAGCCTTCTAATGCGTCATCATATAATATTGGTTTGAAAAATGGTCATTTTGGCGTGTTTTTCCGAACAAATACTACATTAAGTATGGATATTATAAATTCGCAAGGGCAAGTTCAAAAGACTATATCCTCTGACTTAGTTTATCAGGATAATCAAGGAGGAGCAGTTGCTTTAAAAAATGGAGAATTCCTTGTTTATGATACTTCCACACAAGGAAATTCCACATATCTTTACACGAAACATTATAGTGCAGATGGGACACTAGTAAAGGATTGGACACAACGTGATACAACCACGGTTATTAATCACAATTTAGGGTTGTACTACTCAGTGGAGCCCTTGATATTTGCTGGCTATGACTCAGGTTTTGGTTTTTATAATACTGCGACAAATAAGCTTAATTTGTACGATGTGGGAACAACAGGACCACCGTCAATTTCAGAACACCCATCTAATCAGATGATTGTTGCAGGACAAAATGCAAGCTTTACCGTAGCTGCGACGAATGCAACCGCTTATCAATGGCAAGTAAATACAGGCTCTGGCTATCAGAATATTACAGATAATGCGATGTATAGTGGAGCGATGACTGCGACATTGCAAGTTTCTAATGTATCTGTATCAATGAACAGCTACTTGTACCGAGTAGTAATTAATGGAACAGTCAATTCAAATGCAGCTACTTTAACGGTCAATCCATTAGTGAATGCAGCAACACCAACAATTATGACACAGTCAAGTCATCAAACGATACTTGTGAATGGGGCTAGAACCCTTAATGTAGCAGCAACAGTAGCAGATGGAGGTGCTTTAAGCTATCAATGGTACAGCCAAACAACGAACAACAATAGCGGGGGTACAGCGATTGTTGGTGCGACAAGTGCAACCTACACAGTACCAACGAATGTAGTTGGTACTACCTATTATTATGTAATAATTACAAATACTAATAACAGTGTGAATGGCACACAAACAGCAACAACAACGAGCAATGCGGTGCGTGTTATTGTACATGACCCACCGACATTTACCGTTTCAGAAACAGGTACCTGGGCATTTACGCCATTAACTGTAGGATATACAACTTCACAAAGGGATGCATTAAAGAGAAGTGTGACATTAACGAAAGTTGGGATAGGAGCAATTGAAAATCTAGCTGTGAGCTTCAGTGGTGGAGTAAACAGTAGCTTTATGACAGGTACAGTACAGCCTGATACACTTGATGACGGTGTGGAATCAGCAGTAATGCAGGTATTTCCGAAAGTGGGCTTACCAGCGGGAACGTATACAGAAACGGTGACTATTACAGCTGATGGAGGTTTAAGTGAAAGCTTCCAAGTAAGTATTACGATAAATCCATTAGTGAATGCAGCAACCCCTGTTATTCAGATACAACCAGTAAGTGAAATAGTATATAAAGGAGACTATGTAGTATTAAGTGTAGGAGCTACAATTAGTGATAATGGACAATTACACTATCAATGGTTTAGAAATACGGGGAATAATACACTTTCAGGTATACCAATTGATGGGGCAAACGATGCAACCTATGAAGTACCTACTGATACGGAAGGTACATCCTATTATTATGTGGCTGTGATAAATATAAATAATAGTGTTAATGGGAATAAAAATGCTAGCGAGTATAGTAATGTAGCAGAAATCAAAGTAAATCCATTAATTGAGCATACAGTGACTTTTAATTTAAATGGCGGTAGCATGATAGATCCAACTACTGTAGTCATAATAGACGGACAGAAAGTGAATAAGCCGGCAGATCCAATGAAAGTAGGACATACATTTGCTGGCTGGTATAAGGATAGCGGTTTAAATACGGAATGGAATTTTGACACAGATATAGTATTAGAAGATATGACCTTATATGCAAAATGGGAAGCAAACCCACATATCGTGACATTTGAAACAAATGGCGGAACAACAGTTGATACAGCAATAGTTTTATATGGAGAGATAATGAGCAAACCACTTAACCCAGTAAAAGAAGGATATACATTTGTCGGCTGGTATAAAGAAGTAACGCTTGATACAGAATGGAACTTTGCCACAGATGTAGTGACAGAAGATATGATACTTTATGCGAAGTGGTCAACAAACCCATATACAGTTACATTTAATACAAATGGTGGTACAACGATTAATACAGAAACAGTACAATATGGAGATCAAATACAACAACCTACAGACCCAACAAAGGTAGGACATACGTTTGTTGGGTGGTATAAGGATAGTGGATTGAACATAGAATGGGACTTTGCTACAGATGTAGTGACTGAGCCTACAATATTATATGCAAAATGGCAGGCGAATTCGTATACAATTGCATTTGATACAAATGGTGGAACAGCAATTACTACAGAAACAGTCAACTATGGTAACAAGATGAATCCGCCAACACCTCCAACAAAAGCAGAGCATACATTTGTTGGCTGGTATAAAGACAGTACATTGAATAGTGAATGGGACTTCGCCACAGATATAGTAACAGAGAATACAACACTATATGCAAAATGGGCTGTAAATTCATATAAAGTCACATTTAATACAAACGGTGGGACGGCAATAAACACAGAAATTGTTCATTATGGTGACAAATTGAAGCAACCGGCAAATCCAACAAAAGCAGAGCATACATTTGTCGGTTGGTATAAAGATAGTGGACTAAATTTGCCATGGAATTTTGTACTAGACACAGTGGCAGAAGATATGATTTTGTATGCAAAGTGGGCCGTAAACCCACCACCAACTGGCGGTGAGGGTACTACTGGACCATCAACGCCTGAGGTCCCCACTCCAACAAAGATTAAGATTGCCTTTGATATAGGCGGAGGGACAATATTAGATACAATAGAGATTACTTACAATACAACTATTCGTGATTTACCTCTACCAAAAAAAGAGGGGTTTGAGTTTTTAGGTTGGTATCAAGATCAAGAATTAACAAAGAAATGGTCAGATGAAACACGTGTAATAGCGAATATGACCTTATATGCGAAGTGGGAGGAAATCAAGCAACCTGTAACGCCTCAACCAAGTGTTCCTTTTAACGATGTGGAACAGCATTGGGCGAAGGAAATGATTACTGAACTGACAGCTCAAGGCATAATTAAAGGCTACGAGGATGGTTCCTTCCGTCCAAATGAGCCAATTAACCGTCAGCATGTTGCAGCACTTGTTGCGCGAGCCTTTACATTGAAGCAAATACGCACATCAGAAAATTTTTCAGATGTATCGTTGGAGAATCCATACTATGAAGCAATTATGATGTTACAACAAGCGGGTATTGTAGATGGAGAAAATGGGTTATTCAATCCGAAAGAATCAATTACACGAGCGCAAGTAGCCAAAATTTTAGTGAGTGTGCTACAGCTTACGCCTGAAGGCACAAGCTCATTCAAGGATGTTTCTAGCAAACATTGGAGTGCAGGTTATATTGCAGCACTAGAAAGAGCAGGGATTACATTGGGGGATAATGGCTATTTTTATCCAAATTCTCCGATAACGAGGGCTCAGCTTGTTGCATTTTTATATCGTGCACTACATTATTAAATAGTGAAAAAATCAGTGGGAATGAAGTGATTGCCCACTGATTTTTTTAGTTTTATTTTCTAGATTACTTGATATTATTCTTGAGAGAAGTAGATATTTCTTCTGATTAGTAAAAAACACTTCTCAAATGGCATCGACTACTCTATAATGAACAATAAGAATTTAATATGCATTCAATTTCTTATCGAGAGAAGCAGAGGGACTGGCCCGATGAAGCTTCAGCAACCAACAAACATGTCAGGTGCTAAATCCAGCAGGTGTATGCCGACAGATGAGAAGGAACGATACGAACGAGTAGAGCCTTCTTTATATTTAAATAAAGGAGGCTTTTTATTATTATTCAGCAATACCTGTTGAATAATACAGCCTCTGGCAGATGTCACGGATTAATCCGTACCCAATTACGACGAGGCGTAATTGATTATATTAAGCGAGAGCGAGGATGAAAGATGGGACTACGTGAAGCATTACAGGCAAGAGTATTAACAGCAGATGGGGCGATTGGAACACTGCTTTATTCATATGGATTGGATTATTGCCATGAAGAAATGAATGTTACAAAACCTGAGATTGTAGAGAAGATTCATGGTGAATATATTGCGGCAGGAGCTGATGTCATTCAAACGAATACATATGGGGCAAATGCTATTAAATTAGCACGCTATGGCTATGAGAATCGCGTGCAGGAATTTAATGCGGCTGCAGTTAGGCTAGCAAAGGCAGCAGTTGGTAAAGGTGAGCAATTTGTGCTTGGGACAATTGGTGGTGTGCGTGGAATCCGTAAAAGTGATGCGACATTAGAGGAAATTTTATTAGCGATTCGTGAGCAGGCAGAGAGCTTATTAGCAGGTGGCGTAGATGGGCTATTGCTTGAAACATATTATGATTTCGAAGAGCTATCTGCAACGGTTCAAATGCTGCGGCCATTAACAGATAAAGTCATTGTGGCACAAGTGTCGATGCATGAGCCAGGCATTTTACAAAATGGCATGAGCTTAAATGATGCATTAACGGAGCTAGATGCACTCGGTGCAGATGTTGTTGGCATGAACTGTCGCTTAGGTCCGTATCATTCGATTCAAGCAATGGAAACGGTGGAGCTACCGAAGCATGCCTTTCTTTCAGCATATCCGAACGCTTCTTTATTAGATGTAGAAGATGGTCGTGTTGTCTATGAATCAGAGGCTGATTACTTTGCACGTGCAGCGGTGGAGCTAGTTGGGCAAGGAGTGCGTTTGATTGGTGGTTGCTGCGGTACAACACCAAAGCATATTGAAGCAGTGAAAAAACGTCTAGCAGGTGTTAAGCCACTGACTGAAAAGGAAATTAAGCCTAGAAGTGCAGAGTTTGTACGTGTGCCAGAGCCACCAGTTGAAGAGCCGTTACATATCAAGGCGAAGCGAGGCCGTTCTGTTATTGTTGAGTTAGACACACCACGTCATTTAGAAATCGATGGCTTTGTGAAGGGGGCGAAGGAGCTGTATGAAGCAGGGGCTGATGTCATTATGATGGCAGATAATTCACTTGCCTCCCCACGTATTAGCAATATTGCGATGGCTTCGATTTTAAAATTGCAGCATGGTGTTCGTGCATTGCCTCATTTAACATGCCGTGATCGTAATTTAATTGGCTTACAGTCGCATTTAATGGGCTTAGATGCCTTGGATTTAAATGATATTTTAGTTGTGACAGGTGACCCGACAAAGGTAGGAGATTTCCCAGGAGCAACAAGCGTTTATGATGTATCCTCAATGGAGCTAATTACTTTAATTAAAAAATTAAACGAAGGCATTTCCTTCTCAGGGAAATCATTGCGCAAGCAGGCGAACTTCTCTGTTGCTGCGGCATTTAACCCAAATGTGCGTGTATTAGATCGTGCGGTAAGCCGTTTAGAGAAAAAAATTGAGCATGGTGCAGATTATTTTATTACACAGCCTGTTTATACGAAAGAAAAAATCGTTGAAATATATGAGGCAACAAAGCATTTAGACACACCAATTTATATCGGTATCATGCCATTAACAAGCTTTAGAAGCGCAGAGTTTTTACATCATGAGGTGCCAGGTATTAAATTATCTGATGATGCATTAGCACGTATGGAAGCTTGCGGGGATGATAAGGAAAAAGCAACGGCTGAGGGTATTGCTATTGCACAGGAATTACTCGATACAGCATGCGAATATTTCAATGGTATTTATTTAATTACACCATTTTTACGCTACGATATGACACGACAATTAATGGACTATGTGAAGCAATTTGATGCACAAAAAGGAGTCAAAGCAAATGTTTAATCACCCAATTGAAGAACAGTTAGCAAAGCGCATTTTAATCATTGATGGCGCAATGGGAACGATGCTACAAAATGAAAATTTAACATATGACGATTTTGGTGGTGAGGAGCTGGATGGCTGTAACGAGAACCTTGTACTGACACGTCCAGACGTTTTGCACAAAATACATCGTGCCTATTTAGAAGCGGGCGCAGATATTATTTGTACAAATACATTCGGTGGGACACCGCTCGTATTGAATGAATACGATTTAGGGCATAAGGCAATTGAAATTAATAAGCGTGCTGTAGAAATAGCCAAGGAAGAGGCTGCAAAAATTTCAACACCAGAATGGCCACGCTTCGTAGCAGGTGCTATTGGACCAACGACGAAAACGTTGTCGGTAACGGGTGGTATTACCTTTGATGAATTAGAGGAAAACTTCTATGTACAAGCACATGCACTTGTAGAAGCGGGCGCAGACTTAATTTTGCTTGAAACGAGCCAGGATATGCTGAACGTCAAAGCAGCGACAATTGGTATTAAACGTGCTTTTACTGATTTGGGGAAAGAGCTACCAATTATGATTTCAGGTACGATTGAACCGATGGGTACAACGCTAGCAGGACAGTCGATTGAAGCCTTTTATATTTCAATTGAGCATGTCCAGCCATTATCAATCGGCTTAAACTGTGCAACAGGCCCAGAGTTTATGACAGACCACATTCGTTCATTATCTGAACTAAGCACAAGCTATGTAAGCTGTTATCCAAATGCAGGGCTACCTGATGAAAATGGCTGTTACCATGAAACACCAGAATCTTTATCGAAAAAGCTACAAGGCTTTGCAGAAAAAGGCTGGTTAAATATTGTTGGCGGCTGCTGTGGAACAACACCTGCGCATATTGCGGCAATTCGAGAAGCGGTAGACGGACATACACCACGTCAGCCACAGCAAGCAAGTGGAGAGCATATGGTATCTGGCATTGAGCCATTGCAATATGATGAGTCAATGCGCCCATTATTTATTGGTGAGCGTACAAATGTTATCGGCTCACGTAAATTCAAAAACTTAATTATTGATGGCAAATTTGAAGAAGCAGCGGAAATCGCACGTGCACAGGTGAAAAGCGGTGCACATGTTATCGATATTTGCTTAGCGAACCCTGACCGTGATGAAGTAGCCGATATGCAGAACTTTATGCAGGAGGTTGTGAAAAAAGTAAAGGTTCCGCTTGTAATTGACTCGACAGATGAAAAAGTAATGGAAGAGGCGCTGAAATTTTCGCAAGGAAAGGCCATCATTAACTCGATTAACTTAGAGGATGGCGAGGAACGCTTTGATGCGGTAATGCCACTTGTTAAAAAATACGGAGCTTCCATTGTTGTTGGAACAATTGATGAACAAGGGATGGCAGTTACACGCGAACGTAAATTAGAAGTAGCAGAGCGCTCTTATAAGCTGTTAACAGAAAAATGGGGCATTTCGCCAGAGGATATTATTTTTGACCCACTAATGTTCCCAGTTGGCACAGGGGACGAGCAGTATATTGGTGCAGCAGAGGAAACAATTGAGGGGATTCGCCTTATTAAAACGAAATTGCCAGGTGTTTTAACGGTGCTTGGTGTAAGTAACGTCTCGTTTGGCTTGCCACCAGTTGGTCGTGAAGTATTAAATGCAGTGTATTTATATCACTGTACACAGGCAGGTCTTGACTATGCAATTGTCAATACTGAAAAGCTAGAGCGCTATGCATCCATTCCAGAAGATGAAATTAAGCTTGCCAATGATTTAATTTTTAAGACAAACGATGAAACGCTAGCAGTCTTTACCGATTTTTATCGCGATAAGAAAAAGGAAAAAACAGAGGCGGACATCCCAAAAACAGTAGAAGGTCGATTAGCGTACTACATTTTAGAAGGTACGAAGGAAGGCTTAGTAGAGGATTTAAATGCGGCGATGGAAATGTTCGATACCCCTCTTGATATTATTAATGGACCATTAATGGCAGGGATGGCGGAAGTAGGTCGTCTATTTAATGATAACCAGTTAATTGTAGCAGAAGTGTTGCAATCAGCAGGTGTTATGAAGGCTGCTGTTGCTCATTTAGAGCAATTTATGGAGAAAAATGATGACTCCGCAAACAAAGGGAAATTAGTGTTAGCGACAGTAAAAGGTGATGTGCATGATATCGGGAAAAACCTCGTAGACATTATTTTAAGTAATAACGGCTATAAAGTAGTGGATCTGGGTATTAAAGTAACACCAACTGAGTTAATTGAAGCGATTCGCAAGGAGCAACCTGATTTCGTTGGTTTATCAGGCTTGCTTGTAAAATCAGCACAGCAAATGGTATTAACAGCGCAAGATTTTAAGGAGGCAGGTATTGATATCCCGATTTTAGTAGGCGGTGCGGCATTATCGCGTCGCTTTACAGAAACGAAAATTGCTGCGGAATATGATGGTCCTGTTATTTATTCAAAGGACGCAATGCAAGGCTTAGATTTTGCCAATCGTTTAATGAATAAGGCAGAACGGGAAGGGCTGTTAGAAGAACTTCGCGATGCGCGTGAAAAGCGTTTAGAGGCGGATGAAAAACGTGCAGCTAAACCGAAGGCAGAGCCACTAGTAAAGCCTGCTCGCACAGTGGAGGATGCATCTGTATTTGTACCAAAAGATTTAACACGTCGCATTAAGCGTAATTATGCTGTGTCACATTTACAGCCATATGTAAATTTACGTACATTAATCGGGCACCACCTTGGCTTAAAGGGCAATGTTGATAAGTTTTTAGAGGAAGGTGATAGCCGTGCGATTGAGCTACATGAGCTTGTAACAGGCTATTTACAGAGCGACACATTCCAGCCATCAGGCATGTATCAATTTTTCCCAGCACAAGCGGATGGTGATGATGTCATCGTGTACAGTCCAGATGATGCAAAAACAGAAATTGAACGCTTCACATTCCCGCGTCAGCAAGTAGAGCCATATTTATGCTTAGCAGACTTCTTGAAAACAGTAGATAGCGGTGAAATGGATTATATTGCATTAATGGTTGTCACGGCCGGTCATGGTGTTAGTGATAAAGCCCGTGAATTGAAGGAGCAAGGTCGCTTCTTAGAAAGTCATGCACTACAAGCGACAGCGCTAGAATTGGCGGAAGGCTTTGCGGAGCGTATTCACCAAGAAATTCGCGACCAATGGGGCTTCCCAGATGCAACAGATTTCACGATGCGTGACCGCTTTGCAGCAAAATACCAAGGACAACGCTTCAGCTTTGGCTACCCAGCTTGTCCGAATTTAGAGGATCAAGAAAAACTATTCGGCTTATTGAAGCCAGAGGAAATTGGCGTACAGCTAACGGATGGCTTTATGATGGAGCCTGAGGCGAGCGTATCCGCAATTGTCTTTGCACATCCAAATGCGAGATATTTTAATGTATAAATAAGACGAAAGAGCCTGAAAAGCAGTATAGTATGCTACTTTTCAGGTTCTTTTCTTATTCTGCGCACAAATTATAAATATCAATGTCGACAGAGGCATTGAGTTGATTGAAAAAAATGTATCGCCAAATAGACGAATCATAATACTAGAATGATATTTTTTCATAGCTCACTCTCCATTTAATTATGTATCAATAATTATTTTCTATATAAATGGTTGGATATCCTTTAAAATCCAATATTTTTCTCTGTAAGTTTTGATTGAAAACAAATATCTATAAGTATAGTATTTGATAAAAAGGAGGAATCGCCAATGATTCGCAGAGCGGTAAAAGAAGATGTTGCAGGGATGCTTGAAATTTTTAATGATGCGATTTTAACGACTACAGCAGTTTATTTATATGAGCCACAAACGTTGGAGCAAAGATTAGCTTGGTTTAAGGCGAAGCAAGCGGCAAACGAGCCGATTTTTATTTATGAGGAGAATGAACGAGTAGCAGGCTATGCCACATATGGACCATATCGTGCCTATCCGGGCTATGCGTATACGGTTGAGCATTCTGTTTATGTACATAAGAAGCATCATCGCAAAGGAATTGCGACGAAGCTAATGCATGCATTAATTGCAGAAGCAAAGACACAAAAATTAAAAACGATGATTGCTGTCATTGATGCTGAAAATGAGGCGAGTATACTTTCGCATGAAAAGCTAGGCTTCACTTATAGCGGGACAATTCGCAATGCAGGCTATAAATTTGAGCGCTGGTTGGATGTGTCATTTTATCAGTTAGATTTATAAAAGCATCATGATTTCGCCCATTTTTCTTACATTTCTCCCTAATTTAGCACCTAGTCATATGACAGTTGTCATAAAAAAATCATGATATTTAAGTCTACTTGTCATTCGTTTAATTGTTTAATATGAAGTTAATAAATTGAACGAAGGTAGGGATTTTTACATGGCACATATCGATGCTGAAAAAACAAAGCAGCTCCGAAAAGATGTTGCTCCATTTGCAAAGTCTGAAATGAGAAAAAGTATTCAACAGCTTATTAATACGCTTTTGCCAATGATTGCATTGTGGGCACTCGCATTTTATGTGATGCAATATTCACCTTGGCTAAGCGTTGCATGTAGCGTTTTTGCGGCAGGCTTTTTAGTACGCACGTTTATTATTTTCCATGATTGCACGCACGGCTCATTTTTCAAAAATAAAACAGCGAACAATATTGTTGGCTTTATTACGGGCACATTAACATCTTTCCCATATGAAAAATGGAAACGTGAGCATACAATCCATCATGCGACAAGCTCGAACTTAGATAAGCGTGGTATCGGTGATATCGATATGTTAACAGTAGAGGAATATGTAGAGAAGTCAAAGCTAGGTCGTATCGGTTACCGCTTATACCGCAATCCGATTGTCATGTTCGGTTTAGGACCACTTTACATGGTGTTAGTGTTAAATCGTTTTAATCGCAGTGATGCAAAAAAGAAAGAGCGTATCAATACACATTTAACGACACTTGTATTAATTGCAATTTGTGCAATTTTAATTTATGCTTTCGGCTGGCAAGCGTTTTTACTTGTTTATGGTGTAACATTATTTATCGCTGGCTCTCTAGGGATTTGGTTATTTTATATTCAGCATACGTACGAAGATTCGTATTTTGAATATGAAGAGGATTGGGATTATGTAAAAGCAGCAGTAGAAGGAAGCTCATATTATAAGCTACCAAAAGTGCTACAATGGATTACAGGAAATATTGGCTTCCACCATGTGCATCATTTATCACCGCGTATCCCGAACTATCATTTAGAAGCAGCGCATGAAAATGTAAAGCCATTGCAGCATGCAACGACGATTACATTAAAAACGAGCTTAGAGTCAATTCGCTTTAAGCTATATGATTCAGATAGCAAAAAGTTTGTAACATTTAAAGAAGCAAATGCATTGATTGCCTTGCGCAATAAAAAACCTATACAAGCATAATGACTAAGAGGCTGTTTGGAAAGTAAGACTTTCTGAGCAGCCTTACGTTTGTAAAATCATTGTAAGCTTTTTTCAACTATATGGAAGAACATTTTGATATAATACGATTAAAAAGGTACACATTTTAATGGAAAGGAGGCGCTTATGCAAAGCTGGTATAGCATTATCCCGAAAAGCCCGTGGTTAAGTATTTACATATGGATTATTTTTTGTATTATGCCATTTTTCTTTATCGTTCGTTCGCTTTCCATTTGGCATATATTATTGGGCACTTGCTTAATATTACTTTACTTCGTTTTCCACCGCTTTTCATTTAAATCTAGAAATGGGCTCGTCTACATGTGGCTGAGCTTTCAAATGGTACTGAATGTTGTAATGACATTGCTGTTTGGCTACGTCTACTTGTCGCTATTTACTGCATTTTTTATCGGTAATATAAGACGACCTGTAGGGTTTTATATTATGTATGGTCTACATATCGGTTTCACAGTGCTATCAATCGTAGCAGGCTATTTTATTTATTTAGAAATGTTTTTAGCGCAGACGCCGTTTATTATTTTGGCGGTGATTGGGGTTGTCTTATTACCATTTACGCTCTATACGCGCAATAAGCAGGAAAATTTAGAGGGTGAGCTTGAAACAGCTCGCGAGCGTATTTCGGAGCTCATTATTCATGAGGAACGTCAGCGCATTGCACGTGATTTGCATGATACACTTGGGCAAAAGCTATCAATGATTGGTTTGAAAAGTGATTTAGCAATGCGTCTCGTAGAGAAAAACCCAGAGCAGGCAAAGGTTGAAATTAAAGATATTCGTCATACCGCATCAATTGCTTTAAAAGAAGTGCGAGAGCTTGTTGCAGATATGCGAGCTGTTCGTATTGAGGAGGAACTGTATCGCATTGAGCAAATTTTAAAGGCGGCAGAAATCGAGCTTGTTCTCCATAATGAAGGGCATGATTTGAACATGCCTGTACTATCCGAAAATGTTGTTAGCATGGCGATGAAAGAAGCTGTCACAAATGTAGTAAAGCATAGCAAAGCATCTCGCTGCGATATTACAATTGCCCAAACAGATAACGAAGTGATTATTACAATACAGGATAACGGTATCGGTTTATCGAAGCGCGTTATTAATAGTGGTAGCGGTTTGAAAGGGATGCAGGAGCGATTGGAGTTTATTAATGGCACAGTGGAGTTAATGGATGACAATGGTACGCTATTAATCATTCGTGTACCACTTACGATAACGCATCAGAAGGGGAGTGAGTCGAAATGATACGAATTGTCATTGCCGAAGATCAAGGAATGCTACTAGGAGCGATGAAATCCTTACTTAGCTTAGAAGAAGATATGGAAGTAGTAGGTCTGGCGAAAAATGGTGAAGAAGCAATTGAGCTTGTGACGGAATTGCAGCCTGATATTTGTATTATGGATATTGAAATGCCCGTGAAGACAGGGCTAGATGCAGCAGAGCTGCTGCGCGAGCACGAATGTAAAATTATCATTTTAACAACATTTGCTCGCCCTGGTTATTTTGAGCGTGCGCGTAAAGCAGGAGTGCGTGGCTATTTATTAAAGGATAGCCCGATTGAGGAGCTAGTCCATGCGATACGTACAATTATGGATGGTCGCAAAATTTATGCACCAGAGCTCGTTGATTTCGTTTATGAGGATGATAGTGAAAATCCTTTAACAGAGCGCGAAAGCCAAGTGTTAGAGTTAGTAGCGGAAGGGAAAACAACGAAGGAAATCGCAGCAGAGCTTTATTTATCGGCAGGCACAGTGCGCAATTATATTTCAACAATTTTAGATAAGCTCGGTGTCAGCAACCGCATTGAAGCAATTGCTCGCTTTAAAGAAAAGGGCTGGAATAAATAAGGGAACATGGAATAAACCTTGAAAAACGTGGAATAAACTAAAAAAGCTGTCGGAAAAACTTTTCCGACAGCTGTACATATTATTTTTTCTTTTTCGTTAAGCGACCTAATGCGAATGCACCTGCTGCTACTGCTAGCACTGTGTTCGTTTTTTTGTTAAATACTTGCTTTGTTACAAGGTTTAAGTTTTGTGGACGCTCTGCTAGGCGACGCATGAAGTAACCATACCAGTCTTTACCGAATGGTACATACGTACAGAAGTTATAGCCTTCTTTTGCTAAAGAAATTTGCATTTCTTTGCGGAAGCCATATAACATTTGGAATTCGAATTTATCGTTCGGAATGTTATGGTCTTTTACGAAACGTTTCACATGCTCAATTACATTGTGGTCATGTGTAGCGATTGATGTAAATTTACCGTTTAATAAATGGTATTCGATTAAATCGATATAGTTTAAGTCGATATCCAATTTATCTTGATACGCTACAGATTCTGATTCTTTATATGCACCTTTTACAATACGTAAACGGTAGTCTTTGAATTTTTCAATGTCTTCTTTCGCGCGGAAGAAGTAAGCTTGGATTACTGTACCTACGTTATCGTAAGTTTTAGAAAGCTCTTCAACTAAATCGAAAGAAACTTGTAAACGATCGTAGTTTTCCATATCAAAGTTTACAAAAATATCGTACTCAGCAGCTTGTGCTACGATTTCACGTAAGTTGTCATAGCAGAAGTCGATGTCGATATCAAGACCAAGCTGAGAAGGCTTTAATGAGATATGAGCATCTACACCTTCAGCATGAATTGCTTCGATTACAGCTAAAATTTGCTCTTTTGCTGCTGTTGCCTCAGACTTTTCGAAAACGAATTCGCCTAAGTTATCTACTGTACATGAAATGCCTAAAGCATTTAAT
This sequence comes from Lysinibacillus louembei, assembly GCF_033880585.1. Lineage (NCBI taxonomy): Bacteria > Bacillati > Bacillota > Bacilli > Caryophanales > Bacillaceae > Lysinibacillus > Lysinibacillus louembei. The sequence continues at coordinate 1,613,007 of NZ_CP137624.1, forward strand.
TCTTTAATGCTTTGGATTACTTCAGAGATATTTGTTCCTGCAACAACGCTTTGAGCGCCTAATTTTAAGCCATACTTTTGTGCTGCGCTATTTAAAAGTTGGTTTTCAGATAAGTGGATAAAAAAGTCACGTAATAGCATAAACAGTGCTCCTTTTATTTTTTAGAATATAAATCTAAATTATTATAACATATTTAGGCGAATATGCTATAAAAGCATGAGGGAACTTTAATTAAAAGAATTTTTAATTAATTGCATTCTCTCATTAAATAAGGCTGGGTAAATGAGAAATCCAAAAACGACACTAGTTACTGTAGCGCATGTAAGCAAAGCAAAAACAATTAAAATTTGAAACTGCACAGCTTGTATTGGATCAGCCCCACCGATAATTTGCCCACTCATCATACCTGGAAGCTGTACAAGCCCGATCGTTTTTTGCGCCTCGATTGTCGGAATCATACTTGCCTTAATAGCTTTTGTTAAATGGCGATGAACTGCCTGCTTTGGCATTCCACCTAACGATAAAATAAGCTCGATTTCATGCTCATGTGACTCAATCTCAGAGGAAAAGCGATTTAAAAATAAAATAGCTAAAACCATGGAGTTTCCAATCAACATTCCGCTAATAGGAATAATATATTGCGGTGTTGGTGGGATAATATGAAAGCCGAGCAGTACACATTGTGTAATTGCTTCCACAATAATTAATGTAACGGCTAGCTTCCATGTAATTCCTGGAATGTTTTTTCCTTTTTTCCGCGCATTAAGTGTTGCAACGCAAATCATCAGTGTAATCATTAACAATGAATAAGCAATATGCTCCGTGTCAAAGACGAATTTCAATACATAGCCAATAAATAGCAATTGTATAACAGAGCGAACAGTAGCAATAACGGTATCCTTTTCCAAGTCCAGACGCAATACTTTTGATAGAACAAGTGGAATCAAAATAAAAATGAGCGTTAAGGCAAGTGTAGAATATGTCATTGTTTGCCCCCTAGTAAAAATGCTTGAATAGAGGGCTCACTTGAATTGATGATTTCACTTGTTGTCCCGCTAGCGATAACTTGCCCCTGCGCCATCACCCATATATAATCACCCATTGTTTGCGCCTGTTCAATGTTATGTGTAATCCATATAATAGTTATGCCTTTTTGGCGGATTTTCATAATTAATTGTTCAATTTCCTGTACTGAATGAGGGTCGAGGGCTGATGTGATTTCATCAAGCAGTAAAATTTCTGAGCGATTCAATAGCGTGCGCGCGATAGCTAGCTTTTGCTTTTGTCCTCCTGACAAATCGGTTGCTTGGCGCATTAATAGCGCTTCATCTAAACCAACATCCTCCAGTATTTGAAGAGCCTCATCTTCTGTTAATTGTTGTTTGTGTAGATGTTTTGGCAAAGCTAAATTATGATAGACGGTTGTTCGAAGAATGGGAGCATTTTGCAAAACGATGCCTACCTTTTGTCTAAGTGCTGTTGGTGTATATGTGTCGATGGCTTGACCATCCACATAAATAGCTCCAGCTGTAGGGCTTAATAAGGCATTGCACATTTTCAATAAAGTCGTTTTACCCGCTCCGGAAGGACCAATTAACGTCGTAATAGCACTAGCATGTATATGTTGTGAGATATTATGTAAAATACTTTGCTCATTAACTGTATAGCTCATGTTTTGAAACTGTATAGCGTATGACATAGCTCGCTCCTTTTAAATGGTATTTGCTAATAAGCATACCTCTATATGATGACAGTGACAATGAGGAAAGTTAGAGTAAAAATAAAAGCTTGAGCTACTTAAAAATAGTACAGCTCAAGCTCCACGTGATTACGCTGAAGTTTGCTTTGTCCCCGCAGTTGTTAAACGGTGGGCGAAGGATTCATTCGGCACAAGCCCTTTAAATGTTTCTTGCTGGAACTCATATGCATTAGCTCCATGCTCTGTAATATCAAGTCCACCGATTTCCTCTTCACGTGAAACACGTAAGGGCATAAATACTTTAATAAGTGACAGGCTTGCAAATACTGCAACTGCTGTCCAAGCAATAACAGCAACAACTCCAATAGCTTGCACCCCTAATTGTGCAAGACCTCCACCGTAAAATAACCCATTTGCTACATCGAAGAAGCCGATAGCTAATGTTCCCCAAATACCGCATAAACCATGCACAGCAATTGCTCCAACCGGGTCATCTACTTTTAAGCGATGTTCAATCAAGCGAACACCTTCCACTAGTATCGGACCTGCTAGCAAGCCGATAATAATGGAACCAATAATACTGACGTTTGCAGCACCGGCTGTAATACTTACTAAACCAGCTAATGCACCATTTAATGTTAGAGAACCATCTATATAACGGTAGCGTAGCTTTGTATAAAAGGCAGTGGCAACTACAGCAGCAGCGGCAGCTAAAAAGGTGCTGGCAATGACGCTAGGCACTGCTTCAGGGTCAGCAGCTAGTGTAGAGCCACCATTAAAGCCAAACCAGCCTAACCATAAAATGAAGACACCAAGTGCACCAAGTGGAATAGAATGACCAGGAATAACATTGACACGATTTTTTGTGTATTTACCAATGCGTGGACCAATCATTGCTGCTGCAACGAATGCACCAACAGCCCCCGTTAAGTGTACAACTGTTGAGCCGGCAAAATCAATAAAGCCTAGCTGCGTAATCCAGCCATCACCTTGCCAAATCCAATGTCCAACAACTGGGTAAACGAACAATGTCATCACGACAACTATCACCATATAAGCCATAATATTTGTACGCTCTGCAACAGCTCCTGAAATGATTGTTGCACATGTTGCGGCAAACATCGCTTGGAAAATAAAGAAGCCAATGTCCTCCACACCATGTAAGAAAAAGCCCGAAATACCAACAAAACCCCCAGCAGTATCGCCAAACATAATGGCATAGCCTGCAACGAAGTAAACAATACCGCCAATCGAAATTGTTAAAATGTTCTTAATTAAAATATTGACCGCATTTTTAGAGCGGGTAAAGCCGGCCTCGACCATAGCGAAGCCTGTATGCATGAAAAATACTAAAAATGCTCCTAACATGACCCATACAAGATTAATGGAAAGTTCTAATGCCTCATTCGTCATACAATCTCCTCATTTCTTTTAAATTTAATTAATGGCAACTGAGCCAACTTCTTTTGTACGAATGCGTATTGCTTGCTCTATAGTAGAAATGAAAATTTTCCCATCCCCTACTTCTCCTGTGGAAGCCTCCTGCAAAATGACATCAACAATTGCTTGCACCATAGCGTCTTCCACAACCATTTCCAACTTTAGCTTTGGAGAAAACTCCATCGTGTATGAATTGCCACGAAATAGAGCTGTACGTCCTTCTTGTCTTCCGCAGCCAGCAATTTCATAAATGCTTAATCCATCGATTCCTTGTTCTGCTAGCCCTTCACGTACTGCTACGAATACTTCAGGTCGAATAATTGCTTCAATCTTTTTCATACAACCACTCCTTAAGTTAGAATATAGAAAATGATAAAGGGTATTTGCATGGAAAAAAAGGTTTGTGTAAGGAAACCTCACATAGAAAAAATCGATGACTTTGATCTAATTGTGAGATGTATATTTCAGCCATCATATTGTGTGAGAAGTTTTCTATGCCGATTAATAAAAAAAATAGTGTATACTAGGACTAATATATTTTGGAAGAAGGGAATTAGTATGGAAACGAAGTATCGAGATGATGGTTTAGCGTTACACACAGACTTATATCAAATTAATATGGCTGAAAGCTATTGGGCTGATAATGTTCATAATCGAAAAGCTGTGTTTGAGCTATATTTTAGAAAGCTGCCATTTGGTAATGGCTATGCTGTTTTTGCAGGACTTGAACGAGCACTTGATTATTTAAAAAACTTCCATTTTACAGAAAGCGATATTGCTTATTTACGTGAAGAGCTTGGCTATGAGGAGGATTTTTTAAGCTATTTACAGGGAGTTCGTTTTACAGGAACAGTGTATTCAATGGTAGAAGGTGAGCTTGCTTTCGGCAATGAGCCAATTATGCGTATTGAAGCCCCTTTAATTGAGGCGCAGTTAATTGAAACAGCGCTATTGAATATTGTTAATTTCCAAACGCTAATTGCAACAAAGGCGAGTCGTATTAAGCAAGTCATTAAAGATGAAATCGGCATGGAGTTTGGTACGCGACGTGCGCAGGAAATGGACGCTGCTTTATGGGGAGCAAGGGCGGCAATTATCGGTGGTTTTGAATCGACATCGAATGTGCGTGCTGGAAAACGCTTTAATATTCCCGTATCAGGCACACATGCACATGCGCTTGTTCAAGCATATAAAAATGATTATGACGCCTTCCATGCTTATGCAAAGCGCCATCGCAATTGCGTCTTTTTAGTAGACACATATAACACATTGAAATCAGGTGTACCAACGGCTATTAAGGTGGCAAAGGAGCTTGGCGATAAAATTAATTTTATTGGCATTCGCTTAGATAGTGGCGATATTGCCTTTTTATCGAAGGCTGCACGTCGCATGCTTGATGAGGCAGGGTTCCCAGATGCAAAAATTATCGTATCGAATGATTTAGATGAATATACGATTTTAAACTTGAAGGCACAAGGTGCAAGAGTAGATATGTGGGGAATTGGTACAAAGCTTATTACTGCATACGATCAGCCAGCATTAGGTGCTGTCTATAAAATGGTAGCGATTGAAAATGATGATGGGGTAATGGAGGATACAATTAAAATTTCTGCAAATGCGGAAAAAGTAACGACACCAGGCTTGAAAAAGGTTTACCGTATTATTGACCGAGTAACAGGTAAATCGGAGGGTGATTACATTGTGATGGAAGATGAGCAGCCACAAGCGGAGGAGCGCATTAAAATGTTCCATCCAGTGCATACATTTGTTTCGAAGTTTGTGACAAATTTTGAGGCGAAAAACTTGCATGAAAAAGTAATCGAAGATGGCAAAATCGTTTATCAAAATCCAGAGCTTATGGCGATTCGTCAGTATGCTGCAGATAATTTAGAGCTACTTTGGGATGAATATAAGCGCTCATTAAATCCAGAGGAATATCCAGTTGATTTAAGTCAAAAATGCTGGGACAATAAAATGCGCAACATTAGCGAGGCGCGTGAAATGGTTGAAAAGTTGGAGCAATCATAAGGAGTGTTGAAAAGTGACTTTACAACAGCAAATTATTGAGGAACTAAAGGTTTTACCAGCAATTGACCCAGAGGTAGAGGTGCGTAAAACGGTTAATTTTTTGAAAAGCTATGTGAAAAAGCACGCTTTTATTAAAGGCTTTGTGCTTGGCATTAGCGGTGGGCAAGATTCAACTTTAACAGGAAAGCTTACGCAGTTAGCTGTAGACGAGCTTAATGCAGAGGCAGGAGAAAATAAATATGCATTTTGGGCTGTGCGCTTGCCATATGGTACGCAATTTGATGAGCAGGACTGTCAGGATGCACTTGATTTTATTCAGCCAACACATATTTATACAATTAATATTAAAGCAGCAGTAGATGCGAGTGTACAAACGCTAGAAAACGCAGGTATCCAATTAAGCGACTTTGCGAAAGGCAATGAAAAGGCACGTGAGCGTATGAAGGCACAGTTTTCGATTGCTGCAATGCATGGGGCAGTTGTGCTTGGCACAGACCATGCAGCCGAAGCTGTTACAGGCTTTTACACAAAGTTTGGTGACGGTGGTGCAGACTTAATGCCGATTTACCGTTTAAATAAGCGACAAGGCAAGCAAATTTTAGCACACTTAAATTGCCCAAAGCATTTATATGTGAAAGTGCCAACAGCTGATTTAGAGGAAAATCGTCCAGCATTGCCTGATGAAACAGCTTTAGGTATTACCTATGATTTAATTGATGATTATTTAGAGGGCAAGGAAATTCCAGCAGAGCCTCGTGCTATTTTAGAAGGGCATTATTTACGCTCACAGCATAAACGCCATATGCCAATTACGATTTTTGATGATTTTTGGAAATAAGAAAATGAAAAGCCGAACTATGAACTGTTTCAGCATAGCGCGGCTTTTTTATTCAAGAAAAAATTTATGCTTCTTAATAAAAATACGATATAAATAATACAAATATGGAAAGGAGGTATGTGTAATGCGCACATCGAGAGTGAGTGCCACTCATAATAATATGTTTCGTGATAGTCGTCATTATGTGCAGGCAAGCGATGCTTTTCAGCAAGTGATGGATGGAGATAATCGACCGCCTTTTAATCAATCCAATCAACAAGCATTGCTGCAAAATAATAATAAGCAAAAGAAAAAGAAGAGCATCATTTTAAAAAATAGTCCACGTCTTATTATTAAAGGGATGCAATACAATGCGGACTCAGCTATTATTCGCAATCGATTGCTCGTGGCCTCTCAGGTTGTCAATTATACGAGCAATATAAAAAGCCGCCATTACACATACCGAAATTCGATTTGAAGAAGGGGAATAGCCAAAATTCATAGAAGGGCTTTATGCGAATGGAAAAACTCTATTTAAATTAGAGCTTTTTGTTTTTGCATGATATCATATCCCCTTTCAATTGTGTTTAAAACCATTTTTCGTTATGCTTAAAGTACTGGAAATGAGTTGTTAATGCCTCGCACTGTGCCGAGGTATGTTTGATTATTCAAAAAATAGCTGCTGTTGCAAGGGGGATATTGGATGCATCATCAAATTGAAGCGATTATTCAAAATATAGAAAAAGTGATGATTGGTAAGAGGGAAGTAGCCGAGCTAAGCGTTATCGCACTGCTTGCAGGAGGACATGTTTTATTGGAAGATGTTCCAGGAGTAGGGAAGACGATGATGGTTCGCTCTTTAGCGAAATCGGTGAGTGCGGAGTTTCGTAGAATTCAATTTACACCAGATTTATTGCCATCAGATGTTGTAGGTGTGTCGGTTTATAATCCGAAAACATTGGAATTTGAGTTCCGACCAGGGCCAATTATCGGCAATATTATATTGGCGGATGAAATTAATAGAACCTCTCCTAAAACACAATCGGCTTTACTTGAAGCGATGGAAGAGGCATCTGTCACAATTGATGGTGAAACATTAAAAATTGCTAAGCCGTTTTTCGTTATGGCAACACAAAATCCAATCGAATATGAAGGTACATATCCGTTGCCAGAGGCGCAACTTGATCGTTTTTTACTGAAAATTAAAATGGGCTACCCAACAGTAGCTGAAGAAGTGGAAGTATTGAGAAGGGCGCAATATGCACAGCCAATTGAGCATATTGAAGCAGTTTTGACTTTAGATGAGTTACTTGCATTGCAGCATGAAGTAAAGCAAGTTTTTATCGAGGATAGCATCAAAACCTATATTGTTGAATTAGCTGCTGCCACTCGCCGTGACGGCCAAATTTATTTAGGTGTCAGCCCACGTGCCTCACTCTCTTTAATGAAGGCAGCGCAAGCGTACGCTTTATTAAAGGGCAGGGATTTTGTTACACCTGATGATGTGCAATATTTAGCGCCATTTGTTTTTAGCCACCGTTTAATTTTACAGCCCGAAGCACGCTATGATGGGATTACAGCAGAGCAAGTGATGGGACGCATCGTTGAGTGGGTAAATGTGCCTGTTCAAAGGTATAGTGAAAGATGACAATCATTCGTCAGCACGTTAAATTTGTAAGCCTCGCAGTGCTTACAATTATTTTACTTTGTTTTGCGATGTTTCAAGGTGGCTTTGTCAGTTGGTTTATTTTTTTCGCTATAAGTCCATTTTTACTTTATGCAATGCTATTGCATTTCACTCCGCTGAAATTTGAAATTGTGGAGCGTTCAGTTTATCCAGCTCATCCAAAGCATGGCGATGATTTGGGGGTTATAGTAAGCTTCCGCAATAGCACGAGACTGCCGTTAGCGTTTGTTGTTGTTCGTGAAATAGCGAATGACCAGCATATAAACGACCATAGCAAATTGCTGTTTGTTGGCTTCAAACGTTCCTTTGACTGGACGTATGAAATCAAAAATGTGGCACGTGGTGAATATCATTTTCAAGGTTTAGAATTTGTGGTAACTGACTTCTTCGGCTGGATTACACGTACGAAAAAAGTGGAGCGACCACATACTACGTTAGTGTATCCGAAAACTGTTGCAATTCCTTTTTCAACAATGCAAATGCAGTATGATCAAGGTACAGTTCTTTCTAAATATACGATGATGAAGGATACCACAATGGCAACAGGTATCCGCAATTATCAGCCAGGTGATCGTTTTTCATGGATTCATTGGAAGTCCTTTGCAAAGGGTGGGGAGCTGCGTACAAAGGAGTTTGAAGACCGTCAAGCACAACGCTTGCTCGTTTGTATTCAGCAATCCTCATCTAAGCATTTTGAACAAGCCGTTAGTTTAACTGCTTCTATTATGCAATCAATTGTTAAGCATCAAGGGGAAGTGTCGTTTGCCACAGCGGGAGAAAAACGCGTATATATGCCGCTTGTTCGCACGGATGGGCAGCTTGAAAAGGTGATGCGCCATTTAGCTGTTATTGAAGCGAATGGAGAGGATACTGCCTCAGCGATTGTTCGCAGCCGCTATGAAAGGTTAAATCAATCCATTTTAATTATCATCACAGGGGAATTTACGAAAGAATGTCAGCAGCTGTTATTAAGTAGTGCTCAGCATGTACGTGCAATCATTTGCTTTGTTGTCGTTACGCTAGATGAATTAAAAAGCATGGCAAATACATACCGCACGATTGGACAAAATCGAGTTGTTTATTTAACGGAGGATATGTTTAATCAAGCGTTCACGGAGGTGAATCGACCGTGAAAAGAGATAGTCAATTTTATGTAGAATATAGCATCTATTACCTTATTGTTTTTCTTATTTTATGTGAGTGGCTAAAGCCGATTATGGAACTAACCAACACAGGATACGACCATTATTTTCTAATTTTTATTGCTCTTTCACTTGCACTTGCTTTGTTGGGATTACCGTTAATCATTACATGGCTCATTAAAATAGCTTATATCGCCTTTTTTATTGTTCAAGCCTATAGCGATTATTCCATAGCTTCAACAGAGGGATTTGCATTTTTATATAGTGATTTGCAATGGAATATATGGCAGCTAGTGCAACGGAATTTTACAGAAGTATCAAATCCATTCCGCACATTGCTCTTTTTAATTTTAATTTGGATGCTCGTGTATTTAATACATCATTGGATTACTGTACGTATGAGCATTTTTTATTTTTTAGCGCTAACGATTTTCTTTATCGCAATGCTCGATACATTTAGTGAATATGATGGAAAAGTGGCAATTATAAAGGTGGTATTACTTGGATTAATGCTAACAGCCTTCCTGTTCTTAAAGCGCTTCTCCACAACGATGGGCGCATTTATGCAAAGGAAATCATCCCTGTACTATTGCATACCTGTCATCTTCTTTGTTAGCTTAGTAGGCTTGATTGCTTTTATGCTACCAAAAGCGCCACCTCAATGGGCAGATCCTGTACCGTTTATTAAAGGGGTAGCAGGGGGAGGCATTGGGGGCACAGTAGAGGGGAAGGTTGGTTATGGAGAAAATGATGAAAAATTAGGCGGTGGCTTTTCTCAGGATGATACGGTGGTTTTCCGTGCCCATGCACCAAAAAAGCAATATTGGCGCATAGAAACGAAGGATTTCTACACGACAAAAGGCTGGACTGTTGCAAATGGTAGCTATAATGAATGGGAAATCCCTTCGAATACATTATTACCACTATCCATTCCGATTGGTGAAGAGCAGTCACAGGCAGAAATATTCCCACTTACTGATCTTCCATTTATTTTACAACCATATGGCTTGCAGCGCGTATTATTTGATGGTTCCACTATTTTTACAGAGGAAACGGAAAAGCTACAAACAGTCGTACAGAATACTATTGCTGTGCCAGAGCATTATCAGCTTATTTATAGTGAGCCTTCTTATAGCTTTACAGCATTGAAGGATGAGAATATGCCGAGAACGACTGTGAATTCAAGGTTTTTGCAATTGCCGCATGAATTGCCAGAGCGTGTACGAGATTTAGCCGAGGAAATTACTGGAGAATATCATACGACGTATGATAAAGCGAGAGCAATTGAGCGTTACTTCCAGCAAAATGGCTTTATCTATGACACGAGAAATATTGCCTATCCGGCGCAGGAGCAGGACTATGTAGACCAATTTTTATTTGAAACGAAGCGCGGCTACTGTGATAATTTCTCTACAGCAATGGTTGTTATGCTGCGCTCTGTTGATATCCCTGCAAGATGGGTTAAAGGCTTTGTTGGCGGTGAGCAAATTGATCGTACAGATGATGGGTTACTTGTCTTTGAAGTGCAAAACAACGATGCCCATTCTTGGGTAGAAGTCTATGTCGATGGGCTTGGCTGGATGCCATTTGAGCCAACAATTGGCTTCTCTAGCCCAGCATCTGTTGATTATGATGTAGATTTATCTGATATCGAGGACGAGCTTGTACCAGAGGAACAACGTGAGCTTGAACAGCAGCAGAAGGAAGAAATGGAGCAAGCTGTACAAAATGATCAAACAAATGAAGTAGCTACAAATCTATTCAACGAAAAAAATAGAAAATGGCTCATTGCTTTAGCTATTGTAGTTATTGTTATTGCATATATCATGTATCGCCACCGTCGCAAGTGGCTACCGACAGTATATGTAAAAATGAATCGCCAAAAGAAGCAAAATGCAGGAAGCTTTGATTTATCGTATAGCCGTTTATTAAAGCAATTGGAGTACCAAGGCTTTAAACGTCAAAACCATCAAACACTGAAAAGCTTTGCACAAGAAGTTGATGCGCATTTTGGTACAAGTGATATGACAATTTTAACAGAAGCATATGAGCGCATGATTTACAGTGAAAATGGTGAGGAATTAGATTTTGAACAATTGAAACAATGCTGGGAAAGTTTAATCGAGCGTGCAAGTAGTTAATATGTGTCTTATTCATAATTTTGTTATATCTATCTTTATGTTTATGCTGAAAAAGAGCAGGAAAAAGGGTAGAATAAATAGCATTAAGAGGAGGTTGTATCAACTTGAAGCAAGACAACATTTTAGTATTAGATTTGGGCAGCAGTGAGAACACGACGATTGCACGTTGGATTCGCGATTTAGGTGTGTATAGCGAGATTCATCCACACGATATTACTGCACAAAATATTGAAGATTTAAAAACAGTAAAAGGTATTATTTTGAATGGTGGAAAAAATAATATCGTGGATGGCGAAGCGATCAACGTATTAGATGAGATTTACACATTAAATATTCCAGTAATGAGCGTTAACCACCCATCAGCAAAAGCATCGAAAACGCTAGAAGCATGGCCACACGAAGAAGAAACGAAAGCTCTTTTAAAGGACTTCGTTTTCAATACATGTCAAGCGGAAGCAAACTGGAACATGAAAAACTTCATCGAAGACCAAATTGCGTTAGTGCGCAAGCAAGTAGGGGATAAAAAAGTACTTTTAGCCCTTTCGGGAGGCGTCGATTCATCCGTTGTTGCTGCATTATTAATTAAAGCGATTGGCAAGCAATTAGTTTGCGTGCATGTGAATCATGGCTTGATGCGTAAAAACGAATCTGAAGGCGTTATCGCAATGTTTGAAAAAGACCTTGAAGAAAACCTAATTTACGTAGATGCAAGCGAGCGCTTCTTAGGCAAGCTAAAAGGGGTAAGCGAGCCAGAGGAAAAACGCAAAATTATCGGTAATGAATTTATTCGTGTGTTTGAGGAAGAGGCACGTAAACTGGAAGGAATCGATTTCCTAGCACAAGGAACGATCTATCCAGATATCGTAGAATCAGGCACGAAAACACATAAAGTTGTAAAATCACATCACAATGTTGGTGGACTTCCAGAAGACTTACAATTTGAATTGGTGGAGCCATTATTCCAGTTATTTAAAGATGAGGTGCGTGCATGTGGCGTAGAGCTTGGTTTACCGCATGATATGGTTTACCGTCAACCATTCCCAGGTCCGGGTCTTGGTGTGCGCTGCCTAGGTGAAATTGAAATTGATCGTCTTGAAGCAGTACGTGAATCAGATGCGATTTTACGTGAAGAATTTGCACTTGCAGGCTTAGACCAAAAAGTGTGGCAATACTTCACAGTTGTACCAAACTTCAAATCTGTTGGTGTGCGCAACAATGAACGCACATATGAATACCCAGTTATTATTCGTGCAGTGAATACAGTAGATGCGATGACAGCAACAGTTGAGCAAATCGACTGGCCAATCCTTCTAAAAATTACTGACCGTATCATTAACGAAGTGAAAAACGTCAATCGTGTCTGCTACGACCTGTCTCCAAAGCCAGGCGGCACGATTGAGTGGGAATAATTTTAAGCAAAAAGCTAGTCTGATTTTTTCAGACTAGCTTTTCATTTCTCTATTGAGCATAAAAAATAAGTAAACTACCCCAAGCTCTACAATTAACGGGATAAAAATAATGTTTAAACGGAAGAAAATGATACTTATCACAATAGCTACACAAATAAAAAGTGAACTATAGCGGTAACTTTTAGATTGATAAAAGAATGAATATGGTAATAAATGTGCACCATAAATAATTGCATATGCTGGTAAAACCCACATAGGTGCTTTCATTAATAGAACAATACAAATAAGTAAATATAAAATCTGATTGTTTGTTGCAATTAATAGCCCATTAATCAATGGATTGTCCTTATAAAATAAATTAACATTTACGATTTTGGCACAAAGAATCGAAACAGGAAATAGCAGTGCACCACAAGATAAAACGCCAATATTTTTAATCATTATATCTAAAGGCAGCAGCGTGATAATTGTGATAACTACCCAAATAAATAGCGAGGCCATTATAAAGGGAAGTCCCTTCTTTTGTTTCTGTGCAATATCATGTAATAATACTTGTAAGCTTGTATCGAGGTTCATGTTCCGTCTCCTTAATGTTCTAGCGACCTATTCAAACTCTCCGCTAGTTTTTTATTTCCATATTTTGAGAAAAAATAAAATCCAATAATATGACCAATTAATGTTATTGCTAAAATGAGCAATAAATAAGGTTTAATAAAATCAAATGCTTGCAGTGAAAACAGATAAACACTTGCTATACTGCAGGAAAAATTCAAAAAAGTGCTGATGGCAATTTTAGCTGTTACTTTTAATGTAGAGTAATTCCATAAATAAGGGTAAGCAATACCGAAAACAATTCCCATCAGAACGCTAATACCAATTAAATTCCAAACATAAAGAAAGGGAACAAATTCTTCATGAAGATGAAAAATAGTTATTAAAAAAACAATCCAAACCATACTCAAAAATGAAACATATAAAAAGCTGTTTTTTAAGTTTTTGATCATAGCAACTTCTCCTTAATAAATTTTGCATAATGTCTACTAACGACATATTTATTTTGCTGCTTTGTAATAACTTCCAATCTAGCGTGACTTCCTGAAGCAAATGAATGTATTTGATTTAAATTTAAAATCATGGAATTGTTAATTCTAACTAACCCGAATGGTTCCAAATAAGATAATTCCTTCAAAATTTTATTCAGCAATAGCTGTGTACCATCTAGTAAGAAGATTTTAGTGAAATGACCAGATGCTTCAATTACTTCGATATTACCCACTTCAATCATCACCTGACGATTTGTTTTGAAGTCTGTTGCGTTTAATGTAATGGATTGAAAAAAGCGTTGTTCAAATGTTGATAGCAATTCTTTATTCGATGGATTACTAATAATCTCAATTTCAGAGGCTGGCTGATTGCTTTTCCAAATATAGCTGAATTTCATGTTGTTCTCCTTTCTGTTTTCATCGTAGCAATCCTCTTCAGAACTTACGATAAGTTTTCGTTTTGTTGCAAAAAAAGTAGACTTTGTTACAACATTACACCATCTAAAAAGCCAAAGTGTATTTAATTGTAAAGTGAATTAAAAAAAGAATATTCTATCAATTTTACTAGTAGTTGATTTTCTTTTTCGCAACGTTTAAAATTTAAAAAATAAAATGTAGTGTACTGGTGATACTATAAACGCGTAGAAAGCATAATTTCCACGCGTTTTTCGTGGTTGTAGACTGCATTAATACATTAGAAGAGGTGAAAGTTGTGGCAACTCCTTTATTAAAAGAGCAAGAAAAGATTGTCGTTCTTGATTTCGGAAGTCAATTTAATCAATTAATTACGCGTCGCATTCGTGAATTTGGTGTGTTCTCAGAATTACATCCACATACAGTAACAGCGCAAGAAATTAAAGAAATGAACGCTGTAGGTATCGTATTTTCAGGCGGCCCAAATTCAGTTTATGATGACCAAGCATTCAAAGTAGACCCAGCTATTTTTGACTTAGGCTTACCGATTTTCGGGATTTGCTACGGCATGCAATTAATGGCCCATACACAAGGTGGGAAAGTAGAAAGCGCAGAGACACGTGAATACGGCAAAGCAGAAATTAATGTAGTGACAGAGGGCAAATTATTCGGTGATTTACCGAAAGAGCAAGTAGTATGGATGAGCCATGGTGACCACGTAACAGAAGTACCAGCAGGCTTTGAAATCATTGCAACAAGCCCAGCATGTCCAATTGCGGCTATGGCGAACGTAGAGCGCAAACTTTATGCAGTACAATTCCACCCCGAAGTACGTCACTCTGTATACGGCAATGACTTACTGAAAAATTTCGTGTTTGATATTTGTAACGCAAAGGGCGATTGGTCGATGGCAAACTTCATCGATATGGAAATTGCAAAAATTCGCGAGCAAGTCGGCGATAAGCAAGTTCTTTGTGCACTATCAGGCGGCGTAGATTCTTCAGTAGTAGCTGTATTAATCCACAAAGCAATCGGCGATCAACTAACATGTATGTTCGTAGACCACAACTTAAACCGTAAAGGCGAAGTCGAGCAAGTGATGAAAACTTTCACTGAAGATTTCGATATGAAAGTCATCAAAATCGATGCACGTGAACGCTTTATGAACAAGCTAAAAGGCGTATCAGATCCAGAACAAAAACGCAAAATTATTGGCAATGAATTCATCTATGTATTCGACGAAGAATCAGCAAAGCTAGAGGACATGGACTTCTTAGCACAGGGCACTCTGTACACAGACATCATCGAATCAGGCACAGCAACAGCCCAAACAATTAAATCGCACCACAATGTAGGCGGATTACCAGAAGATATGAAGTTCCAACTAATCGAGCCATTAAATACACTATTTAAAGATGAGGTACGTGCACTAGGCTTAGAGCTAGGCCTTCCAGAAGCAGTCGTATGGCGTCAACCATTCCCAGGTCCAGGCTTAGGTATCCGTGTACTTGGCGAAGTAACAGAGGAAAAATTAGAAATCGTACGTGAAGCTGACTACATTTTACGTGAAGAAATCAAAAATGCAGGTTTAGAGCGCGACATTTGGCAATACTTCGCAGTCCTACCAGATATCCGTTCAGTAGGCGTAATGGGCGATGGCCGTACATACGACTATGCAATCGGCATCCGCGGCGTAACATCCATTGACGGCATGACATCAGACTGGGCGCGCATCCCATACGATGTGCTAGAGAAAATTTCAGTACGCATTGTCAATGAAGTAACAGGCGTTAACCGTGTGCTGTATGATATTACATCGAAGCCACCTGCGACGATTGAGTGGGAGTAGTTGTAGTAGAGCTAGAAACCTTTGTGTATCAAGGGTTTTTGGCTCTTTTTTATTTTTCATTGCACTTTTATTGCACTTTTTGTTTCTGCTTTCCTAAATAGTCCACAGTAAATTGATTTTTAGGGGAGGAATCATAGTTTTGCTTTGTCTCCTTAAAGGAGATGATCCCATTTAATTTGTTAGCTACTTCAAAATTACTGTTAGGATAAAGATGTCCATATGTTCCCAAAGTAGTTTCGATATCTTCATGTCCTAGACGATCTTTAATAATGAGCGGGTTTTCTCCCATACTGATTAACAAGGAAGCATGAGAGTGACGCAGCCCATGAATTCTGATACGATGAATACCAGCCAACTTGGCATAGCGTTCAATAGCATATGCTAGCGTATGTTTTTGCGTAGGAATACCATTGTAGCTCATCACAAAGTCGGTCTTAATCAGACTTTGTTGCACATTTTTCCATTCAGTTAAAACATTCAATGTACATTTATCTAATACAATGTGTCTAACACTTGCTTTTGTTTTTGGTTCAACAAATCTGTAATTGGTTTGGTTCTTGTAATAAAGATTTTTGTTGATGGTTAGTACTCCTGAATCAAAATCAACATCCTCCCATTGAATGGCGGTAGCTTCTCCGATTCGCATTCCAGTCATAAACAAGAACCATAAAGAAACAAAAAGGAAATGTTGATAGTAATCCTTTTTATAAATGAAAGAGATTACTTTTTCAAATTCTTCTTTTGTCCAGAATTCAATTTTTGTTTTTTGTTTTTTTACATTTCCAATAATCTTAGAAGGATTTGTCGCTGTAATGCCTAGTACAATTGCTCTATCCATTGCGACAGAGAATAATCCTTGAACCGCTCTTACATATGAAGGCTTAAGTTTTTTTGATAACTTCAACTGCCAATTCTGCACATGAATTGGTTCAATATCATCTACTGCTAATTTATAAAAATAAGGGAAATGTTTTTTTACAGTCGGTAATCGGTTATCATAAGTTCTAAGCTTTACTCTTGTTTTATACCAAGGTAGAAAAATATCTAAGATATAATGTTCAAACATCATTTTATCTTTAGTATCGCTTAGATCTTCTGGATTCATTAATATTAATTTTGAATATTCTTCTCTTGCTTCTTTTTTAGTTTTGAAACCACTACGGTATTTCTGAATCTTCTTTCCTTTAGAGTCATAACCTAGATTAGCACGAAAATAGTAAGTACCATTTTTAGCTTTTTTAATGGGGTCTTTAGACATAGTTTTTACTCCTTACCGTGCAAAAACTAATCAGACCTGTTGTCATCCGAAAAATTGATCCCAAGAATTTCTTCTACAGCTTCACGAGGGACTCTATCTAGCTTTCTAGACTCATAGTAGGAATGCCCCTTTGTAACCATTAATTCTTTTGCTTTTTTAATGATATCCGCTGAAAAAGAAGTTCCATATCCTAGCTCAATTAAGTCTTTTTTAGTGACCGTTATCATCGATACTCCTTTCCACTATAGGCTAGGGAAAACTCAAATATTCGCCTATAATTATAACGCACAATTTAAAATAATTGAATTTTAAGATGCATCTAAAGTAAAAACTTTAGATGGTGGTATGAACTACAACTTCTCCCAAATCAAATGATGAATAAGCAATCGAACAGCTTTGGTTAAGCTCACGGGAATTTCACCCCCGCATGGTTCGCATGCAGCTATACCCATTGCCTGCGGCACTCTAAACGCTCGGGCTGTGGCTGTACAGGAGTATCATTATCTCGATAGAGAAGTCATGGCAGTGACTTGTCCAAAAGACACTTACGGATCACTGAAAAGAATCGCTAGTTTTGCATTATCTACAAAGTCATGGCGTATCAGTCCGTCAGCTCAATCTCTACCGAAACGTATTCGATTACTTTTTATTTAGTTGTCAAAGAACATTGGCTTGTCAGCCTATTAAAATACACTGAAACAGCATATTTTAATAGAATGACAAACTTCTAATTAGGAAGCGTGTAACGCCCCAACACGCTTCCGTGAATGGAGATTTGTTTATCTGATTTTAAAAGACAAAACTTTGGTGATCAGTCGAGTTTGCATTCTACCATATAGCATTTCATCGGCAACCAATAGTTGATTCCCATATTCATCTTTCATGGGACGTAAGGAGCGTTTTGAGATATACCCTCTATAATGTCTTAAAATGTAGTAAATCGCTTCTGTATCACCATCTGCTGCTTGTACAATTAAAGAGAAGGGAACCATCGGATATGTTATTTTCATTCTGCATGCTCCTTCATAAATTCTTTAATAATGGTTAGTCCACTGGTTCGGTGACGATAGATTGTAGAACGACTTAAATTTAATAACTTTGAGATTTCTGTATCATTCATATCCACGAAATAATACAGCAAAATGATGTTACGCTTTTTATTTGACAAGTTTTTCAATGCTTCACTTAGTAAGTCATT
Organism: Lysinibacillus louembei; assembly: GCF_033880585.1. Lineage (NCBI taxonomy): Bacteria > Bacillati > Bacillota > Bacilli > Caryophanales > Bacillaceae > Lysinibacillus > Lysinibacillus louembei. Next base: position 1,631,132 of record NZ_CP137624.1, read on the forward strand.
TTTTAAACCAATACTAGAGCCGTACAATGAAAACATATGCATATCGATGTCATAGTAATCAATAGTAGAAAACTGATTGACAAGATGTTCTCCTGCATTTGAGAAGGAAACTTCTTGTTTTGAAATTCTTGATAGATATTTGAGATAATCTTTCCGTTCATCTTCTATCGCACGCTTACAAATGTAATCAAACTGGTTTTCTATGGTAGTTTGAAAAGAAGTTGTTCTCATTTTTCTCACCCCCTTTTTTGTGATGAAGAGAAGTGAGCTATGCTCTTTTGTCTCCCTTTGTACTTAGTCCCGACGCGAAAGGGCTGTTTGTTGCATTTTTGATGAAAAAACTTTTAAAAAGTTTTTAATAAACAAAAAAACACATAAACAGATTGCTCAGTCTGTCTATGTGTTTCAACAGTTGGTCTTATATACTCTAAAAAAACACATTTATAGGAGCTTTCATCCATGATAGATGAATAACTCATAATAATTAGAATAAAGAATATGAGTTTTGTTATACAAAAAAATCAACTAAACATATGTTAGTTGAGTAAAAAATAAAAATATATAGTAAAAGTCCTTACTCATAAAATATTTTAAAAGGGAAGAATATAAAGCCCAATCCTCCCTTCAGTAAATTAACAATTAAATAAAGAATTATCTAGCGATAAATTGATAGCGTGTAGTATGATTATTTGTTATTTGTTTAAATGCTAATAATAATTGACTTCGTACAAATACATTGGTTTTTTACTGTATTCTCACTACCAGCAATCGATCATTATTAGATGTAACAATTACCTCGAAACAATAGTAGAAGTCGACATACGAACTAAATGGTCTTGATGACATCGTTCGAGAACAAACGTAAGCGTCAAATAGCGGCCACCTAGTTTTAGGCAGCCGCTATTGTTATGTTATCTATATAGTTCGTTTTGGTACGTGGCAGTGGGTCGGAATTTTATCTGACCAAGGCATCAACGCATCTAACGCTGCGTCGTCTGTTCGTTCAATTAACGGCAGCTGTTCCAAGACATACGTTAAATATTTCAGCGGATCGAGTTGGTTCTCTTTGGCTGTTTCTACAATGCTGTAAATGACAGCACTAGCCTTTGCGCCTTTTGGAGAACGCGCAAATAACCACGCCTTGCGGCCGATAACGAAAGGTTTAATCGAACGTTCGCCTCGATTATTATCTAACTCTAGGCGACCATCCTTTAAAAATACCACGAGTTTTTGCCACTGATTTAAACAGTATGTAATGGCTTCACCTAATTTTGTTTTTGGTGCGACACGGGCTTTTTCTGTTTTTAGCCATACTAAAAAATCATCTAATACAGGTTTACTCTGCTTCAGACGTTCCTCGTAGCGACCTTCAGGTGTACAGTCGTCCATTTTATTAATCTTTTTGTCGATCGCAAATAAACGATTACAGAATTGAAGGCCTATTTTTGCGGCACATGGCTGCTCTGTATTTTGTAGATTTGCTGGTAAGGATTTCAGTGCTTCCTCATATTTTCGACGCGCGTGCGCCCAGCACCCGACCAACTCGACATTTTTCAAGTCGTGATAACCTGCATATCCATCGACATGGAGATAACCTGAAAAACCTTGTAAAAATGCTTTGGGATGTTTACCCGAGCGTGTTGTTTGATAGTCATAAAGCACGATGGGCGTTACTGCTCGACCTGTTCGATACATCCACATAAACGATTTACTTGTCGCAGCGCGACCAGGTTCATTTAATACTTGTAAACTGGTCTCATCCGCATGGGCAATATCCTCTTGTAGTAGTTTTTTATGAAGATGATGATATAAATGGATGAGCCATGTGTTCGCCCCATACATCATCCAGTTCGCCATCGTTTGACGTGAGAGTGAAATGCCCATTCGCTCTAATTGTTTTTCTTGTCGATAAAGCGGAAGACCTTCACAATATTTTTGGCTCATCAAATAAGCCATCGCTGATGGCAAAGCTAAGCTACCTGGATACATAGGCGCTGGCATTTTCGCTGTGACGATTGGTGTCTCAGTTCCTTCTTTTTCACACTGACGGCAACTATAGATGTGTTGCACATGTTCAACCACTTCGACTTGTGCCGGAATGATTTTTAATTCACGACGGATTTGTGTGCTCATTTCGTGTGTCTTTTCACCGCAACACAAACAAACCTGTTCCTCATCGGTTAAACGATAGTGAATCGTTTCGACAGACAAGTTTTCTAACATCGCTTCGATTTGACCCGAACGCTTTTTACGTTTATATGTAACCGTTTCAAGCATCGGTTCTTCGACCGTGTTATCTGACGTCATTTCCATTTCATTGAATAGCGTCAGCGCAAGTTGATCTTGGTTGGTTTTTTCACTTGAAGCCCCAAATTTCTTTTGTTGGCTGAGGCGGAACTGTGCTTCCAACCAGTTGAGTTTAGCCATAAGGACTTCATTTTGTTTTTCCAACGCCGCATTCTTTTTTACGAGTTCTTCAATTGTAAGTGTGGGTGTTTGTTCGATTTTTACCATAGCTAAAGAAATTCGACTTGAATAGCCGAATTCCTTTTTCAAATGACAACTTTAGCAGAAACCTTCATATGTGAGGATTTTTGATTCATAGCTAACCCTTCCAGTAACCATTTAAATTGACGCCCGGAGATTTTTAAAGGTGTGGTTGCTTCATTAGGCCAGTCAAACAAGCCTTCTTCTAACCGGCGATAAAAGAGCCAAAAGCCATTATGGTCCCAGTGAAGAATTTTTAATTTATCCTTTTTTCGATTACAGAATACAAAGAGATGCGATGAAAAGGGATCAAGCTGAAAGCTTTCTTGTACAATCGCAGCGAGCCCATCCACGGATTTCCGTAAATCCGTTGGTCCACACGCAATGAACACTTGATCCATTCGTAAATTAGTGAACATGATGTTGTACAACCTGAAGAACTTTACTTAACGTTCCTTCATCAAAATCGGGTGGACAATCAATGGTGATGCCATTTAATTTAATCGTAATAGGAATTATTTCAGGTAGAACAGGCTCTTGTACAACAACTGGCAACCAATGAGCAGGCTGAATTTTTGTCTGTGTACGTGATTTACGTAGCCACTGGTACATACTTTGAACAGGTATATTTTCTTTTGTGCACCAAGCGGCAACGCTTGCTTCACCACTTGTGTGGAAAGCTTGAATACGAGATTGCCACATTAATTGGCGTTCCGATCGTTTCATAAAAAAACCTCCAACTTGATTCATTTTCATGATTGTCTCATGGCCATGAAATTCGTTGAAGGTGTGCTGTATTTGGCGCTTACTTTTGAACGTAATCTTTCACCATAAGAGACGTAGGTTAGTTATATTATTTTGATAAATTATTCAGTTGACTTTTTAGAACTTTAACTTCAAACGGATATAAGATTAAATGAAAGCACATATGAACCAGTATTGCAGCAATGATACCATTATTATAAAATTGCCATCCACAAATTATACCTACAAGCATATTGCCAATAAAAATGTAACTATACAGTGTAAATGACTTTCCAGCTATTGACGAACCTTGATAATGCGCTAGTGTAAAAATCAAACTAGATACAACAACAGATGTGGCTACCGATATTCCTTCTGTTAGGAAAGATTGCGTTAACCAAAGTAATAAACTCATTATTCCCCAACGAAAAATAAGTTCTTCAACTACACTTGCATACAGTATTCGATTCGCGATGCCAATTGAATTTCTATGTTTTTCAATCTTATAAAAAGCTTTACCTAAAAGAGGTCTAAAGAAGACATAATAGATTAAAATATGTGTAATTGAACATCCAATACCTACTAAGGCAGCTTCTATCCAACTACTAATAAAGATATTCTCCGTAGGAAGACTTATTTTATTAATTAATGCGACACCCAGCGCTACAAATACACTTAGGAAAACAAGTTGTAAAATAATAGCTACAATAACAGGCACTTCTCGTTTTCCAGAAGCCGTTTTATTATTAAGCAAAATGGAAGAAATAATTGTACCAGGGATAGAGATAGAAACGAGAGTTATAAACACTACCCAATTAAACATGATCAGATTCCTCAGTAATTATATTATACAATTTTTGGGCAAAATCCCTAAATTGCTTTGTTTCTTTTAAAGATAATTTAGAATAATACTTTTCTATAACCAAGTCATCCATTTCCTCGTACTTTTTAAAAAAATCTTTTCCTTTCCCATCGATTCTTACCAAAATTTCTCTTCTATTCTGTGGATTGATACTTCTTGAGACATAGTTTCCTTGCTCTAGTTTATTAACAAGTTGACTTACTGAACTCATTGATAGCTGTAACTGATGAGATATGTCTTGAATTTTTGCCGGTTCAATTTCATGAATAAGATGGAGTACCATAAACTGCTTTGGAGAGAGTTCAATATCTAGTATAGAGTAATAGTTAATTACTAAATGATGATTGATTTTATCAAATAATGAAAATCCTTCTTTAATGAAATCACCTTGTTTCAAATTATTCACCTCTTAATATTTATATGATTAAATATTTTAATCCGATAAACTATTTATGTAATTAAACTATAATGCTATCTATTTAAATTGTCAAGAAAATTTAAAAGTAATTTTAAATCTTGATTATTCACTGTAATTTCCTCCTTCATATACTATAACGTTTTACAGTAACGGTTTATTGGTAAATTAATAAATATGATTTTAGAACATTAATCCTAAACATGATTAAAATTAATATCACTATAAGTACAACTTCCTAAGTATTCAATTCAATATATTGAATATTTAACTATGACCTATAATCTGCCTCAATTTTCCTTGACCCACTTTTTGACTTTAAATGTTCTAGTTTTTTAGACATAAAAATAGCCCTATCACATTACTAGAATCTAAAGAGGCAAAACGGGGCGGCTTTTCACAAACGGTACGAATCCTATTTATTATCATATTATTGTCCTTTGACAAAGAAAGCATGGAAGATAACGTCGTACAGTATATAACTAAAAATCAGGTTTGTTTTACTAACGATGAGCTATCTGGTTTTTGCACCATGAATTTCCATAGAAAAGAGCAAATTAATAAATCTAATGTAATCGTGGTAGATTACTGGCGATAACTCATCAGTAAGGTAATGATACTTCTCCTCTCATGGTTTGGGCGTTCAAAGCGTCACAAGCCATGAGAAGGATTGGCGTACTATGAGTAGTAGTTTAACGTTTTATTAAAAATTTTTTCTTGCTTTCATTTAAATACATTTTTTGCTATATGAAGAAATTCCTTAACCGCAGGAGAAGCATTCGTAATAGATTGACAGGCAAGTGCTACTTCACGGCTGTTTTCAATATTTAGTTTGCTGATTTTTATATTTTGCTGTGTCTTTAAAAATAATTCTGGACCAATCGTAACGCCAAGTCCTTCCTGTACCATATTAGCGATGGTTGTACAGTCGTGTACTTCGAAAAGAATAGATGGTTTAATTTGTGCTTCTGCAAATAATTCCTCAACATGTGATTGGTACATCCCTGTTGGCATAATAAAGGATTCATCCATTAAATCATTCATCTCTACTATTTCTTTAGAATGGAATTGATGAGCAGGGTGATAAGCGACTACCATTTTGTCTTTAATCAAAGGAACCAAATCGAAATTGGGGTTTGATTTTCCTTTTACTACAAATCCAATGTCAATAATGCCTGAACCCAACCATTCCGTAATTTCTTCATAGGTTCCTTCATAAAATTTAAATTCTATTTTAGGATGCTTTTTCCGGAATTTTGCAAGTAATTTAGGCAATAAGCAGGAAGAAGCACTTGCAAAAGTGCCGATACGAATAATACCTGTTTCCAAGCTGGTCATAAGCGCAATTTCTTGATTAATGGTCTCCACTCTTTTCAATATTTCTCTAATATGCGGCAGAATTTTTTGCCCCATTTCTGTAAGTATTATTCCTTTTTTTCGATCACGAATTAATAAAGAAACTCCCCATTCAGATTCTAAACTCGCAACTGCATGGCTCACGGCTGATTGAGTCATATTTAATATTTCAGCAGTTTCTGTAAAGCTTCCTATCTCAACCACTTTTGCAATGATTTCATAGCGTACAATAGTCATGAGTAATTACTCATCTCCCTTATTAAAAACATCAATTTTACTTATGTTAACATGGGATTTAAAATAAAAACAGTAGTTCAAATATAAGGAGATGTACAAATTGAAAAATAATATAAATCAACTAATCATCATACTTTTAGCTTTAGGAGCTTTTGTCACAGGAACAGCAGAGTTTGTTGTTTCTGGAATTTTAGAACTGATTTCCTTTGAATTGGATGTTTCAATTTCAATGGCTGGTCAGTTAATTACGATTTATTCTTTATCTTATGCTATTGGAGCATTGGTATTGGTCATGCTAACGTCTAAATTTGACCGTAAGAAAGTGCTTTTATGTGCCATCTCTATATTTATTCTAGGAAATCTAGTTGCATTTTTGAGCTATAATTTTGTCCTTCTTATGTTATCCAGAGTCATTATGGCGATAAGTGGAGGGTTATACATTGTTGTTGCCACCAATTATGCTGCGCAAATTGCAGTTCCAGAAAAAAGAGGTAGTGCTATGGCAACAGTCATTACAGGTTTCACTGTTTCATTAGTACTTGGAGTGCCTATCGGAACATTTTTAGCTGGACATTTTGATTGGCACTATATTTTCTTAATCATTGCACTTGGCACAGTTTTTTTAATGATGGGACTTTATAAATTATTACCAGCTATAAAAGGAAACCAACCGCTGCCATTTACACAACAGCTACAAATTATGAAAGATAAACGAGTCCTTACTGGTTTAATGACAACAATCTTTTGGATTTTAGGTTATACGATGGTGTTTGCCTACATTGCTCCATTATTAAGTCATACTGTTGATTTTTCTATAGAAATGACAAGTATCGCTTTATTTGTTTTAGGCACTTTTGCTTTTATTGGTTCACGCTTTGGAGGATATGCCGTAGACAGATGGGGACCTAATCGAACAATATCATTAAGTTTATGTGTTCATATCATCTCTTTATTTGTACTAGCATTTACACAGTATAAGGCAGTAGGTGTATTTGTCACATTCGCTTTTTGGGGAGTAGCAACTTGGACAACGACACCAGCAAAGCAATTTTATCTGATTTCACTAAAACCACAATCCTCTGAAACAGTACTTAGTTTTAATACAGCCTTAATGAATGTAGGAATGATGCTGGGTTCTGCATTAGGAGGAATCATTATTCAGTATACAAATATAGTGAATTTAAGCTGGATTGGTGGATTATTCGTTATACTCGCACTTATTTTTATCAGATATTCTTTTTATTTAAATAAAAATGTTATGAAGAACCACTAATTTTCAGGAATTAAAAGATAATGTCTAAACCCAACTTGTACTTACCCCTGTCAAGTAGACAGCTTTAAAAAGACTAAGCAGCCATCTGGTGTCGATATTCTATCGGCGCCAGGTGGTTGAGTCGTTTTTGGAAGCGCTGGTAGTTATAAAAGTAGATGTATTGCTCTACAGCTTGTCTCACTGCTTCCTCCGAATAATCATGTAACAGATACAAACATTCGCTTTTAAAGTGTGAGAAGAATGACTCGATACAAGCGTTGTCATGGTAGTTGCCTTTGCGAGAATGACTACCTATCATGCCAAGCTGCTCTACTGTTTGATGATACTTAATGGATGTGTATTGGAAGCCCTGATCGGAGTGGAGGATGCTTCGATACACATTTCTTTTTGCCGTCAACTCTTGGAGTGTGTCCATGACTAACTCTAAATCATTACGCTCGCTAATTTTCCACGCGACAATTTCGTTGTTATATAAATCTTGAACAGCTGACAGGTATAGGAAGCCATTTTTTGTTGGCAAATACGTAATGTCCGTAACGAGTACCTCATTTACTGTACGTCCTTGAATTTGCGTTCTAACACATTATCGAATACACGGGAAATACGATTTCCCCACACACGACGCTTTTTACGAATCATCGATTGAATACCCAACTCACTCATTAAGCGATAGACTTTCTTATGATTCACATGAAAACCTTTGTCTTGTAAAGCCATCTTCATACGCGGATACCCATACATTTTATGCGTTTGATGAATCGCTAAAATGTGCTCCTTTAAAAGGATATCATTACGTTTACGTAAAGATACCTTGCCATTTTTAAGCCACTTATAATAGCCTGAGCGTTCCACTTTTGCCATTTCAGTGAGCCAGGTAATGGGGTAACGACCTTTCATTTCTTCAATCATGAGGTAACGGTCTGGGTACGTTGGCATTCCTCCATTTACAGATTTGGATACTGCTTTTTTAAGTATTCTACCTGTGCCTTATAGTAGTCCCGCTCTTCTTCTACATTTTTAAAGTGGACCCGTTTTCCTTTTAACGGATTCTTCACACCCTTTGCCCCTGAGCCTGTAGATGGAAGACGATTAAACGCTTCAATTGATTTCCCTTCTTTAAATTTTTTCACCCAAGCCTTCACTTGTGAAACATTGCGAATCTTGTATTTGTCCGCAATCTTTTGCATACTTTCTTCTCCTGCTAAATAGGCCTGTACTATTTCTAATTTCAATTCATTTGAATACGTATTATTTTTTCTCGACATAGAAAAACCCCCTTTAAGTAATGTTATCTACAGCGTACTGTAGGTTTTTTAACATGTCTACTTAAAGGGGATAATATCAACTGCTTGAAATTCAGTTGGGTTTTTATTTTTTCTTGAAAATACTTTCCAATACTTAGCATTTCAAAAAAATCTTGTTGAAGGTTATGAAAGAGGAAACCATTACCCACCTTTGCAGTTGCGAAGGAAGCGGAGATGCATGATAGAACCAGATTGTACCGAATGGCAAGTTCGCTGTGCCTTTAACACCTTTTGTAAACGAGTATTGAAGAATGAGGTGATTAATATTTACAACGAAAGGCAGCAAAGGTGATGACATTTTTGAATCTTACTCCACAAAAAGAAAATCAACTGTTTATCCTAGATAAGCAATATGAAGGAGAAGAAGGGTAAAGTTTTCAAATGGCTGGAAAGAACATCACTTTGAAATTATTTGCTGAAGCGTTGCTTACTTTGCCAAAGGAAAAGCGTAAGATCGTCCTACTATACTATTTTTTTAACCTTAGGCTTTTGCTTTTTGATATTTCCAATAATTTTAGATAGGTTTGTTGGAGTGATGTTCAATGGGAATGATAAATATTTTTATTTTTCTTGCTTAGTCAGGTGAGATGTTAATACCCAAAATAAAAAGGCCAACGCACTAACAGATGCACCCAATAGACATACTCCATTCCATCCATAAGTTGCGTAAATATTGGTTGAAGCAATTGAACCTGTTGCACTGCCAATAGAATAAAAAATCATGTAAGCAGCAGTAAGCCGACTTCTCGCTTCAGGACGTACTGTAAAAATCATACTTTGGTTGGTAACATGTACAGCTTGCACAGCGAGATCAAGAAGGATAATACCGATAATCAATACAAACAAAGAGTAATGAATCAAGCTGATTAGAAACCATGATAGTAACAATAAAGCTAGAGAGATACCTGTTGTTCGCTGTCCTAATCCTTTATCAGCCAAACGCCCTGCCCGAGTAGCAGCTAATGCTCCCGCCACTCCAGCAAGACCAAATGCACCAATAGCCGAATGCTGAAGAAAATAAGGTGTTGAACTAAGAGGCAGTACTAAGGAAGTCCACAGCGTACTAAATGAAATAAAAATTAGCAATGCTAGTATTCCACGAACTAGTAGAATCCTTTCATGTATGAATAACAAAAGAACGGAACGCAATAGTTTTGGATAGGACATGGATGTTTTGTTCTGTTTTGGATTTGGTAATTTTTTATATAACAAACTAACGATGAAGAGCATAAGTGTAGCAGATGTAAGATAGACTAAACGCCACCCACCTATATCTGTCAAAATGCCAGCGAATACTCGGGAAAGAAGGATCCCTATTACTACGCCACTAGTGACGAAACCTACTATACTTCCACGTTCTGCTGGAGCAGATAATGTCGATGCGTATGCAACAAGTGTTTGTGTTACACTAGCAAGCATTCCCACCATAGCCATACCTATAAAAAGTGCTGTACTTGAGTTAGCAAAGCCAATAACAATGAGAGCAGCAACAGATAGTAGCATTTGCCCGATAATAAGCTGCCGCTGGTTTAATAAATCACCAAGTGGAACTAGTAGGAGTAATCCTAGTGCATAACAGATTTGAGTGATTGTAATGATAATGCCAATAGTTGAATAATCAATCTGAAATTCATGCGATAGTTCATCAAGCAATGGGTGTGCATAGTATATATTTGCAACAGCCATCCCACAAGCGGCTGCAAATAATAGTGCAATAAATCGAGACATGGTTGTACTGGCTCCTGTTTGTAATTGATTATCGTGATATTCAGGTACAATTGTTGTTTTTCCTCTAAACTTCTCCATTATTAATATCTCCTTTTTATACCTATTAGTATAATATACCGATAAGTACGTAATAATTCTCGATAAATATAACGAATAAAAAGTTATATTGTCAAGTGATTTATATTGATATTTGAATGTTCTTATTAAATAGGGAATTACAAATTGACAAATTTATTTTCATTTAATAGAATTGAAATATACCAATCGGTATAAAATGGGAGGGTTATCTATGACTAAAATTAACTCACAGGGGACAATAGGTGAGTCACATCAATTAGCAGAAAATAACGAATTAAGTGAAATAACAATGAATGATTCATTGTTACAAACAAACGAACAGATTTTAAAAAGCTTCTATGAAATTGTAAGAACAGGTCGTCATCCCGAAAGAGCTGAGCTTTTTATGGCAAAAGAGGTAAAAGCACATCAAATAAATTCAGAAAATATGGTGACCATTATAAGGTCACCTCAGAATTATGCTGACCATATAAGAGAAATGAAGGACTCGTGGGGGAATTTCAAAATAGAAATTGAAGAATTGATTACTCAAAATCAAAAAGTTTATGTTAGATGGAAACAAATAGGGATACACATTGGTGAGTATGAGGGCTATCAACCTACAAATAAAGAGGTCGTTGAATTAGGTAGTGCGATATATCGACTAGAGAATCAAAAAATAGTGGAGTATTGGATTCAAGTAGATAGACTTGGAATCATTGAACAATTAAAAAAGAATCAAGAAGCAGATTAGTTATTTAGTGAGGAAATTTTTTGAAAAGAGGGATTTTTTGTGGTTCGACAACGTGAATTTGATGAAGAAAGAGCATTAGATGAGGCTATGCAGCTTTTTTGGGAGAAAGGGTATAAGGCTACCTCATTAAGTGATTTGACAAAAAAGATGGGGATACAACGACCAAGTTTATACTCAGCTTTTGGAGATAAAGAGGAATTGTTTGAAGCTGCATTACGCAAATATATAAAACAACATTCTTTTGATATTCGAAAAAAACTTCAAAATCATCAATCTGTAAAGGAAGCATTTCGCATGTTTTTTGAAGAATTAGTGGAAGAGGCATACAAAGAAAATCCGAGTAAGGGATGTTTTTGTATTAATACAATGGTAGAACTTGCTCCTCATGATGAAAAGTTTGAAATTCTTACAAGGGAACATCAAATGTATCTTTCGGTCATATTTCAAGAAATGATTGTAACAGGGATTAACTCAGGAGAGCTCAAAAGTAGTTTAAACATTAAAATGTTAGCACAGACACTAGTTGTTTCATTAATTGGGCTTACAGTGCTGATGAAATCTCGTCCAGATCGCTCATTTGTAGATAATTCTGTAATGATGATATTATCATTATTAAAATAAATTCAGCCTCTGGAGGGATGGAGCATTTTTTACAAATAACTTTCGGTCATATTTTTTGTTGAATGAAGTCATACACATACTATCGAGCTACAAAGGATGGAGCAATGTCGAAGGAAATATTTAATCATAGCTCACAAAAGATTATATTACGTTATATTGGCATTACAGAGTAAGCGATTGAGAATAGCATAAAGAGTATTTCATTCTTTTGAGGAAGTTATTACTTTGATGAATTGGTTTTGAAAATTGGGTAGATTGATGCGACAAATGCGGACTGGGCACGCATTTCATATGATATCCTAGAGAAAGTTTCAGTACGTATTATCAACGAAGTGACAGGTGTGCTGTATGACATGACATCGAAGCCACCAGCGACGATTAAGTTATACTGGATTAAATGAAAAAAGCTTATTTAAAGGAATCTGTCTAGGGAATAAATCCTTTTAATAGGCTTATTTTTAAATAGTTTCCCACTAAAAAATATGGAAGGTCATTAGATTGGTTGAAACTCAATACTTGTTTGCTTGTCGAATTAAATCTGGCAAAGTAAAATTTAAAAATATATAAAGTAGTAAACAAAACTTGAGGAGGTATTGTAGTGAATCAACATAAAATGATAATTACTCAGTATAATCCTAAATACGCGGAACAAACAGTAGCTATGTGGCGAAATAGTAAGGAACAGGCTATTGGTCAGAAAGAAATTCACAGTTTTGAAAATCACCTTTATTTTTTAAATCATATATTATCTGAACAGTTTCAAATAGATTTAGCGTTAATTGATGAAAAAGTAGTTGGAATGATTGCCTATAATGAAAGGGAAATAAGCCAACTATATATTCATATAGACTATCAAGGAATCGGTATAGGTCATACATTACTAGATAAAGTAAAAGCGCACTCAAGTGGGAGATTAACTTTATACACATTTGAAGTAAATGAAAAGGCACAACGGTTTTATGAAAAACATGGATTTGAAATCATAGGTAGAGGACATGAAAATGAAGAAAATTTAGCTGATATTCAGTATGAATGGATATCAAAATAAATGATTAATAGGTGCTTTTGTGATAAAAAAGCTAAAGTTCTTCTTCAAATAATGAGGGGATAGTTGAAGAAGATAGCCAGAACCAACAATATTTGAAAAGCAGCCTTTTTAATTAACAAAGGCGAGAAAACTATAGAAAACACTTTAGAGGTTTTTCTTACTGAATGCTCGGACCACCAAAGTCAGGAAATCTGTCAGTTAAAGGGGGCTGTATCGTCTATTATTGAGTGGGAATAAGATGAGCTAAAAGTCCAGTGTTTACTGATTTTTCGGCTCTTTTTATTTTTCATTGCACTTTGTATTACCGACTTTTCTTAAGTAATCAACAATGAATTGATTTCTAGGCGAATCATCAAGATTTTGTTTTGCTGATTCAAAGTCAATGATTGCATTTAATTTGTCAGCTACTTAGAAATTACTGTTCGGATATAAATGTCCATATGTGCCAAGTGTCGTCTCAATATCTTCATGTTCAAGACGCTCTTCGATAATCAATGGATTTTCACCTATACTGATTAAGAGAGACGCATGAGAATGACACAAAGCATAGATTCAGATTCGATGAACACTAGCTTTTTTTGCATAGCATTCAATAGCGCAGGTAATAGTATGCTTTTGGATAGGGATTCCGTTGTCGTCGATTATTTAATACAAATTTATATTGAAATAAAACAGACCACCAAATGCAAAAATTAAAATTTGGTGGTCATATTTTGCCAAAGCCAATCTACTTTTAGGTCAGGTTGGTTATTCAATTTCAAAAAATTCGTGTGTACGAATGATATTTTCTTTTTTTATATAGGGCGTATGAGTTTGGATAATTCCACTTGTAAAAATGGAAGATTGAATCACACCATTGGCAATATTATTTAATAACCGATTAATATCGATTTCTGAGTATGGAGGAACCAAGACAATTGGAGGCATTAAGAATTGAAAATCATTTAAATCAATGCATATTGGGTTAAAGTTTTCTTGATATTCTAGTTCTAAAATAACTGAGCCCTGAGATGAAAACTGTTTCCACAAGCTAACGATTACCTCCTTTTTTCTAATCATCAGCTCTTTAAATTCATCTATATCAGATATTTCTAACAGGCTCCTATTATCTGTTTTAGCAAAACCAAATATTACTCCTGGCATATGACTACCATTCACATTATTATAAGAATGAAGCATAAACGTATAGAGGTCTTTTAAAGATGGTATTTTTTCCAAATAGCTACTTTTATTGAAATCAGGAATATATACATTATTCCCCATGATGTCATCCACCACTTGTTTCGATTGAATCGTCCATATTTTCATCCTTCTAAGCTCCTTCTTATTGAAAAAATATGTGTACCTATATCTAAACTTTCACTGCTGGTGCATTAAAATCTCATTCTATTCTGCAAAACAAAAAATCCTTTATACTAGCATTTGGATGACTTATCTAAAATCAATACAAAGAACCACAACATGGACAAGTATAAACTAAATTATGCATTCAATAAATCGGTTTCTATTATAATTAAAGAAAATATACCTTTTACAAAAATTGATTTCAGATTACAATTCCTACCATAAAAAAACCTGTCTTTTGAGGCTGTTCTCAAGATCGTTCTCTACGGTAGTAACAAAGAAAAAGAAGGTTTGTGTGATTTAAGCTCTTCCTTGATAATTCGACAACTACAAAGAAAAACTATCAGTCATTTCCAATTATCATGGGCGTTTGCACAGTTTCTTTTTCATTTTTTAGAAACGATAATTATTAGAATATTCCTAATTTTTCACACGACACTAATGTGATAAAGTATATATTTTTTAATATTTAACAAGCTAAATGTTTGTTTTGCTTATTTTAAAAAGATTTCATTGTTGACATACCCTTAAGGGGTATGATAAATTATATTTGCAAATTACTACCATTCTATTTATCGTGAATTAGAAGGTATATTATTTTTTTATTTATTTTATACCATACCTAGGTATAGATTGTTAGGGGAGTGGGGAAAATTTCGAGTATCTAGGGTATAAGAGCGTAGCCAAAAGCGATATTAGCAGTTAGTAATAAAAATAAAATGTATAAAGGAGAAGTCTAGATGAAAAAAAATATATGGATTTGGGGAATAGTGGCAATCGTATGTGTCGGAATTATTATTGGAGGTTACAGTATATATGTAAACAAGGCGGATGAAGCTAATGATCATAAGCAAAGTGGTCATGGTGGGCATAGTGCAAGTACAGCAAGCGAGGTTACACCAAAAGTATCTTATGCTAATGGAGAAATTACGATTGAGCTAAAAGACAAAAATGGTAACATTCCAAGTTTAGAGGTTTCTCATGAAAAATTAATGCACCTAATTGTTGTTGGAGCGGATTTAAAGGAATACTATCATTTGCATCCAGAAGAAGTGGGCAATGGCGTATATTTGCAAAAGTTTGATTTAACAGGCGGCTCCTATAAAGCGTTTGTAGATATTAAACCAAAGGATTTAAGCTATTCCGTAGAGCCAATTGAGTTACACGTTGGAGAAGGTCATCAGGGGCATGGTGAAAATAAATTGATTATAGATACTGAGTTTACAAAAGTTATCAATAATCAGGCAGTTAAATTAACGATTTCATCATTTGAGGTGAATAAAGAAGTTACCCTTACTTTTGATGTGAAGGATGCAAAGCCAGAGCCCTATCTCGGTGCTTTAGGGCATGTCGTAATTTTAGATGAAAATGGAGAAGACTTCATTCATGTACATCCTGCATCAAATGATGAAACGATTTTTAATACACAGTTTACTAAACCTGGTGTATATAAAATATGGGCTGAATTTAAATTTGGTGAGCAAGTGAATGTTTACCCATTTGTGATAGAGATAAAATAACAAACTATGTAAGCAAAGCTAAATAAAGTTTTGCAGCTTATGCTACTATATGACTTACTGCTTGCAAAAAATAATGTTTGATTTTGAATGAAATAAGGGTGTGAATTTACGATGGAGCAAAAAGAAAAAACAGTGAAACTAGCTATTAATGGTGGCATATCGTTTGGATCAAAATTAAACGCTAAGCAATTAGCTGTAATTGCTGAATATTTAACAGATGGAGATGAGTTGGAATTAACAACTTTCCAGCAGCTTTACATTGCTGTTGCTGAAAGTAAAGTGGAATTGATTAAAGAAAAATTTAAAGAGGCTGGACTATCCTGTTATCCTGTAGGCAATTTTGTAAAAAGCTTAAGAACGTGCAATTTTTGTAAAGGTGAAGAAGAGGAAGGAATGCCTGTAGCGATTGAACTAAATAAACGAATCGCAGGCAAAGAAGTACCGTTTACACTTAGACCAGCCTATACGGGTTGTCCAGTTGGCTGTGGCGAACCTTTAGTCAATGATATTGGGGTAATGAAAATAGGAGATGGCTACGATTTATATATGGGTGGTAGTGCAAAGGGAAAAACAGCTCAAATCGGTACATTAATTATGGAACAATTAACGCCTAACGAGCTTTATGAGACTGTAGAAAAAGCGGTAAATATTTATGCCGAGCATGGAAAGAAAAGAGAAACATTCTTTAGATTTATTAACCGTTATGGGATTGAAAGCTTAAAAAGTGAATTGATTAGTTAAAAGTATGGTCTTCGCATGCCAAACATTTTCAATACTTGCATTAATGATAATCGCACTGTTCAATTTGCCGTTATTCATAATTGTTTCCTCCTATTATTCAATATATGATACAATATAATGGAAGAATAATAAAGGGATTCCTCAATCTTACATAAAAGAATGACTAGAGAAAATTTATGAAAATAGGTCATAATTCTTTTGAAAGGGTGATTATCATGAAAACGATTTATATTTATCCAAAATTAGCAATCGGATTTGGTGGCGGTGCGGCAGGTTTAGATAGAGAAGGATTTCTTTTTAAGAAAAAGTCAACAAAACTAAGAAAAAGTATAGAAAATGCATTGAAAGAGAATAATTTGAATTCTTTTAATGTAGAGGTTACGCATGGGTTTGAATCGCCAGAGGAATTATTGGAAAACGACGGCGCTTTAGTGTTGATTTCCCCATATTTAAAAAGCTTACTTAGCCACATTGATTTTTCTAAAAAGGAATACTATCTTTTATCAGAGGCAGAATATAATTCTGAAAATATGGATAATATCTTGAAGTATATAAAAACGCAGCTAAGTTAATGTTTGAAAATCCAAAATTCTTAAAAGATAATCCCTTTAAAAATATTTATAAAACAGGAATGTTTATGCGAGCATTCTTGTTTTTTATTAGATATAAGGTTTCTTATTTAATAATGTACACTTTTGCACAGTTTTCTTTAAGGGAATGGGTATGTATAGAACGTTAGATGTTCAAACGAATTTTGAGGTTCACAGTTTTTCAGATATATTCAAATTCAAACTGCTAATAGAAAATTTAATGATGGAAATTATTAAGAGCTGATCAGCAAGAGAAATAGGTATTAACCAACATACAATTGATAAGCACCTCTGTGTATTTACCTGAAAATAGATGGAGAAGACAATGAATAGTCTGAATAGAAATATTTTTTTGTTTTATAAACTTACATTACAAATTATATACTTTTGAATAGGGAGTGGGGAAATGAAAATTGAAGATTTAGTTGCGATGAAGGAAAATGGAATTGTTTATGATTTTGAGGATTTAAAAGAATTTGAATATGAAAAATGGTTTATTCCGTATTTTGGTACAAATGTAAAAGAGAGATTTGAAGTTGATTTAGAAAGATTCAAACGATCTCAATATAATAACGGTAGGAAATTAGCGTATAAATATTGTTTTGATGCAGATAGATGTTCCTTAGCTCTGGAAATTTATCAAGCCCTTTGGCAAGAGCAAATAAATTTTGAAGTGATGACTTGTGCCGATAAGAAAAATAGAATATTGAGAACTAAGAATAATTTAAAGTTTTCTGGTGAAACAATGAATAGCTATAATACAACATTTTGTAGTAAGACGAGAGGTAGATGGGCTAACAATAAATACTTTATTGAGGGAGAACAAGTAGAGAAGTATTATTCTCTCACACATTCTATTGGTAATTTTATTCCGGTTCCTCAAATTACAGGTTATAGTTTCAATTCTAGCAGAGGAGGGGGGAAGGTTGCTTGCTATTTACGTGATTATTGGGATTTAACTCTTTTAGCAATAAAAAATTGGTACGGCAATAAAGATTTAAATAAACAAATTATTAATGAATGGTTAGATGGTAATGCTAAGTGGTTAGATGAGATGTTTGGTTGCTGGAGGAATTTTATTAATCATAATTATCTTAACTCGTTTGTTGATGGAAATTATGAAGTTAAATTATTTTGGGATGGGCATTCTTTTGAAAATCCTCGGCCGAAGAATAAAGAGGAAGTTGAAGTATTTTTATATCGAGTACAAACTTGTATCAAAGAGCGTGGTAAGTTGATGATCAGTAAGCTTGAAAAGGAATTTTTATAGATAGTTGTATTTATATTGGTCGGGAAAAGAGTTAGGATCACTTGAAGTATCAAAGCTTCGGATTCTTTTTCATTTCTCTGTTCTTGCTATTTCACTAACTTCAAAATATCCGCTTTAATTTTTGTAGGCTCAACAGTCGGAGAATAGCGGTGTACAACTTGACCATTTGCATCAATTAAAAATTTTGTGAAATTCCAATAAATTGCATTAGCTTCGCTGTTCGGATTAAATGCCCGTATTTTTTCTATAAAAGCTTGTGCCCCTGAACCTTCATCTGATGGCTTGCTCTCCCTTAACCATTGATATAAAGTAGCGGTATTTATGCCGTTTACATCAATTTTTTCGAAGCGTGGCCATAATTTAAGGAGCAAAATTGATTAATTTCCTCAATCGTTCCATGCGCTTGCTCAGCAAATTGATTGCAAGGGAAATCAAGAACCTCAAATTTCTCTTCAGCGAATTCCTTATATAAAGATTCCAATGCTTCATATTGCTTAGTAAAGCCACATTCTGTTGGAGTATTAACGATTAATACAACAGTTCCTTGATAGTTTTTTAAAGGAAAATCATTTCCTGACGCATCCTTTTTCTTATTTTACTATGGGCAATCTATACGTAGCCAGTGAATTGGCTTCATATCAAAAATGTGAAAGATTGACGTTAATTTAGTGAAAGAAAAGGGTAATGCTATAAAAAGATGTTTGTAGCAAAGGAGGAGCTGGAAAGATGAACAATAAAGCAATTACGAGTATGTACAGTATCGCATTGATTGGTAGTTTGATAGGAATAATTGTTATACCAATGCAGGCTATGGCAAAGACAGCACAGCAAATAGATAGTCAATTTACCGATTTAAACTACAGATCATTATGCTTATGAAGCGATTATTTGGGCCAAAAGAAAAGGGATTGTTAGTGGTTATTCGGATGGAACCTTTAGACCAAATGAAGCGATAACAGAAGCACAATTGGCAAAAATGTTAGCACAGTTTTTAGGTTTGCAGGATGATAAAGGGGATTTAATTAAATATACACCTGCTAGTCATTGGTCAGATAGCTATTATGATAGCCTAGCTGCCTATGGTACGCCTTTAAACGCTTATTTCGATAATAAGTTAAAAGTTGAACCTGTTAAACGAGGTGTAGTAGCACAGGCAATTAGTCATTTAACTGGTAATGTTAATTCCTTGGATGAATCTATTAATTTTATGATGGATAAAGGGATTACGACAGGTCAAAACCCACAATTTGAGGGAGAGGATTTAAAGGAGTTTTTTGGCTCTTCTAATACTCTAACAAGAGCTCAACTAGCAGTATTTTTATATAGTATGTTGATTGTAGATGTACGGGATGTTACAGGTATTGCAGTGGAAGTACATAATAATAAAGAAGGCTTAAGCTTAGTAGCGTTAGCTAATAAAGGGATGAATACACTTGATCGCTCCTTACGCATAGGGCAATTGGGGAGTGAGACACCTATTAGTGAGCCAGTTGTAGAAGTGAAAGAGGCTTACATTGCTGTTAAAAAATTAATGCAAAATCCAGAGCTCCCGAACGGCTGTGAAATTGTTTCTCTGACAGCTATATTTAATTATTATGGCTATGCGGTATCCAAAACGACAATGGCTGATCAATATTTGCCAAAGCAAGCTTTCAGCTGGAAGCAAGGAAAACGCTTTGGGCCTCATCCTTATAATATGTACGCGGGGAACCCTAGAAGTAAAACAGGGGGATGGTATAGCTTAGTACCACCGATTATGCAGGCCTCTAATAAGTATATGGCAACACAGAAAAATAAAATGACAGCAATCAATATTACAGGCAGCAGTAAGGAAGAATTAATTACATATTTAAATAATGGCGTACCTGTTGTTGTATGGGTAACCCTTGATTTAAGCAAGCCTCAATTAAGTGGACACTGGTATTTAAGTGATACAGGTGAATACTATAAGGCTTATACAAACTTGCATACGGTCGTTCTCCATGGATATAAAGAAGGAAAAGTGCATGTAATGAACCCTTTGAAAGGGCAAGTAGAATATAATATGAATGCTTTTTTTAAAAGCTATGAGGAGATGGGGAAACGAGCGCTTATTTTAGAAAAGGAGTAAGGCATATAATGGAGATGGTGATTTTTCATCGCAAAAAGCTCTTTAATTTCTTGCCATATGGAGAAATTAAAGAGCTTTTTACTGTGCAGAAGCAAGGCAATAAATACAAACCATTTATTCAGTCTCACATAGTTGGGAGCCATACTTTATAAGTTAGAAAAATCTATCAAAACACCAGTCACAGCAATTGTATATTTTTTGTTCAACTCCCTATGTTAGTTTTGATTATATCCGTCTAGGTATGCACTAGGCGAAAATTGTCGACGCATATCTAATCATCTTTTGAAAGAAAGGATATAGCATATGCCATAGTCGATAAGAACTATACAGAAAAGGAGGAGGCTCTAGTAATGAAACGAAAACGTGGTATATCACTGTTGTCATTTTGGCTGACAGTAATGCTTATTTTGCAAACATTGACATTTGCTATTCCTACGTATGCAGAAAGCGGGATAAACACTGCAGAAGGAAATGTAGAAGATGCATCAGCTGTTACTAATGAGGTAATAGATGGCGAAGATGAATCAATCAATGTGGATAAGACAATGGACAAAGAGGCTGGTCAAACAATCACACCAGATACAGCAAAAATTGTTATGCCAATGACAATGGGGCCTGCTGATAAAACAGCGGTGTTTATGGCAGCAAATATACCTTTTCCATTGAAGGTGGAACAGGGAAGTCCCCTTGCTGAAATTGCACCTGGAGGAGATATTCAGGGTAGGCAGTCATTTATACTTAAATCAGAAGGGCTCACAGTACCAGTAAATGGTGACGACCCAAATCCAACGAATGCAGATCCTGAAAAATACATTCAAAAGGGTGACTGGATTGAGTTGAAAAGAGAGGACTACTTCAAAGAAGTGGTGTTACCAACAACTAATAAAATCTTAAATGCACAGACTGAATCAGGTCCGAAAAAGCTAGGGACAGTACAATTCACGCCAAATAGCATCAGAATTGTATTTGATGGTGATGATGGCTTTTTCAATGGTGTTGGACGAAATATTATTTTCAGCTTTGAAACGACTGCTAACTCGGATGTCGAAGGAGTAGGGTATGGTGAGAGCAAGCCAATTGATATCTTTGGTACAACTTATCAGTTAGTAAATCCAGATGTTACACCAGATTATAGCATGACAATAAGTTCACCTGGGATGATTCAATGGGATCAGTACGCTTATCGAGGACTTCAACCCTCGCAATTTGTTGAGGGAATTGTTACTTGGGAATCAATAGTATCTGCCTCCGACAAGTTTGATAAGACAATCCAACTTCCGTTGGATGGGAAGACGTTTTATACAGATTTAGCGACTTATGCAAATAATGCAAATAATGTACCTCAGAGTTATGGTGTTAAAGGTATTTATGTACCAGGTTCATTTAAAGTGAATAACATAGAGGTAACGCCAACTATTAATGGAGATGTATTAAGTTATATCTTCCCAACAGGGACAGGCGAGAATCCAAAGGTGGAGTATAAAGTATGGATTCCGAAAGAAGGCTACTATTATGAATATAGAAACCCCCCAGGTAATCTAGGGCGTACGCACCGTGTTATGCTGGGAAGAGCAGAACTACAACAAGATGGAACTAAAATAGTAGATGCAACTAGAGAGATTGCCTTTGCGCCAGACTGGATTCAAGCTGTTGCCTCATATGACCATTCTAGTGAAACCATCACATGGACAATCAATGTCAACAGCCGTTATAACAAAAAAGGCTTAAAGGATTTTACCATTACAAATGTATTACCTGATGGGCTGGAATTCAAATCAGCTACATGGCAAACATGGGTAGATGGTGTTGCATCTACTGCAACATCAATTACACCAGATGCGAATGATGTTTATTCCTTTGGAGATATTGATGGTAGGGTGCAGCTAGTGATACAGAGTAGGGTGAAAAATGGTTCTAATTTCAGGATTGATCCACGTGCCAACTGGAATTTGGATACACCAAATGGTGTTCAGAACAACGATGTGACGAATGGTGTAAGACCTGTCGCAGTAACTGATGAGGCAACCGTTATTGTCGGTGCACATACATTTACAAAAAGCGGCGCTGTTTCACAGGAGGATTTCAATCTTGGGGGCGTGACATGGACAGTCAATCTAGCCCCGCAATATGCATTACCAGATGCGGTAGTATATGATGTGCTTGTGCGTGGTGGAGATTTAGGTGTTTTAGACCATGCTGTGGATGCAACGAATGAGGTGGATGCAGCGACAATTGCAAAAATAAAAGCCAATATTACAGTTGCACAGCTTTGGAAGCAATATCATCAAGGAAGTCTTAGTAGTGCAAATGGTCTAAATGTGAAGGCTATTCCGTTGACAGTGAATGGTGAAGTAGTAGCAGATTTAATTAAAGTGACAGGCTATACTACAGATCAGAATGCGTCCTTCAGTTTCCGAGCACTTGAAACAAAGCCAGATAACCTCTTTAGACAGGATATTAATATAGAGAAAACAAAACGGAATCGCGCCTTATTATTTGATGGTGAAACGGTAAAAACGGCAGAGAATACGGTGAATCTGCATGTGCGTATGCTGAATAAGGATATGCTCACAGCATCTTATCCTGTTAATGCAGCAGGCGTTACTGATTCATGGTTTATTCCAAATAATATTCATCGTTATCTTGGTTATAATGCTGTATCGAATACTGATGAATATACTTTAGCTGCATATGACAGAACAACGAAGACCGTTACTTTCCGTTTAAGTTTCAATATGCCAGGATATAACACAGAGGAATTGGCAAAAGACGGTGGCAATCGCGTTGTTAGCAATATCAAGTTAGTAGATACTTTACCAGAAGGATGGGAATTTGTTCCGTTCGAAAATGGACAATATTATGAGCTTTATAAAGGCTCTTCAACCAATTATAGTGGAACAGGGTTTGGGATTTTAAATACTGCACAAGAGCTTATCGGCTTAGGTACTGCTGCTCATGTTGTCACAAACTTTGAGCGCAATGGAGAAGTAGGAACATTCACTTTCTCTAAGTTTGAAAGCCCTTATGTTATTTTAGTGAAAGCAAGACCAACTAACACAGCATTAGAACAATACTTGGACGAATATGTGACTAGTGGTACTGATAAACAGGTAGTTTATAATAAAGCAGACCTTCATATGACATGGGGGGCAGAAGAAAAAGTTGTAACTGAGCAACGTAAGGTTATCGTACCCGTTCGAGCCCTAAGTAAATCAGTTAATAAGCCGTTCCCAGGTGTACTAGAATGGACAGTGGATTATACACCACCATTCAATCTGGCACAAGGTGTTTACTTGCAAGATACTATAGGTGCAGGTATGAAGCTACGTTATGATGAAAGTGGCAACCCGATATTGACTGCACCTAGTATGTCAGTATATCCTGCTAAGCTGACAGCGAGCGGTGCTTTAGAGCGAGAGGGTGCAGCATTAGATCTTAGTGCACCGAACGCTGAAGTTCAAGTAGAGGTTGCACCAGGAGCAGGGGGCACTACAGTTATTGAGTTTCACTTGAGTGACCCAAATAAAATTTATCAATTTGTGTATCAAACAGAGGTTGATAAAGCCCAAGAACCAAAAGCAGGAGACAAAATGGGGAATGAAGTAAGGTTAGTGGGCGATGATAATTTGCAAACTGTTAGTGTAAAAAGCGAAACTACACTAGACAGTTCGGATGTAGCAGGTAGCTCCACTTCCAATGCATTATTATCACTAATCAAGGTAGATCCAGACGGTAATCCACTTGGTGATGTATGCTTTGAGTTGTATCAGAAGAGCGATGGAACGAAGGTTGCAGAAGGAAAAACAACCAGCGATGGAAAACGTAATTTGTTGTTCCCTGATCCGGGGTACTACGAATTGGTAGAAACTTGTTATGATAAGGACACTTACCTACCAAATACAAAAGTTTATCAAGTATACGTAGGAAATACACCAGGAAAACCGGTTTGGGTAGATGGGGTAAAAGTAACTTCTGATGACCCACTAATTGTACCAACTCCTGCCGCAGGTAAATTAAAAATCGACAACACTGTAACAGGCAATGGTGGAGACCAAAACAAAGACTTTAACTACACAATTGTCTTTAATGGGGAAGGCGAGAGTGTGGAATATGAATATATTAAAGATGGGGCAAAAGCTACTTTAAAAAGTGGCGATTCTATCATTCTGAAACATGGTGAGGAAATCACATTCCCCTTATTACTTGAAGGTCTTTCTTACACAGTAACACAACAAAGCTACACAGATGATGGCTACACAACATCACCAAATACATTTATTTATTCAGGCGTAATTGAAAAAGATAAAACAAAAGAGCTAGCATTTGTCAATAACCGCATTGTCTCAGGCAATTTATTTATTGATAATACGGTGACAGGTGCAGGCGATCAAAGTAAAGACTTTGAATATACAATAAATTTCGCTGACACAGGTGCAAGTGAATCCTATGAATATACAAAGCCTGACGGAACAACAGGCACAATTAAATCAGGTGATAAAATCCTATTGAAGCATGGTCAGTCAGCTACAATTAATAACTTACCTGTAGGGCTGACTTACACAGTCGAGCAAACAGATTATGCAAATGAAGATTATACAACAGAGCCAAGTAGCTTGACATTTACAGGTCCAATTGAAGAATCAACAACAGCAGAAGCGAAATTTGTGAACCATAAGGATGCACCAGGCAGTTTAGTTGTAAGCAATACTGTAATGGGTAATGGCAGTGATGCCAATAAAGAGTTTGAATACAAAGTGATTTTCACTGGACTAGGTGCAAATAGAACGTATAACTATACAAAATCTGATGGCACAACAGGGACTATTGAATCAGGTGATACATTCACGCTGAAGCATGGTGAAAAAATCACAATTGAAGGCATAATTAAGGATACAGGTTATGTAGTAACAGAAGAGGATTATACAAGCGAATACTACACAACAAATCCAACAAGCCGTGAGTATACAGGAACAATTGAAGTGGGCACAATCGCGGAAGCACCATTTGAAAATGCTCGTTACCTTCCAGGTACACTTGCTTTAGAACCAAAAGAACAGAAGGTACGTGGAAATGGAGAGGTTCCTGTTGATTTAACAGCAACGCTAACAGGGGAAGACGGGCGTCCAGTAGAAGGTGAGGAAATTACCTTTATCGTAGATGGTGTGGAAGTGGGTAAAGCTATCACAGATGAAAATGGCAAAGCAACAATTACGTATCAGCCTCCAAAATTGACGGAGGAAACACCGAAAGAGCATGATGTTGTAGCCACAACGAAGGCGACAAGTCCTTCTGGACAGCCTTATAACGAGGATGATGCGACAGCAAAAGTGATTACAATGCCAGCAGCATTAACAGGTGTGTTACGTGATAATGAAACAGGACTAGTTATTCCTGACGCAGAAATCCAAGTGAAGAATGTGAAAACAGGTGAGGTTACAGTTATTAAAACGGATGAGGAGGGACGTTACTACCATCTTGTACAACGAGATGAGGAGTATACGATTACTTACAACCGTACGATTATGATTAATGGTGTGCCAACATCCATTCCATTCACACAAAAAGCATTTATTGAAGATAAAGATGCAGCACCAGTGGAAGGAAATTTGATTCCAGCAGAAATTACAGCAGTAGGTATTGTGTTATTGCAACAACCAAATGGCAACAAATCTCTACTAAATGAAGCATTTGCAGGCAAGCTGCATATTTACTTGAAGGATGCGTCTGGCAACTACGTATCAGAAAATGGCGTGCCAAAAGCATTCCCAGTAGAAGACAATGGTACATTCTTAGCTGAAGGCTTAACGACAGGTACTTATCTGATGGAAGTACGCTATGAGTTTGAGCCAGGCAAGGAGTTAACATTATTTAAAGATAAAGCATTAAACCTAACAGCAAATGGCGAGCTGAACATCTCAGAAGAACTAGTCGATCCTTATGGTACTGTGTATGATGAAACGACAGGTGACGCAAACACAGGTAAGAAAATCGAAGGTGCGACAGTAACGCTTTACTATGCAGATACACCGAGAAATCGTGCCAAAGGTATTGTACCAGGCACAAAGGTTGTATTACCAGCTATTCCAGGCTTTGCACCAAACGATAACGCAAGCCCAGAGCAATTAAGTGACCTATATGGTTTCTATGCTTACATGGTATTCCCAGAAGCAGATTACTATTTAGTTGTAACAAAAGAAGGCTATGAAACATATACAAGCCCAACGATTTCTGTTGAATGGGATATTGTTCGACATGATGTACCGATGAAGCCAATTAGCTCAGGCGGTAATCCAGGAGGTAATCCAGATCCAGGAACAAATCCGGGCAATCCAGGAGGGAATCCAAACCCGGGAACAAACCCAGGCAACCCTGGAAGTAATCCAAATCCGGGAACAAACCCAAGTAAACCAGATGTAGAAGAAACATCAGAACAACCTGAAGGTAATCCAGATTCAGAAGAAATGACAGAAGAACCTGAGGGTAATCCAGATACAGAAGAAATTACAGAACAACCTGAAAGCAACCCAGGTTCAGGAGAAACGACAGAAGAATCTGTAGAACAACCTGAAGCAAATGAGCAACAAGAGAATAATCAGCCACAGAAAAATAATGAAGCGAAGCAAGAAAATAAGCTAGACAATGTACCAAAAACAGGTGATGATAGCCTATCACCGCTATTCTATATGGCGTTGGCATTAATGTCTTCAATCATGTTAGGCTTGCTATTGCTTAGCAACAGAAAGAAAAAACACATTTAGTAACAGAGAAAGGCGGTAAGATAGTGAGTAAAATAAGAAAACTTCTTATCGTCTTTTTTACTGTTGTACTTATTTATTCTTTAGCAGTTCTTGCAAAAACCTATTTGCAAAATTATGCTGATAATCAGCAAATAAAAGAATTAGCAGCAATACGCTACCAAGCAATACCTAAAGGTGAGGAAAAGCTTGCTAAGCAAGAGCTACAAACACCAACGATGCTTCCTGAATTTCAGAAGCTTTATCAGCGAAATTCAGATATTATAGGGTGGCTGAAAATAGATGGAACACGTATTGATTATCCGATTATGCAAAGTAAGCAGGACCCGCACTACTATTTGAAGCATGATTTTGATCAAAAGGAAAACATCAACGGGCTTCCTTTTTTAGATGAATATAGCGATATAGTAGATTCTAATATTTTGCTTATTCATGGGCATCATATGAAGAGTGGCTCAATGTTTGCCGACTTAGAAAAGTACAAAAAAGAGCGCTTTTATAAGGAGCATGCGACATTTCAATTTAGCACGCTTTATGAGCAAGAGGAATATGAAATTGTAGCGGTCATTTTGTCGAAGGTATATACCCAAACAGAGGATGTTTTTAAATATTATCATATTGAGGGAATCAAAACATCTGATGAATTTGACTTGTATATCCGAAATATTAAGCAGCAGGCACTTTATGATACAGGTGTGACAGCACAATATGGAGATAAGCTGATTATACTTTCCACGTGCGAGTATTCAACCGAAAATGGTCGATTAGCGGTAGTGGCTCGGAAGTATAGATAATGGAAAAAGTCATGAATTTAATAAAAATACCAAGGCATTGATTATACAAGGTCTTGGTATTTTTTCTTTGCAAGGTAATCATGAGCCTTCTCAAGCAATTTTACTGTTGTTGTATTTAGAGTTTTAGAGTTGGTAATTGATTTAGAGAAAAGTATTGCAAATCACTGCTTTCTTCATTTTTTTTGAGAGTACCAGTAACAATAGTAGCCTCAAAAATAGCGGTTGCATTATAAATTTCGTCGCCATGTGGGAAATGATAGTAGAGCTCTTTTCCGGAGGCTAGGCCAATCAATTTCATTTCTTGTGCGATTAGTCCTGTTTCCTCAAATAATTCCTTCTGTGCAGTTTCTTCAAAGCTGTCGCCCATTTCCATTCCACCACCTGGAAGTCCCCAATCATTTGTATCTGAGCGTAATTGTAATAGAATTTCTTTGTGCTCATTTAATACAATAATAGCTGAGCCCGGCGCAATAATTGGCTTTGTTCCAACATATTGACGTATGTATTTAATATAGTTCATATTGACCTCCATTGCTCTTAATAACTAAATATTATCTCATTTATTAGCAAATAGACTAGTACAAGATTGCTGGTCAAGTCTTACATATAGTAAACTGAAGAAATAGGAAAAGGATGAGGGAATGGGGGATTATATTGGAAAAGAATAGAGCAACAATTTATACACTTGCTATCGGTATGCCAAAAGAATTGCGTTATGGTGATGGGCGTTCCATGGTTACAGGGATTGCAAAACAACAAGTACCAAATGTTTATTTAGCAAGTCGTGGATTTGAGGGGGACGATGTAGCAGATAAAAAACATCATGGTGGACCTGATCGCGCTATCTGTTTATATCCTTTGGAGCATTATGCACAATGGCAGCAGGAGCTAGGGAAAACATTGCCAACAGCAGCCTTTGGTGAAAATTTAACCGTAACAAATATGCTAGAGGCAGATGTTTATATTGGCGATATTTACAAAATTGGTGATGCAGTCATTCAAATTACACAAGGACGTGTTCCATGTAGCACGATTGATAAATACACAGAGGCGACTACATTATTGAAACGTTTGATTGAAACTGGTTATACAGGATACCTTGGGCGAGTGTTAGAGGAAGGAACGATTTATGCAGATTCGCCAATTGAACTAATCGAAAAAGACTCTGCAGGCATTTCTGTATTGTATTGCAATGAAGTGTATTTCCAAAATAAAGATGCAGATGCAATGCAGCGTATTTTAGCCGTAGAAGCACTTGCAGATGAGTGGAAACAAAAATTGGAGAAAAGAATTCAAGTGTTGCAAAGTCGCGCAGTTGGAAAAAGTTAATCAATATATTTTGGAGGAATAAATGATTAGAGATGTGCTTTATTCTAAAAAGTGGATTATGGAATGGTATAAGCCAGCAACAGTAGAAGAAATTCAGCAGGTTGAAAAAGAGCTACAAATCGTTCTCCCAAAAGTATATAAAGAGCTTTTGTTTCTCTCAAATGGAGTGCTTGGCAATTTAGTTAAGCTATATACAACGGGTGAATTAATCGAAATGAATAAAACATATGAAGTGCAAGCTTATGCCCCAGGTTATGTTTCGATTGGAAATGATCATGGTGGCTACCATCTTTTAATGAAGGCGGAGGAAGATGTCGTTCATTTCCAATTAGTAAGTGATGGATATGGTATCCCTGTAGAAAGTGATGTAACAGACCATTTTCTGTCATGGCTAAATAGTGATGAGGGAGACCCATGGAGAAATGAATAATTTAGAAAGACTGTTAGAAAAATATGATGATATCTATATTTTCTAACAGTCTTGTTTAACTACTTGTGGAATAAACCTTTTTAAAGCGCTCGCAAACGACAAGCATATCAGGTGTAAATTTTAGGTCATATGCCTTTAACTGCGATGTAAAGAAGCGAACATGGGCATCCCACCAATATTGATAATCTCCTTCACCTTCTGCCAAAGCAAAATCCTCTGTTACTTCGTTCATAGGCACCACTTCAACAGATTGTATTTCAATGATGGCGACAGGTTCATCATGACTATTTAAAACAATTGAATATTCACCTACTTGTGGCAATGCTTCATTTTCAAGCTCGTAAAAAACATGTCCTGAAGTGGTAGCTGTTTTCTTACCTTGGCAGACTAAATCAGCTAACCAATCAGCCTCTACACCAAATTGAAATGCATCCGTGTAGACAATATTTTGCAAATTTTTTTCTTGGCAAAATGCTTCCCAAAAAAGCTGTATTTTGTTCATAAATCATACTCCTCTAATCTTCTATCAAATTATTAGGTAATGCAAATATCATAAGCATATGAATCGTTAAATAAATGATGGCAACAAAGCATAAGAAAATGGGTATTTGTAAAATTTCATGGATAGGGAATGACTGTACCCAGTCGATAGCAGTTGAGCAAAGACCAAATATTGCCCCCATACCAATTATGTATACAAGCATAGTTTGTGGTATTTTAGCTAATTGTTTACGCTGAAGAAAAATGCGAGCCGTTCCAATAAACATACCGATGACAACCATCTTGAACATAGTTATGTCACTCCTCTCCTAAAAATCGATCCATTTCCTGCTGTAATGCTTTGTCAGTTTCATGCATTGATACTATTAGATTATCTAAATATTGTAATGTAATTAACTCATCATCACAATAAATATGAAGTGTTGCCTCTGCTGCCTTTAAATCTGCTAGGAGCTGTCTAAAACGGGCAGTGTGGTCAATTTCTAGTAGCTCATCTACAACATTGTAAGCATATAAATCGTGACTAACAACATAGTGTCCATTTTTGATATTATTTTTAATTGTTTGAATCGGTAGTGCGCTATTAAACTTGCGGATAAGGGTAATGTATTTGAGTATATTTGCATCATTGTCAATTTTGATTTGCACATTGCTCATATGCGTCAGCTCCTTATATAAAGCGTTTTGTTTTCATTTAGAGGGAGATCAATTTCAAGAAACTCCTTAATTATAAAAAAACGGCTATCCACTTCAGCTATTTCGATTCTTGCGCCATAGGTTGTATATGCAACAAAATAAGCTGCACCTTCAAAAATACATTGTCCTACATGGTCATACATTGGTTCTACTATTTCATAAGCAATTTCCTGTATATCCTCAAATGGTAAGCTGAAAATTTCGGCGATTTCTTTCATCAATTAAAGCCTCCTTTTCGTTAACTTTATCATATATGGTAAACTGAAAAAAAACAAAGGGGGCAGGGGAAGATGCGAGAGGATTGGCGTAAACAAGCGATTGTAGATGTATTAACTAAATATGGCGTTGCACAAAATCAAGAGTTAACGAGCTTATTTTTAGAGCATGCGAAAGTAGCATTCCGTTTTGAGCTTGTAGGTGAAGAAACATATGAAGAGGTGGGAAACAGTCGCATAGCGGGACAACCAGACTTACCACCCTCTATCGAATGGCCCTGCACGCAAGAGGAAGAAGCATACACTTTCTTAGCCCAAATTAATTTAAATGAGCTGCCATTTTTACCTTCAGAGGATTGGCCGTCAACGGGAATGCTGTATTTTTTTATAGGCTTGGACGAGCCAGCCTATAATATTGATCATAAAGTCATTTATTATAATGGTGATTTAACGAATTTAGCATTAACTGATTTACCGGAAGGGGTAGAAGAAGTCAATGCGGATGAGCGAGAGTTTATTTCACATCAAGTGACATGGCAACCACATTTATCATTGCCTGATTTAGGTGAGGATTCAGATGTTTTGTGTGCAGAGTATGAAGAGCTTTATACAGAAGTATGTGATGTCAGCGATGCGCTTGCTGGGGGATTGCAATCATGGGCAGGGGAGACACAGCTTGATGCTTATTTATGTCGTAATGGACTGGAGGCATTATTGTTTAATACGTATAAGATACCAGAACGATTAGAGGGGGAAGCACAACAAGCATTGACAGATGGACGTAATCAATATGCTGATCACCTTGAAAAAGTAGTCATACCGCTTCTACGACAATATAAAGAATGTGAAGCGCAGCATGAGCAAGCTGCGAGAAATTGGCAAATATTATTCTCTTTATCATCGTTAAATGAAGTGAATATGTGCTGGTGGGACGCAGGGTACTTAGAATTT
The DNA here is from genome assembly GCF_033880585.1 of Lysinibacillus louembei. NCBI lineage: Bacteria > Bacillati > Bacillota > Bacilli > Caryophanales > Bacillaceae > Lysinibacillus > Lysinibacillus louembei. The sequence goes on from NZ_CP137624.1 coordinate 1,663,264, forward strand.
TTAATTGATATTGAAGATTTAAAAGAAGGTCGCTTTGACAATATATATCTAAATTTAGCGACAAGTTAAAGGGAGGCGCTTTTTAGGCGCCTCTTTTATTTTGTACTTTCTAAAAATACCTTTTGTGCAGCAAGGATACCTGCACCTGCTGTGAAATCATAGTTGAAATCTTGTAGGGCAGCTTCCATTAATGAAACAGCCTGCAATACATCGCTTGGGAAACAGTAGCCCATATGGCCAAAGCGGAAGATTTCTCCTTGTAATGAGCCAAGTCCACCTGCGAAGTCTAGATGGTATTTTGCTTTTAAATGTGCAACAAAATCAGCTAGCACGATACCTTTAGGCACTTTAATAGCAGTAACTGTTGGTGAAGCATACGCATCCTCTGTTAGTAATCCAATATTTAATGCAGTCATCGCAGCACGCACCATATTTCTCATTACCACATGGCGTTTCGCGGTTTGCTCAATACCACCCTCCTCATTAATTAGCTTACAAGCTTCATTTAAGCCGTATAGTAGCATAATGGCAGGAGTGTTTGGTGTCATGCCCTTTTCAGCCCAATTTTTATAGCTTAATAAATTTAAATAATAGCTTTGTGTCTGGTTCGCTTCTATAACTTTCCAAGCCCGCTTGTTAACAGCAACAAGTGCTAAACCAGGGGGTAACATTAAAGCCTTTTGTGAGCCAGTTACTAAAATATCAATACCCCATTCATCCATTTTCGGAGCGACACCACCGATGCAGCTAACTCCATCAACGATAACAAGGGCATCTGTTTTTTCATGTACAACTTTTGCTAATTCCTCGATTGGATTTAAAATGCCTGTAGATGTTTCGTTATATGTTATAAAAACGGCTTTTATCGAGGGTAAGTCTTGTAAAAATTCGCTTAACTCCTGCGCTGTACATGCCTCGCCCCAAGGCTTCTCTAGCTTGTGTACTCGGAAGCTATGTTGCTCACAAATATTGACGAAATAATCACCAAATGCCCCTACTGTAATTATGACAACATCTTCCCCAGCAGAAACAGTATTGATTGCGGCTGCTTCAAGTGCTGCTGTGCCCCCTGATGGTAAAAAAAGAATATTCTCTGTCGTACCGAATATAGGCTTCGCTAATTCCACTGTTTCATTGTATAGTTCAATAAATTCAGGTGTACGATGACTTATAATGTTTTTACTCATTGCAAGGTCAACACGTTTTGGAATTGGTGTTGGTCCTGGATGACGTAAAATATTTTCATACATAATGCTTCTCTCCTTATAAAAACTGAATTTTCCAACTATCTATTATCATAAGAAATATTTCAAGAGATTGACAGCATTTCGCTTCAAGTCATCAATTATTACGGTGAATCGGGTGAAATAACCTCCCATTGACCAAACAATGTCAATTCACATGCCTTTGCTAGAGAAATGGATGCTGTATTATCTAGCTGACATCGATATTGTGGCTCATAGCCTTTTTCATAAGCATATTGGCTAATCGCACGTACTACTTTGCGAGCATGTCCCTGTCCACGAAACTGTGATAGGGTTAAAACCCCTAAATCAGCAAGCTTTGTGTTGTCTGACCAAGGGTACATGCTAGAGGCACATGCTAAGCGCTCTTCTGCAAAGGAGCCGAACACAGCCCAATGGTCTAATTCCACATAAGCATCATCTAAATCTTGCTCTGATGCTGAATTTTCAAATTCTGAAAATACTTCTACATCCTGTTCTGTTAGTTGACGTATATTTTTAGTAGCAGTTTCTGTGCACACTTTCTCCTTTTCTTTTTCCGTAAAATAAAAAATGTGATCTGCACTATGCAATAGGATTCCTATTTCCTCCAATTTATTCCGGAAGATTTCTTCAGATATAGGCTGTTCCTTTACAAGCTGTAGCTTAGTTGCGATAGTAGGTGTCATAACAACGGAAACTTTACCATTTGCTGTTGTTAGCACCATAAGACGGCGACTTTCCTTTAAATGTGGGTTAATAATGCAACAAAAATAATCATCATTATAAAAAATTTCACCATTAAATGAGCTATCCCAAAAGTCTATAATTGTTTGTGAAAATAAAGTCATTACTCTTCCTCCTTTTTAAATACTGTAAAGCACAACAGCTGTCAAAACAATATTTTCAAGCAGCATTAAAATAAAAATAAGAGGTGATATATGGATGAAGGATGTCGTACAAAGGATGATTGATTGGACAGAAGACCATTTATTTGAAGGCTTTTCGTTACTTGAAATGAGCGGAAAAATGGGGTATTCCCCTTATTATTGCTCGTTTAAATTCCATCAAATAACAGGGATAAGCTTAAAGCGTTATATGGCATTAAGAAGAATTTATCTTTCTTCGATTGCTTTAAGGGATACGGAGGAAAGAATATTAGATATTGCATTAAATCACGGATATTCTACGCAGGAGTCGTATACAAGAGCCTTTAAAGAAATATTCGGTGTTAGTCCAAATAGTTACCGTCAAAAACCGATGCCATTACAATCATATGTAAAACTCGCAATCAGAACAGAGGAGATGTATATAATGGATATTTCAAAAAAATTACGAATTGAAGATTTGCAGTATGGGCTGAAGGAGCAATTTGATACAAGCATATTAAATATTTTAAATGGGGAGGATATGTTTAAAAAATTCAAGGAACAACAGTTAATGGGGGCAAGTGATTATGCACCATTTAATGAAGCGATGTGTGTTCATGAAACGACTTTCCCAATTTTCGAGGATACGTTTAATGAAATGAGGGCACAAGGGCATAAGGTGGCACTTCACGATTATGAAGCTATTACATTAGCGCCTTTAAAAAATACGCTGTTTTCTAAAAAATATGACTGTATTGTACTATGGTTTGGTGAAGATATGTTTTGTCAAATGAACCTATTAACGATGCTTGCTTATTTGGAGCAAATAAACTATGAAGGTGTAATTTATTATTACGCCGTGCAGGAGCAGACATATGATGTGAATGAAACGATACTACCATTAGGAATTTATCAGGCTTTATACAAAGCGGTGTTAATTGAAAAACGCATGCCAAATGAGAAGGTGATGCCTGTGATGTACCAAGGAATTAAATTATATTTGGAGCTGCAAAAGGAAGCGAATGATATAACGAAGTATATTGATGCACACAAACAAATGGTGACAGAGGAATTAGTACGAAACTTGCTAAAGGTATTTCCACAGTATGGCTTAGGGGATACGCAATATATTGAAATAATAAATAAAATTTCCCGATAGATTGTTATTTGTTTAACAGTAATTTGATTTTCTAAAATATTTTTTACGAACTTTATCTGTGTAAAACAAAAAAATGTTCGGAAATGAGTTGAAAAACAGAAAGTGAGGTGATATATTATTGAATGTAAATTAAATAACGTCGTCGTATAATAGCGGGAATAGGCTCGCAAGTATCTACCAAATCACCGTAAATGATTTGACTACGATTGAAGCAAATTTGTATTGTAATATACAAATACTTTATTCGTAGACATGTCACTAAAAGGCATGTCTTTGTTTTATTTCCTACGATTATAGACGATTAACGGAGGAACAATTCACAATGAAAAAATATTTCGAGTTTGATAAACTTGGAACAAACTACCAAAGAGAAATTCTTGGTGGATTCACAACATTTTTAGCAATGGCTTATATTTTAGTCGTTAACCCTATGACGTTAACGCTACAAGATGTGCCTGACTTACCAGAAGCACTTCGTATGAATTATGGAGCAGTATTCGTAGCAACTGCTGTTGCAGCAGCAATCGGCTCATTTATTATGGGGATTTTCGCTCGTTATCCATTGGCACTGGCACCAGGCTTAGGATTAAATGCATTTTTTGCATATACAGTTATTTTAACGAATGGTAGCCCTTGGCAGCATGCATTAGCAGCAGTATTTGTGTCAGGTGTATTTTTCTTAATCTTAACGTTAACAGGTTTACGAGAAAAATTAATTAATGCAATTCCAATGGAGCTAAAATTAGCAGTTGGTGCAGGTATCGGTTTATTTATCGCATTTATCGGTTTAAAAAATGCAGAAATCGTTGTAGCGAATCCAGCGACATTTGTAGGCATTGGTAATTTAACAGATCCAAAAGTGTTATTAGCAATTTTCGGTATTATTATTACAGTTATTTTCTTAGTTCGTGGTGTAAAAGCAGGTGTATTTTTAGGAATGGCGATTACTGCAGTGGCAGGAATGATTTTCGGCTTAGTTAATTTGCCATCAGGCGTTGTTGCTATGCCACCATCTATTGCACCAACATTTGGTTCATTATTCTCAGCATTTGGTGATACAGAGTTTTACACATTATCGATGCTGTCTGTTATTTTAACTTTCTTATTTGTTGATTTCTTTGATAATGCAGGTACATTGATGGCTGTTGCAAATCAAGCAGGCTTTGTGAAAGATAATAAACTACCACGTGCAGGCAGGGCATTAGTTTCTGACTCAATTGCCACAATTGTAGGTTCTATTTTTGGTACATCAACAATTACATCATTTGTAGAGTCTTCATCAGGCGTTGCAGCAGGTGCTCGTACAGGCTTTGCTTCTATCGTAACAGGTGTATTATTCCTATTATCATTGTTCTTTTTACCTTTATTGAGTGTTGTAACACCAGCAGTAACCGCACCTGCTTTAATTGTTGTGGGGGTATTAATGGTAGCTTCGCTAGGGAAAATTGAATGGGGCAAGTTCGAAGTAGCTGTGCCAGCATTCTTTACAATGCTGATGATGCCATTGACATTCTCTATCGCAACAGGCGTAGCAATTGGCTTCGTTTTCTACCCATTAACAATGGTTGTTAAAGGTCGTGCAAAAGACGTTCATCCGATTATGTATGTATTCGGTTTAATTTTCTTACTATATCTTGCAACAGCAACCCATTGATAGTCGTAAAATGAATATTTAATAATTGAGTTAAGGCTGCCTAGAAAGTGTATTTACATATCACTTTTCGGGCAGCCTTTTAGCTGAGCTAAACAAAGATTCTTCGCGTAAAAACATCGCTCCTTTGATTGAAAGTAATTGTTGATTCAAGTTAATCCTCTGGTGGATGTCATAGATTTTGAAAAGGAGGTCTGCATGATACAGGTTAGCTAAGAATTTGGGGAAATTTAGATACAATTACATTTTGGTGTAATGGATTTTTAAAAATGAAACTCTCAAGCTGATTGTTGCGTATATTATAGTAAAAAGTGGAGGTAAAAGGTATGAAAATAAGGTACTTTCTTTATGGGATTATGCTAGCTTTAGGATCCATTATCATTGCGTTTATTTTAGGTGATGTACAAAAAGTGATTCGAATAGCAGGAACAATAGGTGGTATTTTATTAATACTTACAATGTTCTTTTCGGGTGTGTTCGTAAATGGAGATCGTTTACGTGCTAATTTAGCTACAGAATCAAGTGAGCAAAAAAATAGGCGCCATAGATATGAAGAAATATTTTTATTTATGTCACTGCCATGTTTGATTGTCGCAGCTATATTTTATTATATATTTTAAAATTTATTTATTCCATATAAATAGGAAGAGATTCGTTTTTGTGAAATCTGAATATTTTTTCTTTAAATAAAGGGTTGCAATCTAAGGTCTTATAGGTGTATATTAATAAACGTTGTTGCGAAACAATCGCAAAACAAAAATAAAAAAGTAGTTGACTTTTTGAACTACTACATGATATTATATTAAAGTCGCTTCTGAACAAGGAGTGGTGAAGATATAAAAATGAACCTTGAAAACTGAACAAGCAAGACGTGAATGAATAAAACGTTTCATTTAATAGATGGAACACAATTTTGGACATCATTAAGATGCCAGCAAATGTTTTACTGTATCGAAAGCAAAAGCGGCAGATGCAAAATTTGAGCTTAACTCAAATTCTTTTTATGGAGAGTTTGATCCTGGCTCAGGACGAACGCTGGCGGCGTGCCTAATACATGCAAGTCGAGCGGGCGTTACTTTGGTGCTTGCACCGAAGTAACGCTAGCGGCGGACGGGTGAGTAACACGTGGGCAACCTACCTTGTAGATGGGGATAACTCCGGGAAACCGGTGCTAATACCGAATGATACTTTTGAACACATGTTTGAAAGTTGAAAGATGGTTCTGCTATCGCTACAGGATGGGCCCGCGGCGCATTAGCTAGTTGGTGAGGTAATGGCTCACCAAGGCGACGATGCGTAGCCGACCTGAGAGGGTGATCGGCCACACTGGGACTGAGACACGGCCCAGACTCCTACGGGAGGCAGCAGTAGGGAATCTTCCACAATGGGCGAAAGCCTGATGGAGCAACGCCGCGTGAGTGAAGAAGGTTTTCGGATCGTAAAACTCTGTTGTAAGGGAAGAACAAGTACAGTAGTAACTGGCTGTACCTTGACGGTACCTTATTAGAAAGCCACGGCTAACTACGTGCCAGCAGCCGCGGTAATACGTAGGTGGCAAGCGTTGTCCGGAATTATTGGGCGTAAAGCGCGCGCAGGCGGTTCTTTAAGTCTGATGTGAAAGCCCCCGGCTCAACCGGGGAGGGTCATTGGAAACTGGGGAACTTGAGTGCAGAAGAGGAAAGTGGAATTCCAAGTGTAGCGGTGAAATGCGTAGAGATTTGGAGGAACACCAGTGGCGAAGGCGACTTTCTGGTCTGTAACTGACGCTGAGGCGCGAAAGCGTGGGGAGCAAACAGGATTAGATACCCTGGTAGTCCACGCCGTAAACGATGAGTGCTAAGTGTTAGGGGGTTTCCGCCCCTTAGTGCTGCAGCTAACGCATTAAGCACTCCGCCTGGGGAGTACGGTCGCAAGACTGAAACTCAAAGGAATTGACGGGGGCCCGCACAAGCGGTGGAGCATGTGGTTTAATTCGAAGCAACGCGAAGAACCTTACCAGGTCTTGACATCCCGTTGACCACTATGGAGACATGGTTTTCCCTTCGGGGACAATGGTGACAGGTGGTGCATGGTTGTCGTCAGCTCGTGTCGTGAGATGTTGGGTTAAGTCCCGCAACGAGCGCAACCCTTGATCTTAGTTGCCATCATTTAGTTGGGCACTCTAAGGTGACTGCCGGTGATAAACCGGAGGAAGGTGGGGATGACGTCAAATCATCATGCCCCTTATGACCTGGGCTACACACGTGCTACAATGGACGGTACAAACGGTTGCCAACCCGCGAGGGGGAGCTAATCCGATAAAACCGTTCTCAGTTCGGATTGTAGGCTGCAACTCGCCTACATGAAGCCGGAATCGCTAGTAATCGCGGATCAGCATGCCGCGGTGAATACGTTCCCGGGCCTTGTACACACCGCCCGTCACACCACGAGAGTTTGTAACACCCGAAGTCGGTGAGGTAACCTTTTGGAGCCAGCCGCCGAAGGTGGGATAGATGATTGGGGTGAAGTCGTAACAAGGTAGCCGTATCGGAAGGTGCGGCTGGATCACCTCCTTTCTAAGGATATTTTCGGAATATCTCCAACAGGAGATACCATTCACGACTTGTACCTTTCGCTAACGCTGTTGGTACAGGAAATCTTGCTGTTCAGTTTTGAAGGTTCATCCTTTGATGAATACTTCAAACCATTGTTCTTTGAAAACTGGATAAAACGACATTGAAAGCAACAAGTTTAAAATAGATCAAGTAATTGATCGTGTAAGTTCTTAAATCTTATTTCTTTATTGAAATAAGTTGTAACTAGCAAACAAGAAGGTTTCGAGATACGAGCAAGACAAGGAAACTGCTTGAGAGAATGAAGGAGCGTACCTTTGTACGTGACTGAATGAACGAAAGTAGTTGACGCCGTATTGCGATGTAGATCGAAAGCTGTAGGTTAAGTTATTAAGGGCGCACGGTGGATGCCTTGGCACTAGGAGTCGATGAAGGACGGCACTAACACCGATATGCCTCGGGGAGCTGTAAGTAAGCTTTGATCCGGGGATTTCCGAATGGGGAAACCCACTATGTTTAATGGCATAGTATCCTTACGTGAATTCATAGCGTATGGAAGACAGACGCAGGGAACTGAAACATCTAAGTACCTGCAGGAAGAGAAAGAAAATTCGATTCCCTGAGTAGCGGCGAGCGAAACGGGAAAAGCCCAAACCAAAGAGCTTGCTCTTTGGGGTTGTAGGACACTCTATACGGAGTTACAAAGGAATGAAGTAGATGAAGCGACTTGGAAAGGTCCGCCAGAGCAGGTAAAAGCCCTGTAATCGAAAGTTCATTCCCTCCAGAGTGGATCCTGAGTACGGCGGAACACGTGAAATTCCGTCGGAATCCGGGAGGACCATCTCCCAAGGCTAAATACTCCCTAGTGACCGATAGTGAACCAGTACCGTGAGGGAAAGGTGAAAAGCACCCCGGAAGGGGAGTGAAAGAGATCCTGAAACCGTGTGCCTACAAGTAGTTAGAGCCCGTTAATGGGTGATAGCGTGCCTTTTGTAGAATGAACCGGCGAGTTACGATAACGTGCAAGGTTAAGCTGAGAAAGCGGAGCCGCAGCGAAAGCGAGTCTGAATAGGGCGAGTGAGTACGTTGTCGTAGACCCGAAACCAGGTGATCTACCCATGGCCAGGGTGAAGGTAAGGTAACACTTACTGGAGGCCCGAACCCACGCACGTTGAAAAGTGCGGGGATGAGCTGTGGGTAGCGGAGAAATTCCAATCGAACTTGGAGATAGCTGGTTCTCTCCGAAATAGCTTTAGGGCTAGCCTCGTGATAGAGAATACCGGAGGTAGAGCACTGTTTGGACTAGGGGGGCATCTCGCTTTACCGAATTCAGACAAACTCCGAATGCCGGATATTTATGCACGGGAGTCAGACTGCGAGTGATAAGATCCGTAGTCAAGAGGGAAACAGCCCAGACCACCAGCTAAGGTCCCAAAGTAATCGTTAAGTGGAAAAGGATGTGGCGTTGCTTAGACAACCAGGATGTTGGCTTAGAAGCAGCCATCATTTAAAGAGTGCGTAATAGCTCACTGGTCGAGTGACACTGCGCCGAAAATGTATCGGGGCTAAACGATTCACCGAAGCTGTGGATTGACATCTACGATGTCAGTGGTAGGAGAGCGTTCTAAGTGCGTTGAAGTCAGACCGGAAGGACTGGTGGAGCGCTTAGAAGTGAGAATGCCGGTATGAGTAGCGAAAGACGGGTGAGAATCCCGTCCACCGTATGACTAAGGTTTCCTGAGGAAGGCTCGTCCGCTCAGGGTTAGTCGGGACCTAAGCCGAGGCCGACAGGCGTAGGCGATGGACAACAGGTTGATATTCCTGTACTACCTCCCCACCGTTTGAGTAATGGGGGGACGCAGGAGGGTAGGGTAAGCAGAGCGTTGGTTGTCTCTGTTCAAGCAGTAAGGCGTGTGTGTAGGCAAATCCGCACACTGATACGTTGAGCTGTGATGACGAGTCCGTATGGACGAAGTTCCTGATCTCACACTGCCAAGAAAAGCCTCTAACGAGGTGGGAGGTACCCGTACCGCAAACCGACACAGGTAGTCGAGGAGAGAATCCTAAGGTGTGCGAGAGAACTCTCGTTAAGGAACTCGGCAAAATGACCCCGTAACTTCGGGAGAAGGGGTGCTCTTGAGCGTGCAAGCGCATGAGAGCCGCAGTGAATAGGCCCAGGCGACTGTTTAGCAAAAACACAGGTCTCTGCAAAACCGTAAGGTGACGTATAGGGGCTGACGCCTGCCCGGTGCTGGAAGGTTAAGAGGAGTGGTTAGCGCAAGCGAAGCTATGAATTGAAGCCCCAGTAAACGGCGGCCGTAACTATAACGGTCCTAAGGTAGCGAAATTCCTTGTCGGGTAAGTTCCGACCCGCACGAAAGGCGTAACGATCTGGGCACTGTCTCAACGAGAGACTCGGTGAAATTATAGTACCTGTGAAGATGCAGGTTACCCGCGACAGGACGGAAAGACCCCGTGGAGCTTTACTGTAGCTTGATATTGAATTTTGGTACAACTTGTACAGGATAGGTAGGAGCCAGAGATCTCGGAGCGCCAGCTTCGAAGGAGGCGTCGGTGGGATACTACCCTGGTTGTATTGAAATTCTAACCCATGCCCCTTAGCGGGGCAGGAGACAGTGTCAGGCGGACAGTTTGACTGGGGCGGTCGCCTCCTAAAAGGTAACGGAGGCGCCCAAAGGTTCCCTCAGAATGGTTGGAAATCATTCGTAGAGTGTAAAGGCACAAGGGAGCTTGACTGCGAGACCTACAAGTCGAGCAGGGTCGAAAGACGGGCTTAGTGATCCGGTGGTTCCGCATGGAAGGGCCATCGCTCAACGGATAAAAGCTACCCCGGGGATAACAGGCTTATCTCCCCCAAGAGTCCACATCGACGGGGAGGTTTGGCACCTCGATGTCGGCTCATCGCATCCTGGGGCTGTAGTCGGTCCCAAGGGTTGGGCTGTTCGCCCATTAAAGCGGTACGCGAGCTGGGTTCAGAACGTCGTGAGACAGTTCGGTCCCTATCCGTCGTGGGCGTAGGAAATTTGAGAGGAGCTGTCCTTAGTACGAGAGGACCGGGATGGACATACCGCTGGTGTACCAGTTGTCGTGCCAACGGCATCGCTGGGTAGCTATGTATGGACGGGATAAGTGCTGAAAGCATCTAAGCATGAAGCCCCCCTCAAGATGAGATTTCCCATTACGCAAGTAAGTAAGATCCCTCAAAGACGATGAGGTAGATAGGTTCGAGGTGGAAGTGTGGCGACACATGGAGCTGACGAATACTAATCGATCGAGGACTTAACCAACTTCTAAACTTGTTTCAATGACCGTTTATCCAGTTTTGAAAGAATAATTTCTTTCCAATTTAATACGGTGAAGTGATGATGGCAAAGAGGTCACACCCGTTCCCATACCGAACACGGAAGTTAAGCTCTTTAGCGCCGATGGTAGTTGGGGGTTTCCCCCTGTGAGAGTAGGACATCGCTTCGCAACAATAAGACCACTGAATATTCAGTGGTTTTTTTGTGCATAGAATGGGAAATCTCCAACTATCAAAGACCGAAAGGTCAAGTCGGCGCGGTATCGATAGCAAACAATTGCACTTTCCTTTATGCGAACCTGACATGAAGCAGTGCAGTGGAGCGGTGGAGTTCAAGGCGCCAAGGCGTGCGGAGCGGAATGTACATGGTACATGAGCACCGTAAGCGCCGCGGGCAACGAAGGAATCCGTCACTCCACTGTGCTGCGCTGAGAGTGCCGATGGTAGTTGGGGGTGCCCCCTGTGAGAGTAGGACATCGCTTCGCAACAATGAGACCACTGAATACTCAGTGGTTTTTTTGTGCATAGAATGGGAAATCTCCAACTACCAAAGACCGAAAGGTTAGGTCGGCGCGGTATCGATAGCAAACAATCGTATTTTCCTTGAAGCGAATCAAAAAAGAAGCAGTGCAGTGGCGTGGTGGAGTTCAAGGCGCCAAGGCGTGCGGAGCGGAATGTACTGTGTACATGAGCACCGTAAGCGCCGCAGGCAACGAAGAAATCCACCGTGCCCCTGTGAGAGTAGGACATCGCTTCACAACAATGAGACCACTGAATATTCAGCGGTTTTTTAAAGGCGTTTGAATTATTATTCAAACTGTTTCAAATAAAAACCCTCCACCTAGATAGTAAAGGTGGTACTGTTTCCTGATAGAAATATCAAAGTTACTGATAGAATATAGAAATTTGCTGATAGAATATAAAAACTTACTGATAGCAGTGCGAAATTTACCGATAGACTTTGCCATAAACACTAAATGTTTAAGCATTCTATATTGTGAATTATAAAGAAGGTAAAATAATTCTCTTCATGTTATACTTTTCCGTAACTTTAATAATTGAAGGGGGTTTTATTTTGCTTGCATGGAATAGCGATGTATGGGGAAAGTTGATGGGACCGTATGGCACAGGGGAAAATGTGCCAGCATTATTGCAGCAATTAATACAAAACTATGATCAAGAAATAGCAGACGAACTTTTTGAAGAATATTTGTTTCATCAAAATACAATTTATACAATTACATATGCAGTTGTACCTTACTTAGTACAGATCGCTTGTTCAATAAAAGACCCAGAGGTGCGACATAATTTATTTATTACATGTGGTGTTATTGAGGCGAGTCGCAACGACAATGATGTAGAGCCATTTCCTGCAGATTGGACAGCACTAGCTGAGCAGGTAGGAGCATCAATTTGTGAGGAGATTTACAGTGAATATATTAAAGCAATACATGAGATAGCATTGCTATGGGAAGAAGTATTTGCATATGCTTATACTTTAGAAGATTCAGAGAAACGTTATGTGCTTGTTGCTGATGCAGCATACAGAGGTGCACATCAAGTGGCAAATATACTAATGACATTTGTGGACGAGTATATTGTTGTATGTCCAATGTGTAAGCAAGAAGCCTATTTGTGGCCTAATGATAGGCACGGCTGTATAGAGGCTTTTGCACAAGACCCTGTGTTTGAAGAGGAGCAAGAGGCTCATCCAGTTATTCCTATAGATGAATTTTTAGATGTGGAACAAGCGATGTTATCAGAAAGAGTAGCAATGATTGATGAAAAAGAGCTTACTCGTGATTTACCGTATTTGGCTGGCGAAGTAGATTGTCCTTCTTGTGGTACCAAGATAGAAATTTGGCGAGCATTGCTAGAGCATTTTTAAGCAGAAGGGGGATGTATTGATGAATGTTTCTTCTTGGATAAAGTCATTAACAACGTTTAAAATTGATTCAAAATATGCTGATGTCAGTGAGATCGATTACTATTTGGAGCAAAGGGACGAAGAACCATTCGATTCACAATGGATGAAGGTACATAATAATTTTACAGCAATTATTGAAAGCTTGGACAATAAAGAAGTAAAAAGGCAATTAGAGGAGCTACAGAGCCTTGCTCAAGAGCAATTTTACAAAACTATTATCAAGCAGACGGGTCACCCGGATTTGGCTGCTTATTTATCAGATGATATTTATTTGATTGTTGGGTATCTTGCTACTGGTCATTCCAATGATTTTGTTTTTGCAATGAAAGAGAGCTATGACCATGGCGCTTTCCCAAAGATTTGAGGGGAATTTAAGTGAGAAAAACAGAAATTGTTCCTTGGACAAAAGAATGGGATAAATTATACATGATAGAAGCTGAAATACTGAGCAGAATCTTTGAGCATGAAATAATAAATATCTTTCATATAGGTAGCACATCTGTACAAGCAATAGGCTATGCAAAACCAATAATAGATATTTTAATTGTAGTTAAAAATATCAGAAATATTGATAGATATAACGATAAAATGCTAGATTTTGAATATGAAGCAAAAGGTGAAAATGGGATAACTGGTAGAAAGTATTTTGTGAAGGGTAAAAAGAAAAGAACGCATCATGTTCATATTTTTCAAATAGGAAATGAGAATATTAACAAGCATTTACAATTTAAAAACTATTTAATTTATCATCATCAAGAAGCAAAAAAATATGGAGATTTAAAGATAGCATTGGCGAAGAAATTTCCGAATAATACATATCAATATCAAAAAGGTAAGGAAGCGTTTATGAATAATCTTGTAGTAAAGGCATTGGAATGGGAAGTGAAATAGTATATTATTGGTGCTATAGTATAAATAATCATATTTAATGAGGTGTTCAAATTGAGTAAAATATACAAAAGCTTCATTGGGTGTATGTTAATAGTAATGCTAGTCATGATGATTGGTGATAAAGCTATGGCGGCGAATAGTGCGCCGGCTGGTGTAATTGTCAATGGGAAATCAGTTGTTTTCACAAGCAAAACAGGCTATCCATATGCTGATAAAAAGGGAATTAATATGGTGCCTTTCAATCCAATAATGAAAGCAACGGGGGCAGCGATTGGATTTGATAAGGCAAATAATACGGCTATCGTAGTGACAGAGCATGATCGAATTGAGGTACCTGTTGGTGAAAGCTATTTTTACAACAATAATACAGAGATAGCTTTGGGAGCGGTTGCAGTAAAGAAAGATGGTAAAGTTTATGTGCCTTTCAAGGCCTTAAAAGCCATTTTAGAGTCAGCAGATTTTACAGTGGAATGGGATAAAAAAACAAAAACAATCAATGCCTATACTTTTAAATTTAATAAGAATGAGTATGTCCCATATTCGACATCAAGTGCAAAAACACTTGTCACAGAAGTTTTAAAAGGGAATGTTGTTTATATAAAAGGAAAATACTATGCAACGCCTAAATATGTGAAAATGCTGACGAATACAGAGGTTATATATCTTAGCGATGATTTAAACAAAGCTATTTATCCAGAATATAATAGATACTCATTCTCATCATCATCTGATTTTGAATATATACCAAAAGATTGGGTATCTATAACTAACTTGGTCGAAAATGGGATTTCATTTGCGGCATATGGTGCGAATCGTTATGGTCCTGAACGAAAAGAATTCTATTCAGTAGGGAGAACGGGTGTTGTTATTATCTATAAAATGCCGAGTTTACCAGATGATTTCATGACGAATCCAGTTCCAGGAGTGTATGAAGGCATTACAATTAAAGTTGAAAGAGGGAAGATTTATTTTAAACAAGAAGATTTGATTAAATATAATATTTTAAAAGAACCAATTTTCTAAACAATGCTTATTAAGCACAACTAAGCGTATCTTAAAAAACCTGAGCAGTTAAATCGCTCAGGTTTTTTATTATTACTCAACTGCTAAATGTTGCTGTAGATTATTGCTAACATCCATTAATTCTTGCTCATCAAATAGATAGTACCACAGTGTGTCGATTCGTTGACCATCTCCTTTTTCGAATTGGAGCTGATCGATGTCCTTATTTAAATTAGAATAAAGCTTTTGCAATTGATACAAATTGTTCATTGGAAAATTCATTTGTACGTTATCGCCTAGCACATCGAAAATATCGTTTAGCTTTAATAACGTAGATGGACTTGCTGCTTTTGCTGCGATCGCTTCAATTAATTGCTTTTGGCGCAATTGTCTGCCAAAATCACCGCGCGGGTCTTCGTAGCGAATACGTGTGAAAATAAGCGCTTCTTCACCGTCTAGTGTCACTTCACCTTTAGGGAATGTGTATTGTTGATGGGATAAATCGATATCGTTATTGACTGTAACGCCACCTAAGACATCAATAATTTGTAAAAACCCTTCCATATTTACGGCTATATAATAATCAATAGGTATATTTAAAATATTTTCTACTGTCGCAATGGACATCGGAATGCCACCTCGTGCATAAGCGTGATTAATTTTTTCAACAGTGTTGTTGCCAACAATTTCGACACGAGCATCGCGTGGAATGCTTAACATTTTCACACTTTTTTTCTCTGGATTTACGGTGACGACAATCATAGTGTCTGTTCTACCTGTATCATGTTCACGTTCATCGATGCCTAATAGCAGAACAGAAAATGGGTCGATATGAGGAAGCTTATCTGAAACGGCGACTTCAGTGTTATTAGGGTGATCCTGCTTTTGCATTTTTTCTACAGCTTTTTGGAAGGAGTAGTATGTGTATGCACCGTAGCTAGCTGCTCCGATGATGAATAGGACAATTAAATATAATACAACCTTTTTCCATGTCTGCATTTTAGGTTTTGTTCGTTTTTGCATATCTAATCTCCATTCGTTTTACTGAAACATATAGACGTTATTAGTATAGATAAGTTTCTTCTTTTTGAAACGAAAATTTTCAGCATTCGTCAAATATGGAAAGGAGGCTCTAGAAATGAAACGGAAAATAATGGCGAGTTGTATATTAATTGTATGTGTTGTGACAGTGATAACTGGTGTTTCTTATATTCCGCAAAAGCTAATCAAGATTGATGCAAAAGACGTGGTGAAAATCGAAATGACAAATGGTCATACAGGGCAACATGTAGAAATTACGAATCGAGAGCAAATTTCACAGCTGTTAACAAGCTTGAGCAAGCTTACAATACAAAAGGAGCAATCTGCAAAAGATTTAAAGGGATATCATTATTCATTAAAGCTTTATACAGAAAAAGGTAAAGGGCAACAATTTACAATGACTGAACCTAATACAATCATTTATAACAAGGCACTTTATAAAATAAAAGGAAGCTCCATTGATGTGGCATATCTCGAACGCTTATTTTGATTCAAGGGCGTCTAAACATCTGAAGAAATTACACTGAGGCATAATAGCTTTACAGAAGTGACAAACATTTGACACATTTTCATGGTATAGTAGAAACAGCATATATGATTGGAAGGATGAAAACGATTGTCAAAGAAACAAGTTTGGTATGAGGTACAGGAGGATGAAACGATTGAGCAATGTCTACAGAGAATGAGCGAGGATGGTTATTCTGTATGTGGGCGGAAAGAGGAGCCTTTGTTTCATTTAGTGGATGGTGAACCTACGTACTTGCGCCAAAAAATACAATTTAAAGGTATACTACGAGAAGAATAGTTCTAAAACACGAACATTATTGTTTTCTGAAAATTTATCGTTCGCATTTTTGCGTTGCTTTTATAGAAAATGCTTGATAAAATATGAACAAGAAAACATTTACCCTCATATATGCTAAAGGATATGGCTTTAGTGTTTCTACCCGGTACCGTAAATTCCGGACTATGTAGGGAAGCAACTATTCACATTGGGAATGGAATAAGGAAAGCAAAGTTCTTTTCGTGTTCAATCCTTGAGTAGTTTGCTTTCTAGTACATAGAAAGCAAACTGTTCGAGGATTTTTTTAATTCAAATTATTAAGGAGTGCGAATAATGAGTCCTAAAATTGGCGTTATTATGGGAAGTTCTAGCGATTGGGAAACGATGAAGCATGCATGCGATATATTGGAAGAGCTACAAGTGCCTTATGAAAAACAAGTAGTGTCAGCACATCGTACACCTGATTTAATGTTTGAGTATGCAGAGGCAGCACGAGGACGCGGCATTCAAGTAATTATTGCAGGTGCTGGAGGTGCAGCACATTTACCAGGGATGGTAGCGGCAAAAACAACATTGCCAGTAATCGGCGTTCCAGTGCAATCAAAAGCATTAAACGGTTTAGATTCTTTATTATCCATCGTTCAAATGCCGGGTGGTGTGCCTGTTGCAACGGTAGCGATTGGTAAAGCTGGTGCAACGAATGCAGGCTTATTAGCGGCACAAATTTTATCTACAACAGATACAGAGCTTGCAGAGCGTTTGGAAAAACGTCGTGAAACAATTAAAGCACAAGTGTTAGAAAGCACAGGTGAACTACAGTGACGAAAGTTATTTATCCAGGGCAAACAATCGGCATTATTGGTGGCGGTCAATTAGGGCGTATGATGGCTTTAGCAGCAAAGGAAGCAGGCTTTAAAATTGCTGTTTTAGAGCCTGCAATGGATTCACCATGTGGACAAGTTGCTGATATTAGAATTGTAGCGGCATATGATGATGAAGCAGCATTGGAAGAATTAGCGGAAGTGAGCGATGTTATCACATATGAATTTGAAAATATTGATTATGAAGGCTTAAAGCGATTAACGCAAATTGCTTATGTGCCACAAGGTGCGGAGCTTGTACGTATTACCCAAAACCGCGTAACGGAAAAGGCAGCAATTGTGGAGGCAGGTTGTCCTGTAGCACCTTATGTTGTAGCAGAAAGCTACGAAGAGCTTGTGGCGCAAATTGATACAATCGGTTATCCGTGCATCGTGAAAACAGCGCGCGGGGGCTATGATGGAAAAGGACAACAGCTTTTAAAATCAGCAGACGATTTATTATTAGTGAAAGGATTATTTGAACATTCTGTATGTATTGCAGAAGGCTTTGTTCCTTTTGAAAAAGAAATCTCAGTCATTGTGCAACGCAATGGGCAAGGACAAACGTGCTGCTTACCTGTTGGTGAAAATATTCATGTGCATCATATTTTACATGAAACGATTGTACCAGCACGCATTGCAGAAACGACTTATGAAAAAGCGACAGAAGCAGCGACAAAAATTGCTGATTCTTTAAAGCTAGTTGGTACATTGGCTGTGGAAATGTTTGTTTTAGAAAATGGCGAGCTGGTCATTAATGAGCTAGCACCAAGACCGCATAATTCAGGGCATTATTCAATTGAGGCGTGTAATATTTCGCAATTTGGACAACATATTCGTGCGGTATGTGGTTGGCCATTACGTCAGCCGAAGCTATGGGCACCAACCGTTTCAATTAATATTTTAGGGCAGCATGTCATTCCATTAACAAATTCAATTGCGAAATATCCAGATTGGTCTGTGCATCTTTATGGAAAATCAGAAGCAAAAGTGAATCGTAAAATGGGGCATGTTACAATTATGACAGAGTCGATTGAGACGACACTACAGCAAATTCAAAACTCTGGCATTTGGTCAGAATAAAGGGAGCAAAACAACAATGATTGAACGTTACACAAGACCAGAAATGGGCGCAATTTGGACAGAACAAAACAAATACCAAGCATGGTTAGAAGTCGAGATTTTAGCATGTGAAGCATGGGCTGAAATCGGTGATATTCCAACAGAGGATGTAGCGAAAATTCGCGCAAATGCTTCATTTGATGTCAACCGCATTTTGGAAATTGAAGAAGAAACGCGCCATGATGTAGTAGCGTTCACACGTGCTGTATCTGAAACGCTTGGTGAAGAGCGCAAATGGGTACATTATGGACTGACTTCAACAGATGTTGTAGATACAGCACTTTCTTATTTAATTAAACAGGCCAACGACATTTTACGTAAAGATTTACACAACTTTATTGACATTATTGCTGAAAAGGCAAAAGAGCATAAATACACGGTAATGATGGGACGTACACATGGTGTCCATGCGGAGCCAACGACATTTGGCTTGAAGCTTGCGCTATGGCATGAGGAAATGAAACGTAATTTGGAACGCTTTGAGGCTGCGGCGAAAATTATCGAAACAGGTAAAATGAGCGGGGCTGTTGGCACATATGCCAATATTGATCCTCGTGTAGAGCAATATGTGTGTGACAAGCTAGGATTAGCGGCTGCACCAATTTCAACACAAACATTACAGCGCGACCGTCATGCACAATATTTCGCAACGCTATCATTAATTGCTACATCAGTTGAAAAGTTTGCGACAGAGGTGCGTGGCTTACAAAAATCAGAGCAGCGTGAAGTAGAGGAAGCGTTTGGCAAAGGACAAAAAGGCTCATCAGCAATGCCACATAAACGCAATCCAATCGGCTCAGAAAATATGACAGGGATGGCAAGATTAATGCGCGGCTATATGCTAACGGCTTATGAAAATGTAGCACTATGGCATGAGCGTGATATTTCCCATTCATCTGCGGAACGCGTTATTATCCCAGATGCAACTATTACATTGAACTATATGTTAAACCGTTTTGGTAATATTGTGAAAAACTTAACGGTATTCCCTGAAAATATGAAGCGCAACATGGATCGCACATTTGGTCTTATTTATTCACAGCGCATTTTATTAGCTTTGATTGATAAAGGTTTAGCACGTGAAGAAGCATATGATACAGTGCAGCCATTAACAGCGCGCGCATGGGATGAGCAAACGGCATTCCGCCCATTAGTAGAAGCGAGCGACAAAATCACAGCGCATTTATCGCCAGCAGAAATTGATGATTGCTTTGACTATAACTATCATATTCAACATGTTGATATGATTTTTGAACGATTAGGCTTAAATTAATCGCAGGGGGAATCCGCAATGAATAAAGGTCAGCTATTATACGAAGGTAAGGCAAAACGATTATATGCAACTGAGGATGACAACATTCTTTTTGTAGCATATAAAGATAGCGCAACAGCATTTAATGGTGAGAAAAAAGAGGAAATTCAAGGTAAAGGCATTTTAAATAATCGCATTACAACGCTTATTTTTGAAAAGCTGCAAGCACAAGGCATTGCTTCACATTTCATTAAAAGCTTATCTGATAATGAACAGCTTGTGCGCAAAGTAGATATTATCCCTATCGAAGTAGTTGTGCGCAATATTGCAGCAGGGAGCCTAGCGAAACGTCTAGGCTTTGAAGAGGGTATGCCGCTTGTACGTCCAATTGTGGAATTTTACTACAAGGATGATGAGCTAGGCGATCCATTGATAACGACGGAGCATATTGATGTGCTCGGTATTGCTACAGCGCAGCAAGTACAAGCATTATATGATAATAGCTTGCGAGTAAATGAAGTGTTGCGTCCAATTTTTGAAGAGGTTGGCGTTATATTAGTAGATTTTAAGCTAGAGTTTGGTATTGCTGCAGAGGGCGAAGTATTATTAGCAGATGAAATTTCACCAGATACATGTCGTTTATGGGATGCCGAAACAAAACGTAAGCTAGACAAAGACGTATTCCGCCGTGATTTAGGTAGTTTAACAGAAGTATATGAAATTATTTTAACTAAACTTGGAGGCAACTAATCATGAAAAAAGTAAAAATTTACGTAACACTAAAAGAAAGTATTTTAGATCCACAAGGCTCAGCAGTTCAAGGCTCTTTAAAGAAAATAGGCTATGAGGAAGTAGCGGACTTACGTATCGGGAAATATTTAGAGTTAACAATCGGTGAGACAACGCGTGATATCGATACAATCGTTAAAGAAATGTGTGAAAAAGTGTTAACAAACACAGTAATCGAAAACTATCGCTATGAAGTCGAGGAGGCTTAATCCATGAAATTTGCAGTGCTCGTTTTCCCAGGATCGAACTGTGATATCGATATGTATCACGCGATTAAGGATGAACTAGGTGAAGAAGTAGAATACGTTTGGCATACAGAAACATCTTTAGAGGGTTTTGATGGGGCATTAGTACCAGGAGGCTTCTCATACGGTGACTACTTACGCTGTGGAGCGATGGCAAACCAATCAAATATTATGACTGCTTTAAAAGAGTTTGCTGCACAAGGTAAGCCAGTATTAGGCGTATGTAATGGATTCCAAATCTTAACGGAAGCGGGTCTGTTACCAGGCGCATTGTTACGTAATAAAAACTTAAAATTCATGTGTCGTACAGTTCAGTTAAAAGTTGAAAATAACAACACATTATTTACAAACGAATATGAAGCAAATGAAGTAATCAATATTCCAATCGCACATGGCGAAGGAAACTACTACTGTGATGAAGAAACTTTAGCTAAATTAAAGGCAAATAATCAAATTGCTTTCACATATTCAAATGACAATCCAAACGGTTCTCTAGCTGATATTGCAGGTATTGTCAATGAACAAGGCAATGTACTTGGTATGATGCCACACCCTGAGCGTGCGGCAAATGAAATCGTAGGCGGCGCAGACGGTTTAAAATTATTCAAATCAATTGTGAAGCAGTGGGGGGAACAACATGTCAACAAATAATTTCGAGCCAACACCAGAGCAAATTAAAGAGCAACGTCTTTATGCAGACATGGGGATGACAGATGCAGAGTATGATTTAGCTGTTGAAAAGCTAGGTGGCCGCAAACCGAACTGGACGGAAATCGGATTATTCTCTGTTATGTGGTCAGAGCACTGCTCATACAAAAAATCGAAGCCTGTACTACGTAAATTCCCAACAAAAGGCCCTCAAGTATTACAAGGTCCTGGTGAGGGTGCAGGGATTGTTGATATCGGTGATGAGCAAGCGGTTGTTTTTAAAATGGAATCGCATAACCACCCATCAGCAATCGAGCCATACCAAGGTGCGGCAACAGGCGTTGGCGGAATTATCCGCGATGTATTCTCAATGGGTGCACGTCCAATTGCAATGTTAAACTCTTTACGCTTTGGTGAGTTAAAATCAGCGCGTGGGAAATATTTATTTGAGGAAGTTGTTGCTGGTATTGCAGGCTATGGCAACTGTATCGGTATTCCAACAGTTGGTGGTGAAATTCAATTCGACCCTTGCTATGAAGGTAACCCACTTGTCAATGCCATGTGTGTTGGCTTAATCGATCATAAGGATATTCAAAAAGGTGTAGCGGCTGGTGTCGGCAACACAGTGATGTATGTAGGTGCAAAAACAGGGCGCGATGGCATTCATGGTGCCACATTCTCTTCTGAAGAGTTATCAGAAGAAGCAGACGAGAAGCGTTCAGCAGTACAAGTTGGTGACCCATTCATGGAAAAGCTACTTCTTGAAGCTTGTTTAGAAGTTGTCAAATCAGATGCGTTAGTTGGAATTCAAGATATGGGTGCAGCTGGTTTAACTTCATCTTCAGCAGAGATGGCTTCAAAAGCTGGTACTGGTGTAGAGATGAACTTAGATTTAGTACCACAACGTGAAACAAATATGACAGCTTATGAAATGATGCTATCAGAGTCACAAGAACGTATGTTAATCGTTGTTAAAGCAGGTCGCGAAGAAGAAATTAAAGCAATCTTTGAAAAATACGATTTAGATGCGGTAGCAGTAGGGCGTGTAACAGATGATAAAATGCTTCGCTTATTGCATAAAGGTGAAGTAGTAGCGGAAGTATTAGCAGATGCACTTGCAGAGGACGCACCTGTTTACAATATGCCAGATGCAGAGCCAGCATACTTCGCTGAATTTCAAGCGATGGAAAATGCAGAGCCTGCTGTAACAAACTATAAAGAAACGTTAACAGCTCTTTTACAAGCACCAACAATTGCTTCAAAAGAGTGGGTTTATGACCAATATGATTACCAAGTACGTACAAATACGGTGGTAGCACCAGGTTCGGATGCAGCAGTATTGCGCGTGCGTGGCACAAATAAAGGTTTAGCGATGACTACAGACTGTAACTCTCGTTATATTTACCTAGACCCGGAAACAGGCGGTAAAATTGCGGTAGCAGAGGCAGCACGTAACATCGTATGTTCTGGTGGTGAGCCCTTAGCAATTACAGACTGCTTAAACTTTGGTAATCCTGAAAAACCAGAAATCTTCTGGCAAATTCAAAAATCCGCTGATGGTATTTCAGCAGCATGTTTAGCATTAAATGCACCAGTAATTGGTGGTAACGTGTCGATGTATAATGAGCGCTCAGGCGAAGCAGTTTATCCGACGCCAACAATCGGTATGGTTGGCTTAGTCAAAGACTTGGCACATGTGACAACACAAGAAGTGAAGGCAGCAGGTGACTTTATTTACTTAATCGGTGAAACGACGACAGAATTTGGTGGCTCAGAGCTTCAAAAACTATTAGAGGGTGCAATTTCAGGACAAGCACCAACAATTGATTTAGAAGTAGAAGCAGCACGTCAAGCGGCATTATTAGCAGCAATTCGCGACGGACTTGTACAATCAGCACACGATGTTGCAGAAGGTGGCGTAGCCGTTGCTTTAGCTGAAAAAACATTTGCAGCGAAAGGTCTTGGTGTCAATGTAACACTTGAAGGCTCTGCAACAACAGCATTATTTGCTGAATCACAATCACGCTTTATCGTAACGGTGAAAGCAGAAAATGCAGCAAGCTTTGAAGCAGTGGTAGCAGATGCAAAGAAAATTGGTACAGTAACAGACGATTCAACAATTACAATTAATGGGGAAACATCTACTCTTGTAGAAGGAACAGTGGAAGAATTCCGTTCTGCTTGGAAAGGAGCAATTCCATGCTTGCTGAAATCAGAGGCTTAAACGAGGAATGTGGTGTATTTGGGATTTGGGGTAACTCAAGTCCTGCACACCTTAGTTATTATGGCTTACATGCCCTGCAACACCGTGGACAAGAGGGTGCTGGTATCGTTGTAACAGATGGTGAAGGGTTACGTGCAGTAAAAGGTGAAGGCTTAGTAAGCGAAGTATTTAATGAAGATAAATTAAGAAAAGTAAACGGAAAAGCAGCAATTGCCCATGTACGTTATGCAACTGCAGGCGGTAGCGGTATGGAAAATGTTCAGCCGTTATTATTCCATTCGTCAACGGGCAGCTTAGCGATTGCTCATAACGGAAATCTCGTAAACGCTAATCATTTAAAGCAATATTTAGAGCGTCAAGGAAGCATTTTCCA
The DNA here is from genome assembly GCF_033880585.1 of Lysinibacillus louembei. Taxonomy (NCBI): domain Bacteria; kingdom Bacillati; phylum Bacillota; class Bacilli; order Caryophanales; family Bacillaceae; genus Lysinibacillus; species Lysinibacillus louembei. The sequence goes on from NZ_CP137624.1 coordinate 1,687,198, forward strand.
TTCAAGCTCTGATACGGAGGTAGTAGCGCATTTAATCAAGAAAAGTAAGCTATCACCATTCCGTGCAAAAGTGAAAGAGGCGCTGAATTTATTAAAGGGCGCATATTCTTTACTTGTCATGACGAAAGAAGAGATGCTTGTAGCACGTGATCCGCACGGCTTACGCCCATTATCTTTAGGGAAACTTGGCGATGGTTGGGTTGTTGCCTCTGAAACATGTGCATTCGATTTAATTGGTGCGGAATTTGTCCGTTCAGTTGAGCCTGGTGAGCTATTAATTATTAATGATAAAGGTGTAACATCTGACCGCTTTGTTGATATGCAGGGACGTGCAATGTGCGCGATGGAATACGTTTATTTAGCACGACCAGATTCAGATATTGATGGCATCAATGTGCATATGGCACGTAAGCGCATGGGGAAACAATTAGCACGTGAATGTGCGCATATTGAAGGCGATGTTGTAACAGGGGTACCGGATTCAAGTATTTCTGCGGCAATTGGTTTTGCAGAAGAAAGCGGCATTCCGTATGAGCTTGGTTTAATTAAAAATCGCTATGTTGGCCGTACATTTATTCAACCAACACAGGAACTGCGTGAGCGCGGTGTGAAAATGAAATTGTCTCCAGTTGTGCAAGTTGTAAAAGATAAGCGCGTTATTATGGTAGATGATTCAATTGTGCGCGGTACAACGTCACGTCGTATTGTTCGAATGCTGAAAGAGGCAGGTGCGGCAGAGGTACATGTTGTCATTTCATCGCCGCCGATGACAGACCCTTGCTTCTATGGTATTGATACATCAACACACGAGGAACTAATTGCAGCAAGCCATAATGTTGAAGAAATTCGACAAGCGATTGAGGCAGATTCATTAACATTTTTATCAGCAGAGGGCATGATTGAGTCAATTGCACGTCCATTCGAGGACGCTAATCGTGGTTTATGCTTAGCCTGCTTTACAGGAAAATATCCAACTGAAATTTTCCCAGACACGCTATTACCACATGAAAAAGAGTTATTAGGCTAAAATTGAGAGAAAGATTGCTAAACTCAATATTTCAAATTTTTAAAAGATAAGAACTTTTATTAAGTAAGATACCGTTTCAACAAAATAGGAAAAAGTGTCTGGAAAGTGCTGTGTTATGCCACTTTTTGGACACTCCCATGATAGTTAACCAATAAAGGGGGCGCTTTTCGCATGTCGAAAGCATATGAACAAGCAGGCGTAAATATTGAGGCCGGCTATGAAGCTGTAAAGCGAATGAAATCACACGTTGAACGTACAAACCGTTTAGGTGTAATGGGTACATTCGGTGGCTTTGGTGGCATGTTTGATTTATCTACATTGAATTTAAAAGAGCCTGTGTTAATTTCAGGTACAGATGGTGTTGGTACGAAATTAAAGCTAGCATTCATGGTTGATAAGCATGACACAATCGGTATCGACTGTGTGGCGATGTGTGTTAACGATATCGTGGCACAAGGCGCAGAGCCATTATATTTCCTAGACTATGTAGCTGTTGGCAAAGCGGAGCCAGCTAAAATTGAGCAAATCGTTAAAGGTGTGGCAGATGGCTGTGTGCAATCAGGCGCAGCATTAATCGGTGGGGAAACAGCTGAGATGCCAGGGCTTTACGAGGAAGATGAATACGATTTAGCAGGCTTTGCAGTAGGTGCATGCGAAAAGAGTGCCATCATTACAGGTGAAAAAATTACAGAAGGTGACGTGCTTGTAGGGATTGCTTCAAGTGGCGTTCACTCAAATGGTTATTCATTAGTACGTAAAATTGTTTTTGCGGATAATGGTTACGCCGTTGATCAAGTAGTGGAAGGCTATGAGGCGTTAGGTCCGATCGGTGAGGCATTATTAGTGCCAACGAAGCTTTATGCGAAGCCAGTATTGGCAGCGATTAAAGCGGCTGACGTACATGGCTGTGCCCATGTTACAGGTGGTGGCTTCTATGAAAACTTACCACGTATGATGCCAGAAGGTCTTGCAACGGAAATTGACTTAGGCTCTTGGCCAGTATTGCCAATCTTTGAATTTTTAAAAGACAAGGGACAGCTTGCTGATAAAGATTTATACAATGTATTCAACATGGGCATTGGCTTTGTTATCGCTGTACCATCAACAGATGCTGATAAAGTGCTTGAAGCGGTTGAAGCAAATGGTGAAAAAGCATATGTTATTGGTCGTGTTGTTAAAGGTGAGGGCGTTGTTTTCAACGGTGAGCATGACGGGAGTTTAGTGTAATGAAAAAAATAGCAGTATTTGCTTCAGGCAGTGGTAGCAATTTTCAAGCTATCGCTGAAAGCATTGAACGTGGAGAGCTGAATGCTCGTATTGAGCTTGTTGTGACAGATAAGCCAGGAGCATTTGTTGTAACACGCGCTAAGCAATTCAATATACCAGTGCTAGAGCTAGCACCAAAAACATTTGCATCAAAAGCACATTATGAGCAGGCAATTGTTGACGCTTTACAAGAGAAAAGTATTGAATGGGTCGTATTAGCAGGCTATATGCGCTTAATTGGCGAAACATTGTTAACGGCATTCCCAAATCGCATTGTCAATATTCACCCTTCTTTACTGCCATCCTTCCCAGGTAAAGATGCGATTGGTCAAGCGATTGAACATGGTGTGAAAGTGACAGGTGTTACAGTTCATTTTGTCGATGCAGGCATGGATACAGGGCCAATTATTGCACAAGTTGCAGTTGATGTAGCGGGCTCTCGTGAAGAGACAGAGACGCGTATCCATCAAGCAGAGCACAAGCTATATACAGCAACATTGAAGCAATTATTTCAATAAAGTGAGGTGGGGATGTTCGTCATTCCCACTGATTGTTAGCTTTCGTGGACAGCTATAGCCTATCGCTACAATAAACATACTGTCCGTTAATGCAGGCTAAATTTAGAGGCTGTTGGTCTTTCTCTGACAGTCCGAATATTTTCAACATACATTGGAGGATTTTATCGTGAGTAAACGTGCACTGATTAGTGTTTCGAATAAAGAAGGTATTTTACAATTTGCAAAAGAATTAGTCACATTAGGTTATGAAATTTTGTCAACTGGTGGTACGAAAAGCATGTTACAAGACAATAACGTACCTGTAACAGCAGTCGATGAAGTAACGAAGTTTCCAGAAATTTTAGATGGTCGTGTGAAAACGTTAAATCCAATGATTCATGGTGGACTTTTAGGGAAATTTGATGATGCCTCACATCAAGCACAAATGAATGAGCATGGCATTGAGCCAATTGAAATTGTTTGCGTCAACTTATATCCGTTTGTTGAGACAATTTCAAAGCCTAATGTAACATTCGATGATGCAATCGAAAACATTGATATTGGTGGTCCAACGATGCTACGTTCAGCCGCGAAAAATCATCAATATGTAACAGTAATTGTAGATGCAGCTGACTATGCACAAGTGCTAGAGGAATTAAAGGCGGATGGTGCAACGACACTTGCCACACGTCGCAAGCTAGCTGCAAAAGTATTCCGCCATACAGCAGCGTACGATTCATACATTTCAAATTACTTAACAGAAGAAGACTTCCCAGAAAACTTAACGTTAACATATGAATTAAAGCAAAGCCTACGTTATGGGGAAAACCCACACCAAAAAGCGGCATTTTATCAAAAGCGTTTAGGCTCGGATTTCTCTATCGCCTTTGCAGAGCAATTACACGGCAAAGAGCTTTCTTACAATAATATTCAAGATGCCAATGCAGCACTGCAAATTGTTAAGGAATTTGAGATGCCTGCTGCGGTAGCAGTCAAGCATATGAACCCATGCGGTGTTGGTACAGGTGCGACGATTGAAGAGGCGTTTAACAAGGCATATGAAGCTGATGCAACATCTATTTTCGGTGGTATTATCGCATTAAACAAAGAAGTAGATCAAGCAACGGCTGAAAAATTAAGCGGTATTTTCTTAGAAATTATTATCGCACCTTCATTTACAGCGGAGGCGTTAGAAATTTTAACGGCGAAGAAAAACATCCGCTTAATGACAATTGACTTCTCGCAAGCAAAGCAAGATCAGTTTAATGTCGTGTCAGTAGAGGGAGGCTTACTTGTACAGGAGCCAGACCGTTACGGCTTTAGCGATGCGACAATTAACGTTGTAACAGACCGTGAGCCTACAGAAGAGGAATGGAATGCCTTAAAATTAGGCTGGGCGGTTGTCAAGCACGTTAAATCAAATGCTATCGTTGTGACAGATAGTCAAATGACTTTAGGTGTTGGTGCAGGACAAATGAATCGTGTAGGCGCAGCAAAAATTGCCTTCGAACAGGCAGGTGAAAAAGCACAGGGCGCAGCATTAGCATCTGATGCATTTTTCCCGATGAGCGACACAGTGGAAGCAGCACATGCGGCAGGTATTACAGCTATTATTCAACCAGGTGGTTCAATTAAAGATCAAGATTCGATTGATAAAGCAAATGAATATGGCATCGCAATGGTCTTCACAGGCGTACGCCACTTCAAACATTAAAAAATAATAGCATAAGTATAAGGGAGCGGGTATAATAAAATAATGTTTCATTGCTACTTTTGGTCGGGGAGTAATAGAAGCGTTATCGAAAATGCTTTCTAGGAAAGCAAGAGCGATTTGATGATCCACTTTGGCCGGGGGATATCAATCGCACCCTATCTATTTTAAACAGCAGCCTATTTTGGTCGGATACGCACGCTGTTCAAATAGTGATAAAAAACGCTCGCTATAATAGCGGGCGTTTTTTTGTTCGCAGATAAGTGATGAAATTTCGCAGATAACCGACTGAAAAACGCAGATATATGATAAAAATTCGCAGATAAAATAGGAGGTTGCAAAAGATGAAGGTTCTTGTAATTGGAAGTGGTGGTCGCGAGCATGCGATTGCGAAGCAGTTTAGCATTGCGCCATCAGTAGAAAAAGTATTTGTTGCACCAGGGAATGATGGAATGTGTGCGGATGCAGAGCTAGTAGCAATTGATGCAATGGATTTTGCAGCACTTGTCACATTTGTCAAAGAGCACAAAATTGATTTAACATTTGTAGGCCCAGAGCAGCCATTGGCAGCTGGAATTGTAGATTATTTTCAACGAGAAGGATTAACAATTTTTGGGCCAACAAAGGCAGCAGCACAAATTGAGGGCTCTAAATCGTATGCGAAAGAGCTGATGCAAAAATATAATATTCCAACAGCAGCATATGCAACATTTACAGAGGCGGCGCCAGCCATTGCCTATATTCAAGAGCAGGGCGCACCAATTGTCGTGAAGGCAGATGGTTTAGCGGCTGGTAAAGGAGTTATCGTCGCAATGACAGAGCAAGAGGCGATTGATGCAGTCAATGATATGATTGGTAACCAACGCTTTGGTGATTCTTCTTCACGTGTTGTCATTGAGGAGTTTTTAGATGGCGAAGAGTTTTCATTTATGTCATTTGTACATAAAGGACAAATTTACCCAATGGTTATTGCACAGGATCATAAGCGAGCATATGACGGCGACAAAGGACCAAATACAGGAGGGATGGGTGCCTATTCGCCAGTGCCACAAATCCCTCAGGAGCTCATTTCAAAAGCCTATATTGAAATTGTGGAGCCAACTGTCAAAGCGATGGAGGAAGAAGGTGTATCCTTCACAGGTATTCTTTATGCAGGGCTCATTTTAACAGCAAAAGGACCGAAAGTAATCGAATTCAACGCACGCTTTGGCGATCCAGAAACACAGGTTGTCTTACCGCGTATGACATCTGATTTTGGCTTATTTATGCAAGCATTAATGGCTGAAAAATACTTCGATTTACAATGGTCAAATGAAGCGGTGCTAGGTGTAGTCATTGCAGCAGAAGGCTATCCAGGTGATGTAGAAAAAGGCAATGCATTGCCTAACCTACAAGCAATTAGCGGAAATTATGCGGTGTACCATGCAGGCACAAAGCTTGTAGATGGCACATATGTAGGTAATGGTGGTCGTGTGTTGCTCGTAGCAGCAAAGGCAGATACATTACAAGAAGCGCAAGAAAAAGTATATGCAGCAATCAATACGGAGAGCTGGGAGAAGTTTTTCTTCCGTAAAGATATCGGCTGGCGTACATTTCAATAAATAGCATTGTAAAAAAACTATCAGGGAAGCTTAGCCTTACCTGATAGTTTTTTATGACTTAAGAAGGATTTTGACTGGTATTGCCTGATGTTGTAGTATCATTGCTTTTGCCGGAAATAGCCTCTGAAAATTCCTTCATAAACTGGCTAACCTGTTCTTTAGACATGAAATCTTGGCTGTCAAAGGTGTTTGACGTAGCTTGCTCGTTTTGCATGCTAGTACCCATCATTGCTTTCATTGGGCAATATTGAAAAACACCTTCCGCAATTTTCATTGCGCCTGCTGCAATCATTAAATGACCTGTCCAACAATTTGGACGATGAGCAATACGACCGATGCCACAGCTAGTCATTGAAATACCGCAAATAAGTCGCATAAAAGCGCTACGCTCTGAAATATTTTCTTCTAACAAAAATAGTCAGCTCCTTATAAAAAATGTTATTTACATCGCTTTGCTTTATGAAAGTGCTGTGATACGATAAAGGCGATGTATTGCACAAATAGTATGCATCGTTTTCTGTAGAAAATGTATAGGTGAAAAAGGAGGCATTTTTGCCATGCCAGAAATCAATTGGAAGATTAAAGATATTCGAGAGCAAGTTGCTGTGATTGATGGCAAAGTTGCGCCGACGATTGTATTAAAAAATGCACGTTACTTGCATAGCATATTAAAAACATGGATTGAAGGTAATATTTGGATTTTGAATGACCGCATTGTTTATGTTGGAGAACGCATGCCAGCATTTGTAGAAGGCACTGAAATTGTTGATGTAGCAGGAAAAATAATTGTACCAAGCTATATTGAACCACATGTACATCCATTTCAATTATATAATCCGCAATCCTTTGCCGATTTTGCAGCACAAACGGGAACGACAGCATTTATATCCGACAATATGACATTTGCAGCTTTAATGGATAACGAGAAAGCGTTTACAATATTAGAACAGCTTCGACAATTGCCCTTTTCCTTTTATTGGTGGGCACGCTTTGATTCACAAACAGAAACAGAGCTAGAGGAGGAAATTTATTCAACTGCCTCTGTTTTAGAATGGTTAGAGCAGGATTCTGTATTGCTTGGCGGTGAGCTAACAGCTTGGCCAAAACTATTACGTGGAGATGACCAAATGCTCCATTGGATTCAAGTTGCAAAACTAAAAGGGAAGAAAATTGAAGGTCATTTCCCTGGCGCCTCTGAAAGAACGCTAGCTCGTATGAAGCTATTAGGCGCAGATGGTGATCATGAGGCGATGACGATTGAGGAAGTGGAAAGTCGTTTATTACATGGCTATGCAGTGACGCTACGCTATTCATCCATTCGACCTGATTTACCGCAATTATTAAAGGATGCTGTTGCAAAACAATTGAATGTGTTTGACCATTTAATGATGACAACAGATGGCTCTACACCAAGCTTTTATCAGGATGGTATTATGGACAAATGTATCCAAGCAGCACTTGATGCAGGTGTAGCGCCAATTGATGCTTATAATATGGCGACATACAATATTGCACGCTATTACAATATGACAGGATTACATGGATTAGTGGCAACAGGTCGCTATGCATCGCTTAATATTTTGCAAGATGAATTTTCGCCAACACCACAGGGCGTATTGTCAAAAGGTATATGGTTAAAGCGGGATAATAGCAAAGTTGCATCATTACCAACAATTGATTGGTCGGCATTTGGTGAGCTTCATATGGATTTCGATTTATGTGATGAAGATTTTCAATTCTCAATGCCAGTCGGAATTGAAATGGTCAATGATGTTATTACAAAGCCGTACAGCATTCCGCATTTAAATCATAGTGCAGCAGATGAATGTTATTTAATGCTAGTCGATCGACAAGGAAAATGGCGAATTAATACGATGATTAAAGGCTTTGCTTCTAGTGTACAAGGTTTTGCCTCTTCTTATTCAACGACAGGCGATATTATTTTAATTGGAAAAAGCATTGAGGAAATGAAATTTGCCTTTGCCAAGCTGAAAGAGATGAATGGTGGAATCTTACTAACGGAAAATAAACAAATTGTTGCGTCAATTGATTTACCGATTGCAGGTAGTTTGTATGATGGCGATGTTGAAACATTAATTGACAAAGAATTAGCGTTAAAGGCTGCATTGCATGAGCGCGGCTACAGCCATACAGATGCAATTTATACATTGCTCTTTTTACAATCGACACATTTGCCATATATTCGTATTACCCGTAAAGGGCTATTTGATGTGTTGAAAAATCGAGTGTTACTATCAGCAGTTATGCGTTAAAGGAGAAAATAATGGATATTAAATTTAAATTATTAGCTAGCCTCAGTGCAATGTTCATCATTGCAGGCTGTGGCAACAAGGCAGAGGAAAAGCCACAAGAGGAAGAAGTAATTGAGGACATCGTGGAAGAAGAGGAGCCAGAGGAAGAGGTAGTTGAACTACCTTTTACAACACCATTTACAGGTGAGGGGATTGCGGAGGAAATTACGCAACGTCCTATTTTAGCAACAATTAATAATCATCCTGCTGCGAGACCACAATCAGGTTTAGCGGCAGCTGATGTTGTCTATGAAATGCTAGCAGAAGGTGATGTGACACGTTTTTTAGCTTTGTATCAATCTGCAATACCAGAGCAAATCGGACCGATTCGTAGCGCACGCTCCTATTTTATTGATATCGCAAAAGGCTTAGATGCATTTTACATTGCACATGGTTATAGTCCAGAGGCGAAATCAATGCTAGCAAATGGTGTCGTTTCTAACATTAATGGCATGCACTATGATGGTACATATTTTAAGCGTTCGTCTGATCGTATAGCACCTCATAATTCCTATATTTCAGGAGAAAATGTCTTAGCGGGAGCAGAAAAAGTTGGCGCTTCAATGGACTACAGCAAAAAAGTGTTTTATACTTTTTATCGTGATGAAGAAAGTGCTAAAATAGGTACTAGAGCAAATGAAGCAACGATTCACTATAGCCAAAATAGCTCTTTCAATAGCACATATACGTACGATGAGGGAACAGAGCATTATAAAAGATTTTCGGGTAATACCGTTACGACAGATTATTCAACAGGTGAAGAAATTCAACTATCGAACATACTCTTTTTTGAAATGCCACATCGTATCATCGATAATGTTGGGCGGCGTGATATCGATATATCAGCAGGAGGAAAAGCGTATATTTTCCAGCAAGGTATGATGAGAGAGATTCAATGGAAAAATGTTGATGGCTTATTAGTACCAATCGAGGAAGATGGTAGTGAAGTTAAATTAGTGCAAGGGAGATCATGGATCCACTTTGTTCCAACAACACCGGGACTCGCATCTGCTGTAACGTATTCGGAATGAGGAAAGGGGGATAATGAGATGCAAATCGAAAAAATTCGTGGACATCAAACAGAACAATTATTCAAGGCGGTATTAGAGCTAAACGATATTGAAGAATGCTATAAATTTTTCGATGACTTATGCACAATCAGTGAAGTTCAATCGTTAGCACAGCGCTTTGAAGTAGCACATTTACTACGATTGAAAAAAACATATGAAACAATCAAAAAAGAAACAGGTGCTTCCACTGCTACGATTTCACGTGTGCGCCGCTGCTTTGACTATGGAAATGATATGTATGATGAAATGCTAGGACGTCTTTATCCTGATGAGAAACCATTTACACATAAATAAAAACAAGAAGGCTGCAAGGAAAATATTTATTTTCTTTGTAGCCTTTTAAAATATTAAGAAATCCTTCATAATTTCATATAGTAAAAAATTAACTTTATTTTTTATAATAAAGCTATGTGCAACTTTTTATTGAGTATATTCGTATAAAAATAGAAAGAGGAAAATGGCCACAAGTTTCTAATTAATAGCTAATTTAATTCAGCAATGGAAGCTTAACCTTTGACGAATGTTCAAATGCACTTAAAAATGAGGTGTAATTTAGAGGAGGAAGAACAGCTTGGAAAAGAAATGGATCAAACGTGCGCTATATGCTACTGGGGCACTGTTGTCTTATTCGATAGTAGCGACGGCGATTTATAAAAAGACAGATGTTGTAGAAATAAGCTGTTCGGAAGGGATTGCATTAACTTTTGATGATGGACCACATCCTATTTATACACCAAAGCTGTTAGATTTATTGAAGACATTTCAAATTAAGGCGACATTTTTTGTAGTTGGTGAACATGCTGAGGCTTATCCGGAAATTATTGCAAGAATGCACAAGGAAGGACATGCTATAGGCATCCACCACTACCGACATACATCGAATTGGCTGCTTGCACCACATCAGGCAAAACAAGAGATTGAACGATGTGCAAAAGTAATTGAGCAAATTACAGGGGAACAGCCGATATTCTATCGTCCACCATGGGGACATTTAAATGCTTTTACACCATTAGTAGCAAATGGTTATCGTACAGTGTTGTGGACAAGGCATTTTAAAGATTGGCGAATAGCACAAATCGAGCATACATTAAAGGATGAATTGACGAATGCAACGAAGGAAGGTAGCATTTTTTTATTACATGATAATGGGCAAACATTAGGTGCCGATGAGGAAGCACCGCACTACATGCTTGCGCATTTAGAGCAATATTTACAGCAGCATGCTGATACAACGAAGTTCGTCGTGTTAAGGTAGGTGCTAGGATGGATGAAGTTGTAAGATTGCTTGAGACGTATAGTTATGTACTTATTATATTCTCCTTATTTTTTGGAATTGTTGGCATTCCAGCACCTGAGGAATCTTTAATTTTTTTAGTTGGCTTATTTGTTGGTTATGGACGCTTGAATTTAGCTTTATCTATTATTTGTTCCTTAAGTAGCGTTTATATTGGCCTGTTAACGGCATATGCTGTGGGGCGCTGGCTAGGCTATCCATTTATGAAGCGCTTTGGGAAATTTATTGGATTGACGGAGCGCAATTTGGAAATTGTCAGCACAGGCTTTCAACGAAATGCTTTAAGAACTGTTGTTTTTGGCATATTTATTCCCGGTGTTAGACAGCTTAGTCCATATGTTGCGGGTGTGAGTAGACTACCTTTTAAGCGTTATACTGTATACGCCCTTATCGCTACAATTGTATGGGTGATACCTTTTTTAATAGCAGGGCGCATTTTAGGCTCCGTTTTTCATATCGGACCAGAGGTTGCACCATATATGGGAATAGGTATCGGCGTGATATGTATTGTTTATATACTATGGAAAAGACGCAAAAAGCTACGTTTGAAATAGAGGAGGAACCTACATGAAAAAAGCGCTGTTTTTACCGTTTTTGACGATGCAAACAGGGCATCATCAAGTAGCTGATGCTTTGATGGCATTTATTGAGCAGCATAATGACGATATCGAAGTGAAAAAGGTTGATTTACTAAGCTATGCAAACCCATTTGTAGAAAAAGTCATTTCACGCAGCTATTTATCATGGATTCAATATGCACCGACAACATATGCCAAGTTTTATAGTCGCAAGTTTGATAATCGTAAGGAAGTAAAGTCCGACTTTAAATTTTATAATCTACTTTTGAAATATTTAGTTCGCTTGTTAGACGAGGAGCAGCCAGATATTATTTTTTGTACGCAAAGTGGCCCTTCTTATTTACTAAACAAGCTAAAACAGGGTGGGCAATGTAATATTCCAGTAGTAAATGTTTATACCGATTTTTTTATGAATCAGCTATGGGGAATTAAAGAAATTGATTATCATTTTGTGCCAATGCAGGAGATGAAGGAGCTACTTTGTCAGCAAGGTGTAGTAGAGTCCAATATATTTGTGACTGGAATACCTGTACATGAAGAAATGCTTCGTACAACAGCCTTACATAATTTTGCACGCAATATTTTAATAGCAGGTGGTAATTTAGGGCTGATGAACTGTCCTGGTTTGTATGAGCAATTAAAGCAAAATAAGCTATTTCATTACTATATTTTATGCGGTAGAAATGCGAAGCTATATGAGCAAGTACTAGCATGGCGATTACCTAACGTCACACCCGTACCTTACATTGACTCACGCTTAGAAATGAATCGCTTATATGACCAGATGGATGCGATTGTGACAAAGCCTGGAGGAGTGACAGTTAGCGAGGTATTGCACAAAAGGCTCCCAATTTTTGTCCACTCTGTTTTACCAGGACAAGAGGAGCATAATTTAAAATATTTAACAGAGCGAGGACTTGCCTATACGCTTGATAAAAATAAAGCGTTACATCAGCAGCTTGAACAAGTACTATTAAATGATGAAAAGATGACACACTACAGACAGCAAGTCGTTGCTTATTTAAATAATTTACAGTTAAAAACAGCAGATGAATGGGTTGATTTTATGCAGACAATGCTAGGTAAAAAAGATTATTTATGCTCAGAGCACTTTACACAAAGCCTGACAAGTGTTTAGTTGGAAAGTGGAGAATGTGAGCCCCTCTGCTATATATTTTTTCGAAAGACATGTCTGAATAAATTATTTCAGATATGTCTTTTTTGTTTTGTCCATAATTACGTTATACTTGTAACGATAAACTTTTGAGAAAAGGGTGACATAGTGTGGAATTGAAAAATTGGCGACATGTATTTAAAGTCGATCCAGCTAAAGAGATTTCAGATGAAGATTTAGAAAAAGTATGCGAATCAGGTACTGACGTAATTTTAGTAGGTGGTACAGATAATGTCACATTAGACAATGTGCTTGATATATTAGTGCGCGTACGCAGATACACGGTGCCAGTCGCACTTGAAATTTCCAATGTAGAATCAGTTACACCAGGCTTCGATTATTATTTTATCCCGTCTGTTTTAAATAGTACGGATACGAAGTGGATAAAGGATTTACACCATGAAGCGATTAAAGAATATGGAGATATTATGGTGTGGGAGGAGCTTGTGGCAGAGGGGTATTGTATATTAAACCCAGACTGCAAAGTAGCACATGCAACAAAGGCTAAGACAGATTTATCCATTGATGATGTAGTAGCATATGCGCGTATGGCAGAAAACTACTTTAAGCTGCCAATTTTTTATGTGGAATACAGTGGCGCGTATGGTGATGTGGAAGTCGTACAGGCGGTGAAGGATGTATTAGCGAATACCTCTCTCTTTTATGGAGGAGGCATTACGACAGAAGAGCAAGCTGCTGAAATGGCGAAGATTGCTAATACAGTTGTTGTTGGTAATATTATTTATGATGATTTGCAAGTAGCTTTGAAAACGGTTGATGCTGTAAAAAGTGTTATGATATAATAAGAACGAATGTTCTGTAAGGTGGTGCAAAATGGAGCAAATTACGAAAAATCTACTTGCTGGGATGAATCCGCAGCAGCAGGAGGCAGTAAAAGCAACAGAAGGCCCTTTGTTGATAATGGCAGGGGCAGGTTCTGGAAAAACACGTGTATTAACACATCGAATTGCTTACTTAGTAGTAGAAAAAGAGGTTTATCCTTCTAAAATTTTAGCTATTACTTTTACGAATAAGGCAGCGCGTGAAATGCGTGAGCGTATTGATCATTTGCTCGGCAATGGCACTGGTGAGCGTATGTGGGTATCAACATTCCACTCCATGTGTGTAAGAATTTTGCGTCGAGATATTGATAAACTAGGCTTTTCGAAAAGCTTTTCAATTTTAGATAGCTCAGATCAATTAACGGTAGTGAAAAATGTATTGAAAGAGTTAAATATTGATCCAAAGCAATATGATCCTCGTGCGGTGTTAAGTACGATTAGCTCAGCAAAAAATGCTTGTATTACAGCAAGTCAATTTCAAGCAAACATGAATCCTCATAATCCATTTGAGAAGGTAGTCAGCCAAGTGTACGAAGGCTATGAAAGAAGGCTGCGCATTAATCAGTCACTAGATTTCGATGATTTAATTATGACAACAATTAAACTGTTTGAAAAAGTACCAGAAGTACTGGAGTTTTATCAAAATAAATTCCAGTATATACACGTGGATGAATATCAAGATACTAATAATTCCCAATATACGCTCGTTCAGCTATTAGCAAAAAAATTCCGCAATATTTGTGTAGTTGGTGATTCCGATCAATCTATTTATCGTTGGCGTGGTGCAGATATTACAAATATTTTATCATTCGAAAAGGATTATCCTGACGCAAAGGTGATTATGCTAGAGCAAAATTATCGTTCAACAAGGCGTATTTTACAGGCGGCGAATGAAGTAATTGAAAACAACGAAAGCCGCTATAAAAAAACGCTACGTACAGATAATGATGAAGGCGATAAAATTGTTGTCTATAAGGCATACAATGAAACAGATGAAGCACAATACGTTGTACAAACGATTCAACAGCTAATTCGTAAGGAAGGTCGTAGGCTGGATGATTTCGCTATTTTATATCGTACGAATGCACAGTCACGTGCGATGGAGGATGTGCTGAAAAAATCGAATATGAACTATCAAATTGTTGGTGGTACAAAATATTATGATCGCAAGGAAATTAAAGATTTGCTAGCGTATTTACGATTAATTGCCAACAACGACGATGATATTTCATTAGCGCGCATTATTAACGAACCGAAGCGCAGTATTGGTGCTACATCTTTTGAAAAAATGGCGCTTTATGCATTGCAGCAGGATCGATCGATTTTTGATGCGATGCAGGAGCTTGTTTTTATAGGCTTAACAGGAAAAGCGGCAGCATCAGCGGAAAAATTTTATGAGCTGATTAAAGATTTATCAAATAAACAGGACATACTTACAGTAACAGAGCTTGTAGAGGAAGTGATTGAGCGTTCAGGCTATCGCCAAATGCTACAAAGTGAAAAAACGATTGAAGCACAAAGTCGTTTAGAAAACGTTGAAGAGTTTTTAACTGTTACGAAAGCGTTTGAAGAGCGCAGTGAGGACAAATCGCTTGTGGCATTCTTAACAGATTTAGCGCTTGTTGCGGATATTGATTCATTGGATGAGGAAGAGAAGGCGAAAGGTACGATTATTTTAATGACAATGCACGCAGCAAAAGGTTTAGAGTTTCCTGTCGTTTTCATCATTGGGATGGAGGAAAATATTTTTCCGCATTCACGCGCAATGGAAAATGAGGAGGAGATGGAGGAAGAGCGGCGCCTCGCGTATGTTGGCATCACAAGGGCAGAACAGCGCCTTTACTTAACAAGTGCAAGCTCACGAACGATCTTTGGCCGCTCTAGCTATAATTCGGTTTCTCGTTTTATTGATGAAATTTCTGACGGTATAGTGGAGCATACAAGTAAGGCAGGTGGCTATACACATACAGAGGATTTGCCATTTAGAACGAACCGCTACGACCGAGCACCTCAATATCGAGCTGCACAAAAATCGACTTCGCGCATAACACATCAGCAGGCAACAGATGGAGATCAGCATGGCTGGAAAGCGGGAGATAAAGCAGTTCATGGGAAATGGGGTACAGGCACGGTTGTAAGTGTAAAAGGTGCGGGAGAAAATACAGAGCTTGATATTGCCTTCCCACAAATAGGGATTAAACGGTTGCTTGCGAAGTTTGCCCCTATTACAAAGGCGTAGGAGGAAACCACATGACGGATATTGAAAAACGAATTGCTGAGTTAAATACATTATTACATGACTATAATTATGCCTATCATGTATTGGACAAACCAGCTGTGCCAGATGCAGTGTATGATCAGCTGTTACATGAGCTGATTGCATTAGAGGAAGTAAATCCTTCTTTTATTTACCCAGATTCCCCTACACAGCGAGTTGGGGGAGCGGTGCTTGAAGGCTTTCAAAAGGTGACGCATAACCATCCGATGCTAAGTCTTTCAAATGCATTTAATGAAGAAGGCTTACGCGATTTTGACCGTAAAGTACGACAAGCAATTGGCGATCATTTCTCTTATATTTGCGAATTGAAAATTGATGGCTTAGCAATTGCGCTACGTTATGAAAACGGGGTATTTGTACAAGGAGCAACGCGTGGAGATGGTACAGTTGGTGAGGATATTACAGCAAATTTAAAAACAATCCGAGCGATTCCTCTTCGTTTAAAGGAGCCTGTAACGATTGAAGTACGCGGTGAAGCATACATGCCGAAAAAATCGTTTGAAGCTTTAAATAAAGCACGTGCCGAAAAAGGCGAGGAATTATTTGCAAATCCACGCAATGCGGCAGCAGGTTCTTTACGCCAGCTAGATCCAAAAATTGCAGCAAGCCGTCAATTGTCTACATTTATTTATTCGGTTGGGGGAGATGGTGAAGTTTATGGCTTAGATAGTCATGGTGAAATGCTGGATTATCTTCAGCAATTAGGCTTCCCCTCCAATCGTGAGCGTCAAGCATGTGCAACAATTGAGGAAGTTTTAACGTTTATACAATTATGGACAGAAAAGCGCAATGATTTAGCTTATGAAATAGACGGCATTGTGATAAAAGTAAATCGCTATGCTCATCAAGATGAGCTTGGCTTTACGGCAAAAAGTCCGCGCTGGGCAATTGCTTATAAATTCCCTGCAGAAGAAGTTGTCACGACATTGCTTGATATTGACTTAACGGTAGGGCGAACAGGTGTAATTACACCGACAGCTATTTTAGCTCCAGTTCAAGTAGCAGGTACCACAGTGGCAAGAGCATCCTTGCATAATGAAGATTTAATTCGTGAAAGAGATATTCGTATTGGTGATACGGTCATTATTCGTAAAGCTGGAGATATTATTCCAGAAGTAGTCGGCGT
This sequence comes from Lysinibacillus louembei, assembly GCF_033880585.1. Classification (NCBI taxonomy): domain Bacteria; kingdom Bacillati; phylum Bacillota; class Bacilli; order Caryophanales; family Bacillaceae; genus Lysinibacillus; species Lysinibacillus louembei. The sequence continues at coordinate 1,703,974 of NZ_CP137624.1, forward strand.
GCTATTAGAGCAACGTCCAGAGGATGCTGTTCCGTATGCAATGCCAACAAATTGTATTGCCTGTGATAGCAAATTGATTCGTATTGAAGGTGAAGTGGCGCTACGTTGCGTTAATCCAACATGTCCAGCACAAATTGCAGAAGGCATTAAGCATTTTGTTTCTCGCAACGCAATGAATGTGGATGGCTTAGGAGAAAAAGTCGTAGAGCAGCTATTAAGAGAAGGCTATATTCGAAATGTAGCAGACCTTTATTTATTGCAAGTAGAGCAGCTAATTGAGCTAGAGCGCATGGGACAAAAATCCGCTAGCAATTTAGTCGAAGCGTTAGAGCGTTCCAAAGAAAACTCTTTAGAGCGTTTATTATTCGGTTTAGGTATTCGCCATGTCGGTGAAAAAGCGGCAAAAATTTTAGCGGAGCAATATGAAACGATGGAAGCTTTAATGGCAGCAACGGCGGAGGAATTAACGGCGATTCATGAAATTGGCGACAAAATGGCAGATTCAGTCGTTAGCTATTTTTCCAATGAAGATGTCCAGCTTCTTATTGCACGCTTAAAAGATGTAGGCGTTAATATGAGCTATAAAGGGAAAAAAGTGCAAGTTGAAGTCGGCGAAAATCCATTTGCAGGAAAAACAATTGTGTTAACGGGAAAATTATCACAATTGACACGAAACGAAGCAAAGGCGAAAATAGAAGAGTTAGGTGGCATCGTCTCAGGAAGTGTTAGTAAAAAAACAGATCTTGTAATCGTTGGGGAAGACGCAGGCTCAAAGCTTGAGAAAGCGCAAAGCCTAGGGATTGAGATATGGGATGAAGAGCGCCTAATCGAACAATTTCAATAGTAAAGGGGCTTGACTGATGACTCGATTTCGCTGGGTATCGGTGCTCGTAGCAGCAGCTATATTAGCTGGCTGTACACCTTCCTTCAAGCAAAGCACGGAGGTTGTGCAGCAGACAGACGATGCAGAAGAAGCAGAAACAACACATATTACAAGCAGACAATTAAGTGAAAATTATTATAGGACATTAACACCTTATAAAGAAAGTGCGAGCAGAGGCTTAATTGTCTCTAATATTTATACGAAATATGACGTAAAAGAAGTAGAAAATGGCTTGATGCGTATTTCACAAAATGTTTTTGAAACAGATAAATACTTTTTCCAAGAAGGACAGTACTTATCCGCAAATACGGTAAGCTACTGGCTTGCACGTGAAAATCAAACAACGGACAAAGGTGAAGATCTACAAGGCTTAAACCCGTCTAGTTTAGATGCGAATGGCAAGGAGCTGGCGCCAACTGTTAAAGCTGTAGAGGCACCTGTTTATTTAGCACATATTGTTGAGCAAAATTATTTAACGATGACAGATGATAATAAAGTGAAGCTTGGTGGTATGTCAATTGGGCTTGCGCTCAATTCGATTTACTATTATCAAAAGGAAAAGTATGGGGAATATTTTGAGGAACCAATTCCTAATGAAAAGCTAGAGGCAGCAGCGAAGGAAATAGCAGAGGAAGTTGTAGCTCGCCTACGCACACGCTCAGAGCTTGCAGATGTACCAATCGTTATAGGGCTATTTAAGCAGCAGCCTCGAAATTCCATTGTACCAGGCACTTATTTTGCCTATAGTGTGGTAGATAGCGGGAAAAGCGGTCTAGGTGAGTGGCAAAAAATTAACGAGGCATATGTGACGTTCCCAATGAGCTCGCCTGTGGAGACATATCGTGAAGATAATGATAAGTTCCAAAACTTTAAGCAAGACATCGATAAATATTTCTCTAATTTTACAAGTGTTATCGGTACAGGCTTTTATCAAAATAACAAGCTTCAAAATTTAGAGGTGGAAATTCCGATACAGTTTTATGGTACAACGGAAATTATTGGTTTCACACAGTATTTAACAGATGTTATGCTTAAGCAATTGCCTAGCGATGTAACAATTACAGTGAGTGTGACATCGGTTAATGGACCAGAAGTATTAATCAAAAAGGAACGCAATAGCGATAAGCCTTTTGTCCATATTTATGAATAGTAGCAAATAGCAGTTGTATGAGAATGTGATTTTACAATGTATCACTTCTCATGCAACGGTTTATTATTTTCTCTGTTAAATAACGATGTTCTAAGCAGACATAGGCTTTTGGACAGCCCTGCTCATTTTACGAGGAGTATCTGTTATTTTTGCTCAAACTTATGATTTTCATTATGAAAAATGTTATGATAACACGTATGGTTAACTTTATTCGGAGGTGTAAATAATGGCTAAACTAACAAAAGAGGAAGTAAAGCATGTTGCTCATTTAGCACGACTTGCGATTACGGAAGAGGAAGCAGAAAAGTTTGCAGAGCAATTGGGGAAAATTACTGATTTTGCAGAGCAGCTAAATGAATTAGATACAACAAATGTTGAGCCAACATCACATGTTTTACCATTGGTCAATGTATTGCGTGAAGATGTTGCAGGTGAAGGCTTAGCGCGTGAAAAAATGATGCTAAATGTCAAGGAACAAGAAGCAGGACAAGTAAAAGTACCGTCAATTTTAGACTAAAAGACATCATTTAAATGAAAATGTAGGAGGACTTTACAGATGACGTTATTTGAGCGTTCAGCACATGAGCTGCAAGAAAGCTTACATAAAGGCGATCTAACAATCGCTGATTTAACAAATGAAGCATTCGCACGCATTGAAGCATTAGATGGGGATGTACAATCATTTTTAGCATTAAATAAAGAGCAAGCAACTGCACAAGCGGCAGAATTAGATAAAGTGCCTTTCGCGGAGCGTGGACCATTATTTGGTTTACCAATCGGTGTAAAGGATAATATCGTGACAGAAGGCTTAGAAACAACATGCGCCTCTAAAATTTTGGAAGGCTTCATGCCAATTTATGATGCAACAGTTGTGAAAAAGCTACGTGAAGCAGGCATGGTTACAGTTGGGAAGCTAAACATGGATGAGTTCGCAATGGGCTCTTCGAATGAAAACTCTTATTATAAAACGACAAAAAACCCTTGGAACCTTGCACACGTACCAGGCGGCTCTTCAGGTGCATCAGCAGCATCTGTTGCTGCAGGAGAAGTACCTTTCTCATTAGGCTCTGATACAGGTGGTTCGATTCGTCAGCCAGCCGCTTATTGTGGCGTTGTTGGAATGAAGCCAACATATGGTCGTGTATCACGCTTTGGTTTAGTAGCATTCGCATCTTCACTTGATCAAATCGGTCCGATCACGCGCAACGTACGTGATAATGCATTATTATTAGAAGCTATTTCGGGTGTGGATGCAAATGACTCAACATCTGCGAACGTGCCGGTGCCAAACTATGCAGCTGCATTAAATGGCGATATTAAAGGCTTACGTATCGCTGTACCGAAAGAGTTTTTAGGTGAAGGTGTAGGCGAGGCTGCACGTCAATCTGTATTAGATGCACTAGAAGTATTAAAAGGCTTAGGTGCAACAGTGGAAGAGGTATCGTTACCGCATTCTAAATATGCATTAGCAGCTTACTACATTTTATCGTCATCAGAAGCATCATCAAACCTTTCTCGCTTCGATGGTATTCGTTATGGCTTCCGCGCTGAAGGCGTGAAAAATTTAATGGAGCTATATAAAGAAACACGTGCACAAGGCTTTGGTGATGAAGTAAAACGCCGTATTATGCTTGGCACATATTCATTATCAGCAGGCACGTATGATGCTTATTATAAAAAGGCACAACAAGTGCGTACGTTGATTAAAGAAGACTATGATAAAGTATTTGCAGACTTTGATGTGATTATCGGTCCTACATCGCCAACACCAGCATTTAAAATTGGTGAAAACATTGATGACCCAATGACGATGTATGCAAATGATATTTTAACAATTCCAATTAACTTAGCAGGTGTACCAGCGATTTCAATTCCATGTGGCTTTGAAAATGGTCTGCCATTAGGCTTACAAATTATCGGTAAGCATTTTGATGAGGAAACAATTTATCGCACAGCTTATGCATATGAGCAAGCAACAGACTTCCATAGCAAAACACCTCAAATTTGGGAGGTAAAATAAAATGAACTTTGAAACAATTATCGGTTTAGAAGTGCACGTTGAGTTAAAAACAGAATCCAAAATTTTCTCAAGCTCACCAAACCATTTTGGTGCTGAGCCAAATACAAATACATCGGTTATCGACTTAGGCTATCCAGGCGTATTACCTGTATTGAATAAAAATGTTGTGGACTTCGCGATGCGTGCAGCACTTGCACTCAACATGGAAATCGAGCAAGAAACAAAATTTGATCGTAAAAATTATTTCTACCCAGACAATCCGAAAGCTTACCAAATTTCACAATTTGATAAGCCAATCGGTAAAAATGGCTGGATTGAAATTGAAGTAGATGGCTACAAAAAGCGCATCGGTATTACGCGCCTTCATATGGAGGAGGATGCTGGTAAATTAACACATGCGGATGGCTACTCTTTAGTTGACTTTAACCGTCAAGGGACGCCATTAGTGGAAATCGTTTCTGAGCCAGATATTCGCACACCAAATGAAGCATATGCCTACTTAGAAAAATTAAAATCTATTATTCAATATACAGGCGTGTCGGATGTACGTATGGAGGAAGGCTCGCTGCGCTGTGATGCTAACATTTCATTACGTCCATATGGTCAAGAAAAATTCGGTACAAAAACAGAATTGAAAAACTTAAACTCCTTCAACTTCGTGCGCAAAGGTTTAGAGCATGAGGAAGTACGTCAAGCTGAAGTATTGCGTGCTGGTGGCGAGATTGAGCAAGAAACACGCCGCTTTGATGAGAAAACAGGTAAAACAATTTTAATGCGTGTCAAAGAAGGCGCGGATGATTACCGCTACTTCCCAGAGCCAGATTTAGTGCGCTTATCGATTGATAACGAATGGTTAGAGCGCGTAAAAGCGTCTATTCCAGAGCTGCCAGATGCACGTAAAGCTCGCTACGAATCTGAGCTAGGTCTAACAGCTTATGATGCGGCAGTGCTTGTTATCAATAAGGATATTTCCGATTTCTTTGATGCGACAGTGGCAGCAGGTGCTGATGCAAAGCTAGCAGCAAACTGGTTAATGGGCGATGTATCTGCATACTTAAATGCAGAAGGTAAGGAATTAAAAGATACAGCGTTAACACCTGAAAACTTAGCAGGTATGGTGAAGCTGATTTCCGATGGGACGATTTCATCAAAAATCGCGAAAAAGGTATTCACGGAGCTTGTTGCAAACGGTGGCGATGCAGCGAAAATCGTTAAAGAAAAAGGCTTAGTACAAATTTCTGATCCTGCTGTTATTTTAGGCTTTGTTACAGAAGTGTTAGATAATGACACAAAATCTGTAGAAGACTTTAAAGCAGGGAAGGACCGCGCAATTAAAGCGATGCTAGGTCAAATTATGAAAGCATCTAAAGGACAAGCAAACCCTCAGCTAACAAATCAAATTTTATTAGAAGAGCTTGCGAAACGCTAATTAACATTGCTGAGCTGTCGAGAAAGTTAATACTTTCCCGGCAGCTATTTTAAATGGAATCAATTAGTTGTGAAATTTTAGGAAAAGATGCAAAATAGAAAATAAAAGCACTAGGGAGGAATCTAACAATGAAAACAGAACAACAATATTTTGATGAAGCGATTTCGATTGCACAATATATGAACGAGATGTCAACATTAAAAGAAGAAAGCTTTGCTATTTACAATCAATTCACTGTGCCAAAAGATGCATTTATTGAGCAATTAAAAAATAGCGATGTGCACATTTTAGCGATTACGGAAGACTGGTGTGGCGATGCCATGCTCAACAATCCAATCGTGCGTAAAGTGGCAGAGGCAGCAGGCTTAGACATGCGTGCAACATTGCGCGATGCAGATACAGATTTAATTGATCAATATTTAACAAATGGTGGTCGTGCAATTCCAATTTATTTACTATTAAACGCAACAGGCGAAGTTGTAGGGAAATGGGGCCCACGTGCGCCAGAGCTACAGCAATTTGTGATGGATGCACGCGCAGGATTACCTGACAAAGAGGACCCAGCATTTGAAGAGGCACAAAAAGCAATGTATACGAATATGCGTCAACAATACATTGAGGATAGCAAATATTGGACATATGTTTATGAGGATTTCAAGAAAGCTGTTTCAGCAATCCTATAGGGAACGTTTACGATTGTAAAAACGTTACAATGATAGATAAGAAAATTTGAATTTGTAGGATGGTTAACGGAATGAAACGAGCACGAATCATTTATAATCCCACTTCTGGTCGTGAAGCATTTAAAAAGCATTTACCAGAGGTATTAGAAAAACTAGAAATAGCAGGCTATGAAACATCATGTCATGCAACGACATGTGAAGGAGATGCAACGGCAGCAGCTAAGGCGGCTGTGGAGCGACAATTTGATGTGGTGATTGCCGTTGGTGGCGATGGTACACTAAACGAAGTAGTAGCAGGTATTAGCGGCTTTGACAAGCGCCCCAAACTCGGCTTAATTCCGATGGGAACAACGAATGATTTCGCACGCGCTATCCATATCCCACGTAAAATTGATGAGGCAGTAGAAATTATTGTCAAAGGCGATACATTGCCTGTGGACGTTGGCATATTAAATAATGAGCGCTATTTCATCAATATTGCGGCAGGCGGACGAATTACAGAGCTGACATATGAGGTGCCAAGCAAAATGAAAACGGTGCTAGGTCAGCTTGCCTATTATTTAAAAGGTATCGAAATGATTCCCTCGATTAAGGCGACACATATGAGAATTGAAATCGATGAGGAAGTGTTTGATGGTAATGCAATGATGTTTTTATGCGGCTTAACGAACTCGGTAGGTGGCTTCGAAAAAATTGCGCCAGATGCTTCAATCAACGATGGGCTATTTACAGTGATGGTACTGAAAGAATGCTCAATTACCGATTTTATTAAAATTGCTTCTTTAGCGTTGCGTGGGGAACATTTGAATGATGAGCGTGTCATTTATCGCAAAGCAAATAAAGTAAAAGTCACATCGGATGACGAGGTGCATTTAAATTTAGATGGGGAATACGGTGGCGATGCGCCAGCAACATTCCAAAATTTAAAGCGACATATTGAGATTTTTGTTCCAATCGAGGAAATTCGTGAGGAAGATCGAGTTTAGTAAGGTGTTGGGGAAGTAGGCTAAAGTCTGCATATCCCAATACTTTTTTCATGTAGCCCTCTATTTTTTTCTAGACTATATAGATTATAATGACTACAATACATACTATTTTGAGGGGGAACGGTAATGATTTTACATTATACATGCCCTAGCTGCGCTGGAGATATGAATTTTGATGCAGATACAGGAAAGCTAACATGTCAAAGCTGTGGTAGGCAGGATACGATTGAAAACTATCCAGAGGAATTGATTAAGACGACCTTTGAAGACAGTGAGACGAACGAATATCATTGTAATAACTGTGGAGCAGTGCTTATTACGCTTGCAGAAACAACGGCGACAAACTGTAGCTTTTGTCAATCAGCAGTCGTTATTGCAGATCGTTTATCTGGCAGCTTAGCACCATCAAAAGTGATTCCATTTACAATAAGCGAAAAGGAAGCAGTAAAGGCCTTTAAAAAATGGTGTCGTCGAGGCTGGCTAATGCCGAAGGATTTTATGATGTCTGAGCGCGTTAAAACAATTACAGGAATGTATGTGCCATTTTGGCTTTATGATATTAACAGTCAAGCAAAGGTAAAGGCAGTTGGCACGGTTGTGCGCACATATTCAAAAGGTGATTATAATTATACCGAAACAAGCTATTTCGATGTAATGCGTGAAATCAACTTAAACTATTCAAAAATTCCAGCAGATGCCTCTGAGAAAATGAATGATGAGCTAATGGATAAAATCGAACCGTTCCCTTTTCATGAACTGAAGGATTTCAAAACACCTTATTTAGCAGGCTATATTGCAGAGAAATATAATTACACAGATAAAGAAATGCTACCTCGCATTGAAAAGCGAGTACAGGAGTACGCAGATAAGTATATCGCTAGTGAGTTGAGCAATTATAGCACAGTTAGCTATAAGCAGAAGAATGTTAATATCAAACAAAAAAATAGCGCTTATGTGCTGCTGCCTGTATGGATGATTTACCATGACTACAACAATTCGGAATATATTTTTGCAATGAATGGTCATACGGGCAAGGTAGTAGGGAAGCCACCAATTAGTAAAGGAAAGGCGGCTGCTTGGTTTGGTGGAATTGCAGCAGGCACGTTTATTATACTGAAAGCTATTGCAACATTGATAGGGGAGGGCTATTTATGAGTATGCTGAAAAAATGTTTCGCATTTTTTATTTTACTAGTGGCTTTATGGCAGCCTTCTGTATTTGCTGAATCTACTAATCAAACGCAATATATTTTTGATTATGCCAACCTTTTAACAACAGAGGAGAAAAAAGAAGTAGAGGCTTTGGCGAAGGAGCTTAGTGCAGATTATAAAACAGCCTTTATCATATTAACTGTTAATGGAACTGATGGTAAGGGAATCGAGCAATATATGGGCGATTTTTATGATAATGAAGCACCAGGCTATAATAAGCCACATGGCAATACAGTGATGATGTCCATTGATATGCAGGAGCGTGATGTCTTTTTATCAGGCTTTAAAAAGGGAAAAGCTTATTTAGATGATGGGCGTTTAGCGTATATTCGTGAGCAAATAACACCAAGCTTATCGGCCGGTGATTATTATGAGGCATTCAGCCAATTTATTATTGAGTCACATGACTATATGAGCTATGGACCAGACGGTATTATATTCCAATGGTGGTTTCAATGGGGGGTAGCGCTTTTATTGGCAGCGCTTGTTGTTGGGCTGATGGCTTATAGCTCAGGTGGTAAGATGACAACAACAGAGCGTGATTATTTTGATTCTAATGGTTCGGGTATTACAAAAAAGCATGATCGCTATTTACGCACAACTGTCACAAAAACGAAAAAGGCTTCAAGCAATTCAGGTGGAGGCGGAAGCAGTGGCGGTGGCACAACAAGTGGCGGACACTCCTATAGCGGTAGCGGCGGAAAGTTTTAAAAAGGGCGTTGTGAAATGCAATGTATAGCATTTCACAACGCTCTTTAGTTTTAGTAGTCGTTTATTGATAGCTCTGTATGACCATTACCTTGAATAACTTGTAATGCTTCTTTTTCATTTTCAACAATTGGGAAGATTTTATCGCATTGTGAAATAGCGAAAAGCTTACGTACGAAATTATCTACAACAATAATGACGATTTTTTTATTTTGTATCGAGACTTTTTTGGCAAAATTGACAATCATACCAAACCCTGTACTATCAATATTTTTTACACGACTCATATCTAAAATAAAGCCGAGCTCCGCTTGTAAGCTTTGTGCTTGCAGCTGTTTTTTTATTTCTTCAATTAATCCGTATTCTAGGTTTCCTGTAAAGGCAATAGAAACATAGGTAGATTTATCTGTTATTTGCACGGTAGCTATTTTTTGTTCCATTGTATACCTCCTATTTAAAGCTGAAATTTATTTACTTCTTCACGCAAACGATCAGCAATTGTCGCTAAATGTGCTGTGCTTTCAGCCATTTCTGCAACAGTAGCGTATTGTTCTTCAGAAGCCGCTGCAATTTCCTCTGAGGCAGCAGCTGATAGTTCAATAATGCCTGAAATATCGTAAATGGCATCTTGAACATTATGAGAGTTCGTATTGACAGTTGTGAAGGCATCTTTCATTTGTGCCACACCTGTCTCCGTTATACTTGTTTTCTCAACAATCTCCTTCAATGCTTCTCCACCCTGATTAATAATAACAACTTGCTCCTCAACCGCTGATAAATTACTTTCCATTGTACGAACAGTTACAGCTGTTTCTGCTTGAATATCTTTAATCAGCTCTGTAATTTGCTGTGCTGCTTCTTTCGATTGTTCAGCTAAAACGCGTACCTCCGATGCCACGACAGCAAAGCCTTTGCCATGCTCTCCAGCTCTTGCAGCTTCAATTGCTGCATTAAGAGCTAATAAATTCGTTTGATCAGAAATATCTGTAATGACTGTAATAATGCCACCAATTTCCTCTGAGCGCATACCTAGCTTTTGAATAGAGTCCGTTGCATAGCTAACCGTCTCTGTCACAGTACCTAAATGTTGAATCGCTTTACTAATTGCCGCCTCACCTTCAAGCGCAATATGTGTAGACTCTTTAGCATGGTTAAAGCTTTCCTCAGCATTGAGTAAGCTGCTATCGACTTGGCTAATTGTATTACGCATCATATTCACAATATGCTCAGCTTTTTCTGCCTGTGTTGTAATACCAGCAGCTACATCATTCATCGTTGTAGCAATTTGGCTTGAAGCCTCATTTGTTTGCTGTGATGATTCCGCTAAGGCAAGAGAAGAGCTAGCGATTTCATTAGCGTTTTGAGCGACATTTGTTACTGTTTCTGTTAAACGCTCCTTCATATTGTGGAAGGCAACAGCTAAATCTGCAATTTCATCATTACCTCTTGCTTTTAATAAGTCGACCTTCAAATTTAAATTTGCGAGCTCATTAGCATTGTTACGCAAAACATTAATCGGTGTTACAATAAGGCGCTGCATAATAAAGCCAATAATAATGGTAATGACAATCGCAATAACTAAAGAAATGACAATATTTTCAATGGCAGATGCTGTTGCAATTTTTGTGTAAGGTGCTGTTGGAACCGCAACAGCCCAAATACCTATTACTTCGCCATTTTTATTTAAAATAGGATCATATGCAGCCTGGAATGGGTCTCCTAGAACAGTTGCTGTACCAAGAAAGCGCTCTTTGTTATTTAGTACAACCTCTGCCACAGCATCAGAAACCTTTGTCCCTAATGCACGTTCTTCATTTTCGATAATCGTTGTTGAAATACGTGTGTCATTTTGAAATATAGACATGACGTTTCCATTTGTTAAATCGCTAATTTGATCGGCAACCTCATAGTTCTCTACCATGTTGACAGAGCCTTTATAAAGATTACCGTCAATAATATCCCAATCTCCAGGAATACTAGAATCAAGTGCATAATAGCTTAATTGCACATCTGACATTAATTTCTCATTAGCACTTTCTAGTAAGTTTTTCTTTGTCACATAATAATTGACGCCACCTAAAATACACGCTAATAATAAAATACAAGTAAAAATAACGATATTGACCTTTTTACGAATTGACCACTTCATTATGTAGAAGCCTCCTAATCGAATAAACTTTTCTTAATGCCAACTAAAAATTGCGAAGTAGCTAATTGCTCAAACCATAGCTGATCTACCATATGAGCGATAAAGAAGAAGCCTCGTCCGCGGTCGGAAAAGCTCATTTCCTCTAAATTTGGCTCAATAATAGATTGCCACTCTTCAGGCGGGATGCCCTCAGCAAAATCAGTTACTGTAATTTGAATTTGCGCATCATGCCATAGAATGTGCAATTGAATATCTTCTTGCCTATTTGCCTTGTTCATTGCTTCAACAGCATTAATGATAAGCTCATGGGTGACAAAGCAAATTTCTTGAGCATTTGGAATGCTATAAAGCTCGGTATAGTTTACCATTACTTGATCAATAAAAAATATGGACTGCTGACAAGGAGCTACATGCAGCATCATTTCCATCAATAATCACCACACTATAATGTAATTGTAATTGAAACAATGGTTATATCATCCTCAAATTGCTGGTCTGCTAGCTCGTATTTTTGGGCAAATTTTTGCAATGCGTAGCTGTTGCTTTGTGATGCATAGGAATGAAAGAAATGTAAATCTATTTCCTCGTCATCCTGTAAGGTTAGCAAGCCATCCGTATATAAAATGATGCGATGCCAGCCAGTTAGTCGCACGCGCTTTGCCTTCACTTGAATAGCTGGAAACAGTCCAAGAATAGGAGAGTTAGCTGATAAAGCAACAGTTTCTCCATATTTGCCAAACAGGACACCTGCTGGATGTGAGGCATTGACATATTGCAACGTGCGATTTTTTTTATCGATGAGCATATAAACCGCTGTTACTAAAAAGCTATCTAAATCATCTGTCGAAAACAATTCATAAATTTGCTTGTTAAGCTCTGTTAGGACAGATACTGGATCTATTAGCGTTGTGATAATCCCTTTTAATAAGGAGCGAATAGACATTGTAATTAACGATGCAGCAATGCCATGCCCCATCACATCAAACAACATAACCGCTGTTAAATCTTCATCTAGCGAAAACCAGCAGTACATATCGCCACCAAGTGTTTGCGATGTAATATAAAGCCCATCTAGCTCAATATGCGGTAATGATAACGCAGGCGATAATGAATTTTTTTGAACATTTTTGGCAATGGCTAAATCCTGCGCTAATTTATATTGATGCTGTTTGCGAAGCTTTGTTTCCGCATCATATTTTAACGCAACTTGCACACGCGTTTTAAAATGAGTGAAATCGAATGGCTTCAAGATAAAATCAAAGATACCTACTTCAAACAGCCGGTCGAGAATAATAGGCTTTTCATAGGAGGTGGAGAGAATAATAGGTGCATCACACCATTTCGTTAAAGCCTCAATTTTCTGACAATGTTCTTCGCAGTTATTTAAATGCAATTTCGCATCATAAACAATCAATTGGATATCTTCTTTTAAAAATAGATAATCAAATTGAATTGCAGACTCCGCTGTTGTAAAGCAATGGATATTCATTAGTTCAATACGATTGAAAAATTTCTGAAGTCTAAGGATATCATTACTAACTGAGCCGATAATTAATACAGCCATTTGCTCTATACTCCTCGGAAATGTAATCTAAAGGTTCTATTTCCATTATACTATATATCCATGTCAGACAGACAAAACAAATTAGAATATTTTGCGTCTCTAGCATGCAAAAAGGTTGCGTGCTACAATAAAAGCATTGAAATGGAGGATTTACAATGACTGCACCAGTAATGAAAAATGACCGCTTGACGGTAACGATAGAGGATTTAACACATGATGGTAATGGTGTTGCAAAGGTTGATGGCTACCCATTATTTATTGCAGGAGCACTGCCACAGGAGCTTGTACAAGTGCATGTACTAAAAGTGTTAAAAAATTATGGCTTTGCAAAAGTGTTGGAAATACTTGAGCCTTCCGCTGACCGAGTAATAGCACCGTGCGATTACTTTGTGCAATGTGGTGGCTGCCAGCTACAGCATTTGTCTTATGAGGGGCAATTAAAATGGAAGCAGCGCATGGTTGAAAATGTGATGAAGCGCCTTGGTAAAATCGATGCACCTGTATTACCTGTTAAAGGAATGGACGAGCCGTGGCATTACCGCAACAAATCACAAATTCCATTTGCACAAGGCGAAATAGCACCAATCGCAGGCTTTTACAAAACAAAATCACATACAATCGTTGATATGGAACGTTGCTTAATTCAAACAGCAGAAGCAGATGTTATAATGGCTGACTTCAAGCGCGAATTAACAGCATTAGGCATTCGTCCTTACAATGAGGAGGCACATAAAGGTATGCTGCGTCATGTCGTAATTCGTAAAGGACGCACAACAAATGAAGTGATGGTTGTAGTCGTGACAACAGCACGTAAATTCCCACAAGCAGAAGCCACAGTGGCAAAAATTCGTGAGCTTGTACCGAATGTCACATCCATTGTCCAAAATATCAACCCAAACAAAACCAATGTGATTTTTGGTGATGAAACAGTGACACTATGGGGCAAGGATGTCATTGAAGACACAATTGGCGATGTGCGCTTCGAAATTTCCGCACGCTCATTTTATCAAGTGAACCCAATCCAAACAGAGGTGCTTTATAAGCAGGCGCTAGACTATGCACAGTTAACAGGCAATGAACGTGTCATTGATGCGTACTGTGGCATTGGTACAATCTCCTTATTTTTAGCTAAAAAGGCAAAGCACGTAATGGGCGTAGAAATCGTACCACAAGCCATTGAAGACGCTAAGCGCAATGCTGAGCTAAATGGCTTCACAAACACCTATTTCGAAGCAGGCCCAGCAGAGGAAATTATTCCACGTTGGTATAAGGAAGGCAAGGAAGCGGATGTGTTAGTCGTTGACCCACCACGTAAAGGCTGTGATGAGGCACTATTAAACACAATTATCGAGCAAAAGCCAAAGCGCGTTGTCTATGTTTCCTGCAATCCTGCCACATTAGCACGCGATTTACGCATCTTGGAGGATGGCGGCTATCAAACACAGGAAATTCAGCCTGTTGATATGTTTCCACATAGTACGCATTGTGAAGCAGTTGCACTGTTGGAATTAGCTTTGTAAAAGGAGGATGGGGTCTTAGCCCATCCTCTTTTTTGTACAGAAAACACCCACCTTCACAGCTAGCAAGATGAATGCATATATTACTTTTGAGCCCTAAAAAATCTGGACACAAATACGTCAAGGCTTAATGGTTTATTTCTAGAAGCCTGTGGAAAATTATACTATTAATATATATAATGAACATATAAGGAGATGAGAAATATATGAGAGATAAAAGTACTATTTATATCCCTGAAAACCCTGTTTCAAGATTTCTGTTTAGTGATACTCGTTCCGCAATCATTTGGTTAATTATTCGTCTTTATGTTGGGTACACATGGCTAACTGCAGGCTGGGGTAAAATCCAGAACGATGCATGGGTTGGTGAAAATGGCGGGAAAGCAGTTGAAGGATTTGTAAAGGGTGCACTTGCTAAATCACAAGAAACAGCAGATGTAGCTGGATGGTATGCAAGCTTTCTAGAAAATAGTGTGCTTCCACATGCAAAGCTATTTTCGTTCGTTGTTGCATATGGTGAGTTTTTAGTTGGTCTAGGTTTAATTGTCGGTTTATTAACGGGCATTGCAGCTTTTTGCGGTGCATTGATGAATGTGAGCTTTTTATTTGCAGGAACATTAAGTATCAATCCGTTGCTATTCATCCTTGCAACATGGTTAGTGCTTGCTTGGAAAGTTGCTGGCTGGTATGGTTTGGATCGTTGGGCTTTACCAAAGCTAGGTACACCTTGGAGTAAAAAGATAGGTTAAATTATATTTATAGGTAAAACGTTCTCTAGATTTTAGGAGAACGTTTTTTTAATAGGGCTGAGGACAAACATGGCTGTTAAGAGTGAGCAGAAGTGAATGGACACACAGTTATAACGACATATAACCGTGCATATATTGGTGAGAATGTAGGTATAGGAGGTAGAGGAATGAACGACAGAAATGCTCCCAACGAGATGAACAATCGAAGTTGGCAAGGCGGCTCGCAGCCATCGCGTTACTCGCAAACAGTAGGGGACCGTGGTCCAATTTTAGAACAAGACACTATGTTGCATGAAAAAAATGAAACTTTTATCCACGAGACAATACTGGAGCGACCTTTACATGTGAAGGGCTTCGGCGCTTTTGGCTACTTTGAGACACATCACTCAATGACGCCTTACACGAAGCTTAGTTTCCTACAGCATCCAGGGCAAAAAGTACCTGTTGCTGTCCGCTTTTCGTTAGCGTCTAGCAATAAGGGAACGCCAGACACTTCACGCAATATACGTGGCTTCTCAACTAAATTTTATACGGATGAAGGCATTTTTGATTTAATATGCAACCATATTCCCGTATTTTTGCTAAGGGATCCGATGCGGTTTTCAGAATCAGTTCGTGCTTTTCAGCCATCGCCAGTCAACAATATGATGGACCCCAATCGGTTCTGGAGCTTCTTTGCAACTACGCCAGAGGCAACGCATTTCGTTCTGCGGTTGTACTCTGATGAGGGGACAATCAAGAGCTTTCGTCATATTCCAGGTCACAGTGTGAGCACATACGTATGGAAAAATGCGCAGGATGTGCGCTACTATGTGAAATATAGCTGGATTCCACTAGCTGGCGAGCAGTATATTGATAGCCAAGAAGCAGCTCAGCTTGCCTGCGAGAATCCAGATTATGCAGGCAAGGATCTCTATGACACGCTAGCTAAAGGAACGCCAGTCGAATACGGGCTGTTTGTACAGCTGATGAATCCACAGGATGAGACTACATTAACGTTCGATCCACTAGACGATACGCAAGTGTGGGATGTGCGACAATATCCGTTGTTGCCAGTTGGCAAGATGGTGCTGAATCGAAATCCAGAGAATTTTAAAGAACAAGTTGAGAAGCTAGCCTTTTCACCTGCGAATCTGTTAGAGGGCGTAGAATTGACAGATGATAGAATCCTTCAAGGTCGTGCCAATATTTATTGGGATTCACAGCGCTACCGTCTAGGACCAGACTTCCGGAAGATTCCAATTAACCGTCAGGCAAATTGGACGCCAGAATCTGAAATTACAAGTGGCGCTGGCCGCTACGTAGCAGGACGACTCGTTCGTACTAACACGCCGAAAGCGGATGATTTCACACAGGCAGGGCAATTTTATCGCTCGTTAACGCCTGTAGGTAAGGAGCACTTAGTTGATAATCTTGCAGCTGGTCTTACACCTGTCTCACCAGAAATAAAGAGAGTTGTGTTGGGCTATTTAAACCAAGCAAGTCCAGATTTAGGAGAACGCGTTGCTCGACAGATTGCAAAAGGGTAGCATACAATAATCAGGAAACCTAGCTGTCTCAAAGCAAGACACTAGGTTTTTTGGTATTATGAAAGAAATTTTACTAGCATATAGGAGTGATACGATGTTTTTCTTAACAAGTGCACGACAAGAGCTATTTAATGTAGCACATACATATCCATTTGGAGAAAATATTGATGCTGAATTCGAACAATATTTATATGAGAATTTAGCGAATTATATCAATATTATTCCACCCGTATTTCATGCAGAAATACGTGAGCGAACTTTATTTCAAAACGATGCTTTAATGAATAATTTTAGAGAATGGTGTAATATCACGATTGAGCAATTTACAGTTAAAAGAGAGGCTATTTATGAGAAGCGTGAAGCGATTGTTGAACGCTTTAATTTGTCGGCACAAACAATGTTTTTAAAGTCATTTCATGATGGTGAGATTTTAGATGCTAGGCAGCAAGGAAATCAATTTACACTTTTATTAGATATGCGTGGTGGCTTTACAACCGAGGCAATTGTACAGCTAGTTTTTTATGATGCCCAAACAGAAGGAGAGCTTGCAGGTTATTATGTGTATGATGAGCTAGTAGAAACGGAAAATGGCTTTGCACTACGCGTTCTCTCTAGCTTCGGCAGCCCTTATGCAGAGTGGACGATTTACTTCAATAATGTTACAGCAAATTACCTATATCGCCCCGCGGCTTATATTGAATCAGGAAACATTACTACATGGGATGACTATGTTGCTACGCTAAACCGAGACGACCATTACTATATTATAGAAAACAATAGCTTGATAGAGGTTGATTTAGCTAAATTTTCACAAAAGGATAAAGGGATTTTTGCTGGGGAGCTATTACTAGGTAGGACTTTTAATGAGGCAAAAGAGAGGATTTATTGTGCTACTTATGAAGACCCTTATGCCTATTTTAGTGAACCTATTCCAGTTGATGAATTGCAAGGTGCTATGTTTAATTCAGACAAAACTATACAAACACGTGCCTTCAACACAATTTTTACATTGGGAGAGGATGTAGCAAATATTGTGAATAATGTACTGCGTAAAGCGAATGTCAATAGCGCTGAAGAAATGTATTTCCGGATTATGGCGAGTCATTTTGAGCAACTTGGGTGTTTAGAGGATGATGTGATAATGAAATGGATGAAGGAATAGGGAGGCAGGTCATACTAAATTCAGCAAATAATCGGCTAGCTTTAAAAGCCTCGAAATCAATACTGATAAAATTAAGAATTATAACGTAGAAGTTGTATAGCGTTCATTAATGAAAATAGTAAACATTACTATTTTCTAAAAAACTATTTACAAAACGTAATTATTACTATATAGTTTTAAAACGTAAACATTACGTTTTAAGGAGGAGTTACAATGAATAAAAAATGGTTTATGCCATTTGCAGCTGCTGCACTGGCTGTTGCTTTAGTAGCATGTCAGGAAGAAACAAAAGAAAAGGAAGAGGCGACTGAAGTTGAGGACCATAATCATGATGATCATCATGACCACAACCACGATCATGCAGAACTATCCGAAAAAGATAAACAAATTTCTCAAGGCTATTTTGAAGATAGCGATATTACAGATCGCCCATTAACAAATTGGCAAGGTGAATGGCAATCTGTTTACCCATACTTGCTAGATGGCACACTGGATGGCGTGCTAGAGCATAAAGCTTACCATGGTGATAAAACAGCTGAGGAGTATAAGGAATATTATAAAATTGGCTATGCAACAGATGTTACACAAATTGATATTGCGGATAAGACCATGACATTTTATAAGGATGGAGAAGCTGTTATAGGAACATATGAGTATGATGGCTATGAAATTTTAACATACGAAAAGGGCAATCGTGGTGTTCGCTATATATTCAAGCAAGTAGACGACAGTTCACAAGCACCAAAATATGTTCAATTTAGCGACCATATTATTTCAGATCAAGCATCAGGTCATTTCCATATTTACTTTGGCGATGATCGCGCAAAGTTGTTAGAGGAAATGGATAACTGGCCTACATATTATCCAAAAGCGATGTCTGGTGAAGAAATTGCTGATGAAATGGATGCACATTTGCATTAATAGGTCCCTGTTTTAATGGACTATAGGGGAGCTATCGGGAAGACATTTCCGATAGCTTTTATTTGTATATAAAGCAGTCAAATGGAGAAATGAAACTTTTTATAAATACAAAACGTAAAGGTAGTGATTAGAAGAGGAGGTAGATTTTACTTGAAAATAGCGCTATGGATTATTGCTGGAATTGTGGCAATCCTCGTTTTCGTTGTAGGAATAAAGGGATACATGCTTTATAAAGAATTTAAAACATCTAATCCTGAGTATATTATGGAGTTTGTAAAAGAGCATGCTGCGAATGGCGATGTTGCGATGTCTATTCAATACAATGATGAAAACTGGGTGAATGTAAATGAAAATGAACGCCTGCCTTTAGCCAGTACAGTAAAAATTATTTTAGCGATTACATATGCGCAGCAAGCAGCAGAGGGAAAAATCAATCCAAAGCAACTTGTCAGCGTAGCGGATTTAAATAAATTTTATTTACCTAAAACAGACGGTGGTGCACATGAGGCATGGCTAGCGCAGATGCCAAAAGAAGATATGGTACCACTAGAGGAAGTGGTAAAAGGTATGATTGCATACAGCTCCAATGCAAATACCGATTATTTAATGGATGTGCTAGGTATGGAAAATATTAATAATACTTTGCAGCAGTTAGAGTTATCAAAGCATGATGTAATTTATCCAATAACCAGCGTTTTATATATTCCTAGTCAATTGATGCAGGAGCAAAACCTGTCTAGTAAAGAGCTGGTAGAAGCGATGCAAGCGATGGATATGGAGGAGTACCGCAATAGAGCGATAGCGATTTATCACCAATGGCAAACAGCTCCATTGTCTAAGGAAGAAAAGGAGCAATTGCTTAAAACGTTATCGATGGATATACAAAAAGTATGGTCGGATCGTTTACCTGCCTCCACGACAAAGGACTATGTTGCCATTATGGAGAAGCTTAATAATAAATCCTATTTTAGTGAGGAGGTTTATCAATATTTAGATCCCGTTATGGAGCAATTAATGGAAAGCCCTACTAATCGTGAATTATTTAAACATGCAGGACAAAAAGGCGGATCGACAGCATTTGTTCTTACAATTGCTATGTATGCAATGGATCAACAACAAAATAGGACAGAGCTAGCCTTTTTCGCAAACAATTTATCTGTATTAGAGCAGGCAAAGCTGGAAAGAAATTTGAATAGCTTTCAATTGAAATTTTTAACAGAAGAAGTGTTTCGTGAAAAGGTGAAACGTGAATTAGGTGGAAATTAAATTTAATTAACAGGCTAGCCCCAAATCTAAAGGGCTAGCCTGTTATTTTTGGTCCCGAATTTCTCAATGAAGCCCGATTCGACCTTTTAAAAGTAATATTGCTGTTGCAGTTTTTATTACACACAATTATGCTATAAGACATAATTGTGTGTGAATTGTTTGTGTGTCTGGCACCCAAACAAAAAGGAGGAATTCAATGAATGCACAAATCAATATTTTAATTGTTGAAGATGATAATGATATTAATGCATTGCTTTGTGATGTTGTGCGGAGTAGTGGTTATCGGGCACAGCCTGCTTATTCAGGTACGGAGGCAATACTTTATTTGCAGCAGCAGCGATGGGATATGGTGTTGCTTGATTTAATGTTGCCAGGGTTAACAGGTGAGGAAGTGTTAGCAAAAATAAGAGAACAGCAGCATGTGCCAATTATTATTATTTCAGCAAAGCTAGAGCAGCAGACGAAGGTGGATGTGCTACGAGCAGGAGCAGATGATTACATTACAAAGCCTTTTGATATTGAGGAAGTGTCGGCACGCATTGATTCACATTTGCGCAGAATGCGAGTGTTAAACCAGCCGAGCATAGCGAAAGTGCTTGTACATAAAGATTTAGCGCTTGATACGGAAGCGAAGCAAGTGAAGGTTGGAGAGATGGAAATTGCTTTTACTGCACGCGAGTATGCCATTTTAGTATTATTAATGTCCTCACCGAAAAAGGTCTTTACGAAGGCAAATGTATTTGAAAGTGTTTGGCATGAGGAGTTTCATGGGGATGATAATACAATTAATGTGCATATGAGCAATATTCGTTCAAAGCTAGCACATGCTAATCCGAATGAGGAATATATCGAAACGATTTGGGGGATGGGCTACCGCTTAGCTTGATTCGAGAAACTTAATGTTTTCTTAAGAATTGACTTATGCCTTTCTTATGTTTTGCTTTTTACACTAGAAAGTATCATAAGAAGGAGGGATTTCGTATGACATATGTATTGCAAACAAATCAGTTAACGAAACAATATAAGCAGCAGCTAGCGCTTGATAAAGTAAATTTGTCAATTGAAAAAGGCTCGATTTATGGGTTTATTGGGCAAAATGGCGCTGGGAAATCAACATTAATTAAGATTGTAACAGGGCTTGCGAAGGCAAGTAGTGGGTCATTAGCGCTCTTTGGCTATAGCACGGAGCAGGAGCTGATTCAAGCACGCAAACGCATTGGGGCAATTATTGAGGCTCCTGCGTTGTATCCGCATATGACAGCGGCTGAAAACTTGGAGGCGCATCGATTACTAAAAGGAATTCCAGGGAAAGCGTGTATTGAAAAAACATTGAAGCTTGTTGGGCTTGAGAACACTGGGAAAAAGAAGGCGAAAAATTTTTCCCTCGGTATGAAGCAACGCCTCGGCTTGGGGATTGCTCTATTAGGTGATCCGGAGTTTTTAATTTTAGATGAGCCAATTAATGGGCTTGATCCAATGGGCGTAGTTGAAATACGAGAGCTGCTCAAAAAATTAAATCAAGAATACGCTATTACCATTTTAATTTCTAGCCATATTTTAAGTGAGCTACATCTCCTAGCAACCCATTATGGCATTATTCATCAAGGTAAGCTTATTGAGCAGCTGACAACAGAGGAATTAACGCAAAAATGTCAGCAATATATTCATATTAAAGTGGATAATCCAGATAAAGCGGCAACAGTTTTTGAAATGCAGTTAAATACGAAGCATTTTGAAGTGTTACCAAATGGCACAATGAAGCTTTTTGCTTATACAGATTCAGTGGGCTATGTTTCAACAACATTGGTGCAAGCAGGTTTAGTCATTGAAGAGTTTATGCCAATGGGAGAGGATTTGGAAACATATTTCAAGAATTTGATTGGAGGTGTGTCACATGAGTAATTTAATGATGGCTGAATTATTTAAGCTGAAAAAGGACCGTGTATTTTTAGTGTTAGTTGTGATCTTAGCAGCAGCAGGTATCACTTATCCATTCCTTGTGTTTTTCGATGAGGCGACATTTAATGCACAGGCAGTCGCAGTCAAGGAGCTATATACGTTTTCGGCTTTAGCTGGCAATAACTATATTATCCGTTTGATTCCTTGTATATTAGCAGGATTTTTTATTTCAAGTGAGTATTCAATTGGGACAATGAAAAGTATTTGTGCTTCAGGCAATAGTAGAGTGCATCTTTATCTTGTCAAATTGCTTGTATTTTCGCTTGGTGCAATAATTATTGCATTGGCGTTTCCATTAGCGCTCCTATTTTCAAGCAGCTTGCTGTCAGGCTTTTATGGCATGCCAACTTTCATTTATGTGGCTAAAACGCTAGGTCTAACAATTTTGTATGCTGCTGCATTCGCCTCCATGATGGCTGTAGTGGCGATTATTTTTACAGATAGCGGTAAAACAATTGGTTTTTCCATTATTTTTTTCATTTTAATTGATAGCATTTTGTATATGCTAAGCCAAGAGTTCACACTGTTTGAATGGCTATTTAATCATTCGGTATTTAAATTATTTCTAGATATATCGAAGGAAAGTTACACATCCTCAATGCTCATTGTGCCGCTTATGACATTTGCTTTATTTGCAGTTATTGGTAGCATCATATTTAAGCAAAAAGAAATTAAATAACAGAAGGTGGTGAGCGGATATTATTTTCATATGTATAGCGATTGCTCTATTTTTTGCACTGCGCTTTTATTTGTTGAAACGTGAGGTCAAAAGGGCATATCGTCAGCTAATCGCTGTAAATCGTAAAGAAACCGAGAAAAAGCTAGATTTGCAATTTTGGGATAAAGATTTGCAAAAGCTGGCAGAGACCATTAATGCACAAATTGATTTAACAAAGCAGGCAACGGCAGAAAAACGCCAGCAGGAAAATGAATTAAAGCAGGCAATTGCTAACATTTCTCATGATATTCGCACACCACTGACCTCGATATTAGGCTATATTCAATTTTTAGAGCAGGACAACCGTAGTCAATATACCGCCATTATTAAACGAGGCGCTTTGCGCTTAAAGGATTTGCTAGAGGACTTCTTTGAATTATCGTTAATTGAATCAACTGATTATTTGTTAAAGCCTGAGCACATTAAAATGAACCAGCTTTTATCAGAGGTGCTAGTAGGCTTTTATGATCAGTTTCATCAAGCGAATTTGCAGCCGACTATAGATATGCCAACACAGGAGCTGACGATGATTGCAGACTCCTCAGCTGTAAAGCGTGTCATCGAAAACTTAGTGTTGAACACGATTAAGCATGCACATAGCAATATTCTTATTCGCATAGAGCAGGAAGGGCATATAGTGAGGCTTATGATTAGTAACGAGGTCACTAATTTATCAGAGAAGGACGTGAATCATCTATTCCAACGCTTTTATAAGGGGGATAAAACAAGAGCGGAAAATGGCACAGGTTTAGGGCTAGCAATTGCCAAAAGCTTAATGCAGAAAATGAACGGACAGCTTTCTGCTGAGTTACAAAATAATAGATTAACTATTATCTGTGAATGGCGCTAGGATAATTCGTATTCATAAGTACTTGGCATAGACAACAAAAAATAATAAACACATTAGCCAATTTTTTTAGTAAGATGTACAATAAGAATTGTGTGTAAATTGTGTGTGTGCCTGGCACTATATCAAAGAAAGGAGTTAGCTCATGACAAATAATGATATATTGATTCGTTTGCGCTACGCGTTCGATATTAAAAATATAGATATGGTAGAAATTTTTAAGCTTGGTGGCATAGATGTGACGAAGGACGATGTAATGAATATGCTTATTAAAGTGAAGGAAGATGAAGAGGAGCCAGCGAACTATAAAAAATGCAATAATAAAATGCTGGAGGCTTTTCTCAACGGCTTTATTACCTTTAAGCGTGGCCCACAGCTATCCGCAGCAGGAGAGCCTGTGGCACCACCGAAGGCAACGGGTCAAGAAAGTCCAAATAATATGCTATTTAAAAAGGTAAAAATCGCTTTAGCTTTAACGACTGAAGATGTTATTGATTTCATTGATGATGGCGGTGGCATTAAAGTATCAAAGGGCGAAATGGGCGCGATTTTACGCAACCCAAGCCATAAAAACTATAAAGAATGTGGCGATAGCTTTGCTCGTTATTTTTTACGAGGCCTTACAAATAAATATCGCGTATAAAAAAACAGCTCTGATTCGTTTAATCAGGGCTGTTCTTTTTGGCTTGAGAATCCATTGTCTTTAAAAAATCCTTGGTGATACGAACGACGTATTTCACTTCATCTAAGTTGCGTTCTTTTAATAGTGAGTGATGAATGCTCAGCATTAAATTTTTCTCCTCGATATCTGTAACGCTTGAGAGGCTTTGGAAATTAAAAAGCTCTTCAGGTGCAATGTCCAATGCCTGCATTAAGCTTTCAAGCGTTTTTAACGTAATATTGGATTGACCATTTTCAATATTGGAAATGCGCCCTTTACTATAGCCTATTTTCCCCGTTTTTTCTGCAACTTCCTCCTGACTTAATCCCTTTGCAACACGAATTGTTCGAAGCTGTTCTCCTACTAGCTTTAAAAAATCTGACATAGCATTTCACCTCTAAGATAGAGGCTAGTGAAAAACTTTTTAAATGGAGATACCTTTAAAATAGTACATTTTACAAAAGTTATATTATAATGGTACAAATGATATAGTATATATGTTTTATTTCATAGCAAGAAGAAATTATCGGCTTAAAAATATAAGCTGATAAAGTAGGGGGGAATACTTTGATGAGACAATATAAATTGGGGGATATTGTAACAATTGTAAAAGGTGTTGCTAGACAGCCTACACATTATTTTGTAAGTGAAGGTATACCGTTTGTTAGTTGTGATTATTGGGATTTATTGAAAAATAATCTGCAGCTATTACCTAAAATACCATCCTCGCTACAGCATGAAAGTGATTTAACAAAAGTTCCAACAGGAGCAGTTTTAATCTACCCAAGTAAAAACGCATATTATGTTTGTCAGCAAGAGTATTACATTGGAGAAAATATTATGGCGATGATTCCATGTCAGTCCATTATTTTAAGTAAATATTTATTTTATTATTTACAAGCACAGTCATTGAAAATTGAAGAGGCTATAGAGCAAAAAATCTATCTGCCTAGAATTGCCATACAGCAGCAACTAATTGCCCATATGGCACAAGTACATGCTGTGTCAGATCAAGTGCAAAATATATTAATAGCATTACTACAATTAGAAGCGTATTTACAGACAGAAAATACGGATTTGTTAAAAATTCAAGATGAGTTAATAGAAAAAATGGAGTGGATGAATAGTCTACACAAGATATTATTACATAATATCAAGCACCTCAAATAAAAGGAGGGGGATAGTGGAATTGGATGCGCAACAAATTGATGTGAAATTTACAATGCACAATTTGCAGCGTGCTAAATATTGTGCAGCAACGATTATTATACTTGAAGTGTTATTGGCGATAGTGCATATTGCTCAAACGAAAACAATTGGGGATGGTTATTTTTTACTTTATATAATGCTCCTTGTACTTTCGATATTATTTTTAATTTTAGTGAGCGTTATAGAGAAAAGGTTTTTTAACTATCGCTATATTAAAACAGCCGTATGGGGCTATTATTGGTTTGTTTTAATGTGGGGCGTATCTATTGCATTATTAGATCAACGCTCATATGGACAAGTGACAGCCTATTTAATTAGTTTATTAGCAGTTACTATGCTATATCATGTACGTCTACGAAAATTCATTTTGCTTCAAAGCATTCCAACTATTTATTTAATGAGTGGTTTAATGCTTGTGCAGCAAGATAGCGAAATGGTTTTGACATATTTGGTTAATATAGTGCTATTTATTGTAATTAGCGCAATCGGCTCGCGTTTCCTTTATTACGGTCAGTATAAGATGCTGGCACAGGAGCAGCTAAATAGTCAATTAGTACAGATGAACGGAGATTTACAGTTGCTAGCTACTTATGATGAATTAACAGAAATGCCAAATCGCCGAGGCTTATATGACTATGTGCAGGCGAATATGAGAGATACCCCACGCCATGTAACAGCAATGATTTTAGATATTGATGCCTTTAAACAATTTAATGATTACTATGGGCATTTAGAGGGAGATAAAGTGCTGAAAGAAATTGCAGTTATTTTGAGGGCACTAGCGAGTAATTGTTGTTTTGTAGGGCGCTTTGGTGGGGAAGAATTTATTTACCTAATTTTTGATATGGAGCATAGTGAGGCATTGCATTTTGCAAATAATATATGCAAAGCTGTTGAGCAACGACGCATTCCACATCAAGCCTCTCCTTTTTTACCATACGTGACAGTTAGCATTGGGGTCGCAACAGACCCTTGCTGTACTATACAGGGTTTACAACAATTATTTCAAAATGCGGATGCAGCATTATACAGTGCTAAACGGGCTGGGCGTAATCGTGCAGAGCTAACGATATAAAATAATTGGTATCAACATCAGGCTCCATTCATACGATGTACAATAAAGGTTTGAATGGAGGAATTACGATTAGTATTTTAAATAAAATTAAAAATTACAGAGAAGAAGAAAATCGCCTAAAGTGGGAAGGTAGCTTTGCCGATTATTTAGAAATCGTAAAAGAGCGGCCAGAAGTTGCACAAACAGCTCATTCGCGCGTCTATAACATGCTGAAAAGTGCAGGTGTTGAAGAGCGAGATGGACAGAAAATGTATCACTTTTTTGGCGAGGAAATTTTCGGCTTAGAAACAGCGCTTGAACGATTAGTTGAGGAATATTTCCATCCAGCAGCAAAAAGGCTTGATGTGCGCAAGCGAATTTTATTGTTAATGGGGCCTGTCAGTGGTGGGAAGTCAACAATTGTAACGTTGCTAAAGCGCGGCTTAGAGCGCTATTCGCGCACAGATAGCGGAGCGGTTTATGCCATTAAGGGCTGCCCAATGCATGAGGACCCATTGCATTTAATTCCACATCATTTGCGCGACACCTTTTATGAGGAGTATGGCATCCGCATCGAAGGAAGCCTGTCCCCTTTAAATACGATGCGCCTTGAGCAGGAGTATGATGGGCGTATTGAGGATGTGCGAATTGAGCGTATTTTCTTCTCGGAGGACCGCCGAGTAGGTATTGGGACATTTACTCCTTCTGATCCAAAATCACAGGATATTGCGGATTTAACAGGGAGCATCGACTTTTCAACAATTGCGCAGTACGGCTCGGAATCTGACCCGCGCGCATACCGCTTCGATGGCGAGCTAAATAAGGCGAATCGTGGCATGATGGAGTTTCAAGAAATGCTGAAGCTCGATGAAAAGTTTTTATGGCATTTGCTGTCATTAACACAGGAGGGCAATTTTAAAGCAGGGCGTTTTGCCTTAATTAGTGCAGATGAATTGATTGTTGCACATACTAATGAAACAGAATATCGCACATTTATTGCCAATAAAAAGAATGAGGCATTGCATTCGCGTATTATCGTCATGCCAATTCCGTATAATTTAAAGGTGAGCCAAGAGGAGCGCATTTATGAAAAAATGATTCATGACAGCGATATGGCACATGTACATATCGCACCACATGCGCTCAAAGTGGCTGCGATTTTCTCGGTTTTAACAAGACTAGAAATCCCGAAAAAGCAAGGGGTTGACGTTGTTAAAAAAATGCGCCTGTACAATGGCGAAAGCATAGAAGGCTACAATGAGGTTGATATTGAAGAGCTGAAAAAGGAATATCCAAATGAAGGGATGCAGGGCATTGACCCACGTTACGTCATCAATCGCATTTCATCAGCCATTATTCGCAAGGAAGTGCCGTCGATTAATGCATTAGATGTGCTGCGTGCCTTAAAGGATGGCTTAGACCAGCATGCCTCGATTTCAGAGGAAGACCGCAAAAAATTTATGAACTATATTGCGGTTGCTCGCCGCGAATATGATGAAATTGCTAAGAAGGAAGTACAGAAGGCATTTGTATACTCCTACGAGGAATCAGCGAAAACATTATTGAATAACTATCTTGATAATGTTGAGGCATTTTGCAATAAAAATAAGCTACGCGACCCGCTCACTGGCGAGGAAATGAGTCCGGATGAAAAGCTAATGCGCTCAATCGAAGAGCAAATTGGTGTATCTGAAAATGCAAAAAAGGCATTTCGTGAGGAAATTTTAATTCGTTTGTCCGCCTTTGCAAGAAAGGGTAAACGCTTCGATTACCATTCGCATGACCGCCTGCGTGAAGCTATTCAGAAAAAGCTATTTGCTGATTTGAAGGATGTTGTAAAAATTACAACATCTTCGCAAACACCAGACGAGGCACAACTGAAAAAAATCAACGAGGTTGTTGCAACGTTAGTCGATGAACATGGCTATAACACAACATCAGCAAACGAGCTGTTGCGCTATGTAGGTAGTTTATTGAATCGATAATCAAAAGGAGGTTATGTAAAAAGATATTATCTTTTTACATGGCCTTTTCCTGCTTTTTATATTTTGCATGTTATGATGGAAATAGTATCCTATTGGAGGTGGACAAGTTGTCGCAGTTGAAACGCTTTGCTTTTTGGCTACCATTATTAGCTTGTCTTAACTATGTTTTTGAATTAACTGTCAATCCAATCAAAGATATTTTATTGACAGACCCTTTGCTGCAACGCAGTTTGCGAATGATGGGTGATATTGGATATGATAGTGATCAATACCAACTTTTATTTCCAGGCTTTCTTGTCCACTTTTTCCTATGGTTTGTATATGGACGAATGATTGATTGGTTTGTGAAGCAGCTGATTTAACGGAGAACGGAGAATAAACTTTGTGAAGAGCGGTGTGTGGAAGCGAATTTCTGCACACCGCTTTTTTAATTAAATGTATCAGCTATAAATTGATAAAAAGCCTCTTCTTCCTCAATGTTAGGGAAATGATTGCTCTCATCAAAAGTTTTCAATGTGGCGTTTGACATAAGCTCAGCTGCTTCAGCAGAAAATTTATGTGGGCATTGTGCATCATGAAGGCCGCAGTATATATAAGCAGTTGTTGTGACATGAGGCAATTCGGGGCGCAAATCATATGTAGGTAGCTCTTCATAGGAAAAATAATCAAGCCGTTTTGATACTGTTTTTCCACTATTAGGGCGACTAATCATCTTGTCATAAGATGTTTCATGATATAAGGACATCAGCGACCATTCTTTACTACCAGCACGTCTTTCTTCAAGAGATGATTGAGGATTACCTAGCATTGTTAAAATTTCTTTAATGCGCCGATTATTCGGGTTATCTATGCAATAAATGCTATCTGGGTGGTGCATATACTCTGAGGAAGCGCACAACCCTCCAGCAACGATATGTATAAGGCTATGTGGATGCATAATAGCGTATTTTAGTGCCAGCATACCGCCTGTTGAATGCCCTGCAAATATCCATTTTTCAAAACCAAGCGCTTGGCGAATTGCCTCTAAATCAGCGACCGTATGCGCCATACTGTAATTGAATGTAGAAAGGTCATCTGTTGAATTGCCACAGCCTCGCAAATTTACTAAATATACAGTTGCATGTGCTGTAAATGTATTTGCAAATAAATTGCCATTCTCATTAAATTCGCTATATAAATGTGTAATACAGACAGGCTGACCATTTCCTTTTTTAAATACTTCAAAAATCCCGCGTGCTGTTTCAACTAAATGTTGCTCCCACATCTCTAAACCCTCTTTCTGAATATTGTTTATTTTCATTATACCGAAATTATTTAGCGAGTGAAGTTCAAGATTTTGCTAGATGTGCATAAGATAAAAAAAGCGAATTTGCAGATGGGTGTGGATAAAATGAGTGACAAACAGCAACAGTTCATTATCTCAAAGGAAAATTGGTCCCTCCATCGTAAAGGATATCAGGACCAAGAGCGCCATCGTCAAAAAATTGATGAGGCGATTAAAAATAATTTACCAGAGTTAATTAGTGAGGAAAGCATTATTTTATCAAATGGTCGAGAGGTTATTAAAATCCCGATTCGTTCTTTAGATGAATATAAAATTCGTTACAACACAGATAAGTCAAAGCATGTCGGGCAAGGGCAGGGCGATAGTCAAGTAGGTGATGTTGTTGCACGAGATGGCAAGCCGCAGCAAGGGCAAGGAAGAGAAGCTGGTAAGGAAGCAGGGAAGGATTATTATGAGGCAGAAGTACGGCTGGAGGATGTGGAAGAAATCTTGTTCCAACAGCTTGCATTGCCAAACTTACAGCAAAAAGAAGTGGCCAATATTGCAACAAATAAAATTGAATTTAACGATATTCGCAAAAAAGGTTTAATGGGTAATATCGATAAAAAGCGTACAATTTTAACAGCAATTAAGCGCAATGCCATCAAGGGTGAGGCAACTATTAATCCAATTCATCAGGACGATTTGCGCTTTAAAACATGGGATGAGGTTGTAAAGCCTGAATCGCGTGCAGTTGTACTTGCAATGATGGATACGAGTGGCTCAATGGGCATTTTCGAAAAGACCTGTGCACGTAACTTTTTCTTTTGGATGGCACGTTTTTTACGCACGAAATATAGCGCTGTTGATATTGAATTTATCGCACATCATACAGAAGCAAAGGTTGTAACAGAGGAGGCGTTTTTTACAAAGGGTGAGAGCGGTGGGACGATTTGCTCCTCTGCTTACGCAAAGGCGTTGCAACTAATAAACGAAAAATATTCCCCAGCCCGCTACAATATTTATCCTGTCCATTTCTCAGATGGAGAAAATTTGTCATCAGATAATGAGCGTTGCCTCCAATTAATTGAACAATTGATGGAAGTATCTAGCATGTTCGGCTATGGCGAAGTCAATGCTTATAGTAGAACGTCTGCGCTTATGTCGGCATATAGCAAAATTGACAATCCGAAGTTTCGTCATTACATTATTAAGCGCAAAGTAGATGTCTATGATGCGCTAAAAAGCATTTTTAAAAAAGAAGGAGTGCAGTAATGGAAAAAGCGCTGCAAAAAGCAATTGATGAAATTACGGAAATTGCTACAGGCTTTGGCTTAGATTTTTTCCCGATGCGCTATGAAATTTGTCCTGCTGAAATTATTTATACATTTGGCGCATATGGGATGCCTACACGCTTTGCGCATTGGAGCTTCGGCAAGCAATTTCATCGCATGAAGCTCCAGTACGATTTAGGCTTAAGTCAAATTTATGAGCTTGTTATCAATTCAAACCCATGCTATGCATTTTTACTTGATACGAATACGTTAACGCAAAATAAATTAATCATTGCGCATGTCTTAGCGCATTGCGATTTCTTTAAAAACAATATCCGCTTCTCCAATACGAGGCGTGATATGGTGGAAAGTATGACAGCAACCGCTGAACGGATCGCAAAATATGAGATATTATATGGCAAGGATGCAGTCGAGCAATTTTTAGATGCGGTGCTAGCAATTCAAGAGCATATTGACCCTGCTATCATTCGTCCACAAATAGTGGAAGAAGAGGAGCCGTTGGAAGCTCGTACAACGCCATATGATGATTTATGGCATATCGATGAGCCACGTAAAAAGCTAATAGAGAAAAAGAAAACCTTCCCAGCAGAGCCAGAAAAGGATTTGCTCATTTTTATTGAGCAGCATAGCCGTGAGCTAGAGGATTGGCAGCGTGATATTTTAACGATGATGCGTGAGGAAATGCTGTATTTTTGGCCGCAGCTTGAAACAAAAATTATGAATGAAGGCTGGGCATCCTATTGGCATCAACGTATTATGCGTGAGCTTAATTTAACGACAGCTGAAACGATTGATTATGCCAAATTAAATGCAGGCGTTGTTCAGCCTTCTAAAACATCAATCAATCCATATTATCTTGGCTTGAAAATTTTCGAGGATATTGAGCGATGCTATAATGAGCCGACAGAGGACATGCAAAAGCGTGGCATCAAACCAAACTCAGGAAGAGAAAAAATATTTGAAGTGCGTGAAATTGAATCAGATACATCCTTTATTCGCAATTACTTAACAAAGGAGCTCGCCCAGCGAGAGGATTTATATGTATTTGCAAAAACAGGTGATGAATACCGCATTACAGATAAGGAACATGAAGCAATTCGTGATCAATTAGTTTCAATGCGTGTCAATGGAGGCTTCCCATATATTGTTGTCGTTGATGGTGATTTTAAACGCAATGGCGAGCTCTATTTAAAGCATTGCTATGAAGGAATGGAGCTAGATCAGCAATATTTGGAGGCAGTGCTCGGCTATATTTACAAGCTATGGGGACGTCCTGTCCATTTAGAGACACATGTTGATAATGAGGTTGTTGTATTTTCGTGTAGAAAATAGTGCCAGGCACACACACAATTCTCACACAATTTCGAAGGCACATCTTTTCTCTTGTTGCCATATGTATACAACAAGAGAGGAGAGATGCATATCGTTGCAATAGAAGCTTTGCATATTAAAGGACATTCGTTTACAGCAGTCACGGTGTATTTGCCAAACACAACTTTGTTAACGATATCAAATGATCGCGGTTATATTATGTGTGGTGCTTTGGACATTGCTTTATTAAATGATCGTTTAGCTGAGCGCAAAATTATTGCTGGGCGTGCAGTCGGTGTCAAAACGATTGATCAATTGTTAAAGGCTCCGCTTGAATCCGTCACATATGAGGCAGGCAGACAAGGGATTTTACCTGGTATGACGGGGGAAGAGGCTTTATTGAAGATGATTTAAATCGTGATGTAACTATAAGCAAGCGCCAATAAAATTACTAAAATCGCCAATAAAACACGAAAAAGCGCTAATAGAATCACCAAAAGCGCCAATAAAACTACAGGGCGAGCCGTCCAAGTCAAGACAAGGTTCGCCCAGCTAATTAAAGTATCACACTGCAATAATAATTGGCAAAATCATCGGCTTTTTACGTGTGGCTGTGAAAATATATTGCCCAACAGCCTTTTTGATCGCATGCTGCATAGCGCGAATATTTGCATCTTGAAAAGGCTGGATAGAGGAGATAACGAGGTCGTTAATTTCGAGCAATAGCCCTTCCGCATTTTTGGCATAGACGAAGCCTCTAGAAATCGTATCTGGTGGAGCGAGAGGTTGTCCGTTTTCTTGATTAATAGTTAACACAATCACAAGCATGCCATCCTCTGCTAGCTGCTGGCGGTCCCGCAGGACGATGTTTTCTACTTCCCCAGTTCCTACTCTGTCAACATAGGTTTCGCCCGCCTGTACAGTGCGCGTTTGCTGTGCTACAGAGTGAACAAAATCGACAACCTCACCGTTTTTTAAAATATAAATATTATTACCTTCAACACCCACAGATTTTGCAAGCTGTCGGTGCTTGTAAAGCATGCGATACTCCCCATGTATTGGAATCAAATACTTTGGCTTCATCAATGTTAGCATTAGCTTTAAATCCTCCTGATAGCCATGTCCAGAAACGTGCATACCTGCTGAACCATATACAACATTTGCCCCTAAATAAAATAAGTCATCAATTACTTTTGAAACATTTTTTTCATTTCCTGGGATAGGGGAAGTAGCAAAAATAACTGTATCTTCAGGATAAACCTGCAAATCACGTTGTCGACCGCTCGCCAAACGAGCAAGTGCAGCAAGCGGCTCCCCTTGGCTACCAGTACATAAAACAACCACTTGCTCAGGTGCAAGCTGCTGCGCTTCACGTGCATCAATTAGTAAGCGATGAGGAACACGTAAATAACCTCGTTCAATCGCAACAGATACAACATTAACCATGCTGCGACCAAGCAAAACGAGCCTGCGATTTGTTTCAATTGTTGCTTCAACAATTTGCTGAATCCGATTCACATTGGAGGCAAATGTTGTAATGAAAATTTTATTTGTTGCTTTCGCAAAGGCACTTTTTAAATTATCACCAACTAGCTGCTCAGATGGTGTCATACCGGGGCGCTCTGCGTTAGTGCTTTCAGAAATAAGCGCAAGCACACCTTGTTCTCCAAGCGCTGCCATTTTATGAATATCAGAAGCCTTATCATTGACAGGAGTAAAGTCAAATTTAAAATCACCTGTATGCACGATATTGCCTTGAGCTGTATGAAAAACAATGCCTAAGCAATCAGGTATACTATGATTGATTTTGAAAAAGCTGATGGACGTTGTTGCAAATTGTAGGCTAGAATTTTCATCAATTTCAATGAGCTGCGTATCGCGCAATAGCTTATGCTCCTTCAGCTTCAATTCAATTAATCCGAGTGTAAAATGACTCGCATAAATCGGCATATTCAACCGTTGCAAAACATAGGGAATACCACCAATATGATCCTCGTGCCCATGTGTCACAATCAGCGCACGAATGCGATCTTGATGCTGTTGTAAATAAGTAATATCAGGTACAATTAAATCAACACCTAATAAATTGTTATTGGCGAATTTTGCACCGCAATCAATAATAAAAATATCTTCCTCACATTCAATAACGTACATATTTTTCCCAATTTCATTCATACCACCTAAAGCGTAGATAGCGAGCGTATTTTCAGTCATAATCATCCTCCTCTTACTTTTAAATATGGCTAACATTCGAAGGAATTATGCTACAGAGTAAAGTATTTTACATGCAAAGAAATAAAAATTTGATAAGATAGAATATGATGAAAAATTATGGAATGGTGAATGAACTGTGAAAACATTTAAAAAGGTATATATCGAAATAACGAGCGTTTGTAATT
Organism: Lysinibacillus louembei; assembly: GCF_033880585.1. Taxonomy (NCBI): domain Bacteria; kingdom Bacillati; phylum Bacillota; class Bacilli; order Caryophanales; family Bacillaceae; genus Lysinibacillus; species Lysinibacillus louembei. Next base: position 1,738,603 of record NZ_CP137624.1, read on the forward strand.
TAGCGTGTAGCTTTTGTCCGCCAACAGCACGTGCAAAAGGTTTAATCAAGGTGGAGCAATTTAATAAAATTTTAGATGAAATTAGACCACATACAAAATATATTTATTTGCATGTCAAAGGAGAGCCGTTGCTACACCCACGTATTGATCAATTGCTTGATGCTGCACATGAAAAGGGCTTTAAAGTAAATATTACAACGAACGGCACACTCATTAAGAAAAATTTTCATAAGCTATTAGGGAAGCCTGCATTGCGTCAAATAAACTTTTCACTACATAGCTTTGATGGACATGAGGGCTCTGAAAACCGTGAGAAATACTTAGGAGATATTTTACACTTTGTACGTGAAGTACAGCAGCATAATGTACTTATTTCCTATCGATTATGGAATTTACAAAAAAATGAAGTATCGGATGTTGTTGCTCGAAGAAATCGTGAGACGCTTGAAATGCTTGAGCAAGAATACAATTTAGATTATTTAATTGAAGAACGTGTAGAGCCTGGCAAAGGAATAAAAATTGGTCGCAATATTTACTTAAATCAAGACCATGAATTTAGATGGCCAAGCCTTTTAGAGCCAGAGGATAGCAGCAAAGGCTTTTGTCATGCCTTGCGTAGCCATGCGGCTATTTTAGTTGATGGGACGGTTGTACCTTGCTGCTTAGATGGTGAAGGGGTTATTAATTTAGGAAATGTACATGAAACATCATTTAGCGATATTGTAGAAGGTGAGCGGGCAAATCGCCTTGTCGAAGGCTTTTCACGTCGTGAGGCAGTCGAGGAATTATGTAGAAAATGCGGTTATCGTCAAAAATTTGGCTGATTGTGTTATTTAGTTCTTTAATAATGAAAAGAAGAAGTATATAAAATAAAGCGAAAAAAAGCCGATTTATACCAAGGAATTTGGTGTAAATCGGCTTTTTTAGTACAGAAATATTATTATTTTCTTTGAAATACTATCAAGTTAGATAGGTAAAATATTTTCTATAAAATCTTCATGAATTCTATATGTTTTAGGGTTTTTACTTATCTTTTCAAAAAGTATTTCTAAAATATTCATTAATTCTTTCTAACTTCATTAAGTTTAGTTCTAATATTAACTGTCTTTAAAAATCTGATTAGTAGCTTCACTTTCAGCTCGCATAAACATCACTGTCATAGCGTCGCTATCATACAAGCACCAATCTAATGTGTCGACTACAGATCCCACATTAATGACATATGGTCTATCTCCAACAAATAGCGGCTCACTATAGGAAATTGCTGTGCGTACCCCATTCACATAAATCGCTGCGCGGTGGCTATGACCAAAAAAGACTAACGGTGTATGAAAATCAGGGAATGTTGGCTCAAACTGCTCATTCCACTCAAATTGATGTCCATGGATAAGCAGCGCATTGTCAATATAAAGCTTCTCTTCATATTGTAAAAAGCGCTCGTCCCCTGTGACAAGTGCAATGCGCTCCTCCTGATTGCCGATAACAGAAGGGAAGGTTAACAGTTCCTCAAATTTTTCCTTCGTCTTTACTGCTTGCTCTAACGGAATATTGCGTGCAGTCATCGCCTTGCGCTTGCCAATTTTACACTCATATAAATCACCTAAAGCAAATAAGGAGGCATTAGGCGCAACCTCCTGTATATGCGAAAGCACCCGTTTAGTATGCTTTTTATGTGAATGTAAATCTCCAAAAATTACGTATTGCATAAAATCACCTCAATATTTCATCAACTGAGTTTGGAAATATGGGATTTCGGAATTGTAAAAGCAATTGTCGTCCCTTCTCCAATGGCACTTTCTACAGCAAGCTCTGTGCCAAAAAGCTGCTTGAGGCGTTGCTCGGTATTGATGAGTCCAACGCTTGTTTGCTTGCGGGGACGTGTCGTATCAAAACCAATGCCATTATCGATAATAAGTATCTTATATTCCTCGTTTGATTCTGTGATACGAATCGTAATTGTGCCACCTCCACGCTGTGGTAAAATACCGTGGCGTATGGCGTTTTCTACTAATGTTTGAATAGATAAGGGTGGTACATTTAATAATAAGCCTTCAGGTATATCCCAAACAATTTGAATTTTATCGCCGAAACGAATCTGCTCGATATCCAAATAAGAGCGTACGAGCTTTAGCTCATAATCGAGCGGTACGACTAAATCTACATTTTGGAAGTCAAAGCTCATTTGTAAATAGTTTCCAAATGCGAGTAGCAAATCTTTCATTTTCTCATCATCGACACCGTGCAAGGAAATAATCGCATTTAGTGTGTTAAAGAAGAAGTGTGGCTGGATCTGTGCTTGTAGCCATGCAGCCTCAAAGCGCAAGCGCTCCTCACTGGATTGCTTCACTTGAATCAATGCATCGACACGTGATTTCAGCTCCATATATTCAATCGGTTTTCTTACATAATCATTAGCCCCGTTTAAGAAGGCAAGGCGAATATCCTCACTTTGTTGACGTGCTGTTAAAAATAAAATTGGAAGCTCTGAAATAGAATATTGCTCTCGAATTTGCTTCGCTAATTCATAGCCTGACATATTTGGTAGCATAATATCAGAGATAACTAAATCATAGCTGTGCTTATAAATTTTCTCAAAAGCCTCTATCCCATTTAAAGCTGTGTCGATTTTATAAGCTTCTGTTGATAGTACCTTTAATAGCACTTGTAAGCTTAAAGGATCTGAATCAACGATTAAAATACGTGCTACGTTAGCTGAGTCTGTATGCTGATTTACAGATACAGCTAGCTCTTGCTCTATAGCCGATAGATCATCCTGTAAAAGGATATACTTTGATAACATGCTGCTCGTAGGTGGCTCACTTTGTTCAACAATTAAGCCTTTTGCAATTGGTAGTGAAAATGTAAAGGTAGTTCCTTGACCAATCGTTGAGTCTACAGTAATTGAGCCGTCATGCATCTCAATAATTTCCTTACAAATGCTAAGCCCAAGCCCTAAGCCGATATGGCGAGAGGACTTAATATGAGCATCCACTTGTTCATACGGTTCGAAAATAATCTCTTGCTTACTCTTTTCAATGCCCATTCCTGTATCTGTAATTGAAATATAAAGCTGATTGTTTTTTACTTTAGCATGAACTGTGATAGAGCCTCTATCTGTAAACTTAATGGCATTATGAATTAGATTAATGAAAACTTGAATAAGTCGATTTTCATCAACAAGCACAGGTGGCAAATCTGCTGGTATATCAACAATTAAATTTATTGGTTTGCCTTTAATTGTGAGCTGAAACATATCACCAACACTTGTGGCAATATGCTGTACATTAATCGGCTTGATTTGCAAGTTTATCGTTCTTTCTTTTAGATGAATTAAATCTAACAAGCCATCAAGCATAAAGGACATATGATGGCCGATTGTCACTAACAGTCTTAAATCATGCTGTTCTTTTTTCGCTAATAGCGATTGTGCAATGCTTAGCATATGCTGGAGTGGTGTACGTAACTCATAAGATGTGTTGGAAAGAAATTCATCCTTTCTATACAGTTCCTGTTGTAGCTTAATGGAAAGCTGCTTTGACTTGACGGATATATGAAAATAACGCATAAACCAAAAGCCAGATAAAGCAATAATGGCTATAAGTAAGTCAAAAGGATAGTGACTATAAGGTGTTGTTAAAGAGCGATTAATCATTATAAATAATGAATTATTACTAATGGCAGTAGCCATTAAAAGCAGGATAACAGCACCTCTCTGTCTAGAGATTGCTACTTTATAAATAACAATGGCTAGAATAATAGGTGAAACAAAAAATAATATATAGAAAACGATTTGTGTAGAATACACGTAATCAATTGGTGCGATAACAATAAATAATAAATACGTACAACAAAAGGCTATAAGAATGTTAAGCAATTTTGTATTCACATAATTTTTTATTAATTCATTTAAAAATAAAATAAACCATAGCATTGTCATAATATATGAAAAGAAAAATAGCTTTGTTGACCATACCCAGTTGATAGGTACATACCATAAAAGAATTTTATTACTCGACACAATAACTGTAATAAATGTTGAAAAAATGAGTATGGCAAAGTACAATAATGACTTTTCTCTTATGCCAACAATAAAAAGTAAAATCGTATAAATTAAATAAAAGAGAAAAATGGCACATACAATGATTTGGGTAACAGCAGAAAACCATTTTAAGCCTTCCATCGAATGTAAATCACCAAAAATGAGTGACTTTGTTAAACCGCCAGCGACATGTTCATTCGTATGAAAGCCAGAAATAATAATTTCATTGTCCCCAGGTTGCAGAGGAAAATAATATGTAATAGGTCTAGCATCTACGCTAGGCTTTCTTGGGACAGTTGTATTATTACCATATTCACCAACGTATTCATTATTTACTTTGAGACTATAAGGTGACAGGCTAGCAGGTATCGTCAAACCGTAAAGCCTATTAGAATCAGGCGCATTAATAATCTTTAAATAGTATGAGCCATGTGGCACTGAGCCAGGTTTGCGTTGTATATACGTGTCCCATGCCTCAGGTAAGTTGGCGTAGATGGGGGTAGTGGTATTTTTATTATTTCTAGAAATAAGTATAGTGTTGGGGAAAAATTCCCACTCCCCGTCGAGAATTGTTTTAAAGCGGTTGCTATTGTCAATTTGTGCAAAATCCATAATTCCATGCTGGATTTTGACTTCGTTTGAAAAGGACAAATGGTTGACCCAATTATAACGCATGAAAAAAAGTAATAAAAAAAATAATAAAATAATTACAATAACTTTTAATTTATGGTAATGACTATGCTTTTTTATCATAATAAATTGAGCCCCATTTTCTTTAGTCGTTCATTAAATGTTTCGCCATTAAGTACGATATATAAGTATGTTACACTAAATGTGTAAGTTAACCAATAGTTTAAATAGTAATAACTTTGTAGAAATTTAAAATTAAATTTATTAATTCAACATAAATGGTAATTTCTACATCACTCTAACTATAGTGAAATTTTTAGAGAGGAGGACACTTTTTGAGAGTAGTACTTATAGATGATGAGGTATTGCCGATGGCTCGCTTAAAAACCTTGTTATTAGAAAATGAATTACAAAAAATAGAAATTGTCGGAGAGTATAATGACCCAATAGAGGCATATGAAAATATAAAAAGCCTACGTCCTGATGCCATATTTTCAGATATTGAAATGCCAGAATTGAATGGCTTGGAGCTTGCAGAGAAAGTACAAGAAATACAACCCTCTGTTGAAGTTGTATTTATTACAGGGTTTGACCGTTATGCAATTGATGCATTTAATATTCATGCAATTGATTATATGTTAAAGCCTGTTCAAAAAGATCGCTTACATAAAACGCTTACAAGGCTTCAATTAATGCTCAATGATAAACCAGCTCAAAAGTATAATAGTACTTGTCTTAAGCTTTTTGGTGAACTTAGAGTAGTAACAGCAGATGGTCAAGTACAGTCTATGAAATGGCGGACGGCAAAAGCAAAGGAAATATTTTCATACTTATTATCTCGAAATGAAAAATCCATATCGAAGGATGCGCTACTAGAATTATTTTGGTCTGAAGTAGATATCGAAAAATCAGTTAAGCAACTATATACAACAATTTATACAATTAGAAAAACGTTAAAGCAATATAATTTACATGACGTGCAAATTGCTAGTCTACAGCTTGATTCAGGCTATCAATTGCAACTTGGCAACGTGCTCGTTGATGTAGATGAATGGACAAAGCAGCTTAACGCGTTACCTAATTTAACAGTTGATACATACGAAGAACATGATCAAGTATTTAATGCGTATCAAAATCATTTTCTAAAGGATTGTGATTATATTTGGGCTGAAAGTGAGCGAGAGCGCTTGAAGCGAATGTGGCGTCAGCATGCATTACAGCTTAGTAAATTTTATATAAATGAACAAATGTATGAGAAAGCGATACAAGTAGAAAAAAAATTACAATCTTTAGATGCAGATGAAGAGTTGCAATATTTTACACTAATGAAACTATACGATATATTAGATAATCCTGAAGCAGTTGAAGAGCAATATACCTTGTTAAAGCAAGTATTAGAGGAGCAATTAGCAGTAGACCTTAGCGAGGAAGTAACGAGCTGGTATAGGCAATGGCGAAGCAAGCAAAAAAGAAAATAGTTTAATTAAAAAACGCAAGAAGCTCATAAATGGGTTTCTTGCGTTTTTTTATTAATTCAGTAGAAATTCGATTTTTTTGGTATTGAAAAGGAAACGGTAGTTCCTTTACCGATAATGCTATCAATTGTTAGCGTTGTGCCGAATAATTGCTTTAAACGCTGCTCTGTATTAAAAAGCCCGACGCTTTCTTTTCTATCAAGCAGCTCCGGATTAAAGCCAATGCCATCATCAATAATTTCTACTACATAACAAGCCTCTCGCTCTGTAATTCGTAATGTCACTGTTCCACCTTCAGGGCGATTTAGTATACCGTGACGCACTGCATTTTCAACAAGTGTTTGCAATGCAAGTGGAGGGACAGAAAAGGCAATATCATTCGGAATGTCCCATATTATTTGAATGCGCTCCTCAAAGCGAATTTGTTCAATAGCCATATAAGAACGCACAAGCTGTAGCTCATAATCAAGAGGCACAAGCAAGTCCACATTTTCAAAATTAAAGCTCATTTGTAAATAGTCATTGAAAGCGAATAATAGTTCTTCCATTTTTTCGTTATCCACACCATACAATGAAATAATGGCGTTTAATGTGTTAAAGAAAAAGTGTGGCTGAATTTGAGCTTGCAGCCATGCAGCCTCAAAGCGCAAGCGCTCTTCGCTTGATTGCTTTACTTGAATTAATGCATCAACACGAGACTTCAATTCAATATATTCAATTGGCTTTCTCACATAGTCATTAGCACCATTTAAAAATGCTAATCGAATATCCTCACTTTGTTGACGCATCGTTAAAAACAAAATAGGTAGCTCAGAAATTGAAAAGCGTTGACGAATTTGCTTTGCTAATTCATAGCCTGACATTTGTGGCAAGGCCGTATCTGATATAACTAAATCAAAGCTTTTCCTTTGAATTTTAGCAAGTGCATCTACGCCATTTGTAGCTGTTTCAATTTTATAAAAATCGGTTGTTAATGCCTTTAATAATACTTGTAAGCTTAAAGGATCTGCATCGACAAGCAAAATTTGCGCTTGATGAACAATCGATAGCTGCTCGCTAGTGGAAACGGCTAGCTCCTTCTCTATTTCAGACAAATCATTTTGTAAAAAGATATATTTCGAGAGTGCCTGACTCTGCTCTATTATTGGCTTATTTTGTGAAGCTGTTAGTCCTTTAGCAATCGGCAAAGAAAATGTAAATGTAGAGCCTTCACCAACAGTTGATGTAACTTGAATGGCACCACCATGTAATTCAATAATTTCTTTACTGATACTTAAGCCAAGCCCAAGACCAAGCTGTGCTTCATTATTAAGTTGCTCATACGGCTCAAAAATGAGAGCTTGTTTATTTTTCTCAATTCCAATACCTGTATCTGTGATCGATATATATAACTGATTGCCTATTACTTTTGCTTGCAGTGTAATAGAGCCTTCCTCTGTAAATTTAATGGCATTATGAATTAAGTTAATAAAAACTTGTATAAGCCGATTCTCATCAACAAGCACAGGTGGTAAATTTTCTGGTAAATCAATCATGAAGTCAATGGGTTTATTGTTAATGGTATGGTTTAACATATCGCAAACACTTGTAGCGATATAATTTACATTGACAGGCTTAAATTGCAGCTTAATTGATTGCTCTTTTAAATAAATCAAATCTAGTAAATTATCGAGCATTAGAGACATATGCTGTCCGATTGTTACTAATAATCTCAAGTCCTGCTGTTCTTTTTTTGCCAATAAAGACTGTGTAATACTTAGCATATGCTGTAAAGGTGCGCGTAGCTCATTTGATGTGCTCGCAAGAAAGTCATCCTTACGATACAGTTCTTGTTGAAGCTGCATAGCCAATTGCTCTGATTTCGATGATTTATAAAAATAATCTATAAATAAAAAGGCTAATAATGCTGTCATGGCAATGAATAAATCGAACGGATAGAAAAAATCAAGCTTCTTCGTGAAATAATGACTAATGAAAAATACACAATGATTCATTAGAGCTGCAACAGCTAAAAGTAGCATCATATATCCTTTATATTTACGGAAAGCGATTTTATAAATCATAATAGCCATTATCATTAAAACAACAATAAAAAATGCAGAGAGCATAACTTTCGTATAATAAATAAAGCTAACAGGTAGCATTGCACATAATAATAAATAAGCTAAACAAATAATAGCAATCACGTTTAATATTTTCGAATGAATGTATTTCTTCATTAGCTCATTGAAAAATAAAATAAACCAAAATAGCGCCATGACATAAGAGAAGTGCAATATTTTCGCCGCTGACAGCCAGTCTATTTTGACATACCAAAGTAATAGCTTATCATTTGAAAGAACAATTGTAATAAATATAGATAGGACTGCTAGTAAAAAATAGGCCACTGTACTTCTTTTAATTCCAATAATAATTAGTAAAATCGCACTTGAAAAATAAAAGATAATAAATGCACAAATAATTATTTGTGCGATAATAGCATGCCACTTTGCTTTTTCTAATGAATGTGAATCACCAAAAGTAAGCGATGTTGTTAAACCGCCCGGCATGTATTGGTTCATGTTAAAGCCAGTAATAATAATTTCATTGTCTCCAGGCTGTAATGAAAAATGATAAGTAATAGGCCTAGGGTCATCAGAAGGCGTTCTTGGATTTAACGTCGGTTTACCATAATGGTTAGTATATTGATTATTAACATAAAGCATATATGGCGAAAGACTAGCAGGAATTGTTAGGCTATAAACAACCTTTACGTCAGGTACATTAATGATTTTCAAATAGTATGAGCCGTGGGGGGCATAATCTTGTTCAGGCTTTATATATGGGTCCCACGTTTCAGGGATATTGGTATAAACAGGTATACTGTGCTCCCTTATGTCCCTTGCAATAAGCAAAGTGTTAGGATACAAAAGCCATTCCCCATCTAAATGCATTTGAAAGCTTTGTACTCTATGAATTTGTTCAAAATCTAGTACCCCTTTTTTTATGCTGGCTTCTGTGGAAACAGAAAAATAATGTAGCGAGTTGAAGCGTAAGAAAAATAGTAACGAGAAAAAAATTAAAATTATTGTCATTAATTGAATAAATTGGTTGATTTTTTGTTTGCTAGTTATCATTAAAAATTAACTCCATTTTTCTTTCTTGAAATACTTCAATTTACTAATAAAATAATGACTATACGTTCGATATATATAATATGTTACATTAAAAATTAAACTTAACCAAGTGAATAATATTTTAAAGAAAATACCTAATTATTCCTTTTGGAGTTTGATTATATTTATGTTCTTTTTTGATAGTGTTTTTATCGTGGTATAATTTGTTATTTATTATATTTGTTACATACTGAAATGGCGGGTTTATTAGAGTAGGAGGGTGTTTCTTGAGAGTAATACTTGTAGATGATGAAGCTTTATCTATTAAGCGTTTAAAAAGTTTATTAGTAAAGTGTGAAATACAGCCATTATACATTGTTGGTGAATTTACGAATCCGTTAGAAGCGCTAAGCAATATAGCAGAGTTACAGCCAGATATTGTATTTTTAGATATTAAAATGCCTGCTTTGAATGGTTTAGAGCTTGCAGAAAAAATACAGGCTATTAAGCCAGAGGTTGAGATTGTTTTTATTACAGCATATGACCGTTATGCAATTGATGCCTTTAATGTACATGCGATTGACTATATGCTAAAGCCTATTCGTAAAGAGCGATTACATAAAACAATGGCTAGATTGCAATTAATCTATAGTAATAGAAGGGTTTCTAAAAACAATAGTACATTGCTACAGCTTTTTGGAGGCTTGAAGGTAGTATTGGCAAACGGGCAAGTGCAGCCTATGAAATGGCGTACAGCGAAAGCAAAGGAAGTTTTTATTTATATGCTATTAAACCAGCAAAAAACAATTTTGAGAGACACATTGCTTGAAATGTTCTGGGAAGGGATTGATATGAATAAAGCAGTTAATCAGCTGTATACAACTATATCTACAATTCGTCAAACATTAAAAAAATATAATTTGCTCGATATTTATATTTCCAGCCCAACATTTGATGCAGGTTATCAATTGCAGCTCGGCAATGTATTCATTGACATCAATGAATGGTTGAAACAGCTTAAAGCACTGCCTATTCTTTCAAGTGACACATGTAATCAGCATGAACAAGTAGTAAATGGGTATAAAGAGCATTTATTAAATGATTGTGATTATATTTGGATAGAAAGTGAACGGGAGCACTTAAAACAACTGTGGATTGAGCACACATTACAGTTAAGTAGGTTTTATACAGATGAGGGGAAGTATGAGTCAGCAATTACTGTTGTTAAAAAACTACAAAATTTGAATCCCGATGACGAATCATATTATTTTATGTTAATGAAGCTATATGATGCAATTGATGCTCCAAAATCTGTTGAGCGTCAGTACATGCTGCTAAAGCAAATGCTAGAGGAGCAGCTCGCAGCAGAGCCAGATAAAGAAATAACAAACTGGTACAAACAATGGGAAGTGAAACAATATGAGCCTAAAAAATAAAAATGAGAGCGTCTGAATTAGATGCTCTCATTTTTAACACGCACGTTAAAACATTTGTGGTAAAAATTCTTTTCTAAAAAGTGGATTTTTTCGTAGCCATATTTTTAAAATCATGCGATGTGTGAGTAGCTTATGCTTTTTACGTGGCTTTGATTTTGCCTCCTGCAAGCTTTGCAGTAAAAGAGATGTTTCTATATTGCAGGTTTGTGGCTCTACAAGTACGTTGAGCTGATAATCAATTAAACCTCCTGCCTGTACTTTGGCAAGCAATTTTGCGAAAGCGGTATTCATCTCAGCATGCTTTTCCTCAATAGCTAGTTGAATAAGTAAGTTTAATGTTTGCTTAATTTCTAATTCGAGCGCTTGTAACAGTTCGGTAGATTGTCCCATCGTATCACCTAGCTTTTTTTGATATAACTATAATAGCTTGTTTTTGTCTATTTGTGCGCAGTTTTTTACATAATGAATCGCTAAAATATGATAAACTAAAGTCCATACTATAAATTTAAAGTGAGTTGAAAAAATCAATGGAACAACCATTTTTACCAATATTATTAGGATCAGATATGAACGCTTACGGCATGGCCCGTTCTTTTTTTGAGGCATACGGTATTCGTCCACTTGTTTTAGGACGTTCCCATTTAACAGCTACGCAAGATAGCAATATTTTAACATTTCAAGCAATTGACCGCTTAAACGAAGATGAGGTTTTTTTACCTGCATTAGAAAAAGTCGCACAGCAATATGAAGGCAAAAGGCTTTTATTATTGGCATGTGGTGACGACTATGCAAAATTAATTATTAAAAATAAACAAGCCTTACAACAATATTTCACAGTGCCATACATTGATGAGGAGCTAATGGATCAAATTTTATTGAAGGAAAACTTCTATAAAATGTGTGATAAATATGGCTTTAAATACCCAGGGACAACAACGGTGACAGTAGAAAACTATGAACACTTCGAACCGCCATTCAGCTATCCAATTATCATTAAAGCTTCCAACTCAGTGGCATATTGGGCATGCTCATTCCCAGGGAAAAAGAAAGTGTTTGTAGCGCATGATGAGGCAGAAAAAACTGCTATTTTAAAGGCGATTTACCAATCGAGCTATCAGGATACGTTAATTGTTCAAGAGTTTATTCCAGGCGATGATTCATATATGCGCGTGTTAAATGCATATGTCGGAAAAGACGGCAAAGTAAAGCTAATGTGCTTAGGAAATCCTATATTAGAAGAGCATTCACCAGAAGGAATTGGCAGCTATGCGGCAATTATTACGACCTTTGATAAAGAGCTGATGGATCAAGTACGCGCCTTTTTAGAGGACATTGGCTATACAGGCTTTGCCAATTTCGATATGAAGTATGACACACGTGATGGGCAATATAAGCTATTTGAAATCAACTTACGCAACGGACGCTCAAGCTACTACGTAACAGCAGCAGGCTACAATTTAATGAAATATGTTGCTGATGATCATATGCTAAATATTAAACAACAGCTAACATATGCAGATAACGCTCATTTATGGATGATTATTCCCAAAGGTGTCCTATTTAAATATGCTTCAAATGAAAAGATGAAAATGGAAGCAAAAAGCTTAATTCGCCAAGGGAAGTTCACAAATTCATTATTTTATGATAAAGATATGAATGCCAAGCGTTGGATAAAGCTAACACTTAATAGCTTGAATTATTATCGCAAATATAAGAAATACTTTAACAATAAAGGTTTGAGTGAGTAAATGAAAAAGACGTTAGGAATTATTGGTGGTGTTGGTCCACTTGCAACGATGTTTATTGGTGAAATGATTGTGCGCCGTACGAAGGCAAGCAAGGATCAGGAGCATGTCCATATAATCATTGATAATGATACGGCAATACCTGATCGTACTGCCTATATTTTAGATCCAGCAAAGCCGAACCCAATTCCAGTGTTACAGCATGATGCACAGAAGCTGGCTGCGTATGGGGCGGATATTATTTGTATTCCTTGCAATACAGCACATACATTTTATGACAAAATGCAGGAGGCTTGCCCAGTCCCAATCTTGCATATGATTCGAGAAACAGCAAAACATGCACAGGAGCTAGGGGCAAAGCGTGTCGGTATTTTAGCAACAGATGGTACACTTGCGGCTGAAGTATATCAGCAAGCATTGCTTGAGGTGGATATTCAGCCAATTTTACCGAACGAGGAAGTTCAACAGCAAGTGATGTCTGCTATTTATGATTACGTAAAAGCAGGACAACCTGTAAGTAAGGAGCTATGGCAGCCCATTGAAGAGGAGATGTTGCGACAGCAGTGTGATCTCATTGTTTTAGGCTGTACGGAGCTATCTATCATTAATAAAGAGCTACATTTAGGACAACGTTACATCGACTCATTACTCGTGTTGGCAGATGCAGCAATTATTGCATGTGGCTATGAAGTAGTGCTTTAAAGAAGGGGCTGTTTGAAAGGAACTATCTTTTCAAACAGCCTTACTTCAATATAAAAGGGGCTTTTCACTAAACCCTTTTTCACAAAGAAATATGATACACTAACTAATACAGTAAGTAGGATAAAGGTGGGTATAATCATGTCGGCAATTCAATTATTGAATGAGGCGTTACAAAAAAAATGGACATTTTCACATGAAATGAAAATTCAACAGGAAATGATTCCTGCAATGTTAGATGGTAAAGATATTGTAGCAGAATCACCTACTGGCTCTGGGAAAACATTAGCCTATGTGCTGCCAATCTTAAACAAAGTGAGTGGTAGTAAAAAGCAAACACAAGCATTGATTGTTGCACCGTCACAGGAGTTGGCAATGCAAATCGTTAATGTAATTCGTGAATGGATCGTAGGAACAGATATTACAGTACAGCAATTAATTGGTGGAGCTAATTCAGCTCGTCAAATCGAAAAGCTGAAAAAGAAGCCAACAATTGTTGTTGGCACACCAGGTCGTTTAAATGAGCTAGCACGTTCAGGAAAGCTAAAATTAAAGGAAATAGAAACAATCGTACTTGATGAATGTGACCAGCTATTAAGCCGTGAATACCGCGTTGTTGTTAAATCGTTTATCGATGGTGCAGCATATGGACGTCAAGTCGTTGTCGTATCAGCGACGATTACAGAGGAAATTGAAATTGTAGCGGAGCGATTAATGTTTGAGCCGATACATATTAAAATTAAGCCTGAGGATATGGTAAAGGTAGGTAAAATTGTTCACTCTTATGTCAAGGTTGATGAGCGTGATAAAACGGATTTATTGCGTCGTTTAGCGAATATTTCAGGTGTACGAGCATTAGCATTTGTTAATAATATTGACCAAGTGTTGATGAAGCAAAATAAATTAGCCTATAAAGATGCACCAATTGTTGCACTGCATTCCGATATGAAGAAGGAAGAGCGCCAAAAAACGCTTGAGGCATTCCGTAAAGGTGATGCGCGCATTTTAATTGCAACAGATATCGCAGCACGAGGATTGGATATTACAGGTTTAACACATGTTATCCATGTAGATGTGCCGCGGACAATAGAGCAATATACACATCGCTCAGGGCGTACAGGACGTGCTGGGGCAGATGGGGAAGTGCTAACACTTTTATCCTACCGAGATGAAAAAACGTATAAAAAATGGCTGCGTGAATTAGACTTGAAGGCCGTGCAAAAAATATGGCATAAAGCAGAGCTTATTGAAGGGAATGCGAAAACAATCGCTACACCTACTCCAAGCACTAAAAAAGGAAAAAAATCTAATAAATAAAAGGGGTATATATGATGACATTTGAGGAGAAATTAGCGGAATTCGCAGAGCTTGCTGTGCGTGTGGGTGTCAACATTCAGCAAAGACAATATTTATTAATTAATACCTCAACAGATACGCTTGATTTTACTCGCTTAGTTGTACAAAAAGCATATGAGGCTGGTGCAGGGCGTGTGCATGTGAATTTAACAGATGCAACATTTGAGCGCGCATTTTTTGAGCATGCAACAACTGAGGAGATTGAGAAGTTCCCAAAATGGATTGTGGCGCAGCGTGAAGAATTGATTGCACGCCAAGGTGCATTATTGTGGATTGATGCAGAGGACCCAGATTTATTAGCAGGTATTGATGTGACAAAGCTAGCTGCACAGCAAAAAGCATCGGGCACAGCGCTCGTGAATTATCGTAAAGCAGTAATGAACGATGATATCGCATGGTCAATTATTGCGGTGCCATCTGTGAAATGGGCGGCAAAAGTATTCCCAAGCTTACCAGCAAATGAGCAGGTCAATGCATTATGGGAAGCGATTTTTGCCACAGTGCATATTGGAAAAGGGAATGCTGTAGATAAATGGCAAAACCATGTAGCAAGCTTGGAAGCAAGAGCGGCACAGTTAAATAATAAAAAATATAAAAAGCTCCACTATAAAGCGCCAGGTACAGATTTAACAATTGAGCTGCCAGATAAGCATATTTGGCAATGTGGTAGCAGCAAAACGCCACAGGGCACAATTTTTATTGCAAATATGCCAACAGAAGAAGTATACACTTTGCCAGCGAAATATGGTGTAAACGGTACTGTATCAAACACGAAGCCGCTTGTTTATAAAGGCAATATTATTGATCAATTTATGCTGACATTTGAAGCGGGAAAAATCATCAAGGCACAGGCAGAAGTAGGCAATGATCTGTTACAGGAGCTAATTAGTGCAGATGAAGGATCAGCCTATTTAGGTGAGGTTGCTTTAGTGCCACATGAATCACCTATTTCAGCATCTAATATTTTATATTACAACACATTGTTTGATGAAAATGCATCGAACCATTTAGCAATTGGTGAAGCGTATCCAACGTGCTATGAAGGTGGGCGTGAGCTTGAGGAAGGTCAGCTTGAAGCGTTAGGCATTAATACATCAATTACGCATGAGGATTTTATGATTGGCAGTGGTGTGATGGATATTGATGGTGAGCTAGCAGATGGCACTGTTGAGCCGATTTTCCGTCAAGGAAGCTGGGCGTTTTAGCGATGAAAAAATGGCTTGTGTTACTTTTGCTAATAGTAAGTGCGACAAAGGTAGAGGCACAGGAAATATATATACCGTTAGGGGATTCACTAGCAGCGGGGCAAACACCTTATCGACAAATTGATACAGGTTATACCGATTTAATTGCACTCCGATTAAGCTATGACAATGATATTCAGTTTTATTCGAAGGAGCTAACATTTCCAGGCTATACAGTGGCAAATGTTTTACAGCGTATCGAACAGCCTGATGCGAAAAGCTTGTTATCAAAAGCGACATTAATTACGATTTCAGCAGGAGCAAACGATTTATTACAAATCGTTCAGCATCGACCACAGGAGGGAACATTAACTTTCTCGCAACTAGCTGCTGATTTTTCATTGAATCAAGTGCGACAAAATATGGGCAAGCTGTTACAACAATTAACTGAAGCTGCACCAAATGCTGAAATTTATGTCATGGGCTATTATTTTCCGTACAGCCATGTGCACCCTACGCAAAGGGAAGGGACAGCACAACAATTACAATTATTAAATACCATATTACAGCAACAAGCGGAGGAGCATGGTGCCTCTTTTATTGAAGTTGACTCTAATTTCAATAAGTATTTACCAAATGCGGCAGATGTTCATCCAACAATGGATGGCTATTTAACAATGGCCAATGCATTTTTGCAGCAATATAATGGTACATCTTTAGCAAAAACGATGTTGCCAAAGCCGAATCCAATAAGCTTTGAACAGCTTATACAAGCGGAGCAAAGTAAAACACAACAAGAAAAAGATTTACGAATGAGCCCTTACTGAGGGGATCAATAGCCCGCTTTGAAAAGCTATATTGAGATGGGATTTTAATTAAAAAGTAAAAGGGTGTCTGAAAAAGCGGCGTATTAGCCTACTTTTCAGACACCCTTATTTTTTTAATTAGTTGTTAATTTTAACGTCTTTTAAGTGGTACATGCTATCAGCAGTTACGCGGAAGCCTGTCACTTTATCAGATACACCAGTTAAAACTGATGGGTGTAAAACGAATGCCATAGGTGCATCTTCTGAGATCATTTGGATTGCATCTTTGTAAATACCTAGACGTGCATCTTGATCTGCTTCACGACGACCAGC
Source organism: Lysinibacillus louembei (assembly GCF_033880585.1). Classification (NCBI taxonomy): domain Bacteria; kingdom Bacillati; phylum Bacillota; class Bacilli; order Caryophanales; family Bacillaceae; genus Lysinibacillus; species Lysinibacillus louembei. The sequence goes on from NZ_CP137624.1 coordinate 1,755,401, forward strand.
ATCCAATAAAGCATCTACCTCTGAGTTTGTGTAGAATGAACGGTTACCTGGGTCACCATGTTGTGATGAGTGGAATAATGCATATAGACCGTAGTCAGCATCACCTGTGCTGTTTGACCATCCTAAGATGAACATTTCATGCTCACCAGCAGCCGTTTTCTCTAAATATGCACCAAATTCCATTACTTCAATGCTTACATCAATATTTAACTGCTTTAAAGCATCTTGTAAAACAACTGCAACATTTTGACGAACTGGATTATCATTTGTCCAAAGTGTTGTTTTAAAACCATCAGCATAGCCAGCTTCAGCAAGTAAAGCTTTCGCTTCTTCAATGTTGAAATCTGTTGGTGTCACATCTTCTGTATAGCCAAAGATTCCTGGTGAAAGTGGGCTAATTGCAGGAATACCGAAACCTTCGTAAAGACCATCAATGATTGTTTGACGATCAATTGCTTTTGAAATTGCTTGACGTACAAGTGGATTATCGAATGGTGCTTTAGTTGTATTAAAACCAACATATGTTAAAGAACTTGATGCTGTTTCATCAACTGTTGCAACACCTGAACCATTAACATTTGCTACTTGAGCTGGTTCAACAGTACCAATAATATGTGCATTACCTGATTGTAGCTCAGCAACACGTGTAGCCATTTCTGGAATAACTTTAATTGTTACACTATCAATATGTGCTGGTGTACCCCAGTAGCTTGGATTTTTTTCAAGTTTAATTTCGTTACCTGGCGCCCAAGATACGAATTTGAATGGACCAGTACCAACTGGTGCTGTAGCGATAACAGAACCTGCAAGCGTATCGCCTGAAATTGCTGCATAATCCTCATCAATCGATTTTGGAGAAATGATCCCACCACCGTTATGTGTTAAGTGGGCAAGTAACGGTGAGAATGGATATTCTGTTACAAATTGTACAGTTGTTTCATCAATAACGTTTACTTCTGTTACCATTTCATATAAAAAAGCACGTGGAGAAGCGACAACAGGGTCTAAAAGACGATCGAAGTTTTTCTTTACTGCTTCCGCATTGAAAGCTTCACCGTCATGGAAAGTTACGCCAGTGCGTAGTTTAAATTCCCAAGTTAATTCATCAACTTGTGACCATGACTCTGCTAAGCCAGGAGCTAGGTCGCCGTTTGCATCACGAACAACTAAAGTTTCATAAATTTGACCTTGAACATTTGAAGATGGAACATCATTTGAACCGTGTGGGTCTAATGATGAAGCATCCGATAACTCAGCAATAATTAAATCGCCACCACTTTCCCCAGATGTATCAGTGCCTTCTGTTTTTGTGCCTTCATTTGAAGTGCCTTCTTTCTCTGCCTCTTCTTTATCACCGCTACCACATGCTGCTAAAACAAGTGTTAACGTTAAAGTTAAGAAGAGTAGCCATAATGACTTTTTTGAAAATGTCATACGGAAAATCCCCCTTGGAAAAATTATTCTAGAATATTACAAGGTTGTAACATCTGGTTAGAATATATCATACCTCCCTCTAAACAGGCAATAAATTGTTTAAAAATAGAGATTTTTCTTTTAATTACGTTGTTTATAAAAATTTAATACTATAAAATAGATGAAAGAGTAAACCTTTTCAAAACATACATTTTTACAGGTTTCGACAACAAAAAACAATAGACTTTAGAAAAGAAATTATTCACCAAAAAGTAATATTATATTTTAGAACAATCAAAAAACTATTGAAAAAACGCTATATTCATAGCTATACTGTTATTCATACTAATGTAATCTTTATCTTGATTCAGCAATATTCCTTCTTGTACGAAAATAGTGTGATTGCCTACATTTTTTGTATTAACTATTTTTTAGTACGAAAGTAGGGCATCATCGACAGCAAATATTTTAAATCATCGGCAATAGAGGTAGCAGGATGAAGAAAAGATTTTGCCGATGTTACAGATTTTGCATAAATAAATTTGAGGGGTAATTTGCAAAAAGGTTAACAAAGGCACAAGGGTAAAAATTATCTGAAAAATTCGATTAATGAAAGGATGGTCACAATGAGCGTGCAAACTGAAAAGGTACAAACGCAAGCAAGAAGTAATCCACGAGTAGAAGCTTTTAAAACCTTCTCAAAAAGATTGCTGAAAAATAAAGCCGCAGTAGTCGGAGGCTTAATTATTTTGTTCATCATAATAGTTGGCATAATCGGTCCGCTATTTATGAAAACAGATCCGAATGCACAAGATTTAATAAATAAACTCCAACCACCTTCAAAAGAGCACTGGTTTGGAACAGATAACTTCGGACGAGATATTTTTACTCGTATCATTTTCGGTACACAGCTAACATTGAAAGTTGGATTTTTATCCGTATTTATTGGAGGCGTTGCGGGTGTCGTATTAGGAATTGTAGCAGGCTACTACGGTGGCATGGTTGATACGATCACAATGCGTATTATGGATGTTTTATTAGCTTTCCCAGGTATTTTATTAGCATTAGCTATCGTATCTGTATTAGGTGGTAGTTTAACAAATGTAATTATTGCGGTAGGTATTTTCTCTGTACCAGCATTTGCTCGAATTGTTCGAGGGTCTACGCTACAGGTGAAAAAATTGGAATATATTGATGCTGTGAAGGCGCTCGGTGCGAGTGATGGACGTATTATTTTCCTACATATTTTACCGAATATTATGTCACCGATTATCGTTCAAGCAACGATGCGTATTGCAACAGCTATTTTAACTGCCTCTGGCTTAGCTTTCTTAGGTCTAGGTGCACAACCGCCAGCTCCAGAATGGGGTGCAATGTTAAACGATGGACGTACTTATATGCATAATGCAAGCCATATGGTAATGTTCCCAGGAATGATGATTATTATTGTTGTATTAGCATTTAATATATTCGGAGATGGTCTACGTGATGCACTAGATCCAAAAATGAAGCAATAAAGGAGGGGCAGCTATGACAAAATATATTATTCGTCGTTTGTTACAAACGATTCCAGTATTAATTGGGGTATCGATTTTAGTATTTTCATTGATGTTCCTTATTCCTGGAGATCCTGCACGCGTAATGGCTGGTGAAGGTGCTTCAGAGCAAACAATTGAAAACTTACGTGAAAAATTGGGGTTAAACGACCCTGCATATGTACAGTATGGACGCTTTATTACAAGTGCAGTAAAGGGTGACTTAGGAAATTCTGTGCGTACAGGGCGACCTGTAATGGATGAAATTTCGGCACGTTTTTGGATTACGGTTGAATTAGCAATATACTCAACAATTGTAGCGGTATTTATCGGCTTAATCGCAGGTATTATTTCCGCTGTACGTCATTACACTTTAACGGATATTTTCATAATGATTATCGCGTTATTCGGCTTATCGATGCCAAACTTTTGGCTCGGCTTAGTATTAATTCAATGGTTCGCACTAGGAAACTTACCTTTTGGTACGGACATGCCTGAATGGCTATTTAACATTGTGCAAATGCGGCCATCTGGTTGGGGAGAATCATGGCGACAGATGGTGCTACCAGTTATTACATTAGGTACAGGTGGGGCAGCGATTATCGCACGTATGACACGTTCCTCGATGCTTGAAGTTATTGGGCAGGATTATATTCGTACAGCTCGTGCAAAAGGGGTTTCAGAACGTATCGTTATTTACCGTCACGCACTTAAAAACGCTTTAATTCCTGTTGTAACAGTAATTGGTCTTGAATTTGGTGGTTTCTTAGGTGGAGCAGTATTAACAGAAACGATTTTTGCAATTAACGGTATGGGGCGTTTAACAATTGATGCGATTAGGCAACGGGACTTCCCAATTGTACAAGGAACGGTACTCGTCATATCAGTAATTTTCGTACTTGTAAACTTACTCGTAGATGTTTCATACAAATTATTAAATAAACGAATTGACTTGAATTAGTTGAAAGTGAAATGAGGTGAATCATTGTGACACAACAATTAGACAATATTTTAGAAGTGAATAACTTGCAAACAGTCTTTAGTACCGATGGTGGAGAGGTACGTGCAGTTGATGGTGTAAGCTTTGTCGTACCAAAAGGAAAAACGATTGGTATTGTAGGGGAATCGGGGTCAGGTAAAAGTATTACTTCCTTATCTATCCTTCGTCTTCTTGCCAAAAACGGGAAGGTACGAGAAGGTGAAATTCTTTTCAAAGGAAAGGATTTACTAAAATTAACAGATAAACAGATGCGCGATATTCGTGGGAATCAAATTTCAATGATTTTCCAGGAGCCGATGACATCGTTAAATCCTGTTTATACAGTAGGTCAGCAAATTAGTGAAACGCTAATTATTCATAAAAAGATTTCAAAGCAAGAGGCGCTAAAGCAATCTGTAGAAATGTTAAAGCTAGTAGGTATTCCTTCTCCGGAAAAGCGTGTCAAACAGTACCCGCATGAGCTTTCAGGAGGGATGCGTCAACGTGTAATGATCGCAATGGCACTTGCGTGTGATCCAGAAATTTTAATCGCGGACGAGCCAACAACAGCACTTGACGTAACAATTCAAGCGCAAATTTTAGAGCTGATTCGTGATTTGCAAGATCGTTTAGGCATGTCTGTTATTATGATTACACATGATTTAGGCGTTGTTGCAGAAACATGTGATTATGTTGCGGTTATGTATGCAGGTCAAGTAGTAGAGTATTCAGATGTACGTTCACTCTTTAAAAATCCAAAGCATCCATATACATTAGGACTATTAAATTCATTGCCTCGTCATGATGTGGACCAAGAACAGCTAATTCCGATTAAAGGGATGGTTCCTAGCCCACATGAAATGCCTGTAGGTTGTCGTTTTGCACCGCGTTGCCCAGTAGCTACGCAAGGCTGTCATAGTAAGCCACCAACTCTTGAAACTATCGGAGCAAATGAGCAAATTCGTTGCTGGATGTATTCAGATGAGTGGGACGGCGATTCGGAGGTGACGCTATATGGCGAAAAAAGAACTGTTAAAGGTTGAGGGGTTAAAGCAGTATTTCCCGATTAAAGGTGGATTTCTTGGACGTACAGTAAATCATGTAAAAGCGTTAGATGGCGTGACATTCACGATTTACGAAGGTGAAACTGTAAGTATCGTAGGAGAATCAGGCTGTGGGAAATCAACAACTGGACGTGCTATTTTACGATTAGAGGAGCCAACGGAGGGCGTTGTAGAGTTCCAAGGTACTGATTTGACTAAAATTTCGAAAAAAGAAATGCGTAAGTTCCGTAAAGATTTACAAATCATTTTCCAGGACCCTTACGCTTCAATCAATCCGCGCCAAACAGTAGCAGCTGTATTGAATGAGGCGATGCAAATTCAAAATGTTTTACCGCCGAATCAGCGTCGTGCACGTATTGAGGAGTTATTGGAAACAGTAGGCTTACGTCCATATCAGGCAGACCGTTATCCACATGAGTTTTCAGGTGGACAACGTCAACGTATCGGTATTGCACGTGCTCTTTCTGTAAATCCAAAGCTGATTATTTGTGATGAAGCTGTATCTGCACTCGACGTATCAATTCAAGCACAAGTATTAAATTTATTAGAGGAATTACAAAATGAATATGGTTTAACATATTTATTTATTTCTCATGATTTAGGTGTAGTACGTCATATTTCAGATCGCATTATCGTAATGTATTTAGGGAAAATTGTGGAGATTGCGGATAAGGTTAGCTTATTTGAAAATCCACAGCATCCATATACGAAAGCATTATTATCGGCGATTCCTGTGCCAGATCCAGATGCGAAAAAAGAGCGTATTATTTTAAAAGGTGATGTCCCTTCACCAATCGATCCACCAAATGGTTGTCGCTTCCATACACGTTGCCCATTTGCGACAGATAAATGTCGTACTGAGGAGCCACTATTGCGTACATCTAATTTGATGAAAGAAGGACATCAAGCAGCATGCCATTACATGGAAGATATTACAAATGGTAAAATGCAACCGAATTACTAAAAAGACAAGCTGTAGGGAGCTCGATTTAATATGGTCCCTTAGTCAAGGACAAATGTAAAAAAGGGTTTAGGCTGCCAAGAGATGGTTTCTGTATTGTACAGGAGCCATCTTTTTTAGGTTCCATTGATAGCGATAATTATTGTAGTAGACCATGTAGTGATCGATTTTAGCACGTACCTCGTCTAACGTTTTGGCCATGCTGAAATCAACCTCGTCTTTTAAGTGTCCGAAGAAGGATTCTTGTGGGGCATTATCCCAACAGTTACCTCGACGTGACATCGATTGACCAAGTTTGTAGTGCTTTAAAAGCTTTTGGAATTTAGGGCTTGTATAATGAACACCTTGATCGGAGTGGATGAAAGCATCTGGCTGGAGCTTTACACGTTTATTACGGAAGAGTTTTTTCACCGTTGTTGTGGCGATACCTAGCGTAATACGGTCTGATACATGATACGCTAAAATTTCATTCGTTGAGCCGTCTTTTATGGTCGATAAATAAGCCATCGTTCCGTTGTATGGAATATAGCTGATGTCTGTTAGTAATACTTTACCTGCCACACCTTGTTTGAATTCACGGTTTAATAAATTCGGCACCACGCGATGTTCTTTCGTTGCTTTCGCCATTTGTTTATAGGGATTCGGTTTACGATGTGGGCAAACGACGCCATATTTACGCATAATACGCTGGATTTTCTTTCGGTTCATGACGAGATCAAAATCTTGTTCAAGCGTCATTTTAATCGAGCGTGAACCTTTCTTATAACCACGACGCTTAAAGGCTTTTAAGATCTGGTCGCGTGCTTCTTCATCTCGTTTTTCCTTTACAGCTCGTGCTTCTTCTGTCTCTAAAAAGCGATAATAGCCTGAACGAGAGACGTTTAAAAGCGTACAAAAATACGTCACCATGCGTTTAAATGGAAACTGCTTAAGCGTATCTGCAATGAGTTGAAATACTTTACGTGCGCTTTGTTTTTGACTGTCGCTGAGCAGCCTCCTTTCGGTCACTTCGAGCTTTTTTAGTAGCTCGATTTGTCCTTCTAATAATTCAATACGAGCCGCTTGTCTTTCTACCATTTCTGTCATGGTTAATTCACGCTGTAACGGTCTGCCTGAGCTCGTTTTTCGCGTATCTGTCAGACCAATTAATCCATTTTGATCATACGCTTTTCGCCAACGTGAAGAAGCTTGTTCAACACGCTTCATCCCGAGCACTTCGATATCAAAGCCATATTCGCTAAAGATCTGTCTTGGTGTTTTACCAGCCAAATACTCATCGATAAATTGGCTTTTAAATGTATCTGCGTACGTAATTGTTCGTTCGGTTACTTTGACTACATGTGGATTCTGTTGTAGTTGTTCCATCTGTTTTGGTGAAAATAATTGTTTACTCATCGTTGTTGTCCGTCCTTTAGTTGCTTGAGAATCAAGTATATAAAAAATACCTGTGAAGTGCACACTCTTTTTCAAGTGTCCACTCCACAGGTACCATATTAATTCCTTGCAGTTTTTCTTTTTATGCAAACTGTATAAATAATCTCCATAGAAAAAGCCACAAACACTGTTAAATCAGGATTCGTGGCTTTTTAATACACTTACTATAAACTTTTATCTTTTAAAATTATGCAAATGGACAAGGACCAGCACTCTTGCCACAATGTATTGCTCCGTAATAAGGATTAACTTCCCCAGCAAAAGCACCAGTTGATCCTATAAGTAATACAGCGGCACAAAAAACTGAAGCAATAATTTTCTTCATAATTTCACCTCCAAATAACATAATACCAATATTTTACCATAAAATCCTTAAGATTGCAACTTATTATTTTTTGAAGATGGATACAAAAGTAATAATCCACATAGCTATAATTACATACATTAAAGCTATAAAAAGAAGTTTATTATCAGCAAAACAAAATGAAATCATAGTATAAATAATAGCCAGTGCGAATGCTTGTTTAGTTTTACCTTCTTTTCCGAAGTTAAACTGGTAGTGTAAGAAAATCACAGTGAATAGTGTTAATAGCCAAAAAGTAATAATTTAAACACACCCTCTTAAATAACAAAATATAGAATCTATTACATATAACTATAGCTGAATTAGATTATTTTAACATTACTAAATTTAAAAAGCTTAATGTTAATCAGCTAGAAACATGTAAATATTCTTTAATGGATGTCATTATACTAAGGTATAATTTGATGGTACTATTACTTTGAGACAGCTAATAATTAAAGCCGAAATTAACTATAAAGAAGGTGGTAATAGTGAAAATTTTCCATACAGCCGATTGGCATTTAGGAAAGCTTGTTCAAGGCGTTCATATGACAGAGGATCAGCGCTTTATATTGGAGCAGTTTATTGCAGCAATTGACGAAGAACAGCCAGATGTCGTGATTATTGCAGGTGATTTGTATGATCGAGCAATTCCACCAGTAGAGGCGGTCGATTTATTAGATGATATATTGAATAAAATTACGTTGCAACGAAAAATCCCTGTGCTAGCTATCGCAGGAAATCATGATAGTCCAACGCGTCTAAGATTTGGGCAGCAATTAATGGAGCAAGCTGGATTACATATTGCTGGCGATTTTAGTGAGCACCAGAGACCTGTCGTATTAAATGATGAGCATGGTGAAGTTCATTTTCATCTCATTCCGTTTGCTGAGCCTGCAACAGTAAAGGCCGTGTTACAAGATAGCACAATACTTACATACGATGATGCAATGAAAAAAACGATTGAACAAATTACACCAACTTTAGATGCTAATGCACGTCATGTGGCGATTGCTCATGCCTTTGTGACACCGAATGGAGAAAAGCAAGAGAATACGAGCGACTCGGAGCGCCCGCTTGCAATTGGTGGCTCTGAATGTGTTGATGCACATTATTTTGCTCCATTTCACTACACAGCATTAGGGCATTTACATCAGACACACTATGTGTTGAATGAGACGATTCGTTATGCAGGCTCACCACTTAAATATTCTATATCTGAAGCAGCACATGAAAAAGGCTTTTTGATAATTGATTTAGCTGCTGATGGCATAGTAACGGTGACAAAACAGCCGCTTATTCCACGTCGTAATTTACGTATTGTAGAAGGCACATTACAGGAGATTTTGCAGCATAAAGAAAGTGAGGACTATGTTTTCATTCGTTTGACAGACATAACTCCTGTTATAGGGGCTATGGAGCAAATTCGTACCGTTTATAAAAATGCATTGCACGTAGAGAGAAAGGCAATAGTTGTTGAACGGGAGAAAGAACAGGTGATAATGCGTGATCAATTGGATGAACGCACATTATTTCAAGGCTTTATGAAGGAAATGACAGGAGACGAACCTTCGCAATATGCGCTTCAATTGTTTGATGAGGCATTGCAGGAGCTGTTACAGGAAGAGCGCGAGGAGGAAACGGTGGAATGAAACCAATTCGTTTAACATTGCAAGCATTTGGTCCTTTTAAGAAAAAAGAGGTCATCGATTTTACAGAGCTACAAAAGCATCGCTTATTCGTCATTTCTGGGCAAACAGGCGCAGGGAAGACGACAATTTTTGATGGTATTACCTTTGCATTATACGGTGTTGCTAGTGGACAAGATCGTAAAGAAAATAAATCGATACGTAGCGACTTTGCTGAGGACGATGTGCATACAGCGGTAGAGTTAGTGTTTGAAGTACGTGGTAACCTATATCGAGTAAAGCGTCAGCTTGCACATATTAAAAAAGGGCGTAAAACAGCAAGTGGAGAAGCCTATGAATTTATGCGCATACAGGAAAACGGTACAGAAAAGCCTGCTGTCGAGCGACAAAAGGTGACAGAAATTAATAAAAAAATTGAGGAGCTCATCGGTTTATCCTACGATCAATTTAGCCAAATTATTATGCTGCCACAAGGTGAGTTTCGTAAGCTATTAACATCACAATCGGATAATAAAGAGGCCATTTTGCGCAAAATTTTTAAGACGGAGCGCTATGGGGAAATTGCAAAAAAGCTTGAAACAAAAAAACAGGACGCAGAACGTCTGCAAAAAATGGCTGTTGCTCGCAGTGAAAGCTATGTTGAGCAGCTTGCGGGAGCATTGCCGGAGCGCGATTCACAGCTTTTTGAACGCTTGAATGGAGAGGCTAATTTATATCAAATAGACGAAGCATTAGAGTCTGAGCTGCAATACTATGAAATGAAGGCAGCTGCTGACGAGCAGCTCTATCAGCAAGCATTTGCCAAGCATGAGCAGCAGCAAAAAGCGGTGCTAGAATGGCAGCGTCTAAATGAAAGAATTGCGTTTTTTGAAAAAAAACAGCAAGAGCTTATAAATAAAAAAGCAGATGAGGCTATATTTGAAAGCAAGAAAAAAGAATATGAAGCTGCAATGAAAGCACAGCAGCTATTACCAATTGCTGAGCAGTGTACACAGCTGAAGGACGAAGTAGCAAGGAAATCAACACAGTTAACTGTATTATTAGAGAAGCAGCAGCAATTGCAGCAAGCACAGCAGCAAGCATATGAGCTATTGCAAGCAGAAAAAGAGCGTGAAGAGGAACGAATTGCTTATCAACAAGAGCTGCTACAGCTAGAGAAAATTAAACCATTATATGAGGAAATCATGCTGTTAACAGCTGAGGTAGAAAAAAAGCAACAAGAGCTTGAGCGTCAGCAGCAAACGATAGAAAAAAATAATAAGCAAGTGGAGAAGCTAAAGCTGCAACTGAATGAGCAACAATATGTGATTGAACAGCAAGAAGAGCAGGTCGCTGCTCTACCCAAATTATTAGAGCAACAGCAACGTTTTAAGGAAGTTGTAGCTTTATTCGAAAAGCTTACAGATATGAATAGAACAGAGCAGCAGCTTACAGAGCAGCTTTCTTATATAGGGCAAAAATATAATGACGCACAAATGCACTATGATGAAAAAATGGAGCGCTGGCTTGCAAACCAAGCGCATATACTCGCATTGCAGTTAGTTGCTGGAGAGCCTTGCCCAGTTTGTGGCAGTGTAGAGCATCCAGCGATTAATGACAATGCTAGTGAGCTCATAGAGCAGCCACAGCTCCAGCAATTAAAGGAGCAGGCGAATAAGCTTCACCAGCAATTTATGCAATTAACATCAGCGTATAACCTCACTGTTCAAGGGCAAGAGCAGCTATATGAACAGCTTCAGCAGCTAGATGTAGAAAAGAGTGAGGAGCTTTTTTATAAGGAGTGCTATGAGCAAAACAAGGCAGAAGTAGCTCAATTACAGCAAGTAACGCAAAAATTAACGGTTAACCGTCAACAGTTGAAGGAATGGAAGCTGACGATTAGCATGCTTGAACAAACTCAAAAAGACAGCGAGCAGCAATATCAGACGCTGAAAAATGACTTCATTCAACAGCAAACAGTATTACAGCAAAAGCACTTGCATGTACCGTCAGCAATGAAGAGCTTGACACAGTTAGAGGAAATAATAGAGCACAAGCAGCAAGCATTGCAGACGCTCAAGCGAGCATTGAATAAAGCACAGCAAAATTATGATGAGCTACAGGCTGAGCATATGAAAATAGCGGAGAAACATACGTTATCATCAGCACACTATGAAGAATTACAGCAAAAGCTAGCAGCAGTGACGACGCAGTTTAATGAAAAAAGAGAGGCATTGGGCTTTGCGACAGAGGAAGAATTTATTCAGTGTTGTCGAACACAACAGCAAATTCAATTATTACAGCAGGAATATATGACTTATGCGAAGGAGTTACATGCTTTAACTGTTTTTATCGAGCAAGAGACAGCACAATTAGCAGATGCCAAAAAGGCGGATATTACATTAGCTACAGAGCAATTACTCACATATAAAGAGGCGTATGAAGAAGCTTTAAAAACAGCGAATGCTTCGAAAAATTATCAAAAGCTTTGTTTAGATTATAAAGACAAGCTATTGCAAGTAGCTGATGAGATTTATGCATTAACACAAACAACGAATGAGGTTATCATGTTATACAATGTATTGCGTGGGCAAAATGCAAAAAAAATCTCCTTCGAGCGCTATGTGCAAATTGGTTATTTAGAGCAAATTACGGGCGCAGCAAATCATCGTTTGAAACATTTATCGAATGGACAATATCAGCTAGTATGTTCAAGTCGTCAAGAATCGCATGGTCGACAAAGTGGATTAAGCTTAGATGTGTATGATAGCTATACAGGGCAAACACGTGATGTAAAATCATTATCAGGTGGGGAAAAGTTCAATGCTTCTCTATGTCTAGCATTAGGGATGGCAGATGTTATTCAAAGCTTCCAAGGCAATGTGCAAATCGATACAATGTTTATTGATGAAGGCTTCGGTTCACTCGATGAGGAAGCTTTAATGCGCGCCATTGATACGTTAATTGATTTGCAAAAATCAGGACGGATGGTTGGAGTTATTTCACATGTAGCAGAGCTAAAGGCAGCGATACCAGCAGTTTTACAAGTTGAAAAATTAAAAGAAGGCTTTAGCCGTACAACGATTAAAGCGCAAGGGTTACATCCTGTATAAAGTGAAACTACCATGACCTGTTAATATAAAATGAAAAGCCAAATGATGACAGAAGTTGCGCTCTGTAGTCATTTGGCTTTTTCATTAATTTTAAACTAACTTTTACGACGAGTTGTTGTTGGTTGCTGTTTTTTATCATCTAATATTTTTTTTATAATCGGATACGCAACAGGTGCCCATTTAATAGCTGTTTTCACGATTTTACCGAGTTTCATAATTGATTCGCTCCTTTGACTTCAGCTTGTACTAGTACTATTAGTATACCCAACTACTCGCTTTTACTAAACATTGCGGAATACGAGTACAGCTTGCACGATATTCCAAATGACAAAGCCTAAATATACTAGACCGTAGAGTAACATACCGCCAAACCCTGCAAAAAATAGTGTTGCGTCTTCCTGAGCCCCGCCAAAAATTGTTGTAAAGAGGAAGAAAACCCCTGCTAATAAGCCTAATCCAATTGGAATAATATGTGAAATAAGAGCGCGCTTTGCATGACGGCGAACATCGCTATCTTGGGAAACTAGCCAAATGATAATTGGTGCTATAAACGGTGCGAAGAAAATGCTTAAATAGCTTAATGCACTTAAAATTCTACGATCTTCCATCAAATCATCCCCTTAAAAGTTTTACTATTTATACGTATGAGCATATGTGGAAGTTTCAACAATTATCGCTTCCATCTCTAAAAAATTGCTTGATGAACAAAAATGAATTTTTTTGAAGGTTTTTGAAAGAAAGTTGTTGATTTATTTTAAAATTCGAACTAATATAGAGATAACAACATAGCGGAGGTGGAGAGATGTTAACAGTTGAACGACAACGCTTGATTCGAGAGCTACTAAAACAACAAGATATTGTTACGATGCAAGAGCTAATCGAGATAACAAATGCCTCTGAATCGACGATTAGGCGAGATTTAATTCAGCTAGAGAAGGCAAAAGTATTAAAGCGTATTCATGGCGGTGCAGCAAGGCTGCAAGGTAAGCTAGTTGAGCCGAGCGTTTCTGAAAAATCCTCCAAAAACCTCAGCTCAAAGAAAGCGCTTGCATCATTTGCTGCAAACTTAATAGAAGATGGAGATTGTATTTATTTAGATGCAGGCACAACGGTTTATGAAATGATTCCATATTTACAAGCGAAGCAAGTAGTTGTCGTAACAAACAGTGCTTACCACCTTGATTTGTTAATAGAGAACAATATTAAAACCTATTTAATTGGTGGGGCAATTAAGCATCAAACGAAGGCAATGGTTGGGCAAGGAGCCGTTATTAGCCTAGAGCAATATCGCTTTGATAAATGCTTTATTGGGGCAAATGGTGTCCATCTAGAATATGGCTACACAACACCAGACCCAGAGGAAGCGATGATTAAAATGACAGCAATTCGATTAGCACAGGAAGCATATGTCTTAGTGGATGATTCAAAATTCAACGAAGTATTCTTTGCTAAAATAGCTGATTTGCGGGAAGCTACGATTATTACGAATAACATTAAAGAAAGCCTGCATAAAGCGTTACAGGCAAAAACAAATGTAAAGGTGGTTAAAGCATGATTTATACGATGACATTAAATCCATCTATTGATTTTATCGTGGAGGTAGCTGATTTTGAAGTCGGTATATTGAATAAAATCCAAAAGGAAGCGAAGTTCCCTGGCGGTAAAGGTATTAACGTTTCACAAGTATTGAAGCGACTAGGGACGGATAATAAGGCATTAGGCTTTGTTGGTGGCTTTACAGGTGATTATATTGTAGATTCCTTAAAACAAAGAGGCATTGTCACAGACTTTGTTGAGGTACAAGAGGATACGCGTATTAATATTAAGCTAAAGACGGGACAAGAAACAGAAATTAACGGACAAGGTCCAACAATTCAGGAGCCTGAATTAACCGCATTATTAAATAAGATTGATGCATTAACTGCTAATGATGTGCTCGTATTAGCCGGGAGCATCCCACAGTCTTTGCCCGTAACAATTTATGAAACATTGGCGTCTATTGCAACCAAAAAGGGGGCAAAGGTTGTCGCAGATACAACAGGAGAAGTGCTGCTAAATGTTTTACCAAATAAACCTTTTTTAATTAAGCCAAACCATCATGAGCTTGGTGAGTTATTTGATGTAAAAATTGAAACGGTGGAGGAGGCTGTTCCTTACGGCAAGCGCCTCGTTGAAATGGGCGCACAGCACGTCATCGTGTCGATGGCTGGTGCAGGGGCATTGCTATTCAGTAAAGATGTTGCGCTCTATGCAAACGTGCCAAAAGGTGTGCTGAAAAATTCAGTAGGTGCAGGTGACTCTGTCGTAGCAGGTTTTTTAAGCAATTATTTCCGCACGGGTGATGTGCAGCAAGCTTTTAAGTACGGCGTAGCATCAGGAAGTGCGACCGCATTTTCACCAGAATTATGTACACAGCAAGAAGTTGAGGAGCTACTTCCTCAAATTAAACTAACAACGATGTAAGGAGGAGAGAACAATGAGAATTACAGAGCTGTTGAAAAAAGAGACAATGATTTTAAATTTATCATCTACTTCTAAGGAAGCGGTGATTGATGAGCTAGTAGCGAAATTGGATAGAGCGGGTAGATTAGCAGATGCTAAAGCTTATAAAGAGGCAATTTTAGCACGTGAGGCACAAAGCACGACAGGTATTGGCGAAGGTGTAGCGATTCCGCATGCAAAAACAAATGCTGTACGCACACCGGCACTTGCTTTTGGGCGCTCACAGGCAGGTGTTGATTATGATGCACTAGATGGTCAGCCTAGTCATTTATTTTTCATGATTGCAGCGTCAGAAGGTGCAAATAACACGCATTTAGAAACGTTATCACGTTTATCGATGTTATTAATGGACCCTGCCTTCCGCGAGCAATTAATGCAGGCACAATCGGAAGATGAGATTTTAGCATTGATTGATAGTCAAGACAAAGAGGATGAGGAGGAAGAGGTCGCACCAACGCAGACAGCAACTTCATCAAAAGGGCTGATTTTAGCGGTAACAGCTTGTCCAACAGGTATCGCACATACGTATATGGCAGCGGATGCATTAAAAAATAAAGCGGCTGAAATGGGCGTTGACATTAAAGTTGAAACGAATGGCTCAACAGGTGTGAAAAACGCTTTAACAGCAGATGAAATTGCCAATGCAACAGCAATTATTGTTGCGGCAGATAAGCAAGTAGAAATGGCTCGTTTTGCAGGCAAGCATGTAATTCAAGTACCTGTAGCAGACGGTATTCGTAAAACACAGAATTGATTGAACGCGCGGTTAAACAAGACGCGCCAGTTTATCAATCATCAGGCAAGCAAGAAGGCGAAGAGAAGCAACAACGTACAGGCTTTTATAAGCATTTAATGAATGGTGTATCGAATATGTTACCATTCGTTGTTGGTGGCGGTATTTTAATCGCCATTTCGTTTATGTTTGGGATTCATGCATCTGACCCAAATGACCCTTCCTATAGCCCGATTGCAGCAGCATTAAATACAATCGGTGGCGGTAATGCATTTGGCTTAATGATCCCAGTATTAGCAGCATTTATCGCCATGAGTATTGCAGATCGACCAGGCTTTGCGCCAGGTATGGTTGGTGGTTTAATGGCTGCAACTGGTGGAGCAGGTTTCTTAGGTGGATTGATTGCAGGTTTCTTAGCAGGTTATTTAGTGCTTGGCTTGAAAAAAGTATTTGATAAATTACCAGCATCATTAGAAGGTGTTAAACCAGTATTGCTATATCCGTTATTCGGTATTTTATTTACAGGGCTTATTATGACGTATATTGTGATTGAGCCAGTTAAAGGCATTAATGAAGCAATTACAACATTTTTATCTGGTATGGGAACAGGTAACTTAATATTACTTGGTTTATTACTTGGCGGTATGATGGCGATTGATATGGGTGGTCCGATTAATAAAGCGGCATTTACATTCGGTATCGCCATGATTGATGCAGGAAATTTCGGACCGCATGCAGCCGTTATGGCTGGTGGTATGGTTCCACCACTAGGCGTTGCATTTGCTACAACGTTCTTCAAAAATAAATTTACGAAGAGTGAAAAAGATGCAGGGAAAACTTGTTATATTATGGGCGCCTCGTTTATTACAGAAGGGGTAATTCCATTTGCAGCAGCAGACCCTGTACGTGTGATTACAGCATCTGTTATTGGCTCAGCTATTGCAGGGGCATTAACGATGGTATTCGGTATCGGTCTTCCAGCACCACATGGCGGATTATTCGTATTCCCTGTTGTGGAAGGTAATCCATTCTTGTACTTATTAGCTGTATTAATCGGTGCAGCTGTCACAGCAATTATTTTAGGCTTTATTAAAAAGCCTGTAACAGAATAATAAAAGAATAGCTTTTGCTGCTTAGTCCAAAAAACGGGCTGCCTCATTTATTTTGAATGAGGCAGCCTGTTTTGTTTAGACAATTGAAATATGAGAATGTTGTAAATAAAGTGAGGGAGTCACAAATAAAATGAGCAACCCGCAAATAAATTAAGGAGCTGCATTGTGAAAAATTAAGCGGCTCCCTTTTCAATGCTTTTTACAATCAAATATTTTTAGATTGCTTCTCTTTCATCATCGTTTTTATTCTTTTTTTATCCGCATACATACTGAAATCGGCAACATGGAATAGCTCCTCAAATGATTTCCCCTCATACGGTGCTAGACTGTAGCCAATGCTTGGAGAAACTTCAAATGATATATTTTCTTCATGTGTAAAGGGCTGTGCTTTAAAAGCTTGTCGTATCGTATCTACATAATGTAATAGCTCTTCCTCATGATCTAAAGTTTGTAGAAATACTGTAAATTCATCACCGCCAAGGCGAGCAACTTTATGTGGCGCAGGGATACATAATGTTAAAATGTTGGCTACATGTTGTAAAACGAAGTCACCAATTTGATGTCCATATGTATCATTGATTTGCTTAAAATAGTTTAAATCTAGCAAAATAAGCGCATTTTGTTGCGTTGGGTTAAGCATTAAGTGCTGTGTAACATATTCAACAAAATAAGCACGGTTATATATGCCTGTTAATGAGTCATGGTAGGCTAAATGCTTAATTAAATTTTCCCGTTCAAATTCCGCCGTAATTTCTCTCCACATAATATAATAATATTTTTCAATACCGAGCGTTATAAAAGTAGCGTCAATGGATACTTTCAATATACTTCCGTCACGACTTTTTAAATCAATAATATAATTATGGATGAGCTGCTTTTCTCGAATGGTGGTAATGAGCATATGGATTTGCTGCTGGTTAAATTCGCTACGAGCGGCAACGAGTAAATTTTCCTCACAAGCTTCTTGAGAGGCTAAAAAACGACGAGCACGATCATTAATTTCGATAATATTTAGCTTACAATCAACAACTGTAATAGCAACTGGCATTAGCTCAAAAACAAGACGATAACGTTGACCTATCGAGGGCATTAAATCGAATTTTCGAATACCAATTGTTAACAGGACAACAGTGAAGAAGTTTAACAATAACATAGGAAGTGGAATCAATTTATTCATGCCTAAGCTTAAAACAGCAATATAGCCTAAGACAATGCATGTATAACTAGTCGCTAAAAAAAGCAATAGCTGTTTGCTAATTGAAATGGTTGTTTTAAAAAAACCATAAATAAACATAAATAACGTGATGCAAATGGTAAATGTAGTTAAGCTATGCGCCCAAATATTATAGCTGTGTGCGATTCGATACGTCCAAATACCAATGCGTTCATAGCTTTGCTGCACAGGTGCTATTGGTGAAAGACTGATAAATAGTTGAACGAGTAATGGTGTATAGAGCATATAATATAACGCTTTACGAAAATGAATTTTGGCATTTTTAGCAACAAGAGTATAAATTAAATGTAACGTTCCAACCATTGCTAGCACGATAAAAGGACCAACAATTGCTTTGGAAATCAATGGGTTATATTTTAGTGCGATAAGCTGACGGGCAAATTCCCCTGAAAAAGCGAAAATTAGTACACCTGTTATAACACATAGTAATCGATTTTCAAGCAATGTCATATTTTTCGTAAATAAAATAACAAGGATAATAAATAAAATAAATATAGGTATGCCGTATACAAGCAAATATATATGAAGTGGCTGCATTAAAAACACTCCTATTACAGTATTTAATTTTTTTCTGTTAATAGAGCCTGTTGTTGCTTAATAGCTGCTTTATTAATATACATATTGACATGGCTCACATGTAATAATTGCTCTAGTGTATCGCCATCTACTGCATATATGCTATGACCAATACTAGGAGAAATAGTTATTTGGATGTCTTCGAAATGGAAAATATCTGCTTCACAACGCTGCTGAATCGCCGCTATAGCTAGCTCCAGCTCTTCTATGCTCTGCAAATTTTGCAAAAAGAGTACGTATTCATCTCCGCCAAGCCTAGCAACAATGTGTGGATCCTTAAAAAGAAATTGTAAAATAG
Organism: Lysinibacillus louembei; assembly: GCF_033880585.1. Classification (NCBI taxonomy): domain Bacteria; kingdom Bacillati; phylum Bacillota; class Bacilli; order Caryophanales; family Bacillaceae; genus Lysinibacillus; species Lysinibacillus louembei. Next base: position 1,774,326 of record NZ_CP137624.1, read on the forward strand.
AAGCCATATGCTGCAGCACTAAATCACCAACGGAATGACCATAGTTATCATTAATTTGTTTAAAGGAATTTAAATCTATTAAAATTAATGCATGAAGATCTGTAGATGTCGATTGATTAATAAATGCCTCTACGTGCTGTACAAAATAGGCACGATTATGCAAACCTGTTAAGGCATCATGATAAGCTAAATACTGTGCAAGTAATTCCTTTTCAGTATCATTCGTTATATCGCGCCACATAATATAGTAGTATTCATCAGAGCCTACAGAAATGATTGTTGCTTCAAATACTAAAATCATCGTTTGCAATGTTGAAGGATTTTCAAAATCTAATATAAAATTACTAAGCCCTTTTGAGTCCTTCAAAGCTTTCATTAGCAATATACCTTGTTTTTGATTATGTATTGTATGCAATAAATCAAGTAAGCTTCGACTTGACGTGGCATGAAACGTGTTGCGTGCATGATGATTATATTCAAGCACTTCATACTCGTTTGAAAGCAAAATAATAGCAGTTGGTGACACTTCAAACATTGTTTGATAGCGAGATGTCAAGCTTGGGATAAGCTCGAATTTCGCAATACCTACAATAAAAATAATGCTAGTCATAACCATAAATAAAAGGATAGAAAGTGCTGGGAAATAATCTTTTAAAAAAAGTGTAAAGATAAATGCTGTGAAAAATAAGCTATAGGCGATAAGGGAAAATCGAAAGGCATTTTTTTCCGTGTATCGATTGAGCGTGAAAAATACCAAAGGCTGATAAAATAATGGCAACCATAATATGTACACTAATAATGCCAAAAACCCATATTTTACGAAAAAGAGTATTTGGAATAATCCGAATATTTAGGACGCTAAAATCTTCTATAGATGGACTAAAGCCTAAAAAAAGTACGAGCACTTGGCACAATATAGGAATATAAAAAAGCGTAACGATAAACGAATGTGATTGTAAATGACAATACTTTACTAATAGTACATACATTAAATGTAAAAGTGTAGATAGTGAGATTAATAGACATAACCCCATTAAGATTGAAAAAGAGAAAGGGATATATTTAGAGAGCAATGTATGTCGTAAAAGCCCTTCTAACAGCACAAAGCAAAAGCTAATTAATGCGATACTTAGCAATCTTGTTTCTACCATTTTGGAATTATTAAGTAATAATTTAACAATGATAAATGTTAAAATAAAAATAGGGATGATAAATAATAAATAAATAGCTGGATTAGTCATTTCATCACCTCTGTATATGTATATAAATGATGCTTTGATGTAATGGATTGTTAAAATTTTAAGAAAAGTTATAATTTTGTTATTGGAAGTCCATTATACAATTTATTTATACATTTGTGGTATAGTTATTAAAGATTTCTTTAAAAGGAAGGACGTTAAAAAATGATTGTAACTACTCAAGAAGAATTAGATGCATTTAAAAAAATTGGGCGTATCGTTGCAGAAATTCGCGAGGCGATGAAAGCAGCTACAAAGCCTGGAGTTACAACAAAGGAATTGGATGAAATCGCTGGTCGTATGTTTGCAGAAGCGGGTGCTTTATCTGGACCAAAGGGCGAATATGATTTTCCAGGCTATACTTGTATTAGCGTGAATCATGAGGTAGCACACGGTATTCCAGGTGAGAAAGTAATTAAAGAAGGCGATTTAGTTAATATCGATGTGTCTGGTTCATACAATGGCTATTTTGCAGATACGGGTATTTCCTTTGTGGTAGGTGATGGCTATGAGGATAAGGAAAAGCTATGTGCTGTTGCCAAATCTGCCTTTGACCGTGCTATGACAAAAGTGAAAGCTGGCTCAAAATTAAATCAAATCGGAAAAGCGGTAGAACGTGAAGCAAACGCAAATGGCTTGACGGTTATTATGAATTTAACAGGGCATGGCTTAGGGCGCTCATTACATGAGGCACCTGATCATATTTTAAATTATTATGATGCATGGGATTCGACAATTATGAAAGAGGGCATGGTGCTAGCAGTAGAGCCTTTTATTTCTGCGAAGGCGGAGCATATCGTGGAAGCTGGAGATGGCTGGACATTTATTACACCAGATAAATCACTTGTTGCGCAAATTGAGCATTCCGTTATCGTTACAAAAGATAAACCAATTATTTTAACAGAGCTAGAAAATTAACCCCATTTGAAAAACTAAAAAGCCTGAGAAATTTTATGAGCTGTAAAATTTCTCAGGCTTTAAATATAAATGATTTCCATATCCATATATGATTGTCGTTCTAAATAAGATAAAATAATAATAATTTACTAATTAAGGAGTGGGAAAATGAAAAAATTAAGCGACTTAGATTTAACATTAAGCATGGATAAAAAAATGTATAAAAAGAAATTAAAAATGCTACAGTATGAAATGCTCAATGCACAGCAGTTTTTATTTAATAACAAAATCGGCTTAATTTTTGTATTTGAAGGAATGGACGCAGCTGGTAAAGGTGGCGCAATTAAGCGATTGACAGAGCGTATAGACCCGCGTGGCCTAGTTGTACATCCAATTTCTGCCCCACAGCCACATGAGCTTCGCTACAATTATTTACATCGCTTTTGGCGTAAATTACCTCAGCATGGACAAATTGCTATATTTGACCGCTCTTGGTATGGACGAGTGTTAGTAGAGCGTTTAGAGGGTTTTGCAACAAAGGATGAGTGGAGCCGCGCATATGAAGAAATAAATAATTTTGAAAAGCTGCTAACAGATGGCGATTACATTGTCATTAAGTTTTGGCTACATATTGATGAAGAAGAGCAGTTAAAGCGCTTTAATGATCGCGCTGCAGATCCTTATAAAGCTTGGAAGCTTACAGATGAGGATTGGCGCAATAGAGAGAAATTTAAAGATTATACGTCAGCGGCTAATGAAGCATTTGCCAAAACCGATAGTGAGCATGCGCCATGGATTTTAGTACCTGGCAACGACAAATTATATGCACGCGTGCAAGTTTTAAAGGAAACGTTAGCCCATATAGAAAAAGAAGCAGAAAGAAGAGGGCTTCATTTAACAAATCAGTTTGTTGCTCCGCAGGATGAAGCTGAAGAAGAAGTTGAACAAGTGCCATCAGTGGATATGAAGCCGAAAAATGTAGTGAAAAGTAAAAAGAAAAAGCGCAAATAACTAGCACAGGATAAACTTTAAGGAGAAGACGCTTTGGCGTTGTGAAAAAAATGCTGAGAGATTTTTTAAGCTTATTTCAAAAGAAGGGTGATGCGGTGATTACAATCGCATGTAATCGATGTGATTTGCGAACTTTAGTAGAAGCGGATGCACCTAACTTGGCTGTGTTGTTAGCTGAAAATAAATATTTTTGGTCAACATATGAGCCATTACACCATCCTAATTTTTATACAGTAGAAACACAGCGTAAAAAAATTATGGAAAGCTTATATTTATTGCAAGAAAAGCGGGAGTTTTCCTTCGGCATATTTGCTAAAGGAACAAATCGCTTAATAGGACATATTTCCCTTTATGCAGTGAAAAGACTACCATACTCTAGTGCCTTTATTGGCTACTCTATGGACCAGCATTTTGTAGGAAAAGGGATGGCGACGGAGGCAGCGAGGGCGGTAGTGAAATTTGCCTTTGAACAAGTAGGGGTTCATCGTGTTGAAGCATATGTCGCACCAGCAAATACTGCGTCAATACGTGTATTAGAGAAGGTAGGCTTTCAAAAAGAAGGGCTCCTACGTAAGCTATTATTTATTAATGGGCAATGGGTTGACCATTATATGTTTGCATTGCTTGCAGAGGATTGATCATGTAAAAAAGGGGTGCAAGGAAAGGGGATTATATACCACTTTACCTTACACCCCTTCAATTATTTACAAAAACTCGCTGCCATCCTGTATTAAATCAAGACGGCCTGTATTCGGATCGATAACAAGACCGTGAACAGGTATACCTTTTGGCATAAGTGGGTGTTGACGAATCAAGTCCACACTTTTTAAAACGCTTGTTGTTACATCGCCAAAGCCGCGCAACCATTCTCGTAAATCAACACCTGAATAGTTAATAATATCGAGTGTTTCCTGAGTAATACCGCGCTCCTTCATACTAGTAAGTATTTGATCAGGGTCAACGGCGCTCATTCCACAATCGTAGTGACCAATTACATAAACTTCATCGGCTTGTAGGGCATGAACACCTACTAATAAGCTACGCATAATCCCACCAAAAGGATGGTTGACGATAGCGCCAGCACTTTTTACGATTTTGACATCTCCGTTGCGAAAGTTCATCGCTTTCGGTAATAGCTCGACTAAACGCGTATCCATGCAAGTAAGGATAACGATTCTTTTATCAGGATATTTTGTCGTAATGTAAGGTTCATATTGCTTATGTGCGACGAAAAATTCATTAAAATTTAAAATCTCTTGTAATGAAGTCATATAGTTGTTGCCCCTTTCTGTTACATCTAAATTGTAAAGCAAAATAGAAAGAATGCCAAATAGTAAATTGTCAGTTTTTCCTTGAAAAATAGCAATATTATATAAAAAAGACTATGCAATAAGCATGAGCTTATAACATAGTCTTTTAGGCATTGTATTATTTTTTAGCATCGACACGACTAGCGTCTGATGAATTTAAACCTACACGCAAGTAATGAATAAAGAACCATACAGAAAGTAAAATAACTACTGTAAAGCCTAATACTGTTGTATAGAATTCAGGCGCAAGTGGGTGATGATGATTAAATTCAAACATTGTGTCTATCTCCCTTCATACAATCATTATTTACTATTATACATGAAAGATGGCTAGCAAAGTAGAGCTATTTCATATTATTTAAATTTAATAGTTGAACTTATGACAACATTTTGAAGGGAATTTCGACTAAAAAGCCCAATTGCCATTGCGGAAGACAGGCTCTGTTTGTCCATCCGCTGTAATGCCATCAATATTCATTTCACCTGAACCAACCATGAAATCAACGTGTGTGATACTTTGGTTTAAGCCATTTGCTAATAAATCTTCCTGTGACATTGTTTTGCCACCTTCTAAGCAAAAGGCATAGGCACTACCGATAGCAAAGTGATTTGATGCATTTTCATCAAATAATGTATTAAAGAATAGTAGACCAGATGCCGAAATTGGCGATTCGTGTGGTACAAGTGCCACTTCTCCTAGATAATGTGCGCCCTCATCTGTTTCCACTAATTGCTTTAAAATTTCTTCGCCTTGCTCTGCCTCCACTTTGACAATACGACCATTTTCGAAAGTTAATTTAAAATTATCAATAATATTACCGCCATAGCTTAATGGCTTCGTGCTAGAAACATAGCCATTGACACCTGTCTTGTGGGGAACTGTGAATACTTCCTCTGTCGGCATATTTGCCATAAATTCATGGCCACGCTCATTGATGCTACCAGCACCACACCATAAATGTCCTTTTGGCAAGTCGATTGTTAAGTCTGTACCAGGTGCTGTATAGTGGAGCTGTGCATATTTTTTATCGTTTAAGTAATCCACTTTTGTATGAAGTGTATCGTCATGATTTTTCCATGCCTCTACAGGGTTTTCTAAATTAGCACGTGTTGCTTTAAAAATAGCATCCCATAATGCCTGAACTTGCTCGTCTGCTGCTAGCTCAGGGAACACTTTAGCAGCCCAGTCCTTAGAAGCAGCAGCAATAACTGTCCAGCTAATTTTGTCTGATTGTACATATTGGCGATATTTATTTAAAGCTGTACCCGCTGCCTTTTGAGTTGCAGCAATACGTTTCGTATCAACGCCTTTTAATAAATCTGGGCTTTGAGAAACGATGGACATAAATGCTGCGCCTTGCTCAGCTAACCATTCACGCTCAAGCTTTTTCCATTCAGGGAAGAATTCGAATGAATCTTCAGGAGCTAGCTCGTAGCGTAGACGTCCAATCTCATCATCTAAAAAATCAACAAATACTTGGCGTGCACCGCTTTCATAAGCGACCTTTGTAACTAAACGAACGAATGGTGCGACTTCTGTCGAAGCTTGAATGAAAAGGTACTGGTCCTTTTGGATATTTACTCCTATTTTTACAGCAAGTTCAGCATATTTTAATAAATTCCCCTCAAAAACTGTGCTCATTTTCTTATATCCTCCAATGTTTATATGATAAAAATCGATTGTAATGATACCATCTAATCAAATATACCGAAATTTATAGAAAAATGCATTAATACATCGAAAAAAAATGAAAATAAGCTTATACTAAATGGTAGAATATAAATAAAAAGAATTAGGTTAATGGGGGTATACATAATGGATCTTTCCTCGGTGGTAGGTATAGTTCTAGCATTCGTTTCATTATTGACAGGTATGGTACTAAAAGGGGTAGGATTAGGTGCATTGGCGAATCCAGCTGCCATTTTAATCATTATTTTTGGTACTATTTCTGCAGTAGTAATCGCCTTTCCTATGAAGGAATTAAAGCGAGTGCCAAAATTATTTAAAGTATTGTTTAAAGAAACAAAACTAGCTAATGATATTGACATTATTAAAATGTTTTCACAATGGGCAGATTTAGCACGTCGTGAAGGCTTGTTAGCACTTGAAAGCAAGGCTGCAGAAATTGAAGATCCATTTTTAAAAAATGGCTTAACACTTGCGATAGATGGTCAAAATGCAGACTATATTCGCGATGTATTATCTGAAGAGGTTGAAGCAATGGAAGATCGTCATACGAGCGGAGCTTTAATTTTTACACAAGCTGGTACATATGCACCTACGCTAGGGGTATTAGGAGCCGTTATTGGTTTAATTGCCGCTTTAACTGATTTAAGTGATATTGATAAATTAGGACATGCCATTTCTGCTGCCTTCGTTGCAACATTACTAGGTATTTTCACAGGGTATGTATTATGGCATCCATTTGCTAATAAGCTGAAGCGAAAATCAGCAGTAGAAGCTAAGCAAAAGCGCATGATGATTGAAGGGATTCTATCTGTTCTTGAAGGGGAAGCACCACGTGTCATTGAGCAAAAACTTGCTTCTTACTTATCTTTAGAAGAACGCAAGCAAATCATGGAAAGCGGGGCGGGTGGCCTTGGCAAAGAAGCATAAAAAACATAAAAAGCATGAAGAGCATGTTGATGAATCATGGTTAGTTCCATATGCAGACATATTGACATTGTTATTAGCTCTGTTTATCGTACTGTTTGCTTCTAGTTCAGTAGATCAAGAGAAGCTAAACAAAATGTCTGATGTATTCAGTCAAATATTCGATGGTGGCGTTGGGGTTATGGAAAATCCATCAGCAGTACCAGACCCAAATGCAACAAGTGATGAAATTACAGACCAAACTATGAAGTATATAAGAGACCAAGAAGAGCTACAAGAAACAGTAAAACGAATTGAGGAATTTATCGCAGTTAATGAGCTAGAGGAGCAGTTTGAAGTTGTTAAAATAGATGACGGCGGCGTCTTAATCATTATTCGCGATAGTATTTTATTTGATCCAGGGCGCGCAGATATTAAGCCAGAGTACGAAACAATTGCACTGGAATTATCAAATATATTGCAATCTGATATACCTCGTAGAATACTGATTCGAGGACATACAGATAATGTGCCAATGAACAATGCACAATTCCATTCAAACTGGGATTTATCGGCAATGCGAGCATCTAGATTTTTAGATAGCATTCTTGAAAATAATCCTAGTTTAGACCCCGGCTATTTCAGCGCAATAGGTGAAGGTGAGTACAAGCCAATTGCTGATAATGGAACAGCAGAAGGACGCGCCCAAAACCGCCGTGTTGAAGTATTAATTCAGCCATTAGTAGCCGAAGATGGCAGCGAAATTGAAGAACCATAAAATAAGAACCGCTTAAAGGGTACACTTTAAGCGGTTTTTTGCTGTAAAGAGAGAATCGCAAATATATTTGGGAAGTCGCAAATAAAACGGGAAAGTCGCAAATATATCAGAGAAGTCGCAAATAAAATGGGAAACTCGCAAATATATCGGAGAAGTCGCAAATAAAAGAGGAAACTCGCAAATATATCGGAGAAGTCGCAAATAAAAGAGGAAATTCGCAAATATATCGGAGAAGTCGCAAATAAAACGGGAAATTCGCAAATATATCAGAGAAGCCGCAAATAAAATGGGAAACTCGCAAATATATCAGAGAAGTCACAAATAAACTGAGCAACCAGCAAATAAAACGAAGGCTCTATTTTTATCTTGCGCTGTAACTTTCTTTAAATATAAGAATTTTTCAATTTGACTTCTTTAGAACAAAAGTTTATAATTTAAACAAAAGTTCAGATAGGGGGATTGCGATGAACGACAAGGAGCAACTTGTCCTACAATCGATTCGAGAAAACCCATATTTATCACAGCAAGACATGGCGGAAAAATTAAATATGTCACGACCCGCACTCGCTAATATTATTTCAGGCTTAATTAAAAAAGGCGAAATTATTGGGCGGGCATATGTTCTACCAGAGAAGCAGGCTATTCTTACGATTGGTGGGGCTAATGTTGATAGAAAGCTTCATATTACAAATAAAGTTCAGCTAGCAACATCCAATCCTGTAACGGCAAGTGAAAGTGTCGGTGGCGTTGCACGCAATATTGCAGAAAATCTCGGACGTTTAGGGAATCAAGTGAAGCTGTTGACAACACTTGGGCAAGATGCTGATGCACAAATGATTGAGCAAGCTAGCCGTGCTTTTATTGAGCTAGATGTAATAGAAAAATTAGAAGCAGAGCAAACGGGCTCTTATACAGCAGTATTAGACAAGGATGGTGAGCTCGTTATTGCATTAGCTAATATGGCTATTTACGATGCTTTAACACCAAAATTATTGGAGAAGCATACGGCAACTTTAGTAAATGCTGCAGCTATTGTCATTGATTTAAACTGTCCAAAGGAGACTGTTGTGTATGTACAGCAGGTTGCAAAGGAGCGCAATATTCCGTTAGTAATCGTCCCAGTTTCTTCACCTAAAATGAACCGAATGCCCGATGATTTGCAGGGGGTTAGCTATTTTATCTGCAATCGAGATGAGGCAGAAACATACTTGAATATGACTTTAGATGGTGAGGCAAGCTATAAAGAAGCTGTAAGGGCGTTGCTACAAAAAGGAGTGGCACATGTAGTGTTAACTTTAGGTGAGCAAGGCGTAATAGTTGGAGATAACGAAGGATTACAAAATTACGCTGCCTACGCCATAGAAGATGTGAAGGATGTAACGGGGGCAGGAGACGCCTTTGTTAGTGCGACTTTACATGGTGTGATGCAAGGCGATACTTTACATGAGGCAGTGCAATTTGCACTATATCATGCGGCAAAAACATTGCAGGCAAACACGACAGTACGACCAGTAACACAAAACGAATATAATAATTGGAGGAATTCATAATGAAACAATATTTATCTTACTCACAAGAGGTTTTAGAAGCAAAGGAAAAAGGATTACCAATCGTTGCATTAGAATCAACAATCATTTCACATGGTATGCCGTATCCACAAAATGTGCAAACAGCGCGTGAGGTAGAGCAAATTATTCGTGATAACGGTGCAGTGCCAGCAACAATCGCATTAATTGATGGCCAAATTAAAATTGGTTTATCAGACGATGAGCTAGAAATGTTCGGGAATGCGCAAGGTGTAGCAAAAGCTTCACGTCGTGATTTAGGCTATTTACTAGCAACGAAAAAAGTAGGTGCGACAACGGTTGCAGCAACAATGATTTGTGCAGAGCTTGCAGGCATCGAGCTATTTGTAACAGGCGGTATCGGTGGCGTACACCGTGGTGCAGAGACAACAATGGATATTTCAGCAGACTTAGAAGAGCTATCAATGACAAACGTAGCAGTTGTCTGTGCAGGTGCAAAATCCATTTTAGATATCGGTTTAACATTGGAATATTTAGAAACAAAGGGTGTACCTGTTATCGGTTATGAAACAGATGTATTACCAGCATTCTTTACGAGAGAAAGCGAATTTGCTGTAAACTTCCGTGCGGACTCAGCTGAAGAAGTAGCCGCAATGATGCGTGCGAAGTGGGATTTAGGTTTACGTGGCGGTGCAATCATTGCAAACCCAATTCCTGTCGAGCATTCAATGGAGGCAAGCTTTATTAATGGAATTATTGCATCGGCTTTAGAGGAAGCTGTACAGCAAGGTATTGCAGGGAAAGATGTAACGCCATTTTTATTAGGTAAAGTGAAGGAATTAACAGAAGGTAAATCACTTGATGCCAACATTGCATTAGTTAAACATAATGCGAAAATTGGTGCGGGTATTGCCGTATCTTTAAAAGCAAATGAACACAGTGCTTAAAGTTCAACTGTAAATAGTGGTTTTTTGATAGAGGCTGGGACAAAACCCACCTCTAAATTAAAAAGCCGGTGAAATTTTACCATCAGTAAAATTTCACCGGCTTTCAATTTTTTCATAAAAAATAAGGATCACTTCTGATAAAATTAAGTCACCATAACCAAATTATACAGAAAGAAGGATCCTTATGTTTAAAGATTATAACATGAATCAACTTGTTTTACCGTTGGATATCGAAATAAAATTACAAGAAAATGATATCGCCTTCTCTATTCATCAATTAGTGGAAAGTATCCCCTCAGAAGCTTTCGCTCCTTTTCTGCAACAAACCGGCTGTCCAGCCTATCACCCACGTATGATGCTCAAGCTCATTTTATGTGGCTATACCCAATCAGCCTTCTCGGGTCGCCGAATTGAAGACCTGACGAAAGATAGCCTACGTATGATGTGGCTGGCACAAGGCTATCAACCAAGTTACCGTACCATCAATCGTTTCCGTGTTCACCCATTGACAAAGGAATTGCTTCGTCAATGTTTCGTGCAATTCCGTTGTCAACTAGTGAAGGAAGACCTGATTGCGCAAGAAGCCATTTTTATTGACGGCACGAAAATCGAAGCAAATGCGAACAAATTCACCTTTGTGTGGAAACGTTCGATTGAAAAATATGAAGCGAGTTTGGTGGAAAAATCAAACCAGCTGTATGAAGAATTACTGCACCAACAAATTATACCAGCTATCGAACGAGAAGTGGAAACGCAGCTGTCCATCACTGAATTAAAGCAGGTGGCAGAAAAATTAGAAGAAGTCGTAGCCGACTATACAGAAAGAATCGAGCAATCCGAAAAGGCACAAGAGCGAAAGCAGCTACGAAGTGAACGAAAAACACCGAAACAACAATGGAAGCAAGTAAACGAGTGGATCACCCGCAAACAGAAATATGAACGAGATTTTGCGATTTTCGGCAAACGGAATAGCTATGCCAAAACAGACCCTGATGCAACTTTTATGCGCATGAAGGATGACTACATGGGGCTATCCGATTCCGGATAGCCCTTAATTGATTAGACGACTGTATTTTCAAAAATTAAGCGGTAACCTTGTCCTCGCACCATGACAATTTTAGTACTATGATTAGGAATGGCTTCAAGCTTCTTTCTTAAATTGCTAATGTGTACCCTTAAAGATTGTGTTTGTCCGATGCTATCCTCCTCCCAAATAAGCTGATAAAGCTCAGATGCTGGAAAGATTTGTCCAGCATGCTGCGCTAAAAAGAATAAAATTTGAAACTCCTTTGTTGAGAGTGATAACGTGATATTGTTAATCGACACTTTGCCTGAATGTATATGAAATTGAAGAGATTGAATGATTGTAGGCTCCATAGAATGCTCTACTATGGCATTATTTCCTTTTCTGCGTTGCTGAATTCTATCAATCGTTTTTAATAGCCTAGCTTTATCAATTGGCTTTAAAATATAATCTGTTGCCTGCACATTAAATGCCTCAAGCGCATAATGCTCATAGGCTGTTACGAAAACAATATCAACTGGGTGTACCGTTTGCTCAAGTGTACGAGCAAGCTCAATTCCAGTCATTTCTGCCATATCAATATCTAAAAAAAGAATATCAGGCTGTAAAATCGGGATATTTTCTAATGCTTCTAAAGGGTTTAAAAATTTCCCAGTAATATGAACTAGGTGGCTTTCATGTAATAATGCCTCCAATAAATTTATCGCTAATATTTCGTCATCTACTATAAAAGCATTTAACAAGGGATATCACTCCTTTCGATTAAAGTGAAAAGGAAATTGAATTTCGACAGTGGTGCCTTGATTTACTATGCTATTAATTGTCATAGAGGCACGCTCATACTTCTTTAAACGCTTAGCAATATTGCGGAGACCCACACTTTGGCTATGCTTCATATCGTCTGCAAGAATTTGCTGTAATTGCTTTTGCTCAATACCAATGCCATTATCACTAATTTTAAAAATAATTAGTTGCTGTTGTTTTTCAATTGAGATAGAGAGTTTAGCGTCTTCCTTCTTTGTTTTAAGCCCATGGATTAATGCATTTTCAACTAAAGGCTGTAGCAAAAGTGGAGGAATCACACAATTTGCTGCTGTTTCATTCATTTGTATATCAAATTGCAGCTGTGATGGGAACCTTGTTTGATGAATATTTACATATGCTTGAACAAGGTCTAATTCTTTAGTGAGTGGCACAAGACTATTTGTATTCTCAAAAGAAAAGCTACTGCGTAAAAATATTGCAAAATTTGTAATCATCGCTCGTGCCTGCTCCAAATCTAAATAGCTCAGCGATAAAATCGAATTGAGCACATTATAAACAAAATGCGGTTTAATTTGTGCTTGTAAAAATGCTGTTTCCATTGTAACTGCTGCTTCCGCAGAATCCTTTAATAAAATTAAATTGCGTACACGTGTTTTGAGCTCGATGATATCAAGTGGCTTATGCAAGAAATCGTTTGCTCCTGACTGAAGGCTGCCACCATATCCTCTGGACGAATAGCAGCTGTTAACATTAAAATAGGTAATTCTGCAGCAGTGTAACTTTGACGTACTTGCTGGCAAATCTCATAGCCTGAAATATTTGGCATCATAATATCTAAAATTAATAAATCAATATTAGGATGCTGCTCTAATTGCTCAAAAACTTGTAGACCGCTATTAATTGCGATGATAGAATAGTTTTCTGGTTCTAAAATATCAATTAACACCTTCAAATTCACTGCATCATCATCTACAATCATAATTTTTTTAGCATTAGCCTTTTCTACGATATATGGGAAAGATAAAAAAGGCTTTTGGTGAGCTGATTTCAACATAATTGATGGTGCTTCACTAATTGCCTGTGCCTTTAAAAGTTTTACAGAGAAAGTCGTTCCTTGCTTAAGAACAGAAGTAACAGCAATTTGCCCTCCTTGTCGCTCCACAAGCTCCTTTGTAATATATAAACCTAAGCCTGTCCCACCAATTGAATGCTCGGACTGCTGAAAGGCATTGAAAACATTTTTTAACTCCTCCTGTGGCATACCACAGCCTGTATCTTGAATGCCTATTACTAAAAAGGCATCATCCTCATAGCAAGTAATCTCGATTTGCCCTTCATCCGTATACTTTATTGCATTATGAATTAAGTTATATAAAATTTGGCGAAGTCTATCCTCGTCTGCTTGAACAAAGGTGCCCCTTGTAATATGATTGTTGATTTTAATATTTTTCGTGACCGTATAAGAGAGTACTTCAACTGTCATATGCGTCACCGCAAATAAATCAACAGAGGTGATGCGTAAAGCTAATTCATTGTCCTTAAGCTTTGAAAAATCAAGGATATCGTTGACTAAATAGGAAAGGCGATTCGCAATATTAAAAATAAGCGTTATTTTTTCTTCTTGCTCAGGTGCATTTGGCGCAGTTAACATCGATTGTGAAATCCCCATAATACCATGCAAAGGTGTTCGAAACTCATGCGATGTTTTTGCTAAAAATTCATCCTTCAATTGATCAACCTGAAGCAGTGCCTCAGTCAGCTTGCCTTTTTCTAAATAAGAATCCGCAAAGCGATGTGAAATATATAAGGAAAGCATTGTTAAACAAATAAATGGTAGCAATGGTGGTAAGGCACTCAGCTCAAGATTAATGTTTGTGTTTAAAGTAGCCACGATAAAGTAAAGTAAAATGGCTAGCGAGCTTAGTAATAAGTACATAATGCCTGTAGCCCGACGATATATTGCGATAATTTGTACATAGAAAATATAAACGATATTGGCAAATACATAAATGGAATTGATATTTTGCAATTGTGAATTAATAGCTGTAGGTAACATCCCTATAAAAATGAAAAGAATACCTATGATGCATAAGCCCTTCACAATTTGGCGATTCATATATGGCAGTAACGCACGATAGAAATATAACAATATAAAGAGACCTACAGAGACGCTTGAAATCATCTGTATTTTCTGAAATGGCGCATAGGGCATATCAATAAATGCCAGTAAAAGCTTCTCACCATGTGTAAGCGTATAAAGTGCACTAGAAAAACAAAATAGTGCAAAGTAAAGCTGCTCAATCCCTAATTTCGAATAAAGATAAGAGCCAAAAAAGTAGATAAACATCGTTAAAAATGCTGCCAGTGTAATTAAATCATAAAAAATTGCTCCTTCACGCAGCTTAGTAATACTAGACTGATCTCCAAGGAAAATCGAACTAATAATACCGCCACCTGGAGCATAATCAAAATTCGCCACATGAACAATTAAATCAAGCTCCTGTGTATCAGGCGAAAAATAAGCAACGTAGGGCGTATTATGCGGTACATAGCTACGCCCATCCACGGGCTCACCGCTATTGCCAATACGTTTACCATTGATATACAAGGCGTTTGACATGCGAATTGTATTCGTTTTAATGCCTAAAATTTCTTCATAGTCATCTATTAAAATTTTCAATCGATATGTACCACTTGCAAAGGCAGGTAACGGCTTTTCATCTACAGTATATTTCACCCAAGGAGCAGGAACGTCCACTATATAGCTTTGATATGTATCAAATGACGAACTATCAACTAATTGATTTGGGATGAATGCCCATTCTCCGTCTAATTGCACAGGAGCATTATTCGAAAATGTATAGTGCCGTAAATCCATCACCCCATTAACTGCTTGAAGCGCAGATGAGCGAGGCTGTGTTAAGAAATAAGTAGCACCTGCTATTAGTAATGTACTAATTAAAATAGTGAGTAATAGTAATAATTTTTTGATTTTGAGTCACCTTCACTTCACCCTATTTTAGTTGGATTATACAAGATATTTTACTAGATGAATAGATGGAGTTTAAACGTTAAGAAATCTTAACACCATGATATAGCATGATTCTTTTATACTATAGAAAATATGTCGAAAAGAGGCGAATGTTAGATGATAAAGAAATGGGGTAGCATGTTCATCATTGCAATGTTAATTTGGTCGCAATTGGAATTGATATCTACTAAAGCTGCTAGTGATGGATTCACAACAATACTGAATGCAGATGATACATTAACGATAACGGGCTGGGAGGGCGTCTTTCCAACTGAGGGGTTAGAAATCCCTAGTACATTAACCTATGGCGGTGTTGAAAAAACAGTAACGATAATTGGAGAGCAAGCATTTTTGCTAAAAGAAGTGAAAAGTGTAACAATTCCATCCACTGTTAAAAAGATAGGGAAGCATGCTTTTTCTAGTAGCAAATTAACGGAATTAAATTTTGAGCAAAATTCGGAGTTAGAAGAAATAGCGAATACAGCCTTTATGAACAATGAGCTAGTCACTTTAACAATTCCATCTTCTGTTCAAAAGATAGGTAATCATGCTTTTGCAAATAATAAAGTAACATCGGTTAATTTTGAAGCATCGTCTAATTTATTGGAAATAGGAAATGAAGCTTTCGTAAATTATTTAATGGAAAATGGAAATCAAATAACGAATATTACGATTCCTAAAAGTGTAAAAAATATAGGTAACTTCGCTTTTTCCGGAAATAAACTAATGACATTGATGTTTGAACAAGGTAGCCAGCTTGAAAATATAGGAAGTGGTGCATTTGGACATAATCAGTTAGAAAGTATTTCGCTTCCATCTAGTCTAGAAGCAATAAGTAATAACGCATTTCAATTTAATATATTAAAGAAGATTGAATTTGCAGAGCCAGCAACTCCACCTATAACAGTTGGTCCTGCCGCCTTTAAATTCCAAAGCGGTATTGTAGAAACACTTTGGTATTTAAATGGTAATGAATCAACTCCATGGGACCAAGAAATAGTAACAACGGCCTTTACAGCTTACGCTGAGCCGCAAGCACTTCCACCTGCCCCAACAAGTATAATGGCAGTTGCTGGGGATAGTATGGCAACAGTAAGCTTCACGTCAACTACCGATAGTGCAAGTGTGGTTACAGGAGATAGTGCAAGCGTGATTACAGGCTATAAAGTAAAGGTTTATGTAAATGGACAGGAACAATCTACCTTGCGAGCGACAGGTACACAAAGTCCAATTATAGTGACAGGTTTGACGAATGGTACAACTTATACTTTTAAAGTAGTAGCGACGAGTGGTCTAATAGATAGCTTGGACTCAGAGATATCAAATGCAGTTACACCAACAGCGCCAGCAACGGTACCATCCGCACCAACTATCCACAGTGTATCACCATTATTTGGGTCTGCGATAGTAAACTTCTATCCTGCGACAAGTAATGGAGGAAGTGTCATTACAGGTTACAAGGTTAAGGTTTATGAAGCTGGTGTAGAGAAGCCAGCATTAGAAACACCAACAACGGAAACTATACCAAATATAGTAAACCTATTAACGGTGGTCGTGCCAAATTTAACAATTGGACAATCCTATACTTTTAAGGTGGTAGCAACAAATGACGTAGGTGATAGCGAGGAGTCAGCAGAATCGAATCCTCCTATTATTCCAACGGCGCCAATCATTATACCGACAATACCATCTGCCCCAACAAATATAACAGCGTTGGCAGGGAATGGACAAGCAAGCGTAAGCTTTGTGGCACCTATAAGCATAGGAAGTCCGATTTTAGGTTATAAAGTGAAAGTTCTTGAGGCAGGTGTAGAGAATCCTGCTTTACAAACAATCGGGACAATGAGCCCAATTATAGTAACAGGTTTAACAAATGGCATAACTTATACATTTAAAGTCGTAGCATCGAACAGTGTAGGTG
Organism: Lysinibacillus louembei; assembly: GCF_033880585.1. Lineage (NCBI taxonomy): Bacteria > Bacillati > Bacillota > Bacilli > Caryophanales > Bacillaceae > Lysinibacillus > Lysinibacillus louembei. The sequence goes on from NZ_CP137624.1 coordinate 1,791,367, forward strand.
ATAGTGTAGATTCATTAGAATCTAATGCGGTGACACCTGGTGTAGATACTTATATGGTTACATTCCAAACAAATGGTGGTAGTTATATAGCGCCAGAATTCATAGCACACGGCGAAGGCATTACAGCTCCACCAGCTCCAACAAGATCAGGCTACACATTTGCAGGCTGGTATAAGGATAGCACATTACAAACAGCTTGGAATTTTGCAACAGATAAAGTAACGGAAAATACAACACTTTATGCGAAATGGACTGCGATGCCAACGACAAACCCACCAGTGGTCACATCGCCATCCGGGTCAAATTCAACACCATCTACAACAACTGAAATTAGAGTGGATGTCGTAGATGCAAGCAATCCCGATGCAGTGCTTGTCCAAACAGTCATTACACGTGAAACGAGCAATGGTATCGTCAAAGATACAGTTAACTTTACTTCTGCAAATGCAAGAGAAGCAATTGAAAAACTAGCAAATCAACAAAACAAGCAATCACGTATGGTTATTCCAGACGAGCAACAACAGGTAAGTGAAACAAATATTAGTATTGGCAGAGGAGCGGCTGAATTACTAACAACAGCTGGAACAGGCTTAGGCATTGATATGGAGACAGTGAAGTTTGATATTCCGGCAACTTCTTTCGCAAATATCAACAGCGATATTTATTTCCGAGTAGTACCAGTCAAAGCACAAGCGACAAAACAACAGCTAGAACAACGTGCAAAAACAGAAGAGATAGTCAAACAACTCACAAGTACAACAGTAACGGTGCTTGGACAACCGATGACAATCGAAACAAATATGCAAAACCGCCCTGTAACATTAACATTGCCATTACCGAATGATGTGACGCAGGAGCAGTTAGATAATTTAGCGGTATATATCGAGCATAGCGATGGCACAAAAGAGGTAATACATGGTCAAATTGTAGACTTTAAAGAAGCAACAAAGGGTATTCAATTTAGTGTAACAAAATTCTCAACATTTACAATTTTATATGCACCAGTAGAAAAAGAGGAGACAGTTGTAAAGAATCCTGTTTCGATTCCATACATCCAAGGCTATGCAGACGGCACATTCCGTCCGAATGCGCCAGTAACAAGAGCACAAATGGCAAGCATGTTGGCACGTTATTTAACAAACAATGAGATTCCAACAACACAAGCTAGCTTTAAAGACACAGAGAAGCATGGTGCTAAAGATGCCATTGAATATGTCAAAGCACAAGGCTTATTCCAAGGAACAACAGAAACAACCTTCAATCCAAATGGTTCAATTACACGTGCACAAATGGCAGCTGTAGTAGTTCGTTGGATGGAACAGCAAGGCGAAGAATTAACACCTGATGCAAAATTAACATTTACAGATGTCAAAGCCAACCATTGGGCAGCAGAAGCTATCGTTAAGGCAAATGCACTCGGTATTATGACAGGTACAAGCGATACAACTTTCAACCCAGAAGGTGCATTAACACGAGCACAAGCAGTAAAAGTATTAAACCAATTATTTGAGCTTGAAGTACAAGCAAGTGAACAAGCACCATTATTCACAGATGTCACATCAGCACATTGGGCGTTTGATAATATTCAAGCGGCAGCGCAATAGTAATAGATAAATAAAAGTTCACCAACTGATAATAAAGGTTGGTGAACTTTCATTTTATCGTGTATAAACGTTAAGAAATCTTAACTTCAAAGGTATTCATATTCTCTTATACTGAAAATAACAACATATAAAATGGAGGTTAGCTAAATGAAAAAGATAGGCTTACTTGTATTAATGCTGCTGCTTATATTATTTCAATTACCAGCATCACCAGCCAAAGCCGATAACAGTTTATTTGAATTCGATAATGGAACGATTACAGGCTATAATGGGGTTCCGCCAACTAAGCTATTGATTCCTGATAGCATTAATGGCATAGCGGTTACAGGAATCGCTGAAAGAGCTTTTGCAGATAAATATCTAACATTTGTACACATTCCTTTTACAGTTGAGTATATTGGAGATGAGGCATTTGCAGGTAATAATTTACGAATGGTTAGATTTGATTGGGTGGAAGCAATAATTGGAGAAGGAGCCTTTGATAATCAAGAAATAGAAGGTGGCTTTGGAGGATGGTTTACAAACCCTGAATTAACAAATCAATGGAATGGACAGGCTGGAGATTTTACGATTTATTCAGCGATGCCTGCAACATATACTGTCAGCTTTGATGCGAATGGCGGTAGTTCGTTTTCGCCAAGAGCTCTTATTGAAAATTCCTTTTTGGAAATATGGGAAAGACCAGAGAAGCCAGGCTTAGCATTTGAGGGCTGGTATAAAGATCAAGGGTTAACGGATAAACTGAATTTCCTAGACATGATTACAGGAGATATGACGTTATATGCAAAATGGATTAACCCTTTTATGACAGTTAAAAATAGTGATAATGCGCTGACAATAACAGGTTATCAGGGCAACCCACCAGAGAATTTAGTAATCCCTGAAGAGATTGATGGATTTAATGTTACAAGAATAGGCAACGAAGCATTTAAGAATGCAAATTTACAAAGCGTTACATTGCCAAGCACACTTACATGGGTTAGTGAACAGGCTTTCCGAGGAAATCAACTATCAAATATAGTGATTCCTGATACTGTAAGCTATATAGGGCAATTTGCTTTTTCAGACAATCATCTGCAAAGTGTCACATTGCCAAGCGAACTCGACTCAATTGCAGAATATGTTTTCAATAATAATCAACTAACGAATATGGTGATTCCTGATAATATCACATATATTGGCTCAGCAGCATTTGCAGGTAATGAATTGACAAGCTTAACGATTTCCAACAGCGTGCAATTTATAGGAAGCTATGCCTTCCAAAATAATCAATTAACATCACTTATTATCCCAGATAATGTGAGGGAGATAGGCATGTTTGCTTTTGAGAATAATAATTTAACAAGTTTACAGCTATCTTCAGGCTTGAGTAAACTTGATTTTTCTTCATTTTCAAGAAATAACTTAACGGATGTAACGGTTCCAAATAGCGTGACATATATTGACGAGTTTGCTTTTTATGATAATAAGTTAAGCAATGTAATATTACCAGATAGTGTGACATATATCGGTGCTTTAGCTTTTGGGGAGAATCAATTGACAGGCATCATCATACCAAATAGCGTGGAAACTATTGGGGTTGGTGCATTTAAAGATAATAAACTAACCAATATTGTCATCCCTGAAAAAGTGACAGTCATTGAGGATTCCGCATTTGAAAAAAATAAATTGGCAAGTGTTACAATGCCAGAGGGAATAACAGAAATTAAGGACTTAGCATTTTCAAGAAATGAGTTGGCAAGCCTTGAGATACCTTCCACTGTGACGCACATAGGGAACGAGGCATTCAAAAGAAACAAATTAACGAATTTAACATTACCAAATAGTATCATTTCTATTGGAGAGTGGGCGTTTAGTGACAATCAATTGACAGCTGTCCACATACCTGATGGTATAACAAAAATCGAAGACTATACATTTTTTAATAACAAGTTAACAGAAGTTATGCTACCAGAAAGCGTAACACATATTGGGGAATTCGCATTCGATAGCAGTAATTTGACAAGTTTAATTATACCAAGAAATGTAACGTATATTGGTCAAGGCGCATTTATGTCTAATAAACTGGCAAAGGTAGTCTTTGATGGGGCGGTTAATACAGTAGAATTTGTGGCATTTGAGGATCAGAGATTAAGCAATCCCAAATTTAAAGGATGGTTTACAGACTATGCTTTAACGCAGCAATGGGATGAAACAGTTCCTCAGTCGATGACAATATACTCTGTTGCACCTATTACGTATACAGTGCAATTTGAGACAAATGGTGGAAGCCCGCTTGCAGCTAAAATAATTATAGAAGGTGAGAAATTATTAGAAATAGAAACACCAACTAAGGAAAACTTTATATTTGCGGGCTGGTATAGAGATAGCACTTTCCAAACAGCTTGGAACTTTGCGACAGATAAAATAACGGAAAATACAACACTTTATGCGAAATGGACTGCGGTACCAACGACAAATCCACCAGTGGTCACATCACCATCCGGGTCAAATTCAACACCATCTACAGCAACTGAAATTAGAGTGGATGTCGTAGATGCAAGCAATCCCGATGCAGTGCTTGTCCAAACAGTCATTACACGTGAAACGAGCAATGGTATTGTAAAAGATACAGTTAATTTCACAGCAGCCAATGCAAGAGAAGCAATTGAAAAATTAATGAATCAACAAAATAAAAAATCACGTATCATAATTCCAGATGAGCAGCAACAGGTTAGTGAAACAACGATTGGTATTGCTAAAGAAGCAGCGCAAATATTGGTACAAAATCAAACAAGCATGGGTATTGATATGGAGACAGTGAAGTTTGATATTCCGGCAACTTCTTTCGCAAATATCAACAGCGATATTTATTTCCGAGTAGTACCAGTTAAAGCACAAGCGACAAAACAACAGCTAGAACAACGTGCAAAAACAGAAGAGATAGTCAAACAACTCACAAGTACAACAGTAACATTACTTGGACAACCAATGACAATCGAAACAAATATGCAAAATCGCCCTGTAACATTAACATTGCCATTACCGAATGATGTGACACAGGAGCAGTTGGATAGTTTAGCTGTGTATATCGAGCATAGCGATGGTACGAAAGAGGTTGTGCGTGGACAAATTGTGGATTTCAAAACAGGAATAAAAGGCATTCAATTTGATGTAACGAAATTCTCAACATTTACAATTTTATATGCACCAGTAGAAAAAGAGGAGACAGTTGTGGAGAATCCTGTTTCGATTCCATATATTCAAGGCTATGCAGACGGTACATTCCGTCCCAATGCCTCCGTGACAAGAGCCCAGATGGCAAGCATGTTAGCAAGACACTTAACAAACAACGAAATTCCAACAGCGTCACCTAGCTTCAAAGACACAGCAAAGCATGGAGCAAAGGACGCAATTGAATATGTCAAAGCACAGGGCTTGTTCCAAGGCACAACAGCAACAACATTCCAACCAAATGGCACAATTACACGTGCACAAATGGCAGCGGTGGTCGTACGGTGGATGGAACAGCAGGGTGCAGAATTAACATTTGATACAAAATCAACATTTACAGATGTTAAAGCAAATCACTGGGCAGCCGAAGCTATCGCTAAGGTGCATGCACTTGGCATTATGACAGGTACAAGTCAAACAACCTTCAACCCAGAAGGTGCATTAACAAGGGCACAGGCAGTAAAAGTATTAAATCAATTGTTTGAGCTTGAAGTACAAGCAAGTGAGCGAGCGCCATTATTTAAAGATGTCACATCAGCACATTGGGCGTTTGATGATATTCAAGCGGCAGCACAATAGAAAATTGAAAGGAGAGGCTATTTATTTTGCAAATAGCCTCTCTTTTCATATTCTATGAAGCCTATTTTAAAAATTTCTTGCTGAGTAACGAACTATAGTTTTATTTTATTTATGCAAGAAAATATATTCAATTCAAAGCTGTAAGTATACATATAATATAAAAAGAATTATCTGTAATTAGAGTTTTAATTTCATAGATAATTGAATGTTAAGAAATCTTAACACTTCTAGATTCGGAATTTTATGGTATTTATATTAGCAGGTTTTTATAATTAAGATAGATACAACAAATATTATTTGATAGAAATGATAGATTTTTACCCATTTAATAATCTAAAAGGAGGCATAGTAATTATGGCATGGACTTTTTATGTAAATATTACAAATGACACAGAGCGGGATTTAGAGGTAGTAGAGTCTCAGTTGCACTGGGGATATTGGAATACGAATGGGGAAGAAGATAAAGGGCCGCAGACTATTAAAGCTGGGGAAACGATACAGGCAGTTGGTGTGAAGTCAGCTTTTGGTCCAAATGGCTATGAGTTTTCATGCTCATGGAAGGATGATAATCGAAATGGTGAAGCACCATACGGGGTCGTAAGTCTTTATGTGAACGTACCATATAATAATGCCAATGAAGCAACGTGTAAAGCTAATGGCTATTTTGAAGTAGCAGAATGGAAGGATATTACACATGATGGGCATAATTTTATTCGGAATATTCGTATTTCTAATAAAATAGATGGATTAAGAAAAAAGGAAGCTATTAATAGCTTATATACAAATTGGGATCGCATTGACAAGGTAAAGATTGTCGAGGATGTGAAAAATGTAGATTTGAATCAATACATTCCGAGTGGCATTCACTTTGAAAAAATGCCATTATTCCGAACAGATACTTTTGCTATTTCAAAAAGGCTATGGGATGGTGTGAATGATTTAGACTTTAATAGTCTTTATTTAAAGCAAAGAGAAGTAAGTGATTATTTTTCGGTTGAGGTGACTTGTTTGCGAGCAGATGCAGCGAAAGTCGCGACTGTTACAAAGGGAGGCAAAATAACAGTTAAAGATGAATATGGTTTGTCTACTGCAACCAAAGCAGTAGATGAAAAGGTGATTACACTTGAGAGTGCGTTGAAATATACAAACAAAGCTTCTGCCTCCGTAACTCAAGAAAAAGTAGCGAGTGTAGGTGTGGAGAAAGAATTACAAATTGAACTGAAGGCGAAATTTAATATATTGAACACTGTAACAAATGAACAGCAACGAAATGAGAAAAAATCAACAGAGCGAGTTTTCGAAGCACCAAAAAATAAGGATATGGATGTTGTACCTTGGATATTTAGTAAAATGATTCTTCTCTATCGAACAGATAAAAATAATGTGACTACGTTAATAGGAGCGTCTGAGTGGGATTATGCTATTTTAAATCGTACCCATGTATACGATGTGATGGATAATGTGAAACAAAATGTAGAGACAGGAGGACAATAGGAGTATGGCGACTTGGACCTTTTCATTAATGATTACGAACACAACAGATCGTGAGTTAGAGGTTTTTCATTCACAACTAGATTGGGGTATCTGGAACACAGAAGGAATTGAGGATAGGGGACCACTCAATATTCCTCCTAATACAACAATTCAAGCATTGGGAATTAAAGCTTCTACTGGACCAAATGGCTATGAATGTTCCTGCTCATGGCGAGATAAGGTTCCAGCAGGAGAAAAATCTTATGGCACAATCTCGCTATCATTAAATGTTCCACAAAAAAGTAAAAATCAAGCTGAATGTTTAGCAGATCATCAACTGCATATAGATGCTTGGGAAGAGCTACCTGAAAAAGGTCATAATTTTGTACGGTCTATTATTGTAAGCAAGGTGAGATAAAAAAGTATTCAGCACACTGGGCATTTGATGATATTCAAGCCGCAGCTAAAAAATAAAAATACAAAGAGCTATTTGAAGCATGTGCCAATGCTTCAAATAGCTCTTATTTTCTTACTTACGCAAAGAACCTAACTCTGCAACAATCGCATTCATTTCGCTAGGGCTGAAGGAATCACGCTTCATGACCATTTCATATAGATAGCATAGATCCTCATAATGTTTTTCGTCAAAATGCTCTGATTTCATTGCATCGACATTGACCATGCGTAACTTCTCTTTAATTTGCTCTACCATGTAAATCACATTTTCTTGAGTTGGTAATGTTAAATCCATTGTTAGCCTACCTTTCACAATAAACGAATTAATTTGACTTATTATAGCATATAGAATGAGTAACGGCGATGCAAGGAAGCTTTTAAAAATAAAGAAATTTCGTTACAATAATAGGTAAGCAACGTTTTACTTTAAACAGACTTGGGAATAATACAGAAAGAGTGGAGGAAAAAAGAATGAAAAGCAAATTAGTACCAGCAATTATTTTAGGCGCATTAACAGGAGCTGCATTAAGCATGTTAGATAAGCAAACGCGCCAGCATACAGTGGAAACATCAAAGAAAGTAAAAGATACTATTTCTTATTATTCGCAAAACCGTGACGAACTACAGGAGTTAATCGAAACGAAAATGGAGCAGGCACAATCGTTATATGCCGATGTCACAACGAATATTGCTTCCATTATGGAGCATGTAGATGATGCAAAAACATTGCCTAGCACAGTAAAAAGCCTAGTAACTGAAACGAAAGATGCCTTTTCAAAAAGTAACACATAAAAAGGCAAAGAAGGGAGGGTTGCTTGGTGAAAGAATTAAAAAAGAATGCATCAAGCACGGTAGCCTTCTGGAAATCCTTTGTTGCACCAAGCGAGACTGACATTGATGTTACGACAACAAAGGGCCTTTTCCAAGATATATTGAGGCGTGTGCAACGCGCAGACATATCTGGAATGGGTGCACAGCTTGCTTATTTTTTTCTATTATCGTTTTTCCCATTGCTTATATTTTTAGTGACATTGCTGCCATATTTAAATTTACAGCGTCAGCAAGTATTTGAATTTATGGCGGATATTATGCCAGAGGAAGTATATGTATTGACGGAAAATATCGTCGGAGAGATTTTAACAACTTCAAATAGCGGGCTTTTATCGCTTGGGATTATCGGGACGATTTGGTCTGCCTCGCGTGGTATTGATGCATTAATTAAAGGCTTAAATCGAGCCTATGACGTAGAAGGAAAATCAGGTGTAGTAAATCGTTTATGGGCTCTTCTTTTTACATTGGCGTTTATTGCCATAATATTAATTGCATTGATATTCCCTATTTTCGGTAAACAAATTGGTAGCTTTATATTTTCATATATTGGTATAGAAAGCTCATTTGAATCAACGTGGACATTGCTTCGATGGCTGATGCCAAACGTAATTATTTTTGCTGTATTAACATTGATGTATTGGATTATACCAAATACTGAGCCACGTTTAACGCTAATTAGTATCATCCCAGGCGCATTATTTGCAACGGTAGGCTGGCTTGCATTAACGTATGGCTTTTCATTTTATGTGGGGAATTTTAGTAACTTCGGAGCGACATATGGAAGTATTGCAGGGGTGATTGTCCTTATGCTATGGCTTTATTTAACTGGCATGATTTTAATTTTAGGTGGACTATTAAATGCAGCTTTGCAAAATCGTTATCTTGCTAAAAAAGTGAAGCAGGACAAAAAAGTATTTCTTGTGTAACTCAAAAGGCTGTTGGAAAAATCCCAACAGCCTTTTTAAATTATTCATTTTTCAACATGCGTAGCCCATTTAAAATAACTAAAATAGTGCTTCCTTCATGTCCAAGAACCCCTAATGGTAGGTCGATTACTTGGAAAAAGTTTGAGGCAATTAACAAAACGATGACACTTAATGAAAAAATGATATTTTGCTTGACGATACGCTGCATTTTACGTGATAGCTTAACAGCGTATGCAATTTTCGATAAATCATTTTTCATTAATACAATATCAGCTGTTTCAAGTGCAACATCTGTACCGCCTCCCATGGCAATACCTACTGTTGCTGTAGCAAGTGCTGGTGCATCATTAATACCATCACCAACCATGCCAACTGTTTTATACTTTGTGAGATAGTCTTTAATATAATTTACCTTCGTTTCTGGCAAGCATTCGGCTACATAAGCGGTGACACCAGATTGTGCAGCGATAGCTTGCGCTGTTTTTTCATTATCTCCTGTTAGCATCATAACATCGATGCCTAGCTGTTGAAGCGATGCGATAGCTTGCTTGGCTTCCTCACGTACGACATCCTGCATAGCAGCGAGTGCCACAATGCCTTCATGATCCTTTAAGAAAATAACCGTTTTCCCTTGTGAAGCAAGCTGCTCTGCCGCACAGTTAGCAAAGCTTTGGGAGTCCTCATAGCCTACAAAATCTGGTTTTCCAACAAGAAATTGTTGACCTTGAATCAATGCTTTAATACCAAAGCCTGGAACATCCTCAATTTCCGCTTCCAATTTTTCTACTTGCTGCTCGTTGGCAAATGCAGTAATAGCATGTGCAAGCGGGTGATTGGAATGTGCCTCAATTGCAGCTAAAATTGCTAATGTATACATACGCTTTTCCTCATCACGCACGATGAAGTCTGTTACAACAGGTGTACCCTGTGTTAATGTCCCGGTTTTATCAACTGCTAAAGCGTGTAGTGCGCTTAAATGCTCTAAATGTAAGCCGCCTTTAAATAAAATACCGTTTCTTGCACCATTTGAAATAGCTGCTAATGTGGCAGGCATAATGGCAGCTACTAATGCACATGGTGAGGCAACAACTAAGAGCACCATTGCACGGTAAAATGTTGTCGTCCAATCCCAGCCTAGTAAAAAGTGGGGAAGAAACATCATGAGTGCCACAGCTGCTAATACACCTTTTACATAGACACCTTCAAAGCGCTCGATAAATTGCTGAGAAGGGGATTTTTCACTTTGTGCAGACTGGACAAGTGTAATAATTTTTTGGAATAAAGTTTCTGAGCTTGTTTTAGATACTTTAATCGTTAAAACACCATTTAAATTCACAGTGCCAGCGAAAACAGCGCTATCCTCGCTTTTTGTAACAGGCATAGACTCGCCAGTAATAGCTGCTTCATCGACAGCGGAGACCCCTTTAAAAACAGCCCCGTCTGCTGGAATGCGCTCACCAGGCTTTACTAAAATATGATCACCCACTTTTAATGATGTGACAGGAACATTAATTGGTTCAAAGCCACCACGTACGAGCCAGGCTTCCTCTGGCTGTAATGCCATAAGAGCGGAAATTTCTTTATGGCTTTTATTCATTGCATATGTTTCTAAAGCCCCGCTTACTGCAAAGATGAAAATTAAAATAGCCCCTTCTACCCAGTAGCCAATAATAGCCGAGCCGATTGCTGCTAAAATCATTAAAATTTCCACATTCAACGTTTTGTTTTCAATTGTATCTTCAATACCTTCCTTTGCCTTCGCATAACCACCAATTGCAAAAGCAGTTAAATAAGCAATAGTGGCAGCTGTTAATTGGCCGCTTTTATCCATACGCCATGCAAGAAAGATAATTAAGCCAGCGATTAATGCTGCAATCAATTCCTTATGCTCTTGGATTTTCTCATTTATTGATATGTTTTCTCGATTAGCTGTATTCATATATGCCCTCCTTGATAATGAGTTTCACTTTCATTTAATAAATGATTGTTTATTTGATAATGTTTTTCATTTAGATTAGTCTAATTTCTAAATTAGAATTATTATAAATAAAGTATAAAGTGAAGGAGGAAAGAATGCAATAAAAAAAACTTGCGAAGATTATTTTTCGTAAGTTTGAGCAATTATGTATTTTGTTGTGATTGCTAATGGTATTACATTGTTCTCAGTCCTTTCGATCAAAATACATTACATGTTTAATTTATTCGGAATAATTTCTTCCTGCAACCAATGCTCGCTTGTTTGCACATGCTGTGGTCGTACAAATTTACCTAGATTATATTGAAAGTCTTTGTAATGAAATGAATCGGCATTTCGAATAACATAGCCCTCCTGTTCACCATCAAAGCATGACTTACCTGTAAATAGTTGTTTGATTTTCTTTTCATCAAAAAGTCCTCGGTACAGAACAGGAACGGTTTCAATGCCTAATTTAGCAGCAAAAGCCTCCGTTTCATCCCAGCTCAAGCATATATTTTCTTCATTCCAAATGCTAAATAAATAAAAGTAGCTTGTTAATGCTTGATAGTAAATGGAATGCTTTGCATACATATTTTCACCACACAGCCGCCAGCCATCAGGAATTTGATAGGCAAAGCTTGCATGAAATGTTTTCACCCAATGTCTAGAAGGGTGGTTAGCCGAGTTGATGCTTCTAGCATGCATATAATCTTTGTAAAGCGTTGTTCCTTCACCGTCTAATTTTTCGGTTACAACGACTTCCTTGCCGATAAAATGCTCGACATTCTTGGCGACTTTATCATCATGTGTATAACCTCTGCTCCACGGTAGATGAAAGCTTCGTGGGTATTTTATATAGTTTGACATCATATCACTTCCTTTCTATTTTGCAAATTGATCTGCTTCACGGAAAAAGTAAAGCTTTGTTAGTAAATCAGCATCTGCTAAATGGTAAATTTGGCTGCTACCTTTGTCACCACCATATTGAATAAGCATATGAAATTGTACTAAATGAATAACCTTTAACACAAAATCTCTGTCAAAGCCTAGCTCCAATAAAAAATGGCAAACGATTTGCGCTGAAACGTTTTCATGACCAAAATAGCCATAACGTTCTTGAAGCGGCTTATACTTTTTACAAAATGGCTTGCCGCTATCATGGAATAGTGCAGCTATTTGTAAGGCGAGTTTATCATTTTCCATATAGTATTCGTTAACATAAGTTAAAACAAAATACGTATGCTGGCATAGCAAAAATTGATGGTACGGATTTTCTTGATTGAAACGATACATTTGTTGAAAGGCTGGAATAGCTTGCAATGCTTGAAAAAGCTCCTCATAACTCGGCTGTCGCTCAAGCAATGTAACGAATTGCTGTCTAGAGATGGCGTAAGGAGTAGACTCATGCACAATATGCACTTCATCAAAGCCTTCACCAGCTGTTGGAAATTCTAAATGCTTCGCCATTTTTTCCATGATTGCTAATGGCACAATTCTTTTACGCTGCTGATTTCTGGCTACACAAATGGAGTAGGGGGTATCAAAGTAATAGCATTCTTTTTGAATTGTTGCAGGCAATTTTTTGAGTGCAAACATTCTGCGTTCTCGTTCAATATTCGTCGCATCGACAATAACTGAGTAGCCCTTGGCGACAAGCTCATTTAATCGCTCATATAAAACGCGAAAAATAAGTCGGGATTTTTGTTTTGTCGCATCACCAAAAAGCTCCTGACGTATCGTATCACTTGAAAGAATGACGGCATTTTCTGTTTTTGCGAGCTTTTGAACGAAGGTGCTTTTACCGCTAGCAGGTAAACCGACTGTAAATATAACCTTCATTTTTTTCACCTCCTTTCAACTATTTATATCGTCTGTAGTGAGGAGTTGTTGAATTCGCCCGCAAAGCATTAAGATTCGCACACAAAAAAAAGCGTGTCCGAAATTTTCGGACACAGCCTTTTAAAATACGCGTTCAGCGTGTTGTGCTAATTTATCAAGTGAAGATTTTTCAACGTCAGCGTGTAATGAATTGCCATGTGAATCCATTGTGACAACGGCTGTGAAGCCTTCTACACTTAAGTGCCACATCGCTTCTGGAATACCGAATTCCATTAGGTCCACACCATCTACAGATTTAATACAGTCAGCATAGTACTGTGCTGCACCGCCGATTGCGTTTAAGTAAACGCCGCCATGCTCTTGTAGTGCTTTTAATGTTTTTGGACCCATGCCGCCCTTACCCATTACTGCGCGGATACCGAATTTTTTCATAATATCGCCTTGGTATGGCTCCTCACGAATAGAGGTTGTAGGACCTGCTGCTTTTACTACCCAGTTGCCAGCTTCGTCTTTTGCCATAACTGGACCACAGTGATAAATGATTTGACCATTTAAGTCAACTGGTGCTTCTACACCTTCGCCAATTAAATGATGGTGGATGGCGTCACGGCCTGTGTACATGCGTCCAGTGATTTTCACAACGTCACCAACTTTAAGTGAACGAATTTTTTCTTCTGTAATTGGTGCGACTAATTCAACTACTTGGCTATCAGTATCAGTTGTTGCAGCAGTTTGTGCTTCATCTTTAAACGTGATTTTTTCACCTTCTTGATAGTGCCAGTTTATGATTTCGCCTGTCTCAGGGTTGATGTCAATTGCCATACGACGGTATGCCCAACAGTTATATGCTACGGATACGAAGAATGAAGCAGGTAAGCGGTCCATTACACCGATTTTACAGCCTAGTAATGTTGCCTCGCCACCGAAGCCCATTGTACCGACACCAAATGTGTTTGCTGTTTTCACAACATATTCCTCTAATTTTGCTAAATCTTCAATTGGATTGACATCATCTACATGGCGGAATAACTGCTCTTTTGCAAGGTCATAGCCTGCTGAACGGTCACCACCGATACCAACGCCGATGAAGCCTGCTGAACAGCCTTGTCCTTGTGCTTGCCAAACAGAGTGTAAAATACATTTGCGGATGCCATCCAAATCACGACCAGCGCGACCTAAGCCTTCTAATTCTGTAGGTAAAGAGTATTGGATGTTTTTATTTTCACAGCCGCCACCTTTAAGGATTAGCTTTACTGTAATGTAGTCATTTTCCCATTGCTCAAATTTGACAACTGGAAGACCTGCACCGATATTTGTGCCAGAGTTTTTACCAGTTAATGAGTCAACTGAGTTTGGGCGCAATTTTGCGTCAGCCGTTGCAGAAGCAATTGCTGTTTGGATTGCTTGTTTTATTTCAAGCTGGTTGACACCTACAGGAGTGTATACTTTAAAAGTTGGTAAACCTGTATCCTGACAAATTGGTGATACATTATCCTCAGCCATTACGATATTTGTTGTAATTGTATCTAAGCTCATTGCCGCGCGCGTGCCAGCATTCTCTGCTTCTTTTGCTTTTTTAATTGCACGGCGAACGTCTTTTGGTAAGTTAGTTGATGTTTCTGTTACTAAATTGTACAGACTTTTCTCCAAAGTTTCTAAATATGCCATGTTATTTTCCCCCCGAAAAATATTTAAATTCCGTAATCTATTATACTCCTTTCGTACAACGAAAAAAAGGGAAGCCTCATAAGTCACGAGATTCCCTTTAAAAATGATTATTCTGTGCGCTGTTGGAATTGATCCATTTTGTCTTCTAGATCATCCATCATTTGAATAAGACGGTCGATATCTTCCAACTCTGTCGTTTCTGGGTCGATTGCATCTAGCACTTCTAAAAAGATTTCTAGGCGTTCTTTTAAATAAGTAACTTGCTGTTCTTTGTTTGTAATAGGTTTCATGAGATTCTCCTGTATTGTAGGTTATTACATTTTATTATACAGCGTTTTGATGGAAAAATCCTTGGGAATTATAGTTCAAAAGTAGTGATTCACTCATCGAATAGTGAAATTCGCTCAACGATGAAGCAAATTCGCTTATCCAAATGAAAAAGCTATCCAACATATGGATAGCCCTCTCCATTATTACCACTCTGTATGGAATGTGCCTTCCATATCATTGCGCTTGTATGTGTGTGCGCCAAAATAATCGCGCTGTGCTTGTAAAATATTGGCGTTCGATGCACCTGTGCGATAGCTATCATAGTAAGCTAATGATGAGCTGAAGCATGGTAAGGCAACACCAGATTGAATGCCTTCGCAAACGATATTGCGCAAGCTTTGCTGATAGCGCGCTGTTTTATCAGCAAAGTATGGGGCAATCAATAAGTTCGCTAAATCCGCTTTTTCATCATAAGCTTCACTGATGACATTTAAAAATTCTGCACGGATAATGCAGCCATTACGGAAAATTAACGCGATATCCTTTAATGGCAAGTTCCAGTTATTAATTTCGGACGTCATTTTATATTGTGTAAAGCCTTGTGCATAGGCACAAATTTTGCCCATATATAATGCTTGGCGCACATATTCAATCCACTCAGCTTTATCCAAGCTTTGCGTATTTTTAGCAGGTCCAGCTAAAATCGGCTGTGCTTGTATGCGCTCCTCTTTTAAAGCGGATAAATAGCGTGCAAATAGTGCCTCTGTAATAATGGATGTTGGAATACCATTGTCAATAGCTTGTAAGCTCGTCCATTTGCCAGTCCCTTTTTGTCCAGCTTGATCTAAAATCACATCGACAAGAGGTAAGCCCGTTACATTATCTTTTTTACGTAAAATTTCCGCTGTAATTTCGATTAAATAGCTTTTTAATTCACCTTCATTCCACGTTTCAAAAATGTCTGCGATTTCCTCAACGGATAAACTTAAATTGCCACGTAAAAATGTATACGCCTCTGCGATTAATTGCATATCCGCATATTCGATACCGTTGTGCACCATTTTGACGAAATGTCCTGCACCTTTTGGCCCGATATATGTGCAGCAAGCCTCACCATCAGCTTTTGCTGCAATTTTTGTTAAAATTGGTGCGACTTCATTATAAAAGTGCAAGTCACCACCCGGCATAATGGAAGGACCTGTTAATGCACCAACCTCGCCTCCTGAAACACCAACACCTAAATAACCAATGCCGTGTGGCTTCAATTCATCATAACGGCGCTCCGTATCTTGATAATGCGAATTACCACCATCCATAATAATGTCGCCCTGTTGTAGCAGTGGGATAAGTGATTGGATAACAGAATCCGTTGCTGTACCAGCTGTTACCATTATGAAAACTTTACGAGGAACAGCTAAAGACTGTACGAATGTTTCCAATTCATAGTAAGGAATGAGTGTTTGCCCATCTAATTTTTCCATTAGCTGATCTGTTAAATCACGTGTGTAGTTGTAAACAGCAACCTGCTCACCGTTGTTTGCCATATTTAATGCAATATTGCGTCCCATTACACCTAAACCGATAACACCAATTGTATTGACCATCGTTTTTCACTCCTTAAATAAATAAGCTTAATAATAGAATAAATCCTAAACCTGCGACAGAAATAATTGTTTCAAGCAATGTCCATGTTGCAAATGTTTCTTTCATACTTAAACCGAAATACTCTTTGAACATCCAGAAGCCTGCGTCGTTGACATGTGAAGCAATTAAGCTACCTGCACCTGTTGCAAGTACAACTAATGCAAGGTTGACATCAGATTGGCCAAGCATTGGAATAACTAACCCTGCTGTTG
Organism: Lysinibacillus louembei; assembly: GCF_033880585.1. Lineage (NCBI taxonomy): Bacteria > Bacillati > Bacillota > Bacilli > Caryophanales > Bacillaceae > Lysinibacillus > Lysinibacillus louembei. The sequence goes on from NZ_CP137624.1 coordinate 1,808,039, forward strand.
TTAATGCAGCAACTGTTGCAGAGCCTAATGAAATACGTAAAATTGCGGCAATAATCCATGCAAGTAAAATAGGGGAGAGGTTTGTGCCATCAAATAGCTCTGCCACATAATCACCAACACCACCGTTGATTAACACTTGCTTAAATGCACCGCCACCACCAATAATTAAAAGCATCATCCCGATATGAGAGATTGCCGTTGTACATGATGCCATTACTGTTTTAATAGGAATTTTGCGAGCAATACCCATTGTATACACAGCCACTAATAAAGAAATTAACATCGCTGTCCCTGCATCACCAATAAAGCGGATAGCAGCTAAAAAGCCGTTGTCTGCAAAGCCCATCGTTTTTTGTAACAATGTAATGATTGTTGCAATCGACATTAAAATGACAGGTAATAGTGCGGTGAAAACACTAATGCCGAAGCCTGGTGTTTCTTCTAATTTAAATGTTTTTTGTTCACCTAATGAAGCGATATCGCCCGCTTTTGTAAAGGATTCTGGCACTAATTTTTGCGCGATTTTTGTAAAGATAGGACCTGCGATAATAACGGTCGGAATTGAAATAATAAAGCCATATAACAGCACTTCACCAATGTTTGCCTCGAATTCACCTGCAATAACAGTTGGGCCTGGATGCGGTGGTAGGAAGCCATGTGTGACAGATAATGCGGCTGTCATTGGAATTCCTAAATATAAAATCGATACTTTTAATTGTCTTGAAATCGCAAAGACAATCGGAATTAATAACACTAAACCAACTTCAAAGAATAGAGCTATCCCAATAATAAATGATGCAGCAACAACTGCCCATTGAATGCGTTTTTCACCAAACTTTTCAACTAATGTCATAGCGATGCGCTGTGCACCGCCAGAGTCCGCAATTAATTTACCAAGCATTGCACCAAGCCCGAAGATTAATGCTAAATGTCCAAGTGTACCACCTAAGCCTGCTTCAATCGTTTTGACAATTTCATCTAGTGGAATCCCTAATGCTAATGCAACCCCAAATGATACGATAATAAGTGAAATAAATGTATTGAGCTTAAACGCCATAATTAAAACTAATAACGCAATAATCCCAATCCCAACAATAACTAATGGCATATACAATTCCCCCTAAAGTTTAATTAAATTACGCTGATAATCAGCAATCGCTGTATAATCCTGCTCTAAAGTACGTGATAAATGAATAAAGATAGGTAATAGTTGGCGATACTCTTGCATCGCTTCCTCCTTTGGTGTGTGCTTATACGTTTCCCCAACCATATTTGCTACTACATGTAAAGAGTCAACTCGCTTTGTTGCATAAAGCCCTAAAATACAAGCGCCGAGACAAGAGCTTTCATGACTTTCTGGAACAGTGACCTCTGATTCAAAAATATCCGCCATCATTTGACGCCACGTTTCAGAGCGTGCAAAGCCACCTGTTGCTTGAATACGTGTGACAGGTCCATCCATACATTCTCGTAAAGCTAAATAAACGGTATATAAATTGTAAATAACGCCTTCCAGTGCAGCGCGAATCATATGCTCCTTTTTATGTGCCATCGTTAAGCCAAAAAATGACCCGCGCACATCTGGATTCCATAAAGGTGCACGTTCTCCTGCTAAATAAGGATGGAACAGCAAGCCTTCTGCACCAGGGCGGATGCGCTCCGCAATTTTCGTTAATACTTCATATGGATCAATACCTAAGCGCTTCGCCGTTTCCATTTCAGAGGAAGCAAATTCATCGCGAATCCAGCGCAGTACCATGCCACCGTTATTGACAGGTCCGCCAATTACCCAGTGCTTTTCTGTTAGGGCATAGCAGAAAATGCGTCCTTTGCTATCTGTTTGCGGCTTGTCAATAACTGTGCGAATTGCACCACTTGTACCGATTGTCACTGCCACTTCACCTTTAGCGATGGCATTGACACCTAAATTAGATAGCATGCCGTCACCCGCACCGATAATAAATGGTGTTTGTGGATTGATGCCCATTTGCTTTGCGAGCTGTGTATCACAGCCTTGGAAGCATTGGGTTGTTGGCACAAGCTTAGATAGCTGTTGTTCTGAGATACCCGCAATTTGTAAAGCTTCCTCGTCCCATGCTAAATTTTTTAAATTCATGAAGCCCGTTGCTGAAGCCAATGAATGGTCGACAACATATTCATTAAAAAGCTTTTTAAAAATATATTCTTTAATGCCGATATATTTTTTTGCTTTACCAGCAATTTGTGGATGCTCATGTGTTAGCCAAGCGATTTTGCATAATGGTGACATCGGGTGAATTGGTGTACCTGTGCGCAAATAAACCGCATGCCCATTGAGCTCATTTTTAATTTTGCGTGCCCAGCCCTCGCTGCGATTATCTGCCCATGTAATAACGGGTGTTAGTGGCTGGTCGTTGTCATCTATTGCAATGACGCTATGCAATGCGCTACTAAAGGAAATAAAGGCTAGTTTTTTGTTAGCGTGCTTCGTCATAATATTGGAAACAGCCTGTAGAACAGCTTGAAATATCTCCTGTGGATTTTGCTCAGCTGTTGAAATATCAGGTGTGTGCAATGGGTAGCCAATATTTTCTTGCTGAATTACTGTCCCTTGTATCGTAAATAAGACAGCCTTTGTGCTCGTTGTGCCAATATCGACGCCTAACATATATTCAGTCATTTTGCTGCTCCACTCCTTTTACTAGTAGTTGCTGAGATCTCCATAAATCCTCTACTTTTCCTTGTACATCGTCAAAGTTGGCATGCAAAGATTGAATCATTAAGTTGCGCTCTTTTGCTTCGATGGCTGCGATGTATAGCTCATGATTTTTTATGATGCGAGGGAAGTCATCGTATTTTTCCTTGAAGCGCATGCGCATGGATAAAAGAATAAGACCTTCCATCACAGGCTTTAAATTCGTCCAAATCATCAAAATATACGAGTGGTCGATAGAGCGAATAATCGCTTCATGGAATAAAACATCTTGATATGAAAATTCATCAGCATCGTGATATTTAATAGCCACCTTCATCATTTCGACAATTTTACTTAGCTCCATCGTTAATTCTGTTGTTTCCATTTTTAATAGGCGCTCAAAGACAAATGTTTCAATTAATAAACGAACATCATAAATTTCTTCAATTTCCTTATCTGTTAAACCGAGTACAATAGCACCCATACGCTCTAATCGAATTAAATTTTCAGCCGCTAATGTTTTTAATGCTTCACGAATAGGGGAGCGACTGACAGAAAATTCAGCAGCTAATTTATTTTCTGAAAGAATGGTACCGCTTTCAATCAAGCCCGAAATAATACGTAACCTTAGCTCAGATGTTACCCGTTCACCAGTAGATGCTTTAATAAGCCACTTTTGTGGATAGAGAAAATCTTTGAATTCAGTCATCCAATCATCCTTTCTATTTCTGAATTGTGCGGAAATTGTGTGAGTGCCTGGCACCTAATAGTATACTTGTATACAAGTATTATAAACGCAAATAATAATAATGCAAGCGCTTTAATAACGATGAAATGATGAAAGTGTATTAGTGGTAAGCAATTAGGCACAATAAAAATTTTTTTGTAATTTTTTTATTCTGAATATTTACATTATTCTAACTCTGTGTTAAAGTAATCTTAACAAATAAAAGAGAGGGTTGATCGGAAAAAACATGTAGCCAAAATACAAAATGAATGGGAGGGAGTCTAAACATTTTCTGGCAAAGTGCTAGGAAATCGTTTATACAAAAATTAGTGGATATAAGTGATATTTAAAACCCTAGTGAACTTTTAGAGATAAAGTTTGCTAGGGTTTTGTTTTGCTTAAAATTGGCTTGAAACATTCCAGCACTTGTACAAGTGCTGGAATGTTTCAAGCCAAGTCCCCGGCGGATGTCAAGGATTTTGAAAGGAGGAAATTGTGCAAGCACAATTCAAAATCCCGACACAATCACGCTAAGGCGAGATTGATTCGACTTCCGTAAAAAAAATGATACAATAATTAACAGGCTTACTAGAAATCGTTTTGGAGGCAACATAAATGGCAGTAACATATGCACAGCAAAGATTTTGGATTTTAGTCATCATCGTCTCCATTTCGGGATTTTCACAAGGAATGCTACTACCATTAATTGCAGTTATTTTTGAGCAGGATGGTGTCGCAACAACATTAAATGGTTTGAATGCTACAGGCTTATACATAGGAACTTTGTTAATTTCTCCTTTTATTGAACAGCCGCTGCGAAAATTTGGCTATAAGCCTGTCATTATGGCTGGGGGAGCCTTAGTCTTTCTGTCACTAGCAACATTCCTATTATGGAAAAACATATTGTTTTGGTTTTTCTTAAGATTATTAATCGGTATTGGTGACCATGCCTTGCATTTCGGCACGCAAACGTGGCTGACAGCCTCTACACCGCAGCATAAATTAGGACGCAGTATGGCGATTTATGGCTTGTCGTTTAGTATTGGTTTTGCAGTAGGACCGCTTTTCGTTCCGCTAATTAAAATTTCGCAGGCTTTACCATTCATCGTTTCTTCAGTACTTTGTTTACTTGCATGGTCGCTTGTGTTTTTTGTGCGCAATGAGCATCCTGAGGCTTTAAAAGGAGACACAAAGCAAGCAGGGAGTATGATGCGTTATAAGCTAGCATTTCGTTATGCATGGATTGCCTTTTTACCACCGTTTGTTTATGGCTTTTTAGAATCCTCTTTAAATGCAATCTTCCCTGTCTACGCGTTGCGAAAAGATTTTGATGTTGCGATGGTATCAATTGTGCTTGCTGCCTTTTCCATCGGCACGATTGTTTTGCAGCTTCCCTTAGGGATGTTAGGGGATAAAATTGGGCGACGCAAAGTCATTTTAGGAGGGCTACTAGGTGGTGCAACCATATTTGCAGCATGCAGCTTTGTTGAGCACATTCCTTGGGGTGTTGTTGTGTGCTTTGCATTGGCAGGAATGTGTGTAGGAACGATGTTTTCACTCGGAATTACCTATATGACAGATTTAACACCTAAAGAGTTATTGCCAACAGGAAATCTGCTATGTGGTATTTTCTTTAGCTTAGGTAGCTTAAGTGGTCCTTTCCTTGGTGGAGGCTATTTACAATTAGTAGATAGTTTGAGCTTTTTATTATTGATTGCGGTAATGCTTGCAGCAATATTTATTATTATTTTATACTTTGGACGAAATTTACAAACGAAATCAGAAAGGAAAGAACAATGCTAAGAAAATTTTTCTCTTATTATAAGCCACATAAACGCTTGTTTATGATTGATTTTTCAAGTGCGATTATCGTGGCAATTTTGGAGCTTGCATTCCCGCTTGCCGTGCAATGGTTAATCGACACATTGCTGCCAACAGGCGAATGGGGCATGATTGCTAAAGTTAGCGTATTGCTACTACTTGTTTATATTTTAAGTACATTTTTAAACTTTATCGTCAATTATTTAGGGCATAAGCTTGGTATTAATATTGAAACAGATATGCGACAAGAGCTATTTAATCATGTACAAAGACAATCATTCCGCTTTTTTGATAATACGAAAACAGGGCATATTATGAGCCGTATTACGAATGATTTATTTGATATTGGTGAGTTTGCGCACCATGGACCTGAAGATTTCTTTATTGCAATTATGACCTTTATTGGTGCATTCACAATTATGTTTAATATTAATCCAACATTAGCGTCGATTGCGCTCGTGATGGTACCATTTTTAATATGGCTTGTCACATTTAGCAATGTGAAAATGAACAAAGCCTGGAAAAAGATGTACGGTGAAATTGCAGATGTCAATGCACGCGTTGAGGATAGCGTATCTGGGGTAAGGGTAGTTAAGTCGTTTACGAATGAAAAGTTTGAAATGACACGCTTCCGTCAGCAAAATGGTTTATTCCGTACCGCTAAATTATATGCGTATAAAATAATGGCTGGTACACATTCTGGAATTTATATGATGACACGCCTGTTGACATTAGTCGTATTAGTTGTTGGCGCATGGCTGAACTTAAATGACCAGCTGTCACACGGTGAGCTAGTCAGCTTTGTTTTATTTACCAATGTACTGATTAAACCAATCGATAAAATTAGCGCATTGCTTGAGCTTTATCCAAAAGGGATGGCAGGCTTTAAGCGTTTCCGCGATTTAATTGATCAGGAGCCTGAAATACAAGACAGGGAAAATGCTGTGGATGTACCTGCATTACATGGGGATATCGCCTTTGATCATGTCAGCTTTAATTATGATCAGTCAAAGCCTGTACTAAAGGATATTTCGTTTTCTTTAAATGCTGGCGAAACGATTGCCTTTGTTGGTCCAAGTGGTGCAGGGAAAACAACGATTTGCTCATTAATTCCACGCTTTTATGATGTGAGTGATGGGGCGATTACGATTGACGGTATGGACATTCGTGATATGACGCAAAAATCGCTACGCGAGCAAATCGGTATCGTACAACAAGATGTCTTCTTGTTTACAGGTACAATCCGAGAAAATATCGAATATGGTAAGCTAGGTGCTTCCTTCGAGGAAATTCAAGCTGCCGCAGAGCGTGCACATTTAAAAGAGTTTATCGCTAGTTTACCAGATGGCTATGAAACGCAAATTGGTGAGCGAGGCTTAAAGCTATCAGGTGGTCAAAAGCAGCGTTTAGCAATTGCACGTATGTTCTTGAAAAATCCGCCAATTTTAATTTTAGATGAAGCAACATCTGCGCTTGATACAGAAACAGAAATGATTATTCAAGAATCTTTAGCAGAGCTAGCTGAAAATCGCACGACACTTGTTATTGCGCACAGACTTGCAACGATTCGCAATGCTGACCAAGTGTTAGTTGTAACACCAAACGGTATTGAGGAGCAGGGGACCTATGATGAGCTTGTCGCAGCAGGTGGTGTTTTTGCGAACTTGCATCATATTCAATTTAAAAAGTAATATAATAGCTGAAACTAGCAGTCTTCTATTAGAGGACTGTTAGTTTTTTATATTGATTCAACCTAATATGCACGGTTGTATATGTTAGGCATATTGATTTGTTTTCGAAATGATATTAGATAGCATCATATCTGCAATCTATAATAAAATGACATGGTACAATATTTTCATTAATTACTAAGAATGGAGGCTAAACTAGTGAGCTATGATTTAATGGTATTTGATAAAGAGCAGGCACCTAAGGATAAAGAGGCATTTTTGAAATGGTATGATGAACAAACACAATGGGCTGAACCACATGATTATCAAACGATTACAACTACTATACCTGCATTACAGAAATGGTATGAGGACATGGTGAAGCATTTCCCTGATATGAATGCTATGGATGATGATGAAGACGAGGAATTAGAAAGCCGTTATACAGATTATAGTATTGGTTATACAGTGATTTATGCTGCCTTTGCATGGTCAGTTGCAGATGAGGCCTATAGTAAGATGAAGGAGCTTGCACAGAAGCATAGTGTAGGATTTTTCGATGTTAGTGGTAATGGTGAAACCTTTTAACTAAAAAATAGGGGCTGATGAAACCTGCCCCTGTTTTTTTAGGTAAGCAACCTTTTCTATAAATCTTTATTTTCAAGCATTTTTTTCAAATAGTTTTTTGTATCTTGATGTGTTAATTTTACAAGTGTTTGCTCAAAACTGAAAAATTCAATCGCAGCAATTTCTTTGTCTTGTGGTAATAAATCAGTTCGGTTTCCTGTATATTCAACGAGGAACATGGTTGTTTCCTGTTTTGTATAGCCTGTTTGATTTATGAATTCTTGATTAAAAGGAAATGTAATTTTTTCATCTAATTGTTTAATAATTTTGTATTGAGTGGAGCCCGTTTCTTCAAAAAGTTCCCTTAATAAGGCAGCTTCAAAACTCGTATCGCTTTTCTCCACACCACCTTTAGGAAAATCCCATTCACCTTGCGTAAGCATTTCTTTTGTTGCACTAATCTTTACTTTATTGATTAATAACAATTCACTTTGTTGAAAGATAACGGCACCTACAGCATATCTAATCATTTCGATGATGTATATCTCCTTCCATAATGATGCTCCTCTTTCCATTATGAATTTCAATAATAGATAGGCTTGTATCATGTATAAAAGGAGGGGCCCAAAGTTGTTCAATCGATAGTTTTTTACAGTACATCATTAACGCTTTAATAAAAACTGTATGTGTGACAATTAAAACATTGCCATCCTGATGCAGTGCTTCTAATTTATTTAAAAAATTTGTAACCCTTATCAGTAGCTGTTGAAAGCTTTCCCCAGATATGGGTGTATACAACTCAGGAGCATGCCAAAAAGAGTGGTATTCTTCAGGATATTGGCTCTCTATCTCTGTATGTGTTTGACCTTCCCAGTCACCTAAAAAAATTTCTCTTAAATTTGATTCTGCAATGATTTCTTGTGAGCGATTTCCTTTAACTAAGGCTGCTGTCTCTAATGTGCGTTTGCTAGAGCTAGCGTAAATAGCATCAAATGCCACATCTTTTAATCTATTTCCTAAACCAAGTGCATTTTTCTTCCCGCTTTCTGTTAAATCAGAATCCTGCCAACCTTGTAGTCTGCCCTCTGTATTCCAGATAGTTTCCGCATGACGAGTAATATAGAGTGTTAGCAAATCACTCAACTCCTTGTAAGTATATAAACAACAGCTTCACTATCTTGCCCATTAAAAGGCGTTTTACTATAATCACTAAACGCACTTTCGATTTGCAATCCTGCTTTCACTATAAATGATTCAAATTCATTAGGGCGATAGTATTTGACGAAGAAATCCTCATTCTCACTTTTTGTTTTCGTATCATTTTCAAATAAATCATAGGTCATTTTAGAATGAGCAATGCCAGTCTCAGGGTTATAGGTAGTTGTCCCAGTTAATTGTATAGCTATATTTTGCTGTTGAACGGTTCTAGGGGCGTCAGCTGTCTCAGTTGGTTGCTCATTTCTATAGTCCACATTTGTGAAAACAGTTAGCGCTATTTTACCATCAGGCTGTAGCCAATTTTTTAATTGCGTTAAATAAGAAAGTATTTGCGTATCCTCCGTAATTAGAGAAAAAGAACCTGCTGCAATAAAAATAAAATCATACAATTTCTCCGAATGGAATGAGGCAAACTCACAGCATTGCAAAGTCCCATTGTATTGGCTGTCTTCTAGCTTTTCTTGAAATCTAGTAATCATTTCTTGTGAAATATCGAATCCATCAATTGCATATCCATTGTGGATGAACTCTAGCATAAATCGCCCAGAGCCACACATTGGCTCTAAAATGGCCATATCTTTATTCGTATAGGACATATAAAAATTTAATTCATCCGTTGGAGCTGTAGGCTTGCTAATGTCATAAAATAATGAGCAAAGACTTCCATAATAAGTGTTCATGTACAATTCCTCCCTTTTCTCTTCTCAATATAATATAGAAAGGTTTGTATGTACAGCGTTTTAGGGTATTCTATATAAAAGAATTCAATAATTCAGAAATCAAAATGAAAGCAGGTTTTACATATGGCCAAAATAGGGTGGGGCTTAATTTTAATTGTGATACTCGGCATATTGTTATTTGCTGCGATGATGGTAATGCAAAAGCCCGAAAAATCCGAACCACAGCCAGTTCCACAGGAGGAGCAAGCAGAAAATCCAAAGTTAACTGTTCAAGATATTATGCATTTAGCTGAAATTGGAAAGGTGCCAGATGTGCCATTTGTTGCTGGAGAAGCTAAAAAACAAGATATCCAACAGCAATGGGGAGAGGCTCAAAACGTAGCAGAGCTAGACAATGAAAAGTATGAAGATTATACAAAACAAGATGTGACAATTGGTTATCAAGGTGAGCTAGCATTTGATATTCGTTCATTTAAAGCAGATATACAAAATATTCATTTAGAGGATATTAAAAATAACATGGGGGAGCCTACGGAAACTCGCTATTATCAGGATGAGGCAACGGACCAAGTAATTTTAGTGTATCAAGTGAATCCGACTTACCAATTAAAATGGATATTGCCAAAACCAACAGAGGCTGAGGCAAATCCAAGTGTACATCATATTTCAGTGTATACAAAAATAAAAGATGAGGTAGCAGAGGCGATCAATCAAATGACGTTAGAAGAAAAAATTGGTCAAATGATGTTTGCGGGCGTTGCAGGCACGACATTGCAGCAGGAAACAGCTAGCTTAATCCATGATTTCAAGGTTGGTGGTATGATTCTTTATGGCAATAATCTTGAAACGACAACACAATCGGTAAACTTAGTTAATGATTTAATGAAAGCAAATGCAGACAAGCGTTTGCCACTTTTCATTGGCACAGATCAGGAGGGTGGTAATGTCGTACGATTGCCGGGAGCGTTGAAAAATTTCCCGACAAACCAAAAAATCGGAGCAATTAATGAGGCACAATTTTCATATGAAATCGGTAGCTTATTAGGAGAGCAGCTCAAAGCATTTGGCTTTAATCTAGATTTTGCTCCTGTATTGGATGTTAACAGTAATCCTAAAAATCCTGTTATCGGGGATCGCTCATTTTCTAATAATCCACAAGTTGTCAGTGAACTAGGAATTCAAACGATGAAAGGCTTAGCATCACAGCAAGTTATTCCTGTAATTAAGCATTTCCCAGGGCATGGTGATACATCGGTAGATTCTCATTTAGCTTTACCAAAGGTAGAAAAAAGCTTAAAGGATTTAAATGAGACAGAGCTTATTCCATTTAAAGCAGCTATTGAAAGTGGCGCAGATGTAGTAATGGTAGCGCATATTTTATTGCCAAAGATTGACCAAAATTATCCTTCCTCAATGTCAAAGGAAGTAATTACAGGCATATTACGAGAGCAAATAGGCTTTGATGGTGTTGTTATGACAGATGATATGACGATGGGAGCTATCGCAAACCATTACGATATGGGGCAAGCTGCCGTTGCTGCTGTAAAGGCAGGCAATGATATTGTATTAATGGCACACGGCTTTAGCAATGTGACATCTGCTATTGAGGCAATAAAAGTAGCGGTAAATAACGGTGAGATTTCGGAGGCACAAATTAATGAAAGCGTACGTCGTATTATTCATCTTAAACAAAAATATCAGCTTGTAAATACACCAGTGCCGGCAGTGGATATAAATAAGCTAAATGCAGATGTTGAGAGAGTATTGAATGCTTATATGGATTAACTAAGAAGAGCAAATCTTGATTCAGCGAGTATCTTAAATGCTCACTGAATCAGGATAGATAGCTGTAATCACCTAGCGATGCTTGCGCTTAAAAATTGTGATAGATACAATGGCTAGTATAACAATCGTACATACAATAACGATATAGCTTGTCGCATGGCTTAATATAGTTCCATGAAGCTTATAGGATATACCATAAATCAATTTATATTGCTCAATAGCTTCAATTGGTGCATCTGCAAATACTGTAGCAAGTGAATTTTCCATAAAGGCATTGCGTAATAGTAAGGTTGTATGGCTAACAGGGAAATACATAATAATATTTTGAGCAAAGCTAGGTAGTACACCAATTGGAATATAGACACCGCATAAAAAGCCAAGAAGTGTACCGACAATTGTGCTTAATGTGGAAAAGGAATTTTGCGTGTTGACTAAAAGCACAAAGAAAACATTCATAATACTCGCTAATAAGACAGATAAAATTAATAGTCCTGCTACTTTCAAAAAAGAGGAGACGCTTAACCACACACCACCTGTTGAAACGATAAATATTTCACAGATGATGAAAGCAATAAAGGTGAAGAGACAACCGATAATAAAGGCATTGAACACATAGCTCATTTGAATGGTAGCGCGTGAAACAGGCGCTGTTAAAAAATCGGCAGTAGCCTTTGATTCGATATCTTTTATAGCGATGCCAAATGCTGCTAATGTTGTTGATACAGCAATCATGGATAACAAGCCTGCTACAAACCATTCATTCACCATTGTAACTAGCTCAGGCGTAGCCTCTGCTGCTTGTTTTAGTGAGTCGATTTGCGTTTTTTGTAAAAACAATGCATAAAGCCCAATAACGATTATAACGGATAGCAAGGAAAAGAACACAGCTGTTTTATCACGCCTAAACACTTTATGATTGCGTCCGATTAAGCTGAGTAATGCGCCCATATATTTATACCTCCTGCTTTGTAATATGAATAAACACATCATCCATTGTGCCTTTGATTACTTCAAAAGAAGCGACAAGTGCTTCAGCCTGTTTTAATAAGGCTAATGCATGTAATGTAGATTGTACTCGAATTGTAAAGATTCCCTGTTTTTCTGCATAGCTAATATTGTGTTCTTGAAGCCAATGCGCACCTTCAGTAAAATTATGAAAAACAAGAGCTAGTTGGTCATAGGCATATTTCGTTTTTAATTCATCGGGTGTACCTTCAGCCACAATTTCTCCTTGTTTGAGCACAACTACTTTATGAGCCATTGCAGCTTCCTCCATATAATGAGTTGTTAAAAATACCGTCATATTTGTTTCTTGCTGTAATTGTCTGATTGTTTGCCATACAAATTGTCGAGTTTGTGGGTCAAGACCAGTTGTTGGCTCATCTAAAAATAGCAGTGTAGGGCGATGAATAAGTGCCCTTGCAATATCCGCCCGTCTTTTTTGCCCACCAGACAATGTGCCATATTTTTGTTTTTCAATGTCACCTAAATTTAAATAAGTCGAGACAAATTGATAGTTTTCTGCTAGCTCCTGCTTCGATAAATTGTACATTTTGCCACGATGAATAATGTTTTCGTACACGGTTAAACGTTCATCTAATAAGCTTTGCTGAAAGACAACACCGATCGACTTACGAATTTCAGCATTGTGATCACTACTATCAAGCATATAGCCATTTATTTTAACTATGCCACTCGATTTTTTTAATAAAGTGCATAAAATTTCGATGGTTGTAGATTTACCTGCTCCGTTCGTACCAAGGAATGCGAAAAGAGTGCCTCGCTCCACTGAAAAGGAGATTCCCTTAATTGCTTCATATTTGCCATAGCTTTTATGCAAATTTTCTATTTGAATAATTTCTTTCATTTCGGTCGTCCCTTCTTTTTCTGAATTGCAGCATTAATCTGCTCAATATCCCTTTTTTCTAGCATATATAAAGTACTCCAAACAATAGTGTAAATAATAACTTCAGAGACAAAAACGTTTTTCATACCAAAATGCACAAACCAATCACCAAAGTGACCAGCCATAAAGACGAATAATGTGACGCTTATGAAATGAATGATGAGCTGTGCAATAAATGGCAGACGCTCGGTATTAAAGAGCAGTGAAAGTGGTCCAATTGCAGCACCAAGGAGAGTAGCTATAATAATTTGATAACGTAGCTCAGCTCCTGAAATCGTAATATTTGCATCAGATAAAATGCTAATTGTCACTAAAATATAAGAGCTACTTAGCGCAATAAGTATACCTATAATGATCATGCGAAAAATTCTCATGAAATCAATCCTTTCCAATACCAAGATGGTGTTTTAAATCTTTTAAATATTTGCGACTAACAGGAATACCTGTATCGTTTTCGAGTATTAATTGTGTTGCGCCGATTTTGCCCATTTGAATGGAGGAAATTTTATGGACATTGACAAGCGTGGATTTATTGACGCGAACAAAATCCTTTGCTAATTGCTCTTCAAGCTCATACAATTTACGCTTTGTTTCAAATTCCTGTTCATCTGTTTGCAAATAAACTTTTGCGTCCTCTGCATAAATCGAAAATATCTCTGTAATTTTGAGTAGGTGAATTTCTTGTTGTAAATAGCCATCAACTACGGTCTTTTGCAATGTTGATGAAGCTTGCAGTTGCTTCATCAATTGTTCAATTTGCTCATTATACGCTTTGGCATGTATATGAACCTCAGTTTCTTCTAAGTCACTGTTAATCGTTAATTGAATTTTCAAGCGGAGACCTCCTTATTACTTCATATCGAATTCGGTAATCTTACTGTAGCATAGAAAATTTGCAGAAAGTGTAAGTTTTAAATAAGTGGTTGAATTTATCGTGTAACATGTAGTTTTCAAAGGATGACAGGCTGCAGTTTGACAGCTATTTTAGTACATGAGAAAATAATGGAAATTGAAACGGGGGAACTAAATATGCGTGAAGATTTTCAGTTTGTACCGATTCATCAGCTTGCAGAAAAATTTCCAGAAGATTCTTGGTGGTCAACATCTTATAAGGATTTCGATGATGAGAGTCTCGTAGCATATTATGAGGGGGATTTGACGCTCCCTTTACTCGATTTAGATTGGGATATGTCTTTCCCGCAACATAGAGGGGTAACGCTAATTTTTATTAATGGAAATTTGACAGTTGATGCCCTTTATAATGAGGAAACGGACGGTGCCGTTGGGCTTATCGTTGCAGGGAATATCAATGCGAAAAATATTGCTGTAGGTGGACAAGAACTGTACGTAATAGGTGATGTAATAGTGGAAGAAATAGTGTGTGGCTCATACAATCATGGAGAAATGATTGTTAAGGGAAATCTATATGCTACAGCTTTAGTGGAAGATGATTATCACTTCAAAATAGATGGTCAGCAAAGCCTCGTATGTAAGGTGGATGTGTGGGATAAAGAGGGCATTTGTCAAGGACTGCCCGTTGATATGCAAGCCATATTGATTGATGATGTTTTTCTTGAGCCAGAGGAGGGAGAAGTCGATTTTGCCTTCGATTTGTTAGTAAGTACAATTAAAGAAGGCCATTCTGCGCTGCGAGACTTGAGAGGAGTGCTGACTAGACAGAAGGAAGCTACTCTCTATTTTATGCATAATACGATTAACGAAGAAAATATAGAGAAATTAGTGCAATGTATTTTGATGAAGAATGACCAGCTTTATTTCGATTTCGAGGAAAATGGTATCTATTTCAAAGTTCAGCGAGAGCATGTCGATACAGATGGGGACTGGCAAAAAGCTAGTGTTTATATTGAAACGGCAGCGAATTGTTATTTTATTTATGCGGAACAGCCCATTAGCCTGCTGCATAAAACGACTGAAGAAGGAGCTGAGTGGACGTATATAGAGCAACTGCCAGAACTGAGTGAATATTGGGCTATGCTGCTTACTTGTATCAATATTGCTGAGCTTTATTTACCTACTATTGAAGTGAGCTATATGCAAGAGCTTTTACAGCATCCTATCATTGAAGCGTTAGACCCATATGGTGAGGATAACGATGGCTTTTGGGATGGTTCAAAGTATTATCGATTCCGTCGAGATGGCTATACAGATGAAGAGGGCTATTATTTTGCACCGCGCATTGATATCCAGACACAGGACGGCGCCTTTTATTTTTATACATGGGATAATGAGCGGTATATTTCACGCTACTATCAACCAGTAGACGGTGATGAAGCCGAGGACATATCCTTTTTGGATGTTAAGCATTGGGAGGCATCAGAGCGTTATTTCAATAAATTTAAGGAATTTATTGCTGGGGAGCTAGAACATTAAGATAAAAGCGCAAGAAATCGAATTGATTTTTTGCGCTTTGATTCAAATTCCTGTTCATTAATACTGCTGTAGGTGGACAAGAAGTGTAACAAGGCAAATAAAACAACAGGTACTCCTTTGCTTATTCAGCGAGAAGTACCTGTTATTTTAAGAGCGTTGTGTATCAATAAATGTTAAAACATGCTTTCTACCTGGAGCGGCATGAATAGCCCCTTTCACAGAAGCAGTTAGTGCACCACTAGCATTGGCAAATGTTAATAATTGTTGATGATGAGAGCGTATGATTGTATCTAGCTGCTTCAATGAGACATTCAGTGACAATAGCTCAGCTAAAAAGCCACCGATAAATGCATCTCCTGCACCTGTTGTGTCTGAGACTGTTATTTGGAAGCCAGCCCCCTCGAATGCTTCACCAGTTTTTAAATAAAGTGTCGCACCTGCTGCCCCTTTTGTATAAACAACTACTTGTACATGGCCAACAAATAGTGAGCGAATGGCTTCTGCTTCATCTTCAATATTGGTAATGAAGTGGAGCTCCTCGTCTGATACTTTGACAATATCAGCCTTTGGTAAAAAGTCTAAAATGGTTTGACGACATAGCTCTTTGTTTGGCCAAAGAGGGAGGCGTACATTTGGGTCAAAGCTGACAATACCGCCCACTGCACGTATAGCCTCAATCACTTCGCCATGTGTCTGCTTCATAGGACTTTCTACTAAATCAACAGAGCAAAAATGCAGTAAATCACCTTGCTCAAATGATATGGCTTGCATATCCTCTGGTGCAAGCAATAAATCTGCTGCATTTTTACGATAGAAGCTAAAATCACGCTCTCCTGATGCATCTACAGAAACAAAGGCTAGACCTGTTTCACCGTCATCGCAACGAATAATATGCCCTGTATCCACACCGTTTTCTTGCAGTATATCAAATAAATAATCGCCGAAGCTATCATTTGCTAGCTTTGTCAGCATAACTGCATGGCCACCGTATTTAGCCACAGCAATTGCTACATTCATCGGTGCGCCGCCCGCAACACGTTCAAAGCTTGCTACATCCTTTAAAGCATGATCTTTTTCAATCGGAATGAAATCAATCAATGCCTCACCAATACAAAAAATTTTTTTCAATAGTGTCACCTTATTTCCAAATATCGTTTAATGTCCAGTATGTGAGCTCTTTGACATTGGCACCCGCTGCTACTTCAAAGCCTAAACGTTCTTCAGTAGGATAGATACGGCTTGTCATGGTTGCTAGCCCATGATTAGCGAACACTTCAATGGAAGAACTGTCAATAAAGAGCTGTAGAGTTAATTCATGTTCTACATGAAGTGTTGCAGTACGAATACCATCTTCTGTTTTACCAGATTTAGAACAGTCTAATATTAATTTTTTAGTTGTATAATCGTATGTTAATACGGTTTCTTCTTCACGGATACCGCGAATTTTTAGGCATACGGCTTGTTCATTACGGAGGTCAAATACAGCCTTTATTTCGAGCAAAGCCTCATTTGTTGGCACTAAATAATTTGTTGTAATAGTTTGATTTCGTAAGGCTGGATATTCAGCATTGCGTAATGTTTTTAATTCCTCTACAGGATTCATCAGTAATTTATGGTCTTCACTTAATGTTAGCACTCGTGGTAATGTCAATGCACCACACCAGCCATCTGCTTTTGTTGGCATATTGGATTCCCACATATCCATCCAGCCAATCGCAATGCGGCGACTTTGCTCATCTAAAAATGTTTGCACAGCATAAAAATCATGCCCGTTATCTAGCTCTGTAAAGGATGATGTTTGTGTGAAATGATTTGTATCATATTGATAATCGCCTACTAAATAACCTGTTTGGAAAAGATTATTGTATAAATCTCCTTGTTTCTCCATGCCCTGAGGAGAGAATAAGAGAATATGCTTACCATTCAATTCGAAGAAATCAGGACATTCCCACATAAAGCCGAGGCTTCCATCGCTTTGTGCAAGGACACCAATATAATCCCATTGACGCAAATCTGTCGAACGATACAAAATAACACGCCCAACCATATCCTTCGTAGAATTACCTAAAATCATATACCAATTATTTTCATGCTTCCATACCTTTGGATCACGGAAATGGTGTGAGCTATCAGCAGGAGGCTCTGGAATCACAGCGTTTTCTACCACTTTTGTGAAATTCACACCATCCTGACTAACAGCAATATTTTGCGTTTGATAAAAAGTATCTGCTTTTTTATCAATATAAATATGACCTGTATAAATTAAAGTTAATTGTCCATTATCGTCGACCGCACTACCAGAAAAACAACCATCCTTGTCATAGTCATTGCCTGGAGTTAGGGCGATAGGAAGGTGCTCCCAATGTACAAGGTCTTTACTTTTAACATGACCCCAATGCATAGGTCCCCAGCTTTCATCATATGGATGGTGCTGATAAAAGGCATGATATTCGCCTTTATACTGAATCAATCCATTAGGATCATTAATCCATTGAGCAGGGGCCATAATATGATAGCCTAAGCGATAGCGTTGGTTCATTTTTTGTGCTGCTAATTGTACTGCGTCTTGTGCTTGCTGTAATGTGTTCATGTTAAAGTCCTCCTAAAGTTGGCTGTGGTTCAGTTTTTGTACGAGTTGGTTTTGTATTTAATAAAGTAAAAATAGAAATGCATGTAAAAATAAAGACGGCTGCACCCATTATTAAATAAGTGTTACGGAAGCCAACATCATCATAAAGTAGACCTGCAATTGGCGATAAAATAGATGCCCCGATTTGTGAGGCAAATTGGAAGCCTACTAAATAAAGGATAGATGATAAACGTGTATCAAAATTAGCTGCTAAATATTTAAAAATAGCAATGAGCATAATAGGTAACTCAAAGGCATGGATAAGCTTCATTCCAGAAATACCAATTGGTCCGTCCACCATACCAGAACCAATAATACGGAAAGCCATTAAATAGCCTGCTAATATTAAGCTTTTCTTTGCCCCAAGCTTGTTGACAATAAATGGGGCAGCAAACATCATGCCTGCCTCTAAAAATACTTGGAACGAGTTTAAGTAGCCGAATACTTGATTACCTAAAGCTTCATTAGAGAATAATGATGAGTAATAAATCGGGAATTGCTGATCATAAACACTATAAATACAAGTTACGCCAATGATATAGAGCATGAAGAACCAAAAGTCCTTTAGCTTAAATAAGTTGCCTACATCTTTAAAAGTGATGGATTCTGCTTTTTCTATTTCATCGTGGGACATCTCAATTTTAATAGAGAAAATAATACCCACTAGAATAAGGGCTGACACACTAGCAATCCAGAAGTTAATGTTTGGATTAATATTGAATAATTGCCCTGCAAAGAATGTAGCTGCTGCCCATCCTAATGAGCCCCACATTCTTGATTTGCCATATTCAAAGTCATATTTACGTCCCACTTTTTCAATATAGGATTCGATAGCACCAATTCCTGCTAGAAAAGCCATTCCTAAATAAAGCCCACCGACGATAGCACCAAGTAACACATTGTATTGTAATAAAGGACCATAAACGAAAATGTAAAAAGGGCCAACAAAGACAAGTAACAGGCTAATGAAGAATAGGATATTTTTCTTTAAGCCAATCTTATCGGAAATATAGCCATAGAGTGGTTGCATACATAAAGCAAAGATCGCATTGATTGAAAAAATAATGCCTGTTGCAGAGCCACTTAAATTGATTTCTTGCCCTAACCAAATGGAAAACAATGAATAACTAGATGACCAAGTAAAGAAGAAAAAGAAAAAATAAGCACTGAGCTTCCAATAGAGGTTTTTTGATGTTTGCATAAAGTACACTCCTTTGAATTGTTTTATATTTTAAAAATTTAGTTTTTTATAAAAATTGTAATCGCTTGCAAGATTATTGTATGTCAACCGGTTTCATATGTCAATCGGTTGACATAAAAATAGAATGGAGAATATCATCTCAAGAGTTATCGTCAAGCATTACAAATTCATCTATAATAGAGTGAAATAACTGTACTGAAAAGGAGGCACGCTATGAAGCCGAAAATTAGTGATGTGGCAAAAGTGGCAGGTGTATCACCGACAACCGTCTCACGTGTTTTAAATAACCGTGGCTATATTAGCCAAGAAACAAGAGACAATGTGGAGCGTGCCATGAAAAAGCTGAATTATTTTCCAAATGATGTGGCTCGTTCATTATTTAATAAACGTACCAATTTAATTGGCATTATTGTGCCACAAACGAGCAATCCGTTTTTTGGTGAGCTAACTTTCCATATTGAAAGTATTTGTGCCTCATTGCACTATAAAGTATTGCTTTGTAATAGCTTAAATAGGGTAGATAAAGAGAAAAGTTATTGGGAAATGCTAATGCGTAATCAGGTGGATGGTGTCATCGCTGTAACTTATAATCGTGGTTTAGTTAATGCTCATGAAAAGCCATTACCGATTGTGACAATTGACCATTATTTGTCTCCAACGATCCCAGTCGTTTCTTCTGATAATTATGCTGGTGGTGTACAAGCTACAGAGTTATTGATAGCGAAAGGGTGTCAGCATATTCTTCATATTAACGGTCCATTAAAGCTCGAAACACCTGCCAATTTAAGACGTAAAGGCTATGAGACTGTAATGCAGGAGCATGGACGAACAGCGATTACATATGAAATAGCAAATGCACTGAATCGAGGCGAGCAACAAAAGGTCATTGCCCAGCTTTTTCGAGAGCATCCACAAGTTGATGGTATTTTTGCTAGTGATGATTTAATTGCAGCTACTTTAATAGCAGAGGCACAAAAGTATGGCAAGCATATCCCAAAAGATTTAAAAGTGATTGGCTATGATGGCACCGAAACCTGCCAAACATTATTGCCAAGCCTAACGACGATACGTCAGCCGATTGAATTAATTGCACAAAAGGCTGTGGAGGTTTTATTGAAGGAAATTGAAGGGGATTATGAACAAGAGGAAATGGATATTTGTTTACCTGTGCAATTAATTGAGGGAACAACAACATAAAGAAATGTGCAAAACTGTGTTCTAACTTTCATCATTTTACTTACACTGATTATAGGTAGAGATGAAGGGGGAATAGAGACAGTGAAAAAAATAAGCATAATAGCACTGTTGCTCTTTGGAGTATATGTGTTTTGTATGTATAGCTATATAGTGAGCAATAGCAGTATAATTCCACAAGCATTACAAGGAACAGCGGCAGATCCTGTGATGTTTATGTCTGGTAGGGAGCTTTACTTAAGTGAGGAATATTCAAAAATACGCAATTTTTTATTTTTTATTGCTACACCATTGGAATGGCTTCTTTACTTTTTAATACTTGTTATGGGGGTATCACGTTATTTTGAAAAGGTAGCAACAGCTCAATCGAAATGGCGATTAGTACAAAATGCAGGCTATTTATTTTTCCTGTCAGGCTTCCTGTATATTATATTGTTACCGTTCAATTATTATCGCTACTCACTTAGTAAAAGCTATGGGATTAGTACACAAACATTGTCATCATGGCTACGGGATGGTTTGGTTGATTTTGCTGTCAGCTTTGTGACGATGTTTATTATTATAACGGTGTTATATTGGCTAATCCGTAAAAGTGCAAAGCGTTGGTGGCTGTATGCTTGGTTATTGACGATTCCAATGACGCTTTTTGCGACGTTTATTCAGCCTGTAGTTATTGCGCCATTATACAATGATTTTTACCCGTTGCAAAATAAGGAGCTAGAGACGAAAATTTTAGAGTTTGCTGGACAGGCACATATACCAGCTACACATGTCTATGAAGTCAATATGGCAGAGAAAACGAATGCTTTAAATGCCTATGTGACGGGCATTGGCAGTAACGCTAGAATTGTGCTATGGGACACAACCTTGAATCGTTTATTGGAGGATGAAGTGCTATTTATTATGGCACACGAGATGGGACATTATGTGGAAAAACATATTTATTGGGGTATAGCAAGTTATTTAGCCTTAGCGCTTGTAGGATTTTGGCTAACAGCGAAAGCGATGTCATGGCTGATTGCGCGCTATGGGCGCTTGTTACACATTGATAAAGTAAGTGATGTTCGTTCATTCCCACTTTTTTTACTAATACTATCAATGTTGCTATTTCTGTCGAGCCCATTGTCAAATTATGTGTCAAGGTATCAGGAGATAAGAGCAGATGATTATGCTATTGCTCTCACAAAGGATAAGCAAGCAGCCGTGTCTGCCTTTCAAAAGTTGACAATTGCTGGTTTGAGTGAGGTCAATCCACCGACACTTGTGAAATGGTTCCGCTATACACATCCAACAATGCTAGAAAGAATTCAAAAAGTAGATGAAGAAGAGTCTAAATGATTTCAACTTGATTCAGTGGGTGTCCAAACATCCGCTGAATCAAGTTCGAACAATACAGGGTGTTAAATTCACTAAATTATCGAAGGAATCGAATTGATTTTTTATACTTTTAATTAAAGTGCCATTTTTCGAGAAAACAGCTTGGTAGTGCCATATGCAACAGCTGCTGCAATCACTGCAACGATTGTAGCAGCTACATAATTTGGCTCTGCTGTTACAATCACAGCCTCTGTTCCAACTGCAACCGTTGTTGGATCAAATGTTGGTGTGTAGAACAATGTAAGTAGGATGCCTGAGCTGATTTGTATAATAAAGTAGGCAGCTATGAACACACCGATATATAACATAAATTTCTTCAAATGAATCCCTCCTTCTTATTCCATACGAATGAAAAAGAGTAAAGTTTCGTCATTTTTTACAATCCATTATAAACATTGAAGCGTCCTGTGCCATAAATATTTTTTCACCATGGTAAAAGGTTTCAGAGTGGCAATGGTGATAGCCGACTTTTGTTAAGAGGGAAGCTAATTCCTTTTGCTCAAAGCCGTTGTGAACCATGTCTGATACGACTTTTTCATTTTTATCAAAATCGACAATGAGGAGGTGCCCACCTTCATTTAACATGTCATAAAGCTTTGACAATACAAATTCCGTATTCTCAATATGCAGCAATACTTGTGCCATAAAAATATAGTCAACACGTAGCTTGTTTGTGCTTACATTTTCAATATCAATACAGTGGGTAGAGGCATTTTGAAGATTGAATTTTTCAATTTTCTTCTGTATTTCATCTACCATATTTTGCGCGGCATCCACAAAAAGCACAGATTGAAAATCATTGAGTAACTGCATACCAACAAGTCCTGTACCACAGCCAAAATCGATAGCTGTTTTATTTGTAGCATCCACTAACTGCTCACGAATTGCATTGGCCGCTATTCGTGCAATAGCCATTCTTTCATCTGTATCATAGCTGCCAGCTATTCTTTCAAAAATATCGAGGTTTCCCATTGGATAAGCTCCTTTACTGAAAAAATTATGTTATTGTAGTCAAGAGAGTTTGGTGTTACTAGTATAATTCAAATGCTCTCTGGAATGGAAAGGATTGAATCGATTGAATACACAGTCTAAAAAAATACATAGTAAGAAGTTATGGTTTGTATTGATTTTAGGGTCACTGACCGCATTTGGTCCACTGTCACTCGATATGTATTTACCAGCATTGCCATTAGTTGCAACAGATTTAGCAACGTCAGCATCGCTTGTGCAAATGAGTCTTACCGCTTGTTTATTAGGGCTAGCACTTGGACAATTGCTTTTCGGACCATTAAGCGATATTCATGGTCGACGACGCCCGTTACTTTTTACATTGCTTATCTATGCATTCGCCTCTTTGTTATGCGCATTTAGCACATCAATATGGATATTTATTGTATTGCGCTTTATTCAAGGATTTGCAGGAGCAGCAGGGCTAGTGATTGCACGAGCCTCGGCAAGGGATATGTATTCAGGTAAAGAGCTAACGAAATTTGTGGCACTGCTATCATTAGTGAATGGAGCAGCACCAATATTAGCACCTATTTTTGGTGGTGCTGTGTTACGCTTTGTCGCATGGCCTGCTGTCTTCATTATTTTAAGTGTCATAGGTGTTGTCATGTTTTTAGCAGTTGCCTTTACATTGACAGAAACATTACCGAAAGAGAGGCGGGCAGAGGGGGGAATGCTTGCAACTGTTAAAACATTTCATCTGCTGTTAAAGGACCGTGTTTTCATGGGAATTGCACTATCACAGGCACTAATTTCCATGAGTATGTTTGCCTATATCGCAGGCTCTCCTTTCGTATTGCAAAATATTTATGGTGCAACACCGCAGCAGTTTTCCTTTATTTTTGCCGCAAATGGTATTGGAATTATCATCGCAGCACAAGTAACAGGAAGACTAGCTAATCGTATGGAGGAAAAGAAGTTGCTGCTTTATGGCATTATGATGTCATTTAGCGGAGCATTGTTATTGCTGTTAACGATTTTGCTGCAAGGTCCAATTTGGCTTGTATTAATCGCTTTATTTTTTGTCGTTTCGAGCGTTGGTATTGTGGGGACAACCGCATTTTCATTAGCGATGGAAAGACAAGGAAGGGCAGCAGGAAGTGCCTCTGCATTTTTAGGTATTTTGCCATTTGGTGGTGGGGCGCTCGTTTCACCATTAGTCGGTATTGCTGGTGATTTCACAGCCGTTCCGATGGGAATTACGATATTTGCCTGCAGCTCGTTAGCTGTAATTATTTATAGTTTGATTGCAAAAAGCTGAAGGATGTCCTTCAGCTTTCTTCATTTTCGATGAATTGCTGGATTGCTTTTATCACGATATCAGGGTTTTCCAAATGAATTGAATGCTGGCAGCTTGTTTGAATTTGCGTTGTTTTTGCAGTGAGCTGACTTAATAAGCTTTGATGCTCTACCCATGTTGAATCTGTATTATTAGAAGATAAAACAATAATAGGTAAATCAGCCTTTAAAGCTGGAGCAGTTACAACTTGCATCGCGGATAGCTCACTATATAAAAATTCATTGTATAAATAAAAATATACAGTGTAGGACGATTAGGCTTAGGAAAAGGTTACTAGAAAGGGGGGGATTTGTTAGCAAGCTACAATAAGAAAAAATAGCTGTAAAGGATTGCTCCACAGCTATCTTTTCGTTAATTTGGCAATGTAAAGCTCACTGTTGTTCCTTCATTCAGCTTACTTGTGATAGAGAGACCTTTACCGTAGAGACGTTGAAGTCGCTGTTCGGTATTGAGTAAGCCAATACCTCTTTGTTCACTTGGACTAATGTTAAATAGGCTTTGTACTTGCCCCTCACTCATACCTACACCATCATCTATAATGGAAATTTCAGTTCCAAGCTCCTTGCTATGAATACGGATTGTGACAGTTCCTCCTGAAACTTTTTCAAGTATCCCATGATTGATCGCATTTTCTACAAGGGTTTGTAGCACTAACGGGGGAATCATGACGCTATCCTCTAAATCATCAGCATCCCATACTATGTGTAAGCGGTCCTCAAAACGTGTTTGTTCAATGTATAAATACGATTTAAGTAGCTCAAGCTCAGATGAGATTGGAATTGTTTGATGTACGTTTTTGAGTTGGAAGCTACTTTGCAAGTAATAGCTAAATTGATCAAGCAATGTCAGCATTTTTTGGAAATCTATTTCACTAAGTGAAATGATGGCATTAATCGTATTTAATATAAAATGAGGGCGAAGCTGAGCTTGAAGCCAAGCAGCCTCCACACCAA
Source organism: Lysinibacillus louembei (assembly GCF_033880585.1). Lineage (NCBI taxonomy): Bacteria > Bacillati > Bacillota > Bacilli > Caryophanales > Bacillaceae > Lysinibacillus > Lysinibacillus louembei. Next base: position 1,833,140 of record NZ_CP137624.1, read on the forward strand.
GTCGATCACGAATCGATGCTTGCAATGCGGTTAAAGCATGTACACGTGCACGGAGTTCTAATGCTTCAACAGGCTTTGTTACATAATCGTTAGCCCCGGCCACAAATCCAGCATAAATATCCTCTACATTGCTACGTGCTGTAAGTAAAATAATTGGCAGCTCAGATAGAGCATAATGTTCACGAATTGCATGTGTTAGTTCATAACCAGACATATTTGGCATCATGACATCAGAAATGACTAGATCCCACTTTTCTTTTTTTAATTGATATAATGCTTCATGTCCACTTGTAACAGTTGTCATTTCATAGTTTTCTTTTGATAATACATTGACAAGTATTTTTAAATTGACTGCATCATCATCGACAATTAGTATTTTGGGTTTATTTACAAGAAAACCTTCAGTTGTTGAGCTACTTTGCATTGGTGTATGTGATAAAAAACTATTGTCCGCTGTAGTGAGATATTTCGCATCCATTGTTGGCGTCAGAGTTAAATTTGTTTCTTCCTGTAATGTGTCGTCTGCTAAAGGCAATGTAAATGTAAAGATAGAGCCTTGTCCAACAATAGAAGAAACGCTAATTGTGCCATTCTGCATGTGTACAAGCTGCTGGCAAATATTCAAGCCTAAACCAAGCCCACCACCGATTGATGTCATGCTTGAATCGCCCTGCTCATATGGAGAAAATATAACAGGCAGTAACTCTGGTTGAATACCGATACCTGTATCTTTTACATGAATATGCGCGATGTCATCTTTCGTTTCTGCTTCGATGGTAATACTACCTTCATGTGTATATTTAATAGCATTATGCAATAAATTAAACAAAATTTGAATGAGGCGGTTGCTATCAGCTGCTACATTTGGGAAATCATTTGCAATGTGCACATCAATTCGAACATTTTTCTGCTCGATTAGCACATTTAACATATCGACAACACCAACAACAGTTGCTTGCAAATTAACAGCTTTTTTATTCAATTGAATACGATGCTCTTTTAAACGTGTAATATCCAACAAGTCATCTAATGTTCGCGCCATATGACGAGCAATTGTTAGCTGTAGCTTTAAATCTTCCATAAACTCATTATTTAATGGTGCTTTCGCATTTTGCAGTATGGATTGTGTAATATTGATAATACCGTGCAAAGGATTGCGTAATTCATGTGACGTATTCGCTAAAAAATTATCTTTTTGTTTCATTTCTTTTTGGAGCTGTGTTGCTAGCTGTTCATTTGACTTATTTAAAACAGAAAGATGCTCGTTTTGCTGATGAATTTTTCGAATGGAATGTGCAAAATCCCTACTTAACACAACAACGTGAATCATAATATAGAGGCCAATAGCTGGGAGCATAATTTCCACTCCATCGTACCAATTATTTCCGATTGCATAATCGTTAAAGAAGGCAAAAAATATTAAAAAAGTGCCTATCGCATTAACTTTTGCAATATAGTTATTTCGACGAATACTGCGATATACGACATAAAGTAAATAGAAAAAAGTAGGAATCGTTAATGTGAACACTTTGAAAAATAAATCTTGGAAAAAGACTGGCTGTGTAAAAGAAATTATAATAATTAGGCTTAAATGGATTACTACTAAAAAATACATCACTTTTTTTGAAAATTCTTGCTCATGCCATTTCCATAGTAGCATTACATAAAACATAGATGTAGCGGTTGTTAAAATATACTCCAGCTGTGTCCCTGTTTCCCAAGAAATGAAGGGGAATAAAATTGTATAGTAAAAGGGAACTGCAAATAATGAGCGGATGGCGATAAGAGCTGTAAATAGTGCAAAGATAAATATAGTTGTTCCACGACTATAAAAAGCAAGTAGCAACATAAACAGGCTGATAATAAAAATAGCACCAATTAAGAAAAGGTTTATCATTAAATCTATAGAAACTGTTCGTGACAATGCAGCCACTTCGCCAATATAAATAGGGTTTTCAAAGCCTCCGCGAATATGCGCAAAGCTTGATAGCTGAAGTGTTAATTGTACTTCAGTAGAATCTGGCATAAAATAACCAGCTTTCGGCGCCATTTCTGCTTGATGTGTAATCGAATTTGTTCCAACAGTCCCATTTGATAATAATTCAATGTTATTCACAAAAAGTGTATAGGCACTGTACTCGTAAGGAATATAAATAGCAAGTGATTGACCGATATATCGTTCTGGAATCTTAATCGTTGTTGTGTAAGTGCCGAATGTATTCACATCACCTGTTTGATTAAGAAAAGAACTAGGGATGGAGACAGTTGTTCCTTTTCTTCCATTCACTTCATTTGGCATAAGTAAAGCTTGCTCAAAAAACGTCCAATTGCCATTCAAGTTTGTATAAAACGTATCACTTTCAACTTTGCTAATATCTATAATTGTAGTTTCACTAGCAAACGCCTTCTCTCCTAAAACAAATAAACTTAAAAAAGAGAGTATAAAAAAATAAAAAGATTTCAAATTCAATCCAAGCACCTCTAGTCATCACACATATTTACTAGCGTTAAGTTTACTATGAAGGGGATTGAAAAAGATATTAAATATTTGCTAAATGTGATATGTACCATGTAGGTACGGGATTATTCATATGATCAAACCACGACAGCACATTTTTTGCTTGGTTTTTCATGGTTATTACTTCCTTTTCACCAAATGGAATCGCCCAGTAGATAGAGGAAAGCATATTGCTTGAAATATAAAATGCTAGCAGTTTGAAAAATTCAATCGGTGGTTTGCCATCAAAGTAGCCATTGAGCTGACCTGTCGCAAAATGAGGACTAGCTTCCGCACTCCACACAATGCGATTAAATTCCTCCCATGGATCACCAAAATCATAGCGATTGAAATCGATGATTGATAAAGTGTTATGAGGCGAAATTATCATATTCCCAACATGATAATCTCCATGATGAAGACACTGGGGTCTGTCAGATAGCAAGTAGCGATTATTTTCGATATAATGCATGATTTGTTCATCACCATCTAATTTAATAGGGCACGCCTTATATTTTTCAATTTTATAATTTGTTTTGCGATTGAAGCGGATTTCCCAATCTTCTTGATTTAGCGGGGCAGAAATGGAATGAATAAGCTTGAGCATCTGTCCAGAGCTTACACCAAGCTCGTACTGCTCGATTTCGGTTAACTGTGACAAAACATCTCCAGCATCCTGTCCCTCACACCAAGTAAAAAGTGAATAAACACTTTCACCATTATGACAAATGCCAAAATCAAGTGGCTGTGACATTGTGACACCTAATGCTGCAACTTGTTTCATTATCTCAAATTCAGCTTTTTTCTTGTCGTATTCGGAAATACTCGCAATACGCAGCAATCTTTTTTCATTTTCAGTTGTTTCAATATAATATTTTTGGTCAGTTGACCAGCCTTTGTTGATGAGCTCAATTTTTTTGAATGTGTTGTAGTCTTTGATGGATTGCATGTGACACCTGCTCTTTCATAGAGGTTATTTTGATAAGAAGAATATTTTATGGTGAAATGTAGAGATTTTGTCAGTAAATCAATTTTACTCGTTGCTTAATTTTTGTCAAATAAGCAAATGTTATTAACAGCAGTATAGTACGTAGTCACATATGAAAAAACAGCCATCTATTCTGGAATATTTCAAAATAGGTCGCTGTTTGTTGTACTTGCTAGTTAAGCTGCGTTTATTTTATATTAGATTTATTTAAATCTGTAATGCATTTTTGAGGTATAATTTTAAGGCTCCTATTTGCCCTTCTGTAACATTTATGATAAAAGTGGCAATTATACTAAGATGCTGCTTTGGAGAAAATTCTCCTGTGTCTACTTCTTTTTTAGTTATGTTAAAATTTTGTACGATGAATAGAAACAAAAAGATGCAATCTGTAATAACAGAATGCACCTTTTCATATTCTATAGGGTTTAGCATTATGTTAGCAATAAAGCCCTTTACAAACGATTAAGTATTGGCAGCTCTTCTTTTGAAATCTGATTCATTTTACAAAAATGTTGAAGAAACTGTTGTGCTAGCTCTTGTTCCTTTGGATCACTTTTTAATGAAACGATTTCAAATAAAATTTGAGCCATCCATAAATTATCAAAATAACGGTATTTGCCTGTGTTCCATGACATTTTTTTTGGAGACTTTTCAGCTACATAATATCCCCATGAGAGCAACTGGTCAGATTCTTGTTCTGTCAGTTGGAGTCTGTATTTTGAATGCGCTGGAACAGTGCCATCTTCACAAAGCTTACCAAAGAAATCTTCTTTTACCATATAGACACCTAAAATACGTCTATCTTTTTCGGGCATTTTGGCATCTAGCGCTGTTAGCAAAACAGCACTATTTTGATGTAAACGGCTTGGCTTGTTTGGTTTCCCTTTATTGTTTCCACTTTTAATGACACCGGAAAAAACTTTCCACTCTAAAAAGGCGTTGTGCTGCTCTTCAGTGTCGCACCAAAAAACCATTTGTGATTCCAAATGAAGCTTATGGGATTTCATGAGCTTTTCATGTTCTAAGCGAAGCTCTTGATTTTTTCGTTGTAATTTGAGTTCTTCTTCTTTTTTCCACTCATCCTCCCTTTGTTTCATTTCTCTCGTTTCTATAATTTTATGGAGTAAATTAGCATCAGCTTGATCATGTAACTTTAAATGCTTGTCAAATGCATCTGGGAAAATAAATTTTTTATTTTCTGATGCGAAATGTATTTCAACGCTTGAATCATTGTGTTTAATGACACTCCCAGTGCCAAAAAGTTTGTGTGTAACTTTCTTATTAATTAGATTCATTATTCTAGCCCTCCTTGTGTATTTGAGTTCTTCCTTTCGTTCAAAAAGATATTAAAAAAACGTATTCAAATTCTATCTGTAAAAAGGGTCAGCAGAATTCAAATACGTTTCAAAAAATCATTCTAAAACTATTATAACATTTATTAATGGATTTACAAATTTATTATTGACAAAATATTTGAAGGAGAGGTAAAATGAAATTTTGTTCTTTGTATAGTGTTGGGTTAGCTATGAAGTAAGGGTTTAATATCAGCATTTTAAAAGCTTAATTAAATGAAAAAATACATAATTTTCACATTCACTGAGTAGATGATTTGTAGAGAAGGAGGCTGGGACAAAAAGAAAAAATGTTAGACCGATTGTATTTTGGTCTAACATTTTTTTGATTTAGGAAGGAACGCTCTACTCATTGAAGCGAAAAAGTTAGTATCTGTTTTCGCTATTTTTCAAAATAATCGAGTTCTGTCCCAGCCTCTCTTTTTAAAATAAGCTGTACAACAACCTCCACATGCGCAGTCTGCGGAAACATATCAACAGGCTGCAAATACGCCACATCATAAATCTTTGATAACTGCTGTAAGTCCTTTGCCAATGTAGATGGATTACAAGATGTGTAGACAAGGCGCTTCGGCTTAATTTTTAAAACGGATTCGATAAATTTTCTGTCTAAGCCTGTGCGTGGTGGGTCTACTGTAATGACGTCAGGTATAAATTTTTCACGATGCCAGCGGGCAAGTAAGTCCTCAGCTTTACCTGTATAGTAGCGGGCATTTTGGAAGCCATGATTGCGAGCATTGTTTTTTGCGTCCCCAACACTTTCAGGCACAACGTCCATCCCACGTACTTCCTTTGCATCACGCGCTAGCCATAAGCCGATTGTGCCAACACCACAGTAGGCATCAACAACGGCTTCCTTGCCTGTTAGTGCCGCCGCTTTTTTGATTTCATTATATAAATGCACCGTTTGCTCAGGATTGAGCTGGAAAAACGCACGTGAAGATAAATCGAAGGCAAGCTCACCAAGCTCTTCATGAATCGTTTCTTTGCCATCTAATACAATCGTTTCATCACCGAAAATAAGCGATGTTTTCTCACGATTAATATTTTGCGTAATCGACACGATGGCAGGGTCAATTTTTTTTATGCGCTCAATTAATTCTGCTTTATGCGGCAATTCCTTGCGTGTTGTTACTAAGCATATTTGTGTTTCACCTGTACGGATGCCTGTACGTACGACGATTGTACGCACTAAGCCATTTAATGTTTTACCATCGTAAATTGTAATGTTCAGCTTTTGTAAAATTTTACGTGTAGCAACTGTAATTTTTGATGTGATAGGGTGCTGTACTAAGCAATCGTTAATATTTAAAAGTCTGTTTGAGCCTTCTGCAAATAGTCCTGCATAGACGCGCTTGCCTTCCTTGCGTACTTGAAATTGGCTTTTGTTGCGGTAATGCCACGGGTTGTCCATACCGAGTGTTGGACGAACTTCAGCGTTTGCTGCGATTTCTGGCACATATTTTTCTAAGGCTTGGATAACGATATCGCGCTTATTTTTTAGCTGTGCCTCATATGTCATATGTTGAAGCTGGCAGCCGCCGCATTCATCATAAACAGGGCATGGGGCTTCTTGTCGATCCGCACTTGCTTTACGGATAGCTAAAATTTCAGCCTCTGCGAAATTGCGCTGTAGCTTTGTTATTTTTACGGTTACTTCTTCTCCAGGTAGAGCACCTTTTACGAAAACGACATTGCGCTTAAAAAAGCCCACACCTTCACCATTAATGCCAAGTCGCTTAATTGTTAAAGGGAATTTTTGCCCAAGTGCCATTGTTGGTTGATTCATTTTTTCACGTCCTTATACAAGTTCATCCCACCATTATAGCGTATGGTGGGATGAAAAAAAAGATTAAGGTAGTGTGATACCTTCATATTCGAGAACGAGGTCATCTAATGATTTAAATGTATAGCCTTGTTTCTTCGCATCTTGAATAAATTTTGGCAGTGCCTCTGCATTATCCTGTGCAACCGTATGCATTAAAATAACTGCACCTGGGTGAAGCTGCTGCATCAAGGCATCGTAGGCATATTTGTAGCCGCGACGTTCATCTTTCAGCCAATCTTTAAAGGCAACAGACCAGAAAATATGGCGATAACCGTTATCATTTCCGACTTTTAACAGTCGTTCATTAAATACTCCCTCAGGTGGTCGAGCATAATAAGTACGTTCAATTCCTGTGAGCTCCTTCAGTTTGTTATCGAATCGTTGCCATTCATTTACCATTTCACTGTCGGACAGTCGTGCCATATTTGGATGGTCGTAAGAGTGATTACCAATTGTATGACCATCTGCTACCATACGCTTTACTAAATCCGTTGCGCTTGTTAAGTAATGTCCTGTTAAAAAAAATGTTGCAGGGACATTTTCTGTCGCTAATGTGTCTAAAATACTTTCAGTGAAACCATTTTCGTAGCCGTTATCGAAGCTTAAATAAGCAATTTTTTCATCAGGCTTTCCTTTATAAATGGCTCCATATTTGCTAAGCAGTGTATCAAGCTCAGCGCCAGCCTGTGCGGGCTCGTTGTTAGTGGAACGTTTAAAGCCCCAATGATACTCAGCAGCTTGGGCAGTTGAATGGGATGTGAGCATAAATGTACCAAGTACTGTACAAATCAATAGTACGCCTAAAAAATGATGCTTCCACATAGTTGTGCAAATCCTCCTTTTTTGAGTAGGTTGCACAAAAACTTAAGACTTATACAAATCACGTAATGCTTCTTCAAGTGTAGGGAATTGGAAAGTAAATCCTGCTGCAAGAAGCTTTTCTGGTACGACATGCTGACCTTCTAAAACGAGCACGCTTTTTTCACCAAGTGCTAGCTGAAGTGCAAAGTTTGGGACTGGGAGCCAATGTGGTCGGTTTAATATACGACTAACCGTTTTACCAAAGCTTTTCATACGTTCAGCATGCGGTGCAGCAAAATTAATTGCGCCTTCTAGTGAAGGTGTTTCAATGGCATATAAAATTGCACGTGCTACATCATGTATGTGAATCCAGGATAACCATTGCTTGCCAGAGCCAACCGTTCCGCCCACAAACATTTTGTAAGGTAGAGTGATAAGCGGTAGTGCACCAGCATCTGTGTCTAATATAACACCGAAGCGAGCTAAGCATGTACGAATGCCTAATTCTTTCGCACGTAATGCTTTTTGCTCCCAATCAGCTACCGTTTTTCCTAAAAAGTCATTTGCACGTTGTGTTGATGTTTCATTATATGTAGCGGTTGTAGAAATCGGATAAATGCCAACAGCACTCGCATTAACGATAACCTGTGGTGGAGTGCTAAGCTGTGTCACAATGCGCAGCATTTCCTCAGTAGCCGTCATGCGACTATTGTAAATTGCCTCTTTTTGCTCAGATGTCCAACGCCTATCATTTAATGAAACGCCAGCTAAATTAACGAATGCGTCAATACCATCAAGTTGTTCGAGTGGCAATGTGCCATGTAACCATTGTACATAACGTGCATTTTGTGGCTGTCCACGTGTTAAAATAATCGGTTCATGCCCTTGCTCTCGCAATAAATTTGTGAGTGCACGTCCAACTAAGCCTGTGCCACCTGCAATTGCAATTTTCATTGTTATCGCCTCCTCTTCATCGTTAATATAGTATTCGTGAAAGCATGCCAAAAAACCTGTATACTAAAAGTAATTTGTATAAGAAAGGGAGGAAGGCATGTTTGTTATTACGAAAATTGGGCGTCAAAAAAACAATCCAGAGCGTTATAATATTTATTTAAATGAAGAATATGCCTTTGCTGTAGACGAAGGAACGCTCATTCAATTTGGATTGACGAAAGGCAAAGCGCTTGAGCAATTTGATATAGATGAAATTACGTATGAGGATGAAATTGCCAAAGCATTTAACAAAGCATTGCATTTTTTAAGCTTCCAAATGCGCAGTGAATATGAGGTAAGAAAAAAGCTGTTGGATGCAGGGCATGGCGAGGCTGTCGTTTTAGAGGCAGTTCGTAAGCTAGAGCGCTTAGGCTTTTTAAATGATGCAACATATTCAAAGGCTTTACTTGAAACGAAAAAGAGGACAGCAAGCAAAGGGCCGCGTGCGATTAAGCAGGATTTAATGAAAAAGGGCATAGATAAAAATTTGCAGGAGCAAGTTTTGCAAACATTTACGCATGAGGAGCAGGTGCAAATTGCCTTGCAGCTAGCAGAAAAGGAAGTACGTGGCGGCAAAGGGCGAACACCCTCACAAATTAAACAAAAAATTCAAGATGTACTTGTGCGCAAAGGATATTCGTTTACAATTGTACAAGAAGTGCTTGATCAAATGACAATTGAGCGACAAGATGATGAATGGCAAAATTTAATTGAAGTGCAAGGCGATAAAATTTGGCATAAATATGCGGCAAAGCATACTGGTCGCGAGCTACATATGAAAGTGAAGCAGGCACTTTATCAAAAGGGCTTTCCAGTTGAAGTCATTAATAGCTATATCAATCATAAGGAGTCTGAGGAATAATGGAAAAAAACTATGCAGCAATGACAGAGCAGGAGCTGCGAACAGAAATTGCGACGCTAAGAGAAAAGGCTCGTAAGGCGGAGCAGCTCGGTATTATGAATGAGTTTGCAGTATATGATCGAAAAGCGATTATGGCTGCCTCTTATTTAGTTGATTTAGATAAAATTGTACTCGGTGAAATGTATCGCATTGATGGTGCACCAGGGGAGTTTTTTAAAGTAGATCGCTTGAAGGGACGCTTTGCCTGGGGGCATCGTTTAGGAAGCGAGCGTTATGAGGAAGCGATACCTGTCGCAATGTTATTACCAATGAAGGTGGGGAAATAATATGGAGCAGCATATCGAAAAATTAACGGAGCAATTGCTAGAAAAAAATCCAGCTTTGTCAAAGGGACGTGCACGTACTTGGGTTGAATTGCTATGGAGTGATTTTGAAGCAACTTCTGCCAAAGCTGGCTATGCGTTTCGTGGAGCGGATTATACAGCAAACCTTGTGAAGCAATTAATTGATAGCTACGGTGATAAGCTACATGAGTTTGCAGCTAAAAATCCAAAGTACGCACATTTATTAAATAATAGTGACGATATCGTACAATAAAGAGATAAATAACCAGTTGAGAATAAACATAGCTTCTCAACTGGTTATTTTTTAGCAATTGAGGTAAATGCTCTTTTTGATTGTGCTACCGCCTTTTCGCGGGCATTTTTGGAATAGTGGTATAAGCGTAGAATTTAAAGTATTGAGAAATTGTTAGAGCGTTGTTCGTTTAATTGTATGACCATCAAACTCTTCTTCTAATTGCTGAACGAACTCTGAGGGCTTCATATTTAATGCACTTGCCAATAAAAAGATGGTAGTAATCGTTGGTTGCTTTATATTTCTTTCTAGCATGCTAATATATGTTCGGTCAAGGCTGCTTCTTGCGGCTAATTCCTCCTGTGAGAGCTTCATAGCTAGACGTAACCTCTTTAAGACGGTACCAATTGTAATATTATCAATTTTAATCAAGAGAAAAAATCCCCTTTTTTAAGTTAATTACAATAGTATGGAACAGTGTAGTCTACATACTATAGTCTACAAAGAAGATGCGAATGGAAATTTAAATACCTATCGTTGCAAAAATATAGTAGAATTTATTTTGTAGACTATAGTCTAAATATGATACATGAAATGAATAATTTGGATATATTACTGAATGGATTACCTAAAAAAATGGTGAAATTAACCTAAAATATATCGAGGTATTGAGCTGTGCTGAGTGAGCTATATATATTTATTCATTTTAAGCAAATGGGGGAGCATTGTTGGTATATAAAGCAATAATACAAAAACAGTTGTTTTATTTTTTTATATTATTCATATTTGTGCTACTACCTGTACCATCTACCTATGCAGAGGAGCAGCCAAATCAGGCAGTACATATTATTGAGACAACTGTAATAGAGCATACATATAATAGCTTACTGAAAAAAGATAGTTGGCTGTCTTTTTCTTCACAAATGGCAGCGTCACCTATTAAAGAAAGATCTTACACAGCAACATATTTGAATTATGCAGCAGGCATTTTTTATGGTTTTTTGCTTGCTATAGCTATTTATCATTTATTGCTGTATTTTTCACTGAAGGAAAAAGTGTATTTATATTATGTGTTATTTATAGCATGCTTTATGCTTTATCAAGCAAGACAGTTAGAAATATTTATCTACCTTTTCTTTATATTTCAAGTGCTATTTGCTATTCAGCTTCTTGCATTACAAAAGCATGCAGCGCATTTCTATCGCTTAGCTAAAGGGCTAATAGTCGTTATAGTATTGACATTTTTATTGTCAAATATGATAAGAATACATGATGCTATAGCTATTGTACCCATTCTGTTTTTATTGTTAAGCGGTGTAGTTATTTTGCTAAAAAATCAGCTAGTAGCTCGTTTTTATGTAGCAGGGTATAGCGTTGTAGTTATTATTCAGCTATTTTGGGGATATGAGGCATTCATGATAGGTTTTCCTTTGCTTGCATTATTTTTGGCTTTCGCTTTAGGGGAAAGGATAAATTTCAGAAAAAGAGATTATCAAAAAATACAATATATGTTGAGTGAAGAGATAGAAGGGATTGTTCAACAGCGAACTGAGCAATTAGAAAAAAAGAAGCGGGAACTAGAAAAGCTAGCGAATACAGACCGTTTGACACAAATATCAAATCGCGTACAAATAGAGAAATTATTGGAGGGGAATTTTCAGCTTGCACAGCAACAACATATTCCGTTTTCGATTATTTTGCTAGATATTGATGATTTCAAGGCTGTCAATGATGAATTTGGTCATCAGGTTGGCGATATAACGCTTAAGGAAGTAGCAAAAATTTTGAGAAATGCGATGACAGGGCAAAATACAGTTGGCAGATGGGGTGGAGAGGAATTTTTAATATTATGTCCTCAAACAACATTGAGTGAAGCCGTTATCATAGCTGAGAGGTTGAGGGAGCAATTGGCTAGCTATTCATTTCCTGTTGTTAAACAAAAGACAGGGAGCTTTGGGGTAGCAAGCTATATGGAGAACGATAGTCTCGATTCATTATTATTAAGGTCTGATAAAGCATTATACCAAGCTAAAAAATGTGGGCGAAACTGTGTAGAATTTATCATGGTTCAAAGGGAGCCTGCCACCTCCACAGGTAGTGGGAGAAATGTTTAAATTACATTTTCCAAACATCTGTTGAGAGATAGGAGCCGTCATGTGATGGACCTACATCATGTTGTTCAATTGGAAATTGCGAGGGGGAGACCTATGCAGCCAGTTAACTTTGAGTGAAACATATAAAAATTTAATTTGTTGATTAATTCAATATAGAATATACTTATGAGAAATTTAAAGGTGCTTAGATAGGAGGGAGAATACTGTTGACATATATAATGGCAAGAAAAAATAAATTGCTGCTTTTTGGGATTATTTTTATTATTGCATATATGCAGCTCCCTGCTTTATCTGCCTCTGCTACAGAGAGGTCAGAAAAAATAATTTTAGGAAAGTACTATGATATTTTAAGAGATAAATCTAATAGTATTACAATAGAAGAAATTATAAGTGGCAGGCATGATAAGGAATTTGAGCAGAGTGAACACGATTATCTATTATTTTGGCATACGACAGATACAATCTGGTTAAGACTCTCAGTGCAAGATTTATTATTAGATAAACAAGAATATTGGATAGAAGCAATTGATAAATTGGATAGTATTGAAATGTTTGTAGTACAGCAGGATGGCTCGTATACAAAACAGCAAAGAGGTTTATCCCATATTGATCAACAAAATATACCGCATCGCTCTAATTTATTTCAAGTTTATGCGCCTAATATTACTGAAATATATTTTAAGCTAGAGGGTACGCAATTATTACCACTTAGCATGGTTTCATTTCTTTATACGGCAGATGATTTTACAAAAAGCGCAATGGATTATAAGTTTTTCATAGGCATTTTTTATGGCTTTTTACTAGCATTGCTTATTTATAATTTGTTTTTATATTTTTCCTTTAAGGAAAAGGCTTATTTATATTATGTGCTATATATCACTAGCTTTATCTTTTATCAAGCAACGATGAATTCGCTAGATGTAGAGGTTTTTGGGCACATTTTACCGAAGTGGCTGTTGGCAAAAACATTAACGATAGCTGCTTATGCTCTTCTTGTTTTCATGCTGTTATTTTCAATCGAGTTTTTGGAATTGAAAAAGTATGTGCCAAGCAGCTACAAAATGGCAAAAGTATTTTTAGTTATTGCCCTACTGTCATTTGTTGCTATATTTGTTGTACCGAGTGCAAGCATTATAAATAATTTTACGCTTATTTATATGCTCATTATTTTAATATTTTTGTGGGGAGTCAGCTTGCGCGTTTTACGCAAAGGGCAAAAAATGGCGCGCTTTTATATTGTTGGTTGGACGGTGCTGTTAGGTACGATAATTGTACAAGCATTAAGCTTTTTAACAATACTGCCATTCCATCCTTATTTTTTTGAACATGTGCCTGCATTAGGCGCCATGTTTGAGGCTACATTTTTATCGTTAGCATTAGGTGATAAAATTAATTTAATTAAAAAAGAGCATCAAGAAATACAAAATGTTTTGAATGAGACGTTGGAGCACAAAGTTAGGCAGCGTACACAACAATTAGAAAAGGCGAAGCAAGAGCTTGAACAGCTGGCAAACACAGATAGGTTGACGCAAATCTCAAATCGCGTTAAATTGGATAGCGTTTTAGAGAAATATTTTGCAACAGCAAAACAATCTGATGAGCCATTTTCAATTATTTTATTAGATATCGATAATTTTAAAGAAGTAAACGATACCTATGGCCATCAAGTAGGGGATCAAGTGCTAATAGAATTTGCTCAAGTATTGAAAAATGCGATACGTGAGCAAGATATCGTCGGTAGATGGGGGGGAGAGGAGTTTTTAATTATTTGTCCTCACACAAGTCTGCATGATACATTGCAATTAGCGGAAGTGTTGAGAGTACAAGTGGCCAATTCTACTTTCTCTATCACAGAGCAAAGAACGAGCAGCTTTGGTGTCACAAGCTATGTGCAAGGCGATACACTAAATACTTTATTAACGAGAGCCGATAATGCATTGTACAAAGCAAAAGAGCACGGAAAAAATCGAGTTGAATATATAGCGGCTAGTCGGAGTTAACAGCTCTCCAGTTGATTGAATTCATTATCCCTCATGAGTAGGTTTGCGTCATGAGGGATATATTCATTTAATTTCCTGAGTATATGCTATGTGCAAGCTTTAAAGGGTTATGCTCTTTTAAATAGTGTTCTTCTGCTGGCCAGTATCTATTTTTATATGTGTTCAATCGCTGTTCTAAATTCCCCAAATATTTATCACGCTGTAATGCACGCTCATGCCTTATTTCTTTTGTACAGTTTAAAAAAATGATGTAATCATAAAACCTTCTCCATTCCTCACGCAATAAAAATATGCCTTCAATAATCACGATGCAATGAGGGGGGATAGGAATGGCTTTATTTATTGAGCTATCTGTTTCTCTGTTGTAAAAAGGTAACCATAATTGTCTGTCATTAGCATGTAGCTTTTTGAATAAATTTTCCTTTAAATAGTTGATATCCCATTGGAGCTGATAGTATTCATACCATTCAGCATGCTGTGTGTGATAGCGCAGCTTTCTTTCCACAATATGATCATCAATATGAATAATGACCACATCTTTTTCCTTTTCAAATTGCTGTACAATTGTCGTTTTACCAGAGCCACTTAATCCATCAATTGCCACAATAAAAGGTCTATCAAGAGAATGTTTTTTATAAGCCTCTTTCATATTTTGCATTATTGAGTGATTCATACCTTATGTTGTGACCTCCTTTTCCTTCAATATAAAGATAACATAAAAATGAGGACAGAGAAAAAGGACTGTAGGTATAATTTCTATACATACAATCCTTTCATTTGATTTAACAGCAACAAGGGTATCAGTTCAAGCCTCTGATGAAATTGCTTTTTCATTCCGTCCATATAAGAAATAATAGAAAATACATGCTGCAATAATAACGAATACCATAGAGAGGAAAATGTTGCTATAGCCGATTACTGGTACAAAGAACCCTAAAATAAATGGTCCAACGCCTAGCCCGGTATCATATAAAATAAAGTAAGTCGATGTGGCAAGACCTAAGCGCTCATGGGGATATGCTTCCTTGTATAAAATGTCAATAGGAAAAGGCTGTGTAGAAAGTGATACTCTACTCACTTTCTACACAGCCTTATTTAATCACTTGTCCCAATTTGCAATTTTCTTTGAAGCTTATCCTCTGTAAAAATCCAGCCTGTATAGGAGGTAACAATTTCTAAATCGTCATTTAAATGTGCTACTGCGACAAATGGATAGCGATTGTTGCTACGATAGCGTAAGTCAATTAAACGTACCTCTGTTAAGCCGTTCTCTAGCTCAGAGATTTCCCATCGATAGAGCGGTGAGAAGGAAACGAAGGCTTGTAAATTTGAATCGCTTAAAGCTTTTTCTACGAGTGGTGTTTTTGGCAATGGATGAATTTCAAATTTATCATAAATGTTTACTGTACGACCATACGCTTTCCCTACGTAATAGTGCGTTTTTGAAGCGGCAGCTACACGCCAATTGAAAAAGCGCATCGTTGGAGCAACGATAACATATTCCTCATCCTGAATCGTTGCATGTACCGCTTTTTTGACTGCTTTCTGTACAAAGAAACGCAGTATATAATATAAAACAATGATGAAATACATGATGCTAAATGTGATGACAGGGTTGGCACCGAATGCCCAAAGCAACAGTCCAATGCAATGAATTGTAAAAATAAATGGGTCAAACGTGTTGATAACGCCTAATGCTACCCATTGTTTAGAAAATGGACGAAGCGCTTGTGTGCCATATGCATTAAAAATATCAACGAAAACATGGAGAAAGACAGCTAGCTGTACCCAAAGCCATAAGTGCAAAGTGTTGGCATCTTGGAAAATTAGCGATAAAATAGCCGTTATGAGAAGTGGCCATAATAAAGTTGCGGGAATAGAGTGAGTAATTCCACGGTGGTGACGTATATAAATAGCGTTATTACGCATTTTTAACACTGTATCAATATCAGGTGCTTGCGAGCCGATAATCGTTCCCGCCATGACAGCAGTAAATGTGATGGAATGATTTGCAACAATAGGGTCAGCTAAAGCTAGGCCGCCGAGTGCAATACCCATAACTAAATGTGTACCAGAATCCAAATTACATCATCTCCTATCAATTACGTCTCGGCATAATAACGTCAAGATTGTGAGTATAATTGACAATCCTTGACATCCGCCGGGGGCTTAGTTTGAATCAATACAGATTCAAATTAAAGGGCATCTTGTTACTTCTATCATATACCCTTTTTCACTGAAAGAAAATCTAAAACAAGCGGAGGAAACTGTGAATTACAAATATACGCAACAATTTCGACAAGCTTTAGTCGAATGGTTTAATCGAGAAAAAAGAGACTTACCTTGGCGACAGACGACAGAGCCATATCATATATGGGTTTCTGAGGTAATGCTACAGCAAACGCGAGTAGATACTGTTATTCCTTACTACAATCGTTTTATTGAGCGCTTCCCAACAGCTGAAACATTAGCCTATGCACCAGAGCAGGAGCTATTAAAAATGTGGGAAGGCCTAGGCTATTATTCAAGAGCACGCAATTTACAGGCTGGTGTACGTGAAGTTGTTGAAACGTATAATAGTGTTGTACCTGATAATCGTGCAGATATTTCGAAATTAAAAGGTGTAGGACCTTATACAGCAGGAGCAATTTTAAGCATCGCATATGGCAAACCAGAGCATGCGGTTGACGGTAATGTAATGCGTGTTTTGAGTAGAGTGCTACATATTAAAGAGGATATCGCTTTACCAAAAACGCGCAAAGTGTTTGAGGAGGCAGTTGATTTTTTAATTGATCCAGAAAATGCCTCATCCTTTAATCAAGGATTAATGGAGCTAGGTGCACTAATTTGCACGCCAACATCTCCTAAATGCTTATTATGTCCAGTACGTGACTATTGTATAGCCTTTGAAGCAGGAGATGCGGCACAATTGCCAATTAAAACGAAAAAAATAAAAATGAAGCAGCTCGAATTGGATGTAGCTGTTATACAAAATACCGAGGGGCATTATTTATTAGAGCAGCGACCAGCGGAAGGATTGCTCGCAAATATGTGGCAATTTCCGATGGTGGAGCGTAATAAAGAAAGCATTGATGAAAAATATAATGTAGCAATAGAAGCAAAAAAGCCTTTAATGCAGTTCAAGCATGTGTTTTCACATTTAACATGGCATATTGATAGCTATTCTGCAACAGTAAAGGAAACAGGCGTTTTAGGTGAACATGTACAATGGTTTACAAAGGAGCAAATTGCTCAGTTACCAATGCCTGTTCCAATGCTAAAAATTTGGTCGCAGGTTGACGTATAAATCATTTTTTCGTGCGCACAATAATGAGCACGGAGGTGATTTAAAGATGAAACGCAATCGTCAAAACAATGAGCAGGGGAAAAACCAAAACCCAATGCAACGTGAGGAATTTGCTGTAGAGCCAGATTTCCGCGAAATGGAAAAAAGCAATCAATATGCTGGTAAACAGCAACCAAAGAAAAACTTCGATAACGAAAACAACGAAGAAACAAAATAGTTATAAAGGGATGGCGAAAAAGCAGAAATTTAACTGCTTTTTCACATCCCTTTTTCAATAAATTTGAGTTTTCACACTACACCTTTATGTGAACGATTGCTATAATAAAATATGAATGATACATTATTATAAATTATTGATTGATGGTGGACAAAAAAGGTGGGCTTTGATATGGCATTACCAGTAGAAGGAGAAACGATACAAATACATAGCTATAAACACAATGGTCGTATCCACCGTATCTGGCAAGAAACGATGGTGTTGAAAGGGACAAAGAACGTTATTATTGGCGCAAATGAAAAGACGCTCGTAACGGAATCGGATGGACGCACATGGCTGACAAGAGAGCCATCAATTTGTTACTTCCATGCCGAGCATTGGTTTAATATTATTTGTATGCTGCGCGAAGATGGTGTGTACTATTATTGCAATATGAGTTCACCATTTGTTTATGACAACAAATCCCTTAAATACATCGATTACGATTTAGATGTTAAGGTTTTCCCAGATATGTCATACACATTACTTGATGAGGACGAGTATGAGGAACATAAAAAGTTAATGGCCTATCCCGAAGTAATTGATAAAATTTTAAAGCGCAATGTAGCAAAACTAATCAGCTGGATTCAACAGCGCAGAGGTCCGTTTGCGCCAGATTTTATCGAAGTATGGACAAATCGCTATCATCTAAATCGCGAAATTCAAGGAGAAAAATAAGTCATAATGGAAGAGAAAGCTTGCCAAAGCATTTTGGCAGGCTTTTCTTTATGTGTTTGCTATAATAAATAATTAGGCAATCGAAAAGGAAGTGGAAAACATTTGGATAGTATGAAAAGATATATGCGCTTTGTGAAGCCATATACTTGGGAATTAATTTTAACGATTATTATCGGTATTTTAAAATTTGCAATACCGTTATTTATTCCGTTGCTAATACAAATTGTCATTGATGATATTATTGGCTCAAATACGCTGACACAGGTGGAAAAAACAACACAGCTTGTTTATTGGCTAGGTGGAACATTAATCGTGTTCTTTATTATTCGACCACCAATTGAATATTATCGCCAATATTTTGCGCAAAATGTCAGCAATAAAGTGTTATTTGATATACGGAAGGAATTGTATACACATTTACAAAAGCTAAGCTTAAAGTATTATTCTAATACAAGAGCAGGAGAAGTTATTTCGCGCATTATTAATGATGTAGAGCAAACGAAAAACTTCATCATGATAGGGCTGATGAACTTATGGTTGGACCTAGTAACTATTTTAATTGCAGTAGCAATCATGTTAACGCTGGATGTTAAGCTAACGTTAGTCGCGTTAATTTCGTTTCCACTCTATGCTTTCAGCGTCAAATACTTCTTCGGCAAATTGCGTGATTTAACGCGCAAACGCTCGCAGGCTTTAGCAGGAGTGCAAAGCTATTTACATGAACGTGTAGCAGGGATTAGCATTATTAAAAGCTTTACATTAGAGCGCCATGAGCAAAAAATATTTGATGAGACGAATGGAGAATTTTTAGATAAGGCGTTAGATCATTCAAGATGGAATGCAAAATCATTTGCAGTTGTCAATACGATTACGGATATGGCTCCGTTGCTAGTCATTGGATACGCAGGTTATCAGGTAATACATGACAATTTGTCGCTTGGGGTAATGGTCGCATTTATTGCCTATATTGAACGTTTATATGGACCGCTGCGTCGACTTGTCAGCTCATCGACAACGTTGACACAGTCGATTGCATCGATGGATCGCGTTTTCGAGTTATTTGATGAAAAATACGATATTGTTGATCAAAAAGAGGCTCAACCTTTAAAAAATGTAGCAGGACAAGTGTCATTTCAAGATGTTGTGTTTCGCTATGAGGATGAAGGAGAAAATGTTTTACAAAATATTAATTTTAATATTCAAGCAGGCGAAACGGCAGCCTTTGTCGGTATGAGTGGTGGCGGTAAATCAACAATTGTCAGCTTAATCCCAAGATTTTATGATGTCAAATCAGGTGCTGTTGTAATTGATGGCAAGGATGTTCAAGAGGTGACATTAGAATCGTTACGCTCCCAAATTGGTATCGTGTTACAGGACAATATTTTATTTAGCGATTCAGTCAGACATAATATTTTAATGGGCAAGCCAGATGCGACGGAGGAAGAAATTATTGCAGCGGCTAAGGCGGCAAACGCGCATGATTTTATTATGAATTTGCCAAATGGCTATAACACACAAGTAGGTGAGCGTGGTGTCAAGCTATCTGGAGGACAAAAACAGCGTATTGCTATCGCGCGTGTATTTTTGAAAAATCCACCTATACTCGTACTAGATGAGGCAACATCAGCGCTGGATTTAGAAAGTGAAGCGTTAATTCAAGAATCACTAGAACGCTTAGCACATAACCGTACAACCATTATTATCGCACACCGTTTATCAACGATTACACATGCGGATAAAATTTTCGTTATCGAGCATGGACAACTTGTTGAGGAAGGCAATCATGAGCAGCTGATGGAGCAGCAAGGAGCTTATTATAATTTGTTCCAAGTGCAGAAATTATAGAGGGGAGCCACTGTAAAGCTGAGGAGGATAGTATCATATGAAAAAGACAATATGTTGATTTTTTATGTATACGAAGATGCTATTGAAAATATAGAAGTTGATGCTTCGATTAAGGAAGCGTTGAATGGCTTGTGACATTACGAATAAATTAGCTAACAAAAAGTTGCGGGGAATTTCCCTGCAACTTTTTGTTATGAGAGGTGGAGCGAATGGAATTAATAGAGCTAAATGATTTGATTGATAGCGCTGTTTATGAGTTTTGTTGCGCAGTATATTACAATGATTTGGAAAATAGAAGTCATTGGAATGCCAATTCGCTCTTTGTGAAATGGGAGGAATTTGGTGTACTTGCTCCTTATTTAGATATGATTTTTCCACATTATCATTATTTTGGTCCACAAAAAATTAGATTGTTGGAGTGAGAGAAGGTGAAAGAACTTTATTTTGCTTCAAATAATCAACATACACTGATGTCAAACTTTTTTGTAGGCATTGATCAATGGCTTGCGAAAGAAAACAATAGCGCAGAGTATTTTTGGATTTTAGGTGTGTAATTTAAAAAGACGCTTGGAGTGATTTTACTCTAAGCGTCTTTTTACCAATGAAGGGTAGGAAATAAAATTATTTAAAGCTAGACATTTCCAATTTTTTAAAATAAAATAAAGATTGATTAATCAATCAATTTATTGGTGAGGTGTTTTTATGAAAAATATAGCAAGATTAAAAAAAGAAAAGTATCATTTATGGGCGTTTCCAATAAGTAAGCTTATCTCGTCATTTGGTGCACTTGTTTATGCCTTTGCAGTGAGCTTGTATATTTTACAGCAAACAGGCTCTGCTACAAGCTTTGCATTAAGCTTGATTTGCAGTATAGTTCCACGCGCACTTGTAGCACCATTTGCAGGGTATATGGCGGATAATTGCTCAAGAAAAGCGATTGTACTTACAGGACAAATAACAATTATAATAGCGATTAGTGGATTGTTGAGCGTTAGTTTAGTAGTAGGATTATCTCCCTTAGCAATATACATAACGACGATTATTACATCTATTGCTTCTCAATTTTTAAGCATCGCATTGAGCGCCTCTATTACAAAGCTTTTCAATGCAGAAAACGTCCAAAGAGCGATGTCCTTTAATCAAATTGCCATTTCCTTATCTTCAATCGCTAGCCCGGTCATTGCAGGTATACTGTACGGCTATATATCAATGGCTGTATTTTTAACTGTTTATATTGGAACAACAACGCTGGCAGTAGCGCTAAATGCAACGATGGATTTTCATTTATTTGCAGCAAAAACAGAAGAGCATTTGAAAGAATCAATATGGCAAAGCATGAGAATGGGGGTTATTTATTTAAAATCACAGCCACTGATTTTACCAATGCTTTGGGTTGTCTTTGTGAATAATTTTTTATTTGGTGCCTTTAACATAGGTTACTCTTATACACTTATTGAAATTTTGCAAATGCAAACACAGCATTTTGGTTTGACAGAGGCAGCATATGCTATTGGGATGCTGTTGATGTCCATTTGGCTATCAGCACCGAAAAGAGCAGTGAAGTTCCCTGTTTTAGTAGCAAAACGTTGTATGATAGGCATGGGAATAACGATGATGGGGGTTACACTTCCGTTGTTTTTTGAAATTTCTTATATAAGCGTTGTTATCTACTATATGGTGCTAATGTTTGCGATTGGACTATTAGAGCTTTTAGTCAATATACCGTTACAGGTGATGCTACAAAAAGCTGTGGATGATGAGTTTAAGGGGCGTATTTTTTCGTTAACTGAAACAATGTCAATGGCATTGATGCCACTTGGAAGTGTTGTGTATGGCTATCTTTATGATGTATTCCCCGCTCAATGGATATTTATTATTTCTAGTTTATTGTTAATAAGTGTTATTATTATTTTAATAAAACCATCCTATATTCACAAAGCTCATCCAGAGTTAAGCAATGTATGAAAGCATACGTATTAATTAATAAGGGAGGAGTTGCTTTGAGCAAACTAAAAATCTTAATTAATATTTGTGCTGCCTGTGTATGGGTAGCAAGCTGCTCTACCTCTTCTCCTGATTGGGCTTATAATTTTGTTGTTTGGAATGACTTTATGTATGTGGTAAGCGATGAATATACAGAGAATATAGGTGGTGTAATAGGTGAAGTCACTAAATTTTCTGACTCAGAAGGTATTTATTCTGGGAACTTTTCGAATAAGCTTGAAGAAGGTACTAAATATTATGAAGTGGAGGGTGATAGTACAGATGTATCCATAGCCATTGAGGAGGGCTCTCGATACAGGATTGCATATCGAAATGGAGAATATAAGAAGTAGATTGTTATAAAAGTACAGCAATTAAAATTCCCTCCCTATAATTTTGACAAATGATTTTACACTGCTATTTTTCTTAATTCAAGGTGAATATTTATTAATCCGAAATTTATTTTTAATAATCGTTATTATTATTTTAATAAAGTAGCCTTCTATTCAAAACATTTATATAAAATAAAATACTCATAGAATAGCAAGGCTATTATAGTTAGGATGTGAAATTCGAAATCTTAAAAGTGATTTCGGATTTTTTTGTAGAATAATAATTACAGAATTTTCTGTACAAGGAATGTAAAATCGAATATATTATAAATTAACAAACTATTCAAAATAATGAATGCGGTTTCGAAACGATTGGTAACAGTTTTATTTTGACAACGAGGGGGCAGCTAGATGAGCCGAAAACAAATTCTTGAAGTGAGAGATTTAGAAACAAGCTTCTTTACTGACGATGGGAGAATTGCTGCTGTTGACCATATTAGCTTTTCTGTAGAGGAAGGTGAAATTCTAGCTATCGTAGGAGAGTCTGGCTGTGGCAAAAGCGTTACATCACTATCAATTATGGGGCTAGTGCCAAGTCCACCAGGGAAAATTACGAATGGTGAAATTTTATTGGATGGCAAAAACTTAGCTACTCTTTCTGAAAGAGAAATGCGGCGGATTAGAGGGAAGGATGTCGCAATGATATTTCAGGAGCCAATGACCTCTTTAAATCCATTATTTACAATTGGCAATCAAATGACAGAAGCAATACGTATTCATCATAAAAAATGGACAAAAAAGCAAGTACAGGAACGTGCAGTTGAAATGATGAAGCTAGTAGGCTTACCACGCGCAGAGGAATTGCTCAAGGAGTATCCCCATCAATTATCTGGCGGGATGAGACAAAGGGTAATGATCGCGATGGCACTTGTTTGCGATCCGAAGGTATTGATAGCAGACGAGCCAACAACGGCATTAGACGTAACAATCCAAGCGCAAATTTTAAAGTTGATGAAAGAATTAAATACAAGATTACAAACAGCTGTTTTGTTAATTACACACGATTTAGGCGTTGTCGCTGAAACATGCGAGCGCGTTATTGTGATGTACGCTGGACAAATTGTAGAGCAAGCACCTGTCCAAGAAATTTTTGAAAATCCGCAGCATCCATATACAAAAGGGCTAATTCAATCAGTACCCGATATGCGTTATAAAAAGGATGCACTTTATTCCATTCCAGGCAATGTACCAAAGCCTGGCTCCATTCAACAAGGCTGCCGTTTTGCACCACGCTGTGAGTATGCATTCGAACGTTGTCACATGGAAAACCCAACGCTTTATAGCAAATCAGAGGTGCATACAGCACGCTGCTTTTTACTAGATGCAACTGCTGAAGGAGCGTTTCATGTGGAGATAGGAGGACAGGTTGATGGCGAACGTACTGTTGAAAGTTGAGAATTTAACGAAGTATTTTCCGATTCGAGCAGGAATGCTAGCTCGCAAAGTAGGGGATGTAAAAGCAGTCAACGACATATCATTTGAAGTATACGAGGGAGAAACATTAGGAATTGTAGGAGAGTCCGGTTGTGGAAAGTCAACAACAGGGCGTGTCATTATGCGCCTACATGAGCCGACAAGTGGAAAAATTACATTTGATGGTGTTGAATTGACTTCATTATCAAACGAGGAAATGCGCAAGGCGAGACGCGATATTCAAATGGTGTTTCAAGACCCATATGCGTCGTTAAACCCACGTCACACAATAGAAAAAATTTTGGAGGAGCCGTTAATTGTGCATGGTATTGGCACAGCTGAGGAGCGGCGACGCAAAGTGATTGAATACTTAGAAGTAGTTGGTTTAAGCGCCTATCATGCAAAGCGTTATCCACATCAATTTAGCGGTGGTCAACGTCAGCGTATCGGTATTGCAAGAGCCTTAATGACAAATCCGAAGCTGATTATTGCGGATGAGCCCGTATCAGCGCTGGATGTATCGATTCAGGCACAAGTTTTAAATTTAATGCAAAAGCTGCAAGAAGATTTAAAACTGACATATATTTTTATTGCACATGATTTAGGCGTTGTTCGTCATATTAGCGATCGCGTCGGTGTGATGTACCTTGGGAGAATGGTAGAGCTCGCAAATAGTGAGGATTTATATGCAGAGCCATTGCACCCCTATTCGCAAGCACTATTATCTGCTGTGCCAATTCCAGACCCTAATTATGAGCGTGAGCAAGTTATTTTAACAGGGGATATTCCAAGCCCTTCAAATCCGCCAACTGGCTGTGCTTTTCATACGCGTTGCCCAATGGCGATGGATATTTGTAAGCAGCAGGTTCCACAGTTTAAGGAAGCTAAAACAGGTCATTCTGTTGCCTGTCATTTGTATGAATGATAGGTAGCGATGATATATAGATATATAACATTTAGGAGGGGTTCATTTGAAAAAGAAATTTTGGCTACTCGGTTTTATGTTATTGGCACTTTCCATCTTTTTAGTAGCATGTGGTACTGATAAAGAGAATGAAGGTAATAGTTCTACACCAAGTACAGATAGTACAGATGATGGCGGTAAAGAGGAAGCTTCGTCAAAGCCTCAAATTTTAGTATTTGGTCGTGGCGGCGATTCCGTATCTTTAGATCCCGGAATCGTAACAGATGGTGAATCATTTAAAGTAACACAAAATCTTTTTGAGACATTATTAAACTTTGGTGAGGATGATACAACAATTCACCCTGGTTTAGCAAAAGAATGGAGCATTAGTGAAGATGGTTTAACCTACACATTCCAATTACAGGAAGGCGTTAAATTCCACGATGGCACGGACTTCAATGCAGAGGCAGTAGTGAAAAACGTCAACCGCTGGAAAGGTGGTAAGGAGGACGATTTCTATTACTTCAACTCAATGTTCAAAGCTGAAGGGCAAGATATTATTGCAGATGTAAAGGCTGAAGGTGATTATACAGTTGTTTTCACATTATCCCGTCAGCAAGCACCATTCTTAAAAAATCTTGCGATGAGTCCGTTCGGTATTGCATCTCCAACTGCATTTGAAGCAGCAGGTGATAAGTTTGGAGACGAACCAGTAGGAACAGGTCCATTTAAATTTGTCGATTGGAAGCGCAATGATTCAATTACAATTGAAAAGTTTGCTGATTACTGGCAAGAGGGGCTACCAAAACTTGATAAAGTTATTTTCCGTTCAATTCCAGATAACTCAGCACGCTTAAATGATTTAGTAGCAGGTAATATTGATTTAGCTGATGGTATTAATCCATCTGATGGCGCAACGATTGAATCAAACGCAGCTTTACAGTTAATTGAGCGACCATCTATGAATATTGGTTACTTAGGTTTAACGAGCACACGTAAACCATTCGATAATAAATTAGTACGTCAAGCGGTAAACTATGCAATAGATAAACAAGCAATTGTGGATGCATTCTTTGAAGGGCGTGCTGAAGTAGCGAAAAATCCAATGCCACCTTCAATTAGCGGTTACAATGATGATATCGAAGCATACCCATATGATCCAGAAAAAGCAAAAGCTTTATTAGCTGAAGCGGGCTATGATGGTGCACCAATCGAGCTTTGGGCAATGCCTGTACCACGTCCATATATGCCGGACGGTGCAAAAGTAGCAGAAGTTATCCAAAAAAATCTTGAGGATGTAGGCATGCCAGCGAAAATTGTCACATATGAATGGGCAACGTATTTAGATAAAGCGAAAAACGGTGAAGCAGATGCATTTATGCTAGGTTGGACAGGTGATAATGGTGACGCTGACAACTTTATCTATACTTTATTAGATGAAGACAATATTGGCAGCAACAACTACACGTACTTCAAAAATGATGAAATGCATAAATTGTTAATTCAAGCACAGTCTGAAACTGATGAAAATGTACGTAACGAGCTTTACAAGCAAGCACAAGTAATCATTCATGAAGAAGCACCATGGGTTCCTTTAGCGCACTCAACACCATTGCTTGGTGCAAAGGCAGAAGTGAAAGGCTTTAAAGCGCATCCAACAGGCTCTGACAAATTATTAAATGTATCAATTGAATAGAAATTAGTAGAATAGGGCTATCGAAAAGGTCTTACCTTTCCTGATAGCCCAATCTTCTATATGAAGTAGATAGATTTAGTATTTTTGAGAATATAACCATTTTGACGCAATGACAACTTAGTGTTTGAAAAGTGGTGTATTCGTCTACTTTTTCAACACTGCTACTAACAACAAGATTTTATGGAGAGGTGAAGAATCATGCTTCACTATATTGGCAAACGTTTGTTACATTTAATACCAGTGTTACTTGGGATGACATTTATTGTATTTTTAATTATTCGAGCAATTCCAGGAGATCCAGCACAAGTAATTTTAGGACAGCAAGCAACAGCTGAAGCAATTGCTGCATTACGTGATAAGCTCGGCTTAAATAATCCTTGGTACATACAATACTTCGATTATTTAAAAGGCATCTTTACAGGGGATTTAGGTGAATCTTTACGAACGAGACAGGCAATTGTAACAGAAGTATGGCCTTATTTAGCTGCAACATTTGAACTAGCTATTTTTGCGATGATTATTGCTGTTATTGTTGGAATGAATGCAGGTATTATTTCAGCATGGTTTCAAAATTCATGGTTCGATTATATTGCGATGGTTATCGCACTAATTGGCGTATCTATGCCGATTTTTTGGCTAGGTTTAATGGAACAATGGATTTTTAGTGTGAATTTAGGTTGGTTACCAACATCCGGTCGTGAAGAGGTGCGGGATCCTGTAACGGCAATTACGCATTTATATTTAATTGATACGTTAATGCAAGGGCGTTTTGATCAATTTATTGTGACGATAAAGCATTTAATTTTACCTGGACTTGCACTAGCTACAATTCCAACAGCGATTATTGCACGTATGACAAGAGCTTCAATGTTGGAAGTAATGCGCTCAGATTATGTGCGTACAGCACGCTCAAAAGGGCAAAAAATGTTTGTTGTTATTTATAAGCATGCGCTGAAAAATGCATTAATTCCTGTATTAACAATCGTTGGTTTACAGATGGGGATGCTATTAGGTGGAGCTATTTTAACGGAAACCATTTTTAGCTGGCCAGGCATTGGTCGCTATATATATGAGGCAATAGGTTATCGTGACTATCCAGTCATTCAGTCCGGTATTTTAATCGTAGCCTTTTTATTCATCATGATTAATTTGATTGTTGATATTTTATACACTGTCATTGATTCAAGGATCAAATACAACTAGAGGAGGGGAAAATATGTCTGAAATTGCAACAAAACCAAATGTGAATATGGCTCAGCAAGACAAAGTTGCTGGACCTTGGAAAGAGGCATGGCGCAGCTTTCGTAAAAATAAATCAGCGCTAATTGGAACAGCTATTGTCATATTTTTCATCCTTCTAGCCATTATAGGTCCAATATTTGCGCCACAGGGCATTAACGATCAAAATTTATCGCAACGTTTATTGCCACCATCATCTGAATTTTGGTTTGGCACGGACGATTTAGGTAGAGATATTTTTTCACGTATTTTGCATGGTGCACGTATTTCTTTAACAGTTGGATTCTTTGCGGTTATTTTATCTGCAACAGCAGGGAGCTTTTTAGGAATTATTGCAGGTTACTATGGCAGATGGATTGATACAATTATTTCACGTATTTTTGATATTATGCTAGCATTCCCTAGCATTTTATTAGCCATTGCAGTTGTATCGATTTTAGGTCCATCTTTACGCAATGCATTAATTGCCATTGCTATTATTAATATACCTAACTTTGGGCGTTTAATTCGTTCGCGAGTATTATCAATTAAAGAAGAGGAATATATTCATGCAGCGAAAGCTGTCGGTATGAAAAATGCACGTATTTTATGGCGGCATATTTTGCCCAATTCTATGACGCCTGTTATCGTACAAGGAACTTTAGCAATTGCAACAGCGATTATTGAAGCAGCAGCATTAGGCTTTTTAGGGTTAGGCGCTGAAGCACCACAGCCTGAATGGGGAAAAATGCTTGCAGATGCACGGATTTTCTTATTGAATGCACCATGGGCAATGATATTTCCTGGTCTTGCGATTATGCTGACGGTTGTCGGCTTTAATTTAATGGGTGATGGCTTGCGAGATGCGCTTGATCCGAAGATGAAAAATTAAAAGAAGGCGGGTGGAAAAGGAACTCCTTTTCCACCCGCCTTCTTCATTAATAAAAATCGGTCTCTAAATCAATATTTGCCTCTTCGCTATGGTAGTTTCGATAAGCCATAATTAATCTATCTAAATGCTCTAAGTTTTCCTCATAATCTAAAATACGCGATAAAATATAAAGCAAATGATAGCTTGAAAACTCTTCTTCACCCTCTGTTTCCTTGGCGATTGTAATTTGTTTAATAAATAAATCCATTACTTCCGTGCGCTGTAGATGCTCCTCATGTCGCACCCATGAAGAATGGTCTGCCCGTAGTTTACCCGTAAATTTCAAGAGAAGCTGTTCATGGTATGTTAACAATAAATCGATGCGCTCTTGAATTAACATAAGAATAGAGGATGGTAAATGTGATAATTCATTTTCATGCTTGTGCAGACGCTGCAACAGCTCTAAACTTTTTTGAGATACGGTAATCATTTGACGATAAATTACAAGCTTTCTTGCTTTCACATATTTTTGATTTTTAATATAGCGACGTTCTTCTTTATATAGCTCATACAGCACTTCAATTTGAGAAAGTCGTGATTTTAACTTAGTTAAAGCCGTTTTTGTTGATGTATGCTCACTTGCTTGACGAACGGCAAGACGTGCCCAGCGAATAATATCATCCTGCGTAGAATCAATGCTTGTAAATAGCTTAATTTCGTAGCGAGGTGGTAAGAAAACCAGATTGACAATAAACGCCGCGAACACGCCGACCATGACCGTTGTAAAACGAATAAGCGCAAAGGTTAAAAAGTCATCTCCTTGAAACTCCATAATCGCAACAACTGTTACGAGTGCTAGCGTTAAGGATTTTTCCAACTTAAACTTCATCATAATCCCGATCACAAGTATTGCAGCGATGCCGATTGCTACTAGCTGATGACCAAATAATAGACCGAATACAACCGCTACAACCGCACCAATTAAGTTTCCTTGCACTTGCTCTAAAATGGTTAAATATGAGCGATAAATAGATGGCTGAATGGCAAAAATAGCAGCAATTCCAGCGAATACAGGTGATGGTAGATTACATAATTCAGCTAAAAATAGAGCAAAAACAATTGCCACACCTGTTTTTAAAATGCGAGCACCGAATTTCATACTAGGGCTCCCCCTTTTCATTTAGTTAAAGCCCAATTAGCCTCTAAAAGATGAAAGAATCGCATTCTTTCACTTGTTAAGCTTGACGAGTAAGGAAACAGAATTGTTATTGATTAGAGCTCCACTTTATAGCTGTGAAAAGGCATAATCAACTGCTGCGAGTGTTTCTATAATATCATCCTCTGTATGCTCAGTCGTTAAGAACCAAGCCTCATACTTAGAAGGAGCTAAATTGATACCTTGTGAAAGCATAAGCTTGAAGAAGCGACCGAAAATTTCACCATCAGCTTTTTCTGCTTGCTCATAATTTACTACCTTTTCATCTGTAAAGTAAATAGTTAATGCACCTTTTAGGCGATTTACCGTAATCGTTATGTCATGCTTCTTGGCAGCTTCTAAAATACCCTTTTCTAAAATAGCACCAAGTCGATCCATTTCCTCATAAATCCCCGGTTGCTTCAGTACTTCTAAACATGCGATACCTGCCTGCATAGAGGCAGGATTTCCAGCCATTGTACCTGCTTGATAAGCTGGTCCTAATGGTGCGACTGTTTCCATAATTTCCTTTTTTCCGCCATATGCACCGATTGGAAGACCACCCCCAATTACTTTGCCAAGTGCTACTAAATCAGGTGTCAAACCAAGCATCGTATGTGCAGCCCCATAATGGAAGCGGAATGCTGTAATAATTTCATCATGAATTGTTAACGCCCCATATTCTTTAGCCATTTCATGTACAAGCTCTAAAAAGCCTGGCTTTGGCTCAACGATACCGAAATTGCCAACAATCGGCTCGATTAAAATACCTGCTATTTGCTCACCCCAACGCTCCATTGCATGTTTAAATGCCTCTGGATCATTGAATGGTACTGTAATGACCTCTGTTGCGACGCTCTCAGGTACACCAGCAGAGTCAGGTGAGCCTAATGTGGCTGGGCCAGAACCAGCAGCTACTAATACTTGGTCAAAATGACCATGGTAACAGCCAGCAAATTTAATCATTTTTGTGCGACCAGTGTAAGCACGAGCAATACGAACTGTTGTCATCACCGCCTCTGTTCCAGAGTTGTTAAAGCGAACTTTATCTAATGTTGGAATCGCTTCTTTAAGCATTTTGGCAAATGTTACTTCATGCTCTGTTGCTGTACCAAAAAGCACACCTGTCTCAGCTGCATGTGCAATTGCTTTTGCGATATGCGGATGGCCATGTCCAGTAACGATGGGACCATATGCTGCTAAATAATCGATATAGCGGTTGCCATCAATATCATAAAAATAAGCACCTTTCCCGTATGCCATTGCGACAGGCGCACCACCACCAACCGCTTTATAAGAGCGCGATGGGCTGTTAACACCACCGACGATATGTTGTAATGCTTCTTCATGTAAAGCTTCTGATTTTGCGTATCTCATGTTTGTTCCTCCAAAT
Organism: Lysinibacillus louembei; assembly: GCF_033880585.1. Lineage (NCBI taxonomy): Bacteria > Bacillati > Bacillota > Bacilli > Caryophanales > Bacillaceae > Lysinibacillus > Lysinibacillus louembei. Next base: position 1,864,302 of record NZ_CP137624.1, read on the forward strand.
AATTTAATTCCTCTCTATTGTAGACCGAATTTTCATTTCATGCCAAAGAATTTGAAAGGTTTCGCATAGTTCGGTACGATAGAGGAGAGAGGAGTGGTAACAGTGACATTATTACATACACAAGCACCAAATTTTACATTGAATAATGAGCAAGGACAGCCAGTGCAATTAAGTGATTTTTTAGGAAAGAATGTGGTGCTATATTTCTACCCTAAAGATATGACGCCAGGCTGCACAACAGAAGCTTGTGATTTCCGTGATGCCTATGCTGATTTTTCAAAGTTAAATGCAGTTATTTTAGGTATTAGCGCAGATGATGCGAAAAAGCATACGAAGTTTATTGAAAAGTATAATTTACCTTTTTCATTATTAGTAGATAGTGACCACTCGGTAGCAGAGGCTTATGGTGTGTGGGTGCTGAAAAAAATGTATGGCCGAGAATTTATGGGTATAGAGCGTTCAACCTTTTTAATTAATGAAAAAGGGGTTATCGCAAAAGAATGGCGCAAAGTACGTGTGAAAAATCATATTGAGGATGTTTTAACCTATTTACAAGATGGAGGCGAAGAGTAATGCAAGTATATTTTACATTCGAACCAAGAGAAGATTTGCGAAAGCCTTTAGTGGCAGAGTTTCCGGAAGTAAATTTTGTATTTGATGCGAAGTTGCGTGAAGAGCAATTAGCAGAAGCTGAAATTGTCTTTACATATGGGGAAGATTTAACAACGGAAAATATTGCACTTGCTAATAAATTGCAATGGATTTTCGTTGCATCAGCTGGCGTAGAAAAAATGCCTGCTCAAGCGATTGCTGAGCGTGATATTGCCGTTTCAAATGTACGTGGCATTCATAAAAGACCGATGACAGAATCGGTGTTAGCCCATATTTTAGCATTGAAGCGCGGTTTGCCTTTTATTTATGAGCAGCAGAAGAAGGGTGAGTGGAATAAAAAGACGAGCCTTTCAGAGTTAAATGGCTCTACTGCTTTAATTATTGGCCCAGGTGCAATTGGTGCGGAGATTGGTCGTATTTTACAGGCATTTGGTGTGCATACAATTGGCTGTAATCGTAGTGGACAGCCGGTTGAATCAATGGGCGAAACGCATATGATTAAAGATTTGCATGAGCATTTGCCAAAAGCAGATATCGTTATTTCCATGTTGCCAAGCACTGAAGAAACAAAACATTTACTGACATATGAGCATTTTGAGTTGATGAAAGACACAGCTATTTTCATGAATTTTGGTCGAGGCAATGTAGTGAAGGAAGACGAGCTAGTACGTGCGCTAAAAAATAAGTTAATCGGACATGCGGTTTTAGACGTTTTTGAGGTAGAGCCATTACCAGCTAATAGTGAGCTATGGAAGCTAGATAATGTAACGGTTTCTCCGCATTTTTCTAGCCATTCATCTCGCTATGTTGAACGCGCATTGGAAATTTTTAAACCAAGTTTGAAAAAATGGTTAAACGGTGAACGAGATTTAGAAAATAAAATGGATTTATTGAGAGGCTATTAACTCTAATTGAGAATTTATGAATATTAAATGAGAAATGTAGATATATTGCATAGAAATAGTTGAAAGTATCACTATATTAACTCTTAGCTAACAATGCATGCTTCTGCGGTAGTCATACTATTCTCAGCGCAAAGACGTGTGTGGAAAATTCTTTTCACACACGTCTTTATTGACAGAATACAGTTGAATTCGTTACACTAATTATAACAATTATAAATTAATAATTATGTATGAAAAGAGGTGCATGGCGATGTCTAAAATGCATTTAAACATTGCGCTAGACACGTTAAAGGCTACTGGTGTAAGGATTACTCCACAACGTCATGCGATTTTAGAGTATTTAATTCAGTCAATGAATCACCCGACCGCAGATGATATATATAAAGCGCTTGAAGATAGGTTTCCAAACATGAGTGTCGCAACAGTTTATAACAATTTACGTGTATTCCGAGAAGTAGGACTTGTGAAAGAGCTTACTTATGGAGATGCAGCAAGTAGATTCGATTTTGCGACAGGTGATCACTACCATATGATTTGTGAAACTTGTGGTAAAATCGTGGACTTCCATTACCCAGGCTTAAATGAAGTAGAGCATTTTGCTTCACATGTGACAGGATTTACAGTAAATTCACATCGTTTAGAAGTATACGGTACATGTCCAAGCTGTATGGAAAATGAAGCAAAAGAAGCGTTATAAAGAAAGTGTCCCGAAATTTCGGGACATTTTTTTATAAAAAATAAAATATTCTAAATATATTGACAAAAAGAAATGAATCATATACTATGCTATTTAATAATAAATTTTAAGCATCGATTGGAAATAGTAAAAATGTTAGTGTACTTATAGAGAGCTGATGGTTGGTGAAAATCAGCAGACACACATTTTGAACTCGTCCATGAGCTATTCCCTGAACTTATAGTAAGGGCAATCGGATTCCTCCGTTAACAGGACAGGCAGTGTTAGCTGCTGATAAGATGGGCTTTTTCGTAATGGAGAAGTCAACTAGAGTGGTACCGCGAGCATAAACTCGTCTCTATTAATTTAGAGGCGGGTTTTTTTGTTTTTATCCAGCCGAGAGGCATCATTAATTTTTACAATAAAAAAAGGAGTGTTGGAAAATGAGCAGAAAAATTTGGGTGTTTGATACGACGTTACGTGATGGGGAACAAGTACCAGGTGCAAAATTAAATTTATTTGAAAAAGTAGAAATTGCCCAACAGCTAAAAAAATTAGGTGTTGATATTATTGAAGCTGGTTTTCCAGCCTCTTCTCAAGGCGATTTTGATGCGGTAAAAGCAGTTGCAGAAAGAGTTGGAAATACGAGCGATATTATGATTACGGCATTAGCGCGCGCTGTGAAAGCAGACATTGATTCTGTTTATAACGCAGTAAAATATGCACAAAATCCAATGATTCATATGGTGCTAGGTACTTCGGATATTCATGTTGAGAAAAAATTTAGCAAATCTAAAGATCAAATTTTACAAATCGGTATCGATGCCGTTAAATATGCAAAAACATTATTGCCACAAGTGCAATATTCGACAGAGGATGCATCACGCTCGGACTTTGAATATTTATGGAAAACGATTGAAGCGGTTATGAAGGCTGGTGCGACAATGATTAACGTACCTGATACGGTAGGCTATGCAGAGCCTGAGCAATGGGGTGAAATGATTGGCAAACTTGCCTATCGCATGAAAAATACAGATGATTCTGTACTGCTATCTGTACACTGCCACAATGATTTAGGGATGGCAACAGCCAATACGTTAGCTGCTATTAAAAATGGGGCTGATAAAGTGGAATGTACGATTAATGGAATCGGTGAACGTGCAGGAAATGCAGCACTAGAGGAAGTCGTTATGGCAATTAAAACGCGTGGAGACATATACAATGTACACACGAATATTAATACGAAGGAAATTATGAATACATCTCGCCTTGTATCGAGCTTTATGGGGCTTGATGTACAAGTGAATAAGGCGATTACAGGAGATAATGCTTTCGCCCATTCATCGGGTATTCATCAAGATGGCTTATTAAAATCGCGTGATGCCTATGAAATTGTTCACCCAGAGGATGTAGGGCTAGAAGATATGGAATTAGTATTAACAGCGCGTTCTGGTCGACATGCGGTGAAAAATGCACTGGAGAAATTAGGATTTACAAATCTTTCGGCAGATGAATTTGAAGGCATTTTCGAAGGCTTCTTAAAGCTAGCTGATGCCAAAAAAGAAGTGTATGATCACGATTTATATGTCATTGTTGAAGATTATTATGAAAAGCATAATGCAAATCATGCTAATGCGACACATTACAGCGAGCAATTTTTCAGCTTTGACGATTTACAAGTCGTCAGCAATGCAAGCTTCCCATCAGCTAGTGTGAAAATACGTAAGGGTGAAGAGGTATTTAAGTCAAGTGCTGTTGGCTCAGGTCCTATTGATGCCCTGTATTCGGCTATTGCTAGTATTACAAACGTCAATGTTAAACTAATCGAGTACAATATCAACAGCGTATCGCGCGGGCAAGAAGCTTTAGGGAAAGTAAAAATTACAGTAGAGCATGAAGGGGAAAAATTTATTGCAAAGGCTGCTGACACAGATATTTTAAAAGCAAGTGCACTCGCATATATTAATGCGATCAACAGCATTATCGTTTCTAAATTTATACCGATTGCAAATTAATCTAAAGTAAAAAGCCAGCAGGAAAAAATCTTGCTGGCTTTTCATTTTACTTCTTTTTATTATACGCTTGATCAAACTCTTTACCTTCTAATGTAGGATCTAAAGTTAGTGGCTCATTGCAATACATGCACATATCTACACGACCTAATACTTTCGTATGTTTGCCACAGCCTGGGCATACAACTTGTACAGCGCGGGTTGATAATAAGCCAATCCAGCCATAAACAATAACGCTACCGAAAATACATATTAATCCTAACGTCATAAAAATGATTACTAAAATTGGATTTTCTCTAAAGAAAATAGCTCCATACATGACAACGAATCCGATAAAGATAAGTGCCAATGCAAATGAGCGAATTTTATTTATTTTATTTTGATATTTTTTCATTGTAATTTGCCTCCCTACTTACTATAACATACAATGAAATTATTTTAGAATGAGAATTATGTGAATTTGAAAGGGATTCTTATAATTGTTGTCGAAAGAACATTAACAGATAATAAATTATCGTTTGGAGGGAAGTATGATGGAGCAAATTTTACGTCCAATTTATCAGGAACGTGCGAGCCATCCTGATACACTAGGAATTATTTTAATAAACAAAAAAGAAAATGCATTAAATATTACAAATACATTTGATTCTGTACTTCTTATTATTGTGAAAGATCAAGATAGCTCTATTTTCACGAAGCATTATATGTATGGCGATAAAAAAATGGTAATGCATATACTAACGGAGAAACGCTTGAAAAAATGGTTATTTGTAGGCTCACATAAGCGATTAGTAGATTGGCTATTTTTCGGGAAGGTCATTTTTGATCGTAATGAGTTTTTATATAAGCTCCGTTCAGAGTTACAGGAGTTTCCTTTCTTTGGACGTAAAATTAAAACGGGAATTCAATTTAGTAAACTTATTCGTCGTTATTTAGAGGGGAAAGAGTTTTTTGAAAGCGGAAATTATTTAGATTCTTATAGTCATGTTGTGGAATCATTACATCATTTAGGTCGATTGTCGATTATTGATAATGGTTTATATCCAGAAGTAACTGTTTGGGCGCAAGTAAAGAAGATTGAACCAGCAATTTATAAATTATATGAAGAATTAGTAATGAGTGATGAAAGCTTAGAAAAACGCTTAGAGCTACTCTTTTTAGCAATTGAGTTTTTAATTAATTCAAGAACGCAGGATGCGGCGCAGCATATTTTAGAAATTATGGTGACACAACCATCATGGACAATTCAGCAATTACATGAGCAAGAAGAGCTTTCCTTATATTCAACAGAGCTAGAAGTGTTTGTCGAGTATTTGGTAGACAAGGAATATATTTTAGTTGAGCCAACCTTGGCGAAAAGTGAGTCAGTGTTCCATCGCAATTATGTAGTTGATCGACAATTTGTAGAAAGCAAATATAATTTAGGGAAAGTATGATTGCTTTGAAGCGCTAAAACAATAGCTTAATTTAGGCAAGCATGCTATTATAGATGCTTGCTTAAATGTTTGAAAAAGAAATATAAATATATTTTGTAGAAACCTATATATAGGAAGTTATTCTGTATTTGAAAAATATTTATATGAAAGTGAAATTTTTTTAGAAAAATAGTTGACTTGTTTTCAATAAATATTGTATTATATTAAATGTCGCTAAGACATCGCATTTAAGACTCAAACGAAATAAAAAACTTTTAAAAAAGTGTTGACAGTATGAAACTTAAATGTTAAATTAGAGAAGTCGCTTCAAACGGAAGTGATGAAATGAACCTTGAAAACTGAACAAGCAAGACGTGAATGAATAAAACGTTTCATTTAATAGATGAAACACAATTTTGGACATCATTAAGATGCCAGCAAATGTTTTACTGTATCGAAAGCGAAAGCGGCAGATACAAATTTGAGCTTAACTCAAATTCTTTTTATGGAGAGTTTGATCCTGGCTCAGGACGAACGCTGGCGGCGTGCCTAATACATGCAAGTCGAGCGGGCGTTACTTTGGTGCTTGCACCGAAGTAACGCTAGCGGCGGACGGGTGAGTAACACGTGGGCAACCTACCTTGTAGATGGGGATAACTCCGGGAAACCGGTGCTAATACCGAATGATACTTTTGAACACATGTTTGAAAGTTGAAAGATGGTTCTGCTATCGCTACAGGATGGGCCCGCGGCGCATTAGCTAGTTGGTGAGGTAATGGCTCACCAAGGCGACGATGCGTAGCCGACCTGAGAGGGTGATCGGCCACACTGGGACTGAGACACGGCCCAGACTCCTACGGGAGGCAGCAGTAGGGAATCTTCCACAATGGGCGAAAGCCTGATGGAGCAACGCCGCGTGAGTGAAGAAGGTTTTCGGATCGTAAAACTCTGTTGTAAGGGAAGAACAAGTACAGTAGTAACTGGCTGTACCTTGACGGTACCTTATTAGAAAGCCACGGCTAACTACGTGCCAGCAGCCGCGGTAATACGTAGGTGGCAAGCGTTGTCCGGAATTATTGGGCGTAAAGCGCGCGCAGGCGGTTCTTTAAGTCTGATGTGAAAGCCCCCGGCTCAACCGGGGAGGGTCATTGGAAACTGGGGAACTTGAGTGCAGAAGAGGAAAGTGGAATTCCAAGTGTAGCGGTGAAATGCGTAGAGATTTGGAGGAACACCAGTGGCGAAGGCGACTTTCTGGTCTGTAACTGACGCTGAGGCGCGAAAGCGTGGGGAGCAAACAGGATTAGATACCCTGGTAGTCCACGCCGTAAACGATGAGTGCTAAGTGTTAGGGGGTTTCCGCCCCTTAGTGCTGCAGCTAACGCATTAAGCACTCCGCCTGGGGAGTACGGTCGCAAGACTGAAACTCAAAGGAATTGACGGGGGCCCGCACAAGCGGTGGAGCATGTGGTTTAATTCGAAGCAACGCGAAGAACCTTACCAGGTCTTGACATCCCGTTGACCACCATGGAGACATGGTTTTCCCTTCGGGGACAATGGTGACAGGTGGTGCATGGTTGTCGTCAGCTCGTGTCGTGAGATGTTGGGTTAAGTCCCGCAACGAGCGCAACCCTTGATCTTAGTTGCCATCATTTAGTTGGGCACTCTAAGGTGACTGCCGGTGATAAACCGGAGGAAGGTGGGGATGACGTCAAATCATCATGCCCCTTATGACCTGGGCTACACACGTGCTACAATGGACGGTACAAACGGTTGCCAACCCGCGAGGGGGAGCTAATCCGATAAAACCGTTCTCAGTTCGGATTGTAGGCTGCAACTCGCCTACATGAAGCCGGAATCGCTAGTAATCGCGGATCAGCATGCCGCGGTGAATACGTTCCCGGGCCTTGTACACACCGCCCGTCACACCACGAGAGTTTGTAACACCCGAAGTCGGTGAGGTAACCTTTTGGAGCCAGCCGCCGAAGGTGGGATAGATGATTGGGGTGAAGTCGTAACAAGGTAGCCGTATCGGAAGGTGCGGCTGGATCACCTCCTTTCTAAGGATATTTTCGGAATATCTCCTACGGGAGATACCATTCACGACTTGCTGTTCAGTTTTGAAGGTTCATCCTTTGATGAATACTTCAAACCATTGTTCTTTGAAAACTGGATAAAATGACATTGAAAGCAACAAGTTTAAAATAGATCAAGTAATTGATCGTGTAAGTTCTGAAATCTTATTTCTTTACTGAAATAAGTTGTAACTAGCAAACAAGAAGGTTTCGAGATACGAGCAAGACAAGGAAACTGCTTGAGAGAATGAAGGAGCGTACCTTTGTACGTGACTGAATGAGCGAAAGTAGTTGACGCCGTATTGCGATGTAGATCGAAAGCTGTAGGTTAAGTTATTAAGGGCGCACGGTGGATGCCTTGGCACTAGGAGTCGATGAAGGACGGCACTAACACCGATATGCCTCGGGGAGCTGTAAGTAAGCTTTGATCCGGGGATTTCCGAATGGGGAAACCCACTATGTTTAATCGCATAGTATCCTTACGTGAATTCATAGCGTATGGAAGACAGACGCAGGGAACTGAAACATCTAAGTACCTGCAGGAAGAGAAAGAAAATTCGATTCCCTGAGTAGCGGCGAGCGAAACGGGAAAAGCCCAAACCAAAGAGCTTGCTCTTTGGGGTTGTAGGACACTCTATACGGAGTTACAAAGGAATGAAGTAGATGAAGCGACTTGGAAAGGTCCGCCAGAGCAGGTAAAAGCCCTGTAATCGAAAGTTCATTCCCTCCAGAGTGGATCCTGAGTACGGCGGAACACGTGAAATTCCGTCGGAATCCGGGAGGACCATCTCCCAAGGCTAAATACTCCCTAGTGACCGATAGTGAACCAGTACCGTGAGGGAAAGGTGAAAAGCACCCCGGAAGGGGAGTGAAAGAGATCCTGAAACCGTGTGCCTACAAGTAGTTAGAGCCCGTTAATGGGTGATAGCGTGCCTTTTGTAGAATGAACCGGCGAGTTACGATAACGTGCAAGGTTAAGCTGAGAAAGCGGAGCCGCAGCGAAAGCGAGTCTGAATAGGGCGAGTGAGTACGTTGTCGTAGACCCGAAACCAGGTGATCTACCCATGGCCAGGGTGAAGGTAAGGTAACACTTACTGGAGGCCCGAACCCACGCACGTTGAAAAGTGCGGGGATGAGCTGTGGGTAGCGGAGAAATTCCAATCGAACCTGGAGATAGCTGGTTCTCTCCGAAATAGCTTTAGGGCTAGCCTCGTGATAGAGAATACCGGAGGTAGAGCACTGTTTGGACTAGGGGGGCATCTCGCTTTACCGAATTCAGACAAACTCCGAATGCCGGATATTTATGCACGGGAGTCAGACTGCGAGTGATAAGATCCGTAGTCAAGAGGGAAACAGCCCAGACCACCAGCTAAGGTCCCAAAGTAATCGTTAAGTGGAAAAGGATGTGGCGTTGCTTAGACAACCAGGATGTTGGCTTAGAAGCAGCCATCATTTAAAGAGTGCGTAATAGCTCACTGGTCGAGTGACACTGCGCCGAAAATGTATCGGGGCTAAACGATTCACCGAAGCTGTGGATTGACATCTACGATGTCAGTGGTAGGAGAGCGTTCTAAGTGCGTTGAAGTCAGATCGGAAGGACTGGTGGAGCGCTTAGAAGTGAGAATGCCGGTATGAGTAGCGAAAGACGGGTGAGAATCCCGTCCACCGTATGACTAAGGTTTCCTGAGGAAGGCTCGTCCGCTCAGGGTTAGTCGGGACCTAAGCCGAGGCCGACAGGCGTAGGCGATGGACAACAGGTTGATATTCCTGTACTACCTCCCCACCGTTTGAGTAATGGGGGGACGCAGGAGGGTAGGGTAAGCAGAGCGTTGGTTGTCTCTGTTCAAGCAGTAAGGCGTGTGTGTAGGCAAATCCGCACACTGATACGTTGAGCTGTGATGACGAGTCCGTATGGACGAAGTTCCTGATCTCACACTGCCAAGAAAAGCCTCTAACGAGGTGGGAGGTACCCGTACCGCAAACCGACACAGGTAGTCGAGGAGAGAATCCTAAGGTGTGCGAGAGAACTCTCGTTAAGGAACTCGGCAAAATGACCCCGTAACTTCGGGAGAAGGGGTGCTCTTGAGCGTGCAAGCGCATGAGAGCCGCAGTGAATAGGCCCAGGCGACTGTTTAGCAAAAACACAGGTCTCTGCAAAACCGTAAGGTGACGTATAGGGGCTGACGCCTGCCCGGTGCTGGAAGGTTAAGAGGAGTGGTTAGCGCAAGCGAAGCTATGAATTGAAGCCCCAGTAAACGGCGGCCGTAACTATAACGGTCCTAAGGTAGCGAAATTCCTTGTCGGGTAAGTTCCGACCCGCACGAAAGGCGTAACGATCTGGGCACTGTCTCAACGAGAGACTCGGTGAAATTATAGTACCTGTGAAGATGCAGGTTACCCGCGACAGGACGGAAAGACCCCGTGGAGCTTTACTGTAGCTTGATATTGAATTTTGGTACAACTTGTACAGGATAGGTAGGAGCCAGAGATCTCGGAGCGCCAGCTTCGAAGGAGGCGTCGGTGGGATACTACCCTGGTTGTATTGAAATTCTAACCCATGCCCCTTAGCGGGGCAGGAGACAGTGTCAGGCGGACAGTTTGACTGGGGCGGTCGCCTCCTAAAAGGTAACGGAGGCGCCCAAAGGTTCCCTCAGAATGGTTGGAAATCATTCGTAGAGTGTAAAGGCACAAGGGAGCTTGACTGCGAGACCTACAAGTCGAGCAGGGTCGAAAGACGGGCTTAGTGATCCGGTGGTTCCGCATGGAAGGGCCATCGCTCAACGGATAAAAGCTACCCCGGGGATAACAGGCTTATCTCCCCCAAGAGTCCACATCGACGGGGAGGTTTGGCACCTCGATGTCGGCTCATCGCATCCTGGGGCTGTAGTCGGTCCCAAGGGTTGGGCTGTTCGCCCATTAAAGCGGTACGCGAGCTGGGTTCAGAACGTCGTGAGACAGTTCGGTCCCTATCCGTCGTGGGCGTAGGAAATTTGAGAGGAGCTGTCCTTAGTACGAGAGGACCGGGATGGACATACCGCTGGTGTACCAGTTGTCGTGCCAACGGCATCGCTGGGTAGCTATGTATGGACGGGATAAGTGCTGAAAGCATCTAAGCATGAAGCCCCCCTCAAGATGAGATTTCCCATTACGCAAGTAAGTAAGATCCCTCAAAGACGATGAGGTAGATAGGTTCGAGGTGGAAGTGTGGCGACACATGGAGCTGACGAATACTAATCGATCGAGGACTTAACCACATTCTAAACTTGTTTCAATGACCGTTTATCCAGTTTTGAAAGAACAAGAAAATACATACTTGACTTTAATAGAAAATATGGTATAATAATTCTTGTCTTTGAAAATAGTCTAGTGATGATGGCAAAGAGGTCACACCCGTTCCCATACCGAACACGGAAGTTAAGCTCTTTAGCGCCGATGGTAGTTGGGGGTTTCCCCCTGTGAGAGTAGGACGTCGCTAGGCTAACCTTAAATTATTCCGAAGTAGCTCAGTGGTAGAGCAACCGGCTGTTAACCGGTTGGTCGCAGGTTCGAGCCCTGCCTTCGGAGCCATCTTCTTGGAGAGTTGTCCGAGAGGTCGAAGGAGCACGATTGGAAATCGTGTAGGCGGTTAACACTGTCTCAAGGGTTCAAATCCCTTACTCTCCGCCATCCTTAAAACAACTATTATTGGCCCGTTGGTCAAGTGGTTAAGACACCGCCCTTTCACGGCGGTAACACGGGTTCGAATCCCGTACGGGTCACCACTTAAATATGGAGGATTAGCTCAGCTGGGAGAGCACCTGCCTTACAAGCAGGGGGTCGGCGGTTCGAACCCGTCATCCTCCACCATTATTATATTATTATCGCGGGGTGGAGCAGTTCGGTAGCTCGTCGGGCTCATAACCCGAAGGTCACAGGTTCAAATCCTGTCCCCGCAACCAAAAGGTCCCGTGGTGTAGCGGTTAACATGCCTGCCTGTCACGCAGGAGATCGCCGGTTCGATCCCGGTCGGGACCGCCATTTAAATAAATATAGTGGGTCAGTAGCTCAGTTGGTAGAGCATTAGATTGAAGCTCTAAGTGTCGGCGGTTCGATTCCGTCCTGACCCACCATTATCCTTAATGCCGGTGTAGCTCAGTTGGTAGAGCAACTGACTTGTAATCAGTAGGTCGTGGGTTCGACTCCTATCGCCGGCACCATTTGGAGGGGTAGCGAAGTGGCTAAACGCGGCGGACTGTAAATCCGCTCCTTAGGGTTCGGCGGTTCGAATCCGTCCCCCTCCACCATTTGATTTATCTGAATAGGGGCATAGTTCAACGGTAGAATAGAGGTCTCCAAAACCTTTGGTGTGGGTTCGATTCCTACTGCCCCTGCCAGATTTTTTTGTTACGAAATTTAATTATGGCGATTGTGGCGAAGTGGTTAACGCACCTGATTGTGGTTCAGGCATTCGTGGGTTCGATTCCCATCAGTCGCCCCATTTTATTTTAAAAGAATTTTATATTGTGGCGGTTGTGGCGAAGTGGTTAACGCACCTGATTGTGGTTCAGGCATTCGTGGGTTCGATTCCCATCAGTCGCCCCATTTTTATAATTATAAGTTGTTGGGGTATAGCCAAGCGGTAAGGCAACGGATTTTGATTCCGTCATGCCTAGGTTCGAATCCTAGTACCCCAGCCATTTGCGGAAGTAGTTCAGTGGTAGAACACCACCTTGCCAAGGTGGGGGTCGCGAGTTCGAACCTCGTCTTCCGCTCCATTTTAAGGCGGCATAGCCAAGTGGTAAGGCACAGGTCTGCAACACCTTTATCACCGGTTCAAATCCGGTTGCCGCCTCCAATTTATATAAAATTGGAGATTTTTTTCTCTTTTAACATAATAGTTTGCGGAAGTAGTTCAGTGGTAGAACACCACCTTGCCAAGGTGGGGGTCGCGAGTTCGAACCTCGTCTTCCGCTCCAAATTTGCCTTTGCCAGTATGGCGGAATTGGCAGACGCGCGCGACTCAAAATCGCGTTCCTTCGGGAGTGTCGGTTCGACCCCGACTACTGGTATAATTTAAAGCATTGATATAAAGCACTTCACAAATACATGTGAGGTGTTTTTTTTGCATTCAAGATGTTAGATATAAATAATAAGGGTATGAAGCTTAGCATTTTCTTAAACAAAATGGCCGTTATCGGTAAAATACCGATAAGCAGCCAGTCAGTAAATTATAACGTAGGATAAAGGAAACTTGGACGGCCCCAGAATCTTTGCTTCGCCATTGTATTTATAAATCTGTTAGCAAAATTCTCTTCTGCATCAGTTACAATTCCCTCATCACTTGAGAAGCTTAGTGATTTAAGTATAGCCTCACCATTTTGAATAATGCCGATAGGTTTGAAATGGTTGTAGATATCGGTTGTAAATTTTTGAGCTGTATAAGCAAAATGTGTAGTGATATTGCCACTTCCAACAATAAGAATACCATCATATACAAGTGGAGAACCTGTTAAAAAGCTATCATGTACTTCATATGATACACCTTCAGTTCCGCTTACTTGCCCTAATGTTTCATGCACAATTACCACTCTTAATTTCGCTGCTGATAATTCATCCAATAGCTTACTTACACTAGGACCATCGAAGCCTTCAGCTAAGAATACCGCAACACGCAATGTATCAGGTACAAAAATCGTATTTTGGAGACTAAGCGCTGGGGAGGATTTTATAACCGGAGACTCCTCCACATCAGGCACTGTAGTACCTAATTGCTTGGAAACGCTGTGTGCCAATTCGCTGCTAATATGAGCAAGTATATTCACCCATTCCTGTCGTACAAATGGTCCGCATTTTCCAAGCTCGAAGCAATAGGCACCAATGATTTGACGCTTTTCCATGTCACTCATACTATTCCAAAACATTTTCGCTTGAGAGTAATGATCATTAAATGATGGAGCTGTTTTTCTCACTTTATGCCCTTCTACTGTTGCAGGATAAGTGACGAATCCACCCTGTGTGCCTGGTACTGTATATGGTGTATTATTGGCAAGCCCATTTCGATGATAAGCAACCTTTCCACGATCGATAATCATCCTTGATGCGCCATCACGCTGGTTATTAGCAAATGGACATACTGGACGATTGATAGGCAGTTGTTGGTGATTCGCACCAAGTCGAGCCTGTTGAGTGTCTGTATAGGAGAATAATCTTCCTTGAAGAAGTGGATCATTTGAAAAATCAATGCCCCGCACAATATTCCCAGGATGAAATGCACTTTGTTCAGTTTCTGCAAAGGTATTATCAACATTACGATTAATAATGATTTTACCGATTTTACGTAAAGGGAAATCTTCTTCAGGCCATAATTTTGTTGGGTCTAATATATCAAAATCAAAGGCAAATTCATCCTCTTCTTTCATCACTTGAATGGCTAGTTCATATTCAGGATAGTTGCCAACTTCAATATTTTCCCACAAATCTCTACGATGGAAATCAGCATCAGAACCAAGGCGTTGTGCTTCATCCCATATTAATGAATGTACACCAAGCAACGGCTTTATATGAAATTTAACAAAGTGAGATACACCATCCTTATTCACCAAACGGAAAGTGTGTACACCAAACCCTTCCATTGTTCTAAAGCTTTTAGGAAATGCACGATTAGATGCGATCCATAAAGACATATGGGCAGTTTCTTTGTTGTTCGCCATAAAGTCCCAAAATGTATTGTGTGCTGTTTGCCCTTGTGGATATTCATTATCGGGCTCTGGCTTAACCGAATGAATTAAATCAGGGAATTTGATTGCATCTTGAATAAAAAATACGGGCATATTAATAGCAATTAAATCATAGTTACCGTCATCCGTATAAAATTTAACGGAAAATCCACGAACATCACGATTTGTCTCATTACAGCCTTTGGATCCAACAACTTGTGAAAAACGTACAAATAATGGTGTTTTTTTATTAGGGTCTTGCAAAAAATCAGCCATTGTTAAGTCTGATAATGATTCATATAGCTGAAATTCGCCATGAGCCCCATATCCTCTTGCATGTACGACACGTTCAGGAATACGCTCACGATCAAAATGTGCTAACTTTTCACGTGCAAGAAAATCTTCAATCAGTGTCGGTCCACGTTCGCCAGCTGTTAATGAATTTTCATCATCAGAAATCGTAATACCTTCATTGGAGGTCATTTTCTTTCCTTCAGATTCATGAATAAACTGTTCTAATTGCTCACGTTTTTTATTAGACGAATTTGTGTTATCCTTCAAGCTTTTCTCACCTCAAATAAATTATTATTTCGGTAAGAAGTATGCCCTATATTCTGAGTTTATATGCAGCATGCTATGAGTCAAAGGAAGAAATATCGAGCTCTAATATCTCTATTTCTAGGCCATAACGCTCATGACGAAGGGTAGTATGGTTCATTGACTTTTAAAATGCATTAACATAAAATTTCCTTATTCATTAAGTAATGTCAGTAATCTATGGAGGGATATGTATGACGGAGGAAGAAAATTATGAGGCACCTGGCTGGGATGCTATTGATCAAGCTGTAGAAAAAATATATGGTGAGCAACAGCCAGCTCACTATGGCACAATGATTCCATACGCGCTTGGTGGAAATGATCCATTAGACGGTATAAGCGTTTATAAGAGTGAGCAGCCTATAGCACATTGGCATTTTGTTACATATGGCTTTTCAGAGCTATATGAAAAGGAATCGGATAATGTTGAAGTTAGTGGCTATGGCTTTGAATTAACATTTCGTTTAGCAAGGGACATTGCGGAGGAAGAGCCGCCAGCTTGGGCGCTTAATTTATTGCAAAATATGGGGAGATACGTATTTAGCAGTGGCAATGTATTTCGCGCAGGGGATTACTTAGATGCGAATGGACCGATTTGTCTTGATGCTGATACACAATTAACAGCGCTTGCTTTTATTGAAGATTTAGAGCTTGCTACAATGGATACAGCGAATGGGCAAGTTCAATTTTTACAGATGATAGGGATTACAGCAGATGAGCTTGAAGCTGTTCAAACTTGGAATACAAGAGGTTTACTAGAAGCTTGTCAGTCATATATGCCTTACTATATTACGGATTTAGAGCGAGCATCAATGGTAACGATACAAGAGGTGCAGGATGCTATAGAGCAAGGAATTAAACAAGATGGTTCTAGCACAGGTTATTTATACAATGAACAGCTAGCGTGGAGCTCAAGCGAGACAAAGTCAGCTATATTAACGATTGGTGCTAAGCAAGCAAATATCATAAAGAAAACATTAAATGGACGCCTTTTAAAAAATAAGTCACTTATCCTTGTAGGACAGCAAGCACAAATTACTTTGAATATTGGCGATATACCTGTAATAGAAGAAAGTGAAGAAGGTGTAGAAATTACACTTCATCATGCTGCATTAGAGGAATTGAATACGATACTAGAACCTAAGGAAAAAACAGTGAGTCTTTCTACGTTTAAAAGCTTAGAGATTCATATTATACCTACCTCTATAAAAGACCAGGATGGCAATATTCTAGAAACAATAGGCTAAAGAAAAGAGGTGGTCTGATGCAAATTGTCTATAAAGAAGTTGCATCTATACCGTGGCATCGCTTAACAACTGCTTATGGGAGAGGTACAGAAATTCCTGAATTAATAAAACATGAGCAGTATGGACAGCTAGCTCAATTAATTGAGCATCAAAGTACGTTATGGCAGGTCACACCTTGGACAATACAGCAGTTATTGTATACGCTACCAAATCGACCAATAGAAAGTATAACACAAGAAGAAATACAGCTATATGAGATTGTTGCCTCCGCCTTTACTTGGGAGGAGCTAACATCTAACCCTGTCCAGCATATGGATGAATTGCTACAGGAAAAATGGCTTTGGTCAGAAATTGAAGATGATGAGCTAGGCTGGGAGGAAGAGGAGCCCTGTGGCTATGAGCAATGTGCTTTTGTCAGCTACTATGTTTATAGCGAATATCAAATGTATGAAGCAATTCCAATATTTCAAAGGATTGCAAGCAGGCGAGAGGATTTAGCTCCAAGTTTACTAGAGTTGATTGCTCTTTTAGAAAGTCGCAAAAAATTTTGGAGGTCATTATGAGCGTTTCAATTTATTATACGTGTGAGCGCAATGAAGCATTAACCATTGAGGAACAAAATAAGATTCATGCTATTATTAATGACTATAATGAAAATTTTCAATGGTCAGATATCGCTGAAACATTTTATGTTTATGAGCAAGGCAGTGATGATACAACGATCATTTTCCAAGGCTCAACAAAGCTACCTTTAGTAGATGATTATGAAGTAGTTGTGCAAACTTTATTTTATTGACTGCAATGCTTAACAGAGATTCGCAGAGCGATTGCTGAGGGAGACTGGCATGTACATTTAGATGATACAGATGCTATTTGGGATGAAGAAGAAGGTTGGCATATGTCAAACTAAAAACAAAGGAGCTAGCTAAGATGAAAGAAATAAACTACTTAGAAATTATGTATAAAGATGATTATTATCCAAACTTTTTAGTAGATAAAATTAAAGTATTGTTAGAGGGCGGCGTTCACTATTTAGAGCAAGGACCTCATTCTTTAGAGGAAATTCAAGCAAAGTTTGATGAGATTACTTTAGCGATTAACGATTTAGAGGATGAGTTTTATGCGAATAGCAGTGAGCTTGAAACAGTTGCAAGGGATAGCATTGCTGAAACAGTTATTGATATATTGCAAGCGTACAATATTGAGTTGGATGTGGAGGACGCATTACGGGAGCGTGAATGGTAATGCTGGAGGAAATGTTAGGCTATTTGCAGGGACAACCTACGAAGGTAATGTCTGCAACGCAATGGTCTGAAAAAGAAGGGGTACTCATTGTGCCGAGCTATAATTTGTCAGAAATGCTTGAGGAAGTATATGAGGAGCATGAATCTTTAAGTAATTTTGTACAACAGCAGCGACAGCAAATGCAGCATATAAGCATGGAGGACGTTTGGCGTAAAATTGCAGAATCAAATCTTTTTCATTTGGAGCTTGAGCTAAGTAAGAAAAGCTTTGAGGAAATTTACCAATTGAGCTCCCCTCAAACAATTAATGAATCATTTTTAGATGAGGTACAGAAGGAAAGCGATGTTAGCTCATTTATAATAGATGAACAATGGATTGATGAACGCAATGAATATGAGGAAGGGCAAGTAATCGTTATGGCTGTGCCTACAGACAAGGCGTTCGAGGCTACTTTATGGATGCCAATGGGTGGCTTTAATGAATGTCCTTTACCTCTTTATCAGGCAATGGTGATGAAGCATTGGCGAGAGCAATATGATGCGAAGCCGATTGCTGTAACGCAGGACTGCTGGATTGTAAAAACAGGAAAGAAGCCTGCTACATTTGAGGAAGCATTAATTTTAGCAAAAGAGCATGTTTTATTTTGCCAATATGTTTTAGAAGCCTTTTCAACGATTGGAGAGTATGCTGACTATTTAATGAAGGAATCAGTTTGGTATTTTTGGTGGGATTAAGCTCAGTTAGGCTACATACCTTTCATGATGTTATAATACAATTGATTGAAAGAGGTGGGGAAATTGAAAATTAGACCAGCAAAATTAACGCAGGGCGATACGGTTGGGGTGATTGCATTAAGCAGTCCATTAAAAATGGAACAGCTTCCAATTAAGCTAGAATTGCTTGAACGATTAGGTTTACGTTATAAGTTAGGAAGGACAATTGCGGAGTTTGATGGGTTTTTAGCGGGTAGTGATGAGGAACGCCTAGCAGATTTGCATGCGATGATAGCGGATGAAGAGATTCAAGCAATCTTTTGTGTGCGTGGGGGCTACGGAATTGGCAGACTGCTAGATAAAATCGATTATCAGCTTTTGCAGGAGAATCCCAAAATTATTTGGGGCTTTTCTGACGTGACGAGTCTGCATGTAGCAGTAAACCAATTTGCAGATTTAGTGACGTTTCACGGACCGATGTTAAGTGAAAGTAGCGAATCTTTAGATGAGCTATCTGCAAAAATGTTTCAGCAATTATTTACACCGATGGAGATTCATTATGATGAAGGGATTTCCAAGCTTGAAACAATTGTTGGTGGAGTAGCTCGTGGGGAATTAATTGGAGGCAATTTAAATCGTCTTGTGAGTACGCTAGCAACCAAATTCGAAGCGGATTTGCAGGATAAAATCGTTGTGTTAGAGGATATTCATGAGTCGCCAGATCGTGTTGATGGAATGCTGAATCAATTGCGCTTGGCTCGTAAGCTGGAGCAGGTGGCAGGCTTTGTCATTGGAGATTTTAATGGTGTCGAAGAAGCGGAGCTATTGAAAATTGTTTCGCATTATTTGAAGCCATTGAACAAACCTGTAGTAGCAGGCTTTAAAATCGGGCATTGCAGACCGAATATTGGTCTTCCATTGGGGGTTGAGGCGATATTAGATGCAGATGCGAAAGTGTTAAGAATACTACCTGGTGTGGAATAATAAAAAAGCTGCACTGTAGGCAATTGCTTACAGGCAGCTTCTTTTCGTAGTGAGCGTTTGATGTTAAATTATCAAGTTTGTTTGTCCTATTACTCATTTAGTTGGTAATTGGTAATCGGTAACATAATAACGGGTAACTTGTTATTGGTTTGCGTTTAGTTATCGCTAAAAGATTGAAAACGCTCATTACAACTTGGCTTGGAGTCTCACCGCACCAAGATTAGAAATACACAGAGTCATCAAAGTCGATTTGCACTTGATAGTTTTTAGCATTGATAGCATTTGAGAGGCGGTGTGCTTGCTTTTCCAGCTCAATTGCACGCACTCGATATTCCTCAGGGTTAAAAAGAGCAACATTATATAAAATCGTTTCCCCTATACTGTGCATGTACGTTTCTTTTTCAGACATGCCAAATGTCTTTGCTTGCCCAGCTTCAGCGCGGAGCTGTGTTGCAAGTTCAATCGCTTCAACGATAGCAAGCTTTTCTCCATTAAACTCAATAAAGTGATCAATATTTGCGCGGTAAATTAAGCGATCAAGCGTACGTGAATCTTTTCTGACTACAGCTAAATCTGCTTCGACTTGCTGCATTGTGCGTCCCTGTGCTTTTGGTTCTTCCCCTTTTTCTATAACCGTGAAGGAAACAGTGGAGAGCTCGATAGAAAGGTCACTAATTTTTTGTCTTAAAATGCTTTTTAATTTAATTGCTTCCGCTAATGAAATCATTTAATGGCACCTCTTTTGTTGTATTTGACAGCAAGGCGATAGAGAAATCGCCACCATTGACTTGTGTGAACATTTTGCCAATGGCTGCTAGCAATTCCTTACAATTATCTTCAGATTGAGATGGACGTAAATACAGGATTTGCAAGGCAGATGTTGTTTGCTCTGTTACAGCTGTGCGTTGTGAATCAACGAAGGGACTGCCAAATGCTCCAAGCTCATCATGTGTATATAAAATATTTTTAAGTGAGTTATAACGTCCGTTTAAGCCTTCATAGCCTGTTTCCTCATCGCCAAGAGCTATCTCAATATCACCTTGTAGCTTGTCCATGTCGTAAATCCCAATAGGTACTTCATATTGCAATGAGAAGAAATTATTTAAATCGACTGCTGAATGGAACGGTGTTAAATAATTTTGCTTGGCAATGCGGCGCATTAAGCTTTCGGCTGAATGACGATAGCGATTAGGGTCTGCTCCAAGCGTCTTCCAAAGCTTACGCCATTCGGCAATCCCTGCTCGTTCTGTAACAGGAGTTTCCTGCATTTCCAAAAATAAATTTTCCTGATAAAGCTGTATGCGACCTTTAATCATTTGAGGAGAATCTGACACGACAATTTTGTTATAATAAATAATGCCGATTTTTAAATTATATGTAGAAAGTGAATCGCGCAATGAAATTTTCATAAAATCACCTGCTTATTAAGAGTAGGTATTATTATAGCAATAAGGAGAGAAAAAGGAAAATGAATGTCACTGATTTACAGACAGAGCTTATTTTGTATGCAAAATCAATCGGTGTCGATAAAATTGGATTTACAACAGCCTCTCCGTTTATCGAATTAAAAAATCGTTTGCGTCGCCAGCAAGAGTTAGGCTATCAATCTGGCTTTGAAGAGTCCGATATTGAGAAAAGAACAGAGCCGTTACAATTGTTAGATCAAGCAGAGAGCATTATTGCAATTGCTCTTGCCTATCCTTCTAAAATGCAAGATGCCCCTTTAGGGAAAAAGGGGGAGCGGCGCGGCATATTTTGTCGTGCTTCTTGGGGAGTGGATTATCATGTTGCCGTACGTGAGCGTTTGCAGTTAATTGAGGCATGGCTATGTGAGCGTGTACCAGATGTTAAAATAAAATCAATGGTTGATACAGGAGAGCTGTCAGACCGTGCAGTAGCAGAGCGTGCAGGCATCGGCTGGAGCGCTAAAAATTGTTCTATTATTACGCCAGAGTTTGGCTCTTATGTTTATTTAGGTGAGCTAATTACAAACATTCCATTTGCACCAGACCAGCCAATGGAGGACGAATGTGGTGAGTGCAGACTTTGCATTGATGTATGCCCAACAGGTGCTATTGTGGAGGGAGGGCAATTAAATGCACAGCGCTGCATCGCCTTTTTAACACAGACAAAAGGCTTTTTACCTGATGAGTTTCGTGGGAAAATTGGCAATCGTCTATATGGCTGTGATACATGCCAGACAGTTTGCCCGAAAAATAAAGGCAAGGTGAATTGGATTCATGAGGAATTTATGCCTGATCCAGAGTTAGCAAAGCCTTTGTTAGAGCCACTATTAATGATTTCAAACAAGGAATTTAAAACGAAGTTTGGACATGTTTCTGGCTCATGGCGTGGTAAAAAGCCAATTCAGCGCAACGCCATTTTAGCGCTAGCTCATTTTAAGGAGCAGCAGGCTGTGCCAGAGCTATTAGCAGTTATGAAAAAGGATGAGCGCCCCGTCATTCGCGGAACTGCCGCATGGGCGCTTGGAAAAATTGGTGGACAAGGTGTCAAAGAAGCGTTGCTAGCAGCAAAAGAGCGTGAGCAAGATGCAGAAGTGCTAGCTGAAATCGACAAAGGGCTAGCATTATTAGTAGAAATTGAGTGAGAGAAGGGTTTATTTATGCCATTGCATATTGTTTTATATCAGCCAGAAATTCCAGCAAATACAGGAAATATTGCACGTACATGTGCTGGGACGAATACGAGCTTACATTTAATTCGTCCGTTAGGCTTTTCAACAGATGATAAAATGCTGAAGCGAGCTGGTCTTGATTATTGGGAGCACGTTCATGTCGTGTATCACGATTCATTAGAGGATTTTATCGCTTATAGCGAGGGCGGCGATGTCTATTTAATTGAAACATACAGTGATGAGCCGTTTACAACGCATGATTTTAGTGACAGTGAGCGCAATATTTATTTCATGTTTGGTAAGGAAACGACAGGTTTGCCGAAGGATTTTGCTTATGAGCGTCGAGATATGTGCTTACGCATTCCACAGAGCGACCATATTCGTTCCTTGAATTTATCGAATACAGCGGCGATTGTTATTTATGAGGCGTTAAGGCAGCAAGGATATCCAGGGCTGAAATAGGAAAAGCGCCAATAGAAACACGAATTTCGCCAATAGAATAGGAAAAAGCGCCAATAGATGAGCTGTTATTGGCGCTTTTTTGACACATAGCTGACATCATGAGGTGCTATTGTACAGGGAGAGGTGAGAACATGACAAAAATACTTGTAGTGGAAGACGAATTTGCGATTAGTCAGGTGCTGAAGGTCTATTTAGAGAAGGTTGGTTATCAAGTTGTGCAATGCTATAATGGCGGACAGGCTCTAGCATTATTTAACGAGCATCAGCCAAATTTAGTATTGCTTGATATTATGCTGCCTGATAAAAATGGCTGGTCAATTTTGCAGGAAATTCGTCAGCAAAGTAGCTGTCCTGTTATGATGCTGACAGCCTTAGGCGAGGTACAGGATCGTTTAGCCGGCTTTGATAAAGGGGCGGATGATTATATTGTGAAGCCCTTTGTGGCAGATGAGATGATTGCAAGAGTGAAGGCGGTATTACGACGTTCGCAAGGCAATGAGCAATCAACCTTTATGAAGCGCTTTGGACAGCTTGAAATTGATATGAGGGCACACACAGTTACATTGCATGGACAGGAGGTTGTATTAACGCCGAGAGATTTATCTGTTCTGCTTTTTTTGGCAGAGTATCCGAATCAAACGTTTACAAGAGATCAGTTAATCGAGCATGTATGGGGCTGGGAATATGATGGCAGTGACCGTGCTGTCGATTTAGCTATTAAACGATTACGCAAGGCATTGACTGATTGGGATGTAGCGGAAGGTGAAATTAGGACATTGCGAGGATTGGGGTATCAGCTAAGTGTTGCAAAAAAATAAAAAAACGACGTTGCTACGTTATTGGACAAGCCGCTATTTGGCAACATTGCTTATAGGACTAGCGATTATTTTCCTTCTTTCAGCAAGCTGGATTCGCCATACAGCCTTTACGAATCGCATTGAAATGATGACATTTTTAGCAGAGGAAACGGTTTATCGGCTGACAGACACAACAGATAAAATGCCAAACTTTATCGATGAGCGAGGGCGGCTGCAAATGCGTGAAATTGACCCAATTTTATATATAGCGGATGCAGATGGGAATATTTTAACAAGCAATCGGCCGATGCCACCAGACAGTATAAAAAATGTGGCGACATGGTTAGAGGGCGATAAAGAATATACAAAAGTATCCTTGATGCCACAGGGTGAGCATTATCTTGTCAAAAAGCCAATTTATGTGGATGAAGCGCTATATGGATGGGTGCTTGTATTAGAGGACGAGCGTCATTTAACACAGGTGAATCAAGCATATGGGCAGCTCGCTTTATTGATAGGTGCCTTAGCAGTGCTTGGTTGGGGAGCGATTTATTTTTTATCAAGGCGTTTAGCAGCACCGATTAAGCAAGTAGCAGATGCAGCGAAGCAAATTCAAGATGGCAATTATGATGTGTATTTACCTGAAAATAATAAGGAACAAGAGGTTGATGAGCTTGTGACATCATTTAAGGAGATGGCAACGAAGCTAGAGCAGCTAGAAAAAACGCGTACCGAATTATTGGCAGGGGTGACGCATGAATTGAAAACACCTGTAACATCGATTAGCGGCTTATTACAAGCAGTGAATGATGGTGTTGTAACAGGAGATGAGGCACAAGCCTTTATCCAAATGGCCTTACAGGAAACAACGAAAATGAAAACGATGGTTGGCGATTTGCTCGCATTTAACCGTTTTGCGGTTGATGCGCTGCCTGTTCATATTGAAACAATTTATATGAATGAGATTGTACGAAATATAGTACAGCAATGGGAGCTATTGCATGAGAAGCAACAGCTTGTGGTACATTATCTTGAGCCTGATGCTGAGATACAGGCGGATGTAGTGCGTTTACAGCAAATATTAACGAATTTATTGACGAATGCTGAGCAAGCAATTGAGCAGCAAGGAACGATTACAATAACAATTAAGCAAGAGGAAAAGCATGTCATTATGACAATTCAAGATACGGGAAAAGGCATTTTACCAGAGGATCAGCCATTTATTTTTGAGCGCTTTTACCGAGGGGAAAATAAAAAGTACGCGGTGCGTGGCTTAGGATTAGGTCTGTCACTAAGCAAAATGATGGCACAATCCATCGGTGGTGATTTGCAATTGATTAACAGCAGCGAGGCTGGAACAAGCTTCGAAATAACTTTAGTGAAAGCAGTATGAGAGTGCGGAAAATTTTTCGCACTCTTTTTTGTGCTGACATCTGCCTGACACATTGGATGCTTATAGTAAGAGTTGTAAAGGGAGTGAGCACAATGAAAAATGGTAGAAAAGAGATTAAACATGCTATTTCTTATCCGCAGTACATGATGATGAAAAGCAAGCTTGCACATGTTATGCAGCTTGATGCACATGCGAATGCAAACGGAAAATATTTAATCCGTAGCACGTACTTTGATAATTTTTCAAATAAAGCGTTAAACGAAAAAAAGGAAGGCTATTTGCATCGTGATAAGTATCGGGTACGCATTTATGACAAGGCAGCGACGACAGTTTACTTAGAACGCAAAAGCAAGCGCCACAATATGACGTTTAAAACAAAATGTCTAATGACGAAAGCGGAATATGAAAAAATGCGGCGCAGTGAGCTAGAGTGGATGGAAAAAGATGAACGGGCATTAATCCGCGATTTATATGAACAGATGATGTATCAGCAATTAAAGCCTGTGACGGTTGTTGATTATGAGCGAGAGGCGTATGTCTATCCATTCGGCAATGTACGTGTAACCTTTGATAGCAAAATTCAGACGAGTGTGCGCAATAATGATATGTTTCAGCCGCATTTGCCAATGGTCGATGTGCTTGAGCCAAATATGCTGGTGCTGGAAGTGAAGTATGATGAATATTTACCAGATATTATTAAATATTTACTGCAATCGGTAGATACACATGCCGAAGCCTATTCCAAATATCAATTAAGCCGTATGTTCGGCTAAAAAAGGAGAGATTTATGATGGATACAACGAATTTTACAGATATTTTTAAATCAAGCTTTCTTGAGAAAACAACATCCTTTTCTTTGACAGATTCATTGATTGGATTAGTTGTTGCATTTTTTGTTGGGTTGTTTATTTATGCGGTGTATAAAAAAACATTCAACGGCATTATTTATTCACATTCCTTTAATATTTCGCTATTGATTATGACGATGGCAACGGCACTAGTCATTATGGGGATTAGCTCAAATGTCTTGTTATCTCTAGGGATGGTTGGGGCATTATCAATTGTTCGTTTCCGTACACCAATTAAAGACCCGATGGATTTAGTATATATTTTCTGGGCAATTGTTTCAGGTATTTTGTGTGGTGCAGGCTTTATTCCACTTGTTATTGTAGGTGCGATTTTAATCGGCTTAGTGTTAGTCGTATTTGTCAATAAAATGACGATTGAAAATCCTTATTTGCTTGTCGTGAAATTTGAACAAGCAGCAGTGAATGAAGAGCTGGAGCAGTTAATGGCAAAGTATTCGAAAAAGTATGCGTTAAAATCAAAATCAATCATGCAAGGTAGCGATATTGAGGCAACATATGAGGTACGTGTGAAATCAGGTGATGCACAATTAATGGAAGCTGTTGCGCAATTAAATGGTGTGAAATCAGCAATTATGTTGAGCTATGATGGCAATTTTACGGCTTAGCTTGTTTAAAAGTGGTGATTCGCTCAACGACATGCAATTTTCGCTCAACAAACAGGGAAATTCGCTCATCCAAAATATAAATCAGGGGTTGTCTGGAAAAGGGACAATCCCAATCAAGGGGGATACAGCATGATAAAATCACGTGTGGTCTATTTATGTATGGCAACTTTATTGCTGCTCTTTGTTGTGATGGTTGCCATTATACCAAACATCGGTATTCAAACGACAAATGCGGCATTTTCCTATGAGGAGCTTGTCTTTAACCAAAGCAAAGTAACAACGGTTGATATTGAAATCTCTGAAGAGGATTGGCAGAGTATGCTTGAAAATGCTGTAGCAGAGGAGTATAAAGAAGCAACTGTCACAGTGAACGGTAAGCGAATGGAGCATGTCGCCATTCGCACAAAGGGCAATTTAACCTTGAACTCAGTAGTCAATAGTGATTCAGACCGCTATAGCTTTAAAATCGACTTCGATTATTATGATAATGAACAGAGCTTATATGGTTTAACAAAGCTTAATTTGAACAATAATTATAGCGATACAACATTAATGAGGGAATACATTTCTTATGAAATCATGGAGGAAATGGGGCTGCCAACACCAGCACATTCCTATATGTACATTACAGTCAATGGTCAAGACCAAGGCTTATATTTAGGTGTGGAGCAGGTGGATGAAACGTTTCTTGCTAACAACTTTGGCTCTAACGATGGTTTTTTATATAAACCAGATGGCGTAGGTAGTGATTTAAAATATATTAGTGATGATCTAAGTGATTATACAGGTATTGATTTAAAAACAAATGAAGCGAATGCAGAAAGCTCTAAATGGGTTGAGATGGTAAAGGCACTTAGCGAAGGTGGAGACCTTGAGCAATATTTAGATGTTGATGAAATATTAAGATATTTCGCAGTCAATACCGCTTTAGTTAACCTTGATAGCTATCAAAGTAATTTAAAGCACAATTACTACTTGTATGAGGAAAATGGTGTTTTTTCTATTATTCCATGGGATTATAATATGTCCTTTGGTGGTTTTAGCATGGGAATGGGTGGTGGTAATATGCCACAGCCAACCGAAGATGCTGATATGTCAAAAGATGGTGCGAACATGCAACGAGGAAATAGAATGGGCATGGATATGATGGGACAATCAACAGATTTATTAGCAGAAGAAGCCGTTAATTTTAGTATTTATACACCTGTATCAGGCATCTCATTAGAAGAGCGTCCATTATTAAATACGTTACTTTCGAATGATGAATATCTAGCTATATATGAAGGCTACCTAGAGGAAGTTGCGACAACATATTTAACAGAACAGTATGTGCAAAATATAACGAATAATTTAGCTGCATTGCTGACAACATATGTGGAAGCTGATCCAACAAAATTTTCTACAACAGAGCAGTTTTTAGAAGCTGTAAAAGGCGAAAAAAGCTTACCTGAATTTGCTAAACAACGCTCAGCATCTATTTTAAAGCAGTTATCAGGTGAGCTTGTAATAGAAGCAAGCACAACATCAAGCAATGAAGGTTTTCCAGAGCGCTTTCAAAATGGGGAAATGAATGGGCAACCTCCTGCTAATTGGAATGGAGATGAAATGGAGCTACCAGCCAATAGAGAGGAGGGGCAGCAAGGAGCATTTGGACAGCCACCAGCTAATTGGAATGGAGATCAAATGCAACCACCAAATCGAGAGGGTGGACAAAGGATGCCAAATGGAGCTAACGAATTCACAAATAATACGGCAATGCTCGTTATAAGCGCTGTCACCTTGATTCTTTTAATTGCTGCTACAATCTTTGTTTTTAAATTTAATCGTAGAGGTAGTAAGAAAAAACGGCTGCTCGAATTTTGAGCAGCCATTTTCGCTTACATATGCTTATTAATTGCCTGTTGTAGTTTTGCTGAAATCGAATCACCTTCGGAAATAGTTAGGCGGACAAAGCTTTCATCCATATCTAAGGCTTCTGATAAAAGGCTAGCTAATCCTCGAACTTTACGGTCTACTTGCAATAAAATTTCTGCTGAACGCTCTGTTTGAGAGAGGAATACTAATTCTAATTCATCTAAGCGTCCACGATACGTATTAGCTGTTGGCACAAACTCAAACTCTTGCAAAAACGGATAGCTTTGTCGATAACGTGCAGGAGCAGCTTCGCAATCTACTTTACGCAAATGAAAGCCGAGCTGTTGCACCTCATGTATAATTTCAGTAGCAAGTGGTGTTGGCTTAATTTCAATATAATCTTTATCAGTTGGGTCAACAGCTGCCTTGATATCTAGCCCAGTCTGAATCCAGACACGCGTTTGTCCCAATGTAACTGGCACATCTGTTGGTAGGACGAAGGAAAATGGAATGCTATGAAACTCATTTGCTCGAATTGTAAAAGCCTCGTTTAGCTTCATACTTTTTAAAACTGCAGTTTCATTGCGTTTTGAGTCATTTACTTCTTTTAAATAATTTGCACATAAATTTAAATAAATTGTATCAATTTGTTGTTCTGCATTGCCGCCTTTAATTTCAACAATACCACTTACTACATCACCCACATTGTATGTTGTATACTGTAGCTTTGTATCAACAGTGGCAGAACCAATCCCAACACTCGCTAAAACTTTGTTAAAAAAAGACATATAAAAATCCTCCTATGTTGTATTGATTTTCATACGTTTTACAAAAGAAAAAGGTTTCACAATTTTTCACCGCAATATTTTCATGCAGCCTGTCTATATATTATTTTAAATCAATTGCCATCTCAGGCATTACTGGGCCAACTTTATTATCTCCCGCACCCTTACTATAGAAAATTTCCGGTGTGATAAATAGTGTAGTCGCTTCTGGAGGTAGTTGGTCAATTGAAAAGCTCCAATGCATTGTAGCTGTTTCGATATTGCCTTGTCCTCCATTACCTTGTGCTTCGTAAACATTCCCTAAATTATCGCGTACTTTTTTAATTGTAATGGAAGCCCATGGCCATTCTTCCATCGTATTTTTATCAAGCTGTTGTGTATAATGCACGATGGTAGATAAAGCATTTTGCTCAATTGAATTGATGATGACTTGAACACCATCAACCTCTTGCTCCACATGTACCTTTTTTACATCATTTTCTAGTTTCGGTAGCTTAAATTCGAAGGACCAATCTCCTTTATAGACAACACCCGACTCTGCTTGAATATCAGTAGGATGCCAGCTGACTAAAACTTCTTCTGGTGCAACACCCTCAAAAAATGGTGTGATTTTCATGACACCAACATAGGTGTTTGCGTCAATTCTCTCAAGCGACATTCCTCCACCAGCTCCTGTAGCTGATTGAATATCAATGTTGGCAGAACCGTTAATAAAGTGTAGCTCACCTAAATTTTTTTCCGATTCAATCGCATAGGTCAGCGTGACAGATGTACCATCAAATATCGCATTTTCAATCATTATCGAAATACCATCACTTGTTTGCACTTGCTCAACAATCGTTGCTAAGTCGCTATAGTTATTATGAATAAAATATTTATCTGTATATTCCACAATATTTTTCATAAAAGGTATTTGTGCTGCAAAGGATGGGAAGGTCAATGGTGTGACAATCGTTCCACTGAGTAATATAGCAGCAATTATTGCATATTTACGCCAGATGGCACGCTTCTTTTTTTGACCAAGCACATGCTTTGTTAGTCGCTTTTTTTCTAGTTCATCAACAGCCATAGGCTCAAGTTCATCAATATTTAAGTTTGCGAATTTTTTGTAGTCGCTCATATAAACATCTCCTTTAATTGTGGGGATTCGGCTAATTTTTTTTTGCCGCGGTATAGACGGTTATCCACAGCCGCTTTCGTTAAGGATAAAGCATCCGAAATTTCACTATTGGACATTTCTAAAAAATATTTCATTGTAAAAATATCGCCATCAGGTGGCTCTAGTTGGCTAATGTGAAGGAGCATTGTGTTTTTTTGCTCCTGCTTTAAAATTGTTTGCTCGCTGTTACTATTATGTTGCTCGTAGCAGTCAACGAGCTCAGTCTCCCGCATATTTTGCTTGTCTAATGCACGGTAATAATCAATCGCTTTATATTTTGTAATGGTACCAAGCCAGCGCTTGAAGTCAGCAGGCTCTCCTTGAAACTTCTCGGCATTTTGCCATACATCTAAAAATACATCATTAATACATTCATCAATCGCGCTTTGCTTGCCGATTGGTGCTAAAATTTTGAAGGCAATTGCTTTTACAAACGGTAAGTATTCATCGATGATGTATTCAAGCGCGTCCTCTTTTTGTTTTTTCAAACGTTTTATAAATTTATGCTGCATAAACAAAACTCCTTATCTTTTTAGAAAAAGCTTTTTCATTAATTACAACGAAATGAGCGAGGGATTATTCTCAACAAAAAAACTGCTCCAAAATTGGAACAGTTTTAAATCGTAAACAGGATGCGGATTCCATTCGGGTCTTCCACTGAAAAAATTTGTGTGCCACCATGAAGTGGAGCGTGTTCATATTGCTCTATATTGAAGCCTGCTGCTATTAAGTTATTTTGAATTTGCTGTGCCACTTCCTCATTTTCCAAAACAACGGTAAATGATTGTAGTCCGACCTGCTGTGATGAAGGCTTGCTGCCATTTGCGCTATGCCAAGTATTTAAGCCGATATGATGATGGTAATTGCCTGTTGAAATAAAGAGAGCCTGCTTTCCATAGCGAGCGACAACATTGTAAGTGAGCACGTTTGTGTAAAATTGCTCTGATTGTGCGATATCTGCAACAGATAGATGAATATGTCCAATCATCGTACCTTGTGGAAGGCCATTCCAGCCACCATCAGCTTCTGCTAAAATCGAATTGAAGTTTAGCTGCTCTGTGTACATTGTGACATTGTCATCCTGCCATTGCCAGCTGCTTGCAGGGCGGTCTACATAAATCTCAATCCCATTGCCATCAGGGTCATTTAAATACAGTGCTTCACTGACACCATGGTCTGCTGCGCCGAGGCGGATATTGTGTTGAACAAAATGCTGTACGATATTGCCTAAATCTTTCCGGCTTGGTAGCAATAGTGCAATATGATACAAGCCTGTTAAGCCATCATGTAATGGCAGGGCATTGTCTACTTTTATTAAGGATAAAAAGCTTGTTGTGCCATCAGCTGTTAAATAAGCTATTTGCTCATCCTGCTGTAAAATTTGAAAGCCAATAATCGTTGTGTAATATTCAAGTGAACGTTGTAAATCAACCACTTTTAGCTGTACATGTGATGTATACATATTCGGTTTTTGATGAAAGTTTATAGTCATATAGATGCTCCTTATAGATTGGACTGTATATCAAATTTAACATATTCCTTGTGAATATGTACGTGAATTGACTCACCAGCATTTTTACCTTTATATACAAAAAAACACTCGTACAGTCCGAGTGTTTTGTAGTAGTTGCCTAATTAGGCGTAAAGATTAGTCTTTTTTAGCAAATGGTTTGCCTTCGTAACCACCAGTGAAGATTGCAGTTAAGAATGCTACACAAATGCCAAGAATTAATAATAATTTCATGGAAGTATCCTCCTCATGTATATAAACTCTTTTATTAGTATAGCTTATAAGTAGTAACTTTACTATGGTTATTTTGTGTCTAAATAGGTTAAACTTATGCATTTTCGGGAATAGAAAAGAAAAAAGGAGGGGGCTTAAAATGGAGAAAAATAAGAAGCAGCCAACAAGTGGACATATGGTGAACGATATGGAGGATTTAAAGCAGTTAGGTAAGCAAATGGAAAATATGCGAGATGGTCAACAGCTGGAGGAGGATGACCGCATCGTAGATCCACAGCAATTTGATAAATTAGACGAGAAGTGAAAATTCGCAAATATATATGAGAATTTCGCAGATAGGTCATGAGAAAACGCAGATATAATGTGAAAATTCGCAGATATATTCTATTTAGTCATTTGGATTTCATTCCATTGAAATTCAAATGGCTTTTCGGTGTGTAAGGTTCGTCTCTCGAAAGAATTCGGTATATAATAAAATAAAGGGGGTATAAAAATGCAATTGCAAAGTAGAAAAAAATTAGCTAACGGTGTAGAAATGCCAATTTTAGGTTTAGGTGTCTACAAAATGACAGACCGTGATGAAACGCTTGCTGCTATTACGAAGGCACTACAAGTAGGCTATCGCGCAGTGGATACCGCTGCACTTTACTACAACGAAGCTGAAGTAGGTGAAGCGATTCGTCATTCTGGTGTGCCGCGTGAGGAAATCTTCGTTACGACAAAGGTCTGGAATTCGGATCAAGGCTATGACAACACATTACGAGCCTTTGAAACATCGTTGAAGAAATTAAATATGGACTATGTCGATTTATATTTAACACATTGGCCTGTGGCAGATAAATTCGTTGATACATATCGGGCAATTGAGCGCCTTTACGACGAAAAGCTAATTCGTGTGCCAGGCGTATCGAATCATCATCAACACCATTTAGAGCAGCTTCTTGCAAGCGCAAATATTGCGCCAGTAGTCAATCAAGTAGAAGTGCATCCATATTTATCACAGCAAGCTTTGCGTGCATTTTGTGCCGAGCAGCATATTGCAGTAACAGCATGGTCGCCGTTAGGGCGTGGTGGCGTGCTAACAGATGAAGCGATTCAGCAAATTGCTGAGAAATATGGCAAATCATCAGCACAAGTTGTGCTACGTTGGCATTTACAGCACGACATACTTATCATTCCGAAATCAGTAAAGGCACAGCGCATTGAAGAAAATGCACAAATTTTTGATTTTGAATTAACGGCACAAGATATGCAAACACTTGACGCATTAAATCAAAATAAACGCTTTGGGCAAGACCCAGACAATTTTAAATTTGATTTCTAAGGGGGAACTTATTTATGACAATTTCAAAAACAATCACATTAGCAAACGGTGTAGAAATGCCACGTATCGGTTACGGCGTATTCCGTATGAAGGAGCATGATGTTGCAGTTGATGGCGTAGCACAAGCATTAAAAGCAGGCTACCGTGCAATTGATACAGCAGCAATTTATCAAAACGAGGAAGCGGTAGGAGAAGCAATTAAAGCTTCAGGCATCGAACGCTCAGAGCTATTTATTACGACAAAGGTTTGGAATGCAGACCAAGGCTTCGATAATACATTGCGTGCCTTTGAAACATCATTAAAAAAATTAAATTTAGATTATATTGATTTATATTTAACACATTGGCCAAAGCCAACATTAGCGGACACATATAAAGCAATTGAGCGCCTTTATGATGAAAAGCTAATTCGTGTGCCAGGCGTATCGAATCACCATCAACACCATTTAGAAGAAGTATTTGCAGTAGCAAATGTGAAGCCAATGGTCAACCAAATCGAGTGTCATCCATCTTTGTCACAGGATGCATTGCGTGCGTTTTGCGCAGAGCATAACATTGCGATAACAGCGTGGGCGCCACTTGGTACAGGTATTGTGTTTACACATCCTGTTGTCAAAAACTTAGCTGAAAAATATGGCAAAACACCAGCGCAAATTGTGCTACGTTGGCATTTAGAAATTGGTAATATTGCCATCCCGAAATCTGTAACGCCAGAGCGTATTACAGAAAACTTACATGTATTTGACTTTGCGCTTGCAGCAGATGAAGTTGCTGCTATTACAGCATTAAATACATTCCATCGCACAAGTGCAGACCCTGATAATTTCGACTTTTAATTGTGAAATGTGCCAAAAGGGAAACAAACTATGATAAAATATGAATGTATATCGATATAATAGGGAGGACTTTCCAATGGCATCAGTATCACATGCGAATGCAAAAATTGCACCAGAGCGCTTAGAGGAAGCTTTAGCAAAGCGTGACCGCTTAATTATTGAATTATTAGTACAAGTATTAGATGAGCAGCTAGTAATTGAACGTCCAGTATTACGTGAGCGTTTAAGCAACCTAGTACAACTATCTGACAATGATGACGAGCTAAAAGAAACAATCTTTGCATTAATTAACAAGCTATAAAAAAATGGCAGTTGGGAATTTCCCAGCTGCCATTTTAATTTGTCTTTTCTAAGGCTAATTTTACGCCAAATAGTATTAAGACAGCTCCTGTTACACCTTCCATCACTTTTTGCGTAGCTGGTTTATTCATAAATGAACGGATTTGGTGGAGCAAGTAGACATAGCCAATAAACCATAGAGCAGTCAAAGCTGTGTACGTAATACCCATAATGAAAAATGGCAACAATGGATTAGCATTTGTTGCTAAAAATTGCGGTAAAAATGTTAAGAAAAAGACCGCTACTTTCGGGTTAAGTAAATTGGTTAAAAAGCCTTGCATAAAGCTTGATTTGCTATCATTTTTATGTGGCACGGCATCGACAAGCTGCGGCTTTCTTTTTGTCATGGCAATCAACGTTTTAATACCGAGGTAAAGTAAATACATTGCTCCGATATATTTAATAATGGAAAAAACAACAGCTGATTTGACAATAATAGCAGAGAGCCCAAGCACAGCAGCAGATGTGTGAATCATTAAGGCACATAATGTGCCAGCCATCGTCTGCAAGCCAGCCTTTTTATTAATGAGTAGCGTATTTTTTGTAACAATGGCTGTATCAGGTCCAGGTAAAATGATGAGCATAACACACATAAAAAGATAAAGCGTAAAATTTTCCATGGGCAACCTCATTTCTTATAATAGAATAGTTGCTCCATATTGTAGCAAAAATAAGTGAAAATTCGCAATACTATTTAAGGAAATAAAAATAAGCTTGTTTGACAAGGCGATAACCTTAGTCAAACAAGCTTATTTTTCGTTGAGCGAATTTTAGCTTTGGATGAGCGAAATTGCTGATTCGTTGAGCGAAATTGTCACTTCGTTGAGCGAATCATTACTTTTGAACTGCATTATCCTTTACAACAACTCGTTCATTTATAAAAGGATGCTGGAATTCAAGCTGAATGGCATGTAATTCATAATCATTCGTTGCTGTTTGGCGTGCATTGTATAAGGTATCACCGATAATGGGGTGACCTAAATGTGCCATATGGACACGAATTTGGTGTGTGCGTCCTGTTTCTAATATAACGTGGACAACACAGCTATTTTTAAAGCGTTGCACCACCTCATAATGAGTAACTGCATGCTGACCTGATGCTGAAACGACGCGTCTTGTATTATGGTGACGATCCTTGCCAATCGGTGCATTGATGACACCGCTATCTGTACGGATATTGCCTTGTACTTCAGCAGCATATGTGCGAATAATCGTTTTTTCCTCAATCATTCGATCAAATACTGATTTTGCAATTGGGTGCTTCGCGACAAGAAGTAGCCCTTTCGTTCCTTGGTCAAGGCGATGCACATGCTCAGCATAGCTGCCACCGTTTGCTTGAATATGTGCCATCACATGATTCATACATGTATTTGTATCATTTGCCTCGTTTGGATGTGTTGACATACCCTTTGGCTTTGAAACGATTAAGCAATGCTCGTCCTCATAACGAATGACTACCTCGCATTGTGCAGTTGGCTGATAGCTTGAGGAAGGAGTAGGGAAATCAAATTTTAATAACGTCCCAGTCGTGAGCGGCTCCTTCCAAAGTGCAGCAGTGCCATCCTGCAATGTAACGGCCTTTGCCATGCGCAATTCATGGACGATTTTTTTGCCTAAGCACCACTCTTCACGTAGCAGCCGTTCAATTGTTTGACCATCTTGTTGTATTGTATAGGTAAACATAGGTATCCTCCTAAAAAATAATCGTGCACCGAAAATATTCGGAGCACGATAGTCATTATTGTGCGTTTATACTATTGAAAAATTCCTTGATTGTATCAACATCATAGTCGCCAACCATGCGTGTAACTTCTTTACCATTTTCGAAATAAATCAATGTTGGTGTAGCCTCTAACTTATATTTATTCCATTGCTCAGGAAATTCTAAAACGTTTAATTGATCAATATGAATGTCTAGCTCATCGGCAGTAGGCATTAATTTTGGTGTCATTTGCTTACAGTATCCACATTCTGGACTGAATAGATAAGCATAAACTGGTTCGCCTGTTGCAATTTTCTTTTCTAATGCATCTGGTAAAATAATATTTTGATAGTTTTCATCATTCAGCTGATCGATTGTGGATTGTCTTAAATCTTCCTTACCATAAGGATTATTTTTTAATTTACTATTGTTTGACATATTCGTTAGTACAATAATCGCTATAAATAAAACAGCGATAACGCCACCAAAAATAGCAAGCTTCTTCATTTTATTTTTCCTCCTTTAAAACGCGTAACATATGAAAGCTAATTGCTGCAATCATGACAAATGCAGTTAAGGCTAAAAATGGGATTGTAATAAATCCAAGCCAATTAATATACTGTCCTGTACAAGGAACAAGACCGCAAGCAGGAGCTGTTGATTGTAAAAAATCAAGCTTCTGGATGCTGTAGTGGTAAAGTGAAATGCTCCCACCAATACAAGCAAATACGGCTGTTGTTACGGCGATGCGTGCATTTTTTTGGATGTAGGCAACCGTTGTCATAATCACAATTGGATACATTAAAATTCGCTGATACCAGCACATTTCACAAGGGGTATATTGCCTAATTTCAGAGAAATAAAGCGAGCCAAGTGTTGCAACTAATGACACGACCCAAATAGCAAGCAGACCATTTTCTAATTTTTTATTCATCATTGTTTCTCCTACATGTCAAAATGAATGATACGTATTGATTATAGATAAAAGGCCCAGAGAAGTAAATTGTTTAGATTATGAATACTTTGTGAGTAGGATTTCACAATTGATTTCAGCCAAAAGTATGAGCATCGTATGCATGCAATGAGTAGTGATTCAATGATATGATAATGGAAAGAAATTCGAGGTGAATCATGAGCTTAAATCATTCAAACATTACGATACTAAAAGAAATTGCAGAATTGTTAAATGAAGAGACGGAAATGATTCCAATGCTAAAAGGTGCTTTATCCAAATTTTTAAATGGTACAAAATTTGATACAGGCTGGATTTTTTTTATTGATAGTAAAGGGAAATCCAAGCTCGTGGCGCATGAAAATTTACCGCAAGCATTAGCTAAAAATGACTGTCAGCATTTAAGTAAAGGGGGCTGCTGGTGCGTATCGCGCTATCGCAATGATGAGCTGATGAAGGCCTCTAATATTATTGAGTGTCAGCGCATTGAAGGCGCAATGGGAGATAGCGATAATGATACAGGTGGTATTACACATCATGCGACAGTGCCGCTGCAATCAGGACAGGAGCGCTTCGGTATTTTAAATGTCGCATCAAAAAATACGGTGCGCTTTACAGAGGAAGAGCTAGAGCTTTTAGAATCGGTTGCCTTTCAAATGGGCTCTGCTATCAAAAGAATTTATTTAACGAATGAGCAGCAGGAAATTGCATTAGTACAGGAGCGCAATCGCTTAGCAAGGGATTTACATGATTCGGTGAATCAGCTGTTATTTTCAGTAACACTGACATCACGTGCAGGTATTGAAATGAGTGACCAGCCTGAAATAAAGGAAACCTTTAAAGAAATTCAAGAGCTGACACAGGAAGCATTAACAGAAATGCGAGCACTTATTTGGCAACTGCGTCCAAAAGGCTTAGAAAGCGGTCTTATTGAAGCGATAAAGGTCTATGCTGAAATGCTTGGCTTAAAGCTGATTGTCAATGTTTCAGGTGTTATTCAGCTACCTTCACGCATTGAGGAAACATTGTTCCGCATTGCACAAGAAGGATTAAACAATATACGGCGCCATGCAGGGGTGAAAATAGCAGAGCTTTATGTGACAGTGACACAAACAGATATTTTGCTTGTCATTAAAGATGAGGGGCGAGGCTTTGTTATTGACCCAAAGGCTCGAATACCATCACTTGGTATTCAATCGATTAAAGATCGAGCACAGGCTATCGGCGGGACAGCTGATTGGGTGAGTGAAATTGGCAAGGGAACGGAGCTATTAATCCGTCTGCCATATTAGGGGGTAATGAAATGATACGTGTCTTAATTGCAGATGACCATCATGTCGTAAGAAGGGGACTACTCTTTTTTTTAAAAACACAAAAGGATATTGAAGTAGTAGGGGAAGCGAAAAATGGCGTAGAAGCAGTACAATTAGTTAAAGAGGTGCAGCCTGATATTGTGCTGATGGATTTAGTGATGCCTGAACTGGATGGCATTCAGGCAACAAAGCGCATTAAAGCATTGTATCCAACGATAAAAATATTAATGCTAACTAGCTTTGCGGATAAAGACCATGTACTTCCAGCAATTGATGCAGGCGCATCAGGCTATCAATTAAAGGACATCGAGCCAGATGATTTAGTGCATACGATCCGTCAAATTATGCGCGGAGAAAACATGCTGCATCCAGAAGCAACAACACAGCTGGAGGAGGGCTTGCGTGAGGAGGAGCAAAAGCTTCATGTGCTCAATCCATTAACACCGCGAGAGCAGGATGTACTAGCAGAGCTAACAAAGGGCAAAAGCAACCGAGAAATTGCTGCTTCTTTATTTGTGACCGAAAAAACAGTGAAAACACATATTTCTAATATATTTGCCAAGCTACAGGTACAAGACCGCACACAGGCAGCTTTATATGCAGTGAAGCATGGGCTAACAGAGGGCAGTGGGCAGATGTAAAAAAACGCAAGGGGTGTAAATAACGATAGCCCCTTGCGTCTATTTTTGAAATTCCTCACTCCATTCATCAATCTTCATTTTCAAATAAGCCCCACCGATTAGAAGAACTAAAATGGCAATTGCTATGACAGAGGCGTTCGTTATATTTTCTTGAAGTGTTCCTAGCTCATTATTTGCATAAAGCTGTATAAACGGTACAATGATGCTAGCAATAATGGAAAACAAAATATATTTCCTCCAGCTTCTTTTTACCTTGTCTGCGTAGCTAAATTGATGAAGCTTTTGAAAAATGATTGCCCAAGCGACCATCAGTAAAAGTATTTTCATGGAAACACCTCCTAAATAGCGTATTTCTTAAAAATGATAATCTCCCTCTGTTGGAGTAGGGATTTCATGTGGTTCAATATGCACGAGCACAACGCAATATGGATTGAATTGTTTCACTGTATTTTCGATTTGCTCAGTAATCTCATGGCTTTCCCAGACGTTTAAATAAGGATTTACAGTGACTGTCACATCAACAAATGACATATTGCCATGCATGCGTCCTTTAAAGTCTACTAGGTCAATGACACCATCTACTTTATGAATAAGCTCGCAAAGCGCCTCGGTATCCTCTGTATTAAAGCCATCTGTTAAGGTATGCACAGCCTCCCAAAAAATTTCTACACCTGTTTTGACAATAATAACACCAACGAGCAATGCTGTAATAACATCAATAATAGGGAAGCCTACAATCGCAGCTCCAATTCCGATTGCTGTACCGATACTAACGAGGGCATCTGAACGATTATCATAGGCGGCCGCCTTGACAGCACTGCTATTAATTTTATTGGCTAAAGCAATATTGTAACGGTAAACGCCATACATAATAACAGCGCTAATAAGTGCAACAACAGCTGTTAGCGTTGAAGGTGTGGCATGTGTTGGGTGCCAGATATTTTGAACGGAAGAAACAAGCACTTGCAGACCGACAGCAATCATAATAAATGCTGCAATGAGTGAAGCAACCGTTTCCGCACGGAGATGCCCATATTGATGGTCATCATCTGCTGGCTTTTGTGAAATGCGCAAGCCAATTAACACAGCAACAGAGGCGATAATATCCGTTGTATTGTTGAGCCCGTCCGCCTTTAAAGCAGCAGAGCTCCCAATATATCCAACAATTAATTTCATTGCACTAAGTACGATATAAGTTCCAATAGATAACCAAGCGCCTTTTTCACCGGCACGTAAATTTGTATATAGCTCCACAATGTTTCCTCCTAGAAAGACTTTTAGACATGACAAAGGAGCCGTCCGAAAAGATATAATCCTTTTTCGGACAGCCCCTAACACTGACATTACATTTCTTCAATTAAATTATTTTCAGGAATTTCTTCTTCTGCAAGCTTTTTTACTTCAACATATAAAATATGATGACCATCGGATTCTTTTATTGTAAATTGGTAGCCATATGCCTCAAAAGAGTCTCCTTCTACGACATCAAAGTGCTGTGTCATAATCCAGCCACCGATTGTATCAATATCTTCATCTTCAATTTCAATACCTAAAATATCATTGACGTTTTCTAACAGCATTTTTGCGTCAATAATATAATGGTTTTCACTGATTTCTTGTACTTCAGGTATTTCATCTTCATCGAATTCATCTTGAATATCGCCAACGATTTCCTCGATAATATCTTCAATTGTGACTAAACCAGAAGTTCCACCGTATTCATCCATTAAAATGGCTAAATGGATGCGTTCCTGCTGGAATTTTAATAGCAAGTCACTAATTGGGATTGTATCAATAACACGAATAACAGGCTGCATATATTCCTCTACTTTTGTAGCCCCATTTGCAGGATCTTTAACGAAAGCAGTAAGTAAATGCTTCATGTTGACTAGGCCAACAACATGGTCCTTGTCACCATCTGTAATTGGGTAACGTGTATATTGTTCAACGCCCATTAGTTCGAAAACTTCACGTAATGTTTGGTCTTTCTCAATGCTAATAATTTCAGTACGGGGTACCATAATTTCCTTTGCGATTCGATCAGAAAACTCGAAAATACTATTTACATATTCGTATTCCGAGTGGTTAATTTCTCCACCTTTTAAGCTGTCTGATAAAATCATACGAAGCTCTTCCTCGGAATGCGCTGCCTCTGATTCAGAAACCATCTTTAAACCGAACATACCTGTAATTGCGCGGGCTGAGCCATTTAATGCGCGAATAAAAGGATACATAATGTTATGGAATAAAATAAGTGGTCCTGCTAAGTTTAACGTGACAGCCTCCGCCTTTTGAATAGCTAAAGTTTTTGGCGATAATTCCCCTACGACAACGTGTAAAAACGTTACAAGTGAAAATGCAATAATAAACGAAATAATCTTTGTGGCGCTACCGTCCAAACCAACTAGCTCGAATAATGGTTCTAAAATCAGTGCAAATGTTGGTTCACCTAACCATCCAAGTCCAAGCGCAGTAATCGTAATACCTAGCTGACATGCTGATAAATATTCATCTAAGTTGGCAATTACTTTTTTCGCTTTAATCGCTTTTTTATTCCCTTCAGCGACAAGCTGGTCGATTCGTGTAGTCCTCACTTTTACTATGGCAAACTCAGTTGCAACGAAAAATGCCGTAGCAGCAATTAATAGAGCAAATGCTACAAGCCTTATGGTTAGCTCTCCTATATCTCCGTCCAAATAAATCCTTTACTTGCGGCCCGAATGAGGGTGGCAAATAAAGAGTACACCTCCTGTTATTAAAAAATTTTTGAATACTTTTATCATAAAATATTTCAAAGAAAAAAACAATTTTTGCTGATGATTTTTTTATCAAGCGTGTTAATTAGCCTTTATTTTAAAGAGGATACTAATGAATAGCCAATATTTACATAATCACCATATTTGTTTTTTATTTATAGGTATTATTAATTTCAAGTTTTCCTCATCGACAGAATTCACAAAAACATTTTATTTTTCAAAAAATATTGACGAAGTAAATTTCTGTATGCTAATCTTAAGGGGCACTAAATAATTTAAGGAAATGGAGGGAAGGATTATGATGATTTTATTAAACAACAAAACAACTAAACATTTTAATCCGGACCTGTAACGTATTCTTTTATTATTTGCTTGAACGCGCATAATGAATGGATGATACAGGCACGTCCCTGTATCTCTTTTTTTAGGCATGTATCCTAATTAAATGGGGATATATGCCTTTTTTTGTGTGTACGCTGTGCAAAATTAGATGGAGGAGGACATCGGATATGTTCAAACAATTTCAAGCAAAAATTTTAAAAAGGGAATCGCTGGATAGTGGATAGTGTAGCTTTAACTTGATTCAGCGGGAAATCCCTCTAGTGGGATGAATGCAAAAACATTGCAATCAGGAGGAGTAGCAAGCTCTCTGCTGATTCAAGTTAAGCCTCTGGTGGGGGTCATGACTTTCTCTTACAAACAGGAGAAAATCCAAATGCCATTACACCGAGGTGTAATTGATAGGAAAGTAGGTAAAAAAGAGTATGTTTGATGTATTAGGAAAATTAACATGGTTTTTTAAACAGCATTGGAAGCGTTACACCATTGCGATTGTATTGCTTATTTTAGCAAGTGTTGTGGAGGTTATTCCACCTTGGATGATTGGGCAGGCAATTGATGAAATGACAAAAGGTTTGATGACAGGCAAGCTGCTTAGCTATTATTTAGTTAGTATGCTGCTCATCATTATTGTTAGTTATTTAATGAATTTTGTATGGCAATATCAATTATTTGGTGGCGCAATTACGTTAGAGCGTATGTTACGCAAGCGCTTAATGCACCAATTTTTAAAAATGACGCCAACATTTTATGAAAAAAATCGTACGGGTGATTTAATGGCTCGTGCAACAAATGACTTAAATGCTGTGTCGTTGACAGCAGGCTTTGGCATTATGACATTAGTTGATTCAACGGTCTATATGGCAGCGATTATTTTAGCGATGGGCTTCGCCATTTCGTGGAAGCTAACATTTTTCGCTATGCTACCTGTGCCGATTATGGCGATTATTATTCAGTATTTAGGAAAAATTGTCCACGAGCGTTATATGACAGCGCAAGAAGCATTTGGTGAGCTGAATGATGATGTGCTTGAGTCTGTTGCAGGGGTACGAGTTATTCGTGCCTATGTACAGGAAACGAGAGATAAAGGACGCTTTGTCAATAAAAGCGAGGAAGTGTTCCAAAAAAACATTCATGTAGCCAAAATTAACGCATTGTTTGGTCCAATCACAAAGGCCGGTACAGCGATTTGTTATGTTGTGGCATTAGGCTATGGGGCGGTTTTAGTATCAAATGGTGAGCTATCGGTAGGTCAGCTTGTTACATTTAACGTCTATTTAGGTTTAGCGGTATGGCCGATGTTTGCGATTGGTGAGCTGATTAATGTTATGCAGCAAGGGAATGCCTCACTTGACCGTGTACAGGAAACACTTCATTACGAGGCGGATGTACAAAATCCAGCACAGGCAGTTGCATTACAAGCACCAACGGCAATTGGCTTTAACGAATTTACATTCCAGTATCCTTTGTCACAGGTGAAAAATTTACAGCAAATTTCAGTTGCCTTAAGGCAAGGGCAAACATTGGGGATTGTTGGAAAAACAGGTGCTGGTAAAACAACATTTGTTAAGCAACTATTACGAGAATATCCGCTAGGTGATGGGCAATTGACAATTGGAGAAGTCGATTTAGCACAGCAAACTAAGGAGCAAGTGTTAGATTGGATTGGCTATGTGCCACAAGATCATGTATTGTTCTCAAGAACGATTCGAGAAAATATTTTATTTGGGAAAGAAGATGCAACAGAGGCGCAAATTGCTGATGCAATTCGACTTGCGCATTTTGAGCAAGATTTGAAAAACTTGCCGATGGGAATGGAAACACTTGTAGGAGAGAAGGGTGTTTCGCTATCGGGTGGACAAAAGCAGCGTGTATCCATTGCACGTGCACTCATTAAAAATCCTGAAATTTTAATTTTGGATGATTCTTTGTCAGCTGTTGATGCAAAAACAGAGGCGAAAATTATCGACAATATTCAAAATGAACGTAGTGGTAAAACGACGATTATTACAACACACCGTTTATCAGGCATTCAGCACGCAGATCAGATTATCGTGCTAGATGAAGGGATGATTACAGAGCAAGGTACACATGAAGAGCTTCTTGCACAAAATGGTTGGTATAAAGAGCAGTTTGACCGCCAGCAGCTAGAGGGGGAATCTGAATGAGTACAAGTAAACGATTGTATCATTACGCATTATTATTTAAAAAGCCAATATTAGTAGGGCTCGTTTTATTAACATTAGCAGTTTTTACAGATTTAGCAGGACCATTTATCGCTAAGCACATTATTGATAACTATATGACACCAGGAGATATTGCTGTTAAACCATTAACATGGCTATTAATTGTCTTCTTCGGGTTATCAATAGCGACAGCAATTTTACGTTATTTTATGTATATTTATTTGCAAATTGGGGCAAATCGTGTTGTACAGCAAATGCGCCAAGATGTCTTTGGACATATTCAAACATTGCCAATTCACTACTTTGACAACTTACCAGCCGGCAAAGTAGTGGCACGTGTAACGAATGATACAGAGGCAGTGCGTAATTTATATGTAACAGTGCTATCACAATTTGCAACAAGCATTATTTCCATTGCAGGGGTTTATATTGCATTATTTATTTTAGATGTGAAGTTAGGGTTAATTGCCTTAGTTGTGATTCCATTTATTTACGTGTGGATGATTGGTTATCGTAAATTTGCCTCTAAATACAATCACGTTATTCGTACAAAAATCGCTGATATTAATGCGATGATT
Organism: Lysinibacillus louembei; assembly: GCF_033880585.1. Lineage (NCBI taxonomy): Bacteria > Bacillati > Bacillota > Bacilli > Caryophanales > Bacillaceae > Lysinibacillus > Lysinibacillus louembei. The sequence continues at coordinate 1,908,744 of NZ_CP137624.1, forward strand.
AATGAATCGATTAATGGAATGACGATTATTCAAGCATTCCGCCGTGAAGACCAAATGAAAAAGGAATTTGCGGAGATGAATAATGAGCATTACGAGTATGAGCGGAAGCTATTATTTTTAGATTCAGCAACATCCTTTAATTTAGTAAACGTATTGCGTTTATTAATGTTTATGGTGTTTATTTATTACTTTGGTACGCAGTCGATGACGATGCCTGAAGCAATTACAGCAGGGACATTGTATGCGCTTGTTGACTATTTAACGCGCTTATTCAATCCGATTGTCCAATTTGTTAATCAGTTCTCACAGCTAGAGCGCTCATTAGTGGCTGGCTCTCGCGTATTTGAGCTATTGGATCAAAAAGGGGAAGCGGTAAGCGAGGAGCGCATCCCACGTTACGAGGGCAATGTGGTATTTGACAATGTTTCCTTCGCTTATAAAGATGATGAGTACGTCTTGAAAAATTTAAACTTTGAAGCGAAGAAAGGCGAAACAGTGGCGCTTGTTGGGCATACAGGCTCAGGTAAAAGCTCTATTATGAACTTGTTATTCCGCTTCTATGACCCACAAAAAGGGCATATCACAATTGATGGGCAAAATATTACAAGCTTGCCGCGCCAATCCATTCGTGACCATATGGGTATTGTGCTACAGGACCCATATTTATTTACAGGTACAATCGCTTCCAATGTGAGCTTAAATGATGAGCGTATTTCACGCGAAACAGTTGAAAAAGCATTAGCTGCAGTAGGTGGCGAGCGCGTTTTGGCAAATTTAGAAAAAGGACTAGATGAGCCAGTAATTGAAAAAGGAAGCACGCTGTCATCAGGACAGCGCCAATTAATTTCCTTTGCACGTGCACTAGCATTCAATCCAGCGATTTTAATATTAGATGAAGCGACATCGAATATTGATACGGAGACAGAGGAAATTATTCAGCATGCGATGGACGTATTAAAGCAAGGGCGTACGACATTTATTATTGCGCATCGTCTATCAACAATTAAAAATGCTGATAAAATTCTTGTACTAGATCGTGGTGAAATCGTTGAGCAAGGCACACATGATGAGCTGTTAGCATTAGGTGGTCGCTATGAAACGATGTACCAGCTACAGGCAAATTCATTGAATGGCTAAATCAGAGGAGCTGCCGATTTTTCGGCAGCTTTTTTATATGGATGAATGAATTAGATTTTTTAGGGGGATTACCATGACAACAAATAAGCAGCTCGCACAATTTCTGGCATTGCTAAACAACGAGCCAGCACATCATATAGGCTACTGTGGTGAAAATGTAGAAGAAATTGAGCAAGCTTTGAGAGAAGATTTTACAGAGGATGCTTTTGTTATTGCATATGCTAATGAGCATATTACAGCAGCAATTGGCTTAGATATAGATGGCACAAGTGCGGAAGTATGGGGACCATTTATGCAACAAGCGGAGCAAGCACCATTGCTAATTACTATGTGGCAGCAGCTTTTAGAAAAGCAGCCAAGCATTACGAAGTTCCAATTTTTTATTAATGAGCAAAATAAGCTAGCAATCGAATTTGCAGAGGCAATCGATGCTAAGCAAACAGGACAGCATGCAGTTTTATTATGGCAACAGCAGGAGCAACAAGCAGAGACATCCTTCAATTTTTATGAGCCACAATTTTATGAGGCTTTTGCAGCAATACACAATGCTGCATTCCCCAATACGTATTATAATGCAGAAACAATTATTAAGCGTTTAAGCAATGAAAATGAATTGCTATTACTTGTCAATGAAGAGGGACAGCTACAAGGCTACGCATATATCGAGGTAGATGCTCTATATAAAAATGCAGCTATTGAATATATTGCAATTGCGCCCGCTTTTTGGCGACAAGGGTTAGGTACAAAGCTATTAATGATGGTACTTGCCCATATAGGTAGGGTACATCAAATTTCAGAAGTTCGATTAACGGTAGATAGAGCGAATGAGGCAGCACTGCGGTTATATAAAGCAGCAGGATTTACTGTAAAGCATGAACTAATCAGCTATTATTTAATAAAATAGTAGAATTGGCTTCTTTTAATCAGGTATAACTAGAGCAAGAAATATATTGTTAATAAAGATTTAATAGGGTTGTCCAAAAAAACTTTTTGGGCAGCCCGCTTTCTTTTCTATGATAAAATAAACGTAAAATATGCATACATTTGTAGGTGATAAAATGATAAAGCCTGTACAGTTTGTTTTATTTTGCAAAATACATCGTAGCAATTTAATGCAAAATATTAGTTCTTATGTGCAGATGGAGGAAGGGCTATCCTTTGAAGAAAAACAAGAGATCATTGAGTTTGCAGATCACTTTTTAAGCTTTGTTATTAAGCAAAGTGATGCTGATGAGCTAAATAATTTAACAAATCAGCTACAGTTGTTTATTCAAGTGCATTTACGCCAAATATCAGGACAGTTTTTAAATATATTCCGTGCCGTTTTTGAACAAGCAACATTGCGTTTATTATTTGATCAAAAGCATCCACAAATCGAGCCGCTCTTTCTTTTTTTATCAAATTGCATGATGGGCTTAATGCAGCAATATTATGTATCAGTTGATGCGTCACATGAGCGGTTGACATTTGATATGAGTGGACTTAGTAAAATAGATGAAGTGTTAATTCGTGCTTCTAGCGCAGTGGAATTGCCAGCCATTTTGGAAGAAGTGAAGAGTATCTTCCAATTTAAGCGCTGTATTTTTTATGTATATATCCCATGGAAAAATGAGTTTCAAGGAATGTTCGGAGATCAACTAGAAATTATCCAAAATATTAAAGGAAGCTTAACCGCAGATTTACCTATTTTTAGCTTGAGGCAGCCACTCTATTTGCGGGAGCCGTATCCGTATATTGATAATGAATTGATTCAAAAATTCAATTTGTCATCAATGATTTTTATTCCTGTTATCAATGGAAGTCAATTATACGGGTGGCTAGAGCTTGATCAAAAAGGGGATTTCTTTCCATATTCACAAGTGCAATTAGACACATTAGAGCTTGTCGGAAAGCGGCTTGGGCTGTTGTTTTCACGAAAGCCTGTAACCTCTCAGCTTGAACAGCATTCAGGGCTGACGGAGAAGGAGCATAGTGTACTTTATTTAATCGCAGAAGGCTATAGCAATAAAGAAATTGCTACTACTTTGTTTATTAGTGAATTTACAGTGCGTGACTACGTGCAAAGGCTCCTTGCTAAATTGCAGGTTAAAAATCGCACGCATTTAGTTGGAGAAGTGTTTAAACGAGGCATTTTATAGAAATCAGGTTGCTTATTTACTACGAAGAACGTATATTTAGATTATCGAAATAAATGTCTGTAGAACGAGGTGCGATAAGTGAGAAAATGGCTTCAGGATTGGGGCAAAAGCTTAAAATCTTTTAATCGAAATATACGCTTATTTATTTTATCAAATGTGCTTATCCAAATTGGTATGGGTGTTTTCAGCGTGATGTACAATTTATATATTCGAGAGCTTGGCTTACCTGAGTCTGTTAATGGCAGCGTTATTTCAGTGACATCGCTTGCGACGGCAATTATGCTTATACCAGCAGGGCTACTAAGCGATAAGCTAGGGCGCAAATGGCTATTAATTATTGGCTCAACATTGACAGCTGTCTTGCTTGTTGGACGCAGTGTTGTCACAACAGAGCAACCGATGTTAATGCTCGCTTTCGGTATGGGAATTGTTTGGGCATTAGCACAAGTTTCAGGTGTGCCTTTTTTAGCTGAAAACTCAACTTCACGTGAAAGAATGCAGTTGTTTAGTATTCATTTTGCACTTGTAACTGTAGCAAATGTTGTTGGGAATTTATTAGGCGGGATTATTGCAGATGGCTTGCAATGGCTCATGCATATGGAGGAAGTACAAAGCATTCAAATAGCGTTACTAACAGGCTGTGTCATTTTCTTCTGTGGTCTATTCCCACTGTTCAAATTAAAGCCAGCAGTTGTTGTAAAGAAGGAAAAAGTGCAGGAGTTAAATGTAAATAAGGAAGCCGGCTGGTCATTTAATTTAAAAATGATACTATTTTTCGGGACAGCCAATTTACTCGTTGGCTTTGGAGCAGGCTTAGTTATTCCATATTTAAATTTATACTTTGCCAATCGCTTTGATGCTTCTAACTCATACATTGGATTGATTTTAGCGCTAGGCTCTGCGATGACAACAGTGGCAATGTTAATTGGACCTATGCTTGTCAAGCGCGTTGGCAAAGTAAGAGCACTTGTCCTATTTCAGCTTATGTCGATTCCGTTTTTGTTTTTAACAGCCTTTACAAATTCATTGTTTTTAGCATCGCTCGGCTTTTTAATGCGTCAAGCGTTAATGAATGCAGGTAACCCTATTCAAAGCGCTATTGCGATGGAGGTTGTTCATGACAAATATAAAGGATTAGCTAACTCTGTCAATCAAATGGTCTTTAATTTAGGCTGGGCGGTTATGGGCTTACCAGCAGCATATCTTGTCACAACATATGGCTCTTATTGGGGCTATGCCTATGCGTTCTGTATTACAGGTAGTCTATATTTAATCGCCTCGACGTTTTTCTATATTACCTTTGGGCGCAAATATACGTTGAAGGAAGAATCCGTTTCGTCCTAATAGAAAAGAGGCTGTCGGAAATTTCCTGACAGCCATCTTTCTAGATGAAAATTTCAAAAATACCAATACCTATAAGAAGCCAGCCTGCAATAGCTGTAGAGTATCGGCCAATAAAGCTTTTTGCTAATAAAATGCCGAAATGGCTGCCGATGGCTATCGTAATAAAGGAAAAGACACCAATGGAAATAACCATCGCTATTGTTGAAATATCATTTGCTCCAATAGCAATGCCTGTTGCTAAGCAATTAGCTGATAAGATGAACCCAAGTATAATGGCATCTTTTAGGGCAAGGATGGCGCTGTGATTTTTATCGAATGATTTTACATGATTTGCTTTAGCTAATCGCTGTGACAATAAAGTCCATGCACCAATAATACATAGCAAGAGACTACCTAATAGATTGGCTAAATAAACTGAAATATAATCACTTAATGTCTCACCAATTGTGATAGCTACATACGTCACAGCCATAGATAATAACGCAATAACAGCATTTGAGATAATAGGGATTGTTATTCGCTTGATTCCATATGCTAAACTGATGCCTAAATTATCTAAATTTACGGCTATCCCTACGAGAATAATAGTAATCCACTGCATCAAACCCACCTCGAACCCATTATATGAGTAAAATACTATTTGGTTCGATATTGATTTATAAATATTGCCTTAAGCAATTTTAAGCTTTTTTAAAAAATGGATAGCAAAAGTAATTGTAAAGACAATAATTAACACGACAAAAAACATGTAGTGTGGCACATGGATACCAACTATACTAACAAGCATTTTGAGTGCAACGATACCGATGATAATAAAGGCAGCTTCCTCTAATTCAGGTATTTTTTCAATAACGCTTAAAAATAAACCTGCAATTGTTCTCATCATGACGATGCCTAGCATTCCGCCAATCATTAATATCCATACTTGATTAGAGATGGCAAATGCAGCAAAAATGGCATCAAGTGAAAATGCGACGTCCATTAACTCGATCATAATAACGGTTGCCCAAAAGCTTCCAAACAGTCGAACTAACAGACCTGATTTTTTAACTTCCTTAACGCTATCTGCCTCTCCTATATGTGCGAAATGAGCGATACATAGCCACCCTAAATACAGAGCGCCAAGCAATTTTATAAACCAAAAATCTACTAAATAAACACCGATTCCTATAAACAAAAAGCGAAAAAAGTAAGCACCGAACATACCATACATTAGCGCTCGTTTTCGTTGTTTATTTGGTAAATGCTTCACAAGTACTGCTAGTACAAGTGCATTATCTGCTGATAGCAAGCCTTCGATGATAATAAGTGTTGATATTAATCCCCAAGAGACCGGATCAGTTAAAATTTCCTTCCACATCGCCCAATCGAAAAATTGCATATATACTGATAAAATTCCTTGGATGATTTCCACTGGTATTCCCTCCTACTAGCTCTATGCTAGTCTAGTATATGCTTAGCTGGTTTTGTTATGAGGAGGGAGTTTTTAATGAGGAGTTTGCGTAGTTACTGTTACTAACTGATGGTAAATTTTTTAAGGGACGTGTCTTTTCAGACAAGCCCCTTAACCCGATGCTCAATCATATACATGGAATAACATAAGCTCATGCACCATTTTCTCGACAACGGCTAAATCGTCCTCTGCTGGTGCTACACCAAGAAATCGAATGCTACCATCTTTATGATATTCCGCTTGATAGCGCTGTTGTTTATAGAAAAAACTAATAAGCCAGCCAGGTAACTGTTTATGTTCATACAATGGCTTAAAATGAAAATGCTGAATCATGAAACCACTCCTTCCTGTTAATCGTACTAAATAGGTGAAGCAATATGCAATAGCGATTGCTTTGTGAAATAGCTTTTCTGTTATACAATATGAGCGTAATTGATATAGAAACGAGAGGATATCATGGATAGTTTATTTGGGCTATTAATTTTACTAGCAGGTGTAGGTGCAATTGTAGGTGCCGCAACCAACTATATGGCGATCAAAATGCTGTTCCGTCCGTATAAGCCGATTTATTTTATGCGTTGGCGCTTGCCATTAACGCCAGGGCTTATTCCAAAAAGACGGGATGTGCTAGCAGTACAATTAGGGAAAACGGTATCGGATTATTTATTAACACCTGATACGATTAAAAAGAAATTTTTGTCGCAGGATATACGTGATAACGTACAGGCCTTTGCTAAGCAAAAAATTACTGAAACTGTATTTACGACAGAGAAGACAATTAATGATTGGTTAATGCTTGCGAATTTACAGCATATGCCGGCATTGCTGGAACAAAAAGTGAATACGGTCATTGCCAATCAATTCACATCTGTCAAAAACACGCTCGCAACAAAAACGATTCAGGAGCTATTACCTGAAGATTTAGAGCCAGTATTGGATAAAAAAATTGGCGAGGCAGTCGATCAAATTTTAGATAAAGGGGTCGTTTATTTCCAATCACCAGAAGGTGCAAAAACAATTAAAAATATGCTGGATGATTTTTTAAGCTCAAAAGGCTCCTTTGGCGGCATGATTCAAATGTTTATGGGCGATTCCTTATCACTTGTAGAAAAAGTACAGCGTGAGCTTATTCGCTTCTTACAAGCACCTGGAACGAGCGCTCTTTTATATCGCATTTTTTCAGCAGAATGGGATAAAATTAAACAGCGCCCAGCAATGGACTTTATGAAAGATGTAAACTTTGATACGATTGAACAGAGCATTCAGGTATATGCTAAGGAGCAGCTAGCAATCGAGGCACGTTTAGATAAAACGATTCACGATTATTGGCCGAATGGGCAAGCTTGGGTGTGTGATGAGCTACTACCAAAAGTAATGGACAAAGCATTTTTATCAGCGGAAGAGAAAATTGAAGATGTGTTAAAGCGTCTAAATTTAGCGGAAGTTGTGCGAGAGCAAGTTGATTCATTCCCAATTGCCAAGCTGGAAGAGCTTGTTTTAGGCATAATTAGCCGTGAGTTACGTATGATTACATGGCTAGGTGGTATTATTGGTGGTCTTGTCGGTATTGTGCAAGCACTCATTGTCTTTATGACAAAATAATAGGAGAGTAGGAATACGATGATTAACATTTATGACGATATTAACAGATTGGAAGCAACATTCCGCAATACAAATGAATTTAAAGTATTACAGGAAACGGTAGAGGCTGTGCGCGGAGATGAGGAAGCAAAAAACTTATTTACAAACTTCCGCGACATTCAAATGAAGCTACAGCAAAAGCAAATGGCTGGCGAGGAGCTTTTAGAGGATGAGTTAGCTTACGCACAAAAGGCAGCACAGCTTGCTCAGCAGAACGTCAAAATTCTCGCAATGCTTGAAGCTGAAATGGGCTTAAGCCGCGTAATCGAAGAAGTAAACCGTATTTTAACAAAGCCTGTTCAAGCGCTTTATGACGGACTATAAAATATGATTTGTAGCACAAACCTTAATGTTGGTTTGTGCTACTTTTTTACTTATAGCTTTTGGAGAGAGAATCGCTCATAAAATCTGCCGCCTCAATTTTCTACTGGAAACCATTCATTTACAAGGTCTTGAAATTGCGCATAGTCTGCATAAACGATTTCTTTATAGGACAATGCCTGTAAAATGATTTCCTTGCTAAAAGTATCTGGCGTTGCTTGAATGACTTGTAAAATTTCATCCTCGCTATGATATGTAAAAACAGCAGAGTAATCGATATCTGCACGGGCATGGGCCTTCGCAGCGATGCGCCCCATAATAGCAGTAGTAGCAAAATAATCTTCCAGCTCTTTATAGTTTTTTGGCTTAACCTTTTTCTTGAAGGGTGAGCGTTCACGGATGTAAAATTGCTGGTCATTTATTGTTAAATAAGCTAAGTAAGGGTCTTCTAAATGATGCATGGCCTTTTGTGTGCCAACAACGCGTGCACCTTGATGCTCATAATGCGTCCAAAATGCTTCGTGATATGGTAAAAAATAAGAAGGAATCGCTGTGCGTACTTCCTTCATTTCCAACACGACATCATCTGCATGCTGTGTGTCATCGCCACTCTCAATTAAAATATAGTAGCGCTTCAAGCCGATAGACGCTGTACCAGAGCCATATTTAATGGCGATATCCTTCACCTTATAATGTGGTAATGCTTCAATGATTGCCGAATATTCCTCGGCGGATGCAGGCTGTAATTCCTCTGACCATTGGAAAATATGTTGTCCATCCTCAGTCAGGTGGGCAATTTTTTGCAAAAATTGCTCTCGTTGCTGTTTTTCTAGCTTTTTCAATACTTTTTTGATAGGGCCTGTCGTATTATCCTTTGTAAAAATTAATGTGAAGGGGTCATCCTTTTTTTGTTGAAAGCGTTGAAGCTGCTGAATATAGCTTGTTAAAAACGATTGGATTGCCATTTCCTGTGTAGCAGTATGAAAGCCTTGCTCCTCCAAATAAAGTGCGATGCTAACACTCATACGAAGCAAATCATATAAATAGGAGCCAACATAGCCTTCATCAAAATCATTAATGTCGAACACAATTGTACCTGACTCATTTTGAAAAGCACCGAAGTTATCCATATGCATATCGCCTTGAACCCAAGTTGGTTTCATTGGAGGTGTATGGAAAATTGACGGGATTTTTGTTGTATCATAATAAAATAAATAGGCACTGCCCCTAAAAAAACGAAATGGACTTTCCAACATTTTTTGATATTTAGCTTGTCGCTGCTCCTCTGTTAATGCCATACATTGTTGGTCAAATTCAGTGAAAATAGTTGCAAGTAGCTCCTTACGTAAAAATGCTCGTGTATGTTTGACCTGCTCTAATAAAACATGCTCCATTTGAATATCCCTCCTACTAAGGTGTTAAAGGAATTATACAAAAGAAACAATTAAAAAACATCAAGCATTTTTACAAAAAATATCGACGTTTTTTGGTACAATGATAATTAGTATGTTTATAAACGCTAATTTACAATGAGGTAGAGAAAAAATAATGAAAATAATACAAATAAATGAACAGTTTAAAGAAGATTGGAATCGTGTGTTAAACCATATTGCCAATCTTTTTTATGAAGATTCAGTTATTCAACTTACACAAGATGGCACTGATATGGCTATTGCTTTTCAGCATCGTATAGACGCAGATTTTACAATTCATACAGAGGCGCAATTAACGGTTGATGGTGAAAAATATACGAGCAATTATGCGATTCGTTATGCAACAGAGGGAACTGAAAAGGAGCAGAGCATTCGCATGAAGCGTGCGCTCTCACACGTAATGCTTGATGTGCTTGAGCAGTATACAGGTATGACGCAGCAATGGGGCATTTTAACAGGTGTGCGCCCAACAAAGCTTTATCATAAATACCGCAAAGCTGGCATGAGTGAGGAAGAAATTTTTGCTATTTTAAAAAAGGATTATCGTCTATCAGATGCGAAAATTTCTTTAATGAAGGAAATTGTGGCACGACAGCTTGAAGTGATTCCTGATTTGGATGAGCTAGGGCAGGAAATTTCAATTTATATTGGTGTACCGTTTTGTCCAACGATGTGCGCTTATTGTACATTCCCAGCGTATGCGATTCAAAGTAATCGCAAGCAAGGACGCGTAGAGAAGTTTATTGATGGGTTGCATATTGAATTGCGCGAAATGGGTAAATGGTTAACAGAAAATAATATGCGCATTACCTCGATTTATTGGGGTGGGGGAACGCCTACCTCAATTGAAGCCGATGAAATGGACGCGCTTTATCAAACGATGTTTGCAGCATTTCCAAACCCGCATACGATTCGAGAGATTACAGTAGAGGCAGGACGTCCTGACACGATTACACCAGAAAAGTTAGAAGTATTGAAAAAATGGGGAATTGATCGTATTTCTGTAAACCCGCAGTCGTATACGCAGGAAACATTAAAGGCAATCGGGCGCCATCATACAGTACAGGAAACGATTGATAAGTTTTGGCTATCGCGCGAGCATGGCATGAATAATATTAATATGGACTTAATTATTGGTCTGCCAAATGAGGGCATCGTAGAATTTGAGCATTCGTTAAATGAGTCCGCAAAAATGATGCCCGAATCGTTAACTGTGCATACATTAAGCTTTAAGCGCGCATCTGAAATGACGCGCAATAAAGATAAATATCGTGTAGCAGATCGAAATACGGTAAGTGAAATGATGCAGATGGCGACAGATTGGACAAAAAATAACGGCTATGTTCCTTATTATTTGTACCGTCAAAAAAATATTTTAGGGAACTTAGAAAATGTCGGCTATTGTAAGCCTGGCGAGGAGTCTATTTACAATATCGTAATTATGGAGGAAGTACAAACAATTTTAGGCATTGGCTGTGGTGCCTCATCGAAATTTGTTCATCCTGAAACAGGGAAAATAACTCAGTTCCATAATCCTAAAGACCCGGCAGCTTATATTGCGACTTTTGAAGAAGCAATTAAGAAAAAAATTGAAATTTTAAATGATTTATATGCATAAATTAGGTAAAATAGCAGGGAATAGCATATTTATTTTATGTTATTTCCTGCTTTGTTTAGATAGGGGATATTTGTTATTAAAGGAATTGTAGGTAACTCATTTTAAAATAGAGGGTCATATGATATGAGCGTTGTAAGAAACTAAAATGAGAAGTTGTTAGAGAAATTAGCCCGTTAATCAAGATAAATATTTGTATTGAATAATTCCTCCGCTTTCCGTGGAGAGTCAAGGAGATGCGTTGATGAATAAAGGTACACTAAAAGAGCTAGCTGCAACAATTAGACATCTACGTGCTGAAGAGTGCTACGAGGATATTATTATTTTAAGTGATGAAGTTGAGAATAGATTATTCAAGTTAAATGAAGTGGATGACATCTTAGACATATTAAAAAATCGAATTGTTGCTTATATATATACGGGCAGCTATGAAGAAGCCTTTGCTGCGCTCTTTCAAGTGGAACAAATATGCAGCAGTCATCCATCGAATGAACATTACAGCCTATACTATGGGTTAGCAGGTATTTTATATATGGTGTTAAACCATACAGAAATGGCAAAAGAGGTTATGCTTAAATCGGAATCACTTGCTCGAAAGCAAAAGGAATATAAGCGGTTATGTTACACATATTCCAATTTATCAAATCTGTACCATGATTTAAAAGACTATGAGCAAGCGAAGGAATATGCGATGAAATCGCTTGAGGTAGTACCTTATTTTGAGTGCGAAGAAATTGATTTACTACCGATAGAAGGAAATGCAGTAATTGCTCTTGCGTATGTTGGAGATATAAAAGAGGCAGATGTACTATATGTAAAAATGCAAGAAACTATACGACGATATGGCAGGGATCGTGATGATCGTAATCGGGCGTTGCTATATAATGCAAGAATGGCATTGGCATTTACGAAAGGCTATATTGAGCAAGCAATTGAAGCTGCTGAAAAAGCAAAGCAAATTTTTTTCGGGCAGGGTGATATTTATATGGTAAAAGTCATGCAACGTGCTCTTATTGATTATTACAAGAAAAGTAATAAAATTGAGAAGCTTGTTGGAGCCCAAGAGGAGTATATTGAGCTATTGGAAAAGCATGAGCAAGAATCATATAATCGCGCCTTATTAAAATTCCAGCTAGATGAAAAGAAGCGGAAGTATAAAATGGCATCCTTTATTGATCCATTGACTAAAATATATAATCGTGGCTATATCGAATATCAAGCACCAAAGTATCTATTAGACGCTGCGTCTTACAATCATTTTGTTGGCTGCATTATTTTTGATATTGACTATTTTAAGCAAGTAAACGATGAACATGGACATTTAGTAGGCGACGATATTATAAAGTTTGTAGCAACAAGTGCAGCAAAGCTATTTGCACAATATGACGCTATTTTTGCTCGTTATGGTGGAGATGAATTTATTGCGTGTGTACATACAAAAGATACACAGCAATTTGAAGAAATAATAAATAAGCTTTATTCATTATTCAAAACGCAATCTATTTTAACTAAAAAAGGACATGTAAAAATTAGCTTGAGTATAGGTGCTTTTGTAGTAGATGCTACAAATGTTGAAAATTTCACAGAGCTTTTAAAGGCAGCTGATGAAGAGCTATATGTAGTAAAGCGCAACGGTCGCAATGATTTTAAAATTGCTTATGCCAAGCAGTAGAAAAGATGAGGTTTTAAATGAAAAAAATATTTTTTAGTTTACTTGTAATTGCTTTATTGCTAGCAGGCTGTACAGTGGAATTTCAACAAACAGAGCAGCAGCCTGTTTCTGGTAAAGAAATGCGAGTGCATTTTATTGATGTAGGGCAAGGTGATTCTATTTTGATTCAATCACCAAGTGGAAAAACGATGTTGATTGATGGAGGCGTAAAAGGAGCAGGTAAAATGGTTGTTGACTATTTACGCGAGCAAGGTGTTAATAAATTAGACTATGTTGTTGCGACACATCCTGACGCAGACCATATCGGTGGTTTGATTGCCGTGTTAAATTCCATTTCAATCAAGCATTTTATTGATTCTGGAAAAGTGCATACATCACAAACATTTGAGGAAATGCTAACATTAGTTTCGGATAAAAATATCGTTTATAGCGTACCAGAGAAAGGCGATATAATTGATTTTGATAAGGAATTAAAAACAGAAGTAATATATGCGAACGAAAATGCCTCAGACAATAATGATGCGTCAATCGTTTTGAAAATTACATATGGAGAAGTATCATTTTTATTAACAGGTGATGCAGGTGTGAGTATTGAAAAGCAGCTGTTAAATGAAAATATTCAAGCAACCGTGCTAAAAGCAGGGCATCATGGCTCAAATACAAGTAGCTCTTTAGCCTTCGTTCAAGCAGTAAAGCCTGAGGCGATTGTTTTAAGCTATGGACAGGATAATAAATATGGTCACCCACACGCAGAGGTCATCGAAAATGCGCTAGCAGTTAAAAGTGAAATTTATGGTACCGCAGAAGCGGGCACGATTGTTTTTACAACAGACGGGGTAAGCTATTATACAGCAGCGGCTGAGTGGACGGGTATTGGCGCGACGAGCTCCGTTACACCAAAGCCAACAACGAAGAAAACAACGGTTGAGTTAATGAGTAAGGATTTAGTTAATGAAGTGGTAGTCATTCAAAATACGGGAAGTGAGCCAGTATCATTACAAGGCTGGCAGCTTGTATCTGTAGAAGGTAATCAAGTATTTAATTTCCCAAATATTACACTTCAGCCAAACAGCAAATTATCGATTACAAGTGGAGCAGATGCAAAGGATGGCAAAGGAAAATTAAAATGGACTTCAAAGCAAATATGGTCAAATAGTGGTGATGCAGCAAAGCTTATCAATGCAAAGGGAGAGATTGTTAGTGAGCTTGAATAACTATACATTAGATCGCTTTGAAGGAGATTATGCGATTTTTTTGAAGCGACCAGAGGAAACCGAGCAAATTTTGATCCATCGTAGTGAATATAGCGAGCTACTGTCTGAAGGGGATATTGTAGCAATTAGCTATGAAGATGGCATCTATCACATCGAGCGATTAGATGAAGAAATAACTGCACAGCAAAATAAGATGAAGCAAATGATGCAGGCATTGCGTAATAGGCAAAAATAAAGGAACTGTCGGGAAAAATCCCCCGACAGTTCCTTTGCTATATAGCAAGCTGCTGCTGAATTTTCAAAATCCATTCTTTTACTTCCATTTGCTGCTCCTCATAGCTTTTGCTATTGCGGTTATGAATAAGTAATAAGTGTTCGTGTAGCAAATTCTAAGCCATTAATCGTTACCCAAATATGCCCTCTTGCATCAAAGCATCGAGTGAGTGTGCCACTATTTAATTTGAGAAGTGCTTGTTCAAAAGCTACTAAACGCTCTTCGTTGATTAGAAAGTAACGAAAAGGATAATCGCCACTTTTTTGATCGAATTCAAACTTCGCATCGTATACATCATATGTTAATAAGAGTGTTTTCGTTTTGGATGGTGCATAGATAGGCATCTCATCAAATTGTACTTCAAAAGGGAAGAGATGTGCTTTTACTAAATGATAAATATGGGAATGGTCTAAATTACAGCCATATGTTGATAATAAAATTTTGTTTACAACTAGTTCGTTCATGGTGTTCCCCATTTTGGCAAGCTTCCATGAGTTATTTGGATTTGGCCGTGATGCCAATCCCAATCCCAATCATTTCTTAAATGCCAATGCCAAGTGGATGTAGTTTTATTTGGATTCAAATTAACATGGAAACGTATAAAGTCCCCTGCATCATCTTGTAATGAAAGAATATGTTCTCCTTGATTAATACCATTTGGAGCACTGCTATTTTCAGGGCCTTTATGTCCTTTTTTATTGTATTTTTTTACTGCTTGTTCAGCTGCATCTTGCATTTGAGGTATGACCTTTTTTTCTACTTCATCACCAATCCGCTTTCTAATTTCTTTCCCCATTTTCTTTTTTACAGCTTCTGCTACCAATGTACGAATTATTATAGGGAGTACAGCAGGTTGAGCTATTATTTCGTTATTATTAGTGGTAAAAGTCGTATTGACTTCACTTTCTGTACTGAAACCTTCATTTAAATAATAGTAAAGTAATGCAGTATTTTCATCTGAAATATTATATGATTTTAGAGTTTTCTCATCTGCAAACTCTAAAAATACTTCCTGATTATAAGAAATAAATTCTACACCATTCTCAAAATCACTTCTTGTTATATTCCAATTTTCAAGTTGTGTATCTAGTGTATTTTGACTGGCTAAACTAGAAATTGGAAGTAAATTTTGGATAATTAAAGTAAATATTACTAGTATTGATAATCTTTTAATTAATTTATTCATTATTTCCTCACCTTTATTTTTTATATTCTGGGAGTTTCTATGTATTATTGTATATTTTACCTGTAAAAAATTGCAATAATTAAATTGTGTTTTTTTTATGAACTTTACTTCGATGAAAGTATTAAAATAATAGTATTTAAAATCTGATTTGTTTTTTAGAATTGAATGCTTCTAATTAGATATTTTGTTATAAAATTTATGTTAAAAGAATGTTCTGAAAAGTTAGCTATTATGGTAGGATAATAGAAGAATACATAGATAGGGGCTGCCATATGACAATTGAAACCATCATTTTTGATTTAGATGATACATTATTATGGGATAAAAAATCAGTGCAAACAGCATTTGACAATACTTGTGCATATGCAAGTGAGCGTTATGCTGTGGATGCAAAGCAATTGGAGCAGGCTGTACGTGAGAGTGCTAGGGCGCTTTATGAAGCATATGAAACATATGATTATGCGATGCTAATTGGCATTAATCCATTTGAAGGGCTTTGGGGAACATTTGATGATCCAACTGAGATGTTTCAAAAAATGAAGTCACTTGTACCAGCATATCGTACAGATGCATGGACACAGGCGTTAGCAAAGCTTGGGGTTGAGGATGCTGCGTTTGGCTTTAAGCTTGGAGAGCGATTTGTAGCAGAGCGTAAAAAAAATCCATTTTTATATGAGGATACATTTGCGGTATTGGATGAACTAAAGGGAAAATATCAGCTCGTTTTGCTAACGAATGGTGCACCGAGCTTGCAAAATACCAAGCTTGAAATCACGCCGCAGCTCATATCTTATTTTGACCATATTATTATTTCAGGTGATTTCGGCAAAGGAAAGCCAGATGTAGCTATTTTTGAATATGTGCTAGAGCAGGCTAACACAACAGCTGAAAATGCCATAATGGTCGGCGACAATTTAATGACAGATATTTTAGGGGCATCGCGTATAGGGATGCGCAACGTCTGGGTGAACCGCGAGCACAAAGAGCCTAATGCAGAGGTAATACCTACATATGAAGTAGACTCATTAACAGCATTTTTGACGCTTGTAAAGAGTCTATAAAAATGGAGTGTGAAAGTAGCTAATTACTTTCACGCTTTTTTTATTCAACATATTGAATTTTCTGATTTTTTAGATATAATAGAGTATAGTGAATGGAGGGGAAATGTTTATGAACTGTTGTGAAAACTGCCGACGTACAGCAGATATTGTGGAAATTCATCAATTACATGTAGAAGGACATGTTGCAGAGCTTTGTCTCGCATGTCATGCTGTATTAGCGCAGGAAAGTCAGCGAGCACGCTTTTTCACGCTAGTACGTAGCAAAGATCATAAATCCTCTAATACAGAAATGCAAAAAATTCATCGCAAGCTATCGCTTTTGATGACAGCAGGCATCATTGCAATTGCCTGTGTATCAGGAATAATGGTTGCAGATCATATGGACATATTACAAACAGCATCGACGCCATATTTGACGTTTGCGGAGCTGAATCAATATAAGTAAAAGAAGGCTGATGATTTTCATCTAGCCTTCTTTTTATACGTAAAACGGTTACTGTGTAATGATTTCTGACACTGTCACAAATTCATAGCCTTGCTTTGATAAATAGCTTAAAACACTATCTAAAGCATCTGCTGTTGTTTGGTGAATATCATGCATTAATATAATGCTGCCATTGTGTGAGCCATTTTGTATGGCCTTTAACGTTTTAGCAGGCATATGATGTTGCCAATCGAGCGTATCAACAGACCATGTAACAAGCGGAACAGATAAGGAGCTTAAAATTTCTTTATTGTATGCGCCATACGGAGGTCTAAATAATGTTGGCTCCTCACCAATAATTGATTTAACAATAGTATTTGTTTCATTAATTTGTGCATTAACTTGATCTAGTGATATTTGCGTGAGCTTAGGGTGATTCCATGTATGGTTGCCTATTTCATGCCCTGCATCATAAATTTCCTTTAACACTTTAGGACTCTTATTAACGCGATGTCCAGTCACGAAAAATGTTGCTTTTGCATCGTATTTTTCTAATGTTGCTAATATTTGCTTTGTCACAGTAGGATGTGGGCCATCATCAAAGGTTAAAGCAATGCGCTTCGTTTTTGTTGCAACACCTTGACTGTATTTGCCAAGCTTTGGCATCGGAATTTCCTTTAAGCCATGTGCTAATACATAGCCTTCAACCTGTTGAGCTGACACAACATACGCCCAGCCTTGAAAATCTGTATATACATCCACTTTCGTGTTTGCAGGAATGACAGATAGATTTTCCCCTGATTTACTTGCAACATCACGCACTACGAGCCCATCTGGTCGTTGGACAAGCATTTTTTTAGTAGTCGGTATTTTTAATGCTGTTGCGATGACATATCCTGTTAAATTTCCATACTGAACAAAATACCAGTTTTCCTCATTCGTTGCGTATACATGTACGATGCTATTTACATAAAGATTGCCTAAATGCTTTGCTTGAGCAACTGTTGACTCGCGTACAATCGGTGGGTTTTTTGAAGATACAAGCATTAATTTTGCTTGAGCAGATTTCAGCGTAGTAGAAGGTACATAGCCTTGCTGACCTTTATATTCAATATGTGCCCACCCAGCTTTGACATTATGTAAAAGGACAATTGCTTTTGGTGGTAATGCTGTAATCGGTGTAACATAGTCCTCTGATAGTAAGTATGTTTCCTCTACAACAGTTCTTACCGCTGTTTTATTTTGCGCTGCTTTGGTTTCAATGTTCAGAAAGGCAATGCTTAGCAATAATACAGCAAGTAAACTAAAGAGCCATTTTTTCATATACGATCTCTCCTTTGCTTACCATTATATGCGACAGCGAATAAATAAGTAAAAAGAGAAGTCTGAAAAAAGGAAGGAATTTTTTACAATAAAGCGTTTATAGCAAATAATACATTGTCTGAAAAGTAGCGCATTCAGGCTTCTTTTCAGACAATTATTATTGCTACAGTGTAATTGCTTTCACTTCGTCAATGTTTTCGAGCTGTGCGACATATTGTAAATCTTCAGCTGTGACAATATTGTCGATTGCCAGCATCATTACTGCCGAACCACCGACCATATCGCGACCTACTTGCATTGTGGCGATATTAATATCCTTTTCAGCTAATTTTGTTGCGACGCGACCGATTGCGCCAGGCTTATCCGTATTTTTAACATATAAAAGGTTACCTGCTGGAATAACATCGACTACAAAGCCCTCTACTTTGACAATGCGTGCACCTAAACCATTTAATAAAGTACCTGCAACTGTATGCGTTTCATTAGCTGTTTTAATTTCAACTGTAATTAAATTTGTAAAGCCTTTTGCTGTCGTTGTTTTATGCTCATTAATGTTCATGCCGATACGCTCAGCAAGGTAACGAGCGTTGACATTGTTGACATGTGTGCCGTGGTTTGTTGATAGCAAGCCTTTAATTGCATTTGCTGTTAACGGGCGTACATCAAAGTTTGCAACATCCCCAGCATAGGAAATATTTAATTCCTTTACTGCTTCAGTTGTTACTTGAATTAGAAATTGTCCAAGCTTTTCAGCAAGCCCGAAAAACGGCTCGATTTGTGCTAGCTTTTCTTTTGAAATGGACGGCATATTGACAGGGTTTGTAACAGTGCCTGTTTTGAAAAATTTAATAATATCATTTGATACATCAACAGCAACAGATTCCTGTGCCTCGATAGTAGATGCGCCTAAATGTGGTGTTGCAATGACTTCAGGTAATGTTAATAATGGATGGTCTGTTGCAGGCTCTGTAATGAAAACATCTAATGCTGCACCTGCTACTTTTTTCGCTACAATCGCATCGTATAAATCATCTTCATTAATAATACCGCCGCGTGCACAGTTAATAATGCGAACACCGTCTTTCATAATAGCAAAGCGCTCTTTATTAATCAGGTTGCGCGTTTCTGGTAATAACGGTGTATGCACTGTAATAAAGTCAGCCGCAGCACATACTTCATCAACTGTTCCTTTTGTGACACCAAGCTCTTGTGCACGCTCCTCAGATAAAAATGGATCGTAGGCAATCACTTTCATGCGCTGACCTTTTGCTCGATATGCGACTTCCACACCGATACGTCCCATGCCAATAATACCTAAAACTTTATGTTTTAATTCAACACCAACATAAGATTTGCGATCCCAAATACCATTTTTTAACGTATTAAATGCTTGTGGGATGTAGCGGGCAAGCGCAGTCATCATCGCAATCGTATGCTCAGCTGCAGAGTTTGTATTGCCATCTGGCGCATTGACAACGATAATTCCATGCTCTGTTGCAGCGGCTAAGTCGATATTATCAACACCAACACCTGCACGCCCAATCAATTTTAAATTTTTGGCTGCTTCAATTACTTCGCGTGTTACAGTTGTTTGTGAACGCACTAACAGCACATCAACATTGGCAATTTTTTCGATTAATTGCGACTGTGTTAAGCCTGTATCTGTTATGATATTTAAATTCAATTCAGATTCTTGGATTAATGGATAAATGCCATCCTCACTTAATGGATCAGCGATAAAAACCGTAATTGCTTTTGTTGCTCTTTCTACTGCTTGCGTTGTCATCATTTCATTCTCTCCTTTAATTTTTAAATAAAATAAAAAGCCCTTCGCTCCCTACATCAACATGTAAGGGGCGAAAGGCTATAAAGAACATACTTACGCGGTACCACCCTTATTCATTGCAAAAATATTCAGAAAAATATAATTGCAATCTTTCCAATGCGTAACGAGCATGACGCGGATAAGTATACTGTAATTTTCCACTTATCTATTCAGGAGTGGAACTACATTCGTCTTCTTCACTGATTCGCACCAACCATCAGCTCTCTTTAGAACAAGTACGATGAGCATGTCTCCGTCACAATATTTTGCATATTTAAATTTGATAACATCATAAGCCGGAAATAAATGTTTGTCAACGACTTTTTCCGAAAAAAACGAAAAAATAATCTGAAAAATTTGTTTGTATGCACTGAAAAGCGAACTAATTTATTAAAATATTTTATTAATGTTCGTATTTTGTAACCGTTATCATTTTAAGAAAAGCTTATTATAACAAAGAATACAGAATATTGAGTTAATTGTAATTTAAAATGGAAAATGTTCGATATTTACTAAATTTTTTTTAGAAAAAGGAATTCGACAATAAAAGTAGAATATTAAAAGTGAATGGATATTCATTATTGGAGGAGATAGCTGTGAATTACACAACAATTAATTTAGAAATATTAGAGCGAAAAGCGATTTTAACATTAAATCGTCCACAAGCAATGAATGCAATGGATGCGACAATGATGCAGGAATTAGCTAACTGCTTAGAGCAGTTACACGAACAACCGGATGTGCAAGTGTTAATTGTCAAAGGTGAAGGCCGTGCCTTTTCAGCTGGTGGCGATATTAAAATGATGCTTGGTGCAGATGGAGCGGTTGATTTTGAAGCGCTGATGTCCTCAATTACCCGCTTTACAAAAGCCTACTACACATTGCCGATGCTAACGATTGCACAAATCCATGGTGCAGCAGCTGGGTTAGCCTTTAGCCTAGCGTTAGCAAGTGATGTAGTTGTTGCAGAAGAATCCGCAAAGCTTGCGATGAACTTTATTGGCATTGGACTTGTTCCAGATGGTGGCGGTCATTTCTTTATGAAGGAGCGCTTAGGTGTAGCAAAAGCGAAGCAGCTCATTTGGGAAGGCAAAGTGATGGAGGCACAGGAGGCATTAGCACAAGGATTAGTAGATTACGTTGTGCCAGATAGTGCGGCAACTGCAACCGTAGACCAAATTGTAGGTAAAATGCTAGCATCACCAATTGCTGCAATGCTTGAAACAAAGCAAATTTTGCATACAGAAAAATTACCAGAGCTAGAGCGTATTTTGCAGGCAGAAGCTAAAGCTCAAGCAAAAATGCATGCAACAAAGGATCATCAAGAGGGCATTACGGCATTTGTTGAAAAGCGCCCACCTAATTTTATAGGGCAGTAAGCAAAAAAAACGCGAAAATCCATTTTCGCGTTTTTTATATTTTTCCAAGAAAAAATTAAAATTGATTGTAGTTATTAATAAAATTACGATAGTGTAAAGTTTGTTATTCCTCATTTCATATAGAAAATACACAATAGCTATAATCAATAAATAAACGCAGCTATACATCCCTAACAAATTGTTAACTTTAGTTGGGAAATAAATAGAAAAAATATATGGAGAATAAACACCAAATGTTGTCTATTAATTGGCGTGTTTTTAGGGAGAAATGCTTTTTATTAGGCACACACTCGTTGATTGAAGTGGAGGGTGGCGACTCCAGCGGAAAGTGTGCGAGCTGAAAAACCATTTATTTCGGCATTCGCCAAAATAAATTAGTTGAAGCCGTATCCACGGAAAGCGTCCACTCGCAACGGAAATCAACGAATTCTTAGGTATTCTCTGTAAAATAAAGGCTCATCAACACGCCTGTTATTATCTTTCATAAAAAGCCATACAATACAGCTACATAGTATAGTTAGAATGCTACTGCCTAATACTAATGCCAAATTTTAACCTCCTTCAAATATTGAATAAATTTCTCTTAAGCATAGCATCGCTTTCTGCAAAAAGGAGTAAATCTGCTAGTCAAATAAAATTCACTGTACATCTATGCGAAAGATGATTATTATATAAAAGATAAAATTGAGGGGAAGCATATATGGAAGGCAAATATTATACAAATCAAAGTGTCAATGTTTATTGTCCTACAGTAGAAAAGGCAGTGGATACTTGTTCACACTATATAACGAATAATGAGCGATTATTGCTTGAAGTGCCATTTGAGCAATATGAGGAAATTATTAGTGTTATGAAGCAGCAAGTAAGCGATACAATTGATTACACCCAAATCATTAAAAAAGGCGCTTTTACTTATGCCCAAATTGAACATATAACACTTGCAAGAAATATTCATGGTTTAACGATGGATGAGCAGGGACGTATCCATTTTGTTAATGATGCAATTAGCATCAGTGCAGTAACTGCCTTTGCCCAAAGTAAGTGGAACGGTGCACCACGTAAAGTGGCGATTGAAAATGGCATCCATACAGGTCTAGCTGTTTTAGGAGAAACATTCGCTGAGGAAGTCATCTCATTACAAATATATAATCATGAAGAGATTATAGCGGATTTTGATTTAAACCCTGATATACGAGGTGCCTTTAAAACAGGTGGTGCGAAAATGGCCTCTAAAAAAATGGCTACAGCGATAACGAAAAAGGCGATGATTAGCTCTGCCGCACTAAAAAAAGGCATTATGCTATTGAATACGAATGTAGTGACAGGTGCACTTGTTACAGGCATGATGTCGACAGTGGATATTGCGCATACGGTGAGAGGGAAAATGTCCTCACAGCAATTATTTAAAAATATCGCAAAAACGGCTGCTAGTGTAACCGGTGGTATGATAGGAATGCTTGTTGGAAGCGGTATTGGCCTGACAATTCCAAATGTTAGTACAGCGATTGTCAGCATGATTGGCGCAATTGTTGGATTGCTTATCGGAAGCGGCTTAGCTAGCAAAATTACAAAGCGAGCTCTTGATATGTTTATACGCGATGATGCACTACAAATGCTCGATATTTTTAATGAGCGCTTAACTGTTTTAGCTGGGGAGTATTTATTGAATGAGAAGGAGCTAGAGCAAGCATTACATGATTTCGAAGCATTGCACAATATGCCAAAAATGCTAAAAGAAATGTATGCAGCTGAAGACCGAGAACAATTTGCAGACCAATTAATTCAAGGTGAGTTAATGCGTATTGTTAAATTGCGCATGTATTTGCATGTACCAACAAATGAAGAAATATATGAGGTGCTTCAGCCAATGGCGATGTAAAGCCTGCTAAAAAACAACAGCCGTCTAAAAGTAAACGGCTGTTGTTTTTATACGTGAAATAAAATAAGCTTTCCTGCACTATTTACAAGGCGATGCGTTTTTTCTGCTACACCTTTTTCTTCAATTTGTTTTTGGCCCTCAGTTTTTGCTGCCTCATCATTGGCAAATGTCCATACTTCATCAAACAATGTTTCCCCTGTTTTTTCAAATGCTGTGAAGCGATAGTTTTCCATAGATTCCCCACCTTTTATGTAAATCTAACTATATTATGAATGAACATTCATTTTATGTCTATTATTTTCTTTGAATTCGCCATATTATTGACAATTTGTGAGATGATTATAGTAAATCATGGTACAATAATAGTAAAGAAATCGTGCTGTAGACGATGAATGTAAAGGAGTGATTTCGTAGTGGAAGGAATTACGAAGCTTCAAGTTGGGGAGCCAGTAGACCAATTTTTATTAATTAAACAAGCTACAAAAGGTGTGACAACAGTAGGGAAACCTTTTATGTCGCTTATTTTACAAGATAAAAGCGGTGATATTGAGGCAAAGCTATGGGATACAAATGAAGAGCATGAAAATATGTATAAAGCGGAAACGATTGTGCGCGTTGGGGGAGAAATCCATGATTATCGTGGGAAAAATCAGCTGCGCATAAAGCAAATTCGCGTAGCACGACCAGAGGAAGGCATCCAAGTGAGCGATTTAGTGCCATCGTCAGCTATCCCAAAAGAGAAGCTAATGGAGGAAATGACGCAGTTTTTCTTTGAAATTAAAAATCCTAATATTTCGCGCATTACACGCTTCTTAATTAAAAAGCATCAGCCTAGCATCCTTGTGCAACCAGCGGCGACGAAAAATCACCATGATTATGTATCAGGCTTACTTGACCATGTCGTATCAATGCTACGCTTAGGCAAGGCAATCGCTGAATTATATCCATCTTTAAATACAGATTTATTGTATGCAGGGATCATTTTGCACGATATCGGAAAAGTAGTGGAATTAACAGGTCCAATTGCTACAGCCTACACAATTGAAGGCAATTTGCTTGGTCATATTACGATTATGGTTAATGAAATTGGGCAGGCAGCCACGGAGCTAGGAATTGAAGGCGAAGAGGTTATGCTGCTGCAACATCTTGTGTTATCGCACCATGGTAAAGAGGAGTGGGGCAGTCCGAAAAAGCCAATGATTCAAGAAGCGGAAATTTTACATTATATTGATAATATCGATGCGAAAATGAATATGTTAAAACGTGCATTAGATAAAACGAAGCCAGGTGAATTTACAGAGCGTCTATTCCCATTAGACAATCGCTCGTTTTATAAGCCGACAATTTAAGAAATGGCTGTTGGAAATTTCCAACAGCCATTTTGTATTTTAAAAGTAACGATTCGCACGTAAGATAAGCGGATTCGCCCATCGAGCATGGGAAATCGCTCAATGAACATCCAAATTCACCCAACCAAACTAAAAACAAGAGTATGCCTCTGTTTTTAATTTATTGCTTCGCCTGAAACGCAACCATAAAGTCTGCTAATGCTTTGCATGTTTCATACGGTACGGCGTTGTATGTTGAGGCGCGACAGCCACCAACTGAGCGGTGTCCGTTTAAGCCAACAAAGCCTGCTGCCTTTGCTTCAGCTAAAAATTGCTTTTCCAGCTCTTCATCTGCTAGGCGGAATGTGATATTCATAAGGGAGCGGCTATCTTTTTCCGCATGCCCTACATAGAAGCCATTTGAGTTATCAATTGCATCATAAATAAGCTTTGCTTTTGCTTGATTATGCTCTGCAACCTTTTCTAAGCCACCTTGCTGTTCTACCCATTTTAATACTTCACCTAACATATAAATGCCGAATGTTGGTGGTGTATTGTATAGAGAATTATTTTTTGTAAATGTTGTGTATTTCAGCATTGTCGGGATGTTCGTATTCGCCTTTTCTAGCAAATCTTTGCGAATAATGACAACCGTTACGCCTGAAGGTCCTAAATTTTTTTGGGCACCGGCATAAATAAGTCCAAATTTACTAATGTCGATAGGTGTTGATAAAATATCGCTCGACATATCAGCAATGAGTGGTGCCACTGTTGTCGGGAATTCCTTCCACTGTGTGCCGTAAATTGTGTTATTTGTTGTAATGTGTACGTATGCTGATGCATCATTTAAATTTAATTCATCCAAGGTAGGGATGTGTTTATAATGATTATCCTTTGTTGAGGCCGCAACAACAGGTGTGCCAAATAATTTTGCTTCCTCTAAAGCCTTTTCAGACCATACGCCTGTTAAAATATAGTCCGCTTGGCCATCTTGCTGTAGAAAATTCATCGGTATCATTGAAAATTGCAAGCTTGCACCACCTTGTAAAAAGATGATGTCATAATTGTCAGGTACAGCGTAAATTGTACGTAAGCGTTCGATTGCCTCATTATGTACTTGCTCAAAGTCTTTACTGCGATGGCTAAGCTCCATAATCGACATGCCTGTGCCGTTGAAATTAACTAATTGTTCTT
The DNA here is from genome assembly GCF_033880585.1 of Lysinibacillus louembei. NCBI lineage: Bacteria > Bacillati > Bacillota > Bacilli > Caryophanales > Bacillaceae > Lysinibacillus > Lysinibacillus louembei. The sequence goes on from NZ_CP137624.1 coordinate 1,934,585, forward strand.
GAGCTGCTTGAAGCACCTCTAAAGGTAAAGCAGAAGGCCCAGCATTGAAATTAAATGCACGTTGATTTGTTGAATTCAAATGGAAACACTCCTTTTCTAGTGTGAATATAACTATATAATACACTGTTCTTTTATTATTATGGAAAAATTCTTAAAATTCCTTCTATAAAAAGTAGAAAAGAGTAATTTTTTTATGTAAAACACGAATATTTTGACACGAATAAGACTGAATATTTGTCTTAAGCTTGAATTTAATGTGGGAATATGCCAGTATAGAGGGGATTAGTAAAGGAGGAGTTTTAATGGAAAATTTACCAAATTGCCCACAATGTAACTCGGCGTATACATATGAAGATGGGGCGATGTATGTTTGTCCAGAATGTGCATATGAATGGTCTACGACAGAGGAAGCATCTGTAGAGGAAGGGCTAGTTGTACGTGACGCAAACGGCAATTTATTAGCAGATGGTGATACTGTAACAGTTATTAAAGACTTAAAAGTAAAAGGAAGCTCCTCTACATTAAAGATTGGAACACGTGTGAAAAACATCCGTTTAGTAGAAGGTGACCATAATATCGATTGTAAAATTGATGGCTTCGGCGCAATGAAATTAAAATCTGAATTTGTTAAGAAAAACTAAAATAAAAAAGGGGGCGCCCGAAAAGTCATTTGGGGACGCTCCTTTTGCGACGAGGATGGTAACAATTTGCTCCTGCGGTTACTCGTCGCAGTTAAAACCATTTGCTCCTGCGGTTACTCGTCGCAGTTAAAACCATTTGCTCCTGCGGTTACTCGTCGCAGAAAAACTCAATTGTGACCACCGCAGGAGCACCATTTTAATCAAAAATTGACGGTTCAACGTCAAATGTTGGGGTGAGGTAAAATTCACGTCACCCCAAATGAACCCCGATATTTTTATACTGAATGTTTAATAAGATTTTTGCTTTGAAGTGATCGAAACGCCGAAAGCCATATGCGTTGCGCTTCATCACTTTTGTTCTGTTGTTAATGCCTTCTAAAAATCCATTGGAATAAGGGAAGATAAAACTGTTCAAGATCTCTACCTGCCAGTTTCTAAAAGTTTTAATGGCCTTTAAAAACGCATGCATCTGCTTCGTTTCCACTTCCTGATAAAACACTTCTAACCGCCTTTTTACTTCTACTACATTTTCTGCTGTTGTAGCCCAGTCAAACCATTCGCAATAAGCTTCTTTCAGTTCGTATGCCTGCCGTAATTCTTCAGACATCCCCAAATAACGGTCCACATACCAGCGTTCTTTTCGGGTCAGTTTAGATGCCCGTTTATAGAGCACATGACGCATCCGCTTACACTTCTTCCGGTCATATGCGTGCCATTCCTTCTGCACTTTTCGCCGCACCTCATCCAACGCCCAGTAGATGTACCGGCAATAGTGGAACCGGTCTGCAATGATGACGGGCCGGCTCAATGCTTTTTTGACAGCTGCTTTGAAGCTTGGATTCATGTCCATCACCACCAGCTCCACGTCCTGACCATACTGGCGCAGATAGTCCTGAATCGTGTCTTTCCGCCGGTTGGGTAGGATATCAAGCGGCTCCCGGGTTTTTGCATCCGCAATGATCAGTTGGAATTTTCCTTCGTCTGTATCCCCTTTATATTCATCAATCGCAATGGCTTTCGGCAGGCGCACGCCTTCTGCCATCTGCGTTTTTACGGCTGACTGAAAGCGGCGGATGATGGTGGAACTAGAGGAGCCGAGAACCTCACCGGCTTCTTTAAACGTCTTGGCTTTCACGGAGCGCACCTGTGCCACCTGATTCCATTCCTTTGTGAAGCGCTGATACCTTTCCACAAATGGAGCGCGTTCAGAGAACCTTTTTCCGCAAGAACACGCATAGCGACGCCGTCTGTAAAACAGGCAAGTCAACCGTTCAAACCACTTCAAATGCTTGATTTTCTGCATGCGGTAATCATGGATTTTCTGTGTAGTTTCCCCGCAGTTCGGGCAGCGATGAGGCTTTTTAGGGAGAGACACATAAAGGCAAGTCCGCTCTCCAAGCTCCTCCACCTTCTCAATAATGACTCCTTTTAATCCAGGGATATTCATGATAAAATTCATATGCACGTCTCACCTTTCTCTTACTTGTTTCTCGACAATTCAAGTATAAAAGAAATCGGTGAGTACGTGCCTTTTTTTATCCAAATTGTGTGAACACCCCAACAAATATTATAGAACCAAATTGACTATGTAAAAAAGCGGAGCCGTCCAAAAAGTTCACTTTCTAGACGGCTCCTTTTTTATTTTTTATTTTACTGAATATTTATCGAAAGCACCTTTTAAGTCAGCATCTTTTACTTCAACTTTTGCCTCTTTTAAAAGTTTTGTAATAACATCATCCATGCTGAATTGTGCAAGAAGCTGTTCGCGAATTTCATCTTTTTTCTCTTCTAATGTACCATAGTCCTCTACAGGGCGCTTTTCAGTTACTTCAATTACGTGGTAACCGAATTGTGATTGAACAGGCTCACTTAATGTATTTAATTCAAGTGCGTATGCAGCATCATTAAATTCTTTTACCATCATACCTACTGTGAACCAGCCTAAATCGCCGCCTTTTTCAGCAGAGCCATCAGATGAAAGCTCTTTTGCTACATCAGCGAAATCCTCGCCATCGTTAATACGTTTAATTGCTTCTTTCGCTGTTTCTTCATCCGCAACTAAAATATGACGCGCATGTAGCTCCTGGCTAGCTTGGTCATAATATTTTTGGATATCCTCATCTGCTACTTCCATTTCTTCTAATGCTTTTTGGCTTAATAAGTTGATGCGAATGTTTTCCTTTAAGCCTTCTTCAGATAAACCGTTTTGCGAAAGTAATGTTTCAAATTGCTCGCCAGCAGATTCCTTTACTGAAGCCAATTCTTTATCGATTTCTTCGTTTGTCACTTTGTATTTGTCATTTAAGATTTTTTCAACCATGATTTGCTGTAATAATTGTTCACCAGCTAAAGATTTCATTTCTTTGTAAAAATCGTCCTGTGTTAAATCCCCTACACTTGATGTAACAACTACTTCTTTCCCTGCGTTACCGCATGCTGCTAAACCTAAAGATGCAGCTAATGTTACTGCTAAAAATGTTTTTTTCATGTGAAATATACGCTCCTAACTTTCTTTTGAATGCAATAGTTACTATAACATAAACGTCAAAAAAACAAAATGGTTGCATGTTGAAAGTGCCTAAGATTTAAAGTGGTATGTGCATACGATAGATGATAGAAAGGCGAAAGGAGGGAGCACAATGGGCGGTGGAGGCTATAATGGCGGCGGTTACGGCTCAGGTTTCGCGCTACTTGTTGTATTATTTATTTTATTGATCATTGTCGGTGCTGCATATCTTTATTAATTAAAAGGAGGACAGTAGGAGAAGGTAATCTTTTCCTACTGTCCTTTTGTTTTAAACAGTGAATAATACTTCCATATAAAAAGAAACTAATAAAATCGTTATAAGGACATTAATCGTACGAAAGATTTTCGGTTGCTTTTCTTCTGGAATTTCTTTGCGTATACAAAGAGCATAGGTCATGCGGTTTATTTGAAATAAATAAAATACAGAGAATAATATAATTACTACTAATAGCAAGCCTATTCCTCCTCTCTTTCGATTCATCGTCAAGCATACCAAATATGTAACTAGTAAGACAAGTTATAGCTACAGTACAGATGGTATTAATATTTCGTAGCCTCTAGGCGTTTCTTCAATTAATGCATTGGCAGGTGCACGCAATAAATGCTTCGCATTGATTAAATCAATTAAACATATGCTACTATGAAAACCTAGTAGTAGGCAAGCATAGTGTGAGTATAAAGGGAAAAATATTGCAATTGCTAAAAACAGGCTATTTAACAATAAAAAAGGTGCCAGCAATGCAAATATATAACGCTTTTTAGAAATTGGCTCTAGCAAGCGCATACGTAAAATAGGAACAAAGCGGAAAATTTTTTTCCAGCGAAATTTCATTTTCCCTCGATAATCGAATAATGGTATATAATGAAACGCTTTATGAAGCGGATATAACAGCAAAAAAGCAATAAAAAATAACAGCATGTATCGATCTGTATGTGGTGCGCGCAATTGTAAGCTTGTTAATACATAGGATGAGCAAAAAACAGCAACAAATGTTAGCACGGCTAATAAGGTAAGCCGTAAAATGCCATATTCAGATGCAACGTTAATTGTTTTCCAGCAGTGCATAAAGCACCTTCTTTCTAATCAATAATTTCGTATCACTATTGTAAAGAAAAAGCGATAAAATAGCTATTGTTTTCAATTTACTGAAAATGGGCGTGTCCAAAAAAGTATTATCTTTTTGGACACGCCCTTTAGCATCTGTTCATATTATTGCTGGGAAGATGAGTGCACTTGATCAAAATTATCTTTAAAATTTTTAAATGAGCGTTCAAAAATTTGAATAAAGTCATCACCATAAATATTACGAATAACCGCCATGACATCTAAAAATTCTGGGAATCTGCCATAAAGCTCTCGCAAAGGTAGAGAACCATCTAAAATGCAGTGTGGTGTATCATGATAATGCTCATTCATCTTCGTGATGAGCTGCGAGCCAGCTTCTGTTAATTCCACATATGTATTACGCTTATCATCATCACGTTTCGAAAATTTCAATAAGCCACGCTCTTCTAATTTTTTCGAAAAATTAAAGGCTGTAGAAACATGCATTACGCCAAATTTCGCAACATCTGAAATCGATGCACCTTGCAAATGAAATGAAATCCATAAAATATGATGTTCATTAATATTTAAGTCGTAGGGCTTAATCCATAGCTGCCAGTCTTTTTCAACTGCCTTCCATAACGCTTTGGACAGTTGTGCCGTTCTTTGGCTATAAAGCATTGCTTCTTTAGTCGTATATACTTGTTCAGACAAAACCTTCACCTTCTTCTTTCATAGCGATTTTAAAATATTATAGCAGTAAAAGAAAAAAGTTTAAAGTTTGAAAAATAAAATAATTTTGTTTATACATAAAAATAACGAAAAAGCATTAAAAATGGCATGATTTCATAGTGTGTGGTGAATCAAAATACCTATTTATTTTGCTCGTCCTTTTCTGTGAATTGGGATAAGTTTTGCTCGATTTCGCTAATAGATTTCTGTAATCCCTCGATTTCTTGTTTTAATAAAGCAGTTTCTGGCTCGATTTGCTGCTTAAAGCTTGTAATTGATTGCGATAATTCTTTTATTATTTGTGGAATATTGTTTTTTGCTTCATTTGACAAATTTACGAAAGATTGTTTAACGTTTTTCGCTTGGGTATTGACATTGCCGATTTGCCCTTTAGCATCTGTAGAGAATTTTGCGATATTTGTTCTTAATTCCTTGCCCGATTGTGGTGTAGATAAAATAGTGGCAACTGCAGCACCAATAATACCTGTAGTTAATCCAATTAAAAATGGCTTCGCTTTCATAAAAGCATCTCTCCTTTAATCAATTCATATATATATTAAACCACTACATCTAGAGATTATACAAACATTCTAATCAAAAAGGAGCTGTCTCATTGTGAGACAGCCCCTTGAAGTTATGCATGTGATACTGCTGTTTTAAAGCTGGAACGTTTTAATAGTTTGCTAACAATCGGGAAAATAATAACGAAGGCAATTGTGTTTAAAACAACTGCTGGCAATACGACTGTTAAAAATAAAACGGAAAATTTAATTGGTACATCTGTTAATAGCAATGCCATTGCTAAAAAAGTTGATCCAGAAACAATTGTGCCAATTGCCACTAAGCTAATTGTAACAGCTAGTTTTTGTACTAATTGACGTAAAGCAAGCACAATAATTAAAAATAAAAAGCCTGTAACTGCTTTATCAATAATATTTGGTACGAAGCCACCTGGAAATGTTGAAAATAATCCAGAAAGCACGCCTGTTGAAAGTGCTAATAAAAATGTTTCCTTAAAGGTTGGGAATAATAAAATGCCAATAAACATCATTGTTAGCATAAAGTCTGGCTTCATACCTCCATTAATGCCTGGAATAATCACATAAAGTGTAGCACCGACCCCAACTAAAAGTGCCATTAAAACTAAATTTTTCGTATTCATTTGTCTCGTCTCCTCTAAGCTCAGCTAATTTTGTCGTTCTCCTAATATGCGCTCATCGCTATTAGCGAAAACTTATATTTGATTGTACGGATAAATGCATGAAAAAGCAACTCAAATTTTCAGAGGAATGATTTAATCGCTTCTGCCGCCTCTGTTAACTCTTCACGTGAAGGCTGTGTTGTTGTCCAAACTAAGCGCAGACCATCCGTTTCATCGTAGCGAGGGATGAAATGTAAATGGTAATGGAATACCGTTTGTCCAGCAGCGGCTCCATTGTTGTTTACTGTATTTAAGCCAGCTGGATTGAACGCTGCTTGAATTGCCTTTGCTACTTTTGGTGCCGCCGCATATAAATGGCTTGCTACTTCCTCAGGCATTTCCATTAAATCACGGCAATGCGTTTTCGGAATTAGTAAAGTATGTCCCTTTGTTAATGGCATAATATCCATAAAGGCATAAACATGCTCGTCTTCATATACTTTCGTACTTGGGATAGAGCCGTCGATAATTTTACAAAATAAGCACTCACTCATTGTTCAACACTCCTTCATAAAAATGTACATATATTTTAGCATATATTGACTGCTTGTTCTGCTTATTTTTGTTAAACTAAACAAAGAGATAGGAGTGGTGTTTTATGACAATTTTACAAGTGACAAATGTGACAGGTGGCTATACACGTAAGCCTGTAATTAAAAATTTATCGTTCACAATTGAAAAAGGGGAGCTAGTTGGTTTAATCGGGCTAAATGGTGCAGGGAAAAGTACAACGATTAAGCATATTATCGGTACGCTGTTACCACAGGAGGGCGAAATTCGCTTAAACGGTGTGACATTAAAGGAAAATATGGATGCCTATCGCACGTCTTTTTCCTATATTCCAGAAACGCCAATTTTATATGATGAACTTACATTGAAGGAGCATTTAGAGCTAACAGCGATGGCTTATGGCTTAGATGAGAAGGCTTTAAAGGAACGCTCCTCCTTTTTATTAAAGGAATTTAGAATGGAGAAGCGCCTAAACTGGTTCCCATCACACTTTTCCAAAGGGATGCGACAAAAGGTCATGATTATGAGTGCTTTTTTAATTAACCCAAGCCTTTATATTATTGACGAGCCTTTTGTTGGCTTAGATCCGCTCGGCATTCAATCGTTACTAGAGCAAATGGATATGAAAAAACGAGAGGGTGCTTCCATTTTAATGTCAACACATATTTTATCGACGGCTGAAAAATATTGTGACCGCATTATTTTATTGCACGAAGGACATGTTCGTGCACAAGGTACGATGGACGATTTGCGAGCAGCCTTCAATATGCCAAATGCGAGCTTGGATGATTTATATATCGCAATGACGAAGGAGCAAGACAACAATGAACAACATGAATAATATATGGAAGGCGCGCTTCGTGCATTATATTAATGAAGTGCAAAAATATATGCGCTTTATTGTGACAGGACATATCGCCATTGTTTTTGTCTTCGTTATAGGTGCTGCAGGCTATCAATATAGCGAATGGCTGAAAGTAGCACCAGCAAGCTTTCCTGCTGAGTGGCTTGTAGCAGCTGCTGTTGGGCTTGTGCTCGCATTTAGTCGCCCAACAACGCTCATTCGAGAGCCCGACCAAGTATATTTATTACCGTTAGAAACGCAAATGCCTGCTTATTTTAAAAAGGCAGTTAATTGGACATTTTGGTCACAGTTGATTGTTCCTGTTATTGTCTATATTGTGGCGATTCCGTTGTTAAATACAGTGACAGAGCTATCGTCATTGCAGGTTTGGTTAGGTCTTGCTTTTGTTATTGCTTTAAAGTATTTGAATGTGAAAATTGAATTTAATTATCGCTTTGCCAACCGTGGACATGCAATTGTCATTGACCGTTTAGCGCGCGGGGCATTGTCAATTTTAGCAATTGAAACAGCGTTAACAGCAAGCATTTATATGGCTGCCATTTATTTAGTGCTATTCATTGCTTACAATATGTCTCTGAAAAAGCGCGTGGCAGACCAGCCTGTACCATACGAACATTTTGTACGCTTAGAGCAAAATCGCATGCTACGCTTTTATCGCTTTGCGAATTATTTCACAGATGTACCTCATTTACGTGGTACGATTCGCCATCGTGCATGGCTAGATGGCGTGTATAAATGGATACCATTTGCACAAAAAAACACGCAGCTTTATTTAGTATGGCGCACGTTTATTCGTACAGATGACCATTTTTATTTATGGGTGCGTTTAACGGCGATTGCCGCAGTGATTACAGCTTTTGTCGATATTTCGATTGTGGCATGGATTGTAGCTGCTGCACTTGCCTTTGCAACAACACTACAGCTAAAGGTTGCCCTGCTATCGAACGGTGAATTTCGCATGGATATGCTATTCCCTATTGCTCCAACACAGCGAAAGCAGGCAGTTGAAAAGCTGTTACGCATTGCAAGTGTTGTGCAAGCGGTGATTGTAACGCTTTGCGCGATGATGCAGCCGCATTTTTATGTGATTTTTGTTGTGATGATTGCTGTAAGTGAATTGACGCTACGCTTGTCGAAGAAATAGAGGGAACGTAGAATAAATCTTCAGAAACGTAGAATAAAGTCCGAAAAACGTAGAATAAAATATAAACGAGGCATGGGTCAAAAACCCGTGCCTCGTTTTATTATTCCTCGTCTACTGGCGCGCTATATTTTGTTACATAGCTTTTGCCGCTAAAAATATTTTGCGCAGGAGAGGTCGCTGGACGCTCACTATGCGCTTTTTTAAAGGCTTGTGAGGATTGCCATGCCTCGAACGATGCAGGTCCTGCCCATTGTGTTAGCACAATATACGTATCGGAATCTAATGGGCGTAACAGCCTAAATGCGATAAAGCCTGGTTCATCTTCGATAGCGCCTGCTCGGTTTAAAAAGCGATGCTCGAAAACAGGTCGTCCTTCATCTGAAACGGGAATATTGTTCATAACAAAATAGCCTTTTTGCTGCAAATCACCTACTGTATCTAATACTTCATATTTGCGTGGTACAGCGAAAACGGATTTTTTCTTCTCGCTTTCTTCAAGTAAAAGTGTATTGCCCTCACCGTACATAATAAAAATGGAATCACTGTTATGCTGTGTGCGAATTTTCTCCATATAATCCGCTGTGCCTGATGTGAAATAAATATACATATTTGTTCGCCTCCTAATTTACAGTACTACCTCCATTTAAAGCTATTGAAACGATATTTGTCAAAAGCATGGTTATAGAAACAACATTTTTATGACATTTTAATAAGAAAACTATACAATAGATGGTGGACAGCTTACTATTGATAACAGATATCAATAAAATTTAAGCGATAATAATCAATTTTGTTTTAAAGCAATGACATTGAGGGGAGAGTAAATTAAGTAAACATGAAAACAATAAATGATACACTGCTAAAAGCAGCGCGCGGTGAACGTACAGAATACACACCTGTATGGTATATGCGACAGGCGGGGCGTTCACAACCTGAATATAGAGAGATTAAAGAGAAATATTCACTTGAAGAAATTACAATGCAGCCAGAGCTATGTGCTTATGTCACACGTTTACCAGTCGAGCAATATGACGTGGATGCAGCGATTCTTTATAAGGATATTGTGACACCATTGCCAGGAATAGGTGTGGATGTGAAAATTAAAGCAGGTGTAGGTCCTGTTATTTCTAATCCAATTCGTTCAAAGCAAGATGTAGAAAAGCTTGGGGAATTTAATGCCAAGGAGCATACACCGTATGTGCTAGAAACAATTAAGCTGTTAACGCAAGAGCAATTAAGCGTGCCGTTAATTGGCTTTGGTGGTGCACCATTTACATTAGCAAGCTATATGATTGAAGGCGGTCCTTCACGCAATTACGCAAAAACAAAATCGTTTATGGTGTCAGAGCCACAAGCATGGTTTGCTTTAATGGACAAGCTTGCCGATATGATTATTGCGGACATTACGGCACAGGTTCAAGCTGGAGCAAAGGCCATTCAAATTTTTGATTCATGGGTAGGCGCTTTAAATGTAGCCGATTATCGTATTTATATTAAGCCTGTGATGACGCGCATTTTTAGTGAGCTACGCCATTTAAACGTACCATTGATTCAATTCGGTGTTGGAGCAAGCCATTTAGTGAATGAATGGCATGAATTGCCGATTGATGTTGTAGGTTTAGATTGGCGCCTATCAATCAGTGAGGCGCGCGCAAAAGGCATTACAAAGCCTGTGCAAGGAAATTTAGATCCAACAATGCTTTTAGCTAGCTGGGATGTGCTTGAAGCACGTGCAAAAGAAATTATTGACCAAGGACTTGAAACGCCAGGACATATTTTCAACTTAGGACATGGGGTATTCCCAGAGGTGGACCCTGCGGTATTAAAGCGTTTAACAACATTTATTCATGACTATAGCCGCGAGCAAATCGCAAAGCGCAGGTAAGCAAAATTTAGACGAGGTGACAATGATGAAGCAAGTACGTGGATTGTTAGTGATGGCATATGGTACGCCATACAAGGAAGAGGATATCGAGCGTTATTATACGCATATTCGTCATGGGCGTAAGCCTGCACAAGAGGATATCGATGATTTAGCTGAACGCTATCGTGCAATCGGTGGCATTTCACCGTTAGCGAAAATGACAGAGGCACAGGCAAATGCTTTATGTGCACGTTTAAATGAAGTACAGGACGAAGTGGAATATAAAGTGTTTATTGGCTTAAAGCATATCGAGCCATTCGTGGAGGATGCCGTTGCAGCAATGGTCAACGAAGGCATTACAGAGGCTGTATCTATTGTATTAGCACCACATTTCTCTACATTCTCGATTAAATCATACAATGGCCGTGCACAGGAAGAGGCGGACAAGCTAGGTGGTACGCTAAAAATTACGTCTGTGGAGGCATGGTATGATGAGCCGAAATTTATTGAGTATTGGCGCCAAGCTGTTGATGGCGAGCTAGAAAAAATGTCAGCAGAAGAGCGTGCAAACTGCTGCTTAATCATTTCTAATCACTCTTTACCTGAAAAAATTAAGCTTGCTGGTGATCCGTATGAAGATCAATTAATTGAAACAGCAAACTTAATTAAAGCAGCGGCTACTATTGAAAATATTGCAGTAGGCTGGCAATCAGAAGGTAAAACACCAGAGCCTTGGTTAGGGCCTGATGTGCAAGATTTAACGCGTGAGCTATTTAATGCACATGGCTATAAAGCATTTATGTATGCTCCTGTAGGGTTTGTAACAGAGCATTTAGAAGTGCTTTATGACAATGATATTGAATGTAAAGTAGTTTGCGACGAATTAGGTGTGGGCTATTATCGCCCAGCAATGCCAAATACACATCCATTATTTATTGACGCAATGGTTGATGCCATTCATAAAAAACTAGCATAATTGAATAAAGGGCATGTCTGAAAAGTCATTTAGAGGCATGCCCTTTGCAATGAATAAGCATAAGGGTTGTCTGAAAGATTATTCCCTTTCAGACAACCTTCGTATGTTTAATTCTATTGATTAGCTCAATTAGTAAAAAATCCTTACTGATTGAAAGCTTTATCTTGATTCAGCAGGAGTTTACATAACTATTTGATTGAATACAGCTGGTGGAGATACACAATCTTCTCCTGAATCAAGATAAAGAATACTAATATGTGATACTTATAACAAGAGAGTGATGAGAGTGACAAGTAAAAAAAGACGGAGGGTTGTTGTTGTCGGTGGAGGTATCACTGGATTATCCGCAGCCTTTTATTTGCAGCAAGAAGCGAAAAAAAATAATTTACCTATAGAAATTATATTGATTGAAGCATCTTTGCGTCTTGGAGGGAAAATCCAAACATTGCGTAAAGACGGCTTCATTATTGAGCGAGGTCCAGAATCGTTTTTCGATCAGTCAGGGAGCGTGCGTAACTTAGCTGCTAATTTAGGAATTGAAGAGGACATGGTTCACCATAATACAGGTCAAACATATGTAGCGGTTGGGGGGGAGCTTTATCCAATTCCAAGCGGTATTATGTTAGGTGGCGCACCTCAAGTATCTTCCTTTATCACATCTGGTCTAATTTCGTTGACAGGAAAAATCCGCGCAATTGGCGATTTATTATTGCCGAAATCGCCAGAAAAAGAAGATGAACCAATTGGTGATTTTTTTAGACGGCGATTTGGTAAGGAAGTTGTTGAAAATTTAGTGGAGCCTTTATTAGCAGGAACATTTGCTGGTGATATTGATCATTTAAGCATACAAGCGATGTTTCCACAATTTTTTCAATTGGAAAAGGAACATCGTAGCTTACTGCTCGGTTTGAAGAAAAATGGTAAGCATTTATATCCTCATATTATAGGCGAGCAAGCTTATTATGAAACCTTTCAAAACGGCTTAGAAACGTTAGTAGAAGCGCTAGAGAAGCAAATTGGCGCATGCACGATTTTAAAAGGGGTACGTGTAGAAGCGATTGATAAAGGGCTAGATGACTCCATGACGATTCACGTAAACAATGGTACGCCAATACAGGCAGATGCTGTCATTATGACATCGCCCTTTAATGCGACAAAGGAAGCATTTAAAGCGCATCATTTAATGCAGGATTTACCGAATATGAATTATGCAACAATTGCTACTGTAACGATGGCATTCAAGCGTGAGCAAATTGAAAAATATAAAGAAGCGATGAGCTTTTTCGTTTCAAGGAATAGCGATTTTGTTATTACATCCTGTACGTGGAGCAACCGAAAATGGGATAATGTAGCGCCAGATGATTGCGATTTATTACGTGTTTATATTGGGCGTGTTGGCGATGAGGCTGTTGTGGAGCTATCAGATACAGAAATTGAAAAAACCGTGCTACAGGATTTATCGCGTTTATTAGGTATACAGGATAAGCCGCTTTTCACGGTTGTTACACGTTGGAAGCAAGGGATGCCACAATATACGGTAGGGCATGAAAAGCGACTGCATACGATGCAAAAGGAATTAATGCAGCAATTCCCCTATGTTCAAATAGCGGGGAGCTCCTATGAGGGGATAAGTGTACCGGAATGTGTTGCACAAGGTAAGGATGCTGCGCAAAACATACTTGCAAAACTGCTTGAAAATGAGTAGGGAAAGATAGCCCTACTCATTTTTTTATTGACCATCTCTATTTTAGCAATCTCCAGTAAAAAATCATTAGAATATCTCAGTGCTATTTCTCATAAGTTACTTTTAAACATAATCTACTTCAAAATGCTATGGAGGGAACTATGGGAAAAGGTGCTTTCATTACTAGAAGTCTATTTATTGCTTGGGGAATGTTTATTTTATTATTGCTGTTTCTTATAGCACCGATATTAAATAACATTACCTCCTTCAGCACAGCAACAGCTTCATTTTTAAGCTTAAATACGATATTTTTAAGTATTTTAATAGAGGCATTGCCCTTTGTATTAATAGGGGTATTGATTGCAGGGTTTATTCAAATATTTTTAACGGAAGAGCATATTCGAAAATGGATTCCTAAAAATAAATTTCTAGCTGTTATTATGGGGTGCTTTGTAGGTGCATTATTTCCAGCCTGTGAATGCGGCATTGTACCAATAGTAAGAAGGTTGATTACAAAAGGGGTGCCTTTGCCTGCTGCAATTGGATTTATGCTAACAGGACCCTTGATTAATCCTATTGTTATTGTTTCAACATATATGGCTTTCGGAAATAATTTAGAAATAGCGGGATATCGAATGATTTTAGGCTTTATTCTCGCAATCATCATAGCGCTACTCGTTAGTTTATTTTTTCAAGGAAATCAATTTAAGAGGGAGCTTTTACACGCTAAAGATGTTGTCAAAACAAACAAGGAGCCTTTTTTAAAAAAATTACATAGCATGCTAAAGCATGCCATAGACGAGTTTTTTGATATGGGCAAGTATTTAATTATTGGTGCATTTTTAGCGGCTTTTGTACAAACTTATATGTCAACAAAGGCATTAGTTGCAATAGGAGGTGACTTATCCTCCTCATTGCTGGTAATGATGGGATTAGCGTTTATCCTCTCACTTTGTTCAGAGGCAGATGCCTTTATAGGTGCTTCGTTTAGCTCAATCTTTCCTACACCAGCCATCCTCTCCTTTTTAATTTTTGGTCCAATGATTGATTTGAAAAATACAATGATGCTTTTAGGTGTATTTAGAGTAAAGTTCGTTGTCTGGTTATTTATTTTTATTACAGCTGTTGTCTATTTTAGTTTATTTCTATTGGCAGAGATACTATAGGGAGGGACAAGATGAAATTTCGTTATCAACAAGCGTTTAGAGCCTGTATTTTGCTCGCATTTTCCGCTATGATTTTTAGCTTACATTGGACTGGAGACATAAAAAAATTAATTAATCCAAAGTATAATCATCTAAGCATAGTTGCTGCAATGTTATTTTTCATTTTGTTTTTAGTACAGGTCACTCGAATACTTTCATTAAAAAAAGAATCGCATTGTCAGCATTGCTGTTCCTCGCATGACCATGGAGACTCAGCTTTCACAACAAAAAAGTATTTTTCCTATACAATTATTATCATTCCTATACTTACAGGTTTTTTAATGCCCGCTCAAATATTAGGCTCTACAATAGCCGATAAAAAGGGCGGAGTAATGATGCTGACAAATCAACAGCAAATGAAAATAGAAGATTACGTTACTTCAAATCAACCGATTGTTGACAATATATACGATCATGAACCTGATCCAGCATTATTGGATGGCAGAAAAGAAATGAAGGAAAATGAATATGAGCTTTTAAGGACAGAGCTTTCTAAAAAAGAAAAAATCACTATGACGGAGGAAGACTATATTATTTATTATGATGAAATAAATAATAATATAGCACAGCATATCGGTAAAAGAATTCAATTAAATGGCTTTGTTTTAAAAGAAAAGGAATTTGCTGAAGACCAACTCGTCATATCGAGATTTTTTGTCACTCATTGTATTGCAGATGCCAATATAGTCGGCTTCCTTTCAGAATTTCCAGAGGCTGCTTCTCTTGACGAGGATACATGGATTGAAGCAATGGGCACAATCGATGTAACAGAATTTGATGGCGCATTACTACCTGTTATTAAAATAGAACAATGGGTAAAGATTCAAGAGCCTGAAACGCCTTATTTGTACCCGATTGATGTTTGGATTACGTCATAGCTGAATCATATAAAGAGAAATGCAAACGGAATTTTTAGTTTGCATTTCTCTTTTTCATGATGAACACTATATATTGTTCATAAATTTACCGCAAGTTTTTCATTATTATTTCACAATTATCGAGTACGATAGGATGGGAGGGTGAGTGATGAAATATAAAATCATATGTGTCATTGTATTTGTATCGTTATTAGTAGGATGCACAAATGAACGCTTCCACAGTATTAACACACATCAATCATTCGTAGCATCAATGAATATTTTAGAGCCTTCGCTGACGTTTTATAATCGCAAAGGTGAACTCGTTGCAGATTGGACGTTTGAAAAAGCGTACACAGGTGCAATATTAATTCAGCGAGACCGTATTTTATTATATGGGCATCAATTAGCAGAGGCAGATATTTATGAGCTATCCTCTGGCAAAAAGCTTGCGACATTAGAAACAGGTATTGGCACGACAAATGCCTATTATGCTGAAACAGAGCAAATGATTTTTTTAACAAATAGTCGCACGAATAAATTAATGCGCTACAATTTATATGGTGAGCCCGATGGCGAGCTTGCGTTACGCAATTACCCGATGTCGATGATTGCACATGAAGGCTTATTGTATGTTGTTAATTATAAAGATACTTCTTTATCCGTCATTGCTATGGAAGATTTAGTATTGCAGGCAGAGTGGCCCATTGAAAAGTCATCACATGGACTGGCGATTGTTGACAATAAGCTGTTAGTTGGAGGACACGGGGAAGGAATGCGTCCGAATGAAACGGTGAAGGTACACGATTTAGCATCAGGTGAAGTGCTCTCTACATTATCTATGCCGTTGATGCCAATTGGCTTTGCACAGCATGAAAATGAGTTAGCTGTTGTCAGTCATGGCAGCAATATGCTTTATGTAACAGAGCAAAAAGGGAAGCTAAAATGGCAATTAGAAATAGGTGCAAATCCATTTGCTGTGGCATATTTTAATGAGCATATTATCGTTGCAGGCTATGACGATCATACACTATATTTTATTAAGGAAGGCCAAATCGATCAAACCATTTCAGTAGATAAAGGTCCGTTTCAATTGCTTGTAAGGGGGGATTCCTAAGTGACAACTGTATTAATTGTAGATGATGAGCGAGATATGCGAAATTTATTGGAAGTCGTTTTACGCAAGGAAAATATACAAACGATAACAGCTTCAAATGGTTATGAGGCTTATGAGCAATTAAATAAACGCACAGTTGACCTTATTTTATTAGATGTTATGATGCCTGAAATAGATGGCTTTACCGTTTGCAAAACCATTCGTCAAACATCCAATATACCCATTATTTTTTTAACAGCAAAGGATGCCAATGAAGATAAAGTAAATGGCTTAACAATTGGCGGTGATGATTATATCGTCAAGCCCTTTACTGCGAACGAGGTGATTGCACGAATCTTCGCAGTGTTAAGGCGTACAGAAGCTGTTGATATGCAGTCAACACAAAGGTTATTAGTGCACGGTATTATTAAAATAGATGAAATATCGAGAAAAGTATTTGTACAGGACAAGCCTGTACCATTGACATTAAAGGAATATGAAATTCTCCATTTATTTATGCAAAATCCGAATATCGTCTATTCACGTGAGAAGCTGCTTGATTGCATTTGGGATATGGACTATGCAGGGGGAACGCGCACAGTCGATACGCATATTAAAACGCTACGTTTAAAGCTTGGTACACAATTGAAGGATGCCAGTGAATATATTCAAACGGTATGGGGGATTGGCTATCGATTCGGAGAGCCACTATGAAAAAGCTGACAACAAAAATTTGGCTATTAATGTGTAGCTTACTGTTGGCGACAATTGCCTTTATGTATATTTTATCCGAGTTTATTTATGAGGAGCTATACGTTTCCGATATGGAGCAATCGATGATTGAAGTTGGCGAAAAGCTGCAAACGATGTATCGTGGTGGCAAAGTAGATGATGCATTAATTGCGCGCATTGAGGAATTTAATGCATACTCGCATTTTCAAATATTCGCAGTGCGCAACCCACGCGAACTAAGCGCCTGTGTACCGTTCGATATCGACTATGATACGCTCATTGGCGCAGAAGAACGAGAGCAGCTATTGCAAGGGCAAGCAGTGACAAAGGTAGGCTATGAAAAGCGCTTTGATCGACCGATTATTTCAGTTATTCTACCATTTACGGAGCAAAACCGCTTAGAGGGAATTATTTATTTATATTATCCACTAACAAAAATTAGCGAGCTAGCGACAACAGAAGTAGGCTTATTAATTGGCGGAGCTGCCCTATTTTCTATATTTGTTGCATTATTTATAGGACAAGGGCTACGTCGCATTATGCGTCCGCTTCATGAGGTACAGCAGGCGGCAGAAAAAATGTCAGAAGGGCATTATGAAGCAAGGGTAAATGTGACATCAAAGGATGAAGTCGGTCAATTGGCTAAAGCCTTCAATCAAATGGCACATGCTATTCAGCAAGAGGATGAGCAGCAAAAGGCTTTTTTAGCGACGGTTTCACATGAGCTGAGAACACCGATTAGCTATGTCAAAGGCTATAGTGAAGCAATTGGTCAAAATTATATGACAGAGACTGAGCAGCGTGAGGCAATTCAGCTCATTACACGTGAGGCTGGTCGTATGGAGCGTTTGACGAATGAATTATTGCAGCTTGCCCGTACAACGCAGGAGCAGGAGGAGCTAGAGCTTTATCCGATAGTGCTCGCTGAGGTGGTGCGTGAGGTGACAGCTATTTTACACGGCACTGCGCAAACAAAGCAAATTGAAATAAGTGAAATACTTGATGAGGAATTAATTGTTTTAGGCAATGAGGAAAAGCTAAAGCAAATTTTTATTAATATTTTAGAAAATGCTCTTCGTTATTCTTTGATTGGCTCTAAAGTGCAAATTACAGCAACTACAGATGAGCAGTTTGCATTGATTTCCATAAAGGATACGGGTATTGGTATCCCAGCTGAGGATTTACCGCATATAACAGAGCGCTTTTACCGTGTAAACAAGGCAAGAAGTCGTTCAGATGGTGGTAGTGGCTTAGGTTTGTCTATTGTAGAGCAGTTAGTGAAGCTACATAAAGGGCAATTGACAATTGAAAGTGAAATAGATAAAGGCACATGTGTTTATGTGAAAATACCATTAATGGAGGAATAAAAAATGAAAAAATGGCTTTTAAGTTTATTAGCAGTACCAATGATGTTAGCAGGCTGTAATGATGAACCAGAGGTAGATACGATGGATAGTGGGGTTATGCCACAGGAAGTAATTGTTGAGATTCAAACACCAGAAGCGGTTGCGGTAAATGAGGAAGTGGAGCTAGTAGCATATGTGACACAAGGTGATGAAAATGTAGATGATGCAACAGTGCAGTTTGAAGTATGGGAATCAGGATTTAAAGATGAGGGCCATATGATTGATGGTCAATTAGATAAAGATGGTGTCTATAAAGCAACATTTACATTCGACCATGACGGCGTTTATTATATGTTTGCACATACGACAGCACGCAGCTTACACGTGATGCCGAAGCAGCAAATTACTGTAGGCAATCCAGATATGAGCAAGGTACTGGAGGATAAAAGCGACAATTCAATGCAGCATGGTGAGCATGAGGAAAACGATGAGGATGAAGAGGAGCACCATCATTAAAAATTTTTTTGAATAAATGCTTGCAAATTTTTTTGAGACATGTATAATAATGACCAGATGACCGAAATGGTTTTCTGGTCATTTCGCTTTTAAAGTGATTCTTTATGGAAAAAGGGGGGAAATAAATTGGATCGTAGGCAGGAAATTTTAGAGGCAGCAACAAAGTCGTTTTCTTTATTCGGCTATAAAGGAACTACAATGGAGCAAGTTGCTAAAATTGCGAATGTCGGTAAAGGGACGATTTATACTTTTTTCTCTAATAAAGAAGAAATTTTAAAGGAAGTTGTGATGTCGCTTATTAAGGAAATGAAAGTGGCGATGGATGCAACGATTGATACGAATCAGTCCTTTACAGAAAACGGGCATAGCGTATTAATGAAAATGCTGGAATTTAGAGAGCGCCACGTACTTTTCGCCAAATTAATTGAGGAGGAAAAGGAGCTGCGCACGCCAGCGGTTAAACAGATGCTTCAGGATATTGAAAGTGAGGGAATCTCCTATATTGCAAGCCGCATTGAAACGGGGATTAGCAAAGGTGAGGTGCATGAATGTGATGCGCCACTTGTCGCGTATTTATTGTTTAAATCTTATTTAGCATTTGTTGTAGATTGGCAGCAAATACATGATGAGCCGATGGGTGAGGATCAAATTTTGGATATCTTTAAGCAAACGATTTTTAGAGGCTTACAAAAGCAATAATAAAATCAGTTTTCGATTAGGGAAACTTGATTTTTTATTGGTCTAAAATGACCAATTGACGTTTTTGGTCATTACGTAAAAGGAAAGGTGATGTCAGTGTTTAAATCAGAATGGTTGCAGATTTTTAAGACACGCAAAATGTTAGTATCGATTGTCGCGGTGTTATTTATACCAGTACTATATAGCGGCATGTTTTTATGGGCATTTTGGAATCCATATGCGCAATTAACGAATTTACCAGTTGCGATTGTCAATGAAGATAGCGGTGCAAATTTTGAAGGCGAAACGATGCATCTTGGTGAAGAGCTAACAGATAAGCTTGTCTCCAGTGAGCAATTTAAATTTGAGGAAATCTCAGCAGAGGATGCAGAAAAGCAATTGCAGGACCGCAATTATTATATGTTAATTCGCATTCCAGAAAACTTTTCACAGCATGCAACAACATTGCTTGATAAAGAACCTTCAAAATTAGTCATTGATTATATACCAAATGAAGGCTTTAACTTTTTAAGTGCCCAAATTGGTGAAACAGCAATGGAAAAAATTAAAATTGAAGTGAATTCACAAGTATCAAAAACATATGCTGAAAAATTATTTACTTCCATTACAAAGCTTGGAGATGGTTTTGCTGAGGCAGCAGATGGCGCATCAAAATTAGATGAAGGTGCACAAAAGCTAATGGATGGTGCTGGAGATTTACAAGGCTATTTAGAGCAATTAGCATCAAGCACAATCGAGCTAGCTGATGGTACGAGCGAATTAAAGCAAGGTGCACAAAAGGCAGCAACAGGTGCAACAAGCTTAGCTGATGGTGTTGCAAAGCTAGAGCAAGGCAGCTCACAATTATCGGCAGGCGCTGGTGAATTATCAGCGGGTGCAAAGCAATTAGCACAAGGTATTAACAATTATACAGATGGCGCAGCAAAAGTTGCTGAAGGTCAAAATACATTAGTAGAAAAGCAACAAGCATTTAATCAAGGCTTAAATTCTTTAACGCAAAATACAGAGAATTTACAGACGGGTGCAAGCCAATTAAGTGAAAGTGCAACAAAATTAAATGCAGGTATTGGCTCATTATCAGAGCAAATGCAGCAAATTTTAGCGACGCTTCCTGAAGAGCAGGCAGCCAGCTTACAGGCAACGTTAAAGCAATTAAATGAAGGTAGCACACAATTAGCTGGTGGCTTAAATAATTTAACGACAAGCACAGGCTCATTGCAGCAAGGTGCAGCACAGTTAAACGAAAGCAGCAGCCAATTGCTTGCAGCACAGCAACAAATTAGTGCGGGTGCTAATGATTTAGTCGCAAATAGCGATGCATTACGTGGCGGTATTCAAAATATTGCTGGCGGCAATGCGACAATGGCTGAAAAGTTAAATGAATTAACACAAGGTGCAGGTGCAGCTAAAAAAGGTGCTAATGAATTAGCAACGGGCTTAAATACGTTAGTAACAGGTTCAGGTAAATTAAATGATGGTACATCATTGCTTGCTGAAAAATCTGGTGAGCTTGCAGAGGGCTCTACAACGTTAGCAGACGGTACAAAAGAGCTTGCAGAAGGTACAGAAACATTAACATCAAAACTACAGGATGCAAGTGAAGAGGCTAAAATTGACTCAGGTGATGCCAACTATGAAATGGTGGCACAGCCAGTTGATGTAGATAAAACAGTTGTTAACCATGTACCAAACTATGGCACAGGTTTTGCACCATACTTTATTTCTTTAGGCTTATTCGTAGGGGCATTATTAATTTCGATTGTTTTCCCATTTGTTGAGCCAGCAGTACGCCCAACAAATCCTGTCGCTTGGTTCTTTAGTAAAGTATCAGTTTTAGCAGTCGTTGGTATTATCCAATCTGCGATTACAATTGCGATTGTTGTTGGCATTTTAGGACTTGAAGTAGATAGCCTACCGTGGTTTATTGTCACAACGGTATTAACAAGCTTTACGTTCTTAGCGATTGTTCAAATGCTTGTATCGATTATGGGTGACCCAGGACGCTTCGTAGCGATTCTTATTTTAATCATCCAATTAACAACGAGTGCGGGTACGTTCCCATTAGAATTAGTGCCAATGCCATTACGTGCATTCAACCCATTCTTCCCAATGACGTACTCAGTGCAAGCATTTAAAGTAGCAATCTCTACAGGTGATGGAGCATTCTTAGGCTTTAACTTTGCAGTATTAGCAGGCTTCACACTTGTATGCTTAGCAATTACGCTTGGCTACTTCGCATTAGTTTTCACACGTCGTTATTCAAAGCAACAACAAGCATAATAAAAATGAAATTGCCTGAAAGAGTAGCATGCTACTTTTCAGGCAATTTTTTAGTGGGCTAAACATATCCATGCAAAAAGACAGCAGGAGGGCAAGTGTTCATTTGCCTTCCTACTGCCTTTAAGTGTAAGCAGTTCATTTATAGAATCATCATAGGGATGCGATTCACGGGATTAATTTGTATTGCAGTTTTCGCAACAATGGCTGTAGCATTCACTTTGCTCTTCCATCGTTTTTCCACATTGTACACAAGTTTTCTCTGGCAAGTTTCTGAAAAATTCCACTACGTTTTCTAACATAAGCATTTTTCCCTCCTTTGAGCTAACTGTTATAATACTGATTTATTTATATGTATTGTATTATAACAGTATGCATTCGTCAACACAAAATGCCTAATTTCATGTAAAATAAATTTGAACATATGATGAAGGGAAGATACAGCATGTATTTTATTGATAATAAAGGCATTACAGACCCACGCATTAACTTAGCAATTGAGGAGTATATTCTACGCAATATGGATATTGAGCAGGATGATTTTTTGCTGTTCTATATCAACCAACCATCTATTATCATTGGCAAAAATCAAAATACAATCGAAGAAATTAATACAGATTATGTAGAGGATAATAACATTATCGTTGTGCGCCGTTTATCAGGTGGTGGCGCTGTTTATCATGATTTAGGCAATTTGAACTTTAGCTTCTTAACGAAGGATGACGGCAATAGCTTCCACAACTATAAAAAGTTCACGCAGCCTGTAGTTGATGCTTTGGCGAAATTAGGTGTCAATGCAGAGCTATCAGGACGTAATGATATTTTAGCGGAAGGGCGTAAAGTTTCAGGCAACGCTCAATATGCAACACGTGGTCGCATGTTTAGCCACGGTACGTTAATGTTTGATACAGATATTGACCAAGTTGTCTCAGCATTGAAGGTGAAAAAGGATAAAATCGAATCAAAAGGCATTAAATCAGTGCGTTCACGCGTTGCCAACATTTCAGAGTTTTTAACAGACAAAATTTCAGTAGAGCAATTCCGTATGGAAATTTTAAAATCAATTTTCAATGGCGAAGAAAACATTCGCTACTATGAGCTAACAGATGAGGATTGGACGAAAATTCATGAGCTATCAGCAGAGCGCTATCAAAAATGGGAATGGAATTACGGCAAATCGCCACGCTTCAATATTCAAAAAACGCATCGCTTCCCATCTGGCGGTATCGATATTCGCTTAGAGGTGAATCGCGGTATTATTGAGGAAATAAAAATTTATGGAGACTTCTTCGGTGTTGGTGATGTAGCGGAAGTGGAGCAGCTTTTAACAGGCTGTAAATATGAGCGTGCCGCAATCGCTGAGGCATTAAAGAAAATCGATATTGCGACATATTTTGGCGGTATTACAATCGAAGACTTTTTGCAGTTGATTTATTAATAAGCTGTAGTAAGGGGCTGTCTGGAAAGAAACTTCTTTCTGGACAGCCCTAACTTTTATTTTAAGAATTTAAGGCTGTTTTGTGATTTCATTTTTGACATAAAATCATGTAAGCTTAAGAAGGAGGCATTTAGCAACTACTTGGCTAGTTGGAGCGTCTACATAAATTGTGTGAGAATTGTGTGAGTGCCTGGCACCTGGAAAAAGGAGGGTTTTGACAATGGAGAAGCATCGAATTTTTATTGTGGAAGATGATAAGAAGATCGCTTCCTTGCTTGCGGATACGCTGCGTAAATATCAATATGAAGTAGCGGTGGTGCAGGATTTTGATGCGTTGATTGAAGAGTTTTTAGCATTTGCACCACATATGGTGCTGCTTGATATAAATTTACCCGCGTATGATGGCTATTATTGGTGCCGTCAGCTACGACAGCATACGACATGTCCGATTTTGTTTATTTCAGCACGTTCTGGAGAGATGGATCAGATTTTTGCGTTAGAAAATGGTGGGGATGATTTTATTACGAAGCCGTTCAATTATGAAATTGTGCTGGCGAAAATTCGTAGTCACCTACGCCGTACATACGGGGAGTATGCAGCAAGACAGGAGGAGCGCACAGTAAAGCAAGGGATACTGACGCTGTATTTAGAAAGCATGGAGCTGCATGTGAAGGATATTGTGATTCCTTTACAAAAAAAGGAATGCATTATTTTAGATTTACTGCTTGGACAAGCGCCAAAGGTTGTGTCGCGTGATGCGTTGCTAGAGCAATTATGGGATGACCAAGCATTTGTGGATGAAAATACGCTCAATGTCAATATGACGCGCGTTCGTAAAAAGCTAGCGGATTACAATGTGAAGTCGGCAATTGAGACGGTGCGTGGTGCAGGCTATCGCTTTGTTCTAAGTGCGGAGGAAATGTAATGGGATTGAAGCTTTTTTTACAAGAACATATTTCCTATATTATTTTTCAAGTGCTACTTGTGCTATTTGTGTTACTTCTATATTGGTTAGATGGCTTTCGTAATTTTGAAACAGCTGTTTATAGCATTGTTATTAGCACAATTTTAATTATATCCTTTTTAGCTGTACGCTATATGCTGCGCCGTCGTTACTTAAGTAAAATTATGCAGCTGCCTGTGACGATGGAGGATGCGCTACAAAAAAATGCAAAAACAATGGAATATATGCAAACGGAAAAATATATGCACCAGCTATATTATGTGTACCAAAATGAAGTGCAAGCATTATATGCGAAGCAAAAACGTCAATACAAATTTATGAATCAATGGATTCACCAAATGAAAACACCAATTGCTGTTTTAGAGCTACTTTTGCAGGAGGAAGCACCACTTGATAAAAAAAGTGTACAGGAGGAAGTGGAGCGGCTAAAACGAGGGCTGGATATGGTATTAATGAGTGCGCGCCTGGATAGCTTTGAGGACGATATGCAGGTGGAGCAAGTACCATTGAAGGCGATTGTCACAACGGTTATTAATGAGCATAAACGTCTATTTATTACGAATCGAGTTTTTCCAGAAGTGCATATTGATGAGGAGTTTACGATTGCGAGCGATTCAAAATCGCTACAATTTGCATTAAGTCAGTTTATTACGAATGCGGTGAAATACACATTTGAGCCGAATAAAAAAATTGTGATTTGTGCACGACAAAAGGAAGGAAGCATCACTTTATCAATTAAAGATGAAGGGATTGGCATACCAAGATCAGATTTATCACGTGTTACAAAGGCTTTCTTTACAGGAGAAAATGGACGCAAAACAGGGGAATCAACGGGCATGGGGCTATATTTAGCAAATGAAATATGCGATAAGCTAGGGCATCAGCTTGTCATTACATCAGAGGTCGGCGTTGGGACAACGGTATATATTACATTTTCAAGCGAGCGAAATGGGGGATAATTGTGGCGATTTTACAAATCAATGAAGTAACAAAGGTATATGAAGGAAAAGTAACACATCGCGCGCTCAATCAGCTAAGCTTTGAAGTGGAAAAAGGTGAGTTTTTAGCGATTATGGGACCATCTGGAAGCGGTAAAACAACATTACTGAATATGATTTCAACAATCGATCATCCAACGTCAGGTGAAATTATTTTAGAGAAAATTAAGCCACAAAGCTTAAATAAAACGGAGCTCGCATATTTTCGTCGTCGCCAGCTCGGCTTCGTGTTTCAAGACTTCAATTTATTGCCAATGCTAACGGTCGAGGAAAATATCGTTCTGCCGTTAACGCTTGATAACCAGCCATTGCAAGTGATGGAAAAGCGTCTTGCTGATTTAGCAGAGAAATTAGGCATTGAAGCTATTTTAGAAAAGCGTCCAAATGAAATTTCTGGGGGACAAGCACAGCGTACAGCGATTGCACGAGCATTAATTCACCAACCTTCTATTATATTGGCGGATGAGCCAACGGGAAATCTTGATTCACATGCATCAAGAGAGGTGTTGGAGCTGTTAAGCAAAATTAATAGGGAGCGACAGGCGACGATTGTTATGGTAACACATGATCCAATTGCAGCGAGCTACTGTGACCGTGTGTTATTTATTAAAGACGGTGAGTTCTTTAATGAAATTTATAGTGATGACCGCCGCCAAACGTTTTTTCAGCGTATTTTAAATGTTTTAAGTTTATTAGGAGGGCAAGTGGGTGACCTTTCAACAATTCGCTTACCGTAATGTGTTTCGCAATTTCCGCATATATGCAGCCTTTTTTATGGCAAGCTTTTTCTCAGTTTTTGTTTTCTTTATTTATTCGATGCTGATGTTTCATCCAGCAAGTGAACAAGGCTTTTTAGGAAATGTATCCTTGCTCGGCATGCTTGTTGCTGAAATTATTTTAATGCTGTTTTCATGGTTTTTTATTTTTTATTCAATGAAGGCCTTTTTAGAGGCACGCTCTAAAGAGTTTGCGATTTTGCTACATCTCGGTATGGAAAAAAGGCAATTAAGCAAGCTGGTCTTTTTAGAAACGATGTTAATCGGGGTTATTTCTAGTTTTTTTGGCATTGTATTTGGCTACGCCTTTTCAAAATTTTTCTTTATGATTGTACGCGAAATTTTATATTTAGATGAGCTACCTCTTTATTTTTCATGGGAGCCATTTGTTTTAACATTAACCGTCTTTATGAGCGCCTTTGTCGTGATTTCTTTTATTAGTGTATTAATGACAAGGGAAACAAAGCTAATCGACTTACTAAAGGGGCACCAATCGGTTGATGTGTCCAATGCGTATTCGAAAATTCGCGCATGGCTAGGTATTTTTTTAGTGGGGTTTGGCTATCTTTTAGCAATTATCACGACATTTGTGACACTTCCAATTATGCTGCTAGTCATTCCACTTATCGTGACAATCGGTACGTATTTTATATTTACGGATACAATATTAGCCTTTATTGAACGAATCAAAAAGCGCAAAAAGGTGTATTGGCGCAAGACACGTATGTTATCGCTTGCTGAGCAAGGGCATATTATGTACAGCAATCGCAAAATGTTTGTTGTTGTAACGCTTGTTTCGACGTTAGCTTTTTTATGCGTAGGTGTATTATCCGCATTGTCGTCCTACACAGCCCAATACGATAAGCTCAATCCGCTCGGCATCATTTATAAAGGCACTGTCAATAATCCTTATGAGGTAGCACATATTTCCTCGTTACGATATGAATTAGAGGAGGCAGGATTATCCTACAATTTGGCGCGTTTTGTTGTAAAAAAGCAAACGTCTACACATACGTCCAATTCAGTCGAAGTGTTTCGCGCATCAGATATTAATCAACTGCTATTTTCCTATGGTTATCCAATGGTGCGAATTGGGCAAGGGGAAGCGATGTTCATTGCTTACTCAGAGGACTCAATTAAAGAGCTCGAAAATAAAATTGTGCGTACAACGTTAAAAGAAAATAATATTGAGCTTGTTATTAATAGCGTATATCCAAAGCTTATTTTCCCTGACGCTATTATTAGCCGCAATGCGATTATTGTTAGTGATACGGATTTTGAAAAAATTACGAACCCATTTGAGCATGCAAATATTGTGGAGCCAAGCTATCATTTATACGCATTTGATATTGCGAACTGGGCTGATGCAGCAAATATTGGCGCAGAGCTATATTATACAGTTGCTGAGGAATATTTAAAGGATCGTTATACGCTGCCATTTTACTTTGAAAATGCAGGCTTAAATTATTCTTATATATTAGCTGCTTACTCTTTATTTACTTTAGTAGGCTTGTTAGTTGTCGCTGTATTTTTACTAGCTGCAGGGAGCTTTATTTACTTTAAGCTATATACAAGCTTAGAGCGTGAGAAGAAGCAATTTGATGTATTAAAGCGTATGGGACTAACCGATAACGAGCAAAAGCG
This sequence comes from Lysinibacillus louembei, assembly GCF_033880585.1. Taxonomy (NCBI): domain Bacteria; kingdom Bacillati; phylum Bacillota; class Bacilli; order Caryophanales; family Bacillaceae; genus Lysinibacillus; species Lysinibacillus louembei. The sequence goes on from NZ_CP137624.1 coordinate 1,962,322, forward strand.
CTTAATTACACGCTATTTATTCCCACAGTTTTTCCTACCGTGGGGGCTTGCTTTGGTGCATAGTATGTTTGCCTTTTTAGTGCTGCAATCTATTTTAAAAAATGTCATGCACGTGTCTCTTGGAAAGGAAATTATTTTTGCTTTCTCCTTTATTATTATGATTCAAGTTATTTATTTTTATTTGATTAGATGGCGTTATATTGCGCATGTGCGCTCATAAAATTCAGCATAAAATGACATAAGCGACAAGATTTTTGCATAATGATATGAAAGCTATTGTAATCTTGTAATGTTTATTTTAAAATAACATTAAATGAATGATAATTCATTTTTTGTTCGGCGTCTAAAAGGCGCCATTGATAAAAGGGGGATGGGTGTATTGAATCTAGTAGAAAAGGTAAGACAGCAAGCTCTCGAACAACCAGAAAAAACGGCCTATCATTTTATGGGGAAAAATACAAGCTACAGTGAATTTGAGCAAACGGTTGATCGTTTTGCAAAAGCTTTGCAGGATATGGGCGTAGAAAAAGGCGACCATGTAGCATTATTATTGGGGAACACACCTCATTTTTTAATTTCACTGTATAGTGCGATGCGTATTGGTGCAACAGTCATTCCAGTGAATCCGATTTACACACCTGATGAAATTTCATATATTGTTCAAAATGGTGATGTAAAAGTGGTGATTGCACTTGATATGCTACTTCCGCTTGTAGAAAAAGGGGTACAAGCATTTACGAAAGTAGAGAAATACATTATTTGTGAAACGGCGGCAGACACAGGGGAGAAAGTTGCTGCATTAAGCGATAATGCAAGGGCGAAAACCGTTCTTTTCACAGCTTTATTAAAAACGACAGAAGGCACAGCAAAGTCTGCTACATTAGTAGAAGATGATAATGCCGTTATTTTATATACATCTGGCACAACAGGCTATCCAAAAGGCGCTATTTTAACACATGGCAATTTATATTCAAATGCACGTGATGTTGGCGCATATTTGAAAATAACGGAGACGGATCGTGTTATTGCGACATTGCCAGTATTCCATGTTTTCGCATTAACGGTGGTTGTCAATGCACCATTAGTCCAAGGTGCGACTATTTTATTAGCACCGCGCTTTAGCCCAGGCGAAATTTTTGAGCTGGCAAAAGCGCAGGAGGCAACAGTTTTCGCAGGTGTACCGACAATGTATAATTTCCTTTATCAATATGCAGAAGGGGATGCCGCAGCATTTAAAACGTTGCGCTTAGCTATTTCAGGTGGGGCATCTCTACCTGTTGCTTTGCTGCATAACTTTGAGGACAAGTTTAATGTCCGCATTTCAGAAGGCTATGGGCTATCAGAGGCGTCACCAGTAACATGCTTTAATCCATTAGATAAGGAGCGCAAGCCAGGCTCTATCGGTCAATCAATTATCAATGTAGAAAATAAAATTGTTGATCCAGATGGTAATGAAGTACCTGTTGGCGAAGTGGGAGAATTGATTGTACGTGGACCGAATGTGATGAAGGGCTACTACAATATGCCGGAGGAAACAGCTGTGACAATTCAAGCTGGCTGGCTATATACAGGAGATTTAGCGCGCAAGGATGAGGAGGATTATTTCTATATCGTTGACCGCAAAAAAGATATGATTATCGTTGGAGGCTACAATGTGTACCCACGTGAAGTAGAGGAAGTGCTTTACTCACATCCAAATATTGTAGAGGCAGCAGTAATCGGCTTACCAGATCCTGATTTTGGTGAAGCGGTATGCGCTTACGTTGTAGTAAAGGATGACAGCGTAACTGTTGAGGAGCTAAAGCAATATTGCACGGAGCATATTGCTAAATATAAGGTGCCAAAAGTCATTGAAATTATCGATGAGCTACCAAAAAATACAACAGGTAAAATTTTGCGCCGCTCGTTAAAGGAGCAAGCAGCAAAATAGTAGATGGGAGAGTGTCTTAAAGGGCACTCTCCTTTTTGTATCATAGAAATCGTTTGATCAGATAAGAAGGCGATTGCTTCTCAATTATTTGGATAATTGTGTACAATATAATGAAGGAGGTATGTGATATGAATGAGGATAACGATAAAAAGAAAAAGTTTTCATTGTTTAATCAAATTTCGAAGTCGTTAGGGTTTGAACAAGAAGAGCAAAAGCAAGAAGAAGCTGAGGAACAAATGCAAGTCGAAAATATGGAACAACAAGTGACTGCAACGACAGAGACGATCCCATCAGAGCAAAAATCAAATGTCATTAATTTTATAGAGGAAAAGGAAAGAAATAAAGTTCAGGAAGGGCTAAAATGGCTGAAGGCTGCTGCGGATGCAGGGGATACAGGCGCAATGAATGAGTTAGCCTATTGCTATTTAACAGGAAAAGGTGTGACACAAAATACAGGGGAGGGTGAGCATTGGCTACGTACATCAGCAAGTTATGGTGATTTATGGGCAATGGTTGATATTGCGATTCGCTTGCTTGATGGAGAAGTGCTCGCTAAAGATTCTGTAGAAGGTGAAAAGTGGCTAAGATTAGCAGTTGACCGAGGAGATCGTGTTGCGACAAGAATTTTAGGCTATCGTTTAATTACAGGTGATAGCTTGGAGCGCAATATAGACGAAGGGATAAAGTGGATACGAAAAGCAGCAGAGGAATTACATGAGCTTGTAGCAATGCGCTTGTTAGGTATTTATCTCATTAGAGGCGAGCATGTCGAACAAAATATTAATGAAGGTGAATATTGGCTAAAGCGGGCAGCAGAGGCGGGCGAGAAGGTTGCGATGCGTGAATGGGGCAAATATTTAGTTAGAGGACTATAACTAGAATTATTCGAATATTGACACATATTTGTATCGTGGTAAACTTAATATTACGAAGTTCGAAATAACAATAAGAAAGCAGGGAATAGGGAATGACAGCATTTTTAACAAAAGAGCATTTATACACATTGCAATCTGTAACAGCACCAGTACTAGCACCAAATGGGCAGGAAGCTGTATTTGTACGCACGCTAATTAATCAAGAGGACAATAAATATTATGCACATCTTTTCCACGTTGAGCTAGCGAGTGAGGAAGTAACGCAATGGACATTTGGCAAGGAGCGTGTAAGTGGTGCTAAATGGTCACCTGATGGTAAACAAGTTGCTTTTTTATCAAATCGCGACGAGAAAAATCAGCTTTATATTTTAAAGCGCAATGGTGGAGAAGCGAAAAAAGTAGCAGATTTCCCATACGGCGTTAGCTCATTTGTATGGAGCCCATGCGGTCAAAAGCTTTGGGTGACAGCTAGTCTGAAAGATGGAACAGCATTCACAGATGCGGTGGAAAAGGAAGACAAAAAATTACCTGAAGCGTATGTTGTGGACAGAATGAAGCATAAAATGGATGGCGTTGGTGGCAATGGTTTACGCAAACAAGGCATGAGCACACATGTGGCAGAAGTAACACTTGATGGCACAATTACGCAATTTACAGAGGGCAATCATGATTACGCATTAAACGCTGTTTCACATGATGGCAAAAAGCTAATAATTGCTGTCAATCGCTCAGAAAATCAAGACTTTGAATTCCGTCAACCGCTTTATATTGTTGATGTGGCTACGAAGGCAGAAACGGTTTTAGTTGAGCAGGATGGCTATTATGGCGGTGCGGCATATTCATTTGATGACCGTTATATTGCTTATGTAGGTAGTGATGCAACATTTAAAAATGCGACACATACAAATGTTTATGTCTATGATACTGAAACAGGGCAAACGAGCAATTTAACAGAAAGCCTTGATGCACCTGTTGGTGATTATGCAGTAGCCGATTTCCAACAAGGTGCAGCAGCCCCAGCTGTCGTTTGGACTGAAACAAATGCACTTTATTTCCAAGTATCAACGATGGGCGATATTCGTTTATATTATGCAACATTGGAAGGTGAGCTGTACCCTGCAACACCAGAAAGCGAGCATGTCTATGGCTATGCTGTAGCGAAAAGCGGCAATGAAGTGATTGTGGCCGTTTCAAATCCAACATTCCCTGGCGAGCTATTTACACACAATATTGCAACAGGTGAGCGCAAACAGCTAACGCATTTCAATGATGCTTATTTAGCAGAAACGACATTATCGGCAGCAGAGCCAATCGTCTTCAAAGGAGCGAAGGATTGGGATGTACATGGCTGGATTATGAAGCCTGCCAACTACGTGGAAGGTGAAAAATATCCGTTGATTGTGGAGGTTCATGGTGGACCGCATACATTGTATGCTAATACCTTCTTCCATGAAATGCAGCTTCTAGCAGCGCAAGGCTATGGTGTATTGTATATTAATCCGCGTGGCAGTCATGGTTATAGCCAAGCATTTGTAGATGCGGTGCGCAACGACTATGGTGGTGGCGATTTCGAAGATATTATGTTAGCAACAGATTATGCGCTAGCAAATTATGACTGGATTGATACGCAGCGTCTTGGCTTAACAGGTGGTAGCTACGGCGGCTTTATGACAAACTGGGCTGTGGGACATACAAATCGCTTTAAGGCAGCGGTAACACAGCGCTCGATTTCGAACTGGATTAGCTTCTTTGGCGTATCGGATATCGGCTACTACTTCACAGATTGGCAAATTGGTGGCGATATGTCAGATATCGAAAAGCTATGGCACCATTCGCCATTAAAATATGCAAAAAATGTAGAAACACCATTGCTTATTTTGCACAGCGAAAAAGACTTCCGCTGTCCAATTGAGCAAGCAGAGCAGTTTTATATTACGTTAAAAACAATGGGCAAAGAAGTTGGCTTTGTTCGCTTCCCAGATTGCGACCACAATTTATCACGCACGGGGACGCCAAACTTACGTATCCAGCGTTTAGAGCAAATTGTTGGTTGGTTTGAGAAATATATTTAATCAGAATTATCTATTATAAAAATATGAAAAACAGATTCAGAAAAGCTCTATTTTTTGAATCTGTTTTTTTATGTTATCGTTGAAGGGTTATTATCTATATTAAAATTGTAAATATTCAATTTAGAAGGCGGTGTACTTTGATGAAAAAAAGCTTAGTAATGATTATTGGAATTGTATGTATTTCTATAGTTGGATGGTTCATCTTTGGAAATAAAAAAGAAATAACTAATGGGATGGAAGAGCGCTTATTTGGTCGAAATTTAATTGTAGATGCCAAAACAGATGTAATGCCAGATTTAGCATCTATAGAAAACAAAGCTGAAATGATTGTTATTGGGAAGAAGGTTGTTCAAGAAAATCCTACTGTTATTTATAATCAAGAGGACCGTATTGATGTTGCATATACTTTGTCTAATTTTTTAGTCCAAAAAGTTATAAGTGGTGATGAGGTGCAAAGTGGTATGGAAATAACAATTTTAGAAAACGAGGCATACAATAAACGCGAAGATATTACATATCATATCGCAGGCTATGAGTTAATGAAGGAAGATAATGAATACTTATTATTCTTAAGAAAATCAACAACAGATCCATACTATATAATTATAGGAAATAATTATGGAAAAGTGCCTTTGCAAAATGAAACGAGTGCCTTGCGAGAGGCTGTACAAAAGGCAAATACAAGCTATGCTACAGAAAAATTATCCGAATGGGCACGCGAGGATAAAGTTAAACAGCAGGCACTTGAAAAATACGCTTCCTATTTGGATTGAAGCTAAATAGCTTTTTTGTAATTAGCTCTTTACTTAAACATTAAGGGATTTATAAAAAATAAAATGATGAATGCACAATTATTTTAAAAAGAAGCGTCCATTTATTCGCAACATTTTGTATTAATTTTCGTTCTAAATTAATATTATAAAAAGCATAGTAAATCATATTATGCTAAAATGAGAGAGTAAAAATTGATTAGAAAGTGAGTATATGGATGGCGATTATTCAAGGCTTGATTGATTTTATTTTACACATTGACCAGCATTTACAGGAAATTATTCAGCAATTTGGAGGCTGGTCATACGCAATTTTGTTTGCGATTGTATTTGTAGAAACAGGCGTCGTCATTATGCCGTTTTTACCAGGAGATTCCTTACTATTTGCAGCAGGTACATTTGCAGCGTTAGGCTCCTTTAATTTACCATTGTTAATGGCGGTCTTTATTACAGCTGCAATTATTGGAGATACGGTAAATTACCATATCGGACGAGCTGTTGGCTTATCAATCCCACCTGATAGCTTTTTAGGTAGGGTTATTAATAAAGAGCGCATGGATGCGGCACAGCGATTTTTCAATAAGCATGGCGGAAAGACAATCGTCATTGCGCGCTTTATGCCATTTATTCGGACGTTTATTCCGTTTGTGGCAGGAGCTAGCCGTATGAACTATAAATACTTTATTATGTATAATGTTATTGGAGCATTTGCTTGGGTATTGATTTGTACGATGCTTGGCTACTTCTTTGGCAATATCCCTATTATTAAAGAAAACTTCTCCACAGTATTGTTATTAATTATTTTTATTTCTGTTATACCAGCGGTTATTAGTGCGTTAAATGGGAGACGAAAAAATAAATAAGCGAGGTTATGGAAAATGACAAAAATGAATGTAGAAAGCTTTAATTTAGACCATACGAAAGTAGCTGCACCATATGTACGTTTAGCTGGATTAAAGGAAGGGCAGCACGGAGATGTTGTACATAAGTATGATATTCGCTTTAAGCAACCAAATAAAGAGTATATGAAAATGGATGCCCTTCATTCGATTGAGCATTTAATGGCTGAAAATATCCGTAACCATTCAGACCATGTTGTTGACCTTAGTCCAATGGGCTGTCAAACAGGCTTCTATTTATCTGTTATTAACCATGATAATTATGATGAAATTTTAACTATTTTAGAAAAAACGTTGCAGGATGTTGTCAATGCAACAGAGGTGCCAGCATGTAACGAAGTGCAATGTGGCTGGGCTGCGAATCACAGCTTAGAGGGAGCACAGCAATTAGCGCGTGAAATGCTTGCAAAGCGTGCGGAGTGGGCAACGATTTTTGCCGAATAAAAAGCGAGGAAGTGCAAAATGCACTTCCTCATTTTTATTTCCCTTTAAATTGCGGTGTCCGTTTTTCAACGAAGGCATTTAATGCTTCTATGCGGTCTTCAGTCGGTAAAGTGATTTCATATGCTTTACGCTCAATCTGTAAGCCTGTTTGCAAATCAACCTTCATTCCTTGTTTGATAGCAAATTTTGCTTGCTGTAAAGCGATTGGCGCATTTTGCAAAATTGTATTGGCAAAGCTCTCTGTAGCTTGCATTAAATGCTCTTGTTCAACTAGCTGTGTAAATAACCCACAAGCTAACGCTTCCTCCCCTGCAACTTTTTTCGCTGTTAAAATAAATTCCAATGCTTTTGCTTCACCAATTAAGCGAGGCAAGCGCTGTGTGCCGCCAGCACCAGGAATAATGCCGAGCTTCGTTTCTGTTAAGCCAACAACTGCATTTTTGGCAGCAATGCGAAAATCACAGGCAAGAGCAAGCTCAAGGCCACCGCCAAAAGCGTAGCCATTCAGCGCACAAATGGTTGGCTGTGGCAATGCTTCGATAGCATTGAATACTTCAGCAAATTTATTTAAATTTCGTTTCACTAAAGGCTCTGGTAATGTTTGGCGCTCCTTTAAATCAGCGCCGACAGAAAAGGCTTTATCGCCTGCACCTGTAATGATAACAAGTCGAATATCAGGGTGTATACGAATGGATTCTACAATTGCTTGCAGCTCACATAGCATTTCAAAATTAAAGGCATTTAAAACATCAGGTCGATTTAGTTTTACATAGGCGATAGATTGCTGTTGCTCATATTCAATGATGTTCATAAATAACTTACTCCCCCTTAAACGTATATAGTATTATATTACATGTCTCGAAATATATAGGCAATTATAATTGAACAATGCATTAAAGATAAGTATGCTATAATTAAGTGATTTTAAAGCATAAAGCATGAAAACAACTAAAGATTTTGCTGAAATATAGCAGTGAATTTGCTATTATTTGTACGTTGGCAAAATTAATAAATAATATGTTAAAAGAATGCTATTTTAGCTTTCTTTATAAAATAAACGTAATAACAAGAATGAAAAAATTATGAAGATACATAAAGTGAGGAGTTAGTGTGGAAGTTTTTATTGGTAGACAGCCGATTTTTGATGAAAAAGAACAAATTGTCTCTTATGAATTGTTATATCGAAGTAAAAATATGAATGCTTTTCCTTTAGAGGGCGTAGGAGCAGATGCTGCAACAATTGATGTTATTATCAACTCATTTTTAGCAATTGGTATAGATAAAGCAACAGGTGGTGCACCAGCCTTTATTAATTTTACTGAAAAGCTATTGTTTAGCCCATTAGTCGATTATGTGAACCCACAAGAAGTAGTTATCGAAATTTTAGAAGATGTCAGCATAACACATGGTCTTATAGAACGTGTAAAGGAGTTAAAGAAAAAAGGCTTTAAACTAGCGCTTGATGACTTTGTATTGAATGATGAAGTAACGGTGTATGATGAATTGTTTCATTATATAGACTATATTAAAGTCGATTTTTTAATTACTCCTTTATTAAAACGTATGGAAATTGAAAATAAAGTAAAATCGAAATTTCCACATATTCAACTCTTGGCAGAAAAAGTAGAGACACGAGAGCAATATGAAGTTGCGATACATTCGGGCTATGTATTGTTTCAAGGGTATTTTTTTGAGAAGCCACAAATTATGAGAGCGATTGATATACCTGCGAATATTATTAATTACTTCCAAATTATTTCGATTTTAAAGGATGAGGAGCCCGATATAAATATATTAGCAAAAAATATTGAACGGGAAATATCGATTTCTTATAAGCTTTTACAGCTCATTAATAGCTCAAAAAATCGCAAAAAATCTAAAATACGTTCAATTAAGCAAGCGATTGTTTTGCTAGGGCTAACGGAGCTACGTAAGCTTGTGTATTTACTTGCAATGCGCGAATTAAATACTCATGAGCAAACAGATACGTTTAATGAGCTAGTTGTAGCGTCATTGTTTAGAGCGAAAGCATGTGAAAAAGTAGCGAAGCTAAATTATAAAAAGAATTTTTCTGAGTATTTTTTAATTGGTCTATTATCGTTAATTGATGCCTTATTAAAGCGACCGATGCATTTAATTTTAAGAAAGATGCCGCTATCAGAGGAAATCGTGCAAACGATTAACGGTGTAGAAACAGAAATGACACCCTATTTACAATTTAGTGAAGCATTGTACAAATTAGATTGGGACAAGCTGACAGAATTATCACAGCAACTAGGCTTGAACCAAGAAAAGGTATTCCAAATTTATGATGAAACAGAGCAATGGGCAAGAGAGGTTATTAGCTAGTAGCTCATGCTATAAATAAAAATTGAATAAAGAAAGAGGAAGTCGTGTGAACAGTAGTGAGCAGTTAACAATGAAAGATACAGTTAGCGAGTATTTATTTGTTATTGTAGGAGCTGCGATAATTGCAGTTGGGTTTAATGTTTTTTTATTACCGAACCAAGTAGCCTCTGGTGGCGTAAGTGGAATTAGTACCATTTTAAATGGCTTATTTGGTTGGAATGCAGGAATTATTCAATATGCATTTAATATTCCTTTATTTATTGCAGGTGTTTTAGTTTTAGGTAAGAAATTCGGTGTAAAATCCTTTATTGGTACAATTACATTGCCTGCATTCGTTATATTGACGAGCGGCTGGGAGCCATGGACTTTAAATCCACTACTTGGTGCCATTTTTGGTGGGATTGTTGTTGGTTCAGGACTAGGCATTGTTTTCAAAGGTAAAGCTTCAACAGGCGGTACCGATTTATTAGCGCAAATTATTACAAAATTCACAGGGCTTACTCTAGGTACAAGCGTTTTGATGATTGATGGTATTATTGCTGTGAGTGCTGCATTAGTATTTGATTTAGAAAAAGGCTTGTATGCGATTATCGGCTTATATGTGACGACAAAAACGATTGATATTATTCAGCTTGGCTTTAGCCAATCGAAAATGGCGTATATTATTACAAACATGGAAGAGGAAATGCGTGAAGCTATTTACAGAGAAGTGAATCGCGGTGTAACGAAGCTTCCTGCCTTCGGTGGTTACACTGGAGAAGAAAAAACATTTCTTATGGTTGTTGTTTATCAAACTGAATTCACGAAATTGAAACAAGTTGTGAAGATGGTGGACCCAACAGCATTCGTTGTTGTTTCAGATGCCTATGAGGTGCTAGGAGAAGGTTTCAAACGTGTCTAACTTTGCTATACTGAAATGGATTGGAGGGGTTGAAATGAAAAAATTATTATTAACAGCTACATTTAGCTCAGCTTTATTTTTAGCTGCATGTGGTGGCGCTGAGGAAGAAAGCGGTAATGCAACACCGCAGCCAGAAGGTGAGAAAATTGTGATGCAAACCTGTGCCAGCTGTCACGGCGGTCAATTGCAAGGTATGCGTAAAACACCTGCATTAAATGATGTTGGTGCACGTTTATCGGAGGAAGAAATTTTAAATGTCATTTTAAATGGTACATCAAATGGTATGCCTGGTGGTTTAATTAAAGGTGAAGATGCTGAAAAAGCAGCGGCATGGTTAGCAGAACAAAAATAATGGGGAGGGGACGTCTGAATTTCTAGGCGCCCCTTTTGTTGGTTTATAAAGGATACATTTTCCGTAAAAATGACTGGAACATGTTACAATAAGGAAAGACTATAAAGGATCGAGAGGTTGTGCCAATGGTTCAAGTTACAACAAGAGATGTAATGGAGAAATTTAATTTACAAATCGTGAGTGGTCATGAAGGGATTGGGCGCGCTATTACAACAAGTGATATCTCAAGACCCGGGCTTGAGATGGCTGGTTACTTTACACATTACCCAGCAAATCGTGTCCAGCTACTTGGAAAGACAGAGCTCTCCTTTTTTGAAATGCTTCCAGAAAATGTGAGAGTTGAACGTATGTGCTTGCTATGTGCACGCAATACACCAGCAATTATTCTTTCAAGAAGTATGGAAGTACCAAAGGAATTAATTGATGCATCGAATAAAAATCATGTTCCTGTTTTAGTTTCAAAGCAAACGACAACTCATTTTTCGAGCCGCTTAACAAATTATTTAGAAAGTGAGCTGGCACCAACTACAGCTATTCATGGGGTACTTGTAGATATTTATGGAATCGGGGTACTCATTCTTGGGAAAAGCGGTGTAGGGAAAAGTGAAACAGCATTAGAGCTTGTCAAAAAAGGACATCGCCTTGTAGCAGATGACTCTGTAGAAATTCGTCAAGAATCAGAAAATATGATTATCGGTAGCCCACCCCCATTGTTGGAACATTTATTGGAAATTCGTGGAATCGGTATTATTAATATTATGACATTATTTGGTGCAAGTGCTATTCGACCATATAAAAGAATTACACTTGTTGTAGAGCTAGAAAACTGGGATCCAAATAAATCATATGATCGTCTAGGGCTTGATGAGGAAAAAATGAAAATTATTGATACGGAGCTAACAAAGCTAACAATTCCTGTTCAGCCTGGACGTAACGTATCTGTTATTATTGAAGTAGCTGCGATGAATTATCGTCTAAAAAGAATGGGCGTTAATGCAGCAGAGGAATTTTCCCGTAGGCTAGATGCAGTTATCGCATCAAATGGGGAAATGAATGACTTTAATTAAAGAAGGAGCAAAATGATGGACTTTATTATGATGAAAATCAATCCTGTAGCATTCTCCATTGGACCTATTGATGTGCGATGGTATGGTATTTTAATTGCTTCAGGTATCGTACTAGCTTACTTTTTAGCACAGCGTGAGGCGGTGCGCTTAGGTATTCACCAAGATTTTATCGCGGACATGCTCATTTGGGCTGTGCCAATTGCAATACTAAGTGCACGTGTTTATTATGTAGCAATGGAATGGGGGGCTTATAAAGACAATCCACTTCGAGCAATTGAAATATGGAATGGTGGAATTGCAATTCATGGCGCATTAATTGGTGCATTTATTACAGCTTATATCTTTACAAAAAGGCGAAATGTCAGCTTCCTGCGTATTGCAGATATCGCAGCACCGAGCATTTTAGTAGGACAAATAATTGGACGCTGGGGCAACTTCATTAATCAAGAGGCACATGGTGGGGAAGTATCGCGTAGCTTTTTGGAAAGTCTCCATTTACCTAATTGGTTGATTGAGCAAATGTATATCGAAAATTTAGGGTCATATGTACACCCAACATTTTTATATGAATCATTATGGAATGTCGTAGGCTTTATTATTTTAATCATTGCACGTAAATTCAATTGGCGTCGTGGGGAAATGTTTTTCTTCTATCTTATTTGGTATTCAATTGGACGCTTCTATATCGAATCACTACGAACAGATAGCCTGTATTTAATTGGTGATTTACGTTCAGCACAAGTCGTGTCGATACTTGGTATTGTCATTGGTTTAGCTTGTATTATTTATCGTCGAATTACTGTAAAGCCTGCTGTACGCTATTTAGACAAATAAAGGGTGAATTATAATGGTAAAAGCGTTATTATTTGATTTTGATGGAACATTGTTAGATACAAATGAGTTAATTATCCAAACATTTATGCATGTATTAGAAGAAAAATTTCCTGGGCAATATTCGCCAAAAGATTGCATAAAATTTATTGGTCCTTCATTAAGACAATCTTTTACTGAAATAGCTCCAGATATGGTAGATGAACTAGTAGCAAGCTACCGCAAATGGAATATTGAACATCATGATGAGCTTGTGACACAATATGATGGGGTTGTTTCGACATTACAACAATTGCATGCACAAGGTATAAGGTTAGCGATTGTTTCGACAAAACGTGTGGATATGATTGAACGCGGTTTAAAGGTGCTAGGTGTTGGTCATTTATTTGAGCATATTATTGGCTTTGATAGTGTACAACATGTCAAGCCACATCCTGAGCCAATTTTATTAGCATTAGAAAAGCTCCAAGTAGCAAAAGAAGATGTCATTATGATTGGGGATAATTCGCATGATATTGAGGCAGGGCATAATGCAGGAGTGAAAACGGCAGGTGTTGCATGGACTTTTAAAGGTGAAGATTACTTAAAGCAATTTTCGCCGACATATATGCTTGACAATATGACCGATTTATTAACAATTGTGAAAGGATAAGCCTATGAGAAGAACAGAGCGTTACAAAGTGGAAGGGGCAAATTCACTTTGGCATGTTTATCAAACGGTATCTTTTTGGAAAATCGTCAAATGCTTTATTTTTATTCAAATTGGACGCATTACACCATTTATGGCAATGAAAAATTGGATTTATCGCACATTTCTTCGAATGAAGATTGGCGAAAAAACATCACTCGCACTAATGGTCATGCCTGATACGATGTTTCCAGAGCGCATTTCGATTGGAGATAATTCAATTATAGGCTTTAACACAACGATTTTAGCACATGAATATTTAATAAATGAGTATCGTTTAGGTGATGTGAAAATTGGCAGCAATGTTATGGTTGGTGCCAATACAACGATTTTGCCAGGTATAGAGATTGGTGATGGCGCCATTGTTTCCGCAGCAACACTCGTACATAAAGATGTACCAGCAGGATGTATGGTAGGGGGAAATCCGATGCGCATTATTTTCACGGCAGAGGAAATGGCAGCACGACAAAAATAGCAATAACAAGCTGATGAGAAAGAAGCTCTCATCAGCTTGTTTGCGTTTTATGGTGATGAAACAAGAAACCCGCAAATAAATCATAGAAAGCGCAAATAAAATGAGAAACTCGCAAATAAATCATGGAAAGCGCAAATAAACTGAGAAATTCGCAAATAAATCATGGAAAGCGCAAATAAACTGAGCAACCCGCAAATAAATCATAAAAAGCGCAAATAAACTGAGCAACCCGCAAATAAATCATGAAAAGCGCAAATAAACTGAGCAACCCGCAAATAAATCATAAAAAGCGCAAATAAACTGAGCAACTCGCAAATAAATCATGGAAAACGCAAATAAAATGAGAAACTCGCAAATAAATCATGGAAAGCGCAAATAAACTGAGAAATTCGCAAATAAATCATAAAACCCGCAAATAAAACAAGCCACGCCAATATAGCAAATTTCACAGACTTTAATGAAACAACATGTTATGCCAACGAAGATACAATATAGTCAGAAGCTTGACAACATATTTACTTTATTATACTATCACACTAGTGAATTAAAGTGTATTGAGGTGCATAGCAATGTCTACGATTAAATTATTTGAAAAACCACTTGGGATGCGTGATACATTCCCGCAAACATATGAAAAACTAGAAGCCATTCGAGCACAAGGGCGCCATTTTTTATATGCTCGAGGCTATGATTTTATAAAAACACCATCAGTGGAATATTACGACACAGTAGGGAAGGCGTCTGCTATTGATGACGCTGCTCTATTCAAGCTGGTGGATAATCAAGGAAATCTTCTTGTTCTTCGTCCTGATATGACGACCCCGATTGCACGTATTGCAACGGCGAAGTTGTTAAAGGAGAAAATTCCACAGCGCCTTGCATACTTTGCAAGTGTTTTTCGTGCACAGCAAACAGAGGGTGGACGTCCAGCAGAATTTGAACAAATGGGCATTGAACTAATTGGTGATTCCTCTGTTTTCGCAGATGCGGAAGTTATTATAACAGCGATTCAATTGCTTCAGCAGTTAGGCATTCAAACTTTTACGATTACGATTGGACATGCGCGTGTATTACAGGCAATTTTGCAGCAATATACAGCAACTGAGGAGCAAATGAATCAACTGCGCAAATTATTGGTGGAGCGCAACTATGTTGGCTTTGAAGAGGCGGTTAAATCCTTTGCTTTACCAACGGAAAAAAGCGAGATTTTATTGCAATTTATTGAAGAAGCAATGAACATAAAAACCGTTCTAAATATAGAGAAATATGTAGTCAATCAAAATGAATTAACGTATATGTTTGAGTTGGAACAATTGTTAAAGCAAGCAAATTTAATGGACTATATTACGTTTGATTTTACGATTACAAGCCATATGAATTATTACACGGGTATGCTGTTTGAAGTATTTGCAGTAGGCAGTGGCTTCCCGCTTGGCAATGGTGGACGCTACGATGGACTTTTAGCGCATTTTGGATCAGAGGTTGGTGCGACAGGCTTTGGTTTACGTGTTGACCGCTTATTAGAGGTTGTGCCTGCAAGCGATGCGACATTCACAACAACTTTGCTGTTATTTGAGTCAGCTTTGTATCATGAGGCGTTGCAATACGCAGCAGATTTACGTGCAGATGGTCGTCGTGTGACAATGCAAGCGATTGAAAGTTTAATAGACATTGCTGCATATCAGAAGGAATTTAATGAGGTTGTTTATGTGCAAGAGGAGGGGCAGCGATGACAGAGCTAACAATTGCGATGCCGAAAGGACGTATTTTTACGGAGGCATGCAAAATATTAGAAAATGCAGGCTTCAGGTTGCCCGATGAAATGGAAGAAACACGCAAGCTGATGATTGAAATTCCAGAGGAAAATATTCGCTTTATTTTAGCGAAGCCGATGGATGTGCCTGTTTATGTAGAGCATGGTGTTGCAGATATAGGCATTGCAGGAAAAGATGTTTTATTAGAGCAACAACGCACGGTGCATGAGCTGCTTGATTTAAAAATCAGCGCCTGCTATATTGCCTCGGCCGGGTTGCCTGATACAACGATGAATGAAGTAGCACCTCGCATAGCAACAAAGTATCCGCATATTGCGACGAAGTATTATAAGGAAATTGGTGAGCAGGTTGAAATTATCGAATTAAATGGTTCGATTGAGCTGGCACCGATGATTGGATTAGCAGATCGCATCGTTGATATTGTATCAACAGGACGCACATTAAAAGAAAACGGGCTTGTGGAATATGAGTATATCGCGGATGTGTCATCACGTTTAATCGCAAATCCTGTAAGTTATCGTTTGAAAAGCGCACGCATTCAAGAATTAGTAAGTCGTTTAAGAAAATGCGTTGACTAGGAAGAAGGGCTAATATATGCAAATTACAACATTAACAAACAATATTTCATTAAAGCGCCCATTAGAGGGGGGCAATGAACAGCAACTAGCTGTCGTGCGTGAGGTGCTTGCAAACGTCAAGGCACAAGGCGATATGGCGATTCGTACATATAGCGAAAAATGGGATGGTGTCAGCTTGACTGATTTCCGTGTTTTACAGGAAGAAATAGAGGAAGCCGTTGCTAACTTTGACCAAGTGTTGTTGCAGGATTTAACGGAAGCAGCAGCAAATATTCGCCTTTATCATGAACAGCAACATCGCACAGGTTATAAGTTACCTTTAGCAGATGGCTCCTATTTAGCACAGCGCATTATCCCGTTAGATGCAGTAGGACTATATGTACCAGGAGGGTCAGCAGCCTACCCATCATCGGTCTTAATGAATGTTATTCCAGCACAAGTTGCGGGAGTAAAGCGCATTGTTATTACATCCCCTGCTAGTAAAAATGGTAAATTGCCAGACGCAGTGCTTGTTGCAGCACATATTTTAGGGGTAACGGAAATATATAAAATTGGTGGTGCGCAGGCGATTGCTGCATTAGCTTATGGTACTGAAACAATTGCCCCTGTTGATAAAATTACAGGGCCAGGCAATATTTATGTGGCATTAGCAAAGCGTGAAGTGTTTGGCGAAGTGGCAATCGATATGATTGCAGGGCCAAGTGAGATTGCCATTTTAGCAGATGAAACAGCCTATGCAGATGAAGTGGCGGCTGACCTATTATCACAAGCAGAGCATGATGCATTGGCATGTGCAATTTTAATTACGACATGCCAATCGCTGGCAGAGGAAGTAGCAGAAGAAGTAGAACGTCAGCTTGCAACATTACCAAGAGAAGCGATTGCACGACAAGCGATTGAGCGCTTCGGTCAAATTTATGTAGCTGAAACGATGGAAATGGCGATTGCCGCAGTGAATTCTTTAGCACCTGAGCATTTAGAAATTATAACGGTCGATGCAGAGGCAGATGCACAAAAAATTACGCATGCGGGTGCTATTTTTATCGGGCGTCACAGCTCAGAGCCTGTCGGTGATTATTTTGCAGGGACAAATCATGTCTTGCCAACAAATAGCACAGCCCGCTTTGCGAGCGGCTTGAATGTAGATGATTTTATTAAGCGCACAAGCGTTGTTTATTATAGTGAGAAAACATGGCAACAAAATGCGCCGAAAATCGCGCGTTTAGCGAGATTAGAAGGCTTAGAAGGGCATGCTAGAGCGGTTGAGGCACGTGGCTGGAAAAAAGGAGAGGTATAGATGCGATACGCGAAAATAGAACGCAACACAAATGAAACGAAAATTGCAGTAGAGCTAAATTTGGACGGAGAAGGGCAGGCACAAATTAAGACAGGCGTACCTTTTATGGACCATATGCTCGACTTATTTATTAAGCATGGTTTATTTGATGGCAAAATTACCGCAGATGGCGATACGCATATTGATGCACACCATACAACAGAGGATATTGGTATCGTTTTAGGGCAAGTAGTGCGTGAAGCATTAGGCGATAAAAAAGGCATTAGGCGCTATGGCAATGCTTTTGTACCAATGGATGATGCCTTAGCACAAGTTGTTGTAGATTGCTCAAACCGCCCGCATTTAGAATATCGTGTTACACCGACATTAACAGAAAAAGTAGGCACATTCGATACGGAGCTAGTGCATGAATTTTTATGGAAGTTTGCATTAGAGGCGCGTATGAATATCCATGTCATCGTGCCGTATGGACATAATACACATCATATTATCGAGGCGATTTTCAAGGCATTAGCGAGAGCGCTTGATGATGCAGTGCAAATTGATCCACGCGTAAAAGGTGTGCCGTCAACGAAGGGGCTGTTAACGTGAAAATAGGTATCATTGATTATGGCATGGGCAACTTATTTAGCGTGGAGCAAGCGTTAAAGCGTTTAGATACGGAGGTTGTTGTCACAGCAGAGCGAGAGCAGCTAAATGCAATGGATGCCCTTATTTTACCAGGGGTTGGTGCATTTCCAGATGCGATGAAGCGGCTGTATGACGCAGAGCTTGCTTCATATATTCAGTCAACAACAAAGCCGCTACTTGGCATTTGCCTTGGTATGCAGCTTTTATTTGAAGAAAGCGATGAAGTGACCTATACAAAGGGGCTTGGCATTTTTTCGGGACGCATTACAAAGTTTACGAATATACCACGCATTCCACATATGGGCTGGAATAATTTGCAGTTTGCACAAATACCAACTTGGTTACTAGCATTACAGGATGAGCGCTTCGTTTATTTTGTGCATTCCTTTTTTGCAAGCGACTTAAAGCGGGAGGAGCTTGTCGCATTTGCAGATTATGAAGGTGTGCAAGTACCAGGAATTGTAGCGAAAAATAATTTTACAGGTATGCAATTCCACCCTGAGAAATCAGGTCAATTTGGCTTATCGTTATTAAAGCAGTGGCTGGAAGGTGTGAAGTAATGTTAACGAAACGTATTATTCCGTGCTTAGACGTTAAGGATGGACGCGTTGTCAAAGGGATTCAGTTTGAGTCATTACGCGATGCGGGTGATCCTGTAGAGCTTGCAACATTTTATGACGAGCAAGGTGCCGATGAGCTTGTTTTTTTAGATATTTCAGCCTCTGTGGAAGGGCGTGCAACGATGGAGGATGTTGTCCGGCAAACAGCAGCGACGTTAGCGATTCCGTTTACAGTTGGCGGTGGCATTCGCACATTGGACGATATGAAGCGCATATTGCGAGCAGGTGCGGATAAAGTATCGATTAATACTTCCGCATTGGAGCGACCAAAGCTAATTCAAGAAGGTGCTGATTATTTCGGCTCACAATGTATCGTTGTGGCGATTGATGCCCATTTTTGTGAGGAGGATGGCACATGGATGGTCTATACGCATGGGGGTCGCAATAAAACAGCTTGGCAAGCAATTGACTGGGCACAGGAGGCAGTACGTTTAGGTGCTGGTGAAATTTTATTAACGAGCATGGATCGAGATGGGGAAAAATCAGGCTTTGATGTTGCCTTAACAAAGGCGATTCGCGATGCGGTAACAGTGCCTGTTATTGCAAGTGGAGGAGCAGGGAATGCTGAGCATTTTGCCGAGGTGTTACAAGACGCAGATGCTGCACTAGCTGCTTCCATTTTCCACTATAAAGAAACGAGCGTAACAGCGATTAAAGCGTATTTACGTGATAAAGGAGTTTGTGTGCGATGATAGATGTGAAATTTAATGAACAAGGTTTAATAACGGCTGTTGTGCAAGATGCAAAAACGAAGGAAGTATTGACAGTTGCTTATATGAATGAGGAATCTTTAGCGAAAACAATGGAAACAAATGAAACATGGTTCTTTTCACGCTCTCGTAATGAATTATGGCATAAAGGGGCAACGAGCGGTAACACACAGCAAGTCGTTGCCATTACGACAGACTGCGACCGCGATGCTTTAGTTGTCGAAGTATTGCCAGCAGGTCCAGCATGCCATAACGGTACAACCTCTTGCTTTACAGAGCAGCTTGTACACAATGAGGATGTTGGCTCTGTCAGCATTCTATCGAAATTAAGCGAGTTAATTAAAGAGCGAGAGCAACAAATGCCAGAAGGCGCCTATACAACGTATTTATTCGATAAAGGCATCGATAAAATCGGTAAAAAAATCGGTGAGGAAGCGATGGAAGTCGTCATCGGTGCAAAAAATCGTGATGCGGAGGAAGTAAAATGGGAAGCAGCCGATTTAATGTATCATTTGCTCGTTTTATTGCAGGAGCAAAAGGTCGACATTTACGAAGTATTAAAGGTGTTAGAGGAAAGGCATCAGAAAAAATAAGCTATAGGAAAGGTGTGTTGTTACATGCTTTTCCTATAGTTTTTTATATATTAATTTAAAATTAAAGTGTGTTGAGGAATTTTTTAAGTATGTTCGCATGACTAATGCATTGTTTGTGCTATAATAATATGAAGTTATATAGGACTGTCAAATGTATTTAGGCTGTTGGCAAAGGGCGCGTCTGAAAAGTCATTTTGAGACGTGCCCTTTGCGACGAATGCAAATATTTAGTATATAGGTTAAGGCTGTCTAAAAAGATGCTATCTTTTCAGGCAGCCCTCTATTCTTGTTTCGGAGGAAATATTGTTGGAAAATAAAGAACACCAAAAAGAAAAGATTGTCTCCTTTTTACCGACAGGTGATTATTATTACGAGAAAGCAATAAAGGCACTTGAAAAGGAGCAAATTGATAAAGCTTATAAATATTTAAAGCGCGCAGAAGAATTAAGTCCAGATGATGTAAGAGTGCTAACACAGTATGGACTATTAGAAATAGAGGCTCAAAACTATGAGCATGCATATGAATTGATTCATACGGCATATAGCTTAGAGCCAAGCAATTCAGAAATTGTTTTTTTGCTAGCGGATGTTTCAGGCTGTTTAGGCTTAATGCGCGATGCTAAAAAATATGCGGAGCAATATTTAGCGCAGGAGCCAGATGGTATATATGCGCTTGATGCATATGAAATTTTAGATTTCGTAGAATATGAGGAAAACATTGCAGAGGATGTCGATGAGCAGGATGCGGAAAAATTAATCGGGCAGGAGAAGGCACGCCGCTTTATGGAGCAGGGGGATTTTCAAAAAGCGATTGAGGTGCTAGAGCAGTTAATCGAAAAATTTCCTGATGCATGGCCAGCTTATAATAATTTATCGCTTGCTTACTTTTATATTGGTGAAGCGGAGCAGGCACACGCCTTATTAAAGCATGTTTTGCGAGAAAATCATGGCAACCTCCATGCGCTCTGTAATTTAGCTGTTTTTGCTTATTACGAGCGACAAGAGGAGGAGCTTAAAGGGCTGATGGCATTATTGAAAAAAATTCAGCCTTATGAGTGGGAAAATCGCTATAAGCTTGGGGCTACATTAGCGTTAATTGGCGAGTATGAAACGGCTTATAAATGGCTACGTTCCATGCATAAACGAGGATATGAAGGTGATCCAGGCTTTTATTATTGGCTAGCACAGTCTGCATATTTTTCGAAGCAGGAGGATATAGCAAAAGCTGCATGGCAAGCATTGCTTGCTTTAGACCCTTCAAAGGAAGGGCTAGAGCCGTGGCATACGCAATCGCTTGCTACAGAGGAGCATTCATTAGAAAAAAATCGTGAATTAATTATTGAGAAAATTAATAGCAGTTACACATCAGACCGTTTATTTGGCTTTTTTATGCTAAAGCATTCACCACATAAGCAGGAAATTGTTGCACATCCTAAATGGATTGATATTGAGCAATATAATGAAGTAGAAAAGCTTTGCTTAGCTTACGCACTTGGGCATGAATTTCAAATGGAAACAGCATCTGAAAAGAGCTTTGTTCGTTTTCTACAAGTAGCTGAAAAATTGTTTGCTGTATATGGTGACTTAAGCTTTACAGCGGCTTCAGCATTACAGCTATGGTTTTCCATTGGAGAAATTGCCTTACGTGCAAATTATGCCTTTAAAAATCCTGTAGCGATTGCAGCGGCGATTGATTATATGCTGCAATCGGCACTTGGCGAAAATATAACAAAAAAGCAATGTGCTGAAAATTATTGTGTAGGTGTAGCAACATTAACAAAGTATATGAATGAGTTATTAACATTCGTACCAACAGAGGCTGAATAGGCATTTTATTTGAAACTAGCTTTTGAATTGTATACGATGAGGGCAGTGTAGTTGAGCTTTAAGGAGGATTTTTTATGACAGAGGAAAAAATTTACGATGTAGTAATTATTGGTGCCGGTCCAGCAGGTATGACGGCTGCGGTTTATGCATCTCGTGCCAATTTAGCTACGCTGATGATTGAGCGCGGTATTCCAGGCGGTCAAATGGCAAATACAGAAGAGGTTGAAAACTATCCAGGCTTTGATCATATTTTAGGCCCGGAATTATCGACAAAAATGTTTGAGCATGCAAAAAAATTCGGTGCTGAATACGCTTATGGTGATGTATCAGAAATCATTGACGGAGAACAATATAAAACGATTATTTCTGGTAAAAAAGAATATAAAACACGCGCCATTATTATTTCAACAGGTGCAGAATATAAAAAGATGGGCGTGCCAGGCGAACAAGAGCTTGGCGGTCGCGGTGTAAGCTATTGTGCGGTATGTGATGGAGCATTCTTTAAACAAAAGAATTTAATCGTTGTCGGTGGAGGAGACTCTGCTGTTGAAGAAGGCGTCTATTTAACACGCTTTGCAGATAAAGTAACGATTGTTCACCGTCGCGATAAACTGCGTGCACAAAAAATTCTTCAAGATCGCGCATTTGCCAATGAAAAAGTAGATTTCATTTGGAATGCAACAGTAAAAGAAGTGAATGAAGAGAACGGTAAAGTAGGTAGTGTAACATTAATATCTACAGTTGATGGCACAGAAACAGAAGTAAAAACAGACGGTGTATTCGTTTATGTAGGAATGGTTCCACTAACTGCACCTTTTGCACATTTAAATATTTTAAACGAAGCAGGCTATGTTGTAACGAATGAAAAGATGGAGACAGCTGTACCAGGTATTTTTGCAGCTGGAGATGTGCGTGATAAAATGCTACGTCAAATCGTAACAGCGACTGGTGATGGCAGTATTGCTGCACAATCCGCACAGCATTTTGTTGAAGAATTAAAGGAAAAGCATAATCTTTAATTGAACTTTAATAATGCTGTAACTTTCTTGCAACAATAAAAGGGTATACTAAATGTATTAGTGAATCTCCCTTTTTGAAATTTTTTAGGTTGTTTCTGCTTATTTGCAGAAGCAACCTCTTTTTTGTGCTTAAAATGTCGCAAGCAATGTATAATGAAAAATAGCAATTCAATTAGAGGTGAGAAATATGCAAAGAATCGCCAATTTATTAGCAATACAGGATGGAAAAATATTATTATTACAAAAGCCGAGGCGCGGTTGGTATGTAGCACCAGGTGGAAAAATGGAGAGCGGTGAATCCATTTATGATGCAGCAATTCGCGAATTTCAAGAAGAGACAAATACAACGCCGCAAAATGTTCATTTAAAAGGTGTTTATACGATGGTTATTAAGCGAGACCAAGAAATCGTCAATGAGTGGATGCTTTATACATTTGTCGCACATGGTATTGCAGGTGTTCCTTATCAGGAAACAAAGGAAGGTGTGCTTGGTTGGTTTGATATTGAGCAATTACACCATTTACCAATGGCTGAAGGGGATCGAACAAATTTATTGTTTGTTGCATCACAACAAGGGATGCAATATGGTACTTTTGAATATACAGAGCAATTTGAGCTTTTAAAAGAAACAATACAAAATTCACAGGAATAATAAGTGAAGGGAGAACTATCGATTATGGAAAATCAAGTATATGCACAAGAGCTAGTAATTATTTCAGGAATGTCAGGTGCTGGAAAGACGGTGGCAGTGCAAAGCTTTGAGGATTTAGGTTTTTATTGTGTCGATAATATCCCGCCAGAGCTACTTACGACATTTTTAGCCTTAATGCGTGATTCAGAGCGGAAAATTTCACGCATTGCTGTTGTGATGGACTTGCGCGGACATCAATTTTTTGAGTCGGTACCAGAGGTGTTAAAGGAGCTGGCAAATCAAGAGGAGACTCAAGGAAATATTTTATTTTTAGATGCTGATGATGAAACCTTAGTGAGACGCTATAAAGAAACACGTCGCTCACACCCTTTAGCGCCAGCAGGCTTATTGCTAGATGGCATTAAATTAGAGCGCCAATTGCTTGCGGAAATTAAAAGCCAGGCAAAAACTGTTATTAATACATCCAAGCTGAAGCCTAGAGAGCTACGCGAAATGATTACGAGCAAATTTGCACATTCAAATAAGCCAATTTTTTCAGTGAACGTTATGTCCTTTGGCTTTAAGCATGGTATGCCAATCGATGCAGATTTAGTTTTTGATGTA
This sequence comes from Lysinibacillus louembei, assembly GCF_033880585.1. Taxonomy (NCBI): domain Bacteria; kingdom Bacillati; phylum Bacillota; class Bacilli; order Caryophanales; family Bacillaceae; genus Lysinibacillus; species Lysinibacillus louembei. The sequence goes on from NZ_CP137624.1 coordinate 1,986,279, forward strand.
CGCTTTTTGAAAAATCCATATTATGTGGAGGAGCTACGTCAAAAGACAGGCTTGCAAACAGAAGTTTCCTCTTATGTTTTAGCAACAGAGGAAACACAGCAGTTAATTAGCAAACTAACAGATTTACTTCAATTTATGGTGCCTCTTTATAAAAAAGAGGGGAAATCACAGCTCGTCATAGCCTTTGGTTGTACAGGTGGGCAGCATCGCTCTGTGACATTAGCTGAATATTTCGGAAAGCTGCTTAACCAAATAGAGCATACTGTCGTGACACATCGAGATATTAAACATAGAAAGGCTTGATGAGATGGAAAAACACAATAAAAAAATCGTAGTCATCGGTGGGGGCACAGGGCTTTCTACCGTTATACGAGGGCTAAAAAAGAAGCCCTTCGATATTACAGCTATCGTAACGGTAGCCGATGATGGCGGGTCTTCAGGGCGCCTTCGCGATGATTACGATATTCCGCCACCAGGCGATATACGTAATGTCATTGCTGCACTTTCTGATGTGGAGCCGCTCGTTGAACAAATGTTTCAATATCGTTTCGCTCATTCGGAGGATTTAAGTGGACATTCATTAGGGAATTTAATGCTAACAGCATTGACGGATATTACAGGTGACTTTAGCCATGCTATCGCAGAAATGAGCAAAGTATTAAATGTACATGGCAAAGTATTACCTGCTTCTAATAAAAAAATAACATTGCATGCCGAGCTAGTAGATGGAACATATATTGAAGGCGAATCGCGCATTCCACATGCAGAGGCAGCAGTAAAGCGCGTATTTTTATCGCCTCAAGATGTAACACCATTGCCAGCAGCAATTCGTGCGATACATAGTGCAGACTATATTTTAATTGGCCCAGGAAGCTTATATACGAGCATTATCCCGAATTTGTTAGTAGAAGAATTAGGCACCGCCGTTATTCGCTCAAAGGCGGAGAAAATATATATTTGCAATTTGATGACGCAAAAGGGTGAAACGCTAAATTATAGTGCAGCAGACCATATTGAAGCGATCCATGCACACATGAAAGCACCATTTATTCAAAAAGCACTTGTTAATAATTTTGCGATGCCACAAGAAGTGATTGATAGTTATCAGGCCGAATGTGCAGAGCCTGTGGAAGTAGATGTGGAACGCATTGAGCAAATGGGTATTGAAGTGATTCAAAAGGAAATCGCCCGCATTAAAAATAATACGGTGCGCCATCATGCAACGAATGTAGCGCAATGGCTAGAAGAATACAGCGAACAAAAACAAAGAAAAAAGAAAATGTAGTTTGGCTATAAAAGTACGAACCGCAACGAAGAAAGGGGGAACTACCGATGTCGTTTGCATCAGAAACAAAAAAAGAGCTAACACAGGTCGAGGCTGATGATGAGAGCTTAAAGGCGGAGGTTTCTGCATTAATTCGCATGAATGGCTCTTTATCATTTACAAATCGTCAGCTTAGCTTAGATATTCAAACGGAAAATGCAGCAATTGCCAGACGACTTTATACAATCGTCAAAAAGCTTTACCCATATAATGTTGAACTACTTGTGCGTAAAAAGATGCGCTTAAAGAAAAATAATGTATATATTTGTCGCGTACGTGAAGGTGCACGTGAATTGTTAACAGATTTGCAAATTATTTCAGATGAATTTCAATTTAATCATGACATCTCTGAATCCCTTGTACAAAAAAATAGCCATAAAAGAGCCTATTTACGTGGAGCCTTTTTAGCAGGGGGCTCTGTCAATAATCCAGAAACATCGTCCTATCATTTAGAAATTTATTCGTTATATAAAGAGCATGGTGAAGCACTCGCCAGCTTGATGAATACATTCCAGCTAAATGCTAAAACGATTGAACGGAAAAAAGGCTTTGTGACGTATTTAAAAGAAGCGGAGAAAATTTCAGATTTTTTAAGCTTAGTAGGAGCACATCAGGCAATGCTAAAATTTGAAGATGTGCGCATTGTGAGAGATATGAGGAACAGTGTAAACCGCATTGTAAACTGTGAAACGGCGAATTTGAATAAAACGATTGGAGCAGCGTTGCGCCAAGTTGAAAATATACGCTATATTGATAATGCTATCGGATTGGACCAGCTACCCGAAAAGCTGCGCGAAATTGCACGCCTACGTGTAGAATATCAAGATGTAACATTGAAGGAGCTTGGTGAAATGGTATCAACAGGCGTTGTCAGCAAATCGGGTGTTAACCACCGCCTGCGCAAAATTGATGAAATTGCTGAAGCGCTTCGCCGTGGTGAAAAAATATAAAATAATTGTGAAAACGAATACATTGTCCTTTTTCTATTAATTCGGTAAGATAAAGCTAGATAGATGAACGGTATAGGAAAGGGAGAAACGTAGATGATTGAAAACCAAGTAGAAGTTAAATTGAAATCAGGATTGCAGGCGAGACAGGCGGCGCTTTTTGTACAGCAAGCAAATCGCTATAAATCCGATATTTTTTTACAAAAGGATAATAAAAAAGTAAATGCAAAATCCATTATGGGCGTCATGAGCTTAGCAATTGCTAGAGGCACACAGCTGACTTTAATTGCTGCTGGCGACGATGCTGAAAAAGCTGTTGCTACATTGACGCAATTTATTGAACAGGAAGACTAAGAGGGAAAAGCGATGTATCAATGCAGAGAAGCCTCACGCGAAGAAATTCAATTTGTTGAGGATGAATTAGCAAAATATAAAATTTTTTGAAGAAATAAAATAGCTGCCAGAAAAGTCATAGCTTTTCTGGCAGCTTTCTTTAATTAAAACCGATAAACCTTTATTGCTTGCTCATTTCTATTCAAATGCTAGTTGTCATGAATTAAAAAAGTCAATCATATGTAAGTTTAAAGAGAGGTGGATAAGGCTCCATCGGTACAGTGTGATTTCGCCTTTATCCATGGACTCCCTCTTATGAGTCAATTAGGCTGCTAAAACTAATTGCTCATAAATCAGGTCTTGCTATACAAAATATTATATTGAAACAGTAAAATGGCGCCCTCGGAGGGAATCGAACCCCCAGCGGAAGAACCGGAATCTTCAGTGTTATCCATTACACCACGAGGACAAGTGCAAAAATTGTGCAAAGCTCTGAATGGTGATAAAATTGTCGTATGTGCAAAAATTAACGACTTTCCCATTATACAAATGTCAGACGAATATTTCAACATAAATTTGTAGAGTTTATATTTGACCTTTCTTGACTATAATGTGTATGATAAGGATACAGTTGAAGAAGCTTAACTTTTCAACAATTTAGTATATGAATTTACCTTTTATAAAGGAGGATTTTTCAATGAATTTAATTCCTACAGTTATTGAACAAACAAACCGAGGTGAGCGTGCTTATGATATTTATTCACGCTTGCTAAAAGATCGCATCATTTTATTAGGGAGCGCAATTGATGACAATGTAGCGAACTCTATCGTAGCACAGCTATTATTTTTAGAGGCAGAGGACCCAGATAAGGATATTTCCTTATACATCAACTCTCCTGGTGGTTCCATTACGGCTGGCATGGCAATTTACGATACAATGAACTTCATTAAGCCAAAAGTGCAAACAATTTGTATCGGCATGGCTGCATCAATGGGTGCCTTTTTATTAACAGCTGGTGAGCCAGGCAAACGCTTTGCTTTACCGAATGCTGAAGTGATGATTCACCAACCACTTGGTGGCGCACAAGGGCAAGCAACTGAAATCGAAATTGCTGCAAAACGCATTTTACACTTACGTGAAAAATTAAATACAATCATGGCTGAAAAAACTGGTCAAGATTATGCAACAATTTCTCGCGACACAGACCGCGATAACTTCATGACAGCTGAGCAAGCAAAAGCATACGGCTTAATCGATGAAATTATTGATCGCAATCAAGTAAAATAATATGTATATAAAAAGCTGCCTGAAAACGCGTTTTCAGGCAGCTTTTTTGGGGAATCGCAGATAAACTATAAAAATTCGCAGATATTTCAGTGAATTCCGCAGATAACTTAAGAAAAATCGCAGATAAGTTAGGGAAAGTCGCTGATATAGTAAAAAAGAGCATCCCCCATATGAGGGATGCTTGTTTTTTAGTTCGGCATGTTTTTCGCCATTTGCCCCTGCCCATACATATTGAGCATTGCCTGCATATCGGCTGGCGCTAATTGTGGCACCTGATAGTTGCCTTTTTTGTTTTGGTAAATGGAGATTTCGTAAGCCATCTCAATACAGTTTTTGATGGAATCTTGTAGCACGCGACGCAATACAGGGTTACACGTTTCAAGTGCTGCTGTTGTTTTGCCTGTAGCGCTAACTTTATGTGCACCTAAAATGCATCCTGCAATAATTGCATCATCTAGCTCGCTCGCCATTTGCATTGGCTTTTTCGGCTCACTAGGTGTGAGACCGTATTTGAAATCGTTACCTGTTTGCATATTGTATGTGCGAGTAGGATGCTGTGGATCATGACCTGTTTTATATGCTTCGACTGTAATATTGTATTCATCAAGCATAAATGCATATTGTTTGTCCATAATGGACAGTAACTCTGGGTCCTGTACATGGTCACGTAACAACACAAATTGATTTAAGCCGCCAATTGCTGCACTTAGCACCTCATGTACATCAAAAAGCTCATGTCCGCCATGATTTGTAGAAAGTGGTCCCATTGATTGCTGTTGTTGCTCTTGTTGGAAATCGCCTGTCATTTATTTTTCCTCCTATCAAAATGTCGTACATTTTATAGGTTGGCTAATTTATGTTATTTTATACATGGAGGGATGTTCATGAAAATCATTAATTTTTATTCAAGACCTTATTGCCATTTATGCGAAGAAGGCTTGCTAACGTTGAAGCTTGTACAAGAGGATTGTTCATTTGATATAAATATAATCAATATAGAGGAAGATGATGCATTGCATGAAAAGTATATGCTGATGATTCCAGTTGTTACTTATAATGAGGAAGTTATACAATACGGTATACTGGATTATGCAACATTGCTTGAAGCACTGCAATAGTAAGTAGTGCTTTAAAGTTTTTAGACAAAAGAATTGCCAAAATTTATATACGTGTATATAATAGATATAGGAAGTGAATTTTTTTTACCTCTAGTGGGACAATTTTTAAAGTGCGGGACAAAAAACGTCCATACTTTTGTAGAAGGTGATGTTGTTGAACAGTAACTCTATATATGAAGTACAGCGCAAGCTTCTACCAGAAATGGATGAGTTGCTTAAAAAGCGCTATCGCTTATTGCAAACAATCGCATTGCAAAGCCCCATCGGAAGAAGAGCTTTAGCTGATATTTTACAGCTAACAGAGCGTGATGTTCGCAAGGAGACACAAGTTTTAAGCGATCAGCAATTGATCCATATTCAAGCAAAAGGCATGGTTTGCACAGAATTTGGGTATACCGTTTTAGAGCAATTAAAAACATTGTTTCATGAACTTACAGGTATTTCTAAAAAAGAGCAGCAGTTAAAGGCTGCGCTCAATATTAACAAAGTCATTATCGTACATGGCGACATTGAGCAAGATGTGAGCACATACTCCTTAATCGGAAAAGAAGCAGCGTCAGTTATTATGCAAAACGCAAAGCCAAACTGCAAAATAGCGGTTACTGGCGGTACGTCAGTTGGTTCAATTGGAGCGTATTTACAGCCTCATAAAGCTTTGCAACATGCACAATTTATTGCAGCTCGTGGCGGTATAGGTGATGAAATAACAATGCAGGCAAATACGCTCGTAGCGCAATTTGCTGAGCAATGCCATGCAACATATCGCACGTTATTTTTACCAGAGCATTTAAGCGAGCAAGCATATAGCGCCATGAAGGATGAGCCAATTGTGAAAGAAATGATTGAGCTTTATGACAATATTAATATTGTTATCCACGGTATTGGTGAAGCGATGGAAATGGCAGATCGCAGGCAAAGCAGTGAGGATGATAAGCGATTATTGCGTGAAAAAGGCGCAATAGCTGAAGCATTTGGTTACTATTTTGATGAGCAAGGTCAAATTGTTCATCATATTCGTACAATTGGCATTCAGTTAGAGCAAGTTCAGCAAAGCGATTGTATTATCGCCATTGCGGCTGGTGCGAGCAAGGCAAAATCAGTACAAGCTTATTTTAAAAATCCAGTAAAAAATACAATTTTTATTACGGATGAAAGTGCAGCAAATGCAATTTTAAAAAATCTATAACGAGCAACAACGCTCTTATAAATAAAATTTTGGAGGAATTTCAAATGACAGTAAAATTAGCAATTAACGGATTCGGACGTATTGGACGCAAAGTATTTCGTGAAGCAATGAATAATAGTGAAGTAGAAGTAGTTGCAATTAACGACTTAACAGATGCAGGTCAACTTGCACACTTATTAAAGTATGACTCAGTACACGGTATCTATGATGCTGATGTGCAAGCAGGCGAAAATTCTTTCACTGTGAACGGTAAAGAAATTAAAGTATATGCAGAAAAAGACCCAACGCAATTACCATGGGGCGAGTTAGGTGTAGATATCGTTCTTGAGTGTACAGGTATTTTCAACAATAAAGAAAAATTAAGCTATCACTTACAAGCAGGTGCGAAAAAAGCGATTCTTTCAGCGCCAGCAAAAGGTGATGTGCCAACATACGTAATGGGTGTAAACCATGAAGACTACAATCCAGAAACAGATGATGTATTATCAAATGCTTCTTGTACAACAAACTGTCTTGCACCATTAGCAAAAGTGTTAGATGAAAAATTTGGTATCGAGCGCGGCTTAATGACAACAATCCACTCTTATACAAATGACCAACGCATTCTTGACTTACCACATGCAGACTTACGTCGTGCACGTGCTGGTGCGTTATCAATGATCCCAACAACTACAGGTGCAGCAGTAGCCGTATCAAAAGTATTACCTCAATTAAAAGGTAAATTAGATGGCTTCTCTATGCGTGTACCAACACCAAACGTATCATGTGTAGACTTAGTTGCAACATTGAAAAAAGATGTAACAGTTGAAGAAGTAAATGCGGCATTAAAAGAAGCAGCAGAAGGCGATCTAAAAGGTATTTTAGATTACAACGAGCTACCATTAGTATCATCTGATTACAATGGTAACGTAAGCTCTTCAACAATCGATGGACTTTCTACTATGGTACTAGAAAACAAATTAGTAAAAGTTATTTCATGGTACGATAACGAAAGCGGCTACTCTGCACGTTTATTAGACCTTGCATTATATGTAGCAAGCAAAGGCTTCAACAAATAATATAGCCTGACTAAAAGGGAATGGAGGAAGGGATTTTTCCCTTGCTCCATTTTTATTAGAAATGGCAAGACATTAGATGTGACTTTTGCTACTATAAAACTAAGCGCGCCAAACAGCGTGACCAATAATGTTGAAGGGAGCTTTTTTATGTTAAATAAAAAGACGATGAAGGATATCGATGTCAAAGGGAAGCGCGTATTTGTACGTGTAGACTTCAATGTGCCAATGGAAGAGGGGCATATTACAGATGACACACGCATTCGTGCAGCATTGCCAACGATTCAATATTTAGTTGACGCAGGGGCAAAGGTAATTTTAGCGTCCCATTTAGGTCGTCCTAAAGGTGAAGTAAATGAAGAAATGCGTCTAACAGCAGTAGGAACACGCTTAGCTGAATTAATCGAGCGCCCTGTAACGAAATTGGATGAATCAATTGGTGAAGCGGTAGAAGCAGCGATTGCAGCAATGCAGGATGGCGATATCGTATTATTAGAAAATGTTCGCTTCCATAAAGGCGAGGAGAAAAATGACCCAGCACTAGCAGAAAGCTTTGCAAAATTAGCGGATGTTTATGTAAATGACGCATTTGGCGCAGCGCATCGTGCACATGCAACAACGGAGGGCGTTGCAAAGTTCATCCCGGCTGTATCAGGCTTCTTAATGCAAAAGGAATTAGATGTTCTAGGAAAAGCTTTATCAAATCCTGAGCGTCCATTCACAGCCATTATTGGTGGCGCAAAAGTAAAAGATAAAATTGGCGTAATCGAAAACTTATTAGAAAAAGTAGACCACTTAATTATCGGTGGCGGCTTATCATATACATTTGTTAAAGCTTTAGGGCACGATGTTGGTAACTCTTTATTAGAGGAAGATAAAATCGAGCTAGCAAAAAGCTTTATCGACAAAGCGAAGGAAAAAGGCGTGCAATTACATATGCCTGTTGACGCTGTCATCGCAGATGAATTTTCAAAGGATGCTGCGACACAAGTAGTAGACATTGACGCAATTCCAGCAGACTGGATGGGTCTTGATATTGGACCGAAAACAGCAGCTAACTATGCTGATGTTATTGCAAAGTCCAAGCTTATTATTTGGAACGGGCCGATGGGCGTATTCGAAATGGAGAAATTCGCAAACGGTACGAAAACAGTTGCGGATGCAATGGCAGCAACAGAAGGCTACACGATTATCGGTGGCGGCGATTCAGCAGCAGCGGTTGAAAAGTTCGAAGTAGCAAGCAAAATGAGTCATATCTCAACAGGTGGCGGCGCAAGCTTAGAGCTAATGGAAGGCAAGGAGCTACCAGGCATTATAGCATTAAACGATAAGTGAGTGGCTGATTGTTAAGCTAAAAACTTCATAGTCAGTGCTTATGAGACAAATAATCATTGGAGGCAAAAACATGCGTAAACCAATTATTGCAGGAAACTGGAAAATGTATAAAACATTTGATGAGGCTGTAGAGTTTGTAGAAGCAGTGCAAGATAAAATTCCAGCAAATGATAAAGTAGATGCAGTCATTTGTGCACCAGCACTTTATTTACCAATCCTTGTACAAATTCAAGCTGATTCAGAGCTAGCAATCGGTGCACAAAATATGCACTTTGAAAATGAGGGGGCATTTACAGGTGAAGTAAGCCCATCACAGCTAGCAAGCGTAGGTGTGGATTATGTGGTGTTAGGCCACTCAGAGCGCCGTGAAATGTTTAATGAAACGGATGAGGCGGTAAATAAAAAGGTACGTGCAGCTTTAAATCATGATATTGTGCCAATTATTTGCTGTGGCGAAACATTAGAAGAGCGTGAAGCTGGTCAAACGACAGCGAAAGTATCAGGTCAAATACGTGCTGCGCTAGAAGGCTTCACAGGTGAAGAAGTAACACATATGGTTATCGCCTATGAGCCAATTTGGGCAATCGGCACAGGCAAAACAGCGACTGCTGATGACGCTAACGAAACATGTGGCGCGATTCGCGCAGTAGTGAATGAGCTATATGGTAGCGAGGTAGCAGAAGCGGTGCGCATTCAATATGGCGGCTCTGTAAAACCAGAAAATATCGTTGAACTATTATCAAAAGAGCATATTGATGGCGCATTAGTTGGCGGTGCAAGCTTACAGCCAGAATCATATTTAAAATTATTGGAGGCGGGGGCAAATGCCTAAAAAGCCAGTAGCATTAATTATTTTAGATGGCTTTGCATTGCGTGATGAAGTCAAAGGAAACGCAGTGGCGCAAGCGAACAAGCCAAACTTTGACCGTTATTGGAATGTCTACCCTCACACAACGTTAACAGCTAGCGGTGAGGCAGTAGGACTACCAGACGGGCAAATGGGTAATTCAGAAGTTGGGCATTTGAATATTGGTGCAGGACGCATCGTCTACCAAAGCTTAACACGCATTAATAAGTCGATTCGTGAAGGAGATTTTTTCCGTAACGAAGCGTTTTTACAAGCGGTAGAGCATGTGAAAAAACATGGTTCAAAGCTGCATTTAATGGGGCTGTTATCTGATGGTGGCGTACATAGCCATTATGAGCATCTATTTGCCTTATTAAAGCTAGCAAAAGCAAATGGTGTGGAAGATGTATATGTACACGGCTTTTTAGATGGACGCGACGTTGGACCAACGACAGCAATAGAATATGTTGAAGAAACAGAAAAGCAAATGGAAGCAATCGGTGTCGGTAAGTTTGCTACAATTCATGGTCGTTACTATGCAATGGACCGCGACAAGCGCTGGGATCGTGTCGAGCTATCCTACAAAGCGTTAGTTGATGGTATCGGTCAAACAGCAGCAACGGCAAAAGAGGGTATTTCATCTTCTTATACGCGTGAAGTAGTGGATGAGTTTGTTGTACCCTTCGTGATCACGAAGGAAGGGCAACCAACTGCGACGGTTGATACGAATGATGCGGTTATTTTCTTTAACTTCCGACCAGACCGTGCAATTCAGTTATCAAAAATATTTACAAACCCAACATTTGACGGCTTTACACTTTCAGAGAAGCATCCTGAAAATGCGCTATTTGTATCATTTACACATTATAGTGACGAAGTGAATGCAGTTGTTGCTTATGAAAATGATAATTTAGTCAATACTGTAGGGGAAGTCATCGCTGCAAACGGTTTAAGGCAGCTTCGTATTGCCGAAACAGAAAAATATCCACATGTGACATTTTTCATGAGCGGTGGGCGCGAAGAAAAGTTTGCTGGGGAAGAGCGCATTTTAATTGCCTCTCCAAAAGTTGCAACATATGATTTACAGCCAGAAATGAGCGCATATGAAGTAACGGATGCACTGCTCGAGGCAATTGAAGCAGAGCGCTTTGATGCGATCCTATTAAACTTTGCAAACCCTGATATGGTTGGACATAGCGGTATGCTAGAGCCAACGATTAAGGCGATTGAAGCAGTGGATGAATGCTTAGGAAAAATAGTTGATGCAATCCTTGCAAAAGGTGGCGCAGCAATTATTACGGCTGACCATGGTAATTCAGATGAGGTCATTACACTCGACGATTTACCGATGACAGCCCATACAACAAATCCTGTCCCAGTAATTGTGACACAACGCGATGCAGTATTAGAGCAAGATGGCATTTTAGCAGATCTTGCACCAACGATGCTTGCACTGCTTGAAGTGGAGCAACCAGCTGAAATGACAGGTAAGTCATTAATTATGACAACAAAATAAGCTTAACGAAAAAGGAGAATGTAACATGCCATTTATTACACAAGTTTATGCTCGCGAAGTATTAGATTCACGCGGTAACCCAACAGTAGAGGTAGAAGTATTTACAGAATCAGGTGCATTTGGTCGCGCTATCGTGCCATCAGGCGCATCAACTGGTGAATATGAAGCAGTTGAATTACGCGATGGTGACAAATCACGCTACTTAGGTAAAGGTGTATTAAAAGCAGTTGAAAACGTTAATACAATTATTGCAGAAGCATTAGAGGATAATTTCTCTGTATTAGACCAAGTAGTTGTAGACCAAGCATTAATCGAGCTTGACGGCACAGAAAACAAAGGCAAATTAGGTGCTAACGCAATTTTAGGTGTATCAATGGCAGTTGCACACGCAGCAGCGAACTATTTAGATATGCCATTATACCAATACTTAGGCGGCTTCAATGCGAAGCAATTACCAGTACCGATGATGAACATCTTAAATGGTGGGGCACACGCAGATAACAACGTGGATATCCAAGAATTCATGGTTATGCCTGTAGGCGCAGAATCTTTCACACATGCCTTACGCATCGGTGCTGAAATCTTCCATAGCTTAAAAGCGGTATTAAAAGACAAAGGCTTAAACACTGCTGTAGGTGACGAAGGTGGTTTCGCACCAAACTTAGGCTCAAACGAAGAAGCAATTACAGTAATTTTAGAAGCAATCGAAAAAGCTGGCTACAAGCCAGGTGAAGAAGTACGTTTAGCAATGGACGTAGCATCTTCAGAGCTATTCAATAAAGAAGATGGCAAATATCATTTAGATGGTGAAGGCGTTGTGAAAACGTCTGAAGAAATGGTTGACTGGTACGAAGAATTAACATCGAAATACCCAATCATCTCAATCGAGGATGGCTTAGACGAAAACGACTGGGCTGGTCACAAATTATTAACAGAGCGTATCGGTAACCGCGTACAATTAGTAGGCGATGATTTATTCGTAACGAACACAACGAAGCTTTCTCGCGGTATTGAAGAAGGCGTAGGCAACTCAATTTTAATCAAAGTAAACCAAATCGGTACGTTAACAGAAACGTTCGACGCAATCGAAATGGCGAAGCGCGCAGGCTACACTGCCGTAATCTCACACCGTTCTGGTGAATCAGAGGACGCAACAATTGCAGACATCGCTGTTGCAACAAACGCTGGCCAAATTAAAACAGGTGCTCCATCTCGTACAGACCGCGTAGCTAAGTACAACCAATTACTACGCATCGAAGACCAATTAGATGCAACTGCACAATATTTAGGCTTAAAAACATTCTATAACTTAAAATAAGATGAAAAGGCTGCTGGGAATTTCCTCGGCAGCCTCTTTTTTGTGAAGCCGCAAATAAATCAGAGGATTCGCAAATATATCTGAGAAGGCGCAAATAAAATGGGAAAGGCGCAAATATATCTGAGAAGCCGCAAATAAAATGGGAAAGCCGCAAATATATCAGAGAAATCGCAAATATATTCGAGAACCCGCAAATATATCTGAGAAGCCGCAAATAAAATGGGAAAGCCGCAAATATATCAGAGAAATCGCAAATATATCCGAGAAGCTGCAAATAAAATGGGAAAGTCGCAAATATATCCGAGAAGTCGCAAATAAATCGGGAAAGTCGCAAATATATCAGAGAAATCGCAAATAAATCGAGAAAGTCGCAAATAAATCGAGAAAGCCGCAAATAAATCAGGAAAGTCGCAAATATATCAGAGAAATCGCAAATAAATCAGAGAACCCGCCAATCCTATCATTTATTTTTAAAAGGAGCGTACGAATGCGAAGAATCACATTATCAAATGGTAAAACAGTTGAAGTAGAATGTTTGAGCTGTGCATTAACAAGTGGAGTCATGGAGCCAGATGGAGGCACTGTCATTGAAACGGAGCATTTTCATGCACATCAAGATGTGGCATACCCAATCAAGGGATTAATGATATTAGCCTCTAAACGCCATATTAAATGCTTTGATGAATTAACAGAGGAAGAAAAGCTAGATTATATTGCAATTTTATCAAAAATTAGAGCTGCCCAAAGAAAGATTTTAGGGATAGAGCATGTCTATTATTTTTACAATGAGGATACAACACATCATTTTCATACTTGGCTAGTCCCACGCTATGACTGGATGTATCAATTTGGGCGCTCGGTAGAATCTGTAAGACCTGTTTTGTTGCATGCTAGAAACCATATGAATAGTGAGGGAAATATCAATACAGTGATGGAGGCGATTCAGCAGCTAACAAAAGAGTTAAATTAACAAGAGCTGCTCGAAAAGCAGGCTAATGCGCCGCTTTTCGAACAGCTCAAAATGACAACTAGTCATCAATGCTATACTCTAAAACTTCTCCAGTTTGTGCATCAATTTCAAATTCGTGTTCAATTTTGCCATCTTTAATTTCAACTTCATAAATATAGCGACCATCATCTTCGTCAAGCTTAGCTTTTTTCACTTTACCAGCGACTTGCTTTTGGGCAATCGCAATCGCCTGCTGTGACGAAATCAAGTTGCTTGGCTTGTTAGATACATTTGAAGTGGCATTTTCATTATGAGAATTTTTATTGTCCCAATTATTATGACTTAAAACAGCCCCCGTTTTTGCATCAATATCAAATGTGTTGACGATGCTGCGGTCACGCACGATGATTTCATAAATCTCTTTGTTATTTTTAGAAGTTAGCTTAGCCTTTGTTACTTGACCAGAAGCCTGTTTTAACGCAATATCCATCGCCTGTTGCTTTGTAATAAGATTTTGTGTATTAACAGGTTGCTTAGCTGTATTTAAAGTCTTACGCTCAACGATCGTTACTGCACCTGTTTGTGCATCCACTTCAAGCTCTATTTTTTCTGTCGCTGTTTTTATTTCGATTTCATAATGTGGAATATTGTCATCGCCATCGTAATCAAAATCAATGATTTGCCCTGCAAATTGCTTTAAGGCAATATCTGTTGCTTGTTGCTCTGTAATTGAGTTTGCCGTTTGTTTTGTTGCATTTAATGCTTCACGTTCAACAACTGTTACTGCGCCAGTTTTCGCATTCACTTCAAGCTCTAGCTTTTCCGTTGCAGTTTTTACGTCAATTTCATAATGTGGAATTCTGTCATCGCCATCATAATCAAAATCAATGATTTGTCCTTCAAATTGCTTTAATGCCAGTTCTTTTGCTTGCTGAGCTGTAATTGTTGCCGCTTTTTCCGCTGAGCCAGATAAGTCATTTTGTGCGAAAATATAACCACCAATCATGCCGACAAGTACCGTAGGAATAATCCAATATTTTTTCATTTCTCATACACTCCTTCTGTTGCTTATAGTCTCATTATAAAAAATGAAAATGAGATGACTGTGAGAGCAACATTAGAATTTAATGAGAATTTAATCATCGAATTCTACAGTTATAATTTTCCCTGTAATAGCATGGATAACAAACTTTGTTTCATAGTCGCCATGCTCTATTTCAATTTCATATGTGCCGCCATCATCCGTTTTCTTAAATTTTGCCTTATCAACAATGCCAGGCTGCTCCTTTAGCGCAATTTGAATTGCCTGCTCTTGAGAGATTTTATAGCTTTTATTTTCTGGAGTAGGCTGCTTTGTTTGTGGCTTAGTGACTTGCTCATTCGTCTTAGGCTGTTCCACTGGCTTTTGTACTGTATCAGTTTTTTGTTCTACTTGTTTTGTATTTTCTTGCACTATATCACTTTTGGAATTGTCTTTTGTAACAACTTCTTTCTTTTCATCTATCTGTGCTACAAATTGATGGACAAGTGTTAAATTGGAAGGATGCCTATTTTCTAAATCAACATTGACCTGGTAAATACCCTCTGCTGTGGCAAAGGATACTATAGCGATATCATCCTCCATCGCAATTGACTTGACTTCACCTGCATATAAATTTTCAATATGCTGTTGCACATCGGCCTCACTTAGCGGCTGCTTTTGCATAATGTTATTCAATCCAGAAAAGAGGAAATAGCTAACGATACATGTTGCAATCAACAATAAAATGACCTTTCTATTCATGTATCATCACATCCTTACTCGAAATTGTCACAGTTGTACCAACACCGACAGCACTGCTAATTTGTATCGTTAAATGCAGTAAATCAGCTAGCTCCTTAGCAATTGCCAAACCAAGCCCAGTGCCACCTGTTTTACGATTACGCGCTTTATCAACACGATAAAAGCGCTCAAATAAATGTGGTAAATCCTTTTCAGGTATACCGATACCTGTATCCTCAATAATAATTTGCTTATCTGTCATTGTTACTGTAATGGGCTGATCGCTATATTTACGCGCATTATCAATAAAAATAAAGAGCAGCTGCTTTAATTTCGCAGCATCTGTCATCAACATAAAGCTATTGCCTTCTATGCGAACTTCACGCGCATAGGCCTGCTGCATTGTCATGGCAATTTCCTGCAATAACGGCTCAATATTTGTCTGAGATGAAGCAATTTCAACATTTTCGTTGACAGAGGCAAGCTGTAGCATTTGTGTAATCATATCCTGCATATTTGCTGTTTCCTTCGTAATGGCTGTTAGCGCCTCGTAAGCGACCTGCTCATTTTGAAAGCCACGACGCTGCAAAAGCTTGGCATAGCTTTCGATAACAGTGAGCGGCGTTTTCAGCTCATGTGAGGCATTGCCAACAAATTGCTGCTGCTTCAAATAATTGTCCTCTAAACGATGCATTAGCGCATTATAGGTCGTTGTCATCTCCGCAATTTCATCTTTTTTATTTTGCTGTAAAGGTAACTGCTCATAGCGATTTGTTGTAATGTTTTGCTGCATTGTCGTTGTCAGCTGTTGAATTGGCTTTGCGATAATACCTGCTAAAATCGAGCTCGCTAAATAAATTGGAATAATTGCAACTAATGCCATAGCAATTAAAATCCATTTTAAAAGGGCAATGTTTTGCGCAATATTAGGCAATGGCTCAATCAATTGTAATGTAACAACTTCACCTGTTGACCAAATAAGCGGATAGTTGGTTGCGATGATAGGCATATCTTTCCAATAAGAAATCGTATAATCGGCATTTTCCTCTAATACGAAAGGGATGCGCTCAACAGTTGCCGTCGCCTGCATATTCATTAGCTGTTCATCATTCTCGTCTACGATGCGCAAAGCACCATTTGACGGGATATACGCACGCAAAAAGGAGCTAATATTCACGTTGGCATCTACCTTGCTCATCCCACTCATTAATTCACCTGCGCGATTTTGCAGCTGTGTATATTCATTTTGAAAGGCGAGCTTTTGATAAATCAGAAATATACCTGTAAAGCTTGTCGTAATAATAAATAATGTAAGCAATGTCGAAAATAAATTAATCTTCGTTTTAAGCTTCATCGTTCGCTACCTTCAAGACATAACCAACACCGCGTACTGTATGAAGCAGGGGAGTACCTACTGCATCAATTTTTTGACGCAAATAACGAACATAGACATCAACAACGTTCGTATCGCCAAAATAATCATAGCCCCAAACGGTCGTTAAAATTTGCTCTCGACTTTGCACATGCTGTGGATGCTTTAAAAAATGAACGAGTAAATCATATTCGCGTGGCGTTAAATGAATTGCTTGTCCCGCACGCGTCACCTCGCGTGTCTGCTCATTTAAAAATAAATCCGCAAACCTCAGTTGTTCCTCGTGCTGTACAGTTCTTGTGCGCAAAGCAGCACGAATACGGGCGAGCAATTCCTCAAAATCAAAGGGCTTTGTGACATAATCATTTGCCCCTAAATCCAGTCCCGTTACCTTATCTTCAACGAGCCCCTTTGCTGTGAGCAAAATTACAGGTGTATCATCCTTTTTCCGAATGCGCTGCAATACTTCAAAGCCGTTCATCTCAGGCAGCATCACATCGAGCAATACGAGGTCCCACTGCTCCTCGCGATAGGCAATTAATCCTTCTGCTCCTGTATGTGCTACCTTTGTTGCGTAGTTTTCAAATTCAAGCTCCAATTGCAAAACACGTGCAATTTGTGGCTCATCCTCTATAATTAAAATTTTTTGCATAGCTAGGACCTCCAATCTTATATTTATCCTAGATGATAAGAATAGGAGATGCAAGTGACTTGAAATATTTCGCATTGTCATATAGAAAGGCATTTGGTATAATGAATCTTGTTGCAATGTTTGGGATGCAGGAGGTGGACGTATGCATACGTTATTAATGACTTTACTTATTATCGTTTCGATTGCTTTAATTGTTACTGTATTATTACAATCAGGTAAAAGTGCAGGTTTATCAGGGGCCATCTCTGGTGGAGCGGAGCAACTATTCGGTAAACAAAAAGCGCGCGGTATGGATTTAATTTTACACCGCACAACAATCGTATTAGCGGTAATTTTCTTTATTTTAACACTTGCTATTACAAAAATTTAATTAAAGTGAGACAAGCTGTCCATAAGTGAAAACTTATGTGGCGGCTTTTTGTTTAAGCATTTTTTCGAGGGGGAATAGATGGTGACGAGATGGAATAGGGAGGATATTATATTTGACAGCTTACATGAAGCTGATGTGTGGGCTGATTCAATAGCTAATGAAATTTACGCTCGACTTTATGATGGCTATGATACACGAGATTATAAAATAGCCTATTCTTTAGCTTTTAGGCTTTCAGGGATAAAAGAATTGAAAGTAATGACAGAATCAACAGCTGACCGATATAAAGTTTGGGTAGTAGATGACAAATCCTAAAAGAAAAGCTCGATTTTTCGCCATCATTGGTTGTTTTACTTTATAATGTAAATTAGACGGGCAATTGTTGAAAAGTATGGAGGACAAAACAATGAAATTAACACAGCCAAAACCATTTTTCTTTCAAGCGGGGAAGCGAGCTGTACTGCTATTGCATGGCTTTACAGGTACCTCTGCCGATGTGCGCATGCTTGGACGTTTTTTAGAGAAGAAGGGCTACACTTCTCATGCGCCACATTATAAGGGGCATGGTGTACCGCCAGAGGAGCTACTCGTGACGAATCCAAGTCAGTGGTGGCAGGATGTGCAGAATGGCTACCAATTTTTAAAGGAACAAGGCTATGAGGAAATTGCGGTTGCGGGCTTATCCCTTGGTGGTGTTTTTTCATTAAAGCTGGCAATGAACTTTCCAGTGAAGGGCATCGTGACAATGTGTTCACCGATGACGATGCGCACATTAGATATTATGTTTGACGGTGTGCTAGACTATGCAAAGCAATATAAAAAATATGAAGGAAAAACTGACGAGCAAATCGAACTAGAATTGCAAGCGATTCGTCAGCAGGGCATGCCGTCCTTAAAGGATTTGCAAAAGCTTGTTGACGATGTATACCGCGAAATTGATATGATTTATGCACCGATTTTCGTCGTGCAGGCAACAAAAGATGACGTAATTAATCCAGATTCCGCGAATATGATTTACGAAGGTGTGGAATCCTTAAAGAAATCGATGAAATGGTATGACAATTCAGGACATGTCATTACACTAGATAAAGAAAAGGAACAGCTACATGAGGATGTGTATGCCTTTTTACAGTCACTTGATTGGCATGTTGACTAATGGGAAAGAGAGATGTTTGTTAGTGAGGAGGGACAATAATGACGCAAAAAAATGATTTACAGCAGCGCTTGCTAGAGCTGATGAAAAGTCAAGAGTACAAGCCAATGACCGTTTCAGAAATTGAAGATACCTTTGGCATGATTGAAGCAGAGGAATTTAAAGAGCTTGTCAAAACATTAGTAAAGATGGAAGCACAGGGCTATGTCGTACGCTCACGTGCCAATCGCTATGGCTTGCCAGAGCGCATGAATTTATTGCGCGGACGCTTTATCGGCCATGCAAAAGGCTTCGGCTTCGTTGCACCTGAGGAAGAGGGTATGGATGATATTTTTATCCCGCCACATGAAATTAATGGTGCATTAAATGGTGATACGGTATTAATCCGCGTATTAAATGAATCATCAGGCGACCGTCGTGAAGGAACGATTACGAAAATTGTTGAGCGTAGCAAAACGACTTTCGTCGGTACATACCAAGCAAATCGTGGCTTTGGTTTTGTAATACCTGATGATAAAAAATTAAATATGGACATTTATGTAGCCAAAGAGGATACACTCGGCGCAGTAGATGGACATAAGGTCGTTGTCGAAGTAACCGCATGGCCAGATGAAATTAAATCGGCTTCGGGTATGGTGACAAAAATATTAGGGCATAAAAATGACCCTGGTGTTGATATTTTATCGATTCTTTATAAATATGATATCCCACCTGAATTTCCGCAAGAGGTTGTTGATGCGGCAGGGCAAGTATCTGATGAAGTATCAGAGCAGGATTTAATCGGGCGTCGTGATCTACGCAATGAAGTCATTGTGACAATTGATGGCGCAGATGCCAAGGATTTAGATGATGCCGTAACCGTAACGAAAAATGCGGATGGCACATACAAGCTTGGTGTGCATATTGCGGATGTGAGCCATTATGTAGCAGAGGGCTCTGTATTAGACCAAGAAGCATATGAGCGTGCCACATCTGTTTATTTAACAGACCGCGTAATTCCAATGATTCCGCACCGCTTATCAAACGGTATTTGTTCATTGAATCCACAAGTAGACCGCTTGACACTATCTTGTGAAATGACAATTGATGGTAGCGGGCAAGTTGTGCAGCACGAAATTTTCCAAAGTGTTATTAACACAACAGAGCGTATGACCTATACAGATGTTTATAAAATTTTAGAGGAGCCTGATGAGCATCCAGAGCTACTACAACGCTATGAGCAGCTTGTACCGATGTTTCAGCAAATGGCAGAGCTAGCCGCTATTTTACGTCAAAAGCGTATGGCGCGCGGAGCAATTGACTTTGATTTCAAGGAATCAAAAGTATTAGTGAATGAAGAAGGCTGGCCAACCGATATTGTGCTGCGTGAACGCACAGTAGCGGAGCGCTTAATCGAGGAATTTATGCTTGCTGCGAACGAAACGATTGCCGAGCATTTCCACTGGATGGAGCTACCATTCCTTTATCGTATACACGAAGACCCAAAACCAGAAAAGCTACAGCGCTTCTTTGAGTTTGTAACGAATTTTGGCTTAGTCATAAAAGGAACAGGTAACTCTGTTCATCCAAAAGCATTGCAGGAAATTATTCGCTCGATTGAAGGGATGCCTGAGGAGCCAGTTATTTCAACGATGCTACTGCGCTCTTTACAGCAGGCAAAATACTATCCAGAATCGTTAGGGCATTTCGGCTTATCGACAGACTATTACACGCATTTCACATCGCCAATTCGCCGTTACCCAGACTTAATCGTGCATCGCTTGATTCGCACGTATTTAATTAATGGTGACACATCAAAGGAAACGGTATTCAAATGGCAGCAAGCGATGGATGAAATAGCTGACCATACATCAGAGCGCGAACGCCGTGCTGTAGAAGCAGAGCGCGACACAGACGCACTGAAAAAAGCACAATTTATGTTTGATAAAATTGGTGAAGAATTTGTCGGCATGGTATCATCCTTGACAAACTTCGGCATGTTTGTCGAGCTACCAAATACGGTAGAAGGCCTTGTCCATATTAGCAATATGACAGACGACTACTACCGCTTCGATGACCGCCAAATGGTATTAATCGGCGAGCGCACAGGACGCCAATTCCATATCGGTGATGAAGTGACAGTACGTGTCGCAAACGTAGTTATCGAGGAATCATCCATCGACTTTGAAGTTGTTGGTATGGTCACATCACACGGTGGACGTCCACGCAAAGCTACACCAAAGGTTATTCATGCAGGACGCAGTGAAAAGAAAAGTGGCGAACGCTCAGAGCGCCGTGACAGAAGAAAGCGTGACGATGAACGCCCAGGACGCAAAAAAAGCAAAACAGCTGAACGTGACCCACGCGGACGCCGCAAAGACGACAAAGCAAAGGACAAACCAAAATTCTACGAAGGCGTCGCTAAAAAAGGCAAAAAGAAAAAGAGAAAATAAAACAAGATATAATGAGAATAAGCTGCTCACACAAATCGTGAGCAGCTCGCTGTGAGGTGTAACAAATGGCAAAAGGAACGGGCAAAGTACTAGCCCAAAACAAAAAAGCAGGACACGACTACTTCATCGAAGAAATATACGAAGCAGGCCTCGTCCTAACAGGCACAGAAATCAAATCAATCCGCGCAGGCAAAGTCCAACTAAAGGACTCGCACATTCGCATACGCAATGGTGAAGCATGGGTCTACAACATGCACGTCAGCCCATTCGACCAAGGTAACCGCTTCAACCACGACCCACTACGCAACCGCAAGCTCCTACTACACAAACGACAAATCGGTCAGCTAGTAGGCGCAGTCAAACGCGATGGCTACACAATCGTGCCATTAAAAATGTACATTAAGGACGGTTATGCAAAACTATTAATCGGTCTCGGTAAAGGGAAGAAGGACCACGATAAACGCGATGATCTACGCAAAAAAGAAGCAAAGCGTGAAATGGAACGTGCTTTCAAGGATCGCCAACGCTAATGTTGAACAGCACGCTATTAAGGGCGTGCTACTCAACAAAATGAAAAATTTAACAAGCAATATCACTTGATGTTTGACTATCTTTGTCTTATAATAGTGACTACAATGCCAGCGAGCAACTACTCATACGTTGCTCATTTTACAGCCTGCATTAAGCAGAGCTGACCGTATACGGTTTACAAACCGGATTATTATCCGGGGACGTTACGGATTCGACAGGGGTGGTTCAAGCTCTGGTCGCGCGTCGGAGGTCTCGGCTCCGTCATCAACGGAAGTTATATAATAACTGGCAAACAACAAAACTTAGCTTTCGCAGCGTAAGCTCGTAGGCGCTCTGCCTCTGCATCACCCATGTGCAGTACGCAGGGCTCAACTTTAAGTGGGATACGGTCGGTGGTGCCGCTTGAGTCACCGGCAAGAGATTTCCAAGCTAGCGTGCAGGACGCCTGTCTGTCGGCATAATGCCACGTGAACTGCAAATAGACAAACTACACGCGTAGAAGCCGGCGTATTGGAGCTTCTGGACGCGGGTTCGACTCCCGCCGTCTCCATTTTTTACCAGCCTATAAACGGCGGTATATCAACGATTTTCGAGGTTAGGGATATTGAACGGGAGTTGAACTCTTGTTGAATATCCCTATTTTCATCCCTAGAGAAAAATAACATATTTGAACGATTCTTAGACCTTCTAATTAAAATAATTGGGAGGTTTTTTGTATGTCCAGAAGTAGAAAACATGGCGTATTTGCAGTAAGCGGTGATGTAGTAGCTATATCGAACAAGCAAAAAGAGCTAAGGAAAGATGATAAAGAAATTCAGAAAGCACTTGAAACGATTTTTCATCAAATGCGTATTGCTGGCAATAGGCAACGCACAATTGAAAGCTATGCGTATATTTTTCAGCAATTTGTAGAAATGTGCCATATCGAATATGTAGAGGATATTAATATTGATAAGATGTATCACTATTTGGATGTTTTAGAGGTTACACCAGCAACTAAATTAATTCGATTAAAATCCATTAAAGCCGTACTGAGTAAGTTTTATAATAATGGTTGGATTAAAGACCGCTTCTGGAGCAATATTCAAATTAAAATTGATAAAGAAGTGAAAAAAGGAGCAAAGGAATCAGATATAGATAGGCTTCTTCGATTGATTGACCAAACAACATTCATTGGCTTTAGAGATGCTTGTGCAATTAAGTTGATGTACAAATCAGGTATTCGGATTCGCACATTGGGGGAGCTTAGAGAGCGCCATATTGACTTTGAAAATATGTGCTTAAATCTCGATGGCTCAATATTAAAAAATCACAAATTCTTAAAGTTGCCTATTGATATGGAAGTCGTTGAAATGCTTAAAATATTGATTGAGCTTAATAAAGGCATTCGTACTCATTTCGGCACAGATAATCGCAATGTCTTTATTACACAAAATGGCACACCAATGAATACAAGTAAATCATCAAATTGTGCCATATCTAAGCAGCTTAATAAATATGCGAAGCGATATAATTTAGAAAATATCAATGCTCACGCTATTAGAAGAGCCTATGCAAAGAATTTACATGATAAGGGTGCAAGCATAGCTTTAATCAGCAAAGCACTTGGACATAGTGATTTAGCCGTTACAACGCAATATTTAGACTTAGATGTTGAAGAAGTAGCAAAAGATTTAAGAGATTATTTATAGGAGCTACACATATGAAAACCATTATTAACACAACAAATTACGGCTTACATGAGCTTCACGCACGTTATGACGCTAAATACAAAGTAGCTACGTTTGATAAATATACAGTCTATACTACTCGTCCACCCTTTAAAATGGGGCAAATTGAATTGACAAAAGAAGATGTACTAACCATGCTTCACTATTTTGAGGAGGTTGAGCAAGGTGAAACAACGCACATTTGAACAGATTATGCAAAGTAAATCCATTTATCGTAAACATGCCGAACGCTATAAAGCGAATGATTACCCATATCACCGAGTTAAACGCATGATGCTATATACAGCATTGCTAACAAAAGCAATCGCAAAGGGGGCTGGTATATATGGCAACCATCATTAGCACAGAGATAAGCGGATTTCATGAGATAAGAGGTACTTATAATGAAGAAGCGAAAACAGTTACATTTGAAACATTTATCAATTTATCTATTGGTAAGTCGATTAAGATAGGTGAGGTTACATTAACAAAACAAGAGATATTCATGATGTTAAAATATTTTTATGATGCGGAGGATAGATGTGCTTTATAGAATGATTGTATAGTTGGATTTTAAATAAATATTAAGGTGTTGGTTATGGAATCAGCACCTTTTTTGTTTTATGGTTGGAATTTTTGGTTGTTTAATTTACAATATAATTAACTAATGATATGTAATAAGGAGATGGTTTTGTGAACTGGAAAGATAATAAAAATGATAAAAGCAGATATTACGGTGCTGGGAATAAATATATGTTCTTAAAAATCGGAAAACAAGTATATAATGATACAGGTAGAGAGTTTACAAGGTTAACTACGTCAAAAATTTTAAAGGAATATTTAGACGAACATCAATTAGGTTTCTTCAAATTTGGTGTTGATAAAAAAGGCAATAAAACAAAGTTATTTATCTTATTCAGCAATGAGGAAGATACTTTTTATGGTCTTAGAAATGCAGAGGGTGGTCATAAAACAACCGTTAGTATTAATCAAATTGTAGATGATTTAGAAGTGGATGGCATTGAATTACCACTTGAACGCTTGAAAATAGAGGCTGTTCCTGAAGCCGATAAAGAAAAATTAGGCGTAGATAAAGAAGCGCATTTATTTGAGGTGATTCTTCCTACAAAGGAAAAGGCATAATAGCAATAACCACACATAAGTAATAAGCCAAAATATCATAGGTCATAGATGTAGCCATGCGAGTATAAACGCATGGTTTTTTTGCGCTCATGGATTTCATTTGTTGCGGTTACATCGGTTACACCAGTTACAGCTTTTTTGACTAAAAGGTTTATTAGGATTTTTTTCTTCTCTACATAAAAAAAATAAATTTATATCTTAACTCTAAAAATAGTGTAACCAGTGTAACCGTAATAGATAAATTAATTATATTAAAATTAAGGTAGTAGTTATAAACATTGATATATCAATGTTTATGAAGGGTTTATGTGCTATTTTTAATGAAAAATTAGCGGTTTTTATGTGTAACCAGCATAGCTATTTTTGTAACCGAGAGGGGTAAAAATGTAACCCATGATAGTAAAAACGTAACTGATGCATAATAAAAATTTGAAACTGCGTAAAATTTGGTTGATGGAATTAATAGTTATGTAATAATATGTATTTGTAAGATTGAAAGAAAGGATGATGATATGATTAATTTGAATGATTTGATAAATATAAAAAATAAGAAAGGTGGTTTATTAAAAGATGATGTATATGATTTTTTTATAGAAAATATTGAATGTGAATCAGATAAAATAGATAAAAACCAAAATCGGTATGAAATGTGGAAATTCAAATTGCGCTTAATAGATAGAGATTATAGATTAACAAAAAATGTATTAGTCTATGATGAGGCAAGTGTAAATGATATAGGAAAAAATCAGTTAATGTATTTAATAGGATTGCTTGATATTGACTTTGATAATTTGGCAATAAAAGAGTCAGAACTAAAAGATTTTTTAATGGGAAAGTTAAAGGAATTGAAAGTTGTTAGCACCGTCTACACAAAGAATGGGAGGAATGAAGTTGGGTGGCTGTATGGCATGGAAGATAAAGAAAAAGCGTTAGAAAATTTTCATAGAAGGAATCAAGAATTTAAGAAACTTGATGAAGCTGTTGAAAAAATTGAGAAAGTTGATGAGGTTTCACCAAATGAAGCACATCAAGTTTTGAAAAATGAAGTAAAAGTAAATGAGGAGAAAAGCACACAAGCTAATGTAAATGGAACAGATGATATTAATTATACTGATTTTATCAAGTTTGATTAAATATGTTCATGCGAGTGAGGTGTAAGTGCTTCACTCGTTTTATTTTTCTAAAAATGAAGGAGGGCAAATAGTGGGTAAATATTATAAAGAAAAAAGTATCAACGAAATAGTTGAAGAAAATGAATTTGTAAGTGTTAGTGGAAAAATGGTCAGTGATGTAACGGTTAAGGCATGGGGTAGTGGCAAGGGCGAGAACCTTATTTTTGTCTTGAATGATGGAGCAAGCAATCTAAAGTGTATCATCTTTGTGAGGTACGAAGACCATGACAAAGATAGTATAGAAACGATTAAAAATTTTTTTGTGAAAGGGCATTTTTACGAATTAAAAGGCAAAACGAGCTTAGACGAAACGTACACAAATTTTAGTATAACATCTGCTCATATAGGTAATATCAATGTGCCTACCATGCAATTGCAAGTAGATATAGAAGACTGTAAGGATATTACGAATGATATTGGGCGTAGAGTAGACACCGATGAAATAGGTAGAGTTGAATTTAAAGTGATTAGTCAATATTCCACCATGCAAAGCATTGTCAAAGAAGCAGCCGCTATAGAGTTGACCAATAGATTTAATTATCAAGGATTAGGTTTTGTAGAAAAAGGAACGGTAAGAGGCTTTCCTTTGATTGAGCAACAATTTAACCAATACAAAAAGGTGATGGCGGAGGAATATAAGAACAATCCAAGCAAAGAGAATCAAAAACGCTTAGAGAATATTGAAAAATTAAAGATGTTTTATGGTGTTGATTTTTTAGTTAATCAAAAGCGTTATCTGCATTACCTAGTAAATAGTGAGAAATTGCATGAGAAAAACAGTGAGATAACCGATGAGAAATTTTTGAGAAATGTGAAATATCTAGTATTTGATATAGAAACAACAGGTATTTTTCCACTTTTTCATGAAATGATTGAAATAGGAGCAATAATTGTTGAGAACGGTGAGGTCATCAAGGAATTTCATGAGCTGATTAAGCCCACGAATAAAATTAATCAAAAAATCAGCAAACTCACCAATATTACAAATAAAGTGGTAGCTCATGGTGTGGATGAAGAAACTGCATTAAGACGGTTCTATGAATTTATTGGTGATGAGAAATATATATTAGTAGGGCATAATGCTAGAGATTTTGATTTGAATTTTATCAATGTAAGAAGCAGAATGTATAAGCTCGATGAGGAATTAAATGATTTTGCCTTAATTGATACCCTGTATTTAAGTAAATTTGTGGAGGAAGAAGTATTAGCGCAACAGAGAAAGCGTAAAAATTATAGCTTAAAAGGCATGTTAAAAAAATATGGAATTAAGATTGAAAATCATCATAGAGCTGTTTCTGATAGCTTGCATACGTTTAAATTGTTCCAAAAGTTGTTAGAGGATATGGAGGCTCATAATAAAGATTTAGTAGCGTGTAATGAGCCTTTAAAAACTCGATTAGATATGCGTTTTCCACAAATGGTCACGCTATATGCCTTAAATCGAGAGGGTTTAGTATTTCTTAATCAATTAAGTAGCAAGGTTAATACTGATACAGAGAATAGAGTGCTAAGTTGGGATGATATTAATGTTAAAGGTAATAGAGAAAATATTTTAGTCGTAAGCAACGGTTTCTATTGTAAGGATATTTTTGAATGCTTACTAAACGGCAAATTTGATGAGCGTGTTTTAGATAATTATGATGTGATTGGTTTAAATAGCCCATATAGTAATCATCATTATGAGGATGTACCAGTAGCAACATTAAAGCAATTAATCAAAATTGTTGATGGTATCTGTCAAAAGCAAAATAAAATGGTTATCAGCTTGGGTGAGGTGTTGTGTCTTCATAAATATGAAGAGAGATATTTAGATATGCTGTGGTTCGATAATCGAGCGAAGATATTTTTAGATAAGAATGTCACCATCATTCAGCAATTTTTTGATAATAAAATTCAAAAAGGACTAGCTTTTACTGATACTGAACAAGAGATATATAACAAGTTTATTCAAGGCGAATTAACAGGCGATGATTTATTAAATATTGATATTGAAGATTTAAAACTTGAGAAACAGGGTGGAAGATTCCATTCATATATCCAAAATAAAGAATTAGCACGAAAGAACGTTTATTATAAATCGACAGAGGAACTTTTAAATGAATTTGATTTTCTTGGAACAGAAAGAGTAAGAGAAATTGTTTCTATCAATACCATCAAATTGTTGGATAGATTTTCTCCCTATGAGATAGTACCAATGCATCCGTTAGTAAAGCCATCTATGTTAGGTGGCAATGAAAAAGAGAAGATGCTTGAAGTTGTAGAAAGAAGGCTTAAAGAGCTATATGGTGAGCATGTTGATAAAACAGTCCAAGACAGATTAGCCCTTGAATTAGAAATGGTATACAAAGGTAGCTATGAAGTTGTCTTTTATGGCAGCTATTTATTGGTGGAGGAAAGCAAGCGCAACGGCTACTTAGTAGGTAGTCGAGGGAGCGTTGGGAGTATGTTACTCGCTTATGTAATGGGGATTAGTGAGGTCAATCCATTACCACCACATTATCAATGTGATACATGTAAAATGCTTAAATTTTGTGGAGATGAAGATGTAGTGTGTGGCTTTGATTTGCCTATTAAGCGATGTGCTTGTGGTGGTGCTTTAAAGGGAAATGGTTTTGGTATTCACTGGAGTAGCTTTATGGGATATGGTGGCGAGAAAACGCCTGATGTGGATTTGAATTTTAGTAGTGAGATTCAAAAGCATATGATTGATTTTATCACCAGCCTATTCGGTGAGAGTAATATAGTACGAGCTGGCACAATTAGTACACTTGCCGAGGGAAAAAGTAAAAAAATCATATGGGAGTACCATAAAGCTAAGGGAAATATAAAAGTAGAGACGCTAAAAGAACGATACGATAATGATGTTAGTGATTTTTATGAATTAGACGATGAAGGCAATTTACATCCAATTGATTATATTCATTTTGATAAAAATAATCGCAGTATCATTTATATAGAAAAATTAAAACAAGAGGATAATGGCGAGCCATTAGTAGAGATATTAGCATTTGATTTCGACAGCTTGGTTTTTCAAGAAACGTTAGATTTTTTAAATGGTGTAGCATTTAGCAGCGGTCAACATGCTGGAGGGATGTTAGTGATTCCAGAAGAGTTAGATGTGCATTATTACAGTGGTATTACCTATAGTAAGGATGGCTATGATGCCAGCCATGTTACATTGCAATCAGAATATAAGCCATATGAGGATGCAATTTTAAAGTTTGATATTTTGAGCCAAGATGATAGTACAAGGTTGTACTATTTGGAAAAAGAAACAGGCGTTAGTATTGCTGATATTGATATGTATGATAGTGATGTGATACAACAATTTGCGTTAGGGCGCACTGAAATGATAAGTGAATTTAATACAAACTATTCTACCAATGTCACCAAGCAAGTAAGCCCTCAAGAATTTAGCGACTTAGTAGCGATTAGCGGTTTAACACACGGAGAAGGTTTATGGGATGATAATGCGGATGTGTTGCTAAAGAACGGCAAGGCAATTGATGAACTAATTACAAGTCGAGAGAACTTTAAAAGGCTTCTCATTCAATATGGCATCGAAGAAACATTAAGTAATCAAATTGTGGAATTTATTCGCAAAGGAAAATTGCATAATAAAAAGAATAGCGCTACCAATTTGATTGAGTGGAAAAAATATGAAGAGATTTTAAGAGAGTACCATGTAGATGAATGGTTTATCCAAAGCATCAAAAAGGTTAAATATTTATTTCCTCTAGCCCATGCTGCTGCTTATGTCATCAATGCTTATAGATTGGCGTGGTTCAAAAAATATTATCCACTTGCTTTTGCAAAAATCATGATAAATCTATCTTTATCAGATAAAGATGTGGATAAGCGTATCTTTTTAAAGGATAGGGAGCAAATTGAGGCATTGATTAAAAAATACGAAAATCCCAAAACGTATTACACACTTCCTAATAAGACGAGAGAAAGTGCGGCAGAGTTGTATTTTATGCGTTGGTTGTTTGATAATCATATCGAGTTATTGGGGGTAGATGAAAATAAATCAGATGCTAAAATCGCTACAATAGAAGATGGAAAAATACGTCTTCCATATATGTTGAAACGATTTAGCATAACAGAAAATGAATAACTAGTATGTATAAAAATCCATTCAGACCATCTAGGAAAGAATGGATTTTTATGTATGAAGATATAGAAAGGAGAAGTGGTGTTATTCTCGCTCAAAATGTTTTTTATAGGTCTTGATAACATCGAGAATATATAGTTGTTCTTCTTCTGATAGCTCGTTTGCAAGGGCATAAATGTCCGCAAGCACTTTAGCACTTTGAGCAATATCCTCTTTTTCATGCATTTCCCCTTCACCGTTTAGCAGCCAATCTTTATTGATGTTTAAACATTGACTAATGGCATTAATCACAATCATCTGTGGCTCAGTTTTATTTTTTTCAAGATTAAAAATAACACCTCTTGATACACCAATTGTTTCAGCAAGTGCCTCTTGTGTGAACCCCTTACTTTTTCTAGCATGGGTTAATCTTTCTCCTAAAGAATCCATTGAACTATCACCTCATCTTTTATTATAACCAAATTAAAAATCATTATCAAAGCATTTTTGCGTTGTTAATGAAATTTATTCTATTTAATTTGCGTTTACAATGAAAAAATATTGTGTTACTATTCATTTATAAAGCAAAAATAAGGTGGTGGATGAATTGACAAAGCGAAATGAAGCTGTTTCATCGGTTCGGATACTGAACGAAATCATTGATACGGCAAATGAGCTACCCATTGAATGTCAGGAAAGAATTCTTGATATTTTACGTGGTATGGCATTTACAAAAAAATGTTTGGCAAAAGAATCCGAACAATTAGATGAATCTAACGAATAGGATAGCGGTCAATACCATCAATGGATAACAAATTTATTTAAAGGGTTTTAAAGGCTATTTTTAATACATTTTATCAATAGCCTTATTTTCCATAATTTTTAGGAGGCGAAATAATGAGGAAAAAAATGAAATTAGGTATGTGTAGCGCATTATTAGTAAGTAGTTTAGTAGGTGGAACTCTAGGTACAAGTGACATGGTAGCACATGCATCAAGCCATGTAGCTCAACAGGTAGGTAATCCGTTTAAAGATGTGAGTAAAAAGGATGCTGCTTATGAAGCCATTCTATGGGCAAGTAAAGAAGGGATTGTTAGCGGCTATAAGGATGGTACATTTAAGCCAAATGATAAAGTCACAGAGGCTCAATTTGCAAAAATGTTAGTGAATTACTTTAA
The DNA here is from genome assembly GCF_033880585.1 of Lysinibacillus louembei. Lineage (NCBI taxonomy): Bacteria > Bacillati > Bacillota > Bacilli > Caryophanales > Bacillaceae > Lysinibacillus > Lysinibacillus louembei. Next base: position 2,017,062 of record NZ_CP137624.1, read on the forward strand.
GCTAGATGCTGCAAAAGGCACGTTAATGAGAAATAGTGGGGAACGGCATTGGGCTGATGATTTTTATGACAAATTAGCAAGCTATAGTGTGCCATTAAATGGCTATGTCAACGAGGTACAACGTTTTGAGCCTGTTAAACGTGGCGTTGTAGCCGAAGCACTTGCTTATCTTGCAAAAGATGAGATGACGTTAAAAGATAGCATTCAATTTTTATACGATAATAAAGTATCAAACGGTCAAAATTCAACAGAAAAATTGATTGAGCAACATTTTGGCTATGCGAATGATATAACTCGTTCACAAGTGGTTGTTTTCTTTTACAAATTGCATTTAGCAAATATCAAATCGGTGCAAGGCAAACAAGCACTTAGTCAATATGCTTCTGATGAGGACATCGAGAAATTAGCGAAGCAAGGTACTAGCTACCTGTTCTATCTCTTAACGAAAAGTAGTATACATGTGGATTTAGAAAGAGCAGCAATTCGTCAAGAAGAAACCGAGGACTATAATAAACGATACAAAGCGTTATTTGAATCAGGTACATTTAAGTTTGCGGAACGTGTAAAAAATAAAAGTGCTGGTCATGAATTATTTGATTTTAAAGCATTGGATAAATTGGAAAAGGAATTAACACCTGAAACGATTCAATACTTAAATCAGCATTATGTAGTGGATGGCGCAACAAGTGGGGATGACCATTATTTAATATTCTTTGTGGATAAAAACGACAATTATCTAACAATTAACTATGGGTCAAATGATTTCGCTACAACTTTATACGGAAAACGTAAGTACCATGTAAGAGCTACAGGCAATACACCTACTGCTAATCAAGCATTGGCAATGGTAGTGAGCGATATTTCAGGCACAAAGCGAACGCTTACTGAAATCAATTCCTATAAAACGTGGATTGATAAAAAGCAAAACTTATCATATGAATACGGCTACGCTGGAAATCTTGTCGTTCGTTTTGGCATTAAAACGTATTTAACAGGTTTCCCATATGAAGATGGCGAGTTTAGTTTTACTTATTTCCCCGATAAAACGAGAAATGGAGATTATGAGTAAAAATAATCATTTAAGAAGCTGATACTATATAACAACTTTGCATAGTAGAACAATTGATAGCACTAGGTAGAATATCTTTTAGTTACTGTTCATGCAAAGTTGTGGTTTTAATAGCAGTTATATATAGCTGTATAAATAAAAATAACTGTAAAAAGGGAGTGCACTTTTGAAAAAGAATATCTTTCTATTATTTATAATAACAATACTATTAGTTGGATGTAGCAGTGGAAAAGGAGGAACTAAAACAACTGAAAAAGACGTTGTTCAAGCAACTGAAGATACATATAAGGATTATTATGGTACATATTACAAAGTACAAGCAGGACAGCTAGATGGTAATTATTTTGATGATTATGAAACGGTTCCGCTAGAGGATTTTCATGATAACGAAACGATTCAGTTAAAGAGTGATGGCACATATATTACTAAATATGATAGCTATACACAAGACGGTATTCTATTTAGTAAAACTACGAACAAATATGAGTATAAATTTGATGGCTTTAATGTGGTTCGTAACAGAAATATTAATGAAAATAATTTTAAATCCCAAAAAAGTATCTTACTATATGACGGAGCACATTATTTTAAAGAATCAGTCTTACAAGAATATGTAGATACTGGTGCTACGGTTCTGAAAGAAGATGAAGATTCAGTTGTATACGATATTACGAAATGGAGAATAGAAAATAATGAACAAGATGGTGAGGAAAATCATTTAGAGAATGACTTTGTGACAGTTGATGGACTGTTAATTAGTGTCAATTATTATTATGATAGTGACGAAACAAAAGTATCGGTTTATGAAAAAAGATAATAGCGTACAGCTTATGGGCGTGGAGGATGGAAGGGAAGGCTTTCAAATCAAATTTCCTGATGAATCGTGGGCATATGGAAACCTAGATTTGGTTGCTGAATCTGATTTAACAAAAATACATGAAGCAATTTATTTACCAACAGATGAAGAAATTGAGCAAATGGTAAATGATGAGTTAGGGATTGAGTGAAAAATGGTCATGCAAAAAAAGATGTTTAAGTCTTAGCGGATGAATAAGGGCTTGAGGAGGAATGAAATTACCTTCCAAGCTCTTTATTGTTGGTAAAACTCTTTATTTTTTAACCTTCGTTCTGTATACTTTACTCATGTGAAAAACAACATCAAATGAAAGGAACAACACAATATGCGAAAAAAGAGTAAGTTTAAATATTTCATCCCTATCATTTCTTTTTTGTTTTACCTATTATTTTCGAATCATATCGTTTGGGCAAATAGTATAGAAGATGATTTTGATTATGGTGACAATCGAGAGTATGAAGTACCATATTATCCTGGTGGGGTAACAATCTATGGTGATTTGAGTACGAGTAGAAAAGATTTAGTTTTACCAGATAGGCTAGGTGGAAAACCTGTCACTATAATAGGGATGTATGCATTTGACAATAAACAACTGACCTCCTTGAAATTTTCAGATAATATGAAATCAATTTCTTCTGGAGCGTTTCGGAATAATCAACTAACATCAGTCATACTTCCAAATCAGCTTGAATGGATTGGGCAATCTGCTTTTCAGAATAATCATCTATCAAGTATAACAATACCAAACAGTGTAAAAAAAATATATGGAAATGCATTTATTGGGAATGATTTAAAAACGATAACGATTTTTGGTGCTAATACCTTCCTAATGCAAAGTGCTATACCTACTAACACGAAGATATTAGGGGTTAGTCCATCTGAAGCAAAGGACTATGCGGATGCAAATGGATTTGTATTTGAAGAAATAGCGAATAAAATCACCTATGATGGGAATGGACAAACGAGTGGTGAACTATCGGAAGACTACACAGGAAACACTACAAAAACATTTATTGTAAAAAATCAAGGAAGTTTAAAGAAAATAGGCTATACATTTATAGGCTGGAATGATAAGCAAGATGGAAGTGGAACAGATTATGATGTCGGAGAAGAAATCGTCATCAATCAAGATATTACGCTATATGCAAAATGGGAAGAGGATTCCTTTTTGGTAAGCTATGAAACAAATGGTGGTACAACAGTGGATACAGCAACTGTCCTTTATGGAGGGAAGGTTACTAAGCCTGCAAATCCAACAAATATGGGCTATACATTTGTAGGCTGGTATACAGAAAATACGTTTAATAATGAATGGAATTTTGCAACAGATGTAGTAACAGGAAATATTACATTGTATGCTAAATGGTCAGCAAATCCATATACCGTTACATTTGAAACAAATGGCGGTACAACAGTGGATACAGCAACCGTCCTTTATGGAGGGAAGATTACTAAGCCTGCAAATCCAACAAATATGGGCTATACATTTGTAGGCTGGTATACAGAAAATACGTTTAATAATGAATGGAATTTTGCAACAGATGTAGTAACAGGAAATATTACATTGTATGCTAAATGGTCAGCAAATCCATATACCGTTACATTTGAAACAAATGGTGGTACAACTATCCATACAGAAACTGCGAACTATGGAGAAAAGGTAACTAAACCAGTAGACCCAACGAAAGCAGGTCATACATTTGAAGATTGGTATAAAAATAGCGAATTCAATATAGCATGGGATTTTACGACAGATGTTGTGACAGAAGCTATCACCTTATATGCGAAATGGACAACGAATACCTACCCTGTAACCTTTGAAGCAAATGGTGGGAGTGCCATCGTAGCGCAACAAGTACCATATAATTCGCAGGCAAATGAACCTACGCCACCAAGCAAACAAGGGCATACATTTGTTGGGTGGTATAAAGACACAGCATTGACACAGGAATGGAATTTTGCAACGGATATTGTAACAGAAGCTATCACCTTATATGCGAAGTGGACAACAAACCCAACCTATACAGTGACCTACGATAAAAATGGTGCAACAGGTGGGACAGTACCACAAGACAATAAAGCCTATGAACAAAACGATAACGTAACGGTGCAAGGCAATAGCGGTCAGCTTGTCCGAACGAACTATACATTCAAAGGTTGGAATACACAAGCAGATGGCAAAGGGATACCTTATGTTAAAGATGCGACATTCCCAATGGGTCAAATCAATGTGACCCTGTATGCGGAGTGGACAGCGAACCCACCCGCAACAGGCGGAGGAAACAATCCATCACCGTCACCTGTATCACCTGACCATGATGACTCACCACCAACAAAAGTAACTATCACCTTGCAGACAAATGGTGGAACAATTTTAAAACCGATCGAAATCACATATAACATGAAAATAAGGGATGTACCTAGCCCAACAAGAGAAGGCTATCGCTTTGATGGCTGGTATCAAGATGAAGCACTAACAAAGCCGTTGACAGAGGAAACGATTGTGCGAGAAAATAGTACGCTTTATGCGAAATGGACGGCATTGCCTGTAGAAGAGCCGCAATCACCAAAGCCAAATATAACATTTAGTGATGTAGAAAGACATTGGGCAAAAGACATGATTGTGGAACTATCAACACGAGGCATTATTCAGGGCTATGAAGATGGGTCTTTCCACCCGAATGCACCAATCAGTCGTATGCATGTGGCAGTATTACTAACAAGAGCCTTTCCATTGAACCAAGTACGAGAAGGAATGGAATTCGTGGATGTACCAACCACACATCCTTACTATGAAGCCATTGCGACATTACAGCAAGCAGGCATTGTAAATGGCTCAAATGGTGCATTCCATCCAACAGAAAATATGACAAGAGCGCAATTAGCGAAAGTTCTTGTCGGGGTACTAGGACTAGCACCAGAAGGCACAAGTTCATTCAAGGATGTAGATAGTAAACATTGGAGTACAGGCTACATTGCAGTGCTAGAGCGTGAAGGCATTACTTTAGGCGATAACGGTCATTTCCGACCAAATGAGCCTGTCACAAGAGCACAGTTTGTCGCATTTTTATATCGGATTATGCAAAAATAGGAAGTAGCAAAAACTTGAAGGGCGCTTTCCTTCAAGTTTTTTGTTAGGTAACATTCGCATCTGAACAAGCAAAATTGTATAATAAAAACAAGAAAATCATGCATAAGTGAGGTGATGTCGAACGTGAAATTGCAAAATCCGCATGATAAATTCTTTAAAGATTCATTTGGCAATGTCAGCGTTGCAAAGGACTTTTTGTTAAATTACTGCCCATCAGAAGTATTACAAGTGCTTGATTTAGCCACACTAGAACCACAAAAAGATAGCTTTTTAACGCCTGAGCTAGAGGAAAGCTTTTCAGATTTATTATTTAATTTCCGAATGCGTGGTTTAACTCCACCGTCTTTAGACGGTATCAGCTTTTAGCCTTGCCTTTCTCGGTCCATACTAATGGATGAGGTGAAAGGATGGACGGCTATAGAAAAAACAGTCACGCAGTACATGACATCAAATACCATGTGATTTGGGTAACGAAGTATAGATATAAAATACTAAGTGGTCCTATCGCTATACGAGTAAGAGAGCTGATAAGACAAGGTTGTGAAGCAAGGGGCATCATCATTCTACAAGGTAGTGTAGGAAAAGATCACATTCATTTATTAATTCCCTGTCCACCAAGTTTAGCGCCAAGTAAAATCTTACAATATCTAAAAGGAAGGTCCTCACGATTATTGCAAGATGAGTTTCCAGAATTAAAAAAGAGATATTGGGGTCAGCATTTATGGGCGAGAGGATATTTTTGTGCAACTGTTGGGGCAGTAACAGAAGAAATCATAAGAAATTATATTGCCAATCAATTTAATGAAGTTAAAAATGACATCTTCAATATCGAAGAATGAGTTTAGTCAAAATTCAGTGTGCTTCAGCATAAGAGCTTTGAGAAGGACTTCAGCCTAGAATACCGACTTTAGTCGGCGACATTTATGTCGAAATCCACCTGCTTTAGCAGGTGGTCGTTTAAGGTGAATATCAATCAGCGAGCAGGTTATTTGTATTTATTATTTGAGCATAAAAGCTATGCGGATAAAGGTGTCACATTCCAGTTATTACGCTATATGTTGGATATTTGGGAAGCGAAACAAACGAAAGAACGTGCGAAAAAACTGCCGATGATTCTTCCACTACTGATTTGCCATGACAATAAAAAATGGAAAATTTCAACAAGTTTGAGTGGTTTATTAGATGGCTATGAGGAACTGCCCGAAGCATTAAAAAAATATGTGCCTAATTTTGAATATATGTTGTATGATGTATCACAATATAAAGATGAAAACATGCGTGGCTCTGTACGCAATCGTATTCTTTTCACTTTACTACGTGATATGCGATTAAAACAAGGGCATGAATTACTGGTAGCCATTCTCAGAGCCTTTCGCTATTTAGAAGAGCTAGAAGATAAACAATCGGTAGTCGGTTATATGGAAACGATGTTACGCTATATTTATGAAGTAGGGAAAGATTTAACGAAGGAAGATATGGAGCAAATCATTGAACGACTTGAAAATCATGAGTTGAAAGGAAGTGACTTGACCATGACATTAGCGGAAATTTGGAGAAATGAAGGCTTGCAAGAAGGGCAACAAGTAGGAGAAATGAAAGCTTTGTCCAACATGGCAGTGACTTTATTGACACAAAAATGTGGTGAGCTACCTAATGAACTAAAGCACCTTATTAATCAAGCAAATGCCGAAGCGCTGAATCAACTTGTTTCCAATATTTTTACGATTCAAGATTTAGATGAAGTGAAGAACTATTTGCAATAGATAAGATAAGAAGAACATTGATTACTTTTATAGTAATTGATGTTTTTTTGAGTTCACCAATACTTTTAAACATAACCAGTTACATTTTTGAGTGTGCTGGTTACATATTTACCTATGTCGGTTACACTTTTAGCCTTGCTGGTTACATCCATTTTTATATAAAATTTTAATTGTGAAATACATACTTAATTTAAGAAAGGGCTTGTAAATGTTGATATATCAACGTTTATAGCACTATTAGTTTTGTAGAATACTATATAATAATACTTACATTAGATAATAAATAAATATGGGTTACACCAGTTACACTATTTTGATAGTTATGATGTACATATATTTTTTTCTTTTAAAAATAAATTTTGTTATAAACCTTTTATGTAAAAAAGGTGTAACCAGTGTAACTGATGTAACCGATTTTTTAGAAAGTGCGTAAAACTTTATAGACGATACCTAAATGTTTATTTTATGATTGGATTGTAAAAATGAATGTTTAGTAGGTTTGGTTATATGATTGAAGATGTGTATGATTTTTTAGATTGTTTATATCCTAGTGATATTAAATATAAAGGTAGCTTTCTATTGTTTAATATAGATACAAAAATGAGTACGTTTATTGATGTACATGATAAAGAGAGTATAGTGGATTACATTCAAGCAGAGGCGGCTAAAGGGTATACAGTTCAAATCAATTTAGCCTTGCAATTAGAAAAGGAAGCAAAACTAAAAAAGGTAGGAGAGGAGAACACCAAGCATGAAATAGTAACAGCACTTTATAAAAAGTACATCCATCAAGGGTATAGCTATCAAGCCGCACAAGCGGAACGAGCGTTGCGTAGCATTGAACAAAAGGAAAGAGAGTTAGGTATCAATTTAAATAAGAAGAAAGCTGAATTACAAAAGGGTTTAGTTAGCTATGATACCATGCGTCAAAAGTTAAATGCGTATAGTAATCACGATTTTCATGGCTATTTTAAAGCTGATATTGAGGTGCTTACTCAAAATATTTTAAAGCGTGTGAAAGGTACTGTGGAAACCGTTAGCGAGGTATTTGGGTTATGGCTAGATATTGATGTCAATATAGAGGGGTATCATAACGAGCAGCATCATCAATATTTTGATAGCTTCCAGCAAGCGACTAACTTTATGATGTCTTTACCTCTTAAGCCAACGATAATCGTAAATAGCGGAGGCGGTTTACATGTGTACTACAAATTTAATGAGGTATTAAGGCTTGAAACAATTGAGGAACGTAAGGAAATCAATTTGATTTATAGGCTATTTAGCGAGTATGTCAATCAAGAGGCTAACAAGATTGGTAAGAAAATTGATAAGTCCAATGTGTTAAAAATGATGCGTGTGCCATTTACTTACAACCTTAAAAATAAGGATAAACCGAAGCTAGTTACGATTGAGTATTTTAAGGATGCCAATCAATTAAAATATGAGGATGTAAAAGGATTTTTGAAAGAAGCAATTGAAATGGAACAGCGCAAGATAGCGCATGGCAAGCAACAAAGCCGCTATCCATCTGATAAAAAAGCTGACGGTAATTTAATTTATGAACGCTGTAATTGGGTACGTCACAAGGTAGATAACCAGCATGAATGTAGTTATGAGGAATGGAATCTATTGTTGATGTTGTGCGCCAATATAAAGGATGGTTTTGATAAGGCGCATGAGTGGAGTAGGGATGATGCTAGGTATAACTCGCTTGAAGTTACAAGAAAATACCAAACACTCGTAGAACAAAAAATGAAGCCATTCCTTTGTAATAAAGTAAATAGCAGCAGCTTATGTAAAGGTTGTGATTTATTTAATCAAGGTAAATCACCTATTCGGTTAGGTTATGATGATAAGTATAAAAGATGATATGTTTATATAATTGATATGATTTTTAAAATAAAATTCAAAATGTACGAAAATTGGTTGATGAGAATAATGTTGATATTATAAGATGAAATAGCAGTAAAAATAATATAAATTGGAGGAATGATATTTTGGATTTAAAAGAGAAAATGAAAGTGATAGAGATATTTATAGAAAGGATGGTGAATAAGGGAGTTAACAATTTGAGTGATGATGAAATGAAAGAATTACTTGCAATGGAAAATGAATTAGCTTTATTGCAACAACAAGTAAATGGTCAAGCAATAGATAAAATGGCAAGTGAAGAAGCAGACAATAGCTATAGAAAAGACTTCTTCATTAATTTAGAACATGTTAATGATGAATTAGAGAGTGTTTTGGAGATAGAAGATATTTGTTTAAAAATTGAGAAGGAAATAGCTGCTTTAAAACAATTAAAGTCTTCTGTAAATCTTGATGAAGATGAGCTATTCAATTATTATTTGCTCAGTTTGTTGTATGCGGTGGAGCGAGAGAGTGGCTACGCCCATTATTTTATAAGATATAAAAATAAAATGTTGAGAGAGTTGGATATGAAAGCGAAGGATTTTGATGTAGTCTATCAATCTATCAGCAAGTTATTAGCAGATTATTATAAAAGTTTGAAGGATAGCAATATGGAAACAATCAACGCAGAAAAAAATAGAATGAAAAAATATTTGATTGATAATCGGTTAAATTATTGGCTTGTTGCGGAGGAACTGCTAAAAGAAGAGCATTTTATGCGAGAGGGTAATGCAAATTATATCTATGATAAAGGCGTTTATGTGGATTATCACAAGATAATGCATAAGAAAACCAAAGATAAATTAGGCGTGTTATATAGCGATATTAAAAATAGTAGAGAAGTGCTAAATCAACTGGAGATTGAATTAACACAATATGATGATACCGAAAAACACACAAATTATCAATATAAAAATCAACTTGCTACGACTATCAATTTTATGAATGGATTATATGATTTAAAAACAAATGAGCTAAAGCCTCATACACCTGCTTTTTTATCAAAAAATCAGATTCCATACAATTATAGTGAGCAGTATGATGAGCAATCTATGGAGATTTTGATGAATATTCTTCATACGATTGTAGAAGAGGATTCCATTCCTGTGTTATTAGAGTATATTGGTATGTGTATGACAGTGGGGATATTGCATCAACAATTTGTCATTTTATATGGTGAGGGTGGTAATGGGAAGAGTACATTATTAAGTCTTATCACAAATTTATTGGGCGCTGCTAATGTCAGCAATGTGAGCTTAGAGGATTTATCCAATGATAAAAGTTTTACGCTTGGCTTGCTAGAAGGAAAGCTCGCGAATATTGGTGGTGAGCTAGGCAAGAATGGTATGGTGGATATGAAAAATCTAAAGCTATTGACTGGTGAAGACAAAGTACGAATGGAAAAGAAATTTAAGGATAGTGAATTTAAAAGCAGCTATGCAAAGTTAATTTTCTCATGTAACTTCATCCCACCATTTAATGAAAGTGGTGAGGCAATTAAAAGGCGATTAAGAATTGTTAATTGCCCATATAAAGTTGCTGAAAAAGCTGTTTATAATAGTGAAGAAATAGCCATGTATGTAGCTGATGAAAAGGTTATTCAATGTTTAATACATTTGAGCGTAAAGGCTTATAGCCATGTTATCAATCATACAAAGCAATTAACCGTTACACCAACGATGGAAAGGCTCATTGAGGAGTATCTTAATTCTTTAAAAGTTGTCAAGAAATTTATGATGGAAAATGTCACGCTGCTAGATTATGAAATGCGTCATGGGAAGCATGAATTGATGATGGAATTGACTTATAAAAATCAGCAGAATGACATGGAAGTATTGAAGCTATTAGAAAGCGATTATATGACGCTGGACGAGTTGTATGAATTATATTTTGAGTGGTGTAAAAATAATAATTATCGAGCCAAAAATAGAGGGAATTTTGAAATAGATTTGTTTGCGGATATAGAAGGATTTGAAGGGCGAGTTGTGAAGAAGCCCATTAAGAAGAATGGTAAATCAAAGCGTGTGCAACAATGCTTTGGTGTGATTAAAGGCGAGTTGGAAGATTTTATAGAAAATAAAGTGGAGCAAGGTCATACGAATGGCAATGTGGTCAATTTAAAGGATTTAATGGGATAAGCATAATTAAATATGAAGGAGCTATTTTATGAAAAGCGATAAAAATAAAGTGATTCAAGTGGATTTTGTGAATAAAGGTCAAGAACAGGATGAGGGCATTTTTATTGGGGAATTCAATGAATGGCTTGGGATGAGCAGCAATGAGATTGATTTAGAAGGTTTTTCATGTGACTATGAGGCGTTTATAGAGCGTGATTTTCAGGTATCTTTAGCAGCGTATTATCAAAATGTAGCGGAAGAAAAAGTGGCATTAGAAAAAATTATTGAAAGAGAAGCAGGCGTGGTATGGCATTATATTAATAATGCCAATGGCTTGCTAAAAGTAAGTGATTTTTACAACATTAAAGAAAAAATCAATGATACGTTTTTATTTGCACAAATAGCACTTGATAGGGCTGTAGAGATAGAAGGGTTTATTGTCTTGGTGTTTAAAGAGTGTGAAATTGATGAAGTGATTTTTACTGATGAGGTAGAAGGGATTTGTACAGTAGAAGAAATGAAGGAATATTTTAATGAAGAAATTTTTAATAGTTTAAGTGAAGAGCGGCAAAAATATTTAAGAAGGGGCTTTGAGGATAAAGGGGAATAAGAAAAGTGGGTGGAATGAATAAAGTTCCATTCACTTTTTGCTTTAACTAAAATACCATTTTTAATAAGGAAGTGTTGAATCGTTGGTACAATCTCTAACGTTAAAGTAATAACTAAATATAGATTTTATATTAAGCAGGTATTGATAGGTAAAGGCATTAACATATTTAAACGTTTATACGAAATTGAAAGAAAAAAGACACTTTGAAAAGTGCCTTCTACATCGTGTTAGTTTGTTTGGTAAATTTCATCCGTTTTACTTAATAAATCATTAAATATGCTTCGACGGGATGAGTTAGTTTGATTATTGAAATTCACAGTGGTAACCCAATTCAATAGTTCATTTGTAAGAGATTGAGGTAGTTCTTCTATAGAATCAACGCCACTATAAGTGAAAAAACCAATTACATATGAAATGTAATCGACTCTATCGATATCATTCAAAGAATCATAATTATCTAGGAATTCTAAAGTCAATGTAAGAGATTTTAACGTTAAAGCAATTATTTCACGCAACTTGCTTACATCTAATTTAATAAGTATATCTTCCTTGGTATCTGAAGGGATAGGGGCATAATTTGTGTTATGATTACGTTTTTTTACAATAACTTCGTATGCTGGATTTAGTGCAGCTATAGGATATGAAACATTGGTTGTGAAGGGACTAAAGAGCTCCTCTACTCCGAATGATTTAAATGTTTCTTTAAATGGTAAAGTATACTCTGTATAAATGTCAAAATCTTTAACTTTAAGTTTTGAGAATGTCATTTGAATTTTTGTAACTCGACTACCAGCATTATTTAAGATTTCAAACCATTCAATTTGCTCAGCTTCGGTTAAATCATCAGCAACATTAATAGTATAATTATAGTTATGCATTTTACTTCTTACATTGATTAGTAGAGGATATAATTTAGCTAGTAAACCACGTTCAGTAAGGTAGTTTTCTAATAACTGAGCATTTTCATTTAATAAAATCCCAACGGGAATTTGATAGTTAGTCGGTGAACTTTCTATTATTTTAAATTTTGAAGCTGAAACATCTAAGACTATATTTACAAAATCAGGATGGTTAATATAACACTTAAAATTTGTCGTAAGACGTTGTTGACCATCTACTACAGAAAGATGCTTGTTTAAAATCTTATCATTTGAAATTAACTCTCTATCAATAAAAGAAATTTGCGAAACCATATTTTCTGTATCTACAATATTTATCTCATTGATTGATATTGGAGCAACAGGAGCTTTTCCAAATAATTGATAATCAAGAAGGTCCACAGCCTTTTTTAAAGTCCAGCTAACATCACGCTGATAAAGTGGGAGTGTGATTTGATTCTCTTTTATTTTTCTACACATTTCATGTACTTCCATACCATGGCTTTTCTTAGTTGGATTAAATCCTACAGCTTGACGTAATTTGCTATTAATTCTAACCAATTGATTGACCTCCTTATATGCTGCTTAAATGTAGCAGCTACCTAATTTTTTTGTTCTAAAAAAAGTAAAAACCTTTTAAATCAATGTTCTTTGAGAATTAGACATATCTGAGCTTCTCAAATATATATTAGGTCATTATCTTTTAATTGTAAAATAAAAACATCTAGGTATTTCATATTTTTCATTTTAAAGTAGGTTAAGAATTTTAATATGCAAGTTATTGATATAAATAATCTAGAGAAATTGTGATGTTCAATTCTTGAGAAGATAAATGTAAAATTAGATAGATTAGCAAAAATTCTTCTTTCACAGGAATTAATGAAGTAAGGCATGTAGTTATAGGTATATAGGTTGAAAGATTCTTAACTGTGTTGGTCAGTTTGTTTAAAAACATTATGTTGGTAAAATAGACTATAAAATTATCGGGCAAGGTAACCTGTTCATGCTAAGAAGATAACTAGTAGGAAACATGACGCTTTGATATGTTAGCAGTATTCTTGGCATTGAACTCTATCCAATAAATAACAAGGTTGGAATAAAAGATGCTCATAAACGTGGAGGAATAAAATAATATAAAATAATTGGATGAAAAGGAATGTTTTTTAAAATTGAATCACTAGAGAGCGCAACAGATGATATTGAAAAGACTAGAATCAAGGTGAGAATAATGCAACAAAGTAATTTAGCAAATATATACTCTAAGAAGTATATTGAGAATATATTGAAAAAGTATGACTATTATCAAGACTTAAGGGCTGTAGATGAAAATATAGAAGAGTTATTTGAAAGTTATAAAATAATGAAGAAATCTTATAGAAATGAATATTTTTATAAAAATACATTATTCAACAAACATGTTTTAGGTAAATATAACCTAAATACCACATTTGTAATGAACGAAGTAACAATAAGTAAATCTAAAGCTGATATGATAATTGTAAATAAAAATTTACCCATAGTATATGAAATCAAGACTGAATTAGACAATTTTGATAAGTTAGAGCACCAGATTATAGATTATTATAAAGTAGCTTCTTTAGTTTATGTTATTACTGCTGAAAACACTTATTATCCACTTTATAGGATGTTAAAAGATACTAGAGTTGGTATATATGTTTTGACGAAACGTAATACATTAAGTTTGAAGAAAAAAGCAGAGGAAGAAGCCGAATTTCTAAATCATAAAATTTTATTTAAGTTGCTTAGAAAAAGTGAATATGAGAAAATAGTAATGGGTTATTTTGGGTATTTACCGAATGTAAACGCATTTGAATATTATACTGAATGCCTAAAATTATTTACGGAAATTGAAATATTAGAAGCACAAAAAATGGTTTTTAATGAGATTTGGAGGAGGGAAGAAGAAATTGTAAAAGGAACAATACAAAGTATACCTTATGAATTAAGATGGTTGGTATATAGTTGTAAATTCAATAAAAAGATTTATGAAAAAATACTTGAAATTTTTAACTAATAAGGGAGTGTAATCAATGTATTTTCCGTATTTGAGAGGGAGGCAGTTTGATTTAATTGCAATTCGTGAGCTAGTAGAGAAAAATTTAATAGATGAGCATATAGTTCCTATAATAGAACCAATAAAACTTTCATCTACCCTTATCTCAACATTAAGAGCTTTTGTAGAAACACAAAGAGAGGTACTTTTAATTCAAAATCCTTGTGTTGGAAATTTTGCGAATGAATTAGAAACTCATGAGTTATATGAAGAATACGTAGAATTATTAAAAAATCCATATATTGTTATAACGCATTTTTTTAATGAAAATTCGGTATTTGAAATACCTGAAATAACAACTAATATTGAGAAAAAAATTGAGGATTTAGCTATCATCCATAAAAAGGATAATATTGGACTTTTGCCGATATATAAAGAAATTTATTCTAGTGTAATTCCAAAATATACCATAATTCCTTATGAACAGGCTTTTAGAAGAAGAATGAGAGGACAAAATCTAGTTTGTTTAAAAAATGAATTTAAAAAACAAAAAAGAAATACTGACTATGCTATAGATGTGGATGAGTTTTTTTCAGAAGAGCATTTACACTATAATTCAGAAGGACTTCTTGGCTTTTCCGATTATTCAGTAGTAGGTGATGATTATAGTGAAGGTGGATTCGCACCATATGCAATAGCTCTTCATATTGTTTATTTTGCGTATGATAATGACAATAGCGATTATGTGTTACGAATTAGGCATTTTGTATCTGATTCAAATGATGATATTCGTGACCCTGCCTTAAAATGCTCAGAGGCACTTAAGAAACTTGAAGAATGGACGTATACTATTAGATTTGATAATCTTTTCAAGACATATGCTATAGAACAATTATTAGAACATTTTTATAGAGGGGCATATCCAGGATTACCAACTTTGAAAAAATTAGCACTAATGCATCATATTCAATTAGTAAATATTTTTTTGAGAGGAGAGGTTACGGATGAATTGCTGTGAAAAATGTTTTAAAGACATAGAATTGATAGCAATTATCCAAGGTAAACAAAGGAAAGGAAACTGTGATATATGTAAGTCTAAAGTAGTCTATATCTATGATATGGATACTGATGAAGGATTGGATGTATTATTTGATGATTTTTTAAGTATCTATAAACCTAAATCAATGTTACCCGATAGTTTTCCTAATTCTAAGTTGTGTTTTTTAAAGGACGAATTAGTACATAATTGGAACATGTTTGATTTAGATTCCACTCAAGTATATCATTTACTTTCATGTTTAATGGAAAAGCAATTTCCAATGAAGATAAAACTATTAGATGAACCAGTTGGTATTCCTCAATTAGCAGATTTAGATTTTATAGCCAATAATAGTATTTTAAAAAGTTATAGTTGGGAAGAGTTTGTTGAATATATAAAACATGAAAATAGATTCCACTCTGCCCATATAAATTATGATGTACTAGATGAATTTTTAAAAGGTTTAATAGTTACTATAAAAAAAGGTTCTAAATTATATCGAGGTAGGATATCTAATGACAAAGATTTAAAAATTATAGAGATGGGTGCACCACCTCAAGAGAAGGCAACAGCAGGAAGAGCCAATTCAGAAGGAATTAGTCATTTATATTTAACTACTCATATTGATACAGCTATAAGAGAAATCAGACCAGGGGAACAAGATAGGGTATATATTGGTGAATTTATATTAGACGAAGACCTTGTTATTGTAGATTTAAGAAGTTTGGAAAGCATAAGTGTATTTCAAGGGTTTGATAAGTTAAGGTATGCACTAAATTTATCAAACATAAAGAAAATAAGTAACGAAATTTCAAAACCTGTTAGAAGAAATGATAGTAAGTTAGATTATTTACCTACACAATACATAGTAGATTATATAAAAAGTAAGCGTATCGAAAAAGAGTTTGAACATTGTGTTGGAATAGGGTTTAAAAGCACACTTTGTCATAGAGGTCATAATATAATGATTTTTAATCCAGAAATATTGGATTGTAATGATTTAACTAGTCGTGTTATCTCACAAGTAATTTATAACTAATATTTAAAATAATTAGATATTGGTAATGGAGAAATTTGAGAATCTAAAAAGATTCTCTTTTATTTTGCGTTCAATGTTGAATAAAGGTGTAATATCTATTAAAGTGTTAAGTTCTAAGACCGCCTGTAGTACTATAGAAATGTGTTCTAAACAAGCTATATGAATTGAAATAGCTCACGAAACGATTCCATTTAATAACTAAATTATATACAAAAGCTTTAAGTAGGATTTTGAACCAAGTTCGTAAAATATATAATACCCCTAGTGGAGAAATATTAAATTTACCTACTATATGTTGAAGAAATTGGTTTCCTAAAAAATACGAATTGTAAAAAATCTCAGTGAATATTGCAGAGATTTTTTGTTTGGGCAAACTATTTATTTATTATATGGGGTTTCTATTAATAAATGTATGCTTTTTAGTATTAGCATACATATCAAATGTTGATATTAAGCCATTCACTTATTGATACTCTATTGAATGTATGGTAATATTAAAATATTTAAAATAGCATACATAATAGAGGTGGTAAAAAAATGGCTAATTTGAATGAAAAGAAAGGCATGTTAATTGATGTACAACCCATAAAAAGTAAACAAGAAATTAATGAATTAATCGAAGCATTAGGAATGTCACAAAATGGATTACGTGACCAGTTATTATTTAAAATAGGCGTTTCAACAGGATTAAGATGTGGTGACTTAGTGGCTTTGAAAGTAGAACAATTGAAAGGCAAATCTTCATTCAAGATTCGTGAAGGTAAAACGAAGAAGGAGAGAACGGTTTATTTGAACAATTTAATGGCTGATATTGCAGATTATATTGAAACATTGCCGTTTGATGCAATTTATTTGTTCCCTAGTCGCAAAGGTGATAGTCACATTACAACAACACAAGCATATCGTATTATTGCTAAGGCTGGCGATATGATAGGTAACCATTCAATAGGAACACATACAATGCGTAAGACATTTGGTTACACATACTACCAAAAAACAAAGGATGTAGCGACATTGATGGAAATATTTAACCATTCATCACAAAAGACAACACTACGCTACATTGGCATTACAGATGAAGCTATTGAGAATAGCATAAAAAGTATTTCTTTTTTCTAATTAATCAGCGAGAATATTTGGCATGGAAATACAAGAAGCTATAATGACATTTGTAGTCAATCTCAGATGAATCTTAAAACCTCTAAATGCAAAAGTAAGGAATAAATCATAAAGTAAAGGGCATTCCGTGTCGCATTGAACAGAAAACCCTTTATTTTATCGAAAAACGAACATCTACGTTAAAATAATGTTCCTGTTTAAATAGTGTGTTTTTTTTCTATTTAACCCATGAGTAGACAATATATTATGATAAAGTGTAATGTATATGAATATAACAAAAAAAATAATATAAAAAACTTCACATTGAATATAGTTGTTTTTATACTATTTAACTGTATATTTTCTTTACATAAGAAATTACATTTTCCTGAGGTACATTATGGTCAAGAATCTTTTTTAATACTAAGTCGAGCTCTTCGCTGAGTTCTTTTGGAATCTTTTTATCAGAATAATTAATGAAATCATTTGGAACAATTACATTATATTCTGACGCTTTGTTTTTTATTTCTGTAATTATTTTTAAGTAATCATCAGAATCATTAATTACTAGTGCCTTATTGTAATGTATTAATTCATAAATGCCTTGAGTAGCTGTTACAGATTCGGGCTCTTGTGGATAGGGACAAAAAAGAAGGCGATTTTGTAACTTTGTAAATCTTATGGTATGTTGAGTACCTCCTTCTATAGGTGTTTGCACAGGACAAACTGCAAGAGAAAGCCCGCTTTGAATTCTATCTCTATTTACAAATGCAGATTTGAATGGTCGTGCATTAATCGGGTACTCAGAAACTAATAATCCTCCACTAGCAATTATTTGTTCTGCTAATAAAGTATTTTCTTTTGGATATATACTATCTAAACCAGATGCAAGAACAGCGATTGTTTTTCCATTAGTAGCTTCTAATGCACCCAGATGACCAGCAGTATCTATTCCTTTTGCCAATCCACTGACTATTGTATATTTATTGTTTGCAAAAATGCGTGCTATTTTTTTTGCGGCTAATAATCCAATTTTAGTAGGTTCTCGAGTTCCTATAATCGCAATACATGCAGAATTTTTTAAGAGTTCTACATTTCCTTTTGCATATAGTATTATTGGAGGATTTTCGATTTCTAATAAAAGCTTAGGATAGTATTCATCGTTAATAGGAATCATCTTAATACCTTGATTATTGTGTAATTCAATTTCTTTTGAAACTTTATTTTGTTCATCTTTTAGAAAAGCTGTATTAGTAATTTGCTCTAATATTACTTTTTTCTTTATAATAGATTTTATTAAATCAAAATTATCTTCAATTGACTCTAAGGACAATGTTGGGCATGCCCTATATAAAGAAATAAGTGTTTTATTACCTAATCCCTTCACATTACTTAATATATGCCATACTAAATTTGGCAAGATATTCACCCTCTTAAACTGTTTTTGCAATAGCGATTTTCTCTACTTTTGATGCACCAGCATTTAAAAGAAGTTGTTTACACGCCTCTAGAGAACTTCCTGAAGTGGTAATATCATCAAGTAAAATTACCTCCTTTCCTTGGATTAGAGACGCGTTTTGTACTTGGATTGAGTTGATGTGTGTGTGTACATCTCTGGGTCCGCCATTAGCTGCTTTAGGAACAGACGTGTGGCGAACAAGACATGATGTTGCATCAATTCTACCATTTTCCGCAAGTAAACGCCCTAATTCCTTTATACCAGTATCAATTTTATTGGAATCAGATGAAGGAACAACCGCAATTAATACATTTTGTTTAATGTGGGGGTCAATGGAACTATAAAAAAGATTAATGGCATCTTTATTTCCCTCTTTTAAATCTAGAATTTTCCCAGAATATATTTTGGTGAAATTTGGATTTATTTCTTTGTTTGGTAGATAATATGGATGATAATCATAAAAATAAGTACATGTCATTATAGGGATTCTCCTTTGTTTAAAAGATTAATTAAGCTTGTATTTAATGAATCTGGGTTAGAAATAATCAAGTCTGCATTTGATGATTGATGTTGGCTAAAGGTACCATCTCCCCAAGTAACACCGATTGAAAATATACCAGCAGATTTAGCGGCAATAGTATCATTAAAATGGTCACCAATACTGATTGAATTTGCTGAATCTGTGTTTAAATTTTGTAAACATTTAAGAAAAGGCTCAGGATAGGGCTTTCTATAGGATGTGTCATGATATGCAATTAAACAGTCATAATGAATCTCATGATAGTTTAATAATTTTATCGCATACGGTCTTGGTGAATTTGTAACTATTCCTATTTGTGTGTATTCATTAAAGTGATTTGGATTGAATATTAGCTTAGTTTGATGAACGTTAGAATAACATTTATTCCATTCTCTATTATTTCTAAACATTTTAAGTGAATCAGTGCTTATTAATGTATTATCTAAATCAAAAATCAGTGCCTTAGTCATAATTCACCTCCTTATAGTATATATTTACTCTAATTATATTATTTATTTCCAATAATGTGAAACTAAAAACCCTGAAAATGTATTTTTTGATATATTCAATACTTTTCCTATGTAATATTTTAATACTAAAATGTTTCTTTTGGTCTATTTTGGGCGGATTTTATGGAAAAATTATCATTATAACCATTTTTAACTATATAAAATACTTATAGTTTGAAATAGGAAGAGAGTGAATTGAGGCATAACTTTTGATATGTGACTTTTAATAGTCATATAAAATGAAGTATTTTTTAGATTAGTAATAGGATTTTGTATTAGTTTGGGTATAATTAAAATCTTAATATACACAATCATAGAGGCGGGGAATACACAATCCACTCTGTGATTTATAATCCTAAAAAACATCGACAAACGTTGATGTAATAGTGTTTTTAAACAATCGCAATGACGGTGGCATTATACTTTCGAAGCACATGTTTTATGGAATCGTCATTTAGGTACCTCTAACAAAATTGAATAAGATGGTTCCATTCGATAATCAATTGATATACACTGGAATCAGTAAGGTCTGTGAACCAAGTTCGTAAATATGTAATACTCCCTAGTGGAGAAAATTGTTGAATATAGAAATGTAGATAGCTCACAAATGCTTGTGGCTCTAAGGTCGGCATAATGCCACGTGAACTGCAAATAGACAAACTACACGCGTAGAAGCCGGCGTATTGGAGCTTCTGGACGCGGGTTCGACTCCCGCCGTCTCCACACTAATAACGACTGTGAATACAGCTCTACCAATGATTATTAAGATGTGGATAGTGTACAAGGGTTGTGCTCTTGAACAATATTCACATCTTTTCCTATAAGGTGAGCTTGAAAACAAATACTAAAGCGATTAATCATCCCTTACGTATGCAGGTTTTGATATTATCTAAATAGATAGGCAATCACTTTAATTTTTTGGATGCTTGAAAAGTTATTATAAAGAACAGTCTCTTTCAACCATCCAAAAACTAAATTCAAACCAAGTTTACTTTTGGATAATCTTTCACATCACCCCCTACCAACAAACCTCCAAACTTTCCTAACCTGCTCATCGTAATTTGTGGTGTCACACCTTGTAACTAATGCTTTTGATAATCTCCAGCCCAGTCAAAGGGTCTGTTTGCCAACCATTGATAGTTGAATAGTTGTTCCCATGTTTGAATCACTTCTTTTTGTGGAAATCCTTTTTTCTTAAAATTATCCCATTCATTTTCAGCATATGTAATGGGGCTATTGTTTAAGATGGCATGCCAGACATCGAATGATGACCATAAAATTTGATTTTCAGGGATGTCTAATTTTAAAATCACCCATCTTTCTCCCTTTCGTGCAAGTGCCTTTTCATTTCGATTAGGTCGTCTTTGCCACAGCCATATAGGGTAGTTTTCCATAGCACAATGAGCGATGCGCTTTTTCATTTGCTCTATCATCCATTCATACGCTTCTGGAAACATCGCAAAATCTTTATGTCCTTCTAGATAGCCTTGTTCACGCATTTTTTATAAAGCTTTTCAGGTTTGACTGTGTATACAAGCAAAATAATCCCCCCTATTGTTTTCTCTTATTGAAATATTTTACACTATTATGCTACTATTTTTGAAACTCTTTTTCTTATCCATACGTAAATATATTAAAAAATACTAGGGAGGCTAAACAGATGTATTATGACCCAAACCCTTTAGGAAACGCCATGTTTACAATTGTCCCACTATTAATTATTGGCGTATTTATTTTTATGGTAGTGAAAGGACTTACTCAATGGAGTGCGAACAATAACTCTCCTCGACTTACAGTTCCTGCTACCGTTGTTACGAAAAGAACACAGGTGTCTAGGAATCATCATCATGCAAATGACCATATGCATTCAACGTCCTCGACTTCGTATTATGTAACATTTCAGTTTGAAAGTGGGGATCGTTCAGAGTTTTCAATGAATGGCTCGGAATATGGGATGCTGGCAGAGGGGGATATTGGGAAGTTAACTTTTCAGGGAACGCGCTATCTTGGGTTTGAGCGTGTATAATGATAATGTTTTAAATTACTGTAATTTAACTACTAGTCATTTATCACTATGTATCTTTTATAAAAAATAAGTTCAGCTAGCCTATATTTTACTTTAACCAATTGAATTCCCCACAAGTTAGTTTAAAATTAAATTCAGGTAAAGGCTTAAGGGGGAGAGCAAATGATTATTTATGAGGCGGATGTGTCAGAATTTTTAGATGATGTGGCAAATGAAATTATTGTTGATCGCTTATATAAAGTTTATCAAGAGAAAATAGGGCGCACAACTAGAAGTGAAATTCGCTCATGGGATTATTCATTGCAGCGTATGTCAAACGTGCTACGTGATCGAGAGATTCCTAAAGATGCAAAGGCGGCAATTGAATTTAAAATCCCGAATACAGGAAAGCGTGTAGATTTTATTATTGCGGGAAACGATGGACAGGATGACCATGCGGTAATTGTTGAATTAAAGCAATGGGAAGAAATAGAGAAAAATGAGAGATTAGATGCTGTTGTTGTAGAGACATATTTAGGTGGTGCAAAGCGGCAAACAACTCATCCATCCTATCAAGCTTGGAGCTATGCAAATTTAATCGAAGATTTCAATGAGGATGTTAGAGAACGACCAATTAAGCTCAAACCATGCGCTTATGTACATAATTATTTAGTGCGAGAAAATGATCCAATGTTAGATAGCCACTATGCAGAGCATATTGAAAAAGCACCTGTTTTTCGGAAAGGTGAAGTAGAAAAACTCCGTCGATTTATTAAGCAATTTATTAAATATGGGGATCAAAACGATATTATAGGTGCAATTGATAGTGGACGTATTAAGCCATCTAAGTCATTACAAGATAGCATGGCGGCTATGCTTGAAGGAAATCAAGAATTTGTCATGATTGATGACCAAAAGATTGTCTATGAACAAATATTAGATTATGCTCAAATGTCTATTGCTAATGATACAAAAGGGGTTTTTATTGTTAAGGGGGGACCAGGTACAGGTAAATCAGTGCTGGCAATTAACTTACTAGTGCAGTTGATTCAAGATGATTATTTTGCTATGTATGTGACAAAAAACAGCGCACCGCGTAATGTATATGCGACAAAGCTAAAAGGAACAATGAAAAAGAAAAGCATCGATAATCTTTTCAAAGGGTCTGGTAGTTTTCATTCAATGGATCAAAATGAGTTAGATATATTGATTGTTGATGAAGCACATCGTTTAAATGAAAAATCAGGCTTATTCAGTAATTTAGGTGAAAACCAAGTCAAGGAATTAATGAATAGTGCAAAGTTTAGCATATTTTTTATTGATGAGGCGCAACGAGTGACACTGAAAGATATCGGAAGTGTAGAATTAATTAAAGAATTTGCAAAAGAGTTAGATATAGAGATTTATGAGGGAGAATTAGCTTCTCAATTCCGCTGTGATGGCTCAGATGGCTATATAGCATGGTTAGATGATGTGTTAGAAATACGTGAAACGGCAAATGAAAATGACTTAGGGATGGATTATGATATTCAAATATTTGATTCTCCAAATAAGGTACTTCAGCAAATTAAGAGTAAAAATGAATCTAACAATAAATCAAGATTAGTTGCAGGCTATTGTTGGGAGTGGATATCAGAAGGGAAAAACAATCGTGATGTCCATGATATTGTGATTAAAGAACATGATTTCTCTATCAGCTGGAATTTAGGTAATGATATTTGGGCAATTGCTCAAGAATCTGTGGATGAAGCAGGCTGTATTCATACATGTCAAGGATTGGAGTTTGACTATGTAGGTGTCATCATAGGGGATGATTTGCGTTTTGAGGATGGTAAGGTTATTACGGATTATACAAAGCGAGCAAAAACGGATCAGTCAATTAAGGGCATTAAAAAGAGAATGAAGGAAAATCCAGAAGCGGCTACAAAGGAAGTAGATGCAATTATTCGAAATACATATAGAACGCTTATGACGCGTGGACAAAAGGGGTGCTATGTGTATTGTACAGATAAAGAGTTAGCAAAATACTTGAAAATAAGATTAGGAAGAGTATATAGACAGCAAAATGAAGTTAGAGAAATGCTAGTTGCTGAGGAGAAAGTAGAATATAACTAAATAGTTTTAAGTGTATAAAACAGAAGCCTGAATAATTAAGTTTGTTTGGGTTTTATTATGGTTAATTTATTTCCCCATCCTTTTAATAATTATAAAAAATCATGCTTTAATTACCACTTTACAAGAACTAACGTTCGTGTTAATTTGTAGTTATTAATGATAAGGAGGGCTTAAAAATGAAAATAACTGAGGAGCTACGACAATATTATTTACCATATTTCCAAACGATGAAAGACTTAGAGAAAGCATTATTTTTTGAGGATTCAGCATTAAATCAAAAGAAAGCCTTTGCTTTTATAAAA
Source organism: Lysinibacillus louembei (assembly GCF_033880585.1). NCBI lineage: Bacteria > Bacillati > Bacillota > Bacilli > Caryophanales > Bacillaceae > Lysinibacillus > Lysinibacillus louembei. The sequence continues at coordinate 2,041,457 of NZ_CP137624.1, forward strand.
AGTGCTGCAGAGAAGAGTTTAATAAGCTCTATTCGATATACAAAAGAAGCAACAGGTGTTATTTCTACAAATAAGTATGAAGTTCATTTTGCTGTTTTACCATCAGGAGATTTGGTTTATTATACTGTCAATAAAAATACTAAGAAAAAAGGAAATTATCATCGAGTAATGCAGCTAGAATCTATTTATAATCATCTAACAAAACTAGGAGTTATAAATGAAAGCACGGGATTTTTCGATATTTTGAATGATATGGTTTTTGGTGAAGCTGTGCTAAAGTCATCTTTCATGCAAAAAGCTTCAAATGTAGATTCAATTACAAATGAGGATGGATGGAGTTCTATTTCAATAACTTCCTCAATGACTGTTGATTTGGAATTTCCCATACTAAATGGGAGTTCTCAGATAGTGCTTAATATGGAGGATAAGGAGATAAGAGTAGGGTACATTCATTTTAGAATTTATAATTCGTATCAATTAAGTAGATTTGAATTATTGGATGCGGCAGATGCTTTATCAGGCGATGAAGAATGGCTAATGTCTGCCTTTCTTGATGCATTTGAAGAAGAGATTGAAGAATGGTCACCTAAGTGTCTTACACTGGACAGAATTTTAGTAGAACCTGTTTATAGAAATAAAGGTTATGGAAAATTAGCGATAAAAGAATTAGTTAAATTATGTGAAATTTTGGGTGTTGACTATATTGTTTTAAAACCATCACCAGTAGAAGAAGCTGATTTTAGTGATAAAGCTAAAGCACAACGAAAAGAAGACATTAAGAGATTAGTTTCTTTTTATGATCAGCTTGGATTTGACATTTATTCTTTAAATGAAGAAGAGCCGTTTATGGTTTTGAATGTAAATGAACAATGTGAATAAAATGATACAATAAGAAACAAAGGGGCTTTGAAATAATAAAAATAGTACCATTTTGTTTCTTATTCTTCAAATAACCCAAATACCATCATTCCTCAATCTTTGCTATACTAATAAACAAACTGGAGGGGGCAACATGAAAGACCAACTACTTCAATTTAAAAAAGCATTTATCAAATTAGCTGAATTAGAGCAGATTGTCGGAAGGCCTGAGACGTATGAGCAGTTTGCAGCAATTGTGCAAGATTTAGTGAATGAGCAGTTATTACAGCCTGTGAGAAATTCAGGGAACCCTCCGCAATCTCCTCAACTCTACTACAAATATAAGATTTTGAAGCATTCTGTGAAGAAAGAGCTTCGAGAGACGATTGAACGCTTGCAATTAACACTACATGAGCGCATTTCTTTAGATGCATATTACCGCCTTACACAAACTCAGCTTGAACAGGATTTACCATACATTGAGAAAATACATACATATTTAATGGCAGAAGGGTTACCAATATTATCAGTGCCAGCGCCAGAGCGAAGTCAACAGATTATGGGTGATGAAAAATGGATTCAATATAAAGGGGGACGGCGTCTATTAGAGCGACTCAGCTTATGGGCAGATATGCAAATTGTCGATGTAAAAGAGCCGCTGCGATTTGCGCTGAACCCGCAAAATATTGGACGGTCAACTCATTACCATTTAATTGTAGAAAATAAAACGACTTATGAGGCGTTATTGCCAGCACTTTCAGCAACTTGCTTTACGACATTAATATATGGAGCAGGCTTTGAAATTGTTGGGAGCTTGAGCTTGTTTCCAAAGCAGCTGCCATTACCATATGCCAACCACATATTTTATTACTTTGGCGATATTGATTTTGCAGGCATATCGATTTGGTATTTATTGAATAAACAGCAGCCTGTGGAGCTAGCAACGCCATTTTATGAAGCGGCACTTACTGATTTAGGGAAGCCAATATCTAAAAAGCAATTAATTGATGAAGAAGCGATTCAGGCATTTATGGAACGATTACATGAAGAGGCAAAGATGCAGTGTCAGCAATTAGTTGAACAGCGCTATTATGTGTCTCAAGAAGTGCTAACGACAGCGGAGCTACAGCAAATATGGCAGCGAATGAGTGCGGAATTAGTGGGGGATGCCAATGGAATGGAGTTTTGATATTACGACAGGCTTGAGAGAGCGTATGCGGCGTATTTATTTGTTTGAGCCGTTGCATGAGCTTGCAGCGAAGCAACAAAAGGATGATGATGGGCAAGATATTGATATGCGGATGCTTGGTTTGTTGACATTGCTTTATTTTTTTGAAATGAAGCTTATGCGTGAGTCGAAAGTCGGGATAGAGGAGGCAGCGAATTATTTGCGACCGCTTATTCAGAAACGCTATAACGTTGCCGATGAGCGAGTGCATACGTTGTTATTAGCTGTTAAAGAAATTTTTCGACCAGCGAAGGGGCTTTATAAAACGTATTCCTTTTACAATTGGGAAACAGAAAAGGTGGAGGAGATTCCTTTTTCCTTTTTGAAAACAGATTTTTTTGATGTGAAGGAAAATCGGCAATATTACCAATTAGACGATGATGGCTTGGAGCTTATTTTTGCAACAAAGGAGTATTTTCAGGAGTTCCAACTGTCGATTCATCAGTTGATGCTACGCAAGCTGTTGGAGAAAGGCGAGCTACAAGGGGCGTTACGGCAAATTAATGAGATGCGCATGGATGTGGAGCAGCTGCACGAGCGAATGGAGAAGCTATCACATGAGATTAAGCGTAACATTATTAATATGGAGACCCAGCAGCGTTTTATGGAAGTACTGCAAGATCGCAATTTACGTTTGCAGCGTGAAAATACCGAATTTGAGGAGCTGCATAAATTTATTGTTGATGCGAAAAAGGCATCCGAATCGACAACGAATGAGGAGGATATGCGCGCTTTTCGAATGCTGATGAAAATTGAGGAGGCACTGATGGCTGTGCATGAGCAGCATCGCGCGTTGTTAACCCATAGCTTAAAGCTTAAGCAGGAGGCGCTTGAGGCAGCAGAGCAGTCGCTTTATAGCATCGGGGTAGATAATTTTAACTTTGATCAAGAAATTGTTTCGGAAATTGTTAGTACGCCGTTGCCACTTGAGTCGATGAAAGGAATTTTAGCGCCATTTTTAAAAGTTGGGCATAAAAAAATGTGGTCATTGCTAACTATTTTTAGTGCGCAATCGTGGTCAGAGGAAGAGCAAAGTGCTGAGTTGGCACGCTATGAGGAAATTATCGAGGAAGAGAAGCGGGAGCAGTATGCGAAGCAAATAAGGACATTATATGGAGCTTATATGAAGTCAATGCTTGCCTTTGCCGAAGGGCATCAAAGCTGGACAGTGCAGGGCTGGCTTGAGCATATAAAAGAAAAGAATGATTTTTCATTGGATGCACGCTACCTTTATGATTTTTTACTGCTTTGTCATCACCGCTCACCTCTCTATAAAGATAGCAACAATGCAGATGAGCAATCGTTGCATTTGTTGATAGAGGTAACAAGTTTACTTGGCGACCGTCAATTAGTGATTGAAGAATTACCGAATATATTGCAACCTACGAAGCGTTATTCGATTCAAAATCTACAATTCAAATGGCAGGAGGGATAATATGCTATATCAACAAGAGAAAGTAGAGCGAGCCTTTGAGATGTACAGCGAGCTGGCAATGGAAGGGCGTGTGACAGGAGAAGCTGTCCGCTTATTTAAAATTGATACTGACTTTCGAGCTTTAGTTGAGATGTTTTGTAAAAAAGTACAGGCCATTTGTATTGAAGTAGGTGATGAGGTGTTGCTTGTGCCTGAAACGAGGCTATCACCATTCCATGTAACAAACGAAGCGTTAAAGCGTGAATATTTTAAAACAAAAGGTCGCAATGAGGATTTATATTTAATGTATTTTGCAACGATTTGTGTGATTGGAGAGTTTTATAATGCCTTTCATTCCATCCATCCAACGCGCCCGTTTATTACAATTGAAGAGTGGATTCAAGCGATTGATCGTCGGATGGCAACATTGCGTGAATATGATGAGGAAACATTGAAGGAGAAGGAAAAGCAGTATTCCTATCGTTGGCATATGCTGTTAGAAAAATGGGACGGGCTTGATGATGTCAAGGAAACAGCAAAGCGCCAAAGCGCCAATACGATGAGTAGAGTAAGTTTTTTACATACAACATGTCGCTTTTTGCGTGATGAAGAAATATTGATTGAAACAGGTATCGGTGAATTTGAGCTGACCGAAAAAGCGAAAGTCATTATCGGAAATTATTTTATGGATTCAGAATATAATCGAGGAATTATCGCCTTTTTATATAGCATGAAGGAGGAAGACGATGCCGACCATTACTAAAATTCGTTTTGCTAATGTCATTTATGAGCAAGGCTCAAAGCGCTATCATGATGAAACATTTCAATTTAACACGCATAATGGAGCGATTTTATTAGAAAATGGCGGAGGTAAGACCGTATTTATTCAAGCGGCGATGCAGGCAATTATTCCGCATGCCACTGTTGCTAATCGCCAAATTAAAGAAACCTTTTATTTAGAGGAAGGACCTGCACATATTGCAATTGAATGGCTGCTGAACGAGCGACCACGCCAATATGTCGTGACAGCTGTTACCCTTTATACAAAAAATAATAAAGTAGAATCGCTACGTTATGTTTATGAATATGGTGAGGGCGATAAGCATGCTATTGATGCGATACCTTTTACGAAGCGAGAAGCGGGGATGCAATATCCGGCAAGCAAGGATGATATGCAGCTTTATTTTCAAGGAATTGTACAGCAAACGCCGATGCGCGCAAAGCTTTTTCCACAGTCGATTAAGGCCTTCACCGATTATTTAGAGAGCAATTATTTTATCATTCGTGAAGAATGGGAAAATATGGTTGTTATGAATAGCGCAGAAGGCGGCATTGAAAAGGTTTTTGAGGAGTGCAAAGGGACGCAGGAGTTATTTGATCGTTTGTTGATTCCTTCTGTTGAAAATGCCGATAAGCATTTCAATCCGCTTAGTATGGCTGATCAGTTTGAAAAACAGCGCAGCAATTTAAAAAAGTATAAAGAGTTTAATGAAAAGAAAATTGAATACTATGCCATGCAGGAGCGTATGGAGCAATATGTGCATAAATTCCGAGTTTATAATGATGCCTTGGTGAACTATAGGGAACAGCAGCAACAGGCGGTAGCATATGTTCACTACTTGCAGCAACAGCGAGAGCAGGCGGAGAAAGATGTGAAATTGATTGAAGAACAGCTTGCCGATTTGAAAAATGTACAGCAACAGCTTGTGCAGCGTCAGCAAGCATTAACGATTTATAAGGAGCAGGACAAGCAACGACAGCTACAAGAAGAGTTAATTGTAGCTGAAGAAAAATTCAATCAAATTGAAAGCAAGCTCAAGGTACGTCAGCTTGACAAAGCTTCATTAGAATATGCAATAGATGCAGAAAAGCTGAAGCAAGCGGAGGAAACGATTGCCCATGCGCGTGTACTATTGCAGCAAGAAAATGAAAAAGAGGATATTGATGATTTACAAAATGAGCTAGAGCTGTACAAAGGGCAATGGCTTTATTTATTAGAAGTAAAAAAAGAAAAGCTACAAAATAAATTAGCTGCAACAACACGTGATATCCAAAAGCTAAAGAATGAGGAGCTTGAAATTACCTCAAATTTAGAGAAGACACGCGAGGATATGCAAGAGGCGAGCAAGCGTGTAACAAAAAATGACACATTGATTCAAGAAAAATCGAAGCAATTAACACAGTTAAAGCGTAAGCTAGTAGCGCATGAAAATGAGCAAGTAGAGGATTTATTAAAGCAATGGATTGGGCGTGCCACACAATTAGAGCAGACAAGCCATGAGCATGAGAAACATTTGAAGGTACTGGAGCAGCAAGCGGTGGAACAGCAACAAATGAGCAAGCTGTTAGTAGAGAAACAAGTAGACTTAGAGAAGAAAATTAGTGTACTTGACCACCAACTACAGTCATTTGAGGAAGAGGAAGCATCAGTGAAAGCTCGTCTACAAACGATCTTGCATCAAATGAGCATGACTGCACGCATTTATGACCGCGCGATGAGCTACACAAACCAGCTACAGGAAAAAATAACGCAGTTACAAGCCGACCATGCAGAAAAATTAGTTGTGGAGCGTAAAGCGAGGCGTTATTTGGATGACTATGGCGGGCAAAGCCAATTTTTTGCTGAGCCATATTTAGCTGAGCAAATCCAGCATTGGTCACAGTTTACACATATTCAAACAGGTGTTGATTATTTGCAATCATTAGAAGAAGCAATTGATGTGCAGCATATTGCCTACCCATTTTGGGCGATAACGCTTATTACAACTGCAAATGAAAGGCAGGCATTGATTGATAAAGTGCATGTGCTGGCAGATAAGCTAACAACACCAATTGTTGTGTTAACACGTGAAGAGGCAAAACAGCTTGTACAAGGTGAGCCATTTGATGAGGCATGGATTGCTCCGTTATTTTGGCGAGAGCATGTAGATAAATCTGCGTTTTTACAATGGAAGCAAAGCGCAACAGCAGAAGCGAGCTTTGTGGAAAAAGAGCGTAAGGAAATCGAAAAAAAGCTATCAGACGTGGAGCAAGCTTATACGACGCTGACAACATTTCTTGAAAAATATCCATATGAGCATTTTAAGCAGTTAAATGAGCAACACTTTGAGGCAAAGGAAGCGCATAGTAAGGCTGCATATGATTTACGTCAAGTAGAGCAAAAAATAGCAGAAACCGAAACAACGAAAAAGCAAATAGAACAATTATTACAGCAAGAAAAAGAGGAGCTGCGCAATTTAAATTTCGAGCGTATTCCGAATGCGCAGGAGTATCAGCATGTTCACAAGCAAATCGAGCCATTACAGGCACAGAGGAAAATCGATGAAGTAGAAGTGACCCGCTTAGTGCAAGTTGTGCAGCAGCTTTCGCAAAATAAAGATAATTTACAGCAGCAATGGCTTGATATGACATCAGAAAAGCTAAATATTGAGCACAGTATCATGCATGAAATTGAACAGCACGAAATTTACCAGCAGCGAGCAGCATTAACGGCACGTGCTACGACATTGTCTGAGCATGCATTGAAGCTAGAGGTGACACGTATAGAGGAAGCGCTCAAGAAAATGTCCGCAACGATTCAGCAATTGCAGGAGCGAATTGATACGCATGAAAAACTAGTGCGAGATTATCGCGATTCGCTTGAGCGCAAGCTTGCGGAACATCCAGCATTGGATAAACAAATAGCTTTACCAGTCCAACCTGAGGGGATGCTAAAGCAACTTCAACAAGAAATGAATCGTTTAATTGCTGCAAAGGTAGAGCCATTGAGTGCTGTGGAGCAAAAAAAGGAAGCTTTGCAATCTTTAAAAGGCAGTATTCAGACATTAATTGCGCAATATGAAGGGGAGTTGCCAGCACGCACTGCTTCGATTGAAGAGCTACAGCAAGAGTTACAGATTGATTTTGAACGCTATGAGCAGAAGCTTACTTATACGAAAAGTGAATATACGCGTATAAATAAGCAGGCAAAAAATTTAGCGCTAGCTGAGGGGCAGTCAAAGGATAGTTATTTCCGCCATCAGCTCAATAAAATTAAGCAAATTCCATCACTATCTACTGAGCAGCAAATAGCCTTTTTATATGAATATGAAAAAGAGCTAAAGCAAATTTTCGTAAAGCTAGATACCAATTTGAAGGAGCTGCAAAGTCAGCAGCAAATGATGGATAAGGAAAAGCAGCAATTCCGCCAGTTTTGTACTACTTTGCAAGATCACAAGCTAAGTAAAGTGACGATGGATGGCATTGAAAATCATCATACGTACAAAGCAATAATGGAGCATCAACAGCTTATCAATCAAACGATTCAGCAGGCAATTCATCTTGCTGATGCAGCGATTCAAGAGTATGACAAAGACCAGCAGCAAATTATTCAATATGCCGTACAGCAGCTTGTTAGAATCCGACATAATTTATTGGAAATTCCTAAAAAGACGCGTATTCGAACAGAGAACGAAACAAAGTATATGTATCAATTTATTATTCCTGAGTGGGAGGAGCATGAGGCAAAGGATGCGATTCGCGATTATATTAACTGGATCTTAACAACGCTTGAGCAAGATAAATACCGCGATGAGTATGGTAATGAGGATGTAGCGAGCATCCGCAAATTTTTAGAAAAACATTTGCAAACAGTGCCGTTGCTACACCAAGTGCTTGGCAATAAAAAAATGCAAGTAAAATGCCGCAAAGTAGAAAGCGAGCGCCAAATCTCTTCTAACTTCTATAGCTGGGAGCAGTCCAATAAATGGTCAGGCGGGGAAAGCTGGAGCAAAAACATGGCCCTGTATTTAGGTATTTTGAAATTTATCGCAGAAAAGTCAGGCGGCCCAATGAATACGAAACGTAATCGCGCGCTCATACTCGATAATCCTTTCGGCAAAGCATCGAGCGATCATGTATTAAGCCCTGTATTTTATATCGCCGAGCAGCTCGGTTTCCAAATGATTGCACTAACTGCCCATGCGGAAGGCAAGTACATCGCTGACTACTTTCCAGTCGTTTACAGCTGCCGACTTCGCTCAGTACGCAACGCATCACATCAAGTGGTTCAAAAAGAGCAGCAGCTAAACAAAGCCTTCTTTGCCGACAATCAGCCAGAGGCACTGCATTATGTTGGTGAGAGGAAGCAGATGACGTTGTTTGAGGATGAGTAAGTATGTTTAATCATTTTACTTCCCAATATTTGATTGAGTATAAAATAGTTTTGGTTAATAATAAACTAATTGATAGCTAAATCAAGAAAGGTATGATTGAAAATGCTTTCTTTAGAAGGGTACATTTCAAAAAGAAAAATAGAAGATAAGATAAATGAGTATGACATTGATTCTAGAAATGAAAATATACGCATTTGCGTGAATTATATTTTTGAATATTTTAATCAATACTTAAATACTGAAGAAATAGGCCAAAGGATTGGAGTAAATATAGAATAAATATTTGGATTTTTGCTTTTAATTATTTATCTCGTTTTTTTGATAATGATAGTTTATGGCCAGCACAACATAGGATTAAAAGTAATGAAATAGGCATAAATTATTTTTATGATTATAAGCAAAAAAATAATCTTTTTAATTTAAATACACTTTACAGTAAAATTTCAAACAAATCTTTTGTTCAAGGTAAACAGCAATACATTGAAATAATTTTCATGTATATTTGGCTTCATAATATATGAGGAGATGAAGATAATTATTGGGAACAATATAGCGCCATAAATCTTTAACATAGGATTTAAAACAAGCTGAATAAATGCTCAAAATGTAAGGGAGTGAAATGAATGCCAATCCAATCAGCACATCTTCAAAATTTTACAGTGTTTGAAGATATGCAAGTGCAGTTTTCAAAAGGGATTAATGTGATTGTTGGAACAAATGGAACAGGAAAAACACATTTGATGAAGGTAATGTATGGGATTTGCGAAGAAATAAGTTCCAGCCAAGAGGATGAAGTAATGGATATTGCTCTAAGTTATTTTTCTGTGGAATCTCTACAATTAGTTAAAGTAAATGCCCAACAAGCAATCGTTAGTGTAGTTCTTACTGATGAAAATTCAGCAACTTATGAAATTGATAATTCACAAAAACGTAGCAAGAATACGTTGGACGGTTTTAATTTCCATTTAGATTTTAATGTGAAATCAATCTTCATCCCTGCAAAGGAAATGCTGTCCCATTCCAAAGGTCTTTTGGCACTTTATAATAAATATAAAATACCTTTTGATAAGACGTATGTTGATATTGTTATTAATGCTGAATTGCCTGAAGCTCGTAATATGTCTAAGTTAAATGATGCTCTATTACAAACCATTTCCAAAGTTATTGGTGGGGAAGTGCTACATGAAAACGGCGTATTTTACATTAAAAAAGCGAATGGGGCGAAAATTGAATTTCCTGTAGAAGCAGAAGGATTACGTAAGTTTGGTTTATTGTGGAAGCTAATAAAAAATGGCTTACTTGAAAAGGATACAGTGCTTTTTTGGGATGAACCTGAAGCAAATATCAACCCAGAGCTTATGCCCATTTTAGTTGAATTAATGTTAGAGCTTGAACGAAAAGGCGTGCAGTTATTCATTGCGACACATAGTTATAACTTAGCAAAATATCTTGAAATTAAGCGGAGAAAAGAAGAACAAGTGCTATTCCACCATTTACATCAAACTGAGCAAGGGGTACAAGTAGACAGTAGTGTTTATTTTGGCGAATTGGAAGATAATCCAATTATAGAAGCAGATACAAAATTATTGGATGAAGTCATTGAGGGAAATTTCGATGACTAATTGTAAAATCGTTGTGGAAGAGAATGGACGCTTTCAGTTTGACTTTTCAGCACTTGATTATGTATGGCAATTTCACGATAGTGTTGTGAAAACAATGCTAAGCGATGTTGATTTTATTACTGAAACTGCACAAGAGGTTGTTTTTATTGAGTATAAAAATGCTAATATTAAGAATGCAGTAAATCCAGATGCAATGCTACAAAAGATAAAGCATGAAACATTTTATTCTAAAATAGCACGCAAATTTTATGATAGTTTATTGTTATTTTGGGCATGTAAAGGAAATGAAAAAGAGCTTCCAATTACATTTGTATTAATTATTGAACATCCTATTTTAGACAAAAAGCTACGAAGACAATTGAAGTTGAAAATTGAAAAACAATTGCCATTACAGTTGAATGTTCCAATGATTGCAAGACAAATGATATCAAGCTTTGAAGTATTGAGCTTGGATGAATGGCAGGAGCGATTTCCACAGATTGTAGTTAGAGAAGTTATACCAATAGATGAAACTCCTACTCAGTTTTGAGGTAGGAGTTTTTTATTTAATGCATATGACCGTAAATCGTGTGAAGGATTATTTGAAAAGCTAGTATTATCGAAATTTATTGTTGCCGGAAAATATGATAAGGAAAAAAACGTATTCATTTAAATACTGTCGCAGCAGACGAGTTTTATACGTATTATGATGGCGTGATTTATAACATCTTGTATTCAGGTGATGTGGACGAGGAAGAAATGGTTACATTTGTACGGGATTTTATAGTGCAAAATACGATTCAAGAGCTTAATTTTGAGAGGAAATATGAAGGCTAGGGTTCGATGATGTGGGTTCTTGCTGTGGTAGGCATCCTTTTAGTATGTTTTATCATAGTGCTTTTTTATATTGCAAATTTAAAAGAAAAAAGTAAAGGTACTAATATTTGGTCTTGGTTCATTATTTATCATTACGCCATTAATCAGTGGTGCAATCGCTATGATGGCTAATGTTTGTTCTTGTGCTGCCAATCGGCATTGTAACTTCTTTGCTCATTACGATTTATGGTATTGTCCGCTTCAGAAAGGATAGAAAAAGTTAAATCAAATCCATATAAAACTTGTAGGATAAGAAGGGTTATGCTACAATCAACATAATTTCATAGCTTATCAAGAGAGATTGAGGGATTTGGCCCGATGACATCTCAGCAACCAGCTATTTGCTAGTATGGTGCTAAATCCAATAGGCGATTGCCTTAAAGATGAGTGGAATACGATTATATGGCAATCGAAGCTCTCTTTATAAAAAGGGGGCTTTTTTACATTTTACAGAAAGCAGGGATGGACGATGACGAATGATTTATTACAGGCAGTTGAGCTATTAAAGAGTAAGAAATGGGTGGATTTAACGCATACATTTGGGCCGGATTCTCCGCATTTCTTTATGTTTGAGGATGCTAAGTTTGAAACGTTATTTTCACATGATGACGGCTTTTTTGCACAGCAGTTTTCATTTCCAGGGCAATATGGGACACATATTGATCCGCCGATTCATTTCGTGCGTGATGCGCGCTATTTAGATGAATTAGATTTAAAGGAGCTTGTGCTGCCACTTGTTGTCATTGATAAATCGCAAGAGGCAGAGGTGGACAATGATTTTACTTTAAGCGTTGAGGATATTTTGGCATTTGAGGCGGAGTATGGTGAAATTGAGGCAGGTACATTTGTAGCGCTGCGTACGGATTGGAGCAAGCGTTGGCCTGATAAAGAGGCATTCAATAATAAGGATGAAGAAGGCAATAACCATATTCCAGGCTGGGGCTTTGAGGCATTGCAATTTTTATTTAAAGAGCGCAAGGTGAGGGCAGTTGGGCATGAAACATTCGATACGGATTCCGCAGCAGATTTCCGCAAAAATGGCAATCTTCAAGGAGAATATTTCGTGCTGGAGCAGGATACGTATCAAATCGAGCTATTAACGAACTTAGATCAATTGCCAGCGAAAGGGGCAGTCATTTTTAATATTGTGCCAAAGCCTGAAAAAGCATCTGGCTTCCCTGTGCGCTCGTTTGCGATTTTGCCATAAATAGGATAGTAATAATAAAAAAACGCATGAAATGACAGGATTTCATGCGTTTTGCATTATTTTTCTATATAAAAGAAACCATATACCAGATTAAAGAGTGCCCTTTGTAAAGGACATTTTGAAAAAAAATAGGCAACTTGTTGAAGCTGCTGTCTGTATTTTACAGGTGGCAACTTTTTTAAATTCCATTGGTCTCGGTAATGATTGTAATACGTCATATACCTCTTCATTTCTCGTTTTGCTTCTTCTCATGTTTCGCACTCATTTAGATTTGTTTCTCAAATTTTAAGTTTGTTTCGATTGTGATTTCTTCTTCAACATCTGCTTTTCGATAAGCATTACGCCAACGTTTCGCTGAAGAGGCGATTCGCTCTAAACCAACTAAATCAACGTCAAAACCTGCCGCTTCAAAAATTTCTCTTGGCAATCTCCCATTTTCATTTTTCACAATAAAATGGTGTTTAAATTCATTTGTATAGGTAATTACTTTTTCACTCACTGCCTGCACATGAGGATTACATTTCAATTGTTCTTGTTCTGTAAAGTATTTTTTGTCATTTCAATTCGCTCCGCCATCTTTTTTCTCATTATAAACAAAAATACCCAATAAGATAGACTTTTTCAAAGTGTCTATCTTATTGGGTACAGTTTAATCCTTTCAATTTTTTTCTTTTGCTATTTTTGCATAATCCGATATAAAAATGCGACAAATTGCGCTCTTGTCACAGGTTCATTTGGTCGGAAATGGCCATTATCACCGAGTGTAATTCCTTCACGCTCTAGCGTTGCAATATAACCTGCACTCCAATGAGTGCTAGCCACATCTGCAAAGGAACTTGTGCCTTCTGGTGTTAGCCCTAGCACGCCAACAAGGACTTTTGCTAATTGTGCTCTCGTCATATTTTCTGCTGGGAGAAACGCACCACTTGCTCCATCTATAATGCCTGCTTGTTGCAATGCTTGAATTGCCTCATAATAAGGATGTGTAGACGGTACATCCGAGAAGCCATCTGCTTCTCTCACTGCATCTAGTGAAAATACTCTTGATAGTAACACCGCCACGTGCATACGACTAATCGGGGCATTCGGACGGAAAGTACCGTCTTCAAAGCCTTGGATAATACCAAGGGCTGTCAGTTCCTCAATCATCTCTTTTGCCCAATGTCTTTCTACATCATGAAATGGCACGATTGGCTTTGGTGGTTGTGAGGGTTCAGGCTCCTCTATAGGTAATGCTGTCCATTTTGCATAGAGCGAAATATTTTCTTGCAAAATCGTTTCTTCTACCCATCGCTTTGTCAATGCCTCATCTTGATACCAACCTTCAAAGCGATAGCCCTCTCTTATTGGCACAGGTAAATCGCCAACTTTTGTATTATAGTTTATGTCGATAGGTGCTATTGCTGTGCCACCGTTCGTATGCAATGTAATAGTTAACGCATTGACGGTTGTTCCTGTTGAAGCTGGTACATCAATAGTCGAATTATTACCATGCACCACTTTTATGGTAACTGTAATTACTTCCTCATCTGTTAATGAGCCATCACTCACCTTTACTGTAAAAGTATACTCTTTCGAGCTTTGAGTTGCTGATGGTGTCCATGTAAACACACCTGTTGTTGCGTTGATGCTTGCTCCTGTTGGTGCACCCTCTAAGCTGTATGTTAATGAATTTATAGGTAAATCAGCATCCGTTGCACTTGCCGTAAATGTAAGCAAGCTTTCTTCATCTACCGTTTTATTGCCGATGGCTGCTAGTACGGGCGCTGTGTTGACTTCATTAACCGTAACAGTAATACTTTCTTCGTCTGTTAACGAGCCATCACTTACTACTATAGTAAAGGTATAGCTGCCTGGCCCCTGCGCTTCTGTCGGTGTCCATGTAAACACCCCTGTCGTTGCGTTGATGCTTGCTCCTGTTGGTGCACCCACTAAGCTGTATGTTAATGAATTTATAGGTAAATCAGCATCCGTTGCACTTGCTGTAAACGTAAGTAAGCTTTCTTCATCTACCGTTTTATTGCCGATTGCTGTTAGTACGGGCGCTGCATTTACTTCATTAACTGTAACAGTAATACTTTCTTCATCCGTTAACGAGCCATCACTAACTCGTACTATAAATGTGTAGCTGCCTGGACCCTGCACTTCTGTTGGTGTCCATGTAAACAAACCTGTTGTTGCGTTGATGCTTGCTCCTGTTGGTGCACCCTCTAAGCTGTATGTTAATGAATTTATAGGTAAATCAGCATCCATTGCACTTGCTGTAAACGTAAGCAAGCTTTCTTCATCTACCGTTTTATTGCCGATGGCTGCTAGTACGGGTGCTGTGTTTATTTCATTAACCGTAACAGCAATACTTTCTTCGTCTGTTAACATTCCATCACTTACTCGTACTGTGAATGTGTAGCTACCTGGGCCCTGCGCTTCTGTCGGTGTCCATGTAAACACCCCTGTCGTTGCATTGATGCTTGCTCCTGTTGGTGCACCCACTAAGCTGTATGTTAATGAATTTATAGGTAAATCAGCATCCGTTGCACTTGCTGTAAACATAAGCATGCTTTCTTCATCTACCGTTTTATTGCCAATTGCTGTTAGTACAGGCGCTGTGTTGACTTCATTAACCGTAACAGTAATACTTTCTTCGGCTGTTAACATCCCATCACTAACTCGTACTGTGAATGTGTAGCTACCTGGGCCCTGCGCTTCTGTCGGTGTCCATGTAAACACCCCTGTCGTTGCATTGATGCTTGCTCCTGTTGGTGCACCCACTAAGCTGTATGTTAATGAATTTATAGGTAAATCAGCATCCGTTGCACTTGCTGTAAACATAAGCATGCTTTCTTCATCTACCGTTTTATTGCCAATTGCTGTTAGTACAGGTGCTGCGGCGTATTCGATTTCAAGCTTTGGTTCAATCAGAGCTAATTGTCCTACTATAGGACTTTTCATCATTTTTCTCTCATAATAAGATTGGTTAGCCAAATTTTCTATTGCCCTTGCTGGTAAACCACCAAATAACGTTTGCATAAATAAAACTGCAATCGCTATAGGAACGAGGGTTGGATTAGTTTTTCGTTGCATATGTGTTGCTCCTTTCGATTGATTTGTTTTTACGTGGATACATTATACAGAGCGAAGGTTAAAATTAGGTTAAAAAAATGATTATGGAAGGTTATGAGAAGGAAATAATGGCTATTTCTTTTTCATTTACACTTGATTTATTTTTTGACAAATATACTTCTGTTGAAAAATGCGCCTCCCTAATATGGTCTGTTTATTGAATAGCAAGACGAACCTGTTTAAATGACTTTACTACCTAATCTAAACAATTTTATTGTTTAAAAACAGTTTTCCCCTTTTAAAATACTCGTTTCTCGAATGATTAGCTCATGTACTATTTATAGCTAACCACTGATACATACTCTAAAGAGGGGCAGATTTTTCTCATTTCTCTTGATAGAAACGTAAAGTGTACCCTTTGTAAAGGACATTTTGAAAAAAAACTAGGCAACTTCACTTATAGATAAATGAAAGGATTATCGGGAGATAGAGTACTAATTTTAATCTGTGGGGAGGCAATAGTAAGAGGGAGGCCTTTTTACTTTATTCGGCTTCCTTGCTAGAAATATTTTCAATCTTATTTTGTTCCTTTCAATTTACTTTTGTTCTATTATAAATAATAAACAAAAAGGAATGGTGATCATAATGGAAAATACAGTGGATTTAGTCATAGGCACATATCAAAAAGCAACTTCTGAGGCGCTTCAAATAATCACTTTACATACAAAGACATTGGAAATACAGCAGCAAGTAGCGATAAAAGGCATTGATTCACCTTCCTTTGTCGCTGTTTATCAATCCTATATTTTTGCTGTTAGTGAAGAGGATGAAGGAAGTATTTATAGCTATCGCTATGATAAGGAGCAGCAGCAATTAATTGAGCTAAGCCGTCAGTCTACACATGGTGCGGCACCTTGCTATATCGCATACGATGCTAGTAAAAAGGCTTTGTATGTCACAAATTATGTATCTGGTTCAATAGCCGTTTTCACAGTCAATGAACAATTCGAAATTCAGCCTTGTAAGCAGCTGATTCAGCATACAGGGAGCAGTGTGAATGTGGAGCGACAGGAGGCGGCACATGCACATTCTATTGAAATTTTGTCCTTTGCTACAGACTATAAAATTGTGCAAGACTTAGGCTGTGACACGATTTCCTTATATTTTACTGAACCGGATGGTATGCTAACACTCGTAAATACTTTTCAAATGCCATTGGGAAATGGTCCACGCCATGTCGCTTTTCATAAGGAGCATAAGCTAGTTTATGTATTAAGTGAATTAACATCAACAGTTGATGTATTGCAGTTCGATGAAAACAAGCTAACTTTCGAATTAACTCAAACGATTGCTACATTACCATATGATTTTGCTGGTGAAAGCACAGGAGCGGATATTCATATATCGTCTGCAGGAGATTATTTATTTACATCAAATCGTGGGCATGATAGCATCACTATTTTTACGATTGATGCCCACGGGCAATTAGCGTGGCATCAATGTATGCATACAGGTGGGGAGACACCACGTAATTTCGCAGTTATTTCAGATGACTTACTCGTTATTGGCAATCAAAATGCTGATAAGCTCACAATGGCAAAGCGTGATGAGTGCAATTTGTTTGTGTTGCAGCCTGTGGAATATTTAGTAGAAAAGCCTGTATGTGTGAAGGTATTATAAGGGAATTTAAGTTATAATAAATGATTAAAGGGAGTGAATGATATGGAAAGAATTATTATTCCGGTAGAAACTGTCCCAATAATCAGTACCTCGAGTAAAGGGGATCAATCGAAATGGCAAGTTGATAATAAGTGGATTAAGCAAAATACACGTGGTTATGAAGGACAAGCAGAGGTGCTCACATCGCTTATTCTATCATGTTCTACGTTAACAGAACGAGAATATGTTAAGTATCATCTTTTTTTATGAAGGACGCGTTGCTAATGATTAACTATATGAAATTTGATGTAATGTGGATGGATGATGTAATTGCACATGTTGATTTAAAGCCTGCCAATGGTGGAACGCCGTATGTAATAAATTATATTGATGATTTTAATAAACAATTTTCTCCGAATATGGAAGGGCATATTAGCATTGAGGAGCTAGAAACATGGCTGAAGTGGCGCACTTTTCCTCCGACTCGTGCTAATGCACAGGAGCTGTTAGAGGGCTTAGGTTTGCAGGCCTATAATCGCTGGGGCATTGTACGAAAAACACATGGTGTCATGGCAGATGATGAGATTTGGCTGCGCTTTGACGGTGAAACATTAACACATCGAGATGTTTGCTTGCGGAAATATTTGTATTATCCAGAATAATAAATAGTGTGGGCTTGTTGAAAAAGGTAAATCCTTTTTCAACAAGCCTATATTGCAACAATACATAAATAATCTTAAGGTTTTGGAATAGTGAGAACAATTTACAGAAAAGCTTTATATAATTTATTTTAGGCTTCATATTCAACCTTTATTAATTTCTGTCAGCTGTTCATTAATTACAAAAATCTTTGCATTTACATTGTCGATGCCAAATCCAGCTAGTCTTTTTGTGTGCATAGCAAGATATTTTTCAGCTGCTTCCTTTGTTGTGAATTTGTAAATACCACCAGCCTCGCCTGTTTCGGCATTTTCTGTCCAAATTTTTGAAATAAAGCCTTCTTCATGATTGATGCTTTGTGCCAATTCAGTAAAAGCCTGTGTCATTGCATCTCCGAATGGGCCAGTCATTTTGAAATCTATTTGTAGTAAGTAAGCCATCCTTATTCTCCTTTATTTTTTTGTAATATAGTTTTCACCAAGAAGTGCCTTTAATTCATAAGCATTTGAGGAAAGTTCCTCTTCTATAAAGCTTGTTATAGCAGCTTGGTCAATATCATACATAACTTCTATTTCCTTTGAGAAAAGCAGCTCCTCTTTTTCAAGTAAGCTTGCAAGGGAAGGTTGCTCTTTTGGCTGTATCTCTTCACCAACTACTTTCTGTAATCCTTGAACATAAGCTTCAAGTGGGCGACTACCAACTATTTTTACACCTTTATTTTCTTCGTTTATCATAATAATTGTTGGGAAGCCTCTTGCACTAAGCTCGCGTGTAAGTGCAAAATCCTCGTTTAATAATTGATGACCGATTGGACCTTCAGCCTCTGCTATAATAGCGTTACCATCAAGCCCAAGATGATCGACAATACTTATTAATACATCAAGCTCAGAAACGTTTTGATTAAACGCAAAAAGCTGCTCCCTTGTACGACGTAAATATTCATAGGCTTTTTCAGCGCCATAATTTTTAGCGATGACCTTTAATACACGGGATGAGGGGTAAGAAGATTGCACAGGATTATCAATCATCACTGAGCCATCAATTGGCATACGTGAATATTCGCCAACCTCTCTCCAATGTGGTGCAACGTCGGATGGTTTAGAAATACCATTCGCAGGATCAATCGGACCATCATGCCATTTTTCTAATAATCCACCAAGCACAGTGTGGAAATTAAAATATTGCCCATATTGCTCTTGGAAGCGACGTAGAACAGGCTCTAACGCCCAGCAGTGTGAGCAAATTGGATCTGTTACATAATATAAATTAACTGTTTTTGCTGGTTTGTTGAAATCAATGACTGCCATTTCCTCATCGTCAGCAACACCACACACACCTGTTTGTAAATCACACATCATATTATTATTTGTCATTTAAGACCCTCCTAATTAATTGGTCTACTTTTTTATAAGCTTTTATAGTTGCCTTACAGCTTTATTGTAGTAATAATAAAAATAAAAAAACACCAATAGATGATTAAATATGTTGTTTAGCCAACACATTGGCAAAATTGTCGAAAAAGTAGGAGGGATACTATGACGCAAGCGAAAACAGATCCTCGTGTGCTGCGTACAAGAAAATCCATTATGGATGCATTTATTGAGCTTTCTACTAAAAAGGAATTTAAAGATATAACGATTAAAGATATTACGACAGAGGCTATGATTAATCGCGCAACCTTTTACGCTCATTTTGAAGATATTTATGATTTATTAGAAAAGGTTTTATCAGAAATATTTTTGATTAACTTAGATGAGACGATTTTGGCTAAAAATGAGTTAAATGAGGAAACAGCGGTAAGTATTTTTAAAGCAATTACGAACTTTCAGCGCTCATTATCTTCACGCTGTCATAGGGGATATGAGGAGACAATTGCACGCATCATTAAAGATCAGCTTGAGGTTATTTTTTATAAAATGCTGTTAGCAAAGCACGACAAACCAGATACTGAAGCATTAAAAATAGCGGCGGTCATGCTAAGCTGGGGAATGTATGGTGCTTCAGTAGAATGGCGCAGAAGTAGCATGACAACATCACCAGAGGAATTTATTAAAAAGGTAATTCCTCTTTATAAGGAGATTAAGTAAGAAGCATGTAATAATAGAGCATATCAAGAAAGAAGCTCCTTTCCTGATATGCTCTGTTTTAATATTTATATGATTGACCACCATCAATTGGAATAACGACACCGTTAATGAAATCAGCTTGATTTGATAATAGGAATGCTACAAGATAGCCAACTTCCTCAGGCTTACCAAAGCGTTTCATTGGGTTTGGTTTTACAAATTCTTTACCTACCTCTTCCCAATTGTCTCCGCCGATTTGACGTAGTGAGCCTTCTACCATTGGTGTCATAATTGCGCCAGGAGCAATCGCTTTTATTGAAATGCCGTATTGACCATATTCAATACCTGAATTACGTGTTAATCCAACAACACCATGTTTACTTGCTGCATAGCCAGATTGGTTGCCAACACCACGAATACCGCCAACTGAAGCAGTATTTACAATGGAGCCGAAGCCTTGCTCTTTCATTACTTTTAATACGTATCTCATTCCATAAAATACACCATTTAAGTTAATTGAAATTACTTTTTGAAATTCCTCAATCCCAAAATCCTCTGTTAAATTTTGCTTTCCTTCAATACCCGCATTGTTAAAAAAGCCATCAATTTTGCCGAATTTGTCTACAGTTGCCTGTACATAGCCTTCAACAGCTTTTTCATCTGCCACATTTGCTGTTAATAATAGGGTTTCGGTATTTGGCTCAATTTCTACAATTTTTGCTTGTGTATCCTTTAAACCCGCTTCATTTAAGTCAACTAATGCAAGTGTTGCACCTTCAGCAGCTAATTGTAATGCAGTAGCTTGACCTAAACCAGAGCCTGCACCTGTTATAATAACTACTTTATTCTCAAAACGTTTCATCATCTAATCTCCTCGCTTCTGTGCAATAATTGTTACAAGTTCATTGTAGGCAATCAAATTGCTTTTACCAATCAGCAATTGCCTTTAAAATGTAAAGAAATACTACATTTTTTGAAAAAGTGTCGATATTGAGGTGAGTTATTTGAAAACGCATTCAGTTCAAACAGAAAGAACAAAGCAGTTTTTGAAAAAATCATTTGTAAAAATGGTTCATGAAAAAGGTTATAATGCTGTGACAGTGAAAGATATTGTGACTGATGCTGGCTATAATCGAACAACCTTTTATTTGCACTATCAAGATAAGCAGGATTTAGTAGAAGAGCTTATGCAAGAAATGGAAGCATTAATCCAGCATTATAGTATGTGTAAATATAAAAAAGATACGCCAATTGATGTGATGAAAATGAATAATTTATCTTTTGATTTGTTCTATTTCATTTATGACCATCGTGATTATTTTTCCTTGTTACTAGTAATGGACACATTACCTGGCATTCATCGCCAATTGCCTGATAGGCTATATTATATGTTTCTTCACCATTTTCAATTTAAATATAATAATGCAAATACCGATGACCAACATCAAAAGCGCTACATGGCATACGGCACTGCGGGTGTGATTCAAGATTGGATTGAAAGTGGATTTATAAGTAGCCCAGCTGAAATGACCATGAAGGTAACCTCGATTTTAGGTACATTTGCAAAATATTTTACTATCCACTACGACGATGCTCAGTGCACATAGCTCTGGTAGTTTCTAATACCAAAACTTCAATTAATGGTTCGTTGAAATTCTGTATAGTAAAGCCTTTGATGTGACTATTTTATTCGTTACTCCTTTGTTTGTGTACGATATTTATTGCGATATTGCAGTGGTGCAAGATGATAATTTTTACGAAATAGCTCCACAAAATAGCTCACTTGATTGAAGCCTACTTCCTCGCTAATTTGTGAAATCGATTTATTTGTATGCAAAATTAAGCTTTGTGCGATATAAAGGCGATGCTTATTAATAAATTTAATTGGCGATAAGCGCGTGTATTTTCGGAATAGCTGATTGCATGCGCTTTTATTAATGAGCGCGCAGTTCGCCAAATCATTGACCGTAATCGTATTTGAATAGTTTTCTTGTACAAATTGCAGCATTTGATTAAAAATCGCAATTTCATGCTCCTCACTATTTTTCATTGCCACATCATAGTATGTAAGTAGATGCTCGAGAAGTGCTGTTAAAAAGGCGATGACTGAGAAAGGTGTTGGTTTATGACCTTGCGTCCAGTTCGCAAGCCTTGCTTTTTGCTCAAGCGATAATGGCAGTAAACAAGAAGCAAATGGATTGTCTTCAAAAAATGGCTGAACATGCGCTGTCAAAAGCTTTGGATGTAAAAAGTCCAAGTCGAAGTTAATGCAAAGTGCATTTGTATTTTGATTAATCGTTTTTGAGCTATGCAGCTGCTTTTTATTGATAAGTAAAAGCGTGTTTTCAGAAATAGTTACAATTTCATGATTAATTTGATATTCAAGCGAGCCTTGATACACCCACACAATTTGCAGTGCATGATGCCAATGAATCGGTATATAATCCGAGCGTAAATGATGATATGTTTGCGTAAATAAGGCGATTGCATAATCATCAAACTGATACGTCACCTGCTCCTCTAAATCCTCTGTTAATGTAATTTCAAACGTTGTCCCATCTAAAATATTTTGCGCGACTGGCTTTGATTTCATCAACATTCCCCTTTTCCTCAAATTTGATAAAAATAGTTACAAAATTTATAGAAAGAATATTCCGATTATATGTATAGTAGCTGTAATAGCAATATTTTAACGTATTGAAAGGAGAACGTTAACTATTTTGTATTGTAGTGAAATTTGATAAAAAGGGGAATTGCAATGGCATATGATTTAAATGAAGGAGCAGCTCGCGTTATTCAAGATTTAAAGGAGCTTGCCTTATTAACTTCTGATCGAGATGGGGCACAGCGCGTTGCTTGGACGGCGTTATGGCAAACGGCACGTGATTGGTATCGCCAAAAAGCAGAGGAGCTTGGTGCGGAAGTTTCAATGGATAGTGCTGGCAATGTTTGGACGAAAATTGAAGGCGAAAGCGCAGAGGCAATTGTCATTGGAAGCCATTTAGATAGCGTGCCAAATGGGGGCTGGCTTGACGGTGCACTAGGTGTATTAGCTGGGCTTGAGGCGTTACGACGTTATGTAACTGACAATAAAAAGCCAAGGAAAACGCTATATGTGGTCGATTGGGCAGATGAGGAAGGCGCTCGTTATGGCTATAGCTGCCTAGGCTCATCCGCAGCAAGCGGCTCTTTAAATATGGCTGAGCTATTGGGACGTGTTGATTTACACGGCATAGCTTTTGAAGAAGCAGCAACAGAGTTTCAAGTAATACCAGAAAGGATGCTACAAGCGCATCAGGAATTTTTAACGAGAAATATTACAGGCTATTTAGAGCTGCATATTGAGCAAGGGCCTGTTTTAGAAAAGGAGCACAAGGATGTGGCGTGTGTATTTGGCGCAGCAGGTGTGGAGCGCCATTATATCGATTTTGTTGGACAGGCTGCTCATGCAGGCTCATTTCCAGTAGCTATGCGTCAAGATGCCTTTCTAGCTGCGGCAGAGGCAGCATTGGAATTTAGAAAGCTTGCATTAAAATATAAGGCGGTTTGTACGGTTGGGCAAGTGCAAGTACAGCCTGATGTTGTCACAATTGTACCAGGGAAATGTACGATTTCCTTAGATATGCGTACGATAGATATGGCTGATTTGCAAAAAATGTATGAGGAAGCACAGGCTGTGACAGAAAAAATCGCGAGCGCAAATGACGTTTCAGTAGGATGGCGAAAAATTTATTCGGTCGCACCGCAATTATTCGATGAACAGCTCATTCAGTTATGTGAAAAAGCTGTTGAAAAGGAAATAGGTGAGCCAACAAAAATGTACTCTGGTCCTTTACACGATGCAGTTGAAATGGCAAAGCTTGTACCAACTGTCATGATGTTTACAATGTCTGAAGGTGGCTTATCACATACAAAGGAAGAGCACACGCCAGAGCCTAAGCTACAAATCGGGATTCGTGCATTTTTACGATTAGTTCATGAGGTGATGGAAGGATAAAGGAGGATTTTTCTATGAATTTTAAACAACAGTTAATAGAATGGCGACATTATTTACACAAATACCCTGAAACAGCCTTTGAAGAGGTGAAAACAGCTGCCTATGTAGCACAGGAGCTTCGCAAAATGGGGTTAGAGGTGCATGAAAATATTGGCGGAATGGGTGTTGTAGCAAATTTAACAGTTGGCGATGGAAAAAGAGCGATTGGCATACGTGCGGATATGGATGCTTTAAATTTACATGAGGTGAAGGAGCTGGCATACCGCTCTATACATCAAGGGAAAATGCATGCATGTGGACATGATGGACATATGACAACTGTATTAGGCGCAGCAAAATTGCTATCGACAGAGAAGAGCTTTAATGGTACTGTCCGCTTTATTTTTCAGTCTGCGGAGGAAATTGGCAAAGGAGCAGAGGCGATGATGGCAGATGAGTTATTTGAGCGTTTTCCAATCGATGAAATTTATGGCTTGCACAATATGCCAGGGCTGCCAGCAGGCACGATTCAAACGCGACCAGGTCCAATTATGGCGAGCGAGGATAATTTTGTTATTCGCATTAAAGGAAAGGGCTCACACGCATCGAGTCCACATATGGGCATTGACCCACTAGTCATTGCCGCAGAAATTATTTTAGCACTGCAAACGATTGTAGCACGCAATATCAATCCAAACGATACGGCGGTTGTTTCTTGTACAGAGATTCATACAGATGGCATTCGCAATGCGATTCCTTCTAATGTAGAAATTAAAGGTGATACGAGAAGCTTTACACCAGAAGTGCAGGCAATGCTTGAAAGTCGCATGAGAAGCATTTGTGAAGGGATTTGTGCTGTACATGGTGCTGAATGTGATTTCGAATATACGTATGAATTTTCACCAACAATCAATGAGCAACGCTGTACAGCAGTAGCAATTGAAGCAGCAAAAAAAATTGTCGGAACAGACAAAGTAAATGAAAGCTGTGAGCGATTTATGGCATCAGAGGACTTCGGCAAGTTTTTAGAGAAAATCCCTGGCTGCTTCGTGTTTTTAGGCAGTAAAGTTGAAAATGAGGAAATCATTCCATTACACAATGCGCATTATGACTATAACGATGACGTATTGGAAACGGGCGCAGCATTTTTCGCTGAAATTGTAAGGAGGCAGCTACAATGAAATTAATAAAATATGAGCGTCAACAAAATCCGAGCACAAGCGTGGAGTTTTTAGGATTAAAGGAAGCACAAAAAGTGCAAGCATTCCATCAAAGCTTTCCACAATATGAGCCAACGCCTTTAGCAATGTTAGATCAATTGGCGAAAGAATTGTATGTCAGCAAGCTTTTTGTCAAAGATGAGTCCTATCGATTTGACTTAAATGCCTTTAAAGCATTAGGTGGCTCTTATGCTATTGGACAATATTTAGCTAAAAAATTAAATATAGAGCCAACTGAATTAACATACGACAAATTAGTTTCACCAGAAGTAAAGGCACAATTAGGTGAGCTAACGTTTATTACAGCAACAGATGGCAATCATGGGCGAGGGGTAGCATGGACGGCGAAGCAGTTACAGCAAAAATCAGTTGTCTATATGCCGAAGGGCTCTTCTCAGGAAAGGCTGAACCATATTAAAGCATTAGGGGCAGATGCCTCTATTACAGACTTGAACTATGATGATACAGTTCGTTTAGCAGCTGAGCATGCAGAGCAAAATAATTGGGTTTTAGTGCAGGATACAGCGTGGGAAAACTATGAGGAAATTCCAAGGCATATTATGCAAGGTTATATGACGATGGTTGTAGAGGCATATGAGCAGCTAAAAGAATTAGGTGAAAAGCCAACACATATTTTCATTCAAGCAGGTGTTGGCTCAATGGCAGCTGCAGTGCAAGGCTTCTTTGCAGACGTCTATGGTGAAGATCGCCCAATAACAGTTGTTGTTGAACCAGATAAGGCGGATTGCTTATTTAAAACAGCTGAAGCAAATGATGGTCAGCTACATTATGTAAAAGGCGATATGGATACGATTATGGCAGGGCTTGCCTGTGGAGAGCCAAGTACATTAGGATGGGCAATTTTAAAGGATTATGCGGATGCCTTTCTTTCCTGTTCTGACAATATTGCTGTGCAAGGGATGAGGGTTTTAGCTGCGCCGATGAAGGGTGACATACAAGTGATTTCAGGTGAATCGGGAGCTGTTGGCGTAGGTGCTGTTAGGGAAATATTGAGAAGAAGTGAGTATGCACATTTAAAAGAGCAATTAATGATCAACGAAGCTTCCAAAATATTATTTTTCAGTACAGAAGGTGATACGGACGCAGCGCATTTTAAAAAGGTTGTATGGGATGGAGCATACTCCATATAATATAAAGCAAAAATCCGAATTATCGTTCGGATTTTTCTTTCGTTAAAAAAGATACTTCCAAAATACATCTTTTTTATAGTATGATTGTCTCATATGGGAATTTGAAAAGGGGAATTTACTATGAAGCTAAGAAAATCACTAACTTTTCAACTTGGGACAATTATCGCTAGTATTTTAGTCGTGATGTTGGGGATTAGTTCATTTGCGACATATATCACAGCTTATAAGAAAATATATGAGGCTGCGGGAATAGAAGCATATGGCTGTGCAAATATTACGACAGGCTTAATTGCAGCGGCTGATATTGAGCAGGCTCTAGCAGGAAATGATGCGAAGAAGCAAGAAATAAGCGATGCACTTAATTGGACAATTGCACATAAAGATATTTTTCAAACGCAATATATTTTAACGCTTGATGGGTCATTGCTAGCACTTGATCAGCATCTTGCGCAAGCAGGCTTTACTATTGGTGAGTCATTCCATATGGATGAAAAAGCTGTAAGCGCTTTATTAGAGCATAAGCATCCAACGTATTCTGAAATTTATGAATTTGGCGGAATGGAGCGCCTATCAGGCTATGCACCTATTTTTAAAGACCATGACCCAACGCAAGAAATTATTGCGATTAGTGTCATTGATTTTGATGCAAACATTGTCAAAGAACGCACATGGGATGTTGTGCGTAATGGTATTTTAATTAGCATTTTCCCGATGTTTTTAGCTTCGGTTATTACGGGCTTCTTAATCCGCCGTAAAGTGAAGCCAATAAGCGTATTAATTCAGCAGGCGAAGGAAATTGCAAATGGCAATTTAGCTGTTGAAAAAACATCCATTAAAAATCACGATGAAGTGGGCGACTTAGCTTTAACTTTAAATCAAATGACAGATAATTTACAAAGCATGATTTTAACAATGCGACAAACGGCATATACACTATCGAATAATGCAGAGAAATCGGCAAAAACTTTGGATAGCATGACGCATACGATGCAAGGTGTTGCCAATCATATTAGTGAGGTCACAGGCTCGATTACTGGTGGCATGCATCATGCAGAAAAAGCGAGCGACGCGCTGGTTGATTTAGCGAAAGAACTACAAACGATGAAAGTAAAGGCAGATCATACTGTAGAAAATTCGCATACTACATTGCAAATTGCGCGAGATGGAGAGCAGCGCGCATTAGATATTAACAATGATATCGCCTTGATTCAAAAAGGCTCTGATGAAGTAAGTCAAACAGTTGAAAATTTGGTTGCCTCTGCAACAAAAATTCAAGCGATTACGACAACAATTACTGAAATTGCAGCACAAACGAATTTATTAGCGCTCAACGCATCAATTGAATCAGCGCGTGCTGGTGAGCATGGTAAAGGCTTTGCTGTTGTCGCTGAGGAAGTAAGAAAGCTAGCTGAACAATCGAATCGTGAAGTATCGCAGGTTGAAGCATTAGTACAGGACATTATGGCAAATATTGAGCATGTTATTGCATCATCCAAGGACAACACGAAATACATTGACCAAGGTACAGAAACCGTCAAGCTTACAACCGAATCTTTACACGCCATTTCGCAGGCTGTAACAGAAACGGTTGAAGAGATTATCGAAATGTCCTCAATAATGACAGCGGAGGCAGAAAAATCACAGCATGTCGTGCAAATGATTCAGCACTTAACGGCCAATATAGCTGAAATTGAAGCAACGATGAACAACTTAACAAATGCTGCACAGCAAACGACAGACAGCATCGACGAAGTAGCACAAAGCTCAAATGAAACAAACGAAATGGCGCAAGCGCTAAATGAGCATGTAAAGGCATTTACGTTGAAATCATAAAGTAAATCCAACTATAGGAGGTAACTATGGCAGACATTAAATACGAAATTATTGAGCATATCGGTGTACTTTCACAATCACCAAAAGGCTGGAAAAAGGAATTAAATCGTATTAGCTGGAATGGCAATGCACCAAAATATGATATTCGTGAATGGGCACCAGAACATGAGAAAATGGGAAAAGGGATTACGTTGTCGGAGGAAGAAGTACAGGTTTTAAAGGAATTGTTAGCTAAATAGTTTATGATCAAAGCCACCTCTTTTTTAGAGGTGGTTTTATTATCAACGAAAAGCAATTACAAGCTTTCTTTAAGTTTCCAAATCTAATAATTTACTCTATTAAACCCATATTTTGAATTCGAGATATTATCTTGTGGAAAGTAATTTGAAATGCTACACTAGTTAAATAAATTTAAAGATTCAGAATGAAAAGGAGAGATTTAAGAAATGGGGAAAATTAATAAGAGTATAGCGATGCTTAGTATTGCTGTCTTAATTTTTGCTACAAGTATTTTCTTTACACAATCAACCGCTAGTGCACAAGAAGACAAGGATATACATATTACGCTTCTTGCAACATCGGACATTCACGGGCGCTCTATGCCTTGGGATTATGCAACAGATGGAGAGAATTTAACGGGGAGCTTGACACAGCTATACACAATTATTAAAAAAGTTCGTCAAGAAAACCCAAATACAATTTTATTGGAAAACGGTGATTTAATACAAGATAATTCTGCTGAATTATTTAATGACCAACCGCAATCTCCAATGATGGTTGCAGCAAATGAAATGGGCTATGAAGCTTGGACATATGGCAATCATGAGTTTAATTTCGGCTTGGATGTATTAGATAAAGTTTCTAGCCAATTTAATGGCGAGCGCCTTGCAGGAAATGTTTATAAGGAAAATGGGGAACGTTATTTACCAGCCTATACAATTATTGAACGTGAAGGCGTGAAAATCGGTGTGATTGGGATGGTTACCCCATTAATTACAGAGTATGAAAAAGGTACAAATCATTTAGATGGATTAGTTGTAAAAAATCCAGTAGATGAAACGAAAAAAGCAGTGAAAGAATTAGAAGGCAAAGTAGATGTGATGATTGGTCTTATGCATATGGGCTTGGAAAATGAAAACGGTGTTCCAGGAACAGGTGTTAAAGAAATGGCGAATGCTGTGCCAGAGCTTGCTGCTATTTTTGCAGGACACAACCATGTATTGATTAATAAAGAAGAAGTGAACGGCGTTGTTATCACAGAGCCTAATCGATACGGAACGCATATTTCACGCATTGATTTAACGTTTACACGTGAAGGTGAGCAGCTAACATTAAAAGAAAAAGATGCATCGACAATTCCTGTAAAAAACGAGGATGGCACATTTGTTGAGTCAGACAAGGGGTTAGAAGAAATCTTAAAGCCTTATCATGAATTTGCACGTGCAGATGCAAATGTTGAAGTAGCTCAATTAAAAGGAACAGACCTTGTGCCTGACAATGAAATCAAAGGTATTCCTTCTGTACACATTCAAGAAACGCCTTTATCAGATTTCTTCCATGAAGTAATGCTTCATTATAGTAAGGCAGATGTGGTAGCACATCAAATTGATAATGATAAAGCGTCATTGGATGTAGGACCGATTAAGAAAAAGGATATCGCTTATAATTATCAATTTGCTGGTGGAGAAGTATCTGTTTATGAAGTAACAGGTCAAGATTTAAAGGATTATATGGAATGGGCTGTGGGTTATTTCAATAGCACACGCGATGGAGATGTAACGGTTAGCTTTGATAAAACGCGACGTGCATCTAAATATAGCACAAATGACTATTTCGGTAATGTTCAGTATGATATTGATTTAACAGAGCCAGCAGGCAACAGAATCAAAAATCTTCGCAAATTAGATGGCACACCAATTAAGATGGAAGACAATTTAACACTTGGTATGAATGCATACCGAATGGACTTCCTTGTATCTAAAGGCCAAGCACTTGAAGGGCGCAAATTTAATATGATTTGGTCTTCGAAAGAGGAAAGTGCTTATGGGGAAACAGGTGGTACAATTCGTAATTTAGCGATTCGCTATTTGAAAGAAGAAATGAACGGTGTCTATGAGCCTGTTATTAAGGATAACTGGAAAATTATCGGTGTTGATACAACATCGCCTGCTCGTGCGGCAGTTGTTGAGCTAATCAATAAAGATATTTTAACAGTACCAACATCAGAGGATGGCAAATATACAAATATCGCTTCGATTAATATTAAAGATGCGATTACAGCAGAAGAAATCGCAACATTAGCAACAAAAGCTGGTGTAGATGCAGATCAATTCAAGAATGTAAAAACGACAGGTGAGTTTTATCAGCAGCTTGTAAAAGCAATGAATGCACCTACAGCTGAGCCAGAAAAAGAGGCAGAGAAGCCTGTAGAAAAGCCAGCACCAGAAAAGCAGCAGCCTGAAAAACCAAAGCCTACTGTAACGCAGCCAAAATCAACAAAAGGAACTGTGACAGCTTATCACTTAAACGTTCGTTCAAATCCATCGAACACAGGAAAAGTATATGGAACGATTGCAAAAAATACAGAAATTACGATTTTAGGCAATGAAAAAGGCTGGTACAAAATTTCTTATAAAGGTAAAACAGCTTACGTTTATAGCAAATATGTAAAGGTTAAAAGCAAGTAGTATAGGGAGAAGCAGCCAATGATGAAATTGGTTGCTTCTTTCTTTATAGATAATTATATATTCCAGTCGACGTTTCAAAAGTCATTTTCCAGCTTATCCTTTATAATAATAAAAAGAGGTGATACGATGCTTAGTGAACTCAGCAATTTAATCATATTTGCGGCTGTTTGCTTAATTGCTGCTCTGTTATTTATCTTTTCATTAAAATCATATTTAATGCAAGTGAATGTGCGACGCCATTTAAAGAAGGAGCTACGGCTGAATCGTGCAGAGATTAGGCAGACGAAGGGCAATAAGGCGCAGCGCTTTGAGGCGTATAAACGTGTCTACAATAATGCGGTTTATAATGGGCGCCGTTTTAGAACAAGGCGCAAGCAGAGAAAGTATGAGCAACGTCTAAACGATGAACTGAATTTAATGGTTAAAAATCCATTGACAGCACTTTTCTCATGGTTAAAGTCAGTCGTGTTCGGCGCGGCGACAGTTATTTTACTGCTTTCTAGCTTATTGTTTGGCTCAATTGCTGTAGATGAATTTAGGGCATCCTCTTTAACATTGCCAACAGTAAATCCGCAAATTGCGTTGAAGCTAGATAGCGATTTTAATTTTGATTTGGAGCAGCAGGTCAATCAATTGTTGAATATGTTTACGGAGAAGCCTTCAAGCTTTAATGTTGAGAAGGTTGCAACAGCCAATATTGCACCTGTTTATAAGGAGAGCGATTACCCAGCAGCAGTTACGAACGGAGAGCAGCTTGGACAGGCGATGGCCTACCATATGGGGCAATTTGAAAGCGATTTTATGATTGAATATTACGGCGATGCAACTGATTTGCAGCAAATCGTCAATGCTGCAATGAATTGGCTAGAGGGGCATGAGCCTTATTTATCGCGTTTACGTAGAGAGCTATCTTGGCAAGCGACAGATTATCGTAACGGATACGTGGAGTTTAAAATTGAAGTAACATACGATATGACAGCAGAGCAAAATGCACTTGTCAAAGGGATAGTGAAACAAATTGTTAGTGCAATGCCTAGTGATCTATCCACTGTAGATAAGGTGAAATATGTAAATGATTATATTGTAACGAATACAAAATACAATTTGAATAGCCAGGAAAGCCCATATACACCGTATTCAATTTTAGTGAATGGTGAAGGTGTATGCGAAGGCTATGCGTTAACAGCCTTGCTTTTATTAGAGGAGCTAAATATAGAGACGAAATATATTTCTGGTGAGGTTACTTCTGGCGAGCTACATGCGTGGAATTTAGTGAAGCTGGATGGGGAGTGGTATCATTTAGATGTAACATGGAATGACCCTGTTCCAGACCAAGGCAGTAAGGTGTTTTACAATTATTTTTTAATTTCAGATGAGCAAATTTCAAAGGACCATTTTTGGGATACCGCGAAATACCCTACTACTGCAAGTGAGGGCTATATGTAAAAGGAATGCTATATAAAAAGCATTCCTTTTATTTGTGGATAAATTGGGCAAGTCGCAAATATATCTGGAAAAACGCAAATAAAGTGAGAAAATCGCCAATAAATCAACGACACACAAATAAACTAAAAAAAGCACAAAAAGTAAGGCACCATCGTATACTTCAAATAGGCTGCAATTAAAAAGAAGCTTCCAACAGTATTTGCTAATAAGAAAGGGAGGAAAGTCTTGCTGAATGTAATCGGTGAAGCATTTTTTAAACAATATATTGACCGAGAGTTTCATATAAAGGGAATCAAGTGGTATGTATGGGCATGTTCGCTTAGTCTTATTGCCCTGATGATGTTTTTTATACTTTATGCATATCCAAACACGCAAAAGTTTAGATGTATTGTTGGTGGAGTAGTTTGTGGTGTAGCATCAGTTATTTATTTTAAGCATGAAAAAAATAAAAACACATATGCTCAGCTAGGTGATGAGAAAGCAACATTTCAAAAAAATATTCAGTTAATAAAAAAAATATTAATAGAAAATCATATACTCAGACTTGAGCAGCTAAACATATTAATTAGCTTGGCAGATACTGAATTATCTGGCTTACGTTTAAGCGAAAAATTAAGGAAATGGCTGTATGGGATTATTTCAGCGATTTTGATTCCAAGCACAACGTTTGTTTCAACGCTGATTGGCAATTATGAGCAAACAATTAATTATATATTGCAAGTTTTTTCACTGGTTTTAATGCTATTAGTTATTTATCAACCCATTAAATATTTATTGTATTGGTCACTTGATACAGAATTTCATCAAATGCTCGTACTGAAGCGTTATCTAGAAGATGTGAAGATGATGGATTATGTGAGATGATGCGAGAAATAACAGTCGGAAGTTGAATTAATTGTGGCATATGATGTCAACATACATATAGTAAGTGCAGAGGGCAAAACATGGCCCAGAATAGGAGTGATGAAATATGTATGGTAATTATCAGCCACATCCATCGCATATGTATCCACAGGGAACACAGCCAAACACTTGCAACAATGGGGGGCCAAATAATTTACAGCAACAAACGCTTGCAGCGATTGCACCAGTTGTTCATCATGGATTATGTGAAGCGCAGTATTTAGGATATCAGCATGCATTAACAGAAGCAGTAGCGATTGGCTATTTAATGGGGAAAGGCTATAGCTTTGAGGCAGCATGGAAATTAGTTGAATCTTGGTGGAGAGCACCAGGAAGTCCTTTACCACAGCCATATTAATAGAAGTTTAACAGAGGGGCGTCTAGAAAGTTTACTTTCTAGACGTCTCTTTTCGCTCTTATTGCAATGGTAAAAAGCTAGACTGCCAGAGGCCGTTTTGATTTTGAACCATGCGCCACATACCCAAATCTCCATTAGGTAAGTTGAAGATAATGGCGCCTTCGCTTCCTTCAAATTGAAACTCGCCATTTTGTAGAAGCTGTGCATAGTAAATAGCATAACGACGCTCATTTTCCAAATGGGATAATGAGTTATTTTGACGTATATGCTGGTCCTCTGTCCATTGCACATGCTCTGGATTTGTTGTATACATGCGATAATCGGCTCGTTTGTCGACTATAAATCGCGCATAGAGCTGAGTGCGTACATAAGTAATGGGGTCAATATGCTGAAACACTTCTAGATTGTTTGAGCTTTTGAATTCGTTATATAAATTGCGTTCCTCTTCTGTCCAATGCTTTTCCATACTTTTACTATCATAGCCTAGCACTTTTGCATCAACCTGTTCAAATGAGACTTTCTCGATTTTATCCAGAGACCAGTTATCAGGAATAACAAAAATTTCATTGTCAGAAAGCTGTGTAACTGGATAATTATAAAAGAAAATTTCTTGCGCATTGCTTGGATTTTTAAATTTTTCAATATAACTTTCGTAGACCGTTTCGCCCATTATTTTTGCATACATATGATAATGAGGGAGTGGTATTGTATTAATAACGACAGTCCCATTGGTAATTTCAATCGTTTCATTAGGTAAACCAAGGATGCGGCTCATCACCTGTTGACCATCTTTATCCGTATATAAAATAACATCTGAACGATCTAATGTATCAAATTTTGGATCAACGACAATAGGGTATTGCATATATTCTTGATTGCCTTGCTCCATCGTATTATTTGTTAATTTAATAGCGTATTGTTCTTCTGATAATGAGTCAATCAATGGAATATGTTTAATTGAATCATCATGATATATGTCACCAGCTAGCCGTTCCCATACATTATTTTTATCTTGGACAACAATACGTGCAGCCTTGTCACTAACAGCAAACCAGTAAGTAAGCCCGTCCTCAAGAGGAATCAAAGTTGCCTTTTGCTCACCGACAATAATTTGCTGAAGCATGGCTGTTTCAATAACACCTGCATACATATATGGTGCTTGCACAGTTGAGCCCCAAAATTCTTTGCCTAAATAGGGCTTGCTTTGCGTACCTGTCGTTTGTCTCCATTGCCAACCATTTTGATATTCAAAATAGGCTAAATAAATTTTTTCCTCCTCATGTCGTTCAATAAAGGCAACGAGCGCATCATTGTCTTTTAAATAATTGAATTGTTGAAAAATGATTTCATAATTGACATCTTTCATTTTGCTTTCAAAATAACGTGTAAACTGTGCCTGTTGATCATTTGGCTGCTTGACACTAATAAATAGTACTAATAAAGCGACAAAGCTTGCTACAACAAATAAAGGAGTCCAATTTCTCCTTTTAGGCTCTTGAATTTGCTGTATGATATAGTTTATATTTTTTTCGGTGAAACGCTCTTTTTCTTCCAATACTTCTTTGAGCTCTCGCTTAATATTATTCATACAAATCACCTCCCAATTGAAGCTCACTCAGCGATATTTTCAATAAATCGCGGCCGCGCCTTAATCTTGTTTTGACCGTATTTTCAGAAATGTTGAGGAGTGTCGCAATTTCGAGACTTGTCATTTCTTCATAATAAAAGAGAACAATCGCTTCACGGTATTTAATAGGTAGTTCTAGTACCGCCTTTGCAATAGAGCGCTGTTCCAGTTTTTTGAATGTTTCCTGCTCACTTGATGGCAATGTTTGTTGCTTTTGTTTCCAAAAGCTTTCTAAAATGCGTAATCTATTTTTGATGCTGCGTAAATGGTCGCAGCTTTTATGTATCGTCATTTTGGCTAAATACGTTTTGATGCTTGATTGCCCTTTAAATTGCTGTGATTGAAAATATTTAATGAAGACATCCTGCACAATATCCTCCGCAATGGTCCAATTTTTCACATAGACATAGGATAGGCGTGTTAAATAATCGCCATATAGGCGTATTAATTCTCTCATTTCATCTGTATGCAAAGTGTGATGCCTCCTTTCTTCATGCAATAGACGGGTGAGGTGCGAGAATAGTTTCAAATTGTTAGTGTATTTTTAAAAAGCACAGTTGTATTATTGTAATATACAATGTATGATGAAGAAATTACATAATAGATTTATGGAGGCAGGAAATGAAGAAGATGTTTGAAACGTGGAATCGCATTAACCTTGTCAGTCGAATTGTTGTTGGTATTATTGTCGGCATCGTGTTAGCGTTAATCGTTCCACAGGCCAGTGGTATTACTATTTTAGGAACACTTTTTGTAGGCGCGTTAAAGGCTGTGGCACCTGTGCTTGTATTTGTCCTAGTGATTAATGCAATTGCTTCACATGTGAGTGGCAAGGCGACAAATATGAAAATGGTGCTCGTGCTGTATGCGATAGGTACTTTTTTAGCAGGATTTATTGGTGTTATTGCGAGCTTTTTATTCCCAACCAAGCTTACATTAAAAACAGGTGCTGAAGAAATTGCACCACCAAGTGGTATTACAGAAGTGTTAGAGTCACTATTATTTAATATTGTGTCAAATCCGGTTAGTGCAATTATGAATGCTAATTATCTAGGCATTTTAGCATGGGCTGTGTTGCTTGGTGTTGCACTAAAAGCATCTCATGATTCAACTAAAACAATGTTAGCAAATGTTTCAGATGCTGTAACAAAAATTGTGCAATGGATTATTAGTCTAGCACCAATCGGGATTATGGGAATTGTTTTCGATATTATTTCAACAACAGGGCTATCAGCATTAGCAGAATATGGTCGATTAATTATTATTTTAGTTGTTACGATGTTGTTCATTGCATTAGTGGTTAATCCATTGATTGTTTTTGTAGTAGCACGTCGAAATCCTTATCCGCTAGTTTTAACAAGCTTAAAAGAAAGTGGCATTACAGCCTTCTTTACACGTAGCTCGGCTGCTAATATCCCTGTGAATATGGCATTAGCTGAAAAGCTAAAGCTAAACAAAGATACATATGCTGTATCAATTCCATTAGGTGCAACGATTAATATGGCAGGAGCGGCTGTTACAATTTCCGTATTAACGATGGCAACAGCACATACGCTAGATATCAAGGTTGATATGTTTACAGCAGTTATTTTAATGGTATTAGCAGCAGTTTCGGCAGCAGGTGCATCAGGGGTTCCAGGAGGCTCTTTATTATTAATACCGCTTGCTTGTAGCTTAATTGGTATTTCAGATGATATTGCGATGCAAGTTGTCGCAATTGGCTTTATTATAGGCGTTGTACAGGATTCCTGTGAGACGGCATTAAACTCATCGTCAGATATCGTTTTTACAGCAGCAGCGGAATATGCGCAAGAGCGTAAAAAATCATAAGATATAGTGCAGGGCATGTGTGAAAGCTTTTTACACATGCCTTTAAATCGTATTTCAGCATACTTTACTAGCAGAAGATAAATTGAGCTATCTAAACAATTACTGAATGATATAGCGGATATCACACATTTTTTCAAGCTTAAATTATCAATATTTCCATGCTATAATTTGAGCAAGAAGGAGGTGAGGAACATGAATAATGAAATAGTAATGATGGAAATGCTACAAAAGCTAGTAGTGAGCGTTGATGACATGCAACAAAATATGAATAGACGTTTCGATCAAGTTGAAGCACGCCTTGAAAATGTGGAAACACGATTAACGAATGTAGAAGAGCGTTTAGAGAACGTGGAGACACGATTAACGAATGTAGAAGTGCGTTTGGAGAATGTGGAAACACGATTAGCAGATGTGGAAGTGCGCCTTGAAAATGTAGAGACAAGACTAGCCGATGTAGAAGTACGTCTTGAAAATGTGGAGACAAGGCTGGCAGATGTGGAAGTACGTCTTGGAAAGGTAGAAACAGATTTAGTGGATGTAAAGGTACGTTTAGACAACGTAGAGATGAATTTACAAACGCTGAATACTCGTGTGGGAGCATTGGAGAAAACGAATGGTGGCTTAGGTGAAATGTTTGAGTACACTGTACAGCTTCAACAAGAGGCGACTAATAAAATTCATGAAGTATTACAATTCCACGCACACAAAATTACTGAAAATGAGAAAAGCATTTTCTTTTTGAAACATAGGTTATCCTCTTAATAACTTCATATTGATTAGACCTCATTTAATTTTTTAAACTAACATCGTATTTTTTCGAATTTTTATTTCATTTTGTACTTGAGGCTGAAAGGCTTACATTTGGTTAAGCCCATAATAAAAGCGGCTTATCATCTTTTAAAAAGTTGAAGCCGCTTTTCATTTTATTTCAATGTACTTTGCATAAATGTTTTCATATCATGACTTAAAGTAGTCAGCTCTTCAATAATTTCGCTAAAATCTTGAACTAGCTGAGCTTGTTCATTTGTAGCTTCGTTAATTTGCCCCAAATTTTGCTTTAAGTTTTCTAAGTTGCGGTTAATATTTTTTAACGAGCCCTCAATATTTTCAGTCGCATTTGATGTTTCTTGGGACATTTTGCGAACTTCCTGCGCTACAATGTTGAAGCCTGCGCCATGTTGACCTGCGCGTGCTGCTTCAATGGAAGCATTTAAGCCAAGTAAGTTTGTTTGGCGAGAGATATTTTTGATTAAATCTGTAATACCATTGGTTTTTTCAGCATCCTCAAGTGTATGCTGAGCTTGGCGATTAATCTCTTCACTTGTAGCAGCTAGCTCTTCAGAGTGGGAAGCAATTGTATGTACTTTGTCTTGCAAGTTTGTAACAATCATATTCATTTGCTCCATATAATGCTCAAGCTTTACCATATTATCAATTGGCAAGCCAAAAGCAAGTGCCCCTACTACTTTACCATTTTCACGAATTGGAAATGAGAAAGCGTTCACGGCCACACCGTAAACATCCTGAGGAATAATCACATCTGCATTTTTCCCATTGAAGGCAAGAAATACGTTATCATCGTTAGGATTAATAGAATCCCCATCTTTATAACCAGTATCAACTCGCTTACCAGCTAAATATTTAATCATTTTGTTATCTTCTTTTCGACAGACAGCGACAATGGCTTCTTCTTTCAATGCAAGGTGCATATAAGGGGCGGACATTGCAAGTGCTTCAATAATGTTCATGCGTAATTCCTCCAAATTTCGTTAATAAAATGGCAATAATTACTTTTACTTTAACATAACGCTACATAATACTAAATAACGAATTAATAAAAAAATAAAAATATAGTAAGCGATTTAATTTTACATACACAAGATTAGGCTGTCTGAAAAGATGATTCTTCCCAAACAGCCCTCCATCATTATGAAACTCATTTTTTTCTAAGCCATGCTAGAACGATAACGAAAATAAGGGCGAATCCTAAATAACCCATTGAGGCATATACTTTCCCTACTAAATCCGTAAAGCCTATAAAACTGGCAAGGAATCCTGCCGTACCAACGAGAACTAGCGCAGGCTTAAACATTTGATGATCTGGTGCTACAAAACGTACTGTGAACGCATAAAACATACCAACTGCTGTGTTGTACATCATACCGAGTAAGGCAATGGCCATTAAAATGCCAACGAACGGATGAATTTGATTTGCTAAAGCAAGTGTTGGCATATCGACACCTGCCACAACATCTATTTTCACAAGCATTGTCACATTGATTAAAATAATAAGCATACCAAGCATAATACCGCCAAAAATCCCACCAAGACCAGCTACTTTGCGGTCCTTTACTGTTCCGCCCATCACAATAAGCATCGCTGCGCCTGCCGCAAGATTATAGGAAACATACAAGAGTGCACTAACTAACCAATTAGAGCTTGCAGATGCCTGTGTTTTAGCAAGTTGATCTGCCTCTGAAAGGGAAACATCCATCGTAAACAATGAATAGATTAAAATAATAAAAATGATTGCCATTAAATAAGGTGTAAGAGCTGCGATGATATTAATAATATTTTTAACATTTAAAAGCAATGTGCCAATTGTTAAAAGCACCATAATAATACTACCAACCATCGTAGGGATGCCGAACATTTGATGGAAGGTTGCACCAGAGCCAGCAAACATAACGACTGCGACACCGAATAAGAAAAAGGTAATTAAAAAGTCGAGTGCAAGACCGAGATAGCGACCACCAATGTAATAAATAACACCTTTATGTGAAGTTGTTTGAAGCTGTGAGCCAAGCTGCGCTAATGTCATACCTAAAAATGAAAAGGCAAATGTAGCTAGCAATGCGCCGATAATTCCAATGAAGCCGAAGCTTGTGAAAAATTGCATAATTTCTTGACCTGATGCAAAGCCAGCTCCAACAATGAGTCCGACAAACGCTCCGCCAATTTGTAAGCTTTTTTTCATTGTTTCACTCCTTATTTTAGTTAGAAAATTCTGATTTTTAATAAGCGAATAATTCAAGTATTTTCTTAAAATAGCTGCCTAGAAAGTTATGTTAGCTTATTTTCTAAGCAGCTATCAATTAGCGATAAATCTTTTTGGCTACAGTGTAGGATTCAACAGTTTCTCTATTGATCTCATAGCCGATACCTGCGGATTGAGGCACTTGGATATAGCCGTTTTCAGCGATAACCTCTGGCTCGATAATATCCTTTTCCCAATAGCGGCTCGAGCTTGCTGTATCACCAGGTAGGATGAAGTTTGGTAGCGCTGTGAGTGCGACATTGTGCGCGCGACCTACACCAGATTCTAGCATGCCACCACACCATACAGGGATACCCGCAGCAGCGCAATAATCATGAATTTTCTTAGCCTCTGTTAAGCCGCCAACGCGACCGATTTTAATGTTAATAATTTTAGTAGAGCCTAGCTCAACAGCCTTGCGGGCATCTTCAAGTGAATGGATGCTTTCATCTAGGCAAATCGGTGTAGCTAGCTGCTGCTGTAATTTTGCATGGTCAATAATATCATCTGAAGCTAACGGCTGTTCAATCATTGTTAAGTTAAATTCATCTAATTGCTTTAGTAATTGTGCATCCTCTAAGCGATAGGCTGAGTTCGCATCCGCCATAATCGCTACATTTGGGAAGGCGTTGCGCAATGAACGCATCACTTCAACATCCCAACCGGGCTTTACTTTCACTTTAATGCGCTTATAGCCTTCTTGTACGTAACCTCCAACTAATTCAACAAGCTCTTCAATTGAATTTTGAATGCCGATACTAATACCTACTTCGATTTTATCTTTTGTTCCACCAAGAGCTTGTGCTAATGATTGGTTCGTTTGTTGTGCATAAATATCCCAAACAGCACCTTCAATCGTCGATTTTGCCATATTGTTTTTACGAATAGCTGAAAAAATGTCACTTACTTCATCTGGATGAGTAATTTCCTTATTTAAAATAAGTGGAATTAAAAAATCCTCCAGCATATGCCAGTTTGTTTTCATCGTTTCCTCGTTATACCATGGTGAATCGAAGGCAACAGACTCGCCCCAACCAATTGTACCTGACTCATCCTTTGCCTCTAACAGTAAAAAGTTTTTCGTCGTAAATGTGCCAAAGCTAGTTGTAAAAGGAGACTTTAACTCCATTTGTAAATGGCGTATCGTCATTTCAGTAATTTTCATTTATATTTCCTCCAGTGCTAAAGCTGATTTTTTCACAAAAATATATTGATTCCATTGTGATTGCTTTTCTATACGAACGGCTGCATAGCCTGCTGCAAACAGCTCTTGAAAAATTTTCCGTGTAGCGAGCCGCCAATGCAATGCATGCTCCTGACTTTGCCCTTTTAATGCTTGAAAATCCTGCGGAACAGGTAAGGAATAGCTCTGCGCATCATAAATTGTGTGTAAATTGTGTGTGTGCCTGGCACCTAAAGTGGGTAACCCTTGTTCATCTATTACGATCTCACCAAGAGGAATAGGTGCTGGAGCTAAAGGCTGATGTTTGTGTACCACATAATCGCTTGTCAAATGCCAATGAACTTCAAAGCGATCGGAAGGTAGCCCCTTATTAAAGCCGTCCTGCATTTCTCCATAGCAATTTTCAATATACGTATCACAAATGCCGTTGAGCTTTGTTAAATTTAAAAAGCCGTTACGTGTTTCGAGTGGGTCATATGTCCATGTCATTAGTTCATAGCCTTTTTGAATGGCGATATTGCGCTGAGCTAGCTTTAATTGCTCACCAATTTGCTGTGAGCGATAGGCATTATCAATACCTAGCATATGTGAGCATAAATAGCTTTTCCCATTTTTCCAGCCAGCGAAGGCGTAGCTAAAGCCAATTAACTTATCAGCATCAAAGGCCCCAACGATGATACCACCATTTTTTACGGCAGTAAATGTTTGATGTGTTGGAATAGGGGAGATGCCCCAGACTTTCCACTCTAGCTGCTGCACGAGCTCCATTTCCTCAATCGTTGTTAGCTCTCTAATTGCAATCATCAGCACTCGCTTCCTTTTACTTTTTGTAATGTCAATAATAAAGCTTTCATAATAATTTCAGCTCCAACATGTAAACGCTCTTTGTTAAAGGTCATCAGTGGGTGATGAAGCCCTGGGGTAACACCACAGCCTAAGCCCAGCATTGTTGTTTTCAAATGTGGCTGCTCATAGGCATAATAGTGGAAATCTTCTCCACCTGGTGTCACGACATCGCCAGCGCAATATTGCTCTCCAACTGTTTCGATAATTGCCTGCTTCATAATGGCTTTCGCTTCATCATGTACTTGCGCTGCTACAATTTGTGCCGCACAAGTTGTTTCAATTCTAGCCCCGTAAAGTGTTTCCACTGCCGTGACAGCTTTATGGAAGCCATTTGTTAATGCTTCCATTGTTTCGTTTGTTTGGGCGCGTGCATCGATACTGAATGTCGCACTACCTGGGATGATATTGGCTGAGGAGCCTCCTGCCTGAAGCTGTGTCATTTTAATAGATGCCGATTGCGTTGGGCTAATCCAATGACGTTTCATTGCATCAATAAGGGCCGCGGCTACTTCTATTGCATTAATTCCTTGCTCAGGGCGAGCACCATGTGCCTCAATTCCTGTAATGGTGCCTGTAAACATTTTAGCCGCACCATGATAAAGTGCAGGTGTGTGCACGCCATCTGGAATTTCAACTAATGGTCTTACATGTGTGCCAAATAAATATTCAAGTGGTGCAGTTACACCTTGTTGAATGACAGCTTTTGCCCCTTGCCCCTTTTCCTCAGCAGGCTGAAAAATAATGCGCACAGCGCCAGAGAGGCGATCCTTTTGCTCGTTTAATAATAATGCTACGCCAAGAGCTATCGTCATATGCCCATCATGTCCACAAGAATGATTGGCTTGAAATTTTCCTCCAACCTCCTGCCAAAGTGCGTCCATATCTGTACGGAAGCCTACTTTCGGAACGCCTTTACCTATATCGACATAGAGACCTGTCATATTGTCAAACGTATGTGGCTCTAAACCTTCATCCTTTAAAAGCTGCGCAATATAAGCAGTTGTCCCAACTTCCTGCCAGCTAATTTCTGGATTTGCATGTAAATGAGTAAATATTTTGTCCATTTGATTTGTAATTGTTTGTACGGTCATTTTGTTCAACTCCATCTGTTTGCTAAAAAGCTATTTTGAAAATCATCATAATTGATCCGTTGTTGATTATAGTATGGGATATCGTGTGACATCATGCCTGCTACTAACGTATTGAGAAATGCCATTAAGACAGGCATTAAGTCAATTGTTGAAAGCTCTACCTGCTGTAAAACAAATGTTTCGTGCGCATATGGATGAATCGGTGCGACATTTGTATCTGTAATCGCAATAATATAAGCACCGCGCTGCTGAAATTGCTCAGCAATTTCAATTGGCTCCTTATAATAGCGATGTAAGGAAACGACAATTGCCACAGCCGTTTCGTCAACTTCCTGCAATGTTCGAATTAAGGTGCTTGTATCTGTATGTACAAGCTTCACCCCTGGTCGCAGCATATTGAGTGTAA
The DNA here is from genome assembly GCF_033880585.1 of Lysinibacillus louembei. Lineage (NCBI taxonomy): Bacteria > Bacillati > Bacillota > Bacilli > Caryophanales > Bacillaceae > Lysinibacillus > Lysinibacillus louembei. The sequence continues at coordinate 2,084,833 of NZ_CP137624.1, forward strand.
ACTGTAGCCATTGTGTCGCAAAAATAGAGCCACCAGCTCCAATTAAGTAAATAGTGCTTGCTTCATGGATTTTCTTTGTCACTTCATGAAATTGCTGCGAGTCAATTTGCGTTGCAACATTGGCGATTTGCTTGCTCATTTGCCCCATTACTTTTTCACAAAGCTGCTCGCTTGGTAATGCTTTCTTTGAGGCAACATAATTACCTAATGTACTATTTGTATTATGCTCAAATAAGTATTCTCTCCATTTTTGTTGAAGCTGTACATAGCCATCCAATCCGACTGAATAGCAAAAGCGTATCACCGTTGTTTCACTTGCTCCTGCCTTTTTTCCAACTTCTGCAGCGGAGTGCATACTAATAAAAGATGGATTATTTAATACGAAGTTGGCAACTTTTTGCTGCGACTTCGATAGTGTACTGAAATGCTGTTCAATTTTCTTTTTAATGGATATCAAAAGGAAGTCACTCCTTCATTTTATGATAAATTGAAGTATAGGCTTCAATTTATCATAAATAGTGTAATCATGCAATTCGTTTTCTGAAAGTTCTTTTAATTAATCTGACACCTTTAAAAAATATAAAACTGGATATTTTGTAATGGTCAAAATATGATAACCTAAATTTAGGAAAAGGAGGAAGATAAAAATGATGAACTATGGTGGCGTAATTATGGATGTTATTAATGCAGAGCAGGCAAGGATTGCGGAGGCGGCAGGAGCAGTAGCTGTAATGGCTTTAGAGCGTGTGCCGTCAGATATACGTGCAGCTGGTGGAGTGGCGCGCATGGCAGATCCACGAATTATTAAAGAAGTACAAGAGGCTGTTGCAATTCCTGTTATGGCAAAGGCACGTATCGGTCATATTTCAGAGGCACGTGTACTAGAGGCATTGAATATTGATTTTATTGATGAAAGTGAAGTATTATCACCAGCAGACGAGGAATTCCATTTATTAAAAAGCTCGTTCAAAGTACCATTTGTATGTGGTGCACGTAATCTTGGCGAGGCAGCAAGACGCATTGGTGAAGGCGCAAAAATGCTGCGCACAAAAGGAGAGCCAGGTACAGGAAATATCGTGGAGGCAGTGCGTCATTTACGTGAGGTGAATGCGCAAGTGCAAAAAATCATTCATCTAGATTCCGCAGAATTAATGACAGAAGCCAGGGAGCTTGGCGCACCATATGAAGTATTACTAGCGATTAAAGAGGCAAAACGTTTACCAGTTATCAATTATGCGGCAGGAGGTGTAGCAACACCAGCTGATGCAGCACTAATGATGGAATTAGGGGCAGATGGTGTATTCGTAGGGTCAGGCATTTTTAAATCGGAAAACCCTGAGCAATTTGCGAAGGCAATCGTGCAAGCAACAGCGAATTATCAAGATTATGAGCTGATTGCTCATTTATCAAATGGCTTAGGTACACCAATGAAGGGAATTGACTTAGCTACATTGTCGACACATGAAAGAATGGCTACGCGTGGTTTATAAGGAAAAGACTGTTGGGGAAGTTTCTGTTTTCCTCACAGTCTTTTTCTATATTAAACAGTATTTATGAATCTATAAGGAGAGAAAGAACGTATATTAGTTAATTAGAAAACGAAAGGGGAGATATGATGAAACAGCTTTATATTAAACAAAAAATATTAAGCCTAAGTGGGAAGTTTACTGTGAAAAATGAGCAGGGAGAGGATGCCTATTTCGTTGACGGGAGCTTTCTGCAAATTCCGAAGACGTTTACAATATTTGATACGTCGAGAGCTGAAGTGGCAGTTATCACAAAAAAGGTTTTTAGTTTTTTACCAACATTTTTTGTTGAAGTGAATGGACGAGAAATGGTGAAAATTAAAAAGGAATTCAGCTTTTTAAAGGCACGTTATTCTATTGAAGCAGAAGGCGTTGAAGTACGTGGTAATTGGTTTGATATGAATTTTACATTACTAAAGCATGGTGAAGTAGTTGGCAGTGTGAAGAAAGAATGGTTTACGTGGGGCGATAGCTATAAAGTGGAAGTATTAGATGAAGCATTAGAGAAACTTATAATCGCAATCGTTGTAGCTATTGATTGTGTAAAGGCAGATCATGCAGCGGCAGCATCAGCAGCAACGTAAAAAAATGTGCAAGCAGCCGTTGTGAGTAGATTTTTAGCGGAATGATTAAATGAGGCTGGGACAAAACCCATCCCCAAATTCAAAAGCCGGTGAAATTTTACAATCAGTAAAATTTCACCGGCTTTCATTTTTGGATTAAAAATAAGGATCTCTTCTGATAAAATTAAGTTACCACACAAAATCAATCTAGAAAGAAGGATCCTTATGTTTAAAGATTATAACATGAATCAATTAGTTTTACCGCTGGATGTTGAAATAAAATTACAAGAACACGATATCGCCTTCTCTATTCATCAATTAGTGGAAAGTATCCCCACAGAAGCTTTCGCTCCTTTTCTGCAACAAACCGGCTGTCCAGCCTATCACCCACGTATGATGCTCAAGCTCATTTTATGTGGCTATACCCAATCAGCGTTCTCTGGTCGCCGAATTGAAGACCTGACGAAAGATAGCCTTCGTATGATGTGGCTTGCGCAAGGCTATCAACCAAGTTACCGTACCATCAATCGTTTCCGTGTCCACCCATTGACAAAGGAATTGCTTCGTCAATGTTTCGTGCAATTCCGTTGTCAACTGGTGAAGGAGGACCTGATTGCGCAAGAAGCCATTTTTATTGACGGCACGAAAATCGAAGCAACTGCGAACAAATTCACCTTTGTGTGGAAACGTTCGATTGAAAAATATGAAGCGAGTTTGGTGGAAAAATCAAACCAGCTGTATGAGGAATTACTGCAACAACAAATTATACCAGCCATCGAACAAGAAGTGGAAACGCAGCTGTCCATCACTGAATTAAAGCAGGTGGCAGAAAAATTAGAAGAAGTCGTAGCCGACTATACAGAAAGAATCGAGCAATCCGAAAAGGCACAAGAGCGAAAGCAGCTACGAAGTGAACGAAAAACACCGAAACAACAATGGAAGCAAGTAAACGAGTGGATCACCCGCAAACAGAAATATGAACGAGATTTTGCGATTTTCGGCAAACGGAATAGCTATGCCAAAACAGACCCTGATGCAACTTTTATGCGCATGAAGGATGACTACATGCAAAATGGCCAATTAAAAGCGGGCTACAATTTACAAATTGCGACAGAGGGACAGTACACATTGGCTTATGGCATTTATGCGAATCCAACGGATACGAAAACGTTGATTCCCTTCTTGGATGAAATCGAGAGACGCTATTTTCAATTGCCACAACATATCGTAGCCGATGCCGGCTATGGTAGTGAGCCAAACTATGAAGATGTACGAAACAACCGAAAGTGTGAACCTGTGATTCCCTATACGCATTATCGAAAAGAGCAAAGCAAAAAATACCAACAAGACCCCTTCCGAACAAGTAACTGGATGTATGATGAAGAGTTGGATACCTATATCTGTCCATACCAGCAAAAAGTAACGTTCCGCTATGAGTCAACACAAGAAGACAAAGAAGGATTCCAACGAACGTTTCGTATCTATGAATGCGAAGACTGTACCGGTTGTCCATTTCGAGAGAAATGTACGAAAGCCCAAGAAGGCAAGTCACGGAAAATCAAGGTAAATGAAAACTGGGAACAACAAAAAGCATATGTACGTACAAAGCTTTCAGAAGCCAAAGCAGGAACTCTCTACCGTCAACGAAAAGTAGATGTAGAACCAGTTTTTGGCTGTCTGAAGGCTAATTTAGGTTTTACTCGCTTTTCGGTTCGTGGTCAATCGAAGGTGGAAAACGAAATCGGCTTCGCTTTGATGGCCGTGAATCTACGAAAGTATAGGTGGAAGAGGAAATCTTCTTCCAGTTCTTCCTTTCACACATCAAAAAATCGAAATCACCTGATGCGATTTCGATTTTTTGTATGGACTAGAACTATTTATGTCCCAGCCTCAACGTCACGTTTTGTAAGGGAGTTTAGTATAATCGATTTTTACATAACAAGCTGAGGATGCTCGTAACGCACATAGGAGACACCACAATTGAAGGCAGCCTCCATTGCGGTTTTTGATGCTTCCTTAGCGAATGGGTGACTTGCATCGACAACACAAGTAACTTCGTGCTCTGTAATCATATCAACCATTTCATGGACAGATAAAGAATTCATTAAAAGAGTCCCAGCTAAACAAGTGTTTTTTGTTATGACACGATGACCTTGCTGCTGCAATGTAATGGCTAATTCACGTGTTTCATTTATTCCTTCTATAAATAAAATCATCTGCACCCTCCTTATACTAAACTAAAAAAAGCTGTATCTCTAAAGTAAAGAGATACAGGCTATGAGATTTCATGTTGAAAAAGCGTGTATATGCTAATGTATACACATTTTTGTACATTCGATGTCTCGCCTATACTTCTCCCTCCGAAAAGCAAGTGACCAATTAAATAAGCAGGTTTCCTGGCTCGTGCTTCGTTTTACTTTCACATCTTCCCATTCCAGTGAACAGTGATTGGCGTGATTTCATCTGCACTTACAGTAGCGGGGGCTGCATTAGCTTTTCACTAATTTCCCTTTTACCTCAGCATTGCTAAGCACTCATTTAACCATCATATTCGATTATGTTTTTACAATAACATATTTCCCCAAGATTTCAATAGTTTTTTGTCTCCATTCAGCAAGCTAAACCGTTTGCACTACTGTAATAGCCCGTATTTCGTTTTGATGCGCTCCAGCTTCTCACGTATAGGCTTTTCTAATAATAATAAAAAGATAACATTTGATATTGCGTAAACAATCATAAAGGGCACAGCGGAGGTTAAGGCAACAATGTAAGCACTCCAGCTAAATACCCCGTACATCGAGATTGTTCCCCAAATGTCCATACCGAAAGAGAAAAAAATACCTGCAAACATACCAAATAGAATTAAAGGGATTTTTTTATGCATGATGCCAGTTTTCCCTAGTAGCCCTGCAATAAAGCCAATCATTCCCCACATAAACATTTGGAATGGCGTCCAAGGCCCTTGTCCGAAAAACATATTGGATACTAGGGCGGAAATAGCGCCTGTTAAAAAGCCTGCCTCTGCACCAAGTGAAAAGCCTGTGATAGCAGTAATTGCTGCAACAGGCTTGAAGCCTGGTGTCACAACAAACAATGCGCGCCCGGCTACAGAAATGGCGGACATAACAGCAATCACTAAAATTTCACGTGGCTGTGGCTTACGGCGTTCAAATGATAGGAAGAACGGGACAGATGCTAAAATGATAATAACAATCGAAATAAAATAATATTTTCTATCAGCAAATAGCGTAATACCTGCATATAAAGTAAGTGGGATAGCAATGAAAATAACAAGGAGTGAAATAGCTAAACGCATGTTTTTTGACATAGTGTAACGACATCCTCACATGTAATGGCATTGCTCAATTGTTCCCGTGATATGCGGTGTGCTGCTGTTGTATAAAAGCTATTGCCACTATAAAATGCACGTGGCTCATCTTCTGACACGATGCTGCCATCGAAAAACAGGGCACATCTGCTGCTATATTGCGCTGAAAATTCAATATCATGTGTCACCATAATAATCGTCATCCCTTTTGCCTGCAAATTGTTCAAGATGTCTGCAAGCTCATTCTTTGCCTGTGCATCAAGTCCCTTTGTTGGCTCGTCCAGTAACAAAATTTTTGGTTCGATTAACAACAGCTTAGCGAGCGCTAGCTTTTGCTGCTCACCACCACTTAAATCATATGGATGGCGCTTGACTAGATGCGTCAATTGGAATAATTGAATCGTTTCCTGCATTTTTTCTTTCGTTATTTTATGTAAATGAGCCATATCCTCAAGCTCTTGCTGCACGGTTTTTTGGACAAATAATGTTTTAGGGTCCTGTGGCAGCAATGTTAAATAGTGTTGATATAATTGCTTATTACTATAGCTTTTTAATGGCTTATTAAATAAAGTGACCTTGCCACGATAAGGCTTTTGAAGCCCTGCTAAAATGGACAATACCGTGGATTTACCAGTTCCATTGCCACCGAGTATTGTTAAAAACTCCTGCTCCTTTACTTGTAAATTGAAATGATAGATGATATCCTGCCCGTTTTTTTCATAGCGAAAGGCAATATCCCTTGCCTCCAATACAATATTTTCTTTATTTTTCTGTATGATGGGAGGCAGCGTGATTGCGGGAACTTGTTGCTCCTTCAGCCAGCGCTGCCCTTCACGAATGGTCAAAGGAATCAGTCCTTCACCATTCAATAAATGAAAAATTTTTGTGGCTGTCGGTAAAGCTGTAATCATTGCATGATTTGCTGGCAATGTCTTTAAAATTTCGCGTGGGGAACCATCAAATAAAATTGTTCCTTTATCCATTATCAGCACACGATCAGCGAGTGGAAGTACCTCCTCAAGGCGATGCTCAATCAAAATAATTGTAATGCCAAGCTCTTTGTTTAAGCGGTGCAATGTTTGAATAAATTCCAATGCTGCAATCGGGTCAAGCTGTGATGTCGGCTCGTCTAGCAGTAGTAATTTTGGCTGCATAACCATAATAGAGGCTAAATTTAATAATTGCTTTTGTCCGCCAGAAAGCTCAGTTGTCTTTTGATGGAACCATTTTTGAATGCCGAAAAAGTTAGCCATTTCCGCTACTCTACGGCGAATTGTCGCTGAATTCACACCAAGACTTTCTAAGCCAAAGGCAAGCTCATGCCATACTTTATCTGTAACAATTTGATTATCAGGATTTTGAAAAACATAGCCAATATTAGCTGCTGCCACTTCTGCATCGAGCTGCTCTAAATCACAGCCTTGATAAAAAATATGTCCTGTCCTGTCACCATATGGGCATAGCTCACGCTTAAAATGACGTAGCAACGTGCTTTTGCCACAGCCAGATTGTCCGATGAATGCAATGAATTCACCTTGCTGAATCGTTAAATCAATATTTTTTAATACGGGCTCTATCTCATTTGGATATGTAAAGCTTACATTGTCGATTTTAACGATCGCCATTTGAACGCCTCCCTTATTTCGATAATGAGTGGGATAGAGAGCAGCAGCAAGTAGCTACTGTAAAATAAAATGCTCCCAATATCCCATTTGAGTGCACTAAAGGTTGGATAAAAATAAAAGGATGTCGTACCAAGAAAGCCAGCAGCTAAATTCGTAAGAAAAAGCACTAAAATTATTGCTAAAACGACGCCATCACGACGTTCAAAGACAAACAATGAGAAGGCTGATCGCTTCTTAATGCCATAGCCACGAGCCTTCATAGAATCCGCTGTATCAATCGCATTGTCCAATGCCCAAGTAATTAAAATAGATAGGATGCGTACGATACATTTAATTCGATGCCAAAGGGAACCAGCTGTATAATCCATCCCGATTACTTTTTGTGCTTGGACAATTTGTGCTAGCTGATGACGAAAGCGTGGCACTAAGCGCAATGAAATGGACAATGTAAGTGATAGGGCTGGCGATACCTTGCCGAATAAATAAATAAATTTATCGGATGTCATCACAGTGTTGTAGCTGCTAAACCATAGCATTACTGCTACAAGCATTGTGGCAATGGCAAGTCCATACATAATGGCTTCTACAGTAACGGCATTGCCGTTTAAATAAAATAATTTAAGCTGTCCATTATGACTAATTAAAGGATTAATCATCGCCATTAGGAAAAACAGTGGTACATATAGCTTCCAATCCTTAAAAAACAATTGTCTACGCAATGCAATATTTAAGCTGATTGCTGAAAAAATAGTGATAACTAAGTACACGGGGTGCATAAAAAACATGGATAAGCCAATTGCTACGACAAAAAAGGAAAAAAGCACGATTGGGTGAAATGTTTCAAAGGCCTTCATTTTATTCACCTGCCCAATAATGTCCTAGGTCGCGACCTAAATCGACTGTATAATGCCATTCGATGACGTCGCCATCTTGTAAAACATACTGACTGCATCCGTAATTAGGGAATACACCGTTGACGTTATACATCCACCCACTTAATTCACCTGCACTAAATTCATATAGATGGTTGATACCTTCTATATAAACACTACTATAAATGTTTTCATTTGCTCCCTGATATTCCATTTGGATTTTATGCTCCTTTGTAGCACGCTGTAATATATCCCAAACGGTATCATTTTCAGATAACAGCTCATAGGTCGTCGGCTTTAAAATAACACCGCTTTTCGGCACATATTTTTCGCTTTGCAGAGCTGGGTCTAGTAAATCCCAATGCTGAAGTAATGTATCAACACGAATTGCAATCGTTACAGTGCGCTTTTGTGGTGCAGGCTCCTGCGTTTTTTCTACTTTTTTTTCTTTAGGCTTTTCAGCTGGTTGTTTCGTTTGGTTGTTTGGCTCTATTTTTGTACTTGGTGTTTTTGTAACTTCCTGTTTTTTTTCTGTTACCGGTTTTTCTTCCTTTTGCGTTTCAGGCTGTGTTTTTTGTTCCTTTACTTGCTCTTTAGGCTGTTCCTCTTTTGCAGGTTCCTTGACCTCTTCCTGTTCAGCAGGTTCAGGCTCAATCGGCTCTGGTTCTTCTGGCTGCGAAGGGGAGGGAGGCGTAATGCTTTGCTCCTCCTCCTGCATTTTTTCAAATTCCTCAACGGATTGAAGGCCACAAGCAGCTAAAAATATAACGACTAGTGTTAGCAATAAAACATGTACAGTTTTTTTCATTTTATTGCTCCACTACCTTTAAGAAATTGACATACATTTTTGCTGCATGTGCACGGGTAATGGAATTAGTAGGATGAAATGAACCATCTGCGCCCTGTGCAATGTCAAAATTATATAAGAATGTAATAGCTTGCTGTGATTTCTCAGATAATTGTGCAATATCCTTTAAAGGTGCTATTTGAGCAGCTGTATAAGCTTTGCCTGTTTGATGTGCATAGGCATTTGCTAGCATAACCGCTAACTCCTCACGTGAAATAGGGGAGGATGGTGAAAATTTATTAGATTTTCCTACTAATAAATTAGCCTCATAAGCTGCTGCAATTTCTCGTTTTGTTTCATCATTGTATGCGCTAATATCTGTAAATGGTGTGCTGCTAGTGCTTGTTAATTGAAGCGCACGCACTAAAATGGATACAGCTTGTACACGTGTTAAGCTGTTGTTTGGTTTAAAGGTATTGTCCTCATAGCCTTTTAATAAGCCCCTTGCAACAGCTGCTTCGATATCAGCCTTTGCCCAATGTGATTGCACATCCTTAAAGCTCACTTTTGAAGTAGGGGGGGCAGGCTTGTTTGGTTGCTCAGGTGTAGATGGCTGTTTTTTTGTATCTGACATATCGTACAGCTTCGTTTTGCCTGCAACTAGTCGATTATACGCTGCGAGTGTATAAGCTGCCTGCTCGGTTGCCATCCCGTTTGCTGCTGTTTCAGTTAATGCATGCTTGAAGCCACCATCCTTTGCATTATAAAAGGAAAAGAAGCTATTGAATGTGCTGTTAAAGCGTTGATCCTTGCTGACATCGATGTTTAAGCTGGAAAGTGCTGTAATAACTTGTGCGGCACTCTCGATATTGGTAACACCCCAGCTTTGATAGCTGCCGTTTGCCTGTTGTAATTTTTGCAATGTGTTCAAAGCTTTATCGATAGATGTCTTTACATCTTGTCGATCTTTATATGTAGAAAGTGCTTGAAGTGCCATTGCTGTCATATCAGGGTCTGCCTTTGTTCCAGATAAATCCCAGCCACCATCAGGCAATTGTTTAGCTAATATATGCTGAATGAGCTTTTCACGTGTCGTCGTAGCGGTTTTAGGTAGCTCAAAACCCCATGTATCTAAAGCAATTAAAGCAAAGTAGGCGCCATTCGAACCTTGCCATACGACTTTATCAAAATCGCTTAGCTTTTCTACTAAATTATAGCCACCTACATTGGTAGGGTCTTTGCCGATTGCTGTTAGAGCAATAATTAAACGTGAGTACTCAGTGTACTTACGGCTGTGTAATTCACCTTTAACAGATTGGACATGCTTGACAACATTGTCATAATATTTATCATAGTAATCTTTCGGAACCTTGTATTCACCACGAGCAAGTGCAATAATAAACCACTCATTGCCAAACGTAGGGTTCGGTGCTTTCGTTACCATGTAATTTCCAGTTGTTTGATAAGCTTCTATAGCTGAAACATTTTGAGCAGAAACAGGTGATACAATTAATATTAAGGCATATAGCATCACGAGAAGCATGGATAATTTTTGCTTCATTATATAACCTCCATTCTACGAAAAGGTACTAACCCAAATGCAAGAAGCCTTTGGGTTAGTATAGAAATTTACATCATCTCTGCAATAATTAACGTACGTTTTAAAATTTTAGCTGTTTGTCCACGCGTTAATGAAGCACCTGGATCAAAGGAGCCATCCTCTTTACCTGTCATAATATCAAGGCTGTTTAATAGCTCAATATACGGTAAGTATTCCGGGCTAATATTGCTGCTATCAGTGAAATCAACTTGGCCGTTAGCTTTTACATCTACCTTGACATAATCTAAAATACGAGCCATAAAGGCAGCAGCTTGTTGGCGTGTAATTGGTGCCTCTGGATTGAATGTAGAAGCAGTTGTTCCTTTCGTAATGCCCGCTTCAAATAATGCTTGAATATCCGACTCATACCATTTACCTTGTGTATCGCTAAATGGATTTTCACCAGTTGACTGTAAGCCAAGTGAGCGACTAATTAAAGCGGCAAATTGTGCACGTGTAATTGGTTTATTCGGCTCAAACGTTTCTGATGTTGTGCCTTGAATGACGAGTCGGTTCGCTAAAAACTCAATTTCATCTTTGTTCGCTAAATTTGCAATATCATTAAAGGTTGCTGAACGCTCTGCAATAACAAATGTGCCGCTTGTTTTAGTAAATACGACAATTTCCCCGTTCACTACTTGATGTGGAACAGGCTTATATGCACCGCCGACAAGCTGTAAAACAACACTGTTAGCTTTTACATTCTTAGCAGGTAAAGTTACTTTTAAATATTCATTACCTAAAGAAATTGGCTTGACTCTACCTTGCGCTGTTTCAATACCAAATGAAATAGTAAATTGTTTATTGTCGATATCTTTTGTAACAGAGGCGCTAATTTGCTCACCATCTGCTAATGTCATTGTATTGAATGTGGACATTGGGATTTCTAATTTGAAATTATCATCACTTTGAATAATAAGCTTTTGAATATTTTTCTCACGATATTGTTGAAGGTTTTCTTGTGTAATCAGTGCTTTATTTTCATTACCTTCAATTGTAATTTCAACGACTGTCTTATTTTGTGGCTGCTCTGTATCTGTCTTAGGTACAGTATGTTCTGCAATACATTGCTCATCGCCTTCAGGGCATAGCTTTGCAATACACTCTGTATCACCCTCGGCACATGTAGCATCACCTGCTGCGCCACCAGCACCATTTTCGATACCATCGACATAGCCGCCAGTATCTTTCCCTAAATCTATTGTATAAACCCATTCAACAACATCGTTCGGAGATAGAACGTAGCTTGCTGCTGAATAAGAAGGGAAGACACCATTTACACGATACATCCAACCACTTAAAGGACCACGATCAAATTCATAAAGCCCAGCGATCCCATCAATATAGACACCAAGCTCCGTTTGGCGATAACTTAATGCAATCCCATTGTCATCTGTTGCTCTTTTTAAAGCATCAAAGGCTGTTTCACCAGCAAATACTTTTGTTGCTGTTGGCTTTAACGGTACTTCAGATGATGAAATTCGGATGGATACCGTGGCATAGCCAATTGGTTCTTTGTCTGATGGAACGGAAGGCTGATTTCCATTGTTGTCAGGAGGGGAAGGCTCCTCGTCATCATCACCATCGCCATCCTCAGGTGTAGAAGGTCGATCTTTTGTATCGGACATATCATAAAGCGCTGTTTGACCGCTTAGTAGACGGTTGTAGGCTGCTAATGAGTAACCGACCTGTACTGTTGCCATGCCATTGGCTTTATTTTGGCTATAGCTATGTTTAAAGCCGCCATCGTCTGATTGGTATGTCATAATATTAGAAATCACTTTGTTAAAACGTTCATCTTTATTTACATCAATTCCTAAGCTTACAAGTGCTGTTACAACTTGAGCAGCACTTTCAGGGTTTTCAACCCCTTTGACTACAGAATAATCAGCAGATTTATAGCCACCATTAGGTAATTGCATTGCTGCTAGCTTGTCTACTGCTCGATTAATTACTTCTTGTACTTTCGTATTACTTTGATAATATGGTGCAAGTGCTTGTAGCGTCATCCCTGTTACGTCTGCGTCATCATTACTACCACTTAATGCAAAGCCCCCAGCGCCTTTAATTTCCTTCGATAAAATATAATCTATTAATTTATCTCGTGTTGTAGTTGCTGTTTCAGGCAAATCGAATGCCCAAGTATCAAGGGCAATCAATGAATAAACTGCGGAGTTTATGCCAGGACTTATAGCAAAATTATAATCTGTTAACTTTTCTACCAGATTGTAACCACCAACATCTCTAGGATCTTTGCCAATTGCAGTAAGTGCAATAATTACTCGAGACCAATCTGTTGATTGGCTACCTATTTTCCCATTTGTTGTTTTTACATGTTTTACGAGATTGCTATAATATTGCTCATAATAATCTTTATATTTATCAGAATTGTCACCACGAGCTAATGTTAAAATTGTCCATTCTGACCCATAAGTAGGTATAGCTGAGCTTGATGATAAATAATTGGCAACAGCATGATAGGCATCGACTGTAGGAGGTTGCAATTCTATTAAACGTTTTTGTAAAGCCTCTAATTTTGCGTAGTTTGTGACACGAGTTTTAAACTCATCTAGCAATTGGTCATAGGCCTGTTGTGCCTCAATTACTTTTGGTCGGTCAGCCCAAACTAAGGCTTCTAAAGATGGTAATGCATTAATCTTTGTGATGACTTGGTTAATATCACCTTCTGCATTTATTATTTGCTCTTTTTTTATAAGATCATCATAGTTTGAAACATTATTTTGTAAACTTTTTGGATTTAAACTATTGTAGGCAGCCTTTGCGGTAGCTAATTGCTCTTTTGCTGATGTGCTATCTATATCAATAGCGTCAATTAATAGCTCTACATATCGAACTTCTTTATCAAATAGTTCTTGTTTATTACTTACGCTATTATTATTTCGATATGTTGTTGGTAGAATATTATATTTTTTTCTTGCATAATCTAGCTGCTCTTTTATTGTCGTATTAATTGTTAGCTCTTCTATTTTAGGAAGCGCATTGATAGCCAGGTAAGCATATTTAACTTCTTTAGCTATCAAATTGTCATTAAATGCAAGGATCTCTGAATCTGTAACTTTCCTATAGCCAGAAGTTTTAATCAAGGTACTATATTTTTCACGAATAGTATCTAATTTACTATTTACTTCCTCACTTAAAGAAGTCATTTCCTCAGGAGTAGGTAAATCATTGTTAGGGTCCTGCATATACAATTTGAAATAGGTAATTTCTTTTTCTAATAACATAGTGAAGTAAGGTAGTTTACCTGCTGTTATCAATAAAGTACGAGCAGGCGCTTTTACTTTACTATCTAGCTCTCTTGCTTGCAGTAAGAGCTGATATGTTGTCTCATCAGCACTTGTAATTGGCGGAAGGGCTAGGATAAAATCTATAGCTTCGCGAGCTTCAGGGGAAATAACATATGCTGTGATTGCTTTAGTATTAGTACCTAATTTAGCAGTAATGATTGTTTCGCCAATTGCCTTAGCTGTTACTAATCCATTATCAACAGTTGCAACTCCAGAATTACTTGAAGTCCATTCAATTGATGCACTGTCCTCTGTTGTTGAAGTAGTTGCTATCAGTTCAAATGTCTCAGCTACTTGTAATAGTAACGGTTCTTCTATATTTAATTGAATATCGCTAACTGACAGAGGAGAGATCTCCATAAATGGAGTAATTGTTGCATCATTTAATTGTATTGGCTGTTCTAGTTCAGCTAATTCAAATGCATGATCCTGCTCTGTTGAATCTTCTAATTTTTTTTCATTATCAGGTTCTGTCGTATTATCTTGTTTAGTTGAATCATCAAGATGCTGTTCACTAATATTATGAGCATTCTCACTATTCAGCGCGCCTGTTTCTCCTTCAAAATGCTGTGCCTTGATTACACTAGCCGGAGAGAATAGCGATAACACTAAAATAAAGACAAGCGCTATATGTAGCTGTTTTTTCCATATAGCCATTAAAAAGCCACTCCTTTATAAATAGTTAAATACTGATAAGGGGAAATGCTTCCTCTTATCAGTATCAATTTACTTCCTTATTTCACTTCTACTTCAAGCGGCTCACTTGCTGAGCTACCGAATAAAGCATTGGCAGAGGCAGTAATGGTAATCGTGCCTGCTTGCGCTTGACCTGCAAATGTAATCACAACTTGTTGGTCAGTATTTACAGTAACAGACTGCGCTGTTAATGCCGTTGTACCAGTATTAATTGTCCAGTTTGCTAAATTAGTGACACCTGGTGTTACAAATAAATCACCAGTTAAATCTACTGTAACAGTAGGATTGTTATCATTTATGGCAACTGTACTTGTTGTTTGTAATTTAGCCCATGTAGTGTAATAAATATGAACTACATCATCAGGCTCTAATACGTAATCTGCCAAGCCATCATTAGGGCTGATGTTATTTACTGTATACACCCAGCCATCCCAACCGTTTAAGCTACCTGCAGCACGTCCATCAATTGATTGGAGATATGGGCCATATTGAGTAGAAACTACTACATAAGGAATACCCTCGTTATCTAACACTTGTTCTACAAGCTCTAGTGCTGTTGTTCCTTCTGCAACTGTTGCTGTCGTTAACCCTAAAATTTCATCATCCAAGCCATCAATCGATAATTCAACATCAAACGTTGTTGATTGTAGCTCCTGACTTACAGGCTGTAATACTGCTGCACTAGCTGTTGGTGATACGAGCGCAAATGCTAAAAGCAATGCAAACGCTAAATGCCACCATTTTTTGAATTGAACCATTTACAAAACCTCCTAAATTTTTTATTTCGTGAATGTTCTTGCAATTAACTCGAAAATAAAAAGATGCTTCACCGAAAAGGGAAGCATCTTTTAGGAAAACAGAAAAAGGCGCAAAAACATTGTTAGCCTGTCCGCTTTGCCGTAAGTTCTCCTAGCTTCCGAAGAGAGTTAATACGATAAAATAAAGGCAGGTCTCCTGGCTTGTGTATCCTAAAATCAGCACCTTCCCATCTACTAGAGGCATTTTTCCTCGTTTGACAGTGGTATTACGCTGTAGTCATTTACACTTACAGTTGCGGAAACAGCTTCGGCTTTGCACCGAATTCCCTATTAAGCTCTGTGAAAGAGCACCTTTATTCTGCAATCATTATCCACTTGAGGAAAGTATAGCACAAAGTAAGCAATTAAAAAATAAAGAAAAAGAGATTTCAAGTAGAAACATAGTAAATTCACTAGAGAAGAAATTCTCGAGTATGATAGTATCAAGAGGAAGACTAGTTAAAGGGGTGGCAATCGCATGACAACAAATACTTTAGCATATGCCAAAAATTTAGATGAGACATATGAAATTCCCTCAAAAAGAGAAGCCTTTTACATAAAGGAGGGACGTATTTATTTTGATGGTAATTCATTAGGGCTTATGTCAAAGCGTGCAGAGGAAACATTGCATAGCTTGATTGATTCATGGAAGGAATACGGTATTGATGGCTGGACACAGGGGGAGCATGCTTGGTTTTTCCTTGCTGAAAAGCTTGGTGCACAAATGGCACAAATTGTTGGAGCAAATAACAATGAAGTAATCGTAACAGGGTCTACAACCAGCAATTTGCATCAGCTTGTTGCAACGTTTTATAAACCTGAAGGAAAGAGAACGAAAATTTTAGCGGATGAGCTGAATTTCCCCTCTGATATTTATGCATTGAAATCACAATTAGCATTGAAGGGCTATGATGAATCGCATTTAATTCGCGTTGCTTCACGTGACGGGCAAACGCTTTCAGAGGAAGATATTATTGCAGCGATGACAGAGGAAGTTGCATTAATCGTTTTACCTGGCGTGCTTTATCGTAGTGGGCAAATTTTAAATATGGAAAAATTAACGAAGGCAGCGCATGAGCGTGGTATTGTAATTGGCTTTGATTTGTGTCATTCAGTCGGCTCTGTTGTGCATCATTTGCATGCTTGGGATGTTGATTTTGCATTTTGGTGCACCTATAAGCATTTGAATGGGGGACCTGGCAGTACAGGAGCTCTTTTTGTCCATGAAAAGCATTTTGGTACAGCACCAGGCTTAGCCGGTTGGTTTGGCTCAAACAAGGAAAAGCAATTTACGATGAGCCATACATTTGAGCCAGCAGCCGAGGTGGGGGCTTTCCAAATTGGTACGCCAAATGTGTTAAGTATGGCACCACTTTTAGGGGCACTTGAATTATTTAATGAAATGGGCATTGAAAATATTCGCAAACGCTCGCTAGCGTTATCGGATTACATGCTGCAATGTGTGGAGGATATGTTGAGTGAATATGACTTTAAAGTATGTAGTCCAGTGGCACACCAAGAGCGTGGTGGTCATATTTATTTAGAGCACAAGGATGCTGCGCGTATTTGCAAAGCATTAAAGGAACGAGGCATCATTCCAGATTTCCGAGCACCACAAGGCATCCGCCTAGCTGCGGTGGCAATGTATAACACATTTGAGGAAGTGTATACATGCTTTGAGATATTAAAGGATATTATGGAAACGAAAGCATATGAGAAGTTTAGCAATGAAAGAGAGATTGTTGCGTAATGGGATGGATTGATATAACACAGCCGTTAAATCAAAATATTGCGACATGGTCAGGCGATACAAAATTTCGCTATGAAACAGTAGCGACAAAGGAGCAAACAGGCTCGGTTAATGTTGGCATGCTCCAAATGAGCCTTCACTCAGGCACACATATGGATGCGCCATTCCATTTTGATAACGATGGATGCACATTTGAGCACTTAGATTTAGAGCGCTGTATTGGCAAAGTGGTCGTTGTGGAGTGCTTAGATAATGATTTTATTGAAGTGACCCACGTAAGAGGAAAGCTGACAGGGGTAAAGGCTGTCTTTTTTAAAACGAAGGCAATCGCCAACGCACATATTTTTCCTGAGGAAGTACCAACATTAACTTTAGAAACGGTAGCCTATTTAAAGGAATGTGGCATTCAATTGATTGGTGTCGATGTGCCATCCGTTGATAAGGTTGCATCAAAGGAGCTACCAATCCATCACGCATTAGCAAAAAGCGATATTTATATAGTAGAAAATTTATTGCTAGAGTACATCAAGGCGGGGCGTTATGACATGATTGTTTTACCGCTGTTAATTGAAGGTGCGGACGGTAGCCCTGTCAGAGCAGTCATCAAGGAGGAACAATGATGTCAAATAATTATAAGCCATTCGAGGATGAGAAAAAAATCGTCACAGATTTTAAAGACCGTATGACATATACGGATTATTTACATTTAAATGAAGTACTAGCTTGCCAACAGCCGTTGACAGAGGAGCATGATGAAATGCTTTTTATTACGGTGCATCATGTGAGTGAGCTGTGGATGAAGCAAATTTTACATGAAGTCAAATCGGCTACGGTAGATATCCATAATGGGCGCTTACCTGAGTCATTTAAAAAGCTAGCACGTGTTTCACAGGTGCAAAATCAGTTGAAAAATGTGTGGGATGTGCTGGCAACGTTGACGCCTGCGGATTATTTGCAATTTCGTGACTCACTTGGTAATTCATCGGGCTTTCAATCGTATCAAAATCGCTTGCTAGAATTTTATTTTGGCTATAAAACGCCACATATTTTGAAAATTTATGCACATGATGAAAAAATATTAGCGATGCTACAAGAGGCTTATCATGCGCCAAGCTTGTATGATGAAGCAATTCATACATTAGCGAAGCGTGGCTTTGCGATTGATGAGGAAATATTACAGCGCGATGTGACAGCAAAGTATGAAGCAAATGACAGTGTCAAAGAAGCTTGGAAGGCTGTGTATCGTGAGCCTGAAAAATACTTTGATTTGTATGAGCTAGCAGAAGAGCTTGTCGATATTGAGGATTTATTCCAGCAATGGCGCTTCCGTCATATGAAAACAGTGGAGCGCATTATCGGCTTTAAAATGGGAACAGGTGGCTCTGGTGGTGTGAGCTATTTGAAAAAAGTGTTAGACCAATATTTCTTCCCAGAGCTGTGGCAGCTACGTACAGAGCTGTAATTTTACTTATTAAGAGTGTATCTGAGAAACTTTCAGATGCGCTCTTTTTTAATATGATAGAGGAAATATTAGTAAAATATTTGGTGAACTATTGATGCTAATAGAGGCTGACAAGCGTGGACCAGAATATGCGATGTCACTGACTTATTCAGAAAAGGGAGAGACTTTTTATATTCCTAAAATCTTTATATTATTGGTTTAATGAATACAGCGGATCGCTCATTGGCGGTAGTAGATTATGCTTTGAGAAGGCGCTTTGCTTTTATTTCTATGGAGCCAATATTCGATGACAAGTTCATTCATTTTTTAGAGCAAAAAGGCATTGAACAATCATTTGCGCAATTTATAGTTAATGCTATAACACAATTAAATCGAGTAATTGAGCATGACCCTCATTTAGGGAAAGGATTTTTAATTGGGCATAGCTATTTTTCAACAGCTATTCAATCGAAGCAGCCCATTGCTTGGTATAACCAAATCATTCGTTATGAAATTGGCCCAATGCTAGAAGCGTATTGGTATGATGATATGGAACAAGCACATAGAGAAACAGAAAAGCTGATTTTTAAGGAGTAAATACGATGGCAAATAATATTCCTATTCATAACATTTATTATATGCTGAGCTATTGTGCGGGTATATTGCCAGAGGTAGGGGAAACGCAAGTAACAAATATTGATGAAACGGAATTAGTTGAGCTATTTGCAGGAGCATTTGTAAGGCGATTGAATGGCTTTATTAAAAGAGGCTTTTATAAGGAATATGTAGTACAGCAAGAAAACTCATCAGCAATACGATGTGTTTTCAGAAAATATTGTACATAATCAAATTTTGAAGGCGACGATTCATACGTTAACAAAGCATCCTACATTAAAAAAGCCGCTAAAGCTATCTTTGAAAAAAATGTATCCATATTTTCAGCATGTCACACCTATACAGCTAGAACGCCAACATTTTCATCAAATCCAGCTGCATAAGCAAAATCAAAACTACCATCTTATGCTAGAAATTTGTCGCATTATATATGAGCATTATTTAATCGATGAGGAAAGTGGCAAATTAACATTTGTAGATTTTATGCGAGAAGGTAGGGTGCATTATGTGTTTGAGGGCTTTGTACGCAATTTTTACAGGCTGGAGCAACGACAATATAAAGTGTATCGTGAAACATTAAGCTGGCAG
This sequence comes from Lysinibacillus louembei, assembly GCF_033880585.1. Taxonomy (NCBI): domain Bacteria; kingdom Bacillati; phylum Bacillota; class Bacilli; order Caryophanales; family Bacillaceae; genus Lysinibacillus; species Lysinibacillus louembei. The sequence goes on from NZ_CP137624.1 coordinate 2,104,329, forward strand.
GTTGGAGAGATTTTAGCAGGTGAGCAAGGGTTAATTCCAAAAATGCAGACTGATATTTGCTTATCTGATTCAACAACGAAAATAATTATTGATACGAAATTTCATAATCAGCCACTTGCTCGTAATTATTATGAGGAGGAAAAAATTAAATCTGAAAACTTGTATCAAATCTACAGCTACTTAAGCAATTCACTACAGTATGACAAAATGGTTGGCATACTGTTATATCCTCAAATTGATAAAGAGGTTCATCAAGTGTTTGAAATGAATAATTATCTAATTAAAGTGGTGACAGTGGATTTAGCACAAAGCTGGCAATATATTAAGGAGCGACTATTAGGAATTATTAATGATGCTGTCGAATGAGGGCGTCGAAAGGGACTATTTTCTCGCTTTTTTATGGCGTTTTTTGCGATATTACAAATAAAAATAGTCTATATGTAACGCTTTCTAATTAACTAATAAAAACTAAAATCCTGTTTTTTGTAAAAAAATAAATTATTCTTATTATTCTAGGTAAACCTTTTGTATACTAGTAGTATTCTGTTAATCGAGGGATTTGTTACATTTTTAAATAATCGACATGAAAGTGACATCGTTAGACATTATTCTAATGTTTAAGAAATACATAATGTTTTGTAGCCCTTTCTACTCGGGGATGGAATAAATTATAGTTAGGAAAGGTGAAGAAAGATGGAAAATCAAGAACAACAACAGCCGAATACAGCCTCTAAAAAGAAATGGTTTATCGGCGGTGGTATAGCTGCGCTTGTTTTAGCTGGAGGTATTGGCGCGGCGGCGATATTTATGAAATCCCCGAAAGCCGCTTATTTGGCAGCAGAGGCTGAAACGGTTAGCGAAATGGTGGATTTCTTTGAGGAGAAGTATAAAGAGGAGCTAGCTTGGTCTGAGTTAGCACAAACATCTGTTATTCAAAGTGATTTTAAAATTACTGGGGATATTCAAAGTGAAGGAATGGAAGACCCAATTTTTGATGTTATTAATTCCGCAGCGATTAACTTATCAACTACGACAGATGTGAAAAATAAGCAGTATGCATTTGGTGTCGGTGGAGAAATTGCGGATGTGAAAGTCGATAACTTTGAGCTATTTGTTACATCAGAGCAATTTGTATTGAATGCCCCGTTTTTATCTGAAGCGATTGGCGTTTCAATGGAAAAACTAAATGACTTTACGGATGGGGAACTAAGCTGTAGTAAAGATATTTTATCGCAAACAGAGCTTGTAACGAAGGCACAGCAGGAGTATTTAACGAAAAATATAGGCAAAACGATTTATGAAGAATTACCAGATGAAGCCTTTACAAAAGAGAAAAACAAAATTGTGATGGACTTATCTAAGGCAGATGTCAAAAAAGTAGCAGCTGCACTTGCGAAGAAAATGGAAACTGATCCAGAACTCGAGCTGATTTTAAAGCAGGCGATGGCAACGCAAGGCATTTGTGATGATGACACAGTGAAAGAGACGAAACAACAAATCGTCGATGCTTTAGGTGAAATTGAGTTTGGTGTTGTCTCAACAATTTGGGTGGAAAAAGGCAAAATCATTGAGCGTGAATTAAAGTTCAAAGAAGCTGAGGATTTCGTCATTACAGGTAAGCAATCATTCGGCAAAGAGCTAACATTTAATTATGAATTGAAGGATGATATCGACACAGTTTCAATCGAAGGTGTTTTCCAACAAGGGAAAAAAGCCTCTGACCGCGTGCAATTTGCAGTGGAAGGTGTAGAGGTTGCCTATGAATCTGAGGAAAGCAAGGAGAAAGATACAAAGAGCTTTGAGCGCAAATTTATTGTAGATGCTGAAGGGCAGCAAATTACGCTAAATTGGGATGGCTCAACACAATATAAAGCAGATAGCGTTACTGGCGAGCATGTTGTATATATTGATATGCCTGAGCTTGGAAAAGCTTCTTTAACAATTGAACATGATGGTAAAAAAATTAAAGCACTTGAGCTACCAGCAAAAATTAAAGATATTAGTAATCTAACAGATGATGAGCTGTCAGAATATATGATGACAGTTGCGGAAGAGGCAATGGCTTGGGCAGAGAATTTTATGGCTGAAACAGGCTTTGATGAATATTTCGCTAATGATGATTACTATTATGATGAAGATTATGATATGAGCTTTGAGGATTATGATTATAATGAAATCATCGGCTATCCAGCGCCTGATTTTGAGCTCGTTGACTTAAATGGCAAGACGCATCGTTTAGCTGATTATGAAGGAAAAGGCGTACTGCTATACTTCTGGGGCACTGGCATTGCATCAAGTGAAGAGGAGCTACAGGCAATTAATCGTCAATATCAATTATACCGAGAGCAAGATGTTGAAGTACTAGCGATTAATTATGCGGAGCCTGATGCTGAAGTACAAAGCTTCATTTCTAATTTAGGGCTAGAGTTCCCTGTTGCGATTGATAAGACAATCAGCGTGACAAGTGATTATAATATAGGTGAAGATTTACCTGCCACTGTTTTAATAGCACCAGATGGCTATGTAGATGATGTGATTTATGGTGAAATAACAGAGGATGATATTTATTGGTTTATGGAATTCGTTAAACCATACGAAGAATAAAACAGATTCATTGCACTAGCGAGGGATATGTATGAAAGCATTGAAAAATATATTATTTTTTACAACGCAAAACGCCCATTATTTAAAGAAGAAGTGGTTCTCACTTCTTCTTCTTTTTATAACGCCCATTTGCATGATCGGCTTATTTTTATTATTAGTGCTACAGTTTATGACACCTGATGAAAAGCAAAGGTCGACACTAGCGATTGTTGACAATGACCGAACAGAGGAGTCAAAAATATTAACACAGCTACTCATTATGGCATTGAAGGGCAATGGTCATATCGATATTACCCGCATGTCTGACATGGAAGCACAGCAGGCGATGGAGCGGCAGCAAATCACAAGCTATGTAACTTTTCCACAAGGCTTAACAAACGATTTATATGCGGGGAGTCCAATTGAATTGCCATTAGTAGGTGATGCCAATAAATCGATTGAAAATGCGATGATTGAAAATTTGCTTAACAGTATGGCTTCCTATATTGAATCCGCACAGGCGAATATTTTAACGGTATATGAGTATGCCAAAAAAACACCAATGAGCACAGAGCGATACAATCAGCTAGTGGAAGATATCTTTATTGACTATGCTATTTACACAGTAGGGAAAAACAATTTTTTAGCAGAAAATACAGTGAACAATACAGCAACAACTATGCCGCGCTATTATTATGCGATGTCTACATTATTTATTTGTTTGACAATATGGTTAATCGGCTTTTATTTGCTTTTAATGAGAGAGCAGTCGCAAAGCATTCAAAATCGGCTGCGGCTTTTAGGGGTAACGATAACGCAAACGTTTATCGCAAAGTCCGTAATTTGTATTAGTGGCAGTGTATTGTTTCTTATCGTGCTATATAGTGTCATGAATCGCTGGTTGGCATTAGCGCTGTATCCGCTTGATTATTGGCGCCTTTTATTATTCGTTCTTTTCTATAGCATTTGCGTAGTTTGTTTACAAGGAATTGTAGAGCTTCTTAGCACAAATGCAAAAATGCGTATGCTTTGCTATGTAGTAGTAACAACCATCATTATTTTAGTAAGTGGTGCTTTACTGCCAACCATTTATTTTCCACATGCTTTGCAGCAGTTACTTTTGTTTACGTTTCCTTATGAAGCCTTTGCATGGATGATTGATATTACGCTGGAAAATCGTAACTACGCAAATTATATGAGCATGCTCGTTTCGGCAAGCTTAAGCATAGCATTATTCGGGCTACTTGCTTTGTATAAGGAAAGGAGGTTGCGATGAAGAGGGCAATTTATATACGGGCACTGCATTTAAAATATGAATGGAAATCCGCTGTATTTTGGCTGCTATTTCCTTTTGTCGGTACGCTATTTCTTTATCAAATTGCACTTTCTTTTATAGAGGAAAGCAAGGTGCCTATAGCTATTGTTGTGGAAGAACAATCGCTATCAGCACTAGAAATTACTGAGCATTTACAGCAGGTGGATTATTTAAATGTGCAACAGCTTTCCAAAACAGAGGCGCTACGGCTTTTAGAGCAGCATGAGCTAGATAGCGTATTTGTGATTCGGCGTAAATATGAGGAAAATATCAAGCTAGGACGCAAAAAGCTAATTGAAGCCTATTCCTCAAATCGTTCATATGCATATGAGGCAGCGAAGGAATTGATGAGCTCAGCTGTGATGGCGCAAGCGTTACGTGCAAAAACGGCAAGAGATATTGAAGCATTGCTACTTGATTATGATATGCAGTATTTATTTGATGAGCAAGTGATTGAAGGGAAGGTACGCACACGTCAAGCTGAGGCTGACTTAATTCAAATTCCATTCTCCCTTTTTAATGTCCAAAAAGAGACTGGAGATAAAGTACCGTATGTGTCAAAATGGGCAATTTGGTCAAGCTTAACGGTGCTCGCAACGTTCTTTTTATTCGATTGGTTAGTAAAGGAGAGCAATGCACCTATAAGACAGCGTTGGCTACTAAGTGCGCAAACATACAGAAGCTATGCATTTACACAATTTTTTATTTATTATGTCGTATTTTTATGTGCAGATTTGCTTGCCTTTTTGTTCTTTTCACAAGGGGTGTCCTTTTGGTCTTTTGTGGTTTTATGCATATGCCGCTTTGTGTTGAATGGCTATGCATTTATTGTAGCTTCACTTTGCAAAAATCCACCTACGTATTATATTTTGTCTATTTTAGTAACATTGCTATTAGCGTTAACAAACGGTGGGATTGTACCGATTCGCGACAGCGGTTATGTACATCAGCTGCTAGCTCAGTTGCATCCACTTTATGCATTAGTAAAGTTGGAGCTACCAATCGCTGCATTGCTGTTTTGTAGTGTGCTAATCCTTAGCGTAGGGAGGTTGAAAAATGCTTGAAGTGCAGTCTATTTATAAGCGGTATCAGAAAAAAATTGTATTGGAAAATGTTTCATTGACGATTGGACAAGGTGAAATTGTAGGACTTGTTGGAGAAAATGGTGCGGGTAAATCAACATTGCTGCAAATGCTCGCTACATTAATGAAGCCAGATAAAGGTGAAATATATTGGCAAGGTATGGCATATCATCAGCAGCAAAAAGCGATTCGACAAAAAATTGGCTTTGTGCCACAGGATTTAGCGATTTGGGAGCATTTTTCAGTTGAAGATAATATGCGTTATTTTGAACGTTTAAGCTGGAAACGAATTGGCATCTCAGCATGTCAGCAAATTTGTCAGGATATGCAGCTGACACAGTGGAAGGAGCCTGTTTCAAGCCTATCAGGTGGTATGAAGCGCAAATTAAATTTAGCGATTAGCTTAATTCATCAACCAGAGCTACTATTATTGGATGAGCCAACGGTTGGTATTGATATGCGCTCAAAGCAGGAAATAGGTCGCTTTTTACAGCAGCTTGCGAGGTCGCAAGGTACAACGATTATTTATACGTCACATGATATGAATGAAATTGAACAATTTACAGACCGTGTTTTGCTCATTGGCAAGGATCGTTATTACGAGGAATTGCTTACGGCGAAAGGCATTCAAGTAGATTGCTTATCATAAAATGAAAGGTTGTCGGGAAGTATTTTCCCGACAACTTCTTTTATATTGCTGTATAGCCACCATCTACTAATAACGTTGCACCTGTCATAAATTTATTTTCACAAACGAATACACAAGCATGTGCGATTTCCTCTGGCTGACCTAAACGCCCGATTGGGTGGCGTGCCACTAAGCCATCATAAAAATCACCAAGTGCCTCTTTGTTGACCATGCCTGATTCTACATAGCCTGGGCAAATTGCATTTGTACGAATATTACGCGAAGAATATTCAGCCGCAAGTGATTTTGTCATAATAATAACTTCATTTTAGTTTATCGATTGCTATCTAACAATTTCTTTCATTATACCACCTATGTGAAAGCGCTACCAATTGCATCTGCCTGCCATGTATTCTATACTTTTTCAAATAAGGGGGAATGGGTATGTGTATTATTGCATTTGCTTATAAAATGCATCCACAACATGACTTGATTGTTATAGCAAATCGAGATGAATTTTATAAGCGACCGACGAAAGAGCTACATCAATGGGATGATGCGTTACATATTTGGGCAGGGCGAGATTTAGAAAAAATGGGCACATGGCTTGCTGTTAGCGATAATGGGCGTTTTGCTGCTGTGACGAATTACCGCGACCCGCGTTTACCATTAGTTGGAGAGAAATCAAGAGGACAAGTGCCTGTCAACTTTATTAATAGCCAGCTTAGTGCTCATCAATTTGCGCAGCAATTACAGCAGGAACGACAGTTGTACGGGGCATTTAATGCCATTTTGTATGATGGTGAGCATTTGGTGCATTACAATACGGTGCTAAATGAGCTAATGATTGTACCACAGGGCATTCATTGTGTATCAAATGCGACGCTTAATACAGCTTGGCCTAAGGTGGAGCGCTTAAAAGCTAACATGTGTGAAACAATTCAAACAACAACAGAGGAAGAAGCATTATTTGCATTATTAAAGGACACAATAAGGGCAGAGGATCAACATTTACCAGCAACAGGTGTATCTTTTGAAATGGAGCAAAAGCTTTCACCTATTTTTATTCATTTTGATGGCTATGGCACAAGAGCTTCTACTGTTGTAAAAAGCACAAGCAACGGTTGGGATATTGCAGAACGCAGTTTTACAGATGGGCAGTACAGCAATGACGTGCGTTTTCTAATTGAGAAAGGGAGATAAATTTGGCAAAAATGATCAAGATTCAACGTGTAACAATTCGCCACTTAAAAAATGTCAAGCACGGCTCTTTTCAAACGAATACAACACAAGAGAAAGCAAATGTTGTTGGCTTTTACGGGCAAAATGGTTCAGGGAAAACGGCTGTTGTAGAAGCTTTTCATCTGTTGAAAATATTGCTACAAGCGAAAACGTTGCCTGATAACGAGCAAAGACTTATTTATTTTGAGGAAAAAAGCATTGAATTACACATTGAATTTTTTATCATCAACCACTTTGGAGAATACTATGTGAAGTATTTCGTAGAGCTACAAGAAGGAATGAAAACATTAAAGGTTTGTCGTGAAGCTTTATTTTATAAAGAAAATAAGCGTGGTAAACGATATAAGGAGCTTGTAGCTAAAGATGGCAATGACATTTCCATTCGCAATAAAAAAATGCAATCATTTAGCGAAAGTCAGCGTGTGAATATAACGGTAGCTAATTATTTAGCAGAGGAAAATGCAACCTCCTTTATTTTTCGGAAAGAGCTTGTATTGTCTTACTCTGAGGAAGAAAAGGAGCTACTACAAAATTTAAGAGTTGATTTTAATAACGACTTCCATGTAATTGATACGATTCATTACGGCTTACTTGTTGCAAATCTTGTGATGCCACTTAGCATTCATACGGATGGAATACGAGGAAATATTCCTTATGAATTAAGGGATACAATGCTCTTGCCAAGAGATATGTTTGCAACGATTGAAAAGGTCATTACGCAAACAAATATTGTTTTAACAACGATTATCCCAGGGCTAGTAATTAAAGTTCGAGAAATACATCGAGAGAAAATGCCGAGCGGTGAAGATGGCGTGCGCTTTGAGTTTTTATCAGTAAAAGGTGAAATTGAGCTTCCTTTGCGCAGCGAATCACAAGGTGTATTAAAAATTATTTCCATTTTAAGCACATTGATTGCCGTTTATAATAATCCGAATGCTTGTGTTGTTATTGATGAATTAGATGCTGGGATTTTTGAATATTTACTTGGCGAAATACTAGAGGTCATACATGACAATGGTAAAGGACAATTGTTTTTCACATCGCATAATTTGCGCATTTTAGAGGTGCTCCCTATGCAAAATTTATGGTTTACGACATTGAATGAGGAGGAGCGCTATTTACAGCTAAAAGGTGTGAGAAAATTAAGCAATGCACGCGATGTCTATTTAAGGGCAATTCAACTTGGTGGACAGGAAGAGGCAATATACAACGAAACGAACCTATATGATATTAAGAAATCGTTTAGGAAAGCAGGGAAAGTAATTGACTAAGGCACAAAAGAAGGTTGTTATTTTGTTAGTCGAAGGTGACACGGATGAATTGTTACTGATTGAGCGTTTACGACAATTATTTAAGGATAAGGAAATTCGCTTTGAGCCACAGCATGGCGATATTTTTTATCAACGAGATAAAAAGGAGCAGGCAATTAAAGAGGTTATCAGTGATCGTGTGAAAGAAATATTAATAAAGCGAAAATTTAAACCATCGAATATTTTAGCAGTGCTGCATATACTTGATACAGATGGCTGCTTTATCGTACCAGCGCATGTAGCAGTCGACACAGAGCAGTCCAGTTTAACACAATATAATGAAGAAAGCATAACGGTCAATTCAGAGGAGCAAAAAGGACGAATTGAGGAACGCAATGAAATTCGGTCACGCAATGTGCAAATGATGAGTAGCACGCAAGCTTTGGCACAGTATACGTACCAAGCATATTATTTTTCTCGCCACTTAGAGCATGTTGTATTTGATGAAATGAATCCTTGTCGAGAGGAGAAAGTAGAAAAGATAGAGAATTTTTTAGAGGAGCTTACTATACCAATTGAGCAATTTTTAGCACAGTATATGCCTGTAGGACAAGATGAGGGGTATGCGACGATGCATCAGGAGAGCTGGGAATTTATAATGGAAAATATCCATTCATTGCAGCGCTACACGAATGTTTCGTTAATGTTTGATTTTTTGGATCAATATTCATAAGGGGGATATTTATTATGGGAGAAGTAGTTATTGTAGCAGCAACACGAACGGCAATTGGCAGACGTAAAGGGGCCTTGAGTCAAATACGCGCAGATGATTTAGCAGCAGTTGTTTTGGAGGAAGTTGTAAAGCGCGCAGGCATTGAGAAAGCTGATGTGGAAGATGTCATTTTAGGCTGCGTGACACAAAGTGCTGAGCAGGCAGGCAATATTGCACGCACCGCCTTATTAATTGCAGGCTTTCCAGTGCATGTACCAGGTGTAACGATTGACCGACAATGCGGCTCAAGTCAGCAGGCGCTTCACTTTGCTGCACAGGCAATTTTAGCAGGGGATATGGACATCGTCATTGCAGGTGGAGTAGAAAGCATGTCACGCATGGCGATGGGTTCAAATTATATGGGTGTTATGCCAAGCGAGCAGCTAACAAAGCAGCACGAAATCATTCATCAAGGCATATCAGCAGAGCGCATTGCTGAAAAGTGGGGACTTAGCGCAAAGCAGCTAAATGAATATGCTGTTAGCAGCCATCAACGCGCATTACAAGCAATAGCAGAGGGCAAATTTAAAGAAGAGATTGTTGCGCTCAAAGTAAAAAATGCTGCAGGTGAAACAGTTATTTTTGATACGGATGAAGGGCCAAGGCAGGATACGACGATGGAAACCTTAAGTAGCTTAAAGCCTGTGTTTAAAGAAGATGGGGTGATTACAGCGGGCAATGCGAGCCAAATGAGCGATGGTGCATCAGCTGTTTTACTGATGTCACGTGAACGAGCAGAGGAGCTTGGCATCAAGCCATTAGCTCGTATTGTCACTCGTGCGGTTGTTGGCTCTGACCCAACGCTGATGCTAACAGGTCCAATTGCGGCAACAGAAAAAGTATTATTAAAGGCGGGGCTGTCTTTAGTAGATATTGATACATATGAGATCAATGAAGCATTTGCTCCTGTGCCGCTTGCATGGGCAAGAGATACCGGAGCAGATATTGCAAAATTAAACGTAGATGGTGGAGCAATTGCATTAGGACATCCACTTGGTGCAACAGGTACGAAGCTTTTAACAACGATGCTTTATCGTATGCAGCGTGAGCAACAACGTTATGGTTTACTCGCTATTTGTGAAGGTATGGGAATGGCGAATGCAACGATTATTGAACGATTATAGATTACGAGGATTAAGGCTTTGCATTTTAAAAGATAACAAAGGCCATCTAGCAAGTGAACGAATATATCACTTGTTAGATGGTTTTTTATCTTGGTTCAGTAGAAGACCCCTTCCTCAGTAGGGAGGGGCTGAATGCTATAGGTTTACCTAGTTCAATGGATGTCCAAACATCCACTGAACCAAGATAAAGCCTCCGGCGGATGTCACAGATTTTTTCAAGCAAGCTTGAAAAAATCTGGACGCAATTACGCCGAGGCGTAATTGATAAAAAAATTGATTGTAAAGTAGAAATTTTCAGATTATAATAAAGGATAAATAAAGGGTATTTACCCTTTAATCACTTTACATCATCCAAAAGGGGGATATATGTATGGAAACATTCGGATTGATTTCGATTATTCCACCAGTCGTTGCGATTGCCTTAGCGTTTATTACGAGGAACGTTATTATTTCCTTATTTTTAGGGGCTTTCACAGGGATTGTTATTTTATTGAACGGTAATATTTTCAAGGCTGTAAAATCAATTGTTGGCGATTATATTTTTGTGCAGTCGACAGATAGCTATAATGCAGCTGTTTTAGCTTTACTTGTGTTTATTGGTGGCTTTGTTGCATTAATGGAGAAGTCAGGCGGTGCAGGGGCATTTGCAGATAAAGTAGCCACATTTATTCGGACAAAGGTAAGTGCACAATTGTCTGCTTGGATTGGCGGAATTATTATTTTCTTCTCAGATTTAGGTACACCACTGATTGTAGGTCCAGTTTTTGAGCCGATTTTTGATAAATTGAAAGCATCACGTGAGAAGCTAGCATGGATTATTGACTCAACATCATCACCTGTAGCGGTAATGATTCCTTTCATCGGTTGGGGTGTTTATATTATGGGCTTAATCAGCAAAGAGTATGAACGTTTAGGTGTCAAGGAATCTGATTGGGATGCCTTTATGAACGCACTCCCATTTTATATTTACCCGATGCTAGCAGTGCTAATTGTACCAGTAATGCTATTAACAAAATCAGAATTTGGGCCAATGAGGAAGGCAGATCGACGCATTGAAAAAACGGGAGAAATTTATTGGCCGCATTCAAAGCCACTACGTAAAACAGAGGCGATGAATGAATATTTAGAAACGAAAAGTAAAGCGAGCCTAGTATTAGTACCAATCCTTGTGCTGCTTGTTATGTTGTTTGGACAATTAATTCCATTAGGCTTCCCATTCAAGCAAGTGGCAGGTGGGGAATTTAGGGTTGCGTTGAGTATTTCTTATTTAACAGCAGCAATTGTGCTGATGGCACTCATGGTTGCGTATAAAGTAAAAAAAGTGATGGAAACGTTTGATATTTACGTATCCGGTATGCGTCGTATGATGGATATCGTCGTGATTCTTGTATTGGCATGGTCGTTAGGTACAGTATTAGAGCAGCTAGGAACAGCCAATTATTTAGTAAGCGTGATGGATGGAGCGATTCCAGTGATGCTTATCCCAGCGATTATTTTTATTCTTGGTGCCATTATGTCGTTTGCATGTGGAACATCTTGGGGAACATTTGCCATTATGCTACCTTTAGCAATTCCATTAGCGTATCATCTTGATATTTCAGTATATATCGCTATTGGTGCAGTCATTTCAGGTGGTATTTTCGGTGACCATTGTTCGCCAATTTCGGACACGACGATTTTATCATCGACAGGTGCAGGCTGTGACCATGTGGATCATAATAAAACGCAAATTCCGATTGCGCTATTTAACGCATGTATTACATTGATTGCCTTTTTAGTTGCAGGGATGTATGAAAGTGTGTACACAGCAGTATTGGCGATTATTTTAATGATTATCGGTACACTTATTTTAGGGCGAATTGCAAGAAATCGAGAGAAAAAGGAAGAATTAGAGGGGGCATAACAAATGAAGCTTTGGGGCGGACGTTTTCGTAATGAGGAAAATAGTTTAATGGAGGAATTTAATAGCTCACTAGAAATTGACCAGCGACTTTATTTTGAGGATATTACAGGAAGCTTGGCACATGTGAAAATGCTTGTGTATTGCGAGATACTTTCTGCCACAGAGGGTGAATTAATTACAGAGGGCTTAACAGGTATTTTAGCGGATATCGAGAGCGGTGCACTGCCAATCGAAGGTGACTATGAGGATATTCATAGCTTTGTCGAAATGAATTTAATTAAGCGTATCGGTGATGTCGGGAAAAAGCTGCATACAGCGCGTAGCCGCAACGACCAAACGGCGGTTGATACGAGAATGTATGCACGCAAAAAAGCACGTGAAATGGTGGAAGTGCTTGAAGCGTTTAAGCAAGTATTAAAGGATAAGGCAGAAGAAAATCCATATATAATGCCAGGCTATACACATTTACAGAGGGCACAGGTGGTCACATTTAAACATCACTTAATGGCCTATTATCAAATGTTCAACCGCGACCAAAAGCGCGTGCAAAATGCACTGGAATTGTTAAACGAAAATCCGCTTGGCTGCGGAGCACTTGCGGGGACAACACATAGCATTGACCGCACGATTACGACAAAGGAGCTTGGTTTTACAAAGCCTGTTGATAATTTTATGGACGGTGTGAGCGAGCGTGATTATGTACTAGAGTTAACTTCTGATTTCTCAATTATTATGATGCATTTAAGCCGTATGAGTGAGGAATTGATTTTATGGTGCAGCCAAGAGTTTAAGTTTATCGAAATTGATGATGCCTACGCAACAGGTAGCAGCATTATGCCCCAAAAGAAAAACCCCGATGCAGCGGAGCTAATTCGTGGCAAAACAGGGAAGGTGTATGGCGCATTATTCTCAATTTTTACAATTATGAAGGGCATACCGTTGACGTATAATAAAGATATGCAGGAGGAAAAGGAATCGTTCTTCTATGCGATTGATACGACGCTCGCTTCCTTGAAAATTATGACAGAAATGATTCGCACATTAAAGGTCAATGAAGACAAGATGCGTGCCTCTGTGAAGCAAGGCTTTTTAAATGCGACAGAGCTAGCGGATTATTTAGTCAAAGCAGGAACACCGTTTAGAGATGCACATAGCATTGTTGGCAAGGTCGTTATTTATTGTGAAGATCACAATAAAGGGATTGAGGATTTAACATTACAGGAGCTACAGCAGTTTAGCGATGTGATTCAATCGGATATTTATGAATATATTGATTATGATAGCATTTTAAATAAAGGGACAAAGGTTCATTTACGATAGAAAGAGGCGTGTGTTTGAAAGTAATTTCAGGCACACGCTTTTTAATGGGCGAATTTAAGCGTCTTGCGGGCGAATATGGAAGCTTTACGGGCGAATTATATCTTTTGAACTAGAAAAATGAGGCTGGGACATAAATAGTTCTAGTCCATACAAAAAATCGAAATCGCATCAGGTGATTTCGATTTTTTGATGTGTGAAAGGAAGAACTGGAAGAAGATTTCCTCTTCCACCTATACTTTCGTAGATTCACGGCCATCAAAGCGAAGCCGATTTCGTTTTCCACCTTCGATTGACCACGAACCGAAAAGCGAGTAAAACCTAAATTAGCCTTCAGACAGCCAAAAACTGGTTCTACATCTACTTTTCGTTGACGGTAGAGAGTTCCTGCTTTGGCTTCTGAAAGCTTTGTACGTACATATGCTTTTTGTTGTTCCCAGTTTTCATTTACCTTGATTTTCCGTGACTTGCCTTCTTGGGCTTTCGTACATTTCTCTCGAAATGGACAACCGGTACAGTCTTCGCATTCATAGATACGAAACGTTCGTTGGAATCCTTCTTTGTCTTCTTGTGTTGACTCATAGCGGAACGTTACTTTTTGCTGGTATGGACAGATATAGGTATCCAACTCTTCATCATACATCCAGTTACTTGTTCGGAAGGGGTCTTGTTGGTATTTTTTGCTTTGCTCTTTTCGATAATGCGTATAGGGAATCACAGGTTCACACTTTCGGTTGTTTCGTACATCTTCATAGTTTGGCTCACTACCATAGCCGGCATCGGCTACGATATGTTGTGGCAATTGAAAATAGCGTCTCTCGATTTCATCCAAGAAGGGAATCAACGTTTTCGTATCCGTTGGATTCGCATAAATGCCATAAGCCAATGTGTACTGTCCCTCTGTCGCAATTTGTAAATTGTAGCCCGCTTTTAATTGGCCATTTTGCATGTAGTCATCCTTCATGCGCATAAAAGTTGCATCAGGGTCTGTTTTGGCATAGCTATTCCGTTTGCCGAAAATCGCAAAATCTCGTTCATATTTCTGTTTGCGGGTGATCCACTCGTTTACTTGCTTCCATTGTTGTTTCGGTGTTTTTCGTTCACTTCGTAGCTGCTTTCGCTCTTGTGCCTTTTCGGATTGCTCGATTCTTTCTGTATAGTCGGCTACGACTTCTTCTAATTTTTCTGCCACCTGCTTTAATTCAGTGATGGACAGCTGCGTTTCCACTTCTTGTTCGATGGCTGGTATAATTTGTTGTTGCAGTAATTCCTCATACAGCTGGTTTGATTTTTCCACCAAACTCGCTTCATATTTTTCAATCGAACGTTTCCACACAAAGGTGAATTTGTTCGCAGTTGCTTCGATTTTCGTGCCGTCAATAAAAATGGCTTCTTGCGCAATCAGGTCCTCCTTCACCAGTTGACAACGGAATTGCACGAAACATTGACGAAGCAATTCCTTTGTCAATGGGTGAACACGGAAACGATTGATGGTACGGTAACTTGGTTGATAGCCTTGCGCAAGCCACATCATACGAAGGCTATCTTTCGTCAGGTCTTCAATTCGGCGACCAGAGAACGCTGATTGGGTATAGCCACATAAAATGAGCTTGAGCATCATACGTGGGTGATAGGCTGGACAGCCGGTTTGTTGCAGAAAAGGAGCGAAAGCTTCTGTGGGGATACTTTCCACTAATTGATGAATAGAGAAGGCGATATCGTGTTCTTGTAATTTTATTTCAACATCCAGCGGTAAAACTAATTGATTCATGTTATAATCTTTAAACATAAGGATCCTTCTTTCTGTATAATTTGGTTATGGTGACTTAATTTTATCAGAAGTGATCCTTATTTTTTATGAAAAAATTGAAAGCCGGTGAAATTTTACTGATGGTAAAATTTCACCGGCTTTTTAATTTAGAGGTGGGTTTTGTCCCAGCCTCATTTTTGTGATACAAATCGATACACTTTACGTGGTCTTCCTTTAGCATGGTGCGTAGATTCTCCTACACATTCAATTAGGCCTGCCTTGCTTAAATTCGTAACGATGCGCCTTGCGTTGCGATTTTCCATAGCTAAATGGTTCGTTAAATCTAGTGTTGTAAAATGCTCTGTGCCTAGTTTTAAAAGTAATGCTTGAATACGATTATATGTCCGCATGCTAATATTGGCTTCCTTTAAAGCTTCTAGCGATGGTGTATTCAATAATTTATTCGTGTACACAAGCTCTCGGCTATGCCCGAAATGCTCAACTATCGTTCCATCCTCCTGCATAATAAATAGCTCATGCTGTTCATGGTGGCGAGAGTGTTGGTTAGCAGTTGCTGCATTCATTTCGGCTGCTAAGGCGGTTTCGCCATAGCCGATGCCTGCAATAATATGCTTATTAGCTAATAGCTTAAGCTCTTGAATTTTTTGACGCACAATTGAAAAGTTTTTTTCGATGGCGCCACGGGTACTAAAAATAATGTAGCGATGCTCACCTTGCTCTGTTAAAAAACCGTCGATATGCTCGCTTAAATTAATTAATATTTCCTTTATTTGTAGCGCTAAATATTGCTGTGTGTATGGACGAATGGGGGAAATTTCCGCCTCAATTTCTTCCATTGTAATAATACAAATACCAATTTGCGTATCTTTGAAGAACGAGGTTTTTATTTTTTCCTCTAGCACTTTACAAGCATGAAGAATTTCTGAATGGCTAATTGAATACCAATAAACGGGAATTCCTATTTGCTGTAGCGCTGTATAAACTGCCTCGAAGCTTGTAATGGCACCACATGTTTTGCCTTCCTCCCATAGCATTTTATGAAAGGTGACAAGCTCAGCCAATGTTGTCTTCGTATCATAAATTTTTAAATAGATTTGAGAGGATGCAATATTCAGCTGTGTGAGCGCATCGTCTACTGCCTGCTTGGATAGTTCATCAATGCTTAGTTGCTGCAAAAATATATTGGAATGATGTGCAACCTCTAAAAAAGCTTTATATAAGCTTGCTTCATTATTTTGAATTGGTATTAAATAGTCATCTGTTTGCAAATATTCCTTTGCGATGGCATAAGGCAGCTGACCTGTTGGAAACCAAAAGTCGACCTCATGGTCGTGTGCTTGAATAATTTGTTTTGTTTCTTGAAAGCTTTTATAAGGCAATGCAATAAAATGTGCTTTTAGGTTTAAATTTTGTGCAAGTGAGATGACTTTATGCACAGATGTTGTAGAGCCGATTACACCAACTGTAAACATCACATGCCTCCTTTTTCCTAACCTTCAAACGCATCTGAATAACGAACAGTACCTTGTACGTTTTGGAGTGCATTCGGTACTAATTCAAGCGCCATGAAAATTTCACTTGGCACTTCAAATGGAGCGAAAATATTCCATTCTCGGGCTTGACGGAAGCCGAATTTAGGATAGTATGCTGCATGTCCTAAAACGATGACAGATTGCTGCCCAATGTCCGCAGCTTTTTGTAATACTTCTTTAATTAATTGACTGCCAATTCCTTTGTTTTGAAATAACGGTAAAACAGATACGGGTGCAAGCGCTAAAGAATCAACCGATTTTTCGCCATCCTCAATCGTAATTTTCGATAGTAAAATATGGCCGATAATTTGATCGTCATAATCAACTGCGACTAACGAAAGCTCAGGAATAAAAGCGGAGGATTGGCGGATGCGCTGGACAAGGAAATGCTCCTTTTGGTCGCTCATATCTTCATCTAAAAAAGCTTGACGTATTACATCCTCCGTTATTTTATAATCAGCGGGACGCTCTTGTCGAATTGAAAAGTTCATACTATAAAATCTCCTTAATAAAATTCACTATACTAATTATGCACTATATTTGACCGTACTTCTATAATAATATACAATTTCTCATATTAAGCTGGTGAAAACAGCAACCGATTTGTTGCTCGCGCTTTGCGTTGTGTGCGAGTTGAAAAATTGAAACAACGCACTTAACTAATAATCGATGAAACAAACTTGAAGGCTCAAAGCTAAATGTTTAAAGCACAAGGTTCAAGCATCAAAGCTCTTATTTTCTAAAGCTTAATCCTTAAAGCATAAAGCTCCTTCAAATCCAAGATGCAAGGTTAAGGTTATAACAAATCATGACCGGTTGACAGCCTCTTGGCAGCTATAATAGTGCAAATTTGTTCTAAAAAAGCAGTCCAAAATGGGCTGCTTTTTTAATTTGAAGCTAGATGCAAGAAAAAGGCTACATTACGATGTTACAAAAATACGAAAAATAGCATTTATTCAATCAATGCATCTATCTTTTTTATACTTGTACGATATACTTTATTCAAGATATTTTTTGATAGGAGCGTTATAAAATGGGAGCAGAAAAATACCAGCAAATGATGTATAAGCGCATGCAGACAAATTTTCTGAGGTGGAGAGAAAGGGAATCGATAAAGGAGAAGGAAGTATATGCTTTTTTGCATCAACTAAAAGGGACAGCAGGCTCAATTGGCTTACATGGTCTATCTGCTATTGCTACTGAAAAGCTGGTGAATTTAAGTGAAACGAGCGAGCTAGAATGGCTGAAGGAACAATGGACAATGTATTTAAGCCCGCTCATCGAGGCACTTTCCTTTTATGAGACGAATCATCATTCAGGAGAAAATGTGGAAGTCGTTCAATCACTTGTCAAAAGCGATATGTCAAAAGAGTTTATATTAATTATTGATGATGATATGGTCTTTATCGCTTATTTAAAAAGTGCGCTAGAGAAAAAAGGATTTTCTGTCATCGTGGCACATAATGGAAAGCGGGGGATAGAGCTTATTTATGAAGTGCAGCCTGCGCTCGTCTTTTTAGACATTGCATTGCCAGACATTGATGGCTTTTCCATTTTAAACAGCATTAAAAAAATTAAAAAGGACCGCACATTTATTGCGGTGATGAGTAGCTACCATAACAAGGAAAATCGCATTCGTGCTTATGCATTAGGTGCGATGGACTTTGTGTCAAAGCCGATTGATGAAGATATTTTATTTGCCTATGTGACGAATCGTCTTGCATATCGAAAAGAGCTAGAATATGCCATTGTCATTGATGAATTAACACAGGTTTATAATCGCAAGCATTTCGAAGGAAAATTGAAAATACTCATTGAGCGATATAAAAAAATAGGCGAAATGTTCACTGTAGCTATTATTGATTTAGATTTCTTTAAAAAGGTTAATGACACATATGGACATTTAATTGGTGATGAAGTATTAAAAGGCTTCGCGGTGCTTGTAAAGGAATTAAAGCGTGAACAAGATATTTTATGCCGATATGGTGGCGAAGAATTTGTGTTACTAATGCCAAATACGGAAGTGGATGAAGCGTATTTACTTGTGGAAAAAATCCGTCAAGCAATGGAGCAAAAAGCATTTATAGCAAATGATACTATGTTTCATGTCACATTTTCCTCAGGGTTAATGGGTGTTAATGAGCATTATATGCATTCGAAAAAGCTATTAGAGGCAGCTGACCGAGCGCTTTATGCAGCGAAAACGACAGGAAGAAATCGGGCGGTATGCTTTGATCTATCTATTGAGTATATGAAAAAGCAAAAGCAAATCAAAGTAATTGTGATTGATGATGTATATATTATTCGCGATATGCTTACAAAGCATTTTGAGGAGCTTGCTCAACATGATGAAGCCATTGCAGAAGTAGCTGCATTTAACGACGGCTTCACATTTTTATATTCAGGCTGGTACGATGAAAACTATAAATACATTATTTTATTAGATTGGATGCTACCAAATATAAGCGGTATTGAGGTGCTGAAAAAGATTCGTGCAAATTATTCATCGAAGGAAGTAATTGTGTCAATGCTGACTGGTCAAACAGGTGAAAAATATGTGCTAGAGGCATTTCAAAACGGTGCGGATGATTATATTCGTAAGCCATTCCAAATTGCTGATGTGTCATCACGCATCCTGCGCTTAGCAGAGCGTATTTTTTAGGGGGTATAATTATGGCAAAAATTTTAGTCGTAGATGATGAAGAAATTTTACGCATGTTAATTCGAGATACGCTAGAGGATATGGGCTATGAAATTGATGAGGCAGAGGATGGGCCAAGCGCTTTGCAAAAGCTAGAGGAAGCAAGCTATGATGTAATGCTACTCGACTATATGATGCCAAACTTAACAGGTATTGAAGTCATTGATAATTTGCCATCAAATGTAAGGGAGCAGCTAATAATCATTATGCTAACAGCAAAATCGCAAGAGGCAGATAAGCAACGGGTGTTTGAAAAAGGGGTCGATTATTTTATGTCGAAGCCATTTAGTCCAATGAAGTTAGCGGAGTTAGTAGAGGAGGCTTTAAATGCCAAATGAATCTACTATATTGAAAAAGAGCATTCGCAAGCAATTTCTTCACACTTTCTTGCTTTTAACGAGTATTTTTTTACTATTTATTTTAGTATTTTATTTTTTAACAAATGCTCGTAACCAAGCTTTGGAGGAGCAGCAGGAAGCAATGATGGAGAAGGTTATTATTATCGATGGGCTGTCAGATATTTTTCATGACATTTTTTTTCGCGCTCGAGGCTACTATTCGTTTAAAAATGAGCAGGAATTACAACTGTTATATGAGGACTTAGACTTCTTAGATGAACAATTGAGAAAATATGGAAACATGGAACTGTCAGCTGATGAACGTGCTTTATATGACGAGTTGAATGAGTTTGCTGCAAATTATCGTGCCAACATCTTGCCAACAGCGATTTCCTATGTGCAGGCAGATGATTATGAGTCGCTTCGCAATTTATCAAATAGTGGAGCTAATGATGTGGTGAATCGGCTTGTCAGCTATACAAAATCCTATAAAGTGCAAACGAATGAGGAGTTAAATAATTTATTTCGAAAGACCATTCATAGAGTAGAAAATATCGCCTTGTTCTCTTTCTTGTTAAGTATAGGCATCATTCTATTGATTGGCTTTATTACACATCGAGTAACGAAAAAATTAATTAGCCCAATTGAACAATTGACAGCAGCAACAAATGCCTTTGCAGAGGGAAGGCCTTTCGCTGTGAAAAAATTGGAAAAAATGAATGATGAATTAGGTGTGTTAGCAAATGCCTTTATCAATATGACAAAATCAATTCAAGATAAGGAGGAGGAGCTAACAACACAAAATGAAGAGCTGTTAATGCAGCAGGATGAATTGCAGGAAAACCAATTACAGCTCCAGCGCTCATTAAATCAGCTTGAAAAATATAATCAGCTAAATCATGCTTTAACTTTTACATTGAATAAGCAGCAGCTTGTCGAAAACCTGCATAATTATTTAAATGATGTATATCGCTTTGATGCGAGTATTTTAATGTGGCTTGAGGGAGATGTGCAGGATGCAAAAGGCTTAGCAGCTAGCTATGCCGCTGAAAGAATGCATAGCTTAGATGCTAATAAGCTGACACGTCTGGAGGAGGAGAAGTCATTTATTATTAAACGTGAGGTAGATGAGCTGGCACGTGGCATAGCTCAAACTCCGTATTATGCTTATGATATGTATGCATCCATTGTGAATGCACAAGGGAAGCTTGTAGCAGTTTTAATGGCAACTCGCGAAGGGCATAACTTTGCGGAGGATGAACAAAATGAGCTGAATGGCTTGCTGAAACGTGTATCGATTGCCTTTGATCGTATTTTAATGTATGAAGAGGTTGAGCGCTCAAGGCAGCTAAGTAAAAATATTATTGAAACAATTAATGAAGGCTTGCACCTTGTTTCAAGTGAGGGCGATACATTATTAATTAACCATGCATTTGAACAAATAATGATCATGCCACAAACAGAGCAGCCATTTATGAAAAAGGTATGGCTACAAAATTTTGAGCTACTTTGCAAGGAGCCACGACCATTGCTTGAGTTTTTTGAAAAGGCGATTGCGGAAAGCTTTGAGGATAAGCGAACATTGCGTTACGCATTAGCATTTGAGCAGGATACGTTTGTAGAGGTGTATGCAACATGTCTATTTGAAGGTAACCAAAAAATTGGTACGATTTTTGTTCATCGCGATATTACGAAAGAATATGAAATTGACAAAATGAAATCAGAGCTTGTAAGCACAGTAAGTCACGAATTGCGCACACCACTTTCCAGCATACTCGGTTTTACAGAGCTACTTTTAACAAAAACGTTAAAGCCTGAGCGTCAGCAAAAATATGTTGAAACGATTCATAAGGAGGCGCAGCGCCTGACGAATTTGATTAATGATTTCCTAGATTTGCAGCGAATGGAGTCGGGCAGACAGCAATATGTGATGAAGCCATTGCAAGTAAATGAAATTGCAATGGATGTAATTAATCGTTTTCAGCATGAAAAGAATCACCATATTCATTTAATTGATAAAGCACGCAATGTTATTGTAAAGGCAGACGAGGAACGATTAATTCAAGTATTTTTAAATATTGTGAGCAATGCGATTAAATTTTCACCAAATGGTGGGGATGTGGCAATTTTACTGGAGAATAAAGAGCAAATGTTACAGGTTGCTATAAAGGATGAAGGAATCGGTATTGCAACAGCTGATTTATCCGATTTGTTCCAAAAATTTAAGCGCATTGATAATAGCGCTAGGCGGAAAATTGGTGGAACAGGACTTGGCTTAGCGATTTGCCGTGAAATTATTTCAATGCATAATGGCGATATTTGGATTGAGTCTGTGGAAGGAAAAGGGGCAACCGTGTACTTTACATTGCCATTAGATAATGAGTTAAGCATATTGGAGGAGCCTTCACATTTCTCAACTTCACAAGGTGCGAATGTTATGATTGTAGAAGATGATGCTAGCTTAGCCTTACTGTTATCAGAGGAATTAAAAAGTAAAGGCTTTACTGTTGTTTATCACAATAATGTGCAAAGAGCATATGAAGAAGCATTAACTACACCATTTATCGGCATCGTTGTTGATTTAATGTTAAGCGATGAGATGAGCGGCTGGGAATTGATTCAACAGTTGAAAGAAACAGAGCAAACAAGCAAAATTCCAATTGTTATTTCCTCAGCGTTAGATGAAGTGGAGGAGTTAGTGGAGAAATATGGGGTAGCAAAATATTTAACAAAGCCATATTCGCTAGAAGAGATTTCAAAGGCACTTGTACCATTCCTGATGTCGCAGGAAAATAAAGGCGATATTTTGTTCCCACAAGAAGATTGATTGTAAGAAGGCTGTCCGGAAAGATATTATCTTTTCAGACGGCCTTTTGTTTAAGAAATACGGTGACATGACCACACCATCCCTGCGGAGTTTACCCCACCTAAATTTAATCCAATTGTTAATCCATTTGCTTCGTAGTATAAATCAATCGTATCCCCAGCGTTTAATAATAAATCCCCCGCAAGTGTGACAGTACCATTTCCTAAAATAGCACGTAAAGTTAGTAAAGTGACAGACACGTTTAATAAAGGAAATAGCCCGCTAATAACATTTGTTGAAGTGTTACGTCGCATATAAAATGCAGGGTTAATGCCACTACCTAACGATAAACTAATGATAGCAACTGTAGAATAGTTTAACGTTGCTGCAAATGAATAGCGCCCTGTTACAGGCACAGTGAATACACCTGTTGTTGGATTGAATCCGCCTGTTGAATAGTATGGAGCTGTGACAATCCAGTTCGTAATAGCTGTTGAGCTATTTGTCACTAAGGAGCTTTTAAAAGCAGAAAAGCCTTCTGTGAAAGCAGGACCTGTTGCACCAGTAGGCCCAGTAGCGCCGGTAGCACCTGTTGCACCAGTAGGTCCGGTAGCGCCGGTAGCACCTGTTGCACCAGTAGGTCCAGTAGCGCCGGTAGCACCTGTTTCGCCAGTAGGTCCAGTAGGTCCCGTATTTCCTTTACAGCCTAATGCCCGATTACAATTGCAATTTTTAGAAGCGCATTTTTTGCAATTTTGTATGTCCACCTAAATTCCTCCTCCCTATTATGTCGTTTAAATTAACTTATTCGCATGATTTAACAAGGAGGCGGACAAAGAAACTATATTTGTTAAAAAGCTCTTCATAAAATAGATAACGATCGTATGTATAAAATAGGGAGGGGGGATAATTAATGGACATGACCAAAATAGAAAAAGGAAAGCCAGTCATACTATTGGATGAAGAGGGTCAGCCTTTAACTGTTATAGGCTTTTCGCCACATTGCCCATTTATTTCGCATTTTTTTCACTTATAGCTGTTGCTGAAGACGGTCAGTGTGCCATATTTGAAATCCTTTTTCCATGTTGCTGTAAGAAAAAGCTAATTCATACGAAACAAAAAATTATTGTGGATCTAGCTTGCTTTTGCTGTGTAACAATTTGCCAGCCAATTGATGATAACTACGTATGTCATACGACGATACGTGAGAAAATATGTACGACAATTTCGGGTAGCTCTGATAGAAGTCCAAAATTTATATGGCTAAATAATATGCCTGATGTAGAAAATGTAGTGACAGTGAATGTATGTACAACGCAGCCCTTCACGATGAAAATTTATGAACAAGAAGGCATCTTTTCAACTATAGCGGTTGATGAAATATGTAAAGCGTTCACAATGCATAATATTTTATTAATAGAAATTCAATCCCATGCTAATAGTACAGTGGAATTGACGATTACATGGAAGAAAATAAAGAACATTGAGCTTGCATAGTTCGGTTGACCGATGTATCAGCATAAATAAAACATACAATAGCAATGACTTTTAAGCAAAGGAGGGGAAAGCATGGCGAAATTAGGAAGCTGTTGCGGTAATAAAACAAGTGTACACGACTCTGTCTGTCAAGATTTAACATTAGCTGATGAGACACCAGTAACAGTATGGGAAAATTCTACACCATTTGCGATTAACGGAACAATTTTAGTGGAAAATGCGAGCTCATCAACTGGCGATGTAACACTATCTGTAACAAGTAATCCCGCAACACCAGCAATTGCAGCAATTGCACCAGGTAATTCTGTATCAATAACTGCTAATAATATTACTGAAATTCAATTAGCAGGTACAGCTACTGGAGTAGCTAATGTGAAAATTTCTTATTCATTGAACTATAATTTCTAGTATGAAGCTGTGTGGAGTCTACTTCCACACAGCCTTTTGAATTCAGCACTAGTTATCGCTGCTAAACAGCTGTTGAAAATACTGTTCATTATGCAATATTTGAGGATGCTGAGGAGAAAAGTTTTTTGCTTGCTTATGATGCTCGTAAGCAAGCGCATATTGTTGTAAACGATCGTAGAGTACACATAGCTGTAAATGAGGTAGCCATGTGGTAAAGGTCAAATTGCGAAATGCTGCATGTGTAGATTCTGTAATGGATAAAGCTTGCTTATACCAATAAATTGCCTGCTGATTTTTGTGCTGTTCCATAAAATAAAAGCCTAAACGACAGCATGCTTCAGGGCGTGGGGAATCAAATGTAAGGCTCCTCACAACAGCTCTAA
The DNA here is from genome assembly GCF_033880585.1 of Lysinibacillus louembei. Classification (NCBI taxonomy): domain Bacteria; kingdom Bacillati; phylum Bacillota; class Bacilli; order Caryophanales; family Bacillaceae; genus Lysinibacillus; species Lysinibacillus louembei. Next base: position 2,128,981 of record NZ_CP137624.1, read on the forward strand.
TAGCATTTGCTTCATTTTGTAATGCGTGATGACAATCCGCCAATTTAAAGCAAGCATGTATGCAGTCCTCAAGCCAGCCTTGCTCTGTTGCTAAAAATTTCTCATAGTAGTCAACAGCTTCCGCATATTTCGCATGATCTTTTAATTCATTGGCATAATAATAAAGGTCGCGTGGTGAAAATGCTTCGCCAGCTTCAAGTAATCGCTCATAAATCGCGATATTGCGCGCAGCATCATGGCTTAGTGGTCGATGACAAATTGCAATATCACTATTGATAATGGTACCATCTACCGCTAAGTATTCATGAACAGCACCGATCCATTGGAATTGACGTTGTCTTTTCACAAGACGATTTCGTCTCAAAGAATGAATAACTTTTTCTTGCTCATCGAAATCGAGATGATAATCCATTGATACAGCATCAACCGCAGTCGATAATGTTGATTTTAGCTGCTGTAATTTTGTTTGATTGTCAATTGTTAAGATATCATCTGCATCAAGCCATAAAATATAATCCTTTGTTGCTTGTTGAAAAGAGAAATTACGTGCAGCGGCAAAATGATGAATCCATGGAAAGTCGAAAATTCTTGAAGTATACTGAGCCGCAATGCTTTTTGTGGCATCCGTTGACCCAGTATCCACGATATTAATTTCATCCACAACCTGTTGAATAGAATCGAGACATCTGGTAAGTACTGCCTCTTCATTTTTTACAATCATACATAAGCTAATCGTAATGCAGGCACGTCACTCCTTTTAGGAATTTGGAAGAAAAGCGGAGAATATGTCATTTTTTTAAGAAAAATGTTTATTTTCATTTATATGCGGTAACACTAGTTGAAAATTCATTGCATCCATAAAGGAGGAGCATTATTTTGAAAACTAAACTAGTGATCATGAGCTTGGTGATGTCGTTTTTGTTGCATATAACAGCAATTTATCCAATGGCGGCAATTCCGTTGCCTCTCAGCGGTGATTTACCTATCGACTATAGCATTCATATGTGGGATGCGTTAAGCATGGAAGACTCGCAAGAAACAGGGCCAACGATTTATACTGTAGAAGAAGGAGATAATTTATATCGTATTGCCTTAACACATGGTGTACCACTTCAGTCATTAATGGCTTGGAATGATATATCGAATACGTTAATTTTCCCTGGTGATGAGTTGACGATTTATAGCGATGGGGACGAGCCTATTAGAGCTGAAGAAGAAAAGGTCGTAGCAGTTGTATCACCAAGTAACAAAACGAAAGAGGAAACTGTCGAAGTATACGAACAGCAGCAAGGTGATGAAATGGTTGTTACAGCAACTGCCTATACGGCTTATTGTGAAGGCTGTTCAGGTACGACTGCCTACGGTATCGATTTGCGAGCAAATCCAAATCAAAAGGTTATTGCTGTTGACCCAAGAGTGATTCCACTTGGAACAAAGGTATGGGTAGAGGGCTATGGAGAAGCAATTGCAGGTGATACTGGTGGTGCGATTAAAGGGCATAAAATTGATGTCTTCATTCCAGAGTATGAAAATGCGATGCAATGGGGTGTCAAAACAGTCAAAATAAAGGTTTTAAATTAATCCACATAACAATTAGGGTGTTGAGGAAACTCAACACCCTAATTTGTTTTGGTTTTATTATTTTAATGTCCCCATACTAACGATAATTGTCCTCACTTGCACATCTACTTCTAATTTGCTTAACACATCCTCTGTCATAGCGCGTGTCCATTTCCCTCTCGTATGCTTACGGAAGTTTTCGCTTAAACCAATTGGGTCAATTTGCTGTTCATTTAATTTTTTTATAAATGCTTCAATGTCTTGTGCTAGCTGTTCATTAATTAAGTGTTCGATTTGATTAATTTCTTTCCAACTGTTTAATTTATCTGTATCCTCAATACGATATTCGCTTAAGGTGGCTTTAATTAGTAAATGGGCAGTGAGCTTTGGCTGCTGATTATCTTTATTGCTGTCTATTTTACACTTGCTTTTAACGAGATTAAGTAATACTTTTGTTTCATTAGGTACATCAATAACAAGTGGCGCAAGATTTTGTCTACAAAGCAGTGCTTGAACGTAAACCGCTTCATTAGGTGGAATGACATCTACCATCGCATCCTCTTTGAACAAGGCAAAGCCTGAAATTTCAACGTTATCACCGTGCAATTCAAGATATGGAACGATAGCATCTCTTGTAGGGTTTGTTGTCGCATAAATAAAGTCGTGAATGTTAGTGTTAGGATTAAACGCTGTGTTTAAGCTAGGAAGCAGTAAGTCATTTAAATAAAAATTAATATTCGGCTTATCAGGGTATTCAGCATATAGAAGATTTGCTGCTTGATCTTTAACAACCGCAATAAATGCTTTATTTCCTACTTCGGCATTGCGATAAATATGTTCGATTATTTTTCTCGGCTGCCCTTTGCGAGCGAATTCCTCGCTAATTAAGATAACACGTAATTGGTTCAATACGACCTTTCGATCAGATTGTGCCTCTATTTTGACAATCCCTTGTGATACCAAATCTGTTTCTACAGAAAATACTTTCGTATCCTTTTCTGCTTCCTGTGAATATTGCGGAATAGCTACAGTTAGTTTTGTGACATTTTCATCAATATAATCAAATGCCATAATCCCAATCATATCGACTTCTTCTATTGGAATTTTTCGTTCTTCAGAGCAGCCAGCGACAAATAATAGAAGAAAAATAATCAACAATTTACTATTCATTGATGCACCTGCTTTTTTCGAAATAAATAAATGATAAATAAAAAAATAGGCCAAAGAAGGAATAAATAAAATATATAGTTATTGATCGTAAAGATTTTTTCTTTCAAATGCTGAGAAAGAGGTAAAATAAGTAGGATAAAAATAATTGCAATTAAAATATATAAAGGAATGTGTGACTTCGGTAAAATGATTGTTTTGAAGCCCTCGTTTGCCGCCCACAAATATAAAGCGACAGTAGAATAAACTAAGAAAACCCATAGTGTCATTCCGATAATATCAGCGCGTTCAATAAAGGAATATTCACCAGCCTTAAAAATATTTAGAACAGCAAATTCCACATTGCTTAACTGCCATTCAGAAAAATACATAACACTTACACTTGTAGTAATTAACATTAAAAAACCAGATATCCAAATGCCTATCGTTGCATATTTGAAGGCGCTTTTTTGCTGAATAATAAACGGAAAATAAAATAGGATAAGTTCATATCCTAAAAAAGATACGTAGCCTTTTTTTGTGGCCTCATAAAATTCTGGAAATGTAAAATTGAATATAGGGAAAAAATGACTAAACTCTCCTTTTTGCACGGCCCATTTTATCAGCAATAACATCGGTAATGTAATAAAAAATGTCATAATTGAAAAGCGTGCAATAGTAAAAATACCACCTTTAACTAAATAAATAAGTAATATTAAAAAAAAGATAACAGGGAGAGGGATTGTCTGTTCAGGCAATGCCGTACTTTGAATGAGTAGCATATAGCTATTAATAGCATCCACGCAAATTATTACAAATATAATAATGAGTAGAATATTAAAGAACTTTCCAAGCACCTTTCCTAATAATATTTCATTTATTTGAAATAAATTATAATTAGGAAATTTAGAGCTAAGCTTTACCATTGGCCATAAAGTGATTGTGGCAATACAAGCGAAAAAAAGTGGCATAAACGCTTGACTATAGCCCATGGAACTTAATTTCTGGGGGAGCTGTAAAATGCCTGTTCCAATTAAACAGCTCTGTACTAAAAATAATACATGCACTTTCGTTAATACTTTCTTTTGGGTTATTTTCATGTTTTATTCATCCTCATTTTAGCAAGTGCATTAGCTTTTTTGACTTTTAGAAATACCCATTCGATTTTTTAAAAAATTCATTGGAAAGCGAACCACACTATTGAATAAATCTGTCCATTTACGTGGAATAAAGGGCGCTATATAAGGCTCTCCTAACGAGCGAATGCTTAATAAATGGATGATAAGCCATGCAAATGCTAACATTTGTCCAAACAAGCCGAATAAGCCTGCCGCAATAATAAAAAAATAACGAACTAATCTACTTGTATTGCTCATTAAAAAAATAGGAGGTAAAAAAGATAGTAGTGCAGATGTTGCCACAAGCACAATTAAAATATTACTAATTAACCCTGCTTCAACAGCCGCTGTGCCAATTACGATACCACCAACAATACCAATTGTTTGACCAACCTTTGCGGGCATTCGTGAACCTGCCTCACGTAATACTTCAATAATTAACTCAATAAACAACACTTCAAACAATGGCGGAAAAGGCACCTGACTTCTAGATTCCTGTAGATTCAACAATAGCTCATAGGGCAATAATTCAGGGTGAAAGGTCAATGTTGATATATACATCGGTGTAATCATAATCGTTAAAAAAAAGCCAAAAAATCGTAGGGAGCGTAACAATGTAGCGGTTGTCCAACGATTGTAATAATCCTCAATCGTAGTAAACATTTCGAAAAAAGACGTCGGACATATAATGACTGTTGGACTATTATCCATTAATAAAGCAATTCGCCCATCTAATAAATAGTGTGTAATGGTATCAGGTCTTACACTTATATAATATTGAGGAAAAGGAGAAAGAGGATTATCCTCAATCAGCTGTTTTAACACCGTAATATCTAATAATGGCGGTACCTCAATTTGCTGAAGGCGTTTTCTCAGCCTTTTCAACAACTTTTTATTGACGATATTGTCCATATACATAATCGAAATTTGATATTGGTTTTGAGAGCCGAGGCAAATGCTCTCGTTTTTCAAGGAATGCTCTTGAATACGTCTTCGTATCAATGAAATATTTGTTGTTAATGTCTCTGTAAATGCATCTTGCGGACCGATGACAGTTGATTCAACCTCTGTCTCTGCAATAGCACGAACCGGTGCACTATATGTGTCGAGTGCTAAAAACTGCTTTGTTTCATGAAAATATAAAATTGTATAGCCTGCATTAATTTTATTTTCAAGCTTAGCAATTTGGTTATATGCTAGTTGCTCAGCAGTTTGTTGAATTTGATGTATAGAGTGAGATAACGGTGCAAGCACGACTGCTTGTAAAGTCATTTTTTCAATAAGCGAGCTTGAAAATATAATGGTTACAGGCCCTTCACTCGTTAATTTTCTTTGAAAAACGATATCGCTAGAATGATCGGAGAGGAGCTGTAGAAGCTGTAATGTATATTGCGCATTGCTGCTATATTTTGTATTGATTTTTTTACGCAACTTACCAGATGAAGTTCGAATTATTATTTTCAATAATACCATTCGCCTTTCCTTCTTGATTATCATAGTTTAGACTGTTTATAGAAGTTGTATACGATAATAATTAGAGAAAATACTTTTGAAATAACATAGCACCAGTATTGAGAGGCAATAATTTAGGAATAAAGTTGTGGAGAGATGGAAAAATGGAAAAGGTGTTTGTCATAGCAGATATACATGGTCACTATAGTCAGCTAGAGAAATTGTTAACACAATGGCGGCCAGAGGAAGAGCAGCTGATATTTTTAGGAGATTATATCGATCGAGGGCAGGAGAGCTTAGCGGTTTTACAGAAAGTTAAATCACTGACAGAACAAGGTGCTATTGCATTAACAGGCAATCATGAGCAGTTATTTTTAAGATGGCTAGCTGATGTTGAGTATACGCATTACCTAGGAAATAATATCGGTGGAACAGCGACGATTACTAGCTTCCAGCAACCCGAATGGACTGCAAATACACCTGAGGAAACAGCGCAAAACATTACACAACATTATCCTGAGCTAGTACAATGGATGAAAGCTTTGCCACTATTTTATCGCTGGGATCAATATTTCTTTGTGCATGGTGGCATTGACCCTGAAAAAGAGGATGCAGCACAAACAGAGCCACGCGATTTAATATGGATTCGCGATAAATTTCACCATACACCGCATGTGGCAAAGGAAACCGTTATATTTGGGCATACACCAACACCTTATTTAAATGAAGACGGCACAGGAAAGCTATGGATTTCTCCTTGTGGTAAAAAGATAGGTCTTGATGGCGGTGTCATTATGCAAGGTGGTCAATTAAACGGCATTGTATTAACACAAGGAACGAATGAAATCATTGTGCACTCTGTTATGGGAGATCACTTAACAACGGTAACTAAAATGCTTCCAGCAACGTCTTGTTAATAATAGGAGGGATTAGCTATGCAACATACATTTGTTTTACAGACGAAATGGGATGGTGGAAGGAATGCAGTAGGTGATTTGCAGGCACAGCGTTTACAGACGCAAATATCCATTCCACCTGAAATGGATGGCCCAGGCATTGGAACAAACCCAGATGAAATGCTGCTAGGTGCAGCAGCAACATGCTATATTATTTCGCTTGCAGCCATGCTGGAAAGAGCAGCTATCAAGGCGACAATCGATATGCAGTCAGATGGTATTGTCGATGTAACGAATGGCGTTTTTACATATCAACAAATTATTCATAAGTTAACGCTCAAGCTTGCTGAGCGCACAGAGAAAAATGAAAAAATGGCAGAGCGACTTGCATTTAAGGCAGAATCTACTTGCATGATTAGCAAGGCATTAAAAGGCAATGTAGAGGTATTGGTGAAATTAACGATCGAGTAAGGAGAGAAGAAGATGAGCGGCTTACATTTTGTTATACAAGTTGTGTTATTTTCCATCGTCATCTTTTTTCTGAGCGGACGTTTAATTGGCTCACAAGTTAATTTATTACGAAGAATTTTATCCGTTGTTTTAAGTGTTGCATTAACGACATTTGTTTTTTGGTACACATATGTACGAGGAACGGATTATTGGACAGGTGATATGGTGCAAAATGTCATCAATGTCGCAACATTGCTATGGGTCGGTAGTATGCTGCTGATTTCAATGTTATTTTATTTATTATTTGAGCTATTTGACCCGATTGCAATTGACGAAAATGGCGTACGCATCAAAGGAAGAAAATCCTTGATTATGCGTGTTATACAGCAATGGCGTAGGCAAAAGCGGCTACGGCAAGTTGTCCAAATTGCCGTAACAAACGGCATTACACGTACTGTGAAATATGCGCGCAATCGAGATAACGACCGTGAATTAGCGATTGCCCTACGTGATACACTAGAGCAATGTGGCGGTATTTTTATTAAATTTGGGCAAGTGTTATCAACACGTAAGGAATTATTTTCACCTGTCTTTATTGACGAGCTTGAAAAGCTACAGCAAAATGTTAAGCCTTTAACAGAGGAGCAAGTCAACGCTGTATTACAAGCCAACTTAGCACAGCCAATGGAAGAAGTATTTTCATACTTTAGTCAAGAGCCTATTGCAGCTGCGTCCATTGGGCAAGTCCACAAAGCGGTATTGCGTGCTACAAATGAGCAAGTAGCTGTGAAGCTGTTGCGCCCTGATGTGAAGGAAATTATGCGAGATGATTTAAGCATTTTAGTAGAATTTGCACAATGGGTATCAAGCAAATCGATGTGGGCTGAAAATTTAGGCTTCCGCGATTTAGCGATTGGCTTTGCTTCCTCATTGATGGAGGAAATTGATTTTCAAATTGAAGCACGCAATACGCAGCAAGTTGCGAATGTACTGCGAGGAAGCGAGTATAAAGTTTATATTCCTAAAATTTATACACAATATAGCAATTCCAATATTTTAGTGATGGAATATATAGATGGGAAATCAGTTGCACAGGCAGACACATTATATGAGCATTTTCAAATTGACCGTCATTTGCTAGCGAAAAATTTATTTCATAGCTTTTTAGAGCAAGCTTTAGTGTCAGGCATTTTTCATGCAGACCCGCATCCAGGAAATATTTATATTACAAGCCGTACAGGGATGCTGACGATGCTTGATTTTGGTGCAGTTGGACGCCTTGCAGAAAAGCAGCAGGATGGCTTAAAGCAATTTTTAATTGGTATTGCCTTGAATGATGCCAGCGTAGTTTATGAGGGAATTACGGAATTGGTAGATAATGCGATGGAAGTGAATGAGGAAGAGGTGGAGCAGGCAATAGGGCAAGTGTTGCTGAAAATTTCCTATGCAGAGAATGTGCAAACAGATGAGCTAATCTATTCCATCTTCTCAATTGTCCGCGAGTTTGGCTTGCACTTTTATCCGTCTGTTAGTACTGCATTGCGTGCGCTTGTTACATTGGATGGGACGTTAAGCATAATCGATCCGAAGTTTGCCATTTTCCAAGAGGCAAGAGAGTTTTCAAGCCATTATATTGAAGCGAGCATGAAGCGCCCATTTAAAGAGCCCTTAGCGACAAAAAATCGCTTAGAGGAAGAGCTAGCACTCATTTTGCCAATGGTGAGAAAAATACCGCGCCGTATGAATAGAATGTTTAAAAAGATGGAGAGCGGTAAAATCATTTTGCATCATGATGTATTTTCGGATAAGCATAATGCGATGTTCGTGACACAATTATTTTCACGCTTTGTTTTGCTTTTTGTCGGCATTACATTTGGTATTATTTCAGTTGCACTGCTTGCCATTTCGCAATTTATGCATACAGCCTATGCTATTTATTTAAATACGATTGCTTATGTTGGGTTATTTTTATGTGCAATTTTACTTGTGCGTTTATCAATTCAAGCGATTCGTGATATGAAGAGAACATAGGTCAGTAACAAAAAGAGGCTGGGACAAAACCCATCCCCAAATTCAAAAGCCGGTGAAATTTTACAATCAGTAAAATTTCACCGGCTTTCATTTTTGGATTAAAAATAAGGATCTCTTCTGATAAAATTAAGTTACCACACAAAATCAATCTAGAAAGAAGGATCCTTATGTTTAAAGATTATAACATGAATCAATTAGTTTTACCGCTGGATGTTGAAATAAAATTACAAGAACACGATATCGCCTTCTCTATTCATCAATTAGTGGAAAGTATCCCCACAGAAGCTTTCGCTCCTTTTCTGCAACAAACCGGCTGTCCAGCCTATCACCCACGTATGATGCTCAAGCTCATTTTATGTGGCTATACCCAATCAGCGTTCTCTGGTCGCCGAATTGAAGACCTGACGAAAGATAGCCTTCGTATGATGTGGCTTGCGCAAGGCTATCAACCAAGTTACCGTACCATCAATCGTTTCCGTGTCCACCCATTGACAAAGGAATTGCTTCGTCAATGTTTCGTGCAATTCCGTTGTCAACTGGTGAAGGAGGACCTGATTGCGCAAGAAGCCATTTTTATTGACGGCACGAAAATCGAAGCAACTGCGAACAAATTCACCTTTGTGTGGAAACGTTCGATTGAAAAATATGAAGCGAGTTTGGTGGAAAAATCAAACCAGCTGTATGAGGAATTACTGCAACAACAAATTATACCAGCCATCGAACAAGAAGTGGAAACGCAGCTGTCCATCACTGAATTAAAGCAGGTGGCAGAAAAATTAGAAGAAGTCGTAGCCGACTATACAGAAAGAATCGAGCAATCCGAAAAGGCACAAGAGCGAAAGCAGCTACGAAGTGAACGAAAAACACCGAAACAACAATGGAAGCAAGTAAACGAGTGGATCACCCGCAAACAGAAATATGAACGAGATTTTGCGATTTTCGGCAAACGGAATAGCTATGCCAAAACAGACCCTGATGCAACTTTTATGCGCATGAAGGATGACTACATGCAAAATGGCCAATTAAAAGCGGGCTACAATTTACAAATTGCGACAGAGGGACAGTACACATTGGCTTATGGCATTTATGCGAATCCAACGGATACGAAAACGTTGATTCCCTTCTTGGATGAAATCGAGAGACGCTATTTTCAATTGCCACAACATATCGTAGCCGATGCCGGCTATGGTAGTGAGCCAAACTATGAAGATGTACGAAACAACCGAAAGTGTGAACCTGTGATTCCCTATACGCATTATCGAAAAGAGCAAAGCAAAAAATACCAACAAGACCCCTTCCGAACAAGTAACTGGATGTATGATGAAGAGTTGGATACCTATATCTGTCCATACCAGCAAAAAGTAACGTTCCGCTATGAGTCAACACAAGAAGACAAAGAAGGATTCCAACGAACGTTTCGTATCTATGAATGCGAAGACTGTACCGGTTGTCCATTTCGAGAGAAATGTACGAAAGCCCAAGAAGGCAAGTCACGGAAAATCAAGGTAAATGAAAACTGGGAACAACAAAAAGCATATGTACGTACAAAGCTTTCAGAAGCCAAAGCAGGAACTCTCTACCGTCAACGAAAAGTAGATGTAGAACCAGTTTTTGGCTGTCTGAAGGCTAATTTAGGTTTTACTCGCTTTTCGGTTCGTGGTCAATCGAAGGTGGAAAACGAAATCGGCTTCGCTTTGATGGCCGTGAATCTACGAAAGTATAGGTGGAAGAGGAAATCTTCTTCCAGTTCTTCCTTTCACACATCAAAAAATCGAAATCACCTGATGCGATTTCGATTTTTTGTATGGACTAGAACTATTTATGTCCCAGCCTCTTTATACGTGGTCGTTCGCATCAATCACATCGCCACACTCCGGACAGAATTTTGGTACTGTCCCATCGGCTTGCCAGCCACATTTATCACATTTAATATTTGCAGGCTTTGCTGCGCCACATTCTTTACAAAACTTACCTTCATTTTGTGTGCCACATGAGCAAGTCCAGCTAGTCGCTTGAGGCTGTGGCTTTCCACATTCCGAGCAGAATTTACCTGTATTTGTTGCACCGCATGAGCAAGTCCAGCCTGCTGTTGCATTTTGTGTAGGCTGCTGTTGCCCCATTTTAAATAAATCCTGTGCATTGACACCGCCAGCCTGTGCTGCCATATTCATTCCAGCAAAACCAACGAAGGCACCTGCGTCGTTTTGTGCCGCCATTTTCATCGCATCGCTTTGTGCCCCAATCATTGTAGCGGCAGCCATATTTGGATTACGCAATACGGCATTTTTTTGTAAATCCTTCATCATTTTTTCGTCTTCTTCAGAGGCTTTTACTGTATTGACACCAAACGAAATAATTTGGATACCGCGTAATTTACCCCATTTTTCAGACAAGACATCATTTAATGCTTGCGCTAGCTCCATTGTACGTCCTGGTAAAGAGCTGTAGCGAATGCCCATTTCTGAAATTTTTGCAAAGGCAGGCTGCAATGCTGTTAATAATTCTGAGCGTAATTGACTCTCAATTTCCTCGCGACGAAATTCCGATTGCACGTTGCCTGATACGTTTGTATAGAAAAGGATAGGGTCCATAATCTTAAAGGAATACTCCCCATTACAGCGAATGGAAATATCGATATCTAGCCCAATATTTGTATCAATGACACGGAATGGAACAGGTGTCGGTGTGCCATATTTGTTTCCTGGAATTTCCTTTGTGTTAAAGAAGTAAACGCGTTGATCCTTTGGCGCTGCGCCACCAAACGCGACACGCTTACCAAATTGCTTAAATGATTCAATAATATTTTCTTTTAAATCTCCATAGAAAATACTTGGCTCTGTCGATGTATCATAAACAAATTCACCAGCTTCAGCACAAAACTCAACGATTTGTCCTTGATCCACGATAATCATCGCTTGTCCTTCATTAATCGCAATAATTGAGCCATTGCTTATAATATTGTCGCTACCTTTAAAGTTAAAGCCGCGTTTTCCACGTTTATTAACACCTTTTGTAATTAACACATCTGCTGGGATTGACTTACAATAAAAATATTCTCTCCACTGATCTGCTAAAACACCTGTTGCTGCTCCAATACCTGCTTTTAATAAACCCATAAAAAAACTCCTCTCTTATATCTACTTATCAATAGTATACTGTCTTTTTTGAAAAAAAGATTCATTTGTTTTTATTGTCAGTAGAAAAATATCGCTCTGCTTTAGTAGACAATCAAAGGTTATAGGTACAGACAATCGCCTTTTTAGTTTTTTTGAAAATAGGATAAAAAAACAGAGTGATTATAATTATATTGAAATATTAAATTACTTTTTTGCTCTATTGCAGTAAAGGAATTTGCTGAAAAAATGACTAGAAAAATATTATTTTTTAGCTAATAATATGAGGAGAGAAACAAATTAAAGGGGATGGCAAAATGATAATTTTAAATGGCAGTGATTTAACAATTGAACAAATGAAAGCGATTTTATATAAAGGTGAAACGGTAGCAATTGATGAGGCAGCAAAGCAACGCGTTTTAAAAAGCCGTGAGCATGTAGAGCGCATCGTACGCGATGATAAAACAGTGTATGGTATTAATACAGGCTTTGGGAAATTTAGCGACGTAAAAATTGAAGAGGCGGAAGTCGGCGCATTACAAATTAATTTAATCCGCTCACATGCTTGTGGCTTCGGTGAATTATTCCCAGAAGTAGTGACGCGTGCAATGACAGTGCTACGTTTAAATGCCTTATTGAAAGGGTTTTCAGGTATTCGCTATGAGGTATTAGAGCGCCTTGCAATGATGGTTAATGAAAAAATTCATCCAGCGATTCCACAGCAAGGCTCGCTTGGCGCATCAGGTGACCTAGCGCCATTATCTCATTTAGTCTTAACATTAATCGGTGAGGGCGAAGTGTTGCGCGATGGTCAAGTGTTGGCGGCTAAGGATGTGTGGAGCAAATACGATGTTGCCCCAATCGTTTTACAGGCAAAGGAAGGTCTTGCTTTAATTAATGGTACACAAGCAATGACAGCACAAGGCGTTGTTAACTATATTGAAGCAGAAAAGCTAGCATATGCGAGTGAATGGATTAGCGGCTTAACATTGGAAAGCTTGCGTGGAATTAAAGATGCATTCCACCCAGCTGTGCATGAGGTGCGTGGCTTTAAAGAGCAAAGCGATGTAGCAGCACGTATGCGCGAGTTGTTTGAAGGTAGCGAGCTAATGACAGCACAAGGTGAACTACGCGTTCAAGATCCATATTCATTACGCTGTATTCCACAAATTCATGGAGCAAGCTGGCAAGTATTAAATTACGTGAAAGAAAAGCTAGAAATCGAAATGAATGCAGCAACGGACAATCCATTAATTTTCGATGAAGAGGATATCGTCATTTCAGGTGGTAACTTCCATGGGCAACCAATTGCCTTTGCGATGGATTTCTTAAAAATCGGCGTATCGGAATTAGCAAATGTATCAGAGCGTCGCATTGAGCGTTTAGTAAACCCAGCATTAAGTGAGGGGCTACCAGCATTTTTAAGCGCACATCAAGGTCTGCAATCAGGTGCAATGATTTTACAATATGCGGCAGCTAGCCTTGTATCAGAAAATAAAACATTAGCACATCCAGCCTCTGTCGATTCGATTCCGTCTTCTGCTAACCAAGAGGATCATGTTAGCATGGGAACAACAGGCGCACGTCATGCCTATAATATTATTGCGAATACGCGCCGTGTACTAGCAATTGAAGCATTTTGCGCAGCGACAGCTGTTGAGTATCGAGGTGTGGAAAAAATGGCACCAAAGCTACATGAAAAATGGCAGGAAATTCGTGAGATTGCAGCGGGTATTACAGAGGACCGTGTTTTCAATAAAGATGTTGAGAAAATTGCACAATATTTAATGCCTTAATTATTTAGGAAGAAGCTGTTCGCAAAGGTGGCGAGCAGCTTTTTTTAGATTTATTCCATGTTATACTAGTAAGTGACTGGAGGAATACATATGGAAAAACCACATTTACTCATTGTTGATGGCATGGCATTATTGTTTCGCTCATTTTTCGCCTCTGCGGCAATGAACCAATATATTCGCTTAGATGATGGTACGCCAACAAACGGTGTACAAGGCTTTGCACGCCATGTGCTGACAGCGCAAAATTTAATGCAGCCGACACATGTCGCCGTATGCTGGGATATGGGGATGCATACATTCCGCAATGATTTATTCGATGGCTATAAGGCGAACCGACCTGCTCCACCTGAGGAAATGCTACCGCAATTCGATATGGCAAAGGATGTATCACAGTTGATTGGCTGGAAAAACTTCGGCATTAGTGGCTTAGAGGCGGATGATTTAATTGGCTCGATGATTGAAAAATGGAAGAGCGATGCGAATATTACAGTCATCAGTGGTGATCGTGATCTATTGCAATTGCTCAATCCTGCGACAACTTTAGCTTTTACGAAAAAAGGCTATACTGAATATGATACGTATACAGAGCAGCGCTTCCGTGAGGAATACGGCATCGCACCAAAGCAATTTGCAGAAGTAAAGGCATTTATGGGCGATACGAGCGATGGTTATCCGGGTGTCAAAGGCATTGGCCCGAAAACGGCTTTGCAGCTTATTCAAACATATCACTCAATTGAAGGAGTATTAGCAGCAATTGATGAATTGAAGCCTGCACAGCGCACGAAAATTAATGATAATATGGATATGCTAAAGCTATCGCATCAACTGGCAACAATTCAATGTGATGCAGCAATTGAAGCAGAGCTACATGAGTTAGCTGTGCCAGCATTTAGTGACTCAGTTGTATTGCAATTGGAAAATCGCGGCTTGCGCTTAATTACGCGCCACGCAAGATCTTTAGGATTATAGTATTGACGCCAGATAAAAATTTCGTAATAATAGAATAAAATTGCTTGCACCACTAGGGGAGCCTTTGAGAGAGGCTGAGATGTATCTGTGCGATATAGACCCTTCGAACCTGATCTAGCTTACACTAGCGTAGGGAAGTGGCGACATTAAATGATACATGTTCATTTTATGCCGTCTCCCTGTATTTTAGTGGGTGCGGCATTTTTCATTGGGAGAGGGCGAAGCGCCAATAGATTCATGAAAAGCGCCAATAGAATTGCTCTAAGCGCCAATAGAAGCGTCCAAACCGCCAATAAAATAAAAATTAAAGAGGTGTTGTTGATGTCAGTTCGTAAATTAACGCTGATGGCGTTATTTGTTGCTATCGCAGTAGCAGGTTCTATGTTTGTAGCAATTCCTACAGGGATAGCCCGTGCCTATCCAATTCAGCATGCGGTCAATGTTGTAAGTGCTATTTTTTTAGGGCCAGTGCCAGCAGTAATCATAGCTTTTGTTACAGCTTTAGTACGTATTTTTACAGGGACAGGCTCATTGCTGGCGATTCCTGGTAGTGTTATAGGGGCCTTTTTAGCTGCAATGGCGTATAAGTATAGCGGTAAAGCATGGTTAGCTGGTGTCGGTGAAGTTATTGGCACAGGTATTATTGCGTCATTAGTTGCTGTTCCATATGCCAAAATACTAATGGGTACATCTGTCGCAGCGTTTGCTTTTATGCCAGCCTTTTTCGTCTCGAGTGCAATCGGTGCGATATTAGGTGTAATTATTGCGGCGAGCTTACGCAATACAGTGTTAGCAAAACATTTTCAAACAATATAATAGAGAAGGGCTGTCAGGAAAAACATTATCTGATAGCCCTTCTCTCATAATTAAAGGTCTTGCTCCTTCTCTTCCTCTTCTTTAGGTAGTCCGATGATTGGCTCACCTAGTAATGGGGAGGACAGGACGTACATGCCGTGATTAGAAAATGCCCAAATTAAATTGCGATCCCATTCAACAAAAATGCCATGTACTGGGTTGGAATGGTCGCTTGGACGCGTCGTTTCTCCATCTTCATTTGGAATATCTCCAGACATTTTTGGTACGAAATATGCTTCAATTGTTGGGTTTTCAGGATCGGCTAAATCAAATACTTGAACTCCCGCATTATAGAATGCATAAGGCATAAAGCGCTGACTTGGTTCTCCAGGATTGATTGTTGCATAGCCACTGCGTTTTGGACCAAAGCTACCACGACGCTGACAATAGTCAGTAAATGGTGCTGACTCAGGTGGTGTTGGACGTTCAAGAGTCGTGACGATTTTTGGGTTATAAGGATCCTTTACATCAATTGCATAAATATCTTTATAAGGCTCATGACAATCTTCTCCTAATGGATAACCACTAAAGTAAACCATACCCGTTGTTTCGACCTTTGTTACATCAATATTGTCACCCTCTGTACCACTAACACTCATCGGCATATCAATATGAGAAACCGCTTTCATGTTGGCTGGATCAGATATGTCGATGACCCAGAAGCCAAATCCGCCCATTGCTGCATAGCCATATTTCCCGCCTTCTTCAACAGGCGTAGGGATAAATAATGGCATTCTAGAACCCATCCAGCTTGTTTTGTTACCAGCGCGAGGGTTTTTGTTGTAGTCAGCCTCTTCTCCTACACGTTGACTAGGAACCCACCAAGTAGACAATAGCTTAGGATTTGTTGGGTCTGAAACATCATAAGCTAACTGAGCGCCTGAATACAGATAGCTTTTATACTCTGTATTACTAAAGCTGTCATTCGGTGCGCCTGCTACAAATAAATATTTATCGCCATTGTATACAGGTACATCCTGACAGCCCGACCCTTGTTGTACTGGGTCTTTAGCAGATGCGTTCACATCTAAAGGTGTTTCAGATAGTATTTTCCAATCTTCAAAAAATGGACTTGTCACTTCAAACATACGAAAACCACGTAGCATTTCTTTGTTTTTAATATTTTCGACTTCTTCGGGGTTGCTGTATTTATTGCTTAACACACCGTAGCGTGGTACTTCGTAGCATTGTACAGCAATTGTTTTATCTAATTTTTTATTATATTTGACATTGAGAGGACCGAATCGCTTATCGCCCGCATCTGAATCAAGGCTTTTATGAACAAGGCGCTCCGCTTTCGTTGGATCAGTAATATCAAAAATGTTATACATATCTGTTTCATAGTCATATAAATAACGGCGTCCATCTAAATCAAAAGTGGCTTGCCAGCTATGGCCCCATCCGATTACATAAGGATAGAACGCTTCAACATTGATGTTTTTTGTGTACTGATTTTGATCCAAATAAGGAAGGTTCCCTTCAAAAGGCTGAGGTCCTTCGTTGTCAGGCGTTGATGATGGATGTGTGAATACACCAGTTTCTGGATTGTATCCCCAACTATCTGGTGCTGGCTCAGCAGGTTCTCCTGGTAAGAGCGATGTGTCATCCTTCTCTTTCGGAAGTGGTGCATCAGGTGCATGTAAATTAAGCCCTGTTCGTGGTGCTTCATAGATGGTTGTTTGTGCTGAATAGGCAGTGATATCGTTACGCGATATCGTCGGTAAATAAAAGCTACCAAGTGCAAGAATTGTAACAAGTAAACTACTAAAAAATCGTTGTTTTCTAGCTTTCTTCATGTTTTTAATCCTCTCCTGAATCATTAGTTTCAAAAATATTAATCGTGCTGCTATAATCAGTGATTGAATAGCTTTATACGATTTTTTCTGATATTACTAAGTTCATCGGCCAATTATTTCTTGCAAAAAAATAGCATGCTAAAACTACAGTTTCGAAACTAGTTCAAATCTTACAAGGTATATGACGTAGTGTCAATATTATTTTTTATTGATTATTTAGAATAATTTGATTATTTATTGAGGTATAGCCCATCTATATACATAGTTGTTAAGGTCATAGCGATTTCTTCAAGAGAGGCAGTATTTGTCTCATGTACGATATCCCATTGGTAATTTTCATTGGCAAAAAACCAAAATCGTGCAACCAATTCAGCTTTTAAATCAGTTCGTGCTAAGCCAGCATTTTGCGCAAAGGTGATATCCTTCGTGATAAAGTGAATATTTGCTTCTCGAATTTCATTCCATTTACTGTTGACAGAAGGAGAAAGTCCGATAGCTTCAGAAAATACCTTCATAATTTTTTTATTAGATTCCGCCATTTTTAAAAAGGCTGTTACTTGCTTTAATACAAGCTTCTTCGCCTCTTCCTTTGAAGCTGGGAAGAAAGGGGTCTCCGCCATTTCTAAAAATTCCCGCATAACGTTTTCCATCAGCATAATCAGTATATCGTCTTTTCCGTTGAAGTGAACGTAGGCTGTGCCATAGCCAGTTTTCGCTCGTTTAATGATTTGAGTAATGGTCGTTTTTTCAAAACCGGCTTCGTAGAATAAATCAAGAGCGGCATCAAGTAGTTTTTGACGCGTTAATATGGAGCGCAAAGTTCTTCCATCCATACCTTTTTCTTTGTTATCCATATAATCTCCCCCTTGTTTAAGTGTGTGAAACTAAGCTATTAATATATGCTCGTATCCTAATTAATTTTAGCTTAATTTACTTAAATGCACAAAGACCTATTCTAAAGGTGATAACAAAGCAATTTACCAAAAAGTAAAAAAAAAGATATTGACATCATGTCAATATGATTATAGTCTAATATGGAATTCTGAAAAATTCAAAAATTGGGGGATGAGGAATATGGGGGAAGAAAAAAATGTATTAACAAGAGAACATGCAAAAGCACATGATGCGACAGATGCGTTTGCTCGTTATCGTGAGGAATTCTACTTACAGCCTGAGGTTATTTATCTCGACGGAAATTCACTCGGGCTTATGTCAAAACGTGCAGAACTAAAAGTAGCTGAATTGATGGATTCTTGGAAAACTCTTGCAATTGAAGGGTGGACAAAAGGAAAGTATCCATGGTTTTTTTTATCAGAAAAATTAGGTGCAATGTGCGCACCACTAGTAGGAGCACTTGAGGACGAAGTAATTGTAAGCGGTTCCACAACCTCGAACATTCATCAGTTGATTGCAACGTTTTATAAGCCAGAAGGAAAGCGCACTAAAATTTTGGCGGATGAATTGACGTTTCCATCTGATATTTATGCACTTCAAAGTCAAATTAAGTTGCGTGGTTATAATCCCGATGAAGAGCTTTTGCGAGTGAAAAGTCGTGATGGCAAGTTTCTTGCGGAGGAAGATATTATTGTGGCAATGACAGATGAGGTTGCATTAATTTTTCTACCAACAGTGCTTTATCGAAGTGGGCAATTACTAGATATTAAGCGGTTAACAGCTGAGGCAAATGCGCGAGGTATTTGTATTGGCTTTGATGCGTGTCATTCAATTGGTGCCATTCCCCATCATTTTAGTGAATGGGGTGTAGATTTTGGGGTATGGTGCAATTATAAATATTTAAATGGTGGACCAGGCTCTGTTGCAGGGCTGTATGTTAACAAAAAACATTTTGGGATATATCCAGGCTTGGCAGGGTGGTACAGCTCCAAAAAAGATAAACAATTTGATATGGAGCACACATTGGATGTAGAGCTGTCAGCAGGTGCTTTCCAAATAGGTACACCGCATGTACTGAGCTTAGCACCAATTTTAGGCTCTTTCGAATTATTTGCTGAAGCAGGCATTGAGCAAATACGTCAAAAATCATTGAAAATTACTCAATTTTTAAGTGATTTAGTTGAACAGGAGCTAGAGGGACTTGGCTTTTCTATCGGCAATCCGCAGGAAGATGATCGACGTGGGGGACATATTTGTTTGGAGCATGAAGAAGCAATTCGCATTTGTAAAGCATTAATTGAAAATCGCATTATTCCCGACAATAGACCACCGAATATTATTCGTCTTGCACCAGTTGCGTTTTATACATCCTACGAGGAGATTTGGGATACAGTTCAAGTATTGAAGACAATCGTTAAAGAAAAGCAATATGAAAAATATAGCAAGGAACGAAATGTTGTCTCTTAAAATACAAAATAGCGAGAGGGGAATTCCATATGAAACCAACCGATAATTTTCAAGATATTATTGAAAGAGAAAAAGGTTTAAATCGTAGTTTAACAACTAGGCAACTGACAATGATTGCAATTGGTGGAGCGATAGGAACAGGGCTATTTTTAGGAAGTGGGCTAGCTATTGGTTTAGCTGGTCCGAGTGTTATTGTCAGCTATGCGGTAGGAGCAGTAATTGCCCTATTATTAATGGGATGTTTAGCTGAAATGACGGTGGCACACCCCGTAACAGGCTCTTTTGGAGCATATGCAGAGCGATATATCAATCCATGGGCGGGATTTGCAGTGCGTTACTCCTATTGGTTCAGCTTAGTCTGTGCAATAGGGACGGAGGTAACCGCTGTTGCCGTTTATATGAAATACTGGTTCCCAACTGTGCCAGCGATTGTTTGGATTGTATTGTTCGCTGCTATTCTCATATATGTCAATGCAACAACCGTTAAAATGTTTGGCTTTGTTGAATACTGGTTCTCATTAATCAAGGTGATTGCCATTACAGGCTTTATTATTTTAGCTGTTTTTGTCATTGTTGGATCAAATGATGGTTCTGTTGGTATACAAAACTACACAGTTAGTGGTGGATTCTTCCCAAATGGACTTTGGGGCATGTGGATTGCTATCTTTATTTCACTTTTTAGCTATTTAAGTATTGAAATGATTGCTGTTAGTGCAGGAGAAGCGGAAAACCCTGAGAAAGCTGTACCGATAGCGCTCAAATCAGCAGTTATTCGATTGGTGTTATTTTATTTATTAACATTGTCGTTAATGTTAATGATTGTTCCATGGAATGCAGCTGGCATTGATAAGAGTCCATTTGTAAAAGTGATGGAAATGTTAAATATACCTGGAGCGGCATCTATCATGAACTTTGTTGTTTTAATTGCAGCTCTTTCAGCAATGAATAGCCAGTTATATATTTCAACACGTATGATGTTTTCTCTTTCACGCGGTGGCTTTGCACCAAAAGTATTTGGAAAATTAAACAAAAAATCCGTTCCTACGATGGCTTTATATGTATCAATTATTGGTATTTTTATTGCTACAATTTTTACAGTTGTGAAGCCAGATACTGCTTTTGCAACGATGATTTCGCTTTCTAGCTTTGGTGCAATGTTTGCTTGGTTTATGATATTTGTAACGCATTTATTTTTCCGTAAAAAATGGAATGAAAGCAATGGACATAAGCTTCCAGTCAGAATGATCGGCTACCCGTATTTAACAATTTTTGGAGCGCTTTTACTTGCTACCGTTGTACTCTCTACATGGTTTTCACCCGATTTTAGAGCGACGTTAACACTAGGGTTCCCATGGTTAATCTTTATTACAATCTGCTACTTCCTTTGGAAAAAGGCTAACGGAAAAAAGATTGTAAGTGACAAGGAGCAGTAGTTTTAAAAATCGTACAACTAGCTTTCGGTTTGAAATGAAAAAATGATAAGTAGGTGGGTTCTGATGATTATTGAATCTGTAAAAAAAGCTTGTCAAATCATTAGCTGTTTTTCAAATGAAGAGCCTGTGCTTGGTGTTGGAGAAATTGCTGATAAGCTCAATATGAATATTAGCACAGCCCATCATTTAGTTACTACGCTTTGCCATGAAGGCGTTTTGATTAAAGATAAGCTTCCGAGGCAGATGTTTCGGCTCAGCATATTCATAAAGCGCGAGAACTTGGGATGGAGGCATTGGGCTTTTTAATGATGGCCCATTCCGTACCAATTGAGAAGCTAGTAGAGCAAGCAAAATTAATGGAGAGCTATGGGGCAGAGGCTGTCTATATAACAGATTCGGCTGGCGCTTTATTGCCAAATGAAGTACGTGAGCGAGTAAAAGCACTGCGCGATACCTTGAACATTGAAGTAGGCTTTCATGCACACAATAACTTATCTCTAGCCGTTGCAACTACAGTAGCGGCAATTGAAGAGGGTGCTACACGTATTGATAGCAGTGTGCGTTGTTTAGGAGCAGGGGCAGGCAATACACAAACAGAGGTTTTACTTGCTGTGTTAGAACGAATGGGGATTGATTTATATAAGATGATGGATTTAGCAGAAGACATTGTGGCTCCTATCCTACCAGTTGCACAGGAAATTCGCAAAGGTAGCCTCGTATTAGGCTATGCAGGTGTTTACTCAAGTTTCTTATTACATGCAGAGCGAGCAGCAAAAAGGTTTGGACTGGATGCAAGGGATATTTTAATGGAGTTAGGCAGAATGAAGGTTGTAGGTGGTCAAGAAGATATGATTCTTGATGTAGCGGCTGATATGGCGAAAAGCATGAAGGTGAGGGGATAGATGATGAAACTAGTGTCGGAAAAAGAAATAGAGATTATTAATTATTTGTTGGCTGCTGAACAAAATGTCTGCGAAGTTATCAAGGTAACAGATGACTTTCCTGAACTAACATTACCACAAGCCTATGAAATTCAAGAACAATTACTAGTGCGTAGACAAGTGGAGAAAGATGTGAGGTTCATTGGTGTAAAGCTAGGGCTGACGAGCAAGGCAAAACAGGAAATGATGGGTGTTGATAAGGCAATTTACGGATTTTTACAAAGCGATATGCTCGCTTTTGAGTGGGAGGCTATACAATATACTGCACTTATTCATCCAAAGGTTGAGCCAGAAATTGCTTTTTTAATAGCAGAAGATTTACAGGGCACCAATGTTACAGCAGCAGATGTACTGCGCGCCACAAAATATGTAGCACCTGCTCTTGAAGTGATTGATAGTCGCTATAAAGATTTCCGTTTCACTTTAGTTGATGTTATAGCAGATAATTGTTCCTCTGCCAAATTTATTATTGGCAGTACATGGGTCTCACCAGACGCTATTGATTTAGAAAATATCGGCATGGTGCTATCTAAAAATGGAGAAGTGGCACAAACGGGCTCGAGTGCAGCTGTTCTAGGGCATCCTGCAAATGCTATCGCTTGGGCAGTAAACGAATTGGGTGCTAGAGGAAAAGGGCTTAAAAAGGGTGATATTGTATTAAGTGGTGCGATGTCAGAAGCGATTACCTTTCAAGCAGGTGATGCCGTTACTGCACAATTTGATAGTTTAGGCAGTGTGGCGATGTATTGCAAGTGAGCCAGTAAGAAGACAGCTAGTCTGTTGCTTCATTACGAATAGAGAAAAAACGTGAACAATCAATGTGTGAAAAATTGATTATTCACGTTTTTACTTTTTCTCAACCTTCACAAAGCTAAGTACATGCTTTTGATCCTCATAGCGAAATGTACGTATTTGACTGCTCCGCCCTTGTCCACCATTATCGTGAATAATAAAATAAAGCTCCCCATCTTTGCGCTCATAGCCAATTAACGGAACCCAATGATATTTAAATAAAGGCTTCTTTTTTGAACGCCATTGAAAGCGGAAATATTGGTCAAATTTGAGTGCAACGGGATTGCCACGGTTCAGCTGTGCTAAAGCTTCAGCAAGTGAGCAGCTGTTAATTGTAAAATGACTGCCTAGCATATGACGAAGCCTTTTGATTAAGCGCCATTTAAACAAGCCAATTTTCGTTGTGCCGAGCTGTTTATATAAGTCATTAATATTTTTGTCTATATTAAAGGATCGCAAAATGACATGCATCGTTGTCGGTCCACATGCTGAGCTTTGATAATTTGGATGAACGCTCCTATCATATTGTGATTTTCCTTCTATATTATTTAGCATCACGCGCATTGTCATCACTCCTTGATTAATATACGTGTAAAATAAAATATAGTTTCAATTTTGAAACCAAATCAACTAGTGCTCCGTCTAACGTGAAACAACAAAGGGGGGATGGCCGTTGTCACAGCTAGAGCAATTTATTCGTGAGCATGGTGAGGAGCTGCTGCGGCTCGCCTTTACATATGTCAAAAGCAAGGAAATAGCAGAGGATATGATTGAACAAGGCAATAATACGATTGGATATAGCGGAATATTTTTAATACTTGAAAAAGATGGGAAGTACTATGAAATTACTTCTTTCAGAGACGATCCACAAACACAATATTCTATTGTAGGAAGAATGAACACAATTCATGTAATGAATGAACCAATAGGAGATTCTTTAAAAGATGTAGACTACGAATTAATATACTATAATGAGCATATCGATAATTTCCAATCTGTCAGAGGGCAGTTGAGCAAAACAAATGGTCCAGCTTCTTTTCAAACAAATTTGACAGAGGAGCCTTTATATACTTTTGATGGAGCTCATGCAAATATTGCCTTTGTTCAAGACGGGACATTAAAGCAAATTAATATTTTAGATGCACTGAATATGCCTTTATTGCTGAAAGAGCTATTAGCAGTGCGTATGGTAGGTGGAGAGGTTTTTGATATCCAGTATCAAGAGCTATATACGGAAAGGTCAACGCCTTATTATTATTTACACTCCTTAGAGGAAGCATCAATGAAGTGAGAGGAGGAATTTTAATGCTTTGGAAGCCATTATTTGAACAGGATGTACCAGTAAACCTTCGCTAATATTATATTTTAATTAGACGGAGGATATGAAAATGAATCTATTACCATATATCGCAGTGCTACTTGCTGCTGTTTTATGGGGAACGACAGGAACAACACAAACATTTTTACAGGGGAATATTTCACCATTTGCGGTCGCATGTGTGCGCTCAGCTATTGGTGGCGGTACGTTATTAATTTTTGCACTTTTAGCAAGGAGCATTCAATGGAAAACATGGCCTTGGAAATGGAATTTACTGGCGGCGCTATCCATTGCACTTTTCCAATGCTTGTTTTTTTCTTCTATACGCTATACTGGTGTGGCCATTGGAACGGTTATAACAATTGGCAGTGCCCCAGTTTTTGCAGGCATTATTGAATGGCTTCTTTGGAAGGTTAAGCCGACACGTGTTTGGGCAATTTCTACAAGCTTTGCTATTGTTGGCTGTGTGCTGCTTTTTGCAATTGGTGGTGATACGACAGTCAATGGCTTTGGGGTGCTGCTTGCACTATGTGGTGGCATAATGTTTGCGTTTTATACGAATGTTAGCAAACGTTTGACGGAGCATGCTGCGACATTGCCTGCAGTAGCCATGACCTTTACATTAAGCGCATTATTTTTAGTACCGCTTGCATGGTCTGATGGCTGGAGCTGGCTAGGAGAAACGACAAACCTATTGACAATGGGCTATATGGGAATAGCAGCGACAAGCATTGCCTATATTTTATTTTTAACAGGCTTGCGGGCGGTTCCATCCTCTGCGGCAGTAACGTTAAGCTTAGCGGAGCCATTGACAGCAGCACTACTCGGTGCGTTTTTCTTGAATGAATATTTAGCGTGGACATCATGGCTAGGTGTTGTGCTGATTTTTGCTGGAATTATCGTATTAACTGTAGGAAATAAAGTGAAAGCTTAATGAAAAGGTACTAGAGGAGCTCATTCTTCTAGTACCTTTTTTATTTAAAAAATATTCAAACAATTCTAAATACCCATTAAATAAAAAGTTCTTTTATACTATAATTAATAATAACAAGCATGTACTTTCTCATAGGGAGGGATAGAAGATGAAAGAAATGTACAATAAAAACCGTTTTTTCAATGTTTTTTCTAAAAGAAAGAGCGATAGCACGTATGTAATGGAAACAACACATGATGATTTACTGCAAATTTATACTTCACTTGTAACGAATGATCCAGAAATCGTCTTTGTTTTTTCACGTCAAGGTGAGCTATATGTTGCAAACAGAGAGAAAATGGAAGCGTTTTTTGGAACGGAAATTACATCGACAAATGACTTTCGAAAATTTACTTCCCCTGAAACATTGAAACAATTAAAAATTAGCTTTATCAATGCATTAAAAGGAATAACGACACAAGTTGATATTACTGTTCGCAATAAACAGCTAGAGGAGCTACCGCTTACTTTATCATTTGTGCCAATTAAAGAGGGCGATCAAATAACGAGTGTCTATGTGAAGGTAAGCAGCAATTTAGAGAAATATTTACTTGAGCAGCAGCTTACGTTAAAGAAAAGTCGCGATGAATATCAATATATTTTCGATCATTTGACTTCGGGAATTTGGATGCGAGAATCAATGGATGGGCCGTTTATTTACGCTTCAAAAGGGCTGGAGGACATATTAAACCTTCCAACTAATACACTTTATGAAAATGAGCAAGCTTGGTTTGAGCTTGTTAATGAAGAGTATATTGATGTGATGAATAAAGCAAAGGCACGTGTTGTGGCAGGAGAAAAAATACAGGAAATCTATGCAATTACTTGTCAAAATGGCGAGAAAAAATGGCTGCTTGAGCAAATTGTACCACGCTTTAATCAGCAGGGAGATGTCACAAATGTTTTTGGACTTGTGCTTGATATTACACGGGAAATTGCAATGGAGCAGGAATTACTATATTTAGCGCAATATGATGCATTAACAGGTTTGCCGAATCAAACGAAAATGAGAAAAGTATTGGGGCAATATACAAAAAAGCAAGAGCCTTTCACTATTTTAAACATTGATATCGACCGGTTCCATGTTATTAACAATTCATTAGGATATTCAACAGGTAATGAAGCATTGAAAATATTAGCGCAAAGATTGAAACAAATAACACCTCAAAATGGTGAAATTGCCCGCATGAGCAATAATAACTTTTTAATGCTTGTGCCTCACATATGGCAAAAAGAGATCATCACATTAGCTGAACAAATTTTAAAAACAATTCAGCAGCCTTTTACGATTCAAGAATTTGAATTGAATGTGACAGCTAGCATAGGAATTTCATTTTATCCAGCAGAGGCAGGAGACGAAAGAACATTGCTTGAAAAAGCATATAATGCTTTACAGGAGGCAAAGAAAAAAGGAAAGAATACGTATGAGCTTTCATCACATGTTGCAAGTATTTCAACATTTAAGCAATATATGCTAGAGCGAGATATGAGAAAAGCTATTACTGAAAAGCAATTTGCCGTTTTTTATCAGCCGCAAGTTGATACGAGAAAAGGGCTGTTGACGGGGGCACAAGCTTTTATTCGCTGGAATCATCCAGACTGGGGACTTGTCATGCCAGATGAGTTTCTCCCATTAGCAGAAGAAAATCATTTAATTAATCCCATTACCGACTGGCTACTAGAAAAAGTGCTGCAATCGATGCAGGAGTGGCAGGCTGAACAGCTGTCATTAAAGCCTATTACGGTCATTATTCCAGCGCTTCGACTATTGAAAAAGGGCTTTTATGATTTAGTTATTCGATTGCTTGAGCAGTACAATATAAATCCAGCCTTCTTACGCTTTGAAATGAATCAAAATACATTTTTACATGAAGACATTATTCATGAATCAATAGAAGCATTTAAACAGCTAGGCATTCAAGTGGTTGTTGCTGATTTTGGCAAAGGACATTCCTCATTAGATTATATTCGAAAAATAAGGCCGAATATTTTGAAAGTAAACAAAGTGTTCGTTCAAAATTTGTTTGAAGAAAATAGCATTGATGATGCGATTATTAAATCGACTATCTATTTAGCAAAGTCGCTTTCGATGGAAGTGATTGCAGAGGGGGTGGAAACGGTAGAGCAGCTCGAATTTTTAAAGCAATTGGAATGTGATGCTGTCCAAGGATATATTTTCTCAAAGCCTGCAAAAGAATCGACATTTAAAGCCATTTTAAAAACAGGCTATGTTATACCAAAAAGCAAATATAAAAGAGCAGTCACTGTAGAGAGACGGCAATATTACCGCTATCGTTTCCAGCATCTATTACAAGGGTTTTTAACAATTACTGAGTTCAATGGACAAGCGATAACGCTTGGGAAAACACCTGTGTTAATTGAAAATATAAGCTTAGGTGGCGTGAAAATTTTATCTAATTTAAAGCTACCAGTCCATCAGGATATGAAGTTTAATGTGACATTTAATATTATGGGCGAGCATTTTGAAGTGGCAGGACAGCTGCGCTGGTGGGAGGAGAAAAAGCTCGATGTATTCGGCTACGGCATTCACTTTATGACAAATATAAATGTAGAAAATCGACTAGCCGCAACGATAAATAAATTAAGTCGCTATGAGCGAAAAATGGAGGCAATTCCGAATACGCTCTTTATTTATACAGAGCCGCACAAATATTTTCGTGAAATGAATTTAATCCATTGAAATGGCTGACTGAAAAGATAATATCTTTTCAGTCAGCTGTTTTAATTTCAATTTTAGTTGCACTTGCCTGTGCCTGTGCAGGATCACTTGTCTCAACGAAATTTACCCACACAGAGACAGTTTGACCAATTTTCAAAGAATCCATTGAATTGCTAGCAATCCAAACTTTGTAGCTGCTTTGCAGTAAAAACCTACCGCTCTCTAGCTCTATAATTTCTCCAGTAATAACAAGCAATTCCTCATTATTTGTTGTAGGAGAAGCTGCATTATCCATAATCATTTGTGAAAAAGCGATGAGGAGAATAGAGATGGTTATTAAAATGATGAATGTAATATTCTTTTTCATCTTTATAGCCCCCTTCTATTATCTTATTAAGAAGTTTTGTATAGGTAAAGCTGCAACTTATAAGGCAGGAAAAACGTTGTGATTTTGGAAAGGAAATGGAGGGACAAGAAATGGGCTCGAGAATTATGCATTTGATTATCTCACAGAAGATAGCAGAACGGATCGCAATAAAGGACAAAGCGAGCTTTTTAGCAGGTGGCATCGCACCGGATGCTGCATTAGACAAAGAGCGCTCGCATTTTTATATTGGTCAACAGGAAGATTATACACGAAAAATTGATTATACAGGTTTTTTAGAAAAATATAATACACACAAAGAACAGTCATACATACTTGGCTACTATACGCATTTAATTACAGATGATTTATGGCTGCAAGGCTTCTATCTACCTTGGCTAAAAAATCGTATGGAAAATGACCAAAATCTAGGAAGGCTTTATCATCAAGATTTTATGCTACTAAATGGGCAGCTATTAGCATATTACGGCTTCAATGAATCTATATTGCCATCTAAAGCAACCATTGTGAATTTAGAGGAAGTAACTGAACAGGAGGTTATGCAGTTTTTACCTTATGTACAAGGTGACATGGTGTATGATGAGGATATGCTAAAGCAAAATTTACAGGTTTTCACATTGCCACAAATCATCGGCTATATTGAAACATCGGTTGAAAAGGGACAGCAGTTAATGAAAGAATTGGTTTAAAAGTAGAGATTCGCTCAACGAATGGTGGAATTCGCTCAACCAAACACGAAATTCGCTCATCGACCAATGCAATTCGCTCAACCAAATGTAAAATTCGCTCATCGAAACGCAAAAAACAAGCTCCCGACCAAGCGGGAGCTTGTTTTTTATGCTTGCGCGTCTAAAAACTCAGTTACTTGTGCAGGTGATTTAGCATTGGCACTATGTAAGTGTGCTAATTTTTCACCATTTTTGAAGATTAATAATGACGGGATGCCCATTACTTGATATTTTTCAGCTAGCTCTGGGAAATCATCGCGGTTGATAGAATACCATTTATATTGGTTGTATTCCTCGATAATTGGGTCAATAAACATATCCATGCGTGTGCAATCAGGGCACCAGCCTGCAAAAAATTTAATGATAACTGCTTGCTCTGTTGAAGTTAATTCGTTAAATTGCTCTAATGTTGTTATTTGTTCCATTGATCTCACTCCTTTATGATTAGTGTACCGATTTTCAAATGTGAACGAAAGCAATTTGCTTGTCGATAGAAAAAATTTTGAAAATACTGTGAAAAAAATATTGCTTTAATAAAAGAAATACACTACACTAAAAACAGAAATGATGTGAAAAAAATATTTTAGTAGTGAGCTATTTTTTTTCGTTACAAAATGAATGACTGTTCATTCAAAGAATTGCACAAGGGGGAATTGCTCGTGGCTTACAGCATTAAAAAGGCAGCCGTTTTAGGCTCAGGGGTTATGGGATCAGGTATTGCAGCACATTTAGCGAATATCGGTATTCCGACATTATTGTTGGATATTGCACCGAAGGAATTAACAGCGGAGGAGCAAGCGAAGGGGTTAACGCTTGAGCATCCTGTAGTACGCAATCGTTTTGCACAAGGGGCAATGCAAAAACTATTAAAACAAAAACCAGCACCACTATCTTCGAAGCAAAACTTAGCTTTAATCACACCAGGGAATTTTGAGGATGATTTAGAGAAGCTAAAAGATGTGGATTGGATTATTGAAGTTGTTGTTGAAAATTTAGATATTAAAAAGAGCTTATATGAAAAAATTGATGCTGCGAGAACAGCTGGCACAATTATTACATCAAATACATCAGGTATTAGCATTAATGCGATGGCAGAGGGACGCTCAGAGGATTTCCAAAAGCATTTCTTAGGAACGCATTTCTTCAATCCACCGCGCTATTTAAAGCTTTTAGAAGTTATCCCAGCAAATACAACTGCACCAGAAGTGGTCGCATTTATGCGTGAATTCGGTGAAGATGTGCTTGGCAAAGGGGTTGTTATCGCAAAAGATACGCCAAACTTTATTGCAAATCGTATCGGTACATACGGTTTACTTGTAACGATGCGTGAAATGCAGGAGCGTGGCTATTCAATCGGAGAAGTTGATTCCGTAACAGGTCCTTTAATCGGTCGCCCAAAATCAGCAACTTTCCGTACGTTAGATGTTGTAGGATTAGATACATTTGCGCATGTTGCTAAAAACGTTTATGACAATACGACAGGTGAGGAGCAACAAGTATTTGCAGAATCAGCAGTCGTGAAAAAGATGATTGCCAATGGCTGGCTAGGTGCGAAGTCAGGTCAAGGCTTCTTCTTAAAGCAAGGCAAGGAAATTCTTGAGCTAAACTTACAAACATTTGAATATGAGCCAGTGAAAAAGCTGAAAACGCCTTCTATGGAAATGGCAAAGCAAGCTAGAGGCTTAGCCAATAAAGTAAAAACACTGGTTTATGCAAATGACCGTGTAGGCGAGTTATTATGGAATGTTTTTGCACCGACATTGATTTATTCAGCACAGCTACATGGCGAAATTGCAGATGACATTGTGGCAATCGACAATGCGATGAAATGGGGCTTCGGCTGGGCACAAGGGCCATTTGAAATGTGGGATGCAATTGGTGTGAAAGACTCTGTTGCAAAAATGGAGGCAGAAGGTCGAGAAGTGCCAGCATTCGTGAAAGGTTTATTAGAAAAAGGCTTTGATACATTCTACTCAGAAATTGATGGTGATTTAGCCTTCTATAATGGGACAGAATATGAAAAAGTGCCAACGAATCCGAAAGTAATTGATTTAAAGCGCTATAAGAAAAAGCATGGTGTCATTAAATCAAATACGGGTGCTAGCTTAATTGATTTAGGTGATGGCATTGCATTATTAGAATTCCACTCACAATCAAATGCCATTGGCTTAGACATTATTCAAATGCTGAACTTCGCAATTGACGAAGTAGAAGCAAATTACAAAGGCTTAGTTATCGGTAACCAAGGCAAGAACTTCTGTGTTGGGGCGAACTTAGGCATGATTTTAATGGAAGCACAGGATGATAATATTTTCGAGCTAGACTTCGTCGTGAGCGCATTCCAAAAGGCGATGCGTCGCATTAAATATTGCACAAAGCCAGTTGTCGCAGCACCTTTCCAAATGGCTTTAGGTGGCGGAGCGGAAGTGTGCTTACCAGCAGCGCATATTCAAGCGTCTGCTGAAACATATATGGGTCTTGTAGAAGTAGGCGTTGGCTTAATTCCAGGGGGCGGCGGTAATATCGGTCTTTATCAAAAGTTCTTAAAAGGCTTGCCAAATGGGGTAGAAATCGATTACCAAGCAATCGCAACAAAAGTATTTGAAACAATTGCGATGGCGAAAGTATCAACGTCTGGTGAGGAAGCACGTGAAAACAACTTCTTAAACTTTGCGGATGGCATTTCTGTTAATGCAGATCATCAACTTTATGATGCAAAGCAAGCAGCGCTAGCATTATATGAGGCGGGTTATACTGCACCGTTAAAGCAAAAGGTGAAGGTTGTTGGGGCACCAGGCTATGCAACATTGCTGTTAGGTGCACAGGGCATGT
This sequence comes from Lysinibacillus louembei, assembly GCF_033880585.1. Taxonomy (NCBI): domain Bacteria; kingdom Bacillati; phylum Bacillota; class Bacilli; order Caryophanales; family Bacillaceae; genus Lysinibacillus; species Lysinibacillus louembei. The sequence continues at coordinate 2,160,606 of NZ_CP137624.1, forward strand.
TCCAATCAGGCTATATTAGTGAGCATGATTTAAAAATTGCCAAAAAGCTTGCATATGTGATTGCAGGGGGCTTAGTACCATATGGAACAGAAGTGACAGAGGAATACTTATTAAACTTAGAAAAAGAGGCATTTTTACAATTAGTTGCTGATCCAAAATCGCAAATGCGTATGCAGCACATGCTTGTAAAAGGAAAGCCATTACGTAACTAGTCATAAAAGGGGGATATGAATGATGCGTGAAGCCGTCATTGTAGCAGGTGCTCGTACACCGATTGGGAAAGCAAAGAAGGGGTCGTTAGCAACAGTCCGTCCAGATGATTTCGGTGCACTTGTTGTCAAAGAAGCATTGAATCGAGCAGGTTACGAAGGGCCGATTGATGATTTAATTATAGGCTGTGCGATGCCAGAAGCAGAGCAGGGCATGAATATAGCACGTAATATTGGAGCATTAGCAGGGTTACCAGATACAACACCTGCATTAACAGTCAACCGTTTCTGTTCATCAGGCTTACAAACAATTGCCTATGCTGCAGAGCGCATTATGCTAGGACATTCCAAGGCGATACTAGCAGGTGGCGTTGAGTCGATGAGTATGATTCCGATGACAGGAAATACGATCCGCTTGAATCCGAAGCTTGCAGAGGAAGCACCACAGTATTATATGAGCATGGGACATACGGCAGAGGAAGTAGCACAGCGCTATGAAGTGAGCCGTGAAGACCAAGATAAATTTGCGGTACGTTCACATGAATTAGCTGAAAAAGCGATTAAAGAGGGCAAATTTAAGGACGAAATCGTAGCTGTAGAAGTTGTCCAGCATTATGTAGATGAGAAAAACAAGCTACAGGAAAAGAAATTTATTTTTGATACAGATGAAGGTGTGCGTCCAGGCACTTCTGTGGAAGGCTTAGCTAAATTACGTCCAGCCTTTAATGTTAAAGGCTCTGTTACAGCAGGAAACGCTTCTCAAACTTCAGATGGCGCAGCTGCTGTCTTGGTAATGGATAAGGAAGAAGCAGAGGCACAAGGCTTAAAGCCACTTGCAAAGTTTTTAGGCTTTGCGGTTGGTGGAGTAGCGCCAGAAGTAATGGGCATTGGTCCGATTGTCGCTGTGCCAAAAGCGTTAGAAATTGCTGGCTTAACGCAGGAGCAAATTGATTTATGGGAAATCAACGAAGCGTTCGCCTCACAATCATTGCAGGTTGTACGTCATTTAGGCATTGATGAAGAAAAAGTAAACGTCAATGGTGGAGCGATTGCATTGGGGCATCCACTTGGTGCAACAGGCACGATTTTAACATTGAAATTAATTCACGAACTAAAGCGTCGTGGCGGCAAATATGGCGTTGTGACAATGTGTATCGGTGGCGGCATGGGCGCTGCTGGTGTGTTCGAAATACTATAACAAGGCTAGATTGGAAATTGTGTGAGAATTGTGTGAGTGCCTGGCACTCAAAATAAGGGGGAACTAATAATGACAAACATTATTAAAGGTGGAAGCTTTTTAGTAGAAGAAGTAGATATTAATCGCGTAATTACACCAGAGGATTTCATGGATGAGCAAAAAATGATTGCGAAAACAACAGAGGAGTATGTAGCAAACGAAGTACTACCAGTTGTAGAAAATTTAGAAAACCATGAATTCGACCACTCTGTACGTTTATTAAAAACAGCAGGTGAATTAGGTCTTTTAGCAGCAGATGTACCAGAAGAATATGAAGGCTTAGGCTTAGACAAAATTTCCTCTGCACTAATCGCAGAAAAAATGTCTGTAGCAGGTGGCTTCTCAATCACACATGGTGCACATGTTGGTATCGGTTCATTACCAATCGTATTGTTCGGAAACCATGAGCAAAAATCAAAATACTTACCAAAGCTTGCTTCAGGTGAATTAATTGCAGCATACGCCTTGACAGAGCCAGGCTCAGGTTCCGATGCATTGGGCGCAAAAACGACAGCAAAGCTAAACGATGCAGGCACACACTACGTATTAAATGGTGAAAAGCAATGGATTACGAACGCAGGCTTTGCGGATGTCTTCGTTGTTTACGCTAAAATTGATGGCGACAAATTCTCTGCATTTATCGTAGAGCGCTCATATCCAGGCGTTTCTGTAGGTCCTGAAGAGAAGAAAATGGGGATTAAATCATCTTCAACACGTACATTAATTTTAGAGGATGCAGAAGTACCTGTTGAAAACTTATTAGGTGAAGTAGGACGCGGTCATATTATTGCCTTCAACATTTTAAATATCGGACGCTATAAATTAGGTGTAGGTACTGTAGGGGGCTCAAAGCGTGCCTTTGAATTAGCTGTACAATATGCCAACCAACGTAAGCAATTCAATACGCCAATTTCAAGCTTCAATTTAACGAAAGAAAAGCTAGCAACGATGGCTTCACATATTTATGCATCTGAATCGTTAAACTATCGTACAGTAGGCTACTTCGAAGATCGTCTAGGTCAATTATCAGCTGAAGAACAAAAGGATGGCAAAGCAATTGCTGGTGCAGTAGCTGAATATGCAATTGAGTGCTCAATCGCTAAAGTATTCGGCTCTGAAACGTTGGACTATGTAGCAGATGAAGCAGTGCAATTACACGGCGGCTACGGCTTCATGGCAGAATACGAAGTAGAGCGCATTTACCGCGACTCTCGTATTAACCGTATTTTCGAGGGTACAAACGAAATCAACCGTATGATTGTACCAGGCACATTTATGAAAAAGGCATTAAAAGGTGAGCTACCATTATTACAAGTTGCGCAAAACCTGCAATCAGAGCTATTAATGATGATGCCTGAAGAAGTGGGTGATGAGCCATTAGCACAAGAGCTATACTTAGTGAAAAACGCCAAGAAAATTGGCGTATTAGCAGCAGGCGCAGCAGCTCAGCGTTTCGGTGTGAAATTAGAGACGGAGCAAGAGGTATTGGTGAAAATCGCCAACATCGCCAACCAATTATACGCAATGGAATCAGCAGTTATCCGCACGCAAAAAGCAATCGAGCGTGATGGTGCAGAAAAAGCAGCACAAAAGCTTCTATATACGCAAATTTTCTGTCAAGAAGCATTTGCAGAAATCGAAAAAGAAGCAAAGGATACATTGCTTGCGTCAGTTGAAGGTGATGCAGGTCGTATGACATTATCAGCACTGCGCAAATTAACACGCAACAACCCATACAACTTAATCACGAAAAAACGTGAAGCTGCTGAGAAATTAATCGAGGCAGAGAAGTACATCGTTTAATATTGTGGGGCTATCCAAATATTTTGGATAGCCTTCTATTTATGTTTGGTAGAGCGAATTGTTACTTTTGAATTAAAAAATAACAGCACTACCCTTTACTGAATAGGCACTAATATTTCGCATAAATGCTGATTAATCATTTGAGCCGTATATCTCTCAATAATCGGCTGCTCCCTAATAGATAAATGATTTTTTTCAATCGCATTAAAAATATTTTTCCAAAATTCGCTCACAGCCTCTTTTGTATGATCAAGCAAGAAAACAGCGTATTTTCCACCTGAAAATTGCCCAGTTTGAGCGGGCGCTGTGACGTTAAAATCTTCACTTACAATAGCACAAACATCATAACGACATTCCTCTTTCAGAACAATTTGTGGATTATCCTGTGGTATGCCTAAAATAATAGATTGCTCAAATATATTTTGCAATTTTGCCCATTCTTTAAAAGCTTCCATCAATTCTTGGTTTTTCTCTCCCCCATACTCCCCGATGCTTCGGAAATAGGCGATTCTTGATGAGGGTAGTTGTTCAATTGTCATGTTCATACTTCAGTCCCCTTTCTAGAACAAGGTAATATGATATAAAATGTTTTTCAAGGTCTTTTTAAAAGAATTTATGATATGATTTTTAAGAAGCAATGAAAAAGGAGCGACTGGCAAATGACAATTCAAATTTATCAATATCCAAAATGTTCAACATGTAAAAAAGCGCAAAAATGGTTGGACGATCAGCATATTACGTATGAGTCGATACATATTGTAGAAGAAACACCGACAAAGGAGCAGCTACAAGCAATTTATGAGGCGAGCGGGCTGCCGTTGAAGAAATTTTTTAATACATCTGGGATGAAGTATAAGGAGCTAGGCTTGAAGGATAAGCTAGCAGAAATGACAGAGGATGAGCAATTAGCCTTGCTGGCGTCTGATGGTATGCTGATTAAGCGACCGCTTGTAACGGATGGCAAAAAAGTGACGTTAGGCTTCAAGGAGTCTGACTTCTTAGAATCGTGGAAATAACGTGAATAGTAGCTTGTTTTTACGTAAGAAATATGGCAAACTGAAAATGAATGTATTACATATTTGGAGGGGTTTTCATGAGCACACCAACAGAATTACGTTATTCTAAAGAGCACGAATGGGTAAAAGTTGAAGACGGCAAGGCGCGTATCGGTATTACGCATTTTGCACAAAATGAACTAGGCGATATCGTATTCGTTGAACTACCAGAAGTAGGCGACGAATTAACGTTGAACGAGCCATTTGGTAGCGTTGAGTCAGTTAAAACTGTATCGGAGCTATATGCGCCCGTATCAGGCAAAGTTGTAGAAGTAAACGAAGAGTTAGGTGATAGCCCAGAATTCGTGAACGAGTCTCCATATGAGCAAGCATGGATGGTTGTTGTTGAGCTATCGAACCCATCTGAAGTAGATGAGTTAATGACTTCTGAGCAATACGACGAAATGACTGCAGAGTAAAACAAATATAAAGGGGGTGTCGGTAAAACAGATGTTGATCTGCTTTCCTGGCACCCCATTTGCGTATGAAAGGAGAATTTTGATGATTTGTATGGTTGTAGAAGGGCGTTCGGATAAATTAAAGCTGGAGCAAGTAATTGCCGAGGATGCGATTATATTATGTACAAACGGAACGATGAGTGAAGACAATTTGCTTGAACTTTTAGCACCATATGAGTATCTTAAATTTTATACGCTTTTTGATGCGGATGTATCAGGGCAAAAAATGCGTAAGCTAATGAAGCGAGTTTATTCAGAGGCTATTCAGCTCGAAATACCTGCACAATATAAAGAGGTTGCAACAACCCCAACAACTGTGTTAGCTACACTTTTGAAAAAAGCAAATATACGTACAAAGTAGGACAATGATAATGGAAGAATGGACAATCGAGCAGTGGCAACAGCAGCTAACTAATAATGATGTTGTCACGCTATATTTATATACGCCAATATGTGGAACATGTGCCATCGCATCGAAAATGATGGATGTCGTGGAACAGCTATTACCTACTATGCCAATAGGAAAAATGAATTTAAACTATTCTGAAAAATTAGCCTTGGAGTTGCAAGTAGAAAGTGTTCCATGCCTAGTAATAGCAAGGGATGACGGCACAATGGAAAAAATTTATGCCTTTCAATCCGTACTAAATTTATATGAAATATTAAAAAGTAGTTGACGCACTTTTTATATCGTGATAAAGTACATTCATACTAAATTTACAAATTAAATAAATCCTCTTATAAAGAGCGGCGGAGGGAAGTGCCCTATGAAGCCCGGCAACCATCACGAATGTGAAAAGGTGCCAAGTCACACAAAGTATACACTTTGAAAGATGAGAGAATGGTTCAACATAAATTCATTATGTAAAACCTTTCTGCTTGCTCAAAGTGGAAAGGTTTTTTTGATTTTTAAAAGGAGAATAACGATGATTCAATTATCTAATATAACGAAAGTTTACAAAACGAAAAATGGCGATTTGACCGCTGTTCGTGATGTTAATTTAACAATCAATCAAGGCGAAATATTTGGCATTATCGGCTACAGCGGTGCGGGTAAAAGTACAATGATTCGCTTGCTCAACGGTTTGGAAAAGCCAACAACTGGAGAAGTCATTGTCAATGGTGAGGATATTGCGCATACTTCTGGTGCAAGCTTACGCCAAGCACGTCAGAAAATAAGCATGATTTTTCAACATTTTAATTTGCTTTGGTCACGTACGGTTGAGGAAAATATCGCATTTCCATTAGAAATTGCGGGTGTCAGCAAAAGCGAGCGAGCAAGCCGCGTGCAGGAGCTAGTGGAGCTAGTCGGTTTAAACGGAAGGGAGAAAGCATATCCTTCACAGCTATCAGGAGGGCAAAAGCAGCGAGTTGGCATTGCCCGCGCATTAGCAAATAACCCAGAAGTATTGCTCTGTGATGAGGCAACTTCAGCGCTAGACCCTGAAACGACGGATGCTATTTTAGAGCTACTCTTGAATATTAATAAAAAGCTAGGGCTGACAATTGTTTTAATTACACATGAAATGCATGTTATTCGTAAAATTTGTCATCGCGTTGCAGTGATGGAAGCTGGACAAGTTGTGGAGCAAGGCAAGGTGCTAGATATATTCCAAAATCCACAGGCAACGATTACGAAAAACTTTGTGTCGCAAGTTTCTGATTCAAGTGAGACGAAGGAATCAATCGAGCAAATTGTGACAAACTATCCGACTGGCAAAATTGTACGTGTTACCTTTGTTGGTCAATCAACAAAAGAGCCTATTATGTCGCAGTTAATTAAGCAATTTGATGTAGATATTAATATTTTGCATGGCGCTATTTCACATACGGCAAATGGTCCTTACGGTACGCTCATCGTGCATATTGATGGAGGTAAAGAAAATATTGAAAGTGCATTGCAGCTATTAGCAACAAACAATATTCAAGCGGAGGTGATTGAACGTGGTTGAGCAATTATTTCCGAACGTCAATTGGGACAAAATGTGGCAAGCAGCCTATGAAACGATTTATATGACAACAATTTCTACTGTAATTACATTTATTTTAGGACTAGCAATCGGGATTGTACTATTTTTAACAAGCCCACATCAGTTGTGGGCAAATAAAATTGTCAATTTTATTACAGGGTCACTCGTTAATATTTTTCGTTCCATTCCATTTGTCGTTTTAATTATTTTATTAATTCCTTTTACGTTATTCATCGTTGGAACAATTCGCGGAACGAATGCCGCTCTACCAGCTTTAATTGTTGGGGCAGCACCGTTTTATGCGCGCATGGTACTTATTGCATTGCGTGAAATTGATAAAGGTGTTATCGAGGCAGCACGTTCAATGGGGGCGAAAACATCGACGATTATTTGGAAGGTCTTGATTCCTGAATCATTGCCTGCCTTGATTTCAGGTATTACAGTAACAGCCGTTGCACTTGTTGGCTATACAGCAATGTCAGGGATTATCGGCGCAGGTGGTTTAGGTCAGCTTGCCTATATCGATGGCTTCCAACGTAGCCGTAGCGATGTAACACAAGTAGCAACAATTTTTATTTTAGTCATCGTCTTTATTATTCAATGGATTGGCGATATTTTGACAGTCAAAGTAGATAAACGTTAGGTCTTTACAAGGTAACTTGTTGACATATAGAAAGTGAAAAAAGAGAGGAAGAAAAAACATGAAAAAATGGTTATCAATCTTATTATTCTCAGCACTTGCGCTAGTATTAGCAGCTTGTGGTGCTAAAGAAGATAAAGAGCAAGAAACAACAGGTAGCAACACAGAAGGTGACAATGGTACAACAGAAACAGCAGAGCCAACAAAATTAGTAGTAGGTGCATCATACGGTTTACATGATATTATTTTAGAAAAAGCGAAGCCAATTTTAGCTGAGCAAGGCGTTGAAATTGAAGTTCGTCCATACCAAGATTATATATTGCCAAACCAAGATTTAGATTCTGGTGAATTAGATGCGAACTATTTCCAAACGATTCCATATTTCGAAAATGAAATGAAGGAAAAAGGCTATGACTTTGCGAATGCAGGTGGTATTCATATTGAGCCAATCGGTGTTTACTCACAAAAATATAAATCACTTGATGAATTACCAGACGGCGCAACAATTATTATTTCAAACTCTGTAACAGAGCAAGGTCGTATTTTAACATTGTTTGAAAGCTTAGGTTTAATTACTTTAAAAGAAGGCGTTGTAAAATCTGAGGCGCGTTTAGAGGATATTGTAGAAAATCCAAAAAATCTTGTATTTGATGCAGACTCTGCACCAGAAATGTTAGTTACTTATTTTGAAAATGGTGAAGGCGACGTTGTTGTCATTAATTCAAACTTTGCTATCGATGCAGGCATTAGCCCAATTAACGATTCAATCGCAATCGAGAGCTCAGATTCTCCATATGTAAACATTATCGCTACACGTACAGGCGATGAAAACAGCGATTCAATTAAAAAATTAGTAGATGTATTAACATCAAAAGAAATCCAAGACTTTATTTTAGAGGAATGGGACGGCGCTGTTGTACCAGTTGAAAAATAATAGATAACTTTCTAAATCGCTTACAACTATTATGAAAGTTCTCCCTTAAAACAGAGGCTACCTGAAAAGATGATTCTTTTCAGGTAGCCTCTACTTTTACATTACATAATGTGTGCTCCTGTGGTGGTCACGATCCACATTCTTTACTGAAACTGCGTCAGCCTTGAGAAAAAATCGCCAACAAACGATAAAAAGATTTGCTCTGATGGTGCTAAATCGCGAGTTGTCGGATAAATGACACCAACTGTGCGGCGGATAACAGGCATTGCAATAGGTACTTTGACGGTTAAGCGCGGTGTGGAGTCATAGAGCGAGCTCTCAGGTAATAGTGTAATACCAATACCAGCTGCAACAAGCCCCTTCAATGCATCCATATCCTCACCCTCAGATGTAATGTTTGGCAAAAAGCCTACTGAACGACATGCATCGACGACCACCTTTTGCAAAACATAGCCCTCAGGAAAGAGTACAAAGTTTTCATGACGTAAATCAATTAAATTAATCGATTCATTTTTAGCTAATGGATGTGATGTTGGCAGCAGTGCATACATATTTTCGCTAAAAAGCACACGGACATCAATTAACTCATCCTTTGGTGGAATCGGCCCTAATAAAGCTAAATTGAGCTCTCGATTTTTTACAGCTTCAATTAAGTATTTATAAGACCCTTGACGCAGCTGAAAGGCGACATCGGGATATTGGCGTTTAAAGGCGGAAATCACAGTTGGTAAAACATAGCTTGCTAAGCTTGTTGGGAAGCCAACTTTAATGACCCCTTTTTGTGGGTCTAAATATTCCTCAACTTGCTTTGTAGCAAAATCTATTGCCTTTAAAGCGGTTAAGCTATGCTCTAAAAAGATTTTCCCAACTGGTGTCAGCTTGACATTGCGACCAACACGCTCAAAAAGGGGGGTACCTAATTCCTCCTCTAAATTGGCAATTTGCCGACTAATTGCTGATTGTGCCACATGTAAATGCTCTGCTGCTGCTGAAATATGCTCGCGTTCAGCCACTTCAACAAAGTAACGCAATTGACGTAACTCCAACGTTTCCACCCCATTCATCTGATTTTTAGATAGATTATATCCAAACTATATATTGTTTATATTATTCTGAAAAATATAAAATGTAAATACGTTATTGAAAAAATTGGGGGGATCATCTATGACTTTTCATCAATTGCCAGTCACACAAGGTCTTTATTCACCAGAGTTTGAACATGATGCATGTGGTATTGGCATGTACGCAAATATTAAAGGGCAACCTTCTCATGATATTGTCAAAAATGGTTTAGAAATGCTATGTCGCTTAGAGCATCGTGCAGGGCGTGGAAGCGATGGGAAAACTGGGGATGGTGCAGGGCTGATGGTGCAAATTCCAGATGCCTTTTTTAAAACGCAATGTCCAGAGCTACAATTACCTAATAAAGGGATGTACGGTGTTGGGCAATTATTTTTTACAAATAATGAGGAACAGCGCAAGGCAATCGAAGAAAAAATAAATGAATTGATTGCGCAAGAAGGGCAGCAACTAATTGCTTGGCGTACAGTACCGATTAATAAAGAATGTTTAAGCGAGGTAGCAAAAGCGACAGCGCCGATTGTTCGTCAAGTATTTATCGCAGCTAATACAACAGACAATCTTGCCTTTGAACGCAAGCTATATTTAATTCGCAAACAGGCAGAGCATTGGGCAAAAGCGCAAAATTATACCTTTTATTGTCCAAGTATGTCCAGTCAAACAATTGTATTCAAAGGGCTGCTAGCACCTGAGGAAGTACGTGAATTTTATTTAGATTTACAAGATGAGCATTTTGTTTCCGCATTAGCACTTGTCCATTCACGCTATTCTACAAATACATTCCCATCGTGGGAGCGAGCACATCCAAATCGCTACATTATTCATAATGGTGAAATTAATACGTTGCGTGGCAATATTAACTGGATGCAAGCACGTGAACAGCAATTTATTTCAGAGGCTTTCGGGGAAGATTTACAAAAAATCTTACCGATTATCGATACGACAGGCTCAGACTCATCAATGCTAGACAATGCCTTTGAGTTTTTCGTACTAGCAGGACGCACACCTGCACATACAGCAATGATGCTAATTCCTGAGCCATGGACAGAAAATCCACGCATTGCAAAAGAGCGCAAAGCATTTTATCAATATCATGCAAGCTTAATGGAGCCTTGGGATGGGCCAACAGCAATTTGCTTTACAGATGGCAAGCAAATTGGCGCTATTTTAGACCGCAATGGCTTACGTCCAGGTCGCTTGTATGTAACTAAGGACGACCATATTATCTTCTCTTCTGAAACAGGTGTTATTGATATAGCAGAGGAAAACGTTTTATATAAGGACCGTCTTAGTCCAGGGCGAATGCTGCTTGTTGATTTAGAGCAAGGGAAAATCATCTCAGATGATGAGCTAAAGGCTGAAATGGCTGCAGCATATCCATATGCAGAGTGGCTAGAGGAGCATATGGTCAAGCTTGAAGCAAAGGAAGAGCCATCTGTACAAGTGCAAAATATTACACGTCAGCAGCAAATTTATGGCTATACATTTGAGGATATTCAAAAATATATTGTGCCTTTAGCGAAGGAAGGGAAGGATCCACTTGGTGCTATGGGCAATGATACACCGCTTGCTGTACTATCTGAGCGCCCACAATCGCTGTTCAATTACTTTAAACAGCTATTTGCGCAAGTAACAAATCCACCGATTGATTCCATACGTGAGCATGTTGTCACATCGACCATGACATTGCTTGGCGCTGAAGGTAATTTATTGCATCCGACAGCAGCAAATGCACGTAGAATTTTCCTTGATACACCAATTTTAACGCATGGGGAATATACCGAGCTACTAAAACAATCAGATTTCCAGTACACTGTGATGGATTTAACATTTAAGGAAAGCTTAGCAGAAGAATTACAGCGTATACAGCAGCAAGCGAAAAAGGCGATTGGGCATGGTGCAACATTGTTAATTTTAACAGATCAAAATGAGGATATCACAATACCAACAGTGCCAATTTTATTAGCTGCAAGTAGCTTACATCAATATTTAGTGCGAACAGGCTTACGCACTAAGGTAAGCATTATTGTTAGCAGTGGCGAGGCGAGAGAGGTGCACCACTTTGCTGCATTAATTGGCTTTGGTGTTGATGCAATTTATCCGTATTTAGCATATGCAACGATTGAGCAGGCAATTCAGAAAGGGCATATTCCACTCCATTATCAAACAGCGATTCAAAAATACCGTAAGGGCATAACGGATGGCGTTGTCAAAGTGATGTCAAAAATGGGTATTTCAACAGTGCAATCCTATCGTGGTGCGCAAATATTTGAAGCTGTAGGGATTAGTAAAGCTGTTATTGAGGAGCATTTCACAGGAACAGCCTCGCAAATTGATGGCATTGATTTAGAAACGATCGGTGAAGAAACGAAAAAGCGCCATCAAGCTGCACTACAAATGAAGCAGCAGGAGCTTGATTCAGGCAGTGACTTCCAGTGGCGTGCAAATGGTGAGCATCATGCCTTCAACCCAAAAACAATTCATACATTGCAATGGGCAACACGTAAAAATGATTACGGCTTATATCGTATGTATGCCGAAATGGCAAATGAAGAGCGCATCGGCTTTTTACGCAATTTATTCGACTTTAAAAAGGCGGAGAAGCGTTTGCCTTTAGAGGAAGTGGAATCGGTGGAATCAATTGTTAAACGCTTTAAATCAGGGGCAATGTCATTTGGTTCATTATCGAAAGAAGCTCATGAAACATTGGCGATTGCGATGAATCGCCTTGGTGCACGCTCAAATTCTGGAGAAGGTGGCGAAGACCCTGCTCGCTATATACAAGACGCAAACGGTGATAGCCGTCGCAGTGCGATTAAGCAAATTGCCTCAGGACGTTTTGGTGTTAAATCGCATTATTTAGTGAATGCAGAGGAATTGCAAATTAAAATGGCACAAGGGGCAAAGCCTGGTGAAGGCGGACAATTGCCGGGCAATAAAGTATATCCATGGGTGGCAGAGGTACGTGGCTCCACGCCAGGTGTTGGTTTAATTTCTCCACCACCACATCACGATATTTATTCTATTGAGGATATGGCTGAGCTCATTCATGATTTGAAAAATGCCAATCGCTATGCACGAATTTCTGTCAAGCTTGTGGCAAAGGCAGGCGTTGGTACAATTGCAGCTGGCGTAGCAAAAGGAGCGGCAGATGTCATCGTTATTTCAGGCTACGATGGCGGTACAGGTGCTTCACCGAAAACATCAATTAAGCATACAGGCTTACCATGGGAGCTAGGCTTAGCAGAGGCGCATCAAACGCTGATGTTAAATGGCTTGCGTGACCGTGTCGTATTAGAAACAGATGGCAAGCTAATGACAGGAAAAGATGTCATTATGGCAGCACTTTTTGGAGCTGAGGAATATGGCTTTGCGACAGCACCATTAATCGTTTTAGGCTGTGTGATGATGCGTGTTTGTCATTTAGATACATGCCCGGTAGGTGTAGCAACGCAAAATCCAGAGCTACGTGCGAAGTTTATGGGGAATGCAGACCATGTTGTGAACTATTTCCGCTTTGTAGCAGAGGAAATGCGTGAGTATATGGCATTGCTAGGCTTCCGCACAGTAGAGGAAATGGTTGGACGCACAGATGTCCTTGAAGTGTCTAAACGTGCGAAGGCGCATTGGAAGGCAGGACAGCTCGATTTAACAGCGTTACTATATCAGGTGCAAGGCGTGCGTACGAAAGAGCAGGAGCAAGACCATAAAATTGCAGAAAGCTTTGATATGCGTGAGCTGTTGCCAAAGGTGAAACAGAGCATTGCAAGCAGAACACCTATTACATTACACTATCCAATTAAAAATACAGACCGTGTTGTCGGCACAATTATCGGCAGTGAAATATCTCGCTGCTATGGAGAGCAAGGCTTACCAGAGCATACGATTCGCCTAAATTTCACAGGACATGCAGGACAGAGCTTTGGTGCGTTTACGCCTCGTGGTATGACATTAAGCTGTGCAGGAGATGTCAACGATTACTTTGGGAAAGGCTTATCTGGTGGCAAAGTGCTTGCGATTGCACCGATTAAAGGACAGCAAGAGCGCAATGTCATTGCAGGCAATGTTTGTTTATATGGCGCAACAAGTGGTCAGGCATTTATTAATGGGCGAGCAGGGCATCGCTTTGCAGTTCGTAATTCAGGTGCACATATCGTTGTTGAAGGCATTGGAGACCATGGCTGTGAATATATGACAGGTGGCAAAATTATTGTGCTAGGCGATGTAGGACAAAACTTTGCAGCAGGTATGTCAGGCGGTATTGCCTATGTGCTGCCAACAGACGAGGCAGCATTTAAAGCGCAGTGCAATATGGAAATGATTGAATTTGCGAAGCTTGAAGAAAAACAGGAGATGGATATCATCCATGCAATGATTACACAGCACTATGATTATACAAATAGCTCAAAGGCTTATGAGGTGTTAGAAAATTGGGAGCAAACTGTTCAGCGCTTGATCAAAGTTGTGCCAACAGATTATCAGGCGATGCTGAATAAAATTGCTCAGCATGAGGCACAGGGGTTAACAACTGATTTAGCAGCAATGCAGGCATTTGTCGAAGCAACGAGCATAAAAGAGCTAGCTATTTCCAAGTAAAGGGGGGGTCTAGAATGGGAAAAGCTACAGGGTTTATGGAATATAAAAGAGAAAAAACAAAGGAAATCGCGCCACTAGAGCGTATCACAAACTGGAAGGAGTATGCTTCTCGCTTAACAGATGAAGCATTGCAAATACAAGGCGCACGCTGCATGGACTGCGGCACACCATTTTGCCATATGGGTATTGAAATTCGTGGTACAGCAGCGGGCTGTCCAATTCAAAATGTAATTCCAGAATGGAATGATTTAGTTTATCGCGGGCAATGGAAGGAAGCACTAGAGCGCTTGCATATGACGAATAATTTTCCAGAATTCACAGGGCGTGTTTGTCCAGCACCATGTGAAGGGTCTTGTACATTAGCGATTACAGACCCCGCTGTTGCCATTAAGTCGATTGAGCGTACCGTTATTGATAAAGGCTTTGAAAATGGCTGGGTAATACCTCGTATTCCAGCACAGCGCACTGGTAAAAAAGTAGCGATTGTTGGCTCAGGTCCAGCAGGCTTAGCAGCAGCTGACCAATTAAATCAGGCAGGGCATGCTGTGACAGTTTTTGAGCGAGCTGATCGCCTTGGTGGTTTGCTCATGTACGGTATTCCGAATATGAAGCTAGAAAAGGATATTATTGAGCGTCGTGTTGACCTTTTGAGTCAAGAGGGCATTGAATTTATTGTCAATACAGAGGTAGGGAAAGATATTACTGCCGATGAGCTACAGAGCACCTATGATGCTGTTATTTTATGTGTAGGTGCACAAAAGCAGCGCTTGCTTCATATGGAGGGCAGCGACGCAAACGGGATTCATTTAGCGATGGATTATTTAACAGATGTCACAAAAAGCTTATTAGACTCAAACTTTGAGGACGGGCAAGCATTGAATGTAGAGGGGAAGGATGTCATCGTTATTGGTGGTGGCGACACAGGGGCTGACTGTGTGGCAACAGCTATTCGCCAAAAATGCAACTCGGTTTACCAATTTGGTAAGCATCCAAAGCTACCGACAGGACGTACAGAGGAGACACCGTGGCCGAAAGATCCGAATGTTTATACGCTAGATTACGCTTATGCAGAGGTGGAGGCAGCGCAGGGGCATGATCCGCGTGAATATTGCATTCAAACAACGAAAATTGAAAAGGATGCGAGTGGTTGTGTGAAAGCATTGCATACAATTCAAATGGAAAAAGTGCTAGGGGATGATGGCTTCTATTATTTTAAGGAGCTACCTGGCACTGAAAAAATATGGCCAGCTCAGCACGTTTTTGTAGCGATTGGCTTTGAAGGTGTAGAGCATACAGTACCAGAGCATTTTGGTGTGACGATTGCCAACAATCGTATTCAAGCATCTATTAAGGACTTCTCTACAAATGTACCAGGTATTTTTGCGGCAGGTGATGCACGTAGAGGGCAAAGCTTAATTGTTTGGGCGATTAAAGAGGGACGCTCTGTCGCTGCGAGTGTGGATGCCTATTTAATGAAAGAACTAGCGATTTCGCAATAATAATAAATGAGGGAGCGTTCTAATTATGAGCGCTCCTTTATTTGTTAAAAATGCAGATAAAGCAAATTAAAACTTTACGTGCGCTCTAACTATTACTTGAGCCATAATTCTTATTGACAATGAGCTAATTGATAATTGTTGCTACTGCATTATTAATAAATTATGAATTGTTGCATACTGGCTACTATCTTTTTTTACAATTATTTAATTAAAATTATTCTAAACTATTTGCAACACTAGCTCTTTTCAGTTAAGATTGTACATGACAATAATTATGCAATGGGATACCCATGCAATGAACATTATGGAGGTAATTTAATGGCAACTTTAGAAATTAAAGATCTTCACGTTGAAATCGACGGAAAAGAGATTTTAAAAGGTGTAAACCTAACAATCAATACAAATGAAGTACACGCAATTATGGGTCCTAACGGTACTGGTAAATCTACGTTAGCATCTGCAATTATGGGTCATCCTAAATATGAAGTAACACAAGGCGAAGTATTATTAGATGGTGAAAATGTGTTAGAAATGGAAGTTGACGAGCGTGCAAAAGCTGGTTTATTCCTTGCAATGCAATACCCATCTGAAATCGCTGGTGTAACAAACGCAGACTTCCTACGCTCAGCAATCAATGCGCGTCGCGAAGAAGGCGATGAAATTTCTTTAATGAAATTTATCCGCGAATTAGATAAAACGATGGACTTTTTAGAAATGCCAGAGGAAATGGGTCAACGTTACTTAAACGAAGGCTTCTCTGGTGGTGAGAAAAAGCGTAACGAAATTTTACAATTAATGATGATTAAGCCAACATTCGCAATTCTTGATGAAATCGACTCAGGTCTTGATATCGATGCATTAAAAGTGGTATCTAAAGGCATTAACGAAATGCGCGGCGAAGGCTTCGGCTGCTTAATGATTACGCACTATCAACGCTTATTAAACTATATCACACCAGACCATGTACACGTAATGATGCAAGGTAAAGTTGTGAAATCTGGCGGTGCAGAGCTTGCACAACGCTTAGAGGCAGATGGTTACGACTGGATTAAGCAAGAGCTAGGTATCGAAGAAGAAACTGTAGAAGCAGAAGCATAATTAGAGGAGGACGAACAAGATGACGGTGGAAACAAAATTGGCGTTATCAGCACAAGAAGTACGCTCGTTCTCACAAAGCAACAATGAGCCAGCGTGGTTTGCTGATTTCCGCGAGGCGGCACTTGCACAAGCGGCAGAGCTAGCATTACCAACGCCTGATAAAACGAATATTAAAAAATGGAACTTTACTGAATTCCCTAAACATACAGTAGAAAGTGCACCATACGCATCATTAGATAGCTTACCAGCAGAGGTAGCTGCTTTAATCGATGTAGAGGGGCAACAAAATCTTTACATTCAACGCAATAACACACCAGCATTTAGCAAAGTTTCAGAAGAGCTAAAAGCACAAGGTGTTATTTTCACAGATATTTTAACAGCAGTTCGTGAGCATAGCGATTTAGTACAAAAATATTTCATGACAACGGCTGTTAAAGTAGATGAGCATAAATTAGCTGCTTACCATGCAGCACTTGTCAATGGTGGCGTATTTGTTTACGTACCACGCAACGTTGTTGTAGAAGAGCCATTACAAGTTGTTTTTGTTAATGATGATGCAGATGCTTCATTATTTAACCACGTATTAGTTGTAGCTGAAGAATCTTCAAGTGTAACATATGTTGAAACATATGTATCGACAATTGAAGAATCAAAGGGACAAGCAAATATCATTGCGGAAGTTGTTATCAAAGACAATGCGCAAGTTGTTTACGGTGCTGTAGATGTTCTTGCAAAAGGCTTTACAACATATGTAAACCGTCGTGCAAACATTGCACGTGATGGCAAAATTGAATGGGCACTTGGCTTAATGAATGATTCAGATACAATTTCTGAAAATATTTCACATTTAATCGGCGATGGCTCTGTTGCAGATACGAAAACAGTTGTTGTTGGTCGCGGTACGCAAAAGCAAAACTTCACAACAGAAGTACGCCACTGGGGTAAAAACTCTGATGGGCAAATTTTAAAGCACGGTGTAATGAAAGACGGTGCACAATCTATTTTCAACGGTATCGGTAAAATCGAGCATGGTGCAACAAAGGCAAACGCAGAGCAAGAATCACGCGTTCTAATGCTTTCTGAAAAAGCACGTGGCGATGCTAACCCAATTCTTTTAATTGATGAAGACGATGTAACAGCAGGACACGCAGCATCTGTAGGTCGTGTTGACCCGATTCAGCTTTACTATTTAATGAGTCGCGGTATTTCAAAAGCAGAGGCAGAGCGTCTTGTCATTCACGGATTCCTTGCGCCAGTTGTGACAAAGTTGCCAATCGAGGGCGTTAAAAAGCAACTGACGGAGGTTATCGAAAGGAAAGTTCGATAATGAATATAAAAGACATAAAAAACTATTTTCCTGTGCTAAATCAAGAGGTAAATGGGCATCCGCTCGTTTACCTTGATAGTGCAGCAACGTCGCAAAAGCCTATTCAAGTGATTGAAGCATTAAAAAAATATTACGAATTTGATAATTCGAACGTCCATCGTGGAGTGCATACTTTAGGAAACCGCGCAACGGATTCTTATGAGGGTGCACGCGAAAAGGTACGTAAATTTATTAATGCTCGTTCTACAAAGGAAATTATTTTCACACGTGGTACAACAACAGCTTTAAATACAGTGGCAGCAGGCTATGGTCGTCAAACGCTGCAAGAGGGTGACGAAATTGTCATTACGTATATGGAGCACCACTCGAATATTATCCCATGGCAGCAGCTTGCGAAAGAAAAGGGAGCTGTGCTGAAATATATTGATTTACAACAAGATGGCACGATTTCTTTAGATGCAGTGCGTGCAGCAATTACTAGCAAAACAAAAATTGTCTCTATTATGTACGTATCGAATGTTTTAGGAACGATTAATCCAATTAAGGATATTGCGAAAATTGCGCATGACAACGGAGCAATTATCGTTGTTGATGCAGCACAGGCAGCACCACATGTCAAAGTCGATGTGCAAGATTTAGATTGTGACTTTTTAGCGTTTTCTGGGCATAAAATGTGTGCGCCAACAGGTATTGGTGTACTATATGGAAAAGAGGCGCTTTTAGACAACATGGAGCCAATCGAATTTGGCGGTGAAATGATTGATTTCGTAGGTCTTTATGAGTCAACATGGAAAGAGCTACCGTGGAAATTTGAAGGTGGTACACCAATCATTGCAGGAGCAATCGGCTTAGGTGCAGCAATCGATTTCTTAAATGAAATCGGCTTAGATAATATAGCTGCACATGAGCATAAATTAGCTGCATATGCAATGGATGAGCTAGAGAAAATCGAAGGCTTACAAATTTTTGGTCCTCGCGATCCAATGCAGCGCTGTGGACTTGTGACATTTAACTTAGATGATGTCCATCCACATGATGTTGCAACAGTATTAGATATGAATGGAATCGCAGTACGAGCTGGTCACCACTGTGCTCAACCGTTAATGAAATGGCTTCAAGTAACTGCAACAGCACGTGCAAGCTTCTATCTATATAATGATGAAGCAGATATCGACCGCTTAGTTGCAGGACTGCGCTCAGCGAAGGAGTATTTCAACGATGTCTTTTAATAATTTAGATCAGCTATATCGTTCTGTTATTATGGAACATTATAAAAACCCTCGTAACAAAGGGATTTTACAAGAAAATAACGTCACAATCGATATGAATAACCCTACTTGTGGTGACCGCATTCATTTAACATTAAAATTGACTGACGGTATTGTAGAGGACGCGAAATTTGATGGTGAAGGCTGCTCGATTTCCATGTCCTCTGCATCGATGATGACACAAATCATCAAAGGAAAAAAACTTGAAGAGGCGTTAGAGCTAGCAGATATTTTCTCAAAAATGATGCTTGGTGAAGAGTACGACCTAGACAAATATGACTTAGGTGATGTAGAAGCGCTACAAGGCGTGTCGCAATTCCCAGCTCGCATTAAATGTGCAACATTGGCTTGGAAAGCAATGGAAAAGGGTGTAAAAAGCGAAGCGCAATAATTGTAATGAACGGAGGAGAACTAATGGCTAAAAAAATGCCTGATATCGGCGATTACAAATATGGCTTCCACGATAAGGACGTATCAATTTTCCGTTCAAAACGTGGGTTAACAGAAGAAATCGTACGAGAAATCTCAAATATGAAAGAAGAGCCGCAGTGGATGCTTGACTACCGCTTAAAAGCTCTCGAACAATTTTATAAAATGCCAATGCCTCAATGGGGCGGCGACCTTTCAGCATTAGACTTCGATGAAATTACGTATTACGTAAAGCCATCTGAAGCAACACAGCGCTCATGGGATGAAGTGCCTGAAGAAATCAAAGCAACATTCGATAAATTAGGTATTCCAGAAGCAGAGCAAAAATATTTAGCTGGTGTATCTGCTCAGTACGAATCTGAAGTAGTTTACCACAACATGAAAAAGGATTTAGAAGACTTAGGTATCGTCTTCAAAGATACAGACTCAGCATTAAAAGAAAATGAAGACATTTTCAAAAAATATTGGGGTACTGTTATTCCTTACGCAGACAACAAATTTGCAGCATTAAACTCAGCAGTATGGTCAGGTGGCTCATTCATCTACGTACCACCAGGCGTAAAGGTAGAAACTCCTTTACAAGCGTACTTCCGTATTAACTCTGAAAACATGGGTCAATTCGAGCGTACATTAATTATCGTAGACGAAGGCGCACATGTACACTATGTAGAAGGCTGTACGGCACCTGTTTACACAACAAACTCATTGCACTCAGCAGTAGTAGAAATTATCGTTGGTAAAGACGCATATTGCCGTTATACAACAATCCAAAACTGGGCAAATAACGTTTACAATCTTGTAACGAAGCGTACAGTTGTAGATGCAAACGGCACGATGGAATGGGTTGATGGCAACATCGGTTCAAAACTAACAATGAAATATCCAGCATGTATTTTACGTGGTGAAGGTGCACGTGGTATGACATTATCAATCGCTTTAGCAGGTAAAGGTCAGCACCAAGATGCAGGGGCAAAAATGATTCACCTTGCACCAAACACATCTTCAACAATCGTATCGAAATCCATTGCACACCATGGTGGTAAAGTATCATACCGCGGTATCGTTCGCTTCGGTCCAAAAGCGACTGGCGCACGTGCAAACATCGAGTGTGATACATTAATTATGGATAACCAATCAACTTCAGATACAATTCCATACAACGAAATTTTAAATGACGATGTGTCATTAGAGCACGAAGCAAAAGTTTCAAAAGTATCAGAAGAGCAATTATTCTACTTAATGAGCCGTGGTATTTCAGAAGTAGAAGCGACAGAAATGATCGTAATGGGCTTCATCGAGCCATTCACAAAAGAATTACCAATGGAATATGCAGTAGAAATGAACCGTTTAATCAACTACGAAATGGAAGGTTCTATCGGTTAATATATAAGGAGCTGTTCGAAAGGATATCATCTTTTCGAACAGCTCCTTCATTTTTATTGAATATGGTTTGACATACTTTTGATAAGTAGCTTTGCAACAGCTCTCACGGAAAAAGGGTTTTGCCCAGTAATTATATGTCCATCTTGCACAGCAAACTCACTGTAAGCACGCTGTTTCTTAAAATGAGCTCCGCGTTGTTCAGCGATTTCTTTATTTAAAAACGGCACGACTGATTTTTTGCCAGCTAAAACTTCCTCAGTTGTTGTAAAGCCAGTAATTGCTTTTCCTGCAATTAAATAATTTCCATTGTCATCCTTAATATTGACTAAACCAGCCATACCATGGCAAACAGCTGAAATGAATCCATTATTTTTGTAAATAGCTAAAGCGATTTGTTGCAATTCCTTATTGTCTGGAAAGTCCCACATCACACCATGACCACCAGTGTAGTAAATTGCAGCATAGTCACTCGCATTTACTTGATTGGGGCTCAATGAGGAGGCTAGTGCTCTTTTTTGAAAGTCAGCTGTTTCATAAATTTGCATAATGGACTCGTCAGCATATTTCATGCTTCTAGGGTCTAATGGTACAAAGCCACCTTTAGGACTGACATAATCCACTTCAATATTGGCTTTCAGCATTTCTTCAACGAATTCAGTTGCTTCCCCAAGCCATAAGCCAGTAGCATCTTTAGTTCCTGGATAACGAGTTACATTTGTTAAAACAACCAATACTTTTTTCATATGCATTTACTCCTTTGTTAAAATAGCTGTGACATGGTCTAATAGCTTTTTCATCTTATCGATTTCTGTTGTGTCATGTGAGAGGTAATAATAATTTTTTGTTCCTTCGCTTCGATAATCAACTAAGTTAGCTTGCTTCAATATTTTTAAATGATGAGAGATAGCAGGGCGAGACAGGTTTGTCACCTCTGTTAAATCATTGACTCTAAGTCCTTCACAGGCTTTGTTTTCAAGGAGAGCAATAATGATTGCTTGTCTTTTTTCATCCCCTAAGGCAACTAAAAAGTCACTAAGTGCAGCAAACTCATTTTTTAAATGTTGTAAATTAGGCATAATAGATCTCCAATGGTTTATATTTTTAAACTATTAAACCATTGGATTATTTGCTTGTCAATTTTTTTGATTCGATTGAAATACTTGACGAAATATTTTAGATGCGTTATTATCACATTACTTAATGGTTTAAAAGTTTAAACCAATGAACTAAAAGGAGAATAGAAAATGACTCAAAAAATGAAAGCCGCTCTTATTCGAAAGTATGGTCAAAAAAACCTAGAAATTGCCGAGGTGGATATTCCTACTGTTCGAGACAATGATGTGCTTGTCAAAATTGTAGCAGCCAGCATCAACCCAATTGATTTGAAGACGAAAGATGGTAAAGTAAAAATGCTTTTAAGCTATAAAATGCCATTAATTTTAGGAAGTGACTTTGCGGGCATTGTTGAAAGTGTAGGGAAGAACGTTACAAAATATAAAATAGGTGACAAAGTATATGGAAGGGTGCAAAAAAATCGAATTGGAACCTTTGCGGAATATATCGCAGTAGATCAAGGTGATATAGCCCTTAAACCAAAAAACCTTACTTTTGAAGAGGCTGCCTCTATTCCGTTAGTAGGGCTAACGAGCTATCAAGCATTATATGACATCATGCAATTAAAAGCGGATGATAAAGTATTGATTCAAGCAGGGGCAGGTGGAATAGGAACAATTGCTATTCAACTAGCAAAATTGACAAGTGCTTATGTAGCAACGACAACAAGTGCAAAAAATGCCGATTTTGTTAAAAGCTTAGGTGCGGATAAAATTATTGATTATCGAACAGAAAATTTCGAAGAGGTCTTAACAGATTATGACTATGTTTATGATACGATGGGCGGTGAGACATTAGAAAAGGCTTTTCGTATTATTAAACCAAATGGCAAAGTGGTTTCTTTGTCAGGAATACCAAATAAACGTTTTGCAAAGGAATATGGCTTACCATTATGGAAACAAATCATTTTAGGAATAGCTACACGAAATATTAGTAAATTAGAGAAAAAAACAAATGCCAGCTACCACTTTTTATTTATGAAACCAAGTGGGCCACAACTAGAAATATTGACGAATTTGATAGAGCAAGGAAAAATTCAGCCAATCATTGACCAAGTTGTTTCGTTAAATAATATTCAAACAGCAGTGAATCACTCATTATCCGGAAGAGCAAAAGGGAAAATTATTATTAGAGTAGCTGAAAATTTAAAAGATGAAAAATAACCCTATAGTATAAATAGACTTTTAAGGTTTTCAGTAATAATAAATTGTTAATTGTGGTACGCTAATAAATAGAATTCCAATAATTTTAAAGGAGTGTTCAAAATGGTTGGTGTAGAAATCGATATGGTTGTGACGGATAGTTTAAAGGCATTAGCATTATATGAGAAGATTTTTGATATTGAGCGTCTAGAGGTAACAAATTTTCCAGTCGGAAAGAACGAAGCTGTTTTTAAGTTATATGATGTAAGATTTCATTTATTAGACGAAAATCCTGAATATCAAATGATTGCACCTAAACCAGATGATCCAAAGCCGATTTGGTTTAATATTTTAGTACCAGACATTGCAGAAACATATGAGAAGGCAATGAAGGCAGGCTGTAAAGAAGTACAAGCAGTAACACAGCTACCTGATTTTGGCGTATCCAATGCGGTATTTAGCGATGAATTTGGCTATCTTTGGATGTTGCATGAGCTGCACAAAGTAGTGAGCTTTGAAGAGCGTGTAGAATTGCTGAAAGATGAAATGGGCGAACATTAATAATTAATTACGCGAACCTTAAGTGCCCATAAATATATGGGGAGGTTCGCGTAAAAAATAATAGTATAACTTTAATTTTAAGTAATAATCTATTGGATATAAGCTAAAGTTTATAACTTTTTCTAAATATAGACGATGCCATAAATAATTAATCTATATATTGCGGTCTCTCTCTGTATGGAGAGAGTGGATTGAAATACATCCGCATGATCTACGGCATGCCCGTGAAACAGTCTCTCTCTGTATGGAGAGAGTGGATTGAAATTTACGGTGTGAAACGTGCATACCAAGAATTATTGTCTCTCTCTGTATGTAGAATGGATTAGAAAAATAAAAAGAGTTAGATGTTGGTGCGAATGTGAAGCGAACATGATTTTCTAAGGGGATTCGCACCAAAAAGAAGCAAGAAATTCTATATACAAGAGAAAAGAATTAGGATAATATTACCTTATAAATTAATTTTTAAGTGAAAAACGGTGATAAATGTTACTTTTATGCGCTTTTTCACAGTTTCTCTCTGTATAGAGAGAATGGATTGAAATGCCTGCTTCTGCTTCCGATATTGCAGCAGTTGCAGTTTCTCTCTGTATAGAGAGAATGGATTGAAATCGACCTGTCAAATGCAAATTTAACGGGTTCGAATGTTTCTCTCTGTATAGAGAGAATGGATTGAAATTCGCTTGACGGTTGTTAGTAGTCCTTGTTTATGTTTCTCTCTGTATAGAGAGAATGGATTGAAATAGCGTATCGATGTAATTACGGGGCAAATTCTGTAGTTTCTCTCTGTATAGAGAGAATGGATTGAAATAATAGGAGAAATGATAATATCCCTTGTGATAAAACGTTTCTCTCTGTATAGAGAGAATGGATTGAAATTCTACGTCTTTTGTTATTTCACTAGATAAAACAATGTTTCTCTCTGTATAGAGAGAATGGATTGAAATCTTAAATTATGAACAACAAGAATATCTTGATGGAGTTTCTCTCTGTATAGAGAGACCCCAAAACATTTTATAAATGCATCATTTTTCATAAAAGGTTATAGGAAATGTAGGTCGATATCTAAATTTCGCTATAGCCTTTTGTGCTTTTTTTAAGAAGTAATTAGGGTATGTGGACAATCGTAAACTAATGAGTAAGGAGCATGAAATTGATGTTGTAGGGGGAGAATAATGAGAAATATATCAACTATCGTTTTCTAATCCATATGCATTAATTAAAAGATAAGGTGTATGCGGTGTAATATAATCAATTATGCCGCAAGTTCCTTGATTATTGATATTTAGAAATTACTTAAAATGTCTTCTTCTTACTTTCAAAAATTTTGCTGAATCAGGCTCAATGAAGAAATTTGTTTATTAGCAACAAACGGTTGCTTTCTATGTTGAAACAGTTCAGCTAAAATGAGGGAGAGGTGAGGAGAAAATGGAAACGGCAACGATTATTAAAGAGATTAGAAATAAAAATCAATTATCACAAGGGGCATTTTCAGAAATACTTTGTGTGACACGCCAAGCTGTTTCAAGGTGGGAAACAGGGAAAACAACACCGAATTATGAAACGTTGAAAACTATTTCTAAGAAATTTAATGTAACGATTAATACTTTACTTGGTTCGCCAAAAAGCTTGATTTGTCAATGTTGTGGGATGTGTCTTCATAGCGATGATGTGATAAGCAAGGAATTGGATAATCAATTTAATGAAGATTACTGTAAATGGTGCTATGTTGATGGGGAGCATCAATACAAAACAATGGAAGAGATACTAAACTTTTTAGTTCCACTTTTAGTAGAAGAGCGTCAACAGGCACCAGAGGTCGTTCGTCAGCAATTAGAGGATTTTCTTCCTACACTGAAACAGTGGGGAGTTAAAGAAGAATAAAAAATGCAAGCCCTTGTCATCAGTGAAAATGGATGACAAGGGCTTTGTAGGTTATTTTGTATCACTAAATGCATGAAGCCAGTTCAATGTATTTTCGTTAAAATCTTTTAATGTAAAGACGATTTCATTTTGTGCCCATTTGACGAATGTCCGTGTTTCATCGTCTGCGTAAAAGTGCATTTGCCCTATAATTTGTGGATGTGGGTAATAGCCATTTCCTGTACCGTCTGTTATGTCATTAACTAAATCCTTTTCCTTAATCCAATCGACTAGCTCTTGCTCGGATTTTTCCATAGAATAGGCAAACACATACCAGCCATGGCTCGTCGTCCAGTTGACAATACTTTCGTCACCTGAAATAAAAGGATAAATTAATTCAGGACCGGCATCCGCGACATAATCATCATGTAATGTGAGCTGTACTTTTAAATCATCATCTGCCTTGAGTTCATCTTCATAGCGTGTAATTGTTAATTGTCCGATATAGTAACCCTCTGTTACGTTTGCTGCATCGAGTGCAGTTTCTTCATCAAATTCATAAAAATCGAATGTTATTTCATTTTCAGTTGTCGTTGTTTGTGCTGTTAAAAATTTGTCTTTTGCTACAGGAAATTTGGTAGGGAGCTGCACTTGCCAATCTGTAGGTATCGCAGATTGAAAGTCAGCATATTGATTGACTTGACCATTGTTTGTTGTCGTTTCCTCAACAGGTGCTTTATTCGGTTCCTCGCTCGAATCATTGCTACAAGCTACTAGTAATAAGGTGCACGCAAGAAGTATGTTAAGCTTTTTCATGATCGTTTCCTCCTAGTTAGTTGGGACTTGGAATATCCACAGGCTCTCCCCACTGTAGAAATGTATTGCTCGTTGTCTCAGATAATCCAGCGATTGTCGCTGTTGCAATGTAATAGGCACCTAAATAGTGATCTGTAATCCAAAGCTGAACATCTGTGAGCATGGCGCCATTTAAATGAATAGGCTGTTCGGGTGTAAGATGCCATGCCGTATCGACGAAGGCTTCTGTGTCAGGTACAGCACCTTGCCCAACAACTTTCCATGTAGGGGCTTGTGCAAAGTTTTCTGCAATGGCGATTGGATGACCTAATATCCGCGTTAATTTTATAACATTTGATGCAATGACTTCCTCGCCATTACTTGGCTCATCTGTTTCCTCAATCCAACCTGTTTCGGGCGTTTTCATCCAACCTGTATCTCCATCAATAATAACTGTATTGTCACTGTTTTCGATATGCATTGAAAAGTCAGGATTCCATTGAAAATCTACTTTTGAAGCACCACTTGCGGAATTGACTTTATGAGAGCCACTGCCTGCTGCTATCATCGCATCTTTCATGCAGGCTGCTAGTTTTTTTCCTTCAATAACAGCCCCTTGTTCAAATAGTATGCCCTCACATGAGGCAGGAGATGCTGGTGTAGCAACAGTTTCTTGCTCTTCGACAGCCTCCTTCGCGGGAGATGTCTCTTGTTTATTTTCCGTTTCGTTAGAGTTTGCTGTATTCCCACATGCTACTAGTAGCAATAGACAAAAGCATAACCAAAAAAGCTTTTTCACTATAAGCAACCCTCCTTATATTGAAAATTTTGAAATTTTATCTATACAAATTAATGGTAACCTATTGCATAGTTTGAAACAAGAACGATAAAATAAGGTTTATTTAAGCATAAAATGGAATTTTATAGTGAAAAGTATCTATTGGAAAAGCCATCGGAAGAACGGCGTTTTCCAATGGCTCCTTTTTTAACATATAACACTTTGCTTCACAGTAAGCTTTGCAAGCGTATTTTCATCTACATCAACACCTAATCCTGCTTGTCCATTTAAGCGAATGTATGGAATTTCAAATTGCAAATTACCTACATCTTCGCTATATTTTAGCGGACCTGTTAACTCAACGCTCGTCATCGATTTTTTTGAGAAGGCAACATGATAGCCTGCCGCAGAGCCAACAGATGATTCCACCATTGAGCCAACTTGACATTCGATGTTTGCCATTTCTGCCATAATCGCTAGCTTATTTGCTTTATAAATACCGCCACATTTCATTAGCTTAATATTTACTTTATGTGCAGCCTGCTTTTGGATGATTGTGCGCATTTCTGTCATGCCAACAAGCCCCTCATCAATCATCACAGGCGTTGACGTTTTTTGTTTAATTTCAACCATGCCATCAAAGTCGTGTGCTACAATTGGCTGCTCAATCCAATCAAGGTGACAATCCTCAAGCAGGGCAAGTGCTTGGAGGGCGGTTGCGCTATTTTTCCAGCCTTGGTTGACATCGACGCGAATAGCGATTTCAGGTCCAACTGCTGCTCTTACTGCTTGAATGCGTTTGACATCCTCTAGCATTTTCGCACCAACCTTCAGCTTGAAGGAGCGATAGCCCTCTGCCATTTTATCGAGCGCTTCCTGTGCCATGACAGCAGGCTCTTGAATGCTTAATACATGGGTAATCGGAAATTCCTCATGGAAGCGTCCGCCTAGTAAATCATAAACAGGTACATTTAGTGATTTTGCGGCAGCATCATAGCACGCAATATCTAGTGCAGCCTTTGCTGTTGGTGCAGCTAAAATAGCGCGATCCATTACGTCATGAATAGCCTCCATATTTAACGGATTCATACCAATTAAGCGTGGCGCTAAAATTTTCTCAATAATTTCGAAGGCACCATACATGCTTTCGCCTGTTACATGCTCATCTGCTACACCTTCACCATAGCCAACAACTCCATTATTTAAAGTCACTTTGACGATTAAGGAAGGCATCGTATAATAGGTAGCATAGCTAATAATAAATGGTTCCTTTAATGGTAATTCAATAGCGAATAATTCAATTTTTTCAATTTTCATCGTTCTACATCCTTTCAAAGGGGGTTTTTCTTTATGATAACAATTGCTTTAATCGGTTCAGCAAGCTTTTGCCAAAAAGCGCAGGCTCTTGCTGTACAAGATGCTTCATACAAGCTAGTATGCTACGAATATAAAGAGGCAGCTGAGGCACCACAGCTCGTAAAAACGATTGAGCACTGTGATGCATTAATGTTTTCAGGCTCGCTGCCATATGATTTTTCAAAGCAACAACTTGAGCAGCTACAAATACCTGTCATTTATTTACGTCAAGATGTGCAAGCATTAGCGATTACGCTATTAAAGGCTGCACAGCTAGGCTATTCTTTAATGCGTATTTCCCTTGACTATCGCCATGAGGAAGAGTGGCAAAGCTTGTGCAAAGATTTGCATCACCCACCAACGGAGCATACGCTATGTTTACAAAGCGCGCAGCCATCTCAGCCTGTATTGACATTTCATCGTAGGGCATTAGACAGTGGACAAGTGGATTTCGCCATTACGAGTATTCATGCCGTCTATGATCAGCTATGTGAGGAGGGCTATCCAGCGATGCGCATTGTAGATACAGATAACGACATCCTACATACGTTAACAAAGGCAAAGGAGCAGGCATTATTAGCAAAAGCACAAGCAGCTCAAGTTGCTGTCGGGCTAATCCAAGGTCAACATTGCTCACAAGGGGAGCTCGCTGAATTTGCGCAGCTAATGGGTGCGACATTAACGGAAACTGCACATGGGCTTGCGGCGTATTCCACAGTTGGCAAAGTAAAGGCGGTTATTGCCCATCCATTGTTTACAAAGTGGCACAATGCTTTGCATCCAAATATGCGAATTTCCTTTGGTAGTGGGCATTCGATGGAAGCAGCGTATAACAATGCACTTGTTGCAAGCTCCTTTACACAATCAAAGCAGTTTTACTTTATGGATGCAAAGCAAATATTGCATGGCCCTTATCCAATTGTCACACATCAATCCATACATTCGATAGAGCATCCACAACTCGTAGCACTTGCACAGCAAGTACATATAAGTACACAAAATATGTCGCGTATTTTTGCATATGCTGCCTTACAATATAATGAGCCTTTTACTGCTGCACAATTAGCGACGTTTTTACAAGTAACGAGAAGGACAGCAGAGCGCATGCTAAAAAAGCTGCATGATGCTAGCTACGTAATGATTATTGGAGAGCAGTCTGCCCATCAAAAGGGTCGTCCATCAGCACTTTATCGCTTGGAGCTTCCTGCTTTAAAGAAATAATATTTGCTCCTGCGATGATTTGTCGCAAAGGAGTCGTCTTGAATTTTTTCAGATGGCTCTTTTTTTATTTTCAGAAAATTCCTTGCATATAACAAAAAATTTTTTTACAATAAAAGACGTCGTTAGATAGTCGTTAATTGTATCGTACAAAGTAAAAAGGATGAAGTCAAGGGCAAATAAAAGAGTTATAGGAGTGATAACATGAAGCAAGTTACAGAGAAGAAAAAGAAATTTTTAATTCCGCATACATATGCAATTATTTTTTCAATTATTATA
The DNA here is from genome assembly GCF_033880585.1 of Lysinibacillus louembei. NCBI lineage: Bacteria > Bacillati > Bacillota > Bacilli > Caryophanales > Bacillaceae > Lysinibacillus > Lysinibacillus louembei. The sequence continues at coordinate 2,190,694 of NZ_CP137624.1, forward strand.
CTTGCAACGTTAGCGACATATTTTTTACCAGCAGGACAATATGAAAGAATAGAAGAAGCAGGGCGTACGATTGTTGTTGAAAATAGTTATGCACAGGTAGAGCAAAGCCCTGTCTCTATTTTTGAGATGTTTAAAGCAATCCCGCTCGGTATGCAGGCAGGAGCACGTATTATTTTCTATATTTTCCTCGTAGGAGGAGCGTTCGGTATTATTCGAGCAACAGGGGCAATTGAATCGGGTGTTAATGCACTCGTACAAAAAATGCAAGGCTCAGGTATATGGCTTATTCCAATTTCCATGACTGTCTTTTCTATTTTAGGCTTTTCAACAGGGATGAGTGAGGAAACAATTATTTTCGTACCAATTGGTATAGCGATTGCGAGAGCACTAGGCTATGATGCGCTTGTTGGGACAGCGATGGTTTCAACAGGGGCAGCAAGTGGCTTTATTGGCGGGATGCTCAATCCATTTACTGTCGGGATAGCGCAAGAAATAGCGGAAGTAAAGCTGTTTTCAGGTATCGGCTTCCGTTCAGTTGTCTATGTATTTATTTTGCTCGTAGCGATTATATATGTAATGCGCTATGCAAAAAAAATCCAAGCAGATCCAACGAAAAGCATTATGTATGATATTGAGCAAAAGATAAAGCTAGTAAAGGTTTCAGATATTGATACATTTGATAAATTTACGACACGCCACATTTTAGTGCTGTTAACATTGCTTACTGGAATTTTAGTAAATATGTACGGCGTATTTAAATTGGATTGGTTTTTAGATGAATTAGCGGCAAACTTTATTATTGTCGGCTTTGTAGCAGGGATATTAGGCGGTTTGAACATTAATAAATTATTTGATGCTTTAGTGGATGGCATGAAAATTGTAGCCTTTGGTGCATTAATTGTAGGTTTTGCTCGCGCAATTTTAGTCATACTTGAATCAGGTGTTATTATTGATACAATTGTTTATAGCTTAGTGCAATTAATTTCACACTTGCCACAAACATTGAATGCTGTTGGTATGTTTGCGGTACAAGTAATTATTAATTTCTTTATTCCTTCAGGAAGTGGACAAGCTGCGACAACGATGCCAATTATGGTGCCGATTGCCGATTTACTTGGAATGGAGCGTCAAGTAGCCGTTTTAGCATTCCAATACGGTGATGCGATTACGAACTCGATTATTCCGACGTCCGCAGCTTTAATGGGTTATTTAGCGATTGCAGGTATTCCGTATGAGCGCTGGGTGAAATTTATTTGGAAGCTGATTGTCATTTGGTTAATTATTGCGGCAATTGCTTTAGTTGCTGCTGTTATGTTAGGAGTTTCTTAAAATGAAAGAAAAAGTAATGCAAATTTTTGAGCATTTACATGCACATGGTGAAGTAAGCTGGAAAGAGATTGAAACGACAAATTATCTCGTAGCATTATTTGAGGAAGCTGGTTTTCAGCCAAAGCGTTTTCAAAATTGTCCAGGCTTTTCAGTAGAAGTTAGCTCTGGTTCACCGAAAGTAGGGCTGCGTGCAGATATGGATGCACTATGGCAGGAAGTGAATGGAGAAATGAAGGCCAACCATTCATGTGGACATGATGCACATATGGCGATTGTCACTGGCGTGATGCATAAATTAAAGGAAATCGGTGATATAGGCGGCACAGTACGCGCCGTGTTTCAGCCAGCGGAGGAGCTTGGTAACGGCTCATTAAGCGTTATTCAAGAGGGCGTTATCGATGATTTAGATTATTTTTATGGCGTTCATTTACGCCCATTTGATGAAATGGCTTTCCCAAATTGTGCACAAGGTATTCAGCATGGCTCCTGTGTCTTTGTTAAAGGGCAAATTGGCGGATTGGATCATCACGGTGCGAGACCACATAAAGGCGTTAATGCGATTGAAGTAGCTGCCTCGATTGTGCATCATTTAGGATTAACGTACACAGACCCACATGTTGCGGCAACGGTGAAAATGACGAATTTACATGCGGGAACGGAAAATTTTAATATTATTCCAGGTAAAGCAACTTTCGGCTTAGATTTACGTGCACAAACAAATGCAGTTATGGATGAATTGCAGCATCAAGTAAAAACGGTTTGTGCACAACTAAGTGCAATGCATCAAGTGCCGATTGATATTGAATTTTTCGATTACGTTCCAGCGGCAGCAGTGAATGAGGAGGCGGCTGCATTGATGGCACAGTCGATTGAACATGTACTAGGATGCCCAGCATTACCGACGATTGTCACACCAGGCGCAGATGATTTTCATTTTTATACGATTGAGCGCCCACATTTAAAAGCGACGATGCTTGGCTTAGGAGCAGATGTAACGCCAGGGTTGCACGATCCGTATATGCTGTTTAATCATGAGGCGATTTTTAACGGAATTGAGATTTTAACAGATGTTTGTTTGCGCACATTGCAAAGAGAGAAGGAATCGGCTGTCTAAATTCGGACAGCTTTTTCCAGTTTGCTGGGTGAAAGGGCATATCGGATGGATGAATTTAAAGCGTCGTTGGGCGAATAGGGACTTTTGAATGGATATATGCCATATTTGAAAATATGTTATGATAAAGGATACGATAGTAGTGAGGAGGGAGAGGTCGTGATTTCGATTGGGTTAACTGGCTGGGGAGATCACCCTGCGCTATATTCAACAGTGACGACTGCTCGTGATAAATTATTTGACTATAGCGGGCATTTTCCAATCGTAGAAGTGGATACATCTTTCTACGCAATTCCAAATAATCAACATGTAGAGAAATGGTGCCGTGATACACCTGATAATTTTCAATTTATATTAAAGGCTTATCAAGGAATGACAGGGCATTTACGTGAGGATTTACCATATGAGACGCGCAATGATATGTTTGAAGCTTTTTTGCAATGTGCACATACATTCCAACGCTTTAATAAACTAGCAATGGTGTTAGTACAATTTCCACCGTGGTTTGATTGTACAACTAAAAATGTTAATTATATTCGATATGTTAAAGAGCAATTGCCAGATTTACCATTAGCAATTGAGTTTCGCAATCAAACTTGGTATGCGGCAGCGATGCGTGAAAAAACGCTGCAATTTTTACGGGAGCATAGCTTTATTCATACAGTTTGTGATGAGCCGCAGGCAGGGGTTGGCTCCGTTCCGTTAGTGCCGATTGCGACAGCTAATAAAGCGCTTTTACGTATACATGGACGCAATATTCATGGCTGGCGCAATAGCGGCAATGCACATAATTGGCGCAAAGTTCGCTTTTTATACGATTACAATGAGGACGAGCTGCAATCCTTAGCTGTGCATATTCGGCAGCTGCAACAGCAAGCGAAGGATGTTTACGTGCTGTTTAACAATAATTCAGATTACCATGCAGCACCGAACGCACAACGTTTAAAGGAAATATTAGGCTTGCATTTTGACAATTTATCACCAAAGCAATTAAATATTTTTGAAGGAGAATTTTAATGGAATTTATACTGCTATTTATTATTGCGGCAGCTTCAGGAATCGTCGGAGCGCTCGTAGGGTTAGGTGGCGGCGTTATTTTAGTACCGGCTACCTTATTTATAGGAATTAACTTAGGCTATATTCCAGATATTACCCCACAAACGGTTGTCGGGTTATCTGTTGTGATGATGATTTTTACAGGGCTTGCTTCTACATTATCACAAATGAAATCGAAGACAGTTGATTATAAAACAGGCTTTATTTTTTTTGCTGGTAGTATCCCAGGTGCGATGCTAGGAGCATGGATTAACAAAGGCTTAGATTTACCATCATTTAATTTATATTTTGGCATTTTATTAATTATTTTATCTATCATTTTATTAGTGCGTGATAAATTAAAGCCTGTACGTTGGTTTGTGGAGCATGGAACAAAGCATACATATGTTGATAGTGAAGGTAAGGAATATGTGTACGGTTATCCGATTTGGTTTGCTTTCATATTAACATTTGTTATTGGCTGTATGTCGGGGCTGTTTGGCATCGGTGGCGGCTCGATGATTGTGCCAGCAATGCTTATTTTATTTTTATTCCCACCGCATGTGGCAATTGCCACATCGATGTTTTTAGTATTTTTAACGTCAATTGTTAACTCTGCCTCGCATATTTATTTAGGGCACGTGCCTTGGCTCTATACGTTGCCAGTCATTCCAGGGGCATATATTGGAGCGAAATTTGGGGCACAATTAAATAAAAAGTTAAAATCGGAAACATTAGTGCTTGCATTAAGAATTATTTTATTACTATTAGGGATTCGTTCAATTATCGACGGATTATTTTAAAAAGGATGGTGTGCATTGTGCAAGAGAAAATTCATTTTTTTCATACAAACGATTTACATAGTCATTTTGAATTTTGGATGCGTACGCAGAGCTATGTCCATGCACAACGCACACTATTAGCACAGCAAGGTGAGCCTAGCTTTTTACTAGACATTGGCGACCATATTGACCGCTCTCATATTTATACAGAGGCGTTAAAAGGGAAGGGCAATGTGCAAATGCTGAATGACGCCAATTATGATGTCGTGACAATCGGCAATAATGAGGGCATTACTTTTGCACATGAAGATTTGATGGACTTATATGAGCATGCTACATTTGAAGTGGTTGTCGCTAATTTACAGGCATCAGAAGGCCCCCAGCCTGCATGGTTAAAGCCATATACGATTTTAACGACGAAATACGGAACAAAGATTGGCGTTGTTGGTGCTACGGCACAATTTGAGGCATTTTATCGCTCATTAAAATGGCAGGTGACAGAGCCGCGTATTGCCATTATTCAAATTGTTGAGCAGCTAAAGACACAGGTAGATATTATTATTTGCTTATCTCATTTAGGAAAAACAGAGGATGAGCTACTTGCAGAGGAATGTCCTGAAATTGATGTCATTTTCGGCTCTCATACGCATCATTTATTTGAAACAGGCGAATATGTTGGCAACGTACTACTCACAGGCTGTGGCAAGTTTGGTCAATATATAGGACATTTAATAATAGAGTTTGACCATCAAACGAAACAATTGACGAGACAGGAAAAAGTCATTGAATGTGCATTGCTCCCTAGTCCAAAAGAAGAGCTACCGTTTTTACAAAATCTATTGAAAGAGGCGCAGCAAAAGCTCGATAAACCTGCTTTTACAACTGTGAAAACTTATCATAAAGAATGGTTTCATTACTCGCAGCTATCCGATTTGTTTGCAGAGGCAATTATTGATTATACAGCAGCAGACTGCGCTTTATTCAATGCAGGTATTTTTTTGGAGGATTTGCACAAAGGCAACGTATCAGCATATGACCTCCATCGCATTTTGCCACACCCTATTAATTTATGTACGTTAGAGCTAACGGGGACAGAGCTAAAGGAAATTTATATACAATCAATGAATGAAGAATGGCCACAGCTGCAATTCAAAGGGCTAGGCTTTAGAGGTATCGTATTCGGCAAGCTGCTAACCTATCATTTTAATTTAAATGCCCAGCGTGAGCTTATTATACATGGTGAGGTTGCAGACTTACAGCGCACGTATAAATTAGTTACGCTCGATTTATTTACATTCGGTTATTTTTTCCCAAGCTTTAAATATGCGAAAAAGCACTATCAGCTCCCTTTATTTTTGCGCGATATCATGCAGTGGTATGGACAAAACAAATTGAATTAAATGCAAGAGAAAAAGTGAAATATTCTGTCTATCATATAATGGTGAGACAGGATATTTTTTTTATTGTACATCTATCTTATTTGATTTATTACTTATATAATAAAAAATAATGTATATAGTAGAATCGGGGTTAAATGATAAATATGCGACTAATATCATTAAATGTTGTGAAGGAAGGCATGGTCGTTGGCAAGACGATATGGAATGAGGCAGGTCATCCACTCTTGCACCAAGGCGTTGTCATCAATCATAGAATAATTGAAAGATTACGGCAATTAAACATTCGATATATTTATATAGATGATTTAATATCTAACGGCATTCAAATAGAGGAAACGGTAAATCCAGTCGTACGCCATAGGGTAGTAACAGAAATTACTAAAACGTTTGAGACGGTTAAAACGTTAAAGGGCGCCCAAGCTTCATATATAATTGACCAACAATCGAAAGCGATTAGTGGTATAGTCGAAGGGCTTTTAGATACGATTTTAAATAGTCATGAATTTTTAACGATTTTATCTGACGCATATTTATATGATCAATACTTATACCAACACTCTTTCCAAGTCACACTCTATTCAATTGCGATTGCAAAGGAACTAGGATACTCCTATGAGGAGCTACGTTTAATTGGCATTGGTGCAATATTGCACGACATTGGCAAACTATTAATACCGACAGAAATTTTAAATAAATCAGGAGCACTAACTGAAGAGGAATACAATGAAATGAAGCTGCACACTCGCTATGGCTTTGATTTATTACGCAATTTACATTCCATCTCCCTATTAGTGGCGCATTGTGCATTTCAACATCATGAACGCTTGGATGGCAGTGGTTATCCTAGAGGATTAGTGGAATTTGAAATTCATCCATTTGCTAAAATCATCGGTGTGGCGGATGTTTTTGATGCGGTAACGTCGAATCGTGTTTATCGAGATAAACTACTACCTTCAGAAGGGGTAGCCATTCTAGAACAAGGGGCAGGTACATTGTATGATACAAATGTTGTCGAAGCATTGAAAAAATGTGTTGTCCATTATCCGAACGGCACAGTGCTTACCTTGTCTAATAATCGCCGCGGCATTGTTTCACGACAAAATGAGTTACATCCTGCAACGCCATATGTAAGGATTTTTGAGGAAAACGGTGAAATGCTTGTTGCTACATATGAAATCAATTTAGCAATTGAATCAGCTAAAATCATTGAAAAAGTCGACACGGAATTTATTCCTTCCGAATAGTTATCCCTTCTTGCTCATACGAATAGAGCAAGGGGGATTTTTCTGTTTTTACAACGAAGAAAAATGCGTTTTAGAAAGTATAAAAAAAGAGGAAATTTAGCTTTTTTCGTTATTTTAACACTAATCATTGTAGTTATTTTATTTTTATACTGGTTGAATGCTCGTCTAATGCCCACCTATTTACAATATGCAGAGGTGCAAACAAACAAAGTGGCCTCATTTGTTGTCAATAAAGCGATTAATGCGCGCACATCGAGTGTGTTAGACGTCAATGATATTATTGAAAATTTGCCATCGGGCTCAAGTGAAATGATTACGACAAAGTTTAACACTGAAATCATTAACCGTGTGCGTGCAGAAACACAGGCTTTAGTAAAGGAATATTTACAGCAGGCGGAAAATGGCGACCTAACACATTTGCCAAACTTAGAAAATGTCGAATACGATGTTGGAAAAATGGAGGCGGGCGATGGCATTGTATTTTTTGTGCCGCTTGGTCAGGCAGCCAACCTTCCTTTGTTAGGAAACTTAGGACCAAAAATACCGATACGCTTTCACATTATTGGCAATGTGCATAGTGATGTACAATCTACAATTCGAGAATTTGGTATTAATAACGCTTATGTAGAAGTAAATATTCATTTAGAGGTAAATGTTCAAATTATTGTCCCATTTGCAAGCAAATCGTCCACTGTAGAGCAATATATCCCAGTTGCCATCGGGTTAGTGCAAGGCTCTGTCCCGCATATTTACACAAATGGGGGAGAAGGTGTACAGCCATCATTAGAGGTGCCAGTGCCTTATGATTAAAGGAAAAACTAGAGGCTTTATAAGCATCCGCTCCTGCTGAATCGAGATAAAGAGTTGTTGTGGCGCATGGAATATGGTACATTGACTACAAGTACTATAGTTTTGATAGGGGCGAATTTGAATGACATCTTGTAAACCTACAACAAAAGAAGAGCATTTACGTAAACCGGAATGGTTAAAAATAAAATTAAACACAAATGATCAATACAAAGGCTTAAAAAAATTAATGCGTGAAAATAACTTGCATACAGTTTGTGAGGAAGCGCGTTGTCCAAATATTCATGAATGCTGGGGCGAACGCCGTACAGCAACGATGATGATTTTAGGGTCTGTCTGTACGCGTGCATGTCGTTTCTGCGCAGTAAAAACAGGCTTACCGACTGAGCTTGATTTAGCGGAGCCAGAGCGTGTGGCAGATTCTGTGAAAATCATGGATTTAAAGCATGTTGTTATTACAATGGTAGCGCGTGATGATTTGAAAGACGGTGGCGCAGAAGTGTTAGCGGAAACAATTCGTGCGATTCGTCGCAAAAGTCCAGCAACATCTGTTGAAGTATTGCCATCTGATTTAGGTGGTATTGAGGAAAACTTACAAATGGTTATGGATGCGAAGCCAGATATTTTAAACCATAATATCGAAACGGTTCGCCGTTTAACACCAAGAGTGCGTGCACGTGCAAAATATGATCGCTCATTAGAATTTTTACGTCGCTCTAAGGAAATGCAGCCTGAGATTCCAACGAAATCTTCTTTAATGATTGGTCTTGGCGAAACATGGGATGAAATTTTAGAGGTAATGGATGATTTACGCGCAAACAATGTAGATATTATGACAATTGGTCAATACTTACAGCCAACGAAAAAGCATTTAGCTGTGAAGAAATATTATTCGCCACTTGAATTTGGCAAGCTGCGTAAAATTGCGATGGAAAAAGGCTTTAGTCATTGTGAGGCAGGCCCATTAGTGCGCAGTAGCTATCATGCGGATGAGCAAGTAAATGCAGCAACAAAAGAACGTCAAGAACAGGCAAACGTAAACGCCTAAGGCATGTGCAAATAGATAGGTGGGTTTTCAATGATTGTTGCGGAAGGTTATATGTATGAGATAATCGAAAATGTGCGAGAAGGCTTTAATGAAGAAGTATTTTTGGAGCGCTTTTCCGACATTTTAACAAAATACGATTACATCGTAGGTGATTGGGGCTATGGTCAGCTTCGTTTAAAAGGATTTTTTGATGATAAAAATCATAAATCGACATTCGACACGAAAATTAGCACATTTGAAGATTATTTATTTGAATACTGTAATTTTGGCTGTGCTTATTTTATCGTTCAAAAAACAGGGCGAGCACCACAGCAAGAGGCGATGGAAGAAGTTGTAGAGGAATTATAAAAAAGGGCTGTAGGAATTTTCCTACAGCCCCTTTTTGTGTGCGAATTCATGCCTCTTACGTGCGAAATGTCTTCATTAACGTGCGAATCATGACTTTCGAACGAAGTTTTAGCTCAGCAACTCTGTTAAATAAGCGCGTAAATCTACTGTTTCTTCCTCGCTACGGTTGTACACATGCTCTAAATAGCCTGGCTCCTCGACATCGTCTGGACCAATAATAGCAAAGCGACCAAATTGAATATCTAAAACAAGCACTTTACCAAAAAAGCGGCCGCTTTGTAAGATAGCTAAATCATAGCGCTGCGTTTTTCCTGCGAAGCTAACGAAGCGTGTTTTTGTATCTTCTACATCATCATATAAGAAAAATCTTTCCATTTGTATTTCTATCTCCTTCCGTATCTCTAGAATATGTTACTATAGATAAGAAAACACTATCAACTTTTTAGGTACTAGGAGGCGTTTGGAATGTATTTCGTGGATCGAAATAAAATTTCATTAAACTTACAACATTTAGACACATTGCTCGCTATTTTTGAAGGGCAAGAAAATTGGCTGGAAAGCGATGTGACAAAGCTAGCACTTGAGCGTATCGGTCATAATGTAATGGAGTCGATGATGGATGTCGGCAATTTAATGATTGATGGCTTTATTATGCGCGATCCAGGTAGCTATGAAGACATTATTGATATTTTAGTAGATGAAAAAGTTATTACAGCAGAGATGGATGCTCCTTTAAAGGCTGTTGTTGGCTTGCGTAAAATGCTTGTACGCGAGTTTATTCAAGTGGATGATGAAGAAGTCGTAAAAGTGTTAACAGGCTCTCTACACGCTTTAAAACAGTTCTCAGACAAAGTGCAAAGTTATTTAACAAATGAGCTTGGTCCTGTATCAGCATTTTTACCAGAGGAGCAATGATGAAACGTTATAAAGCTTATTGTTTTGATTTAGATGGTACGGTCTATCGTGGCGATGAAGGGATTGCGAGTGCTATTGCCTTTATCCAAAAATTGCAGCAAGAAGGTATTGAACCGTTTTACATTACAAATAATGCAACGAAAACGCCTGAGCAAGTGCAGCAAAAGCTAGCTGCTTTAGGTATTGCGGCTCCTTTACAGCATATTTATACGAGCGCACTTGTCACGGCGACATATGTTGAGCAGCATTTTCGACAAATGAAGGTGCAGGTAATTGGCTCAGATGGCATTCGTGTTGCTTTAGCAGAAAAAGGCATACATATAACGAATGATGAGGATGCGAGTGCCGTTGTCATGGGATTGGATCGTGAAATCAATTATGCGAAGCTTGCAAGCGCATGTTTAGCGATTCAAAACGGAGCAAAATTAATCGGAACAAATGGTGATATGAAGTTTCCAACAGAACAAGGCTTTGTTCCTGCCAATGGCTCCTTCGTTCACCTTGTAGCAACAGTTACAGAAACTGAGCCCCTATTTATAGGCAAGCCCTCTCCAATTATGCTAGAGGCAATTGCACAGGCGCATCATTATAGTAAAAACGAAATGGTGATGATTGGCGATAATTATCAAACTGATATTTTATGCGGTATTCGCTTCGGCTGTGATACGATTCACGTAAATACAGGCGTGACATCTACAGCCCAAGTACAAGTGCAGCAGGAGCAGCCAACATGCTGTCTTTCTTCAATGGCTGAGTGGGCATAGATTAGTAGATAAAAAGCTATATTAAAATTATTTTAATATAGCTTTTTATTATTTGTTAAAATTTGATGACAAACAAATTGAATGCAATAGGTATTTATGCGGATTTTCAAAAAGGAATATATGTTTTCATGAAAATTAAAAAAATGCAAGAGTTGTTTTTTTAAAATCGGGTATGTTACAATAAATGCAGTTCAAAATAAACACTATATATAGTGTGGTGGTGTTTTGATTTGCACTACATATAGAAAATATAGCGAGAATAGCCATATGAAGGGCTTTTCCTCATGTTTTGGCAGGTACCGATGTATATTTTTTGTTTAGATATAAATGCATTTGACCAGATAAGGATGATTAAAATTTGAAATTTAGTTTTCAAACTATAAGAATTGTTCGTAATTAATTATGCTAATAAATGAAGAATGACGCATTTTGTTGGTACATGCTTTATAAAAAATTAATGGGAAGAGGTTATTATAATGATTTTGTATACAAAAACAGTTTGTCCAAAATGCATGTTTGTTAAATCGGAGCTAAATGAAGCTGGTTTAGAAGGCCGCTATGAAACGGTAAATATTGACGTAGATGCAGAAGCAAAAGAAAAAATCGTCAATGCAGGCTTTTTAACTGTGCCCATTTTAGAAATCGATGGTCAGCTAATCCATGATTTTTCACAAATTAACGAAGAGATTAGCAAGCTAGTTGGATGATTGTCTTTGCAAGTCGAACAGGCAATGTGCGCTTTATTATTAATCAGCTCCAATTACCAAACATCGAGATAGCAAAGGGGCTCAAAGTAACTGAGCCCTATTTATTATTTACTTATACGGATGGGCTTGGAACGGTGCCACAAATAGTAGAGGAGTTTTTGCAAGACAATGCTGCTTATTGTAAAGGTGTTATTGCAAGTGGTAACTCCAATTTTGGACACCATGTTTTTTGTGGCTCTGCTGATAAAATAAGTGCTGCTTATCAAATCCCAATTGTTCGCAAAATAGAGCTTCGCGGGTTTGCGCACGACTATGAAGTGATTCGAGAATATTATCAAACAGTAATTAAAGGTGGGGAAACGACTTGAAAGAGTATTTAAAGCTCAACAATGATTTATTGAATAGTTACAGCTCTACAGGTATTTTAGATTTAGATAAAGATAAAGAGGCAACACGTAAATACTTTCTGGAAAATGTAAATGTGAAAATGCGCTACTATATCGATTTAGAGGAAAAGCTCGAATATTTAGTCGATGAAGGGTATTATGAAAAAGATTTTTTAGAAATGTATCCATTCGAATTTATAAAAAAATTATTTAAAATCGCTTATTCCTATAAGTTCCGCTTCCCATCCTTTATGAGTGCTAGCAAATTTTATGAAAGCTACGCAATGAAGAGCCGTGACGGTCAGGAAATATTAGAAAAATATGAGGACCGCATTACAATTATTTCTTTATATTTAGCACAAGGTGATCAAGACCTTGCAGAGCGTGCTGTGCGCAGCATTATGGAGGCGTATCAGCCAGCGACACCAACAGCATTAAACAGCGGTAAAAAGGCGCGTGGTGAACTTGTTAGCTGCTTTAAATTATCAGTTGATGATACGATGAACTCCATTGCAGAAAATATCGGCTACTGTTTAGAGCTTTCGCGCTTAGGAGGCGGTGTCGGCACGCTGTTAACCGATTTACGTCCATTAGGCGATCCAATTAAAGGGATTTTAAATCGTGCGAGTGGTGTGATGCCTGTTGCCAAGCTATTAGAAAACTCCTTCTCTTATTCCAACCAACTAGGCCAACGCAATGGCTCTGGTGTTGTTTATTTAAATATTTTCCATGGTGATATCGAGGAATTTATTTCATCGAAAAAGCCAAATGCAGATGAAAAAATTCGCTTAGCGACATTATCAACAGGCGTTATTATTCCATCCATTTTCTTTGAGTTAATGAAGCGCGATAAAGATATTATTTTATTTAGTCCATACGATATTTATCGTGAATATGGCAAGCGTATGTCAGAAATTAGCATGACGGAAATGTATTATGAATTGCTAGACAATCCAAATATCCGAAAACTCAAGCGCGTCAATGCACGCAAGCTTTATACAGAAATTAAGAAAACGCAATTCGAATCGGGCTACCCATTCGAAGTGTTCGATGATAACGTCAATGACAACCATGCATTAAAAGGCATCGGTCGCGTGAAAATGTCGAATTTGTGTACTGAAATTTTACAAGTACAAACAACGAGCGAAATTACGGATATGGATCAGCCAAACAACTATGGCTTAGATGTATCGTGTAATTTAGGCTCTATCGACATTCACCGTGCAACGAAAAGCGAGCACTTTGGTGAGCTGATTACGACGAGTATGCAGCTATTAACGAACGTATCATTAATGACGAATATTACGAATGTGCCATCTGTAGCGAAAGCTAATAAATTAATGCATTCGGTAGGTCTTGGTGTAATGAACTTGCATGGACATTTAGTGCAATCTAACATTTTATACGGCTCACCAGAATCGATTGAATTCGTTGACTACTTTATGGAGGCAATGAACTTCTATTCGCTACAGGCATCAATGCAAATTGCAAAGGAAAAAGGTGAGACATTCTATCGCTATGAAGATAGCGAGTATGCGAATGGTCATTATTTTGATTCGTACGTAGCGAAAGAGGAGAAAGAGCCATCACCAACTGTAAAAGAAGCATTAGGCAATGTGCCGGTTATTACAGCTGCAATGTGGCAGGAGCTAAAGGAGCAAGTGATGGAGCATGGCGTATTTAATGCCTATCGCTTAGCGGTTGCACCAACAGGAAGCATTTCCTATATCCGCAGCAGTACTGCTTCACTTGCACCATGTACAGAGCGTGTGGAAATTCGTGACTATGCAGATAGCCGTACAATTTACCCAATGCCATTTTTAAACAATGACAACAGACATTTATATGTGGAAGCATATGAAGTAGACCCATACCGCTTAATCGATTTATATGTAGCTGCACAAAAGCATGTCGACCAAGGCATTTCAATGACATTGTACGTAACGGACCGCTGGACGACAGAGCAATTGGCGAAAGTGTATATTTATGCTTGGATGAAGGGCATTAAAACAATTTACTATGTGCGCCAACGACTACAAACTTTAGAGGAGTGTGTATCATGCTCGATTTAAAACAATATGAGGCGGTTAACTGGAACAAGCCGACAAGTGATTTAGCAAAAGTATTTTGGGACCAGCAATGGAAGCAGATGTGGCAGCCAGAGGAAATTGCAGTATCAAAGGACATTAAGCAATGGAAAGATTTTGAGCACCAAGATACGTACAAAAAAGTATTTGGCGGCTTAACGTTATTAGATACAGTGCAAACAAATATTGGAATGAATGAAATTGCAAAATATAACAATGACCTGCAAGAAAAAGCAGTGTTAACTGTTTTCGGCTCATTTGAAGCAATTCATGCCAAGTCTTATTCATATATTTTCACAACGCTATGTAATAATGATGAGATCGATGCCGTTTTCGAATGGGTAAAGAAAAATGAATTTTTACAATATAAAGCAAACCGTATTAGTGAAGTCTATTTAGCAATTCAAGAAAATGATGATGAATCATTGTGGAAAGCGATGTTCGCCTCTGTTATGCTGGAAAGCTTTTTATTCTATTCAGGCTTCTTCTATCCACTTTATTTAGGTGGGCAAGGTACTTTACGCAATAGTGCAGAGGTGATTTCACTTATCTTACGTGACGAATCCATTCACGGTGTAGCTATTGGCTTCTTTGCACAAAATATTTTTAGAAAGTTCTCGCCAGAAAAGCAAGATGAATTAAAAGTATGGGGCTATGAGCTATTATTAGACTTATATCAAAATGAAATGAAATATACGGAAGATATTTACGCTGAAACAGGGCTATCGCCTGAGGTGAAGGCATATGTGCGCTTTAATGCGAATAAAGCATTAATGAACCTAGGCTTAGACACAATGTTCCCAGAAGAGGAAGTCAACCCAATCGTTATGAACGGTATTCGCAATGAAGGCTCGACATACGATTTCTTCTCTCAAAAAGGCTCAACATATGCACTTGCAAAAGTCCAGCCGATTACAGATGATACATTTAACTTTGATTTTTTAGAAAAATAACAACATGTAGGGTAGCAAGGAAGTAAAAAAACTTCTTGCTACCCTTTTAACGTTGTATAGTTAAAAGGGCTATTAATAAAGTAACATATAGCATTTACTAATGGAGGCGAGAGTAGATGATAACAATTGTCGTTTTAAACGAAGCTGATGCGAAGATGTATCGAGAAATACGGTTAAACGCATTAAAAATAAATCCAGAGGCATTTGGTTCAACCTATGAAAGAGAAGCAGCATTTCCGATAGCAACTTTTGAGGAACGCTTAAAGTCAACAGAAAATCAATTTGTTTTAGGTGCATTAAAGGATGATGGTTCACTAATTGGCATTGTCGCCTTCAAGCGTGAGGAGAGCCTCAAAATGAATCATAAGGGTAATGTTTTTGCTATGTATGTAGCACCTGAACATCGGGGACAAGGTGTTGGGAAATTGCTAATGCTGGAATTGATTAGTAAAGCAAAAAACTGTGATGGCTTGGAGCAAATTAATTTGACTGTTGTGTCTGATAATGATTCAACGAAGCAATTGTATACATCCTTAGGCTTTGAAACCTATGGTGTGGAACGTAATGCATTAAAATTCAATGAACAGTATTTTGATGAAGATTTGATGGTTTTAAATACAATTATTTGAAAAATAATATGATTACTAATAAAGTAACGCTATCCATAACAAGTTTTTGACTGCTTTTTTTCTTTTTAATAAAAGCTTATTGCATTTACATATAACCCTTCTATACTTTAAATTGAAGAATCTTTAATTTAAAGGAAATCCTATTAATAGGGGATATTTGTAAGGGGTGTATAAATGGGCGATTTTTCTGTAAGCTCTAATAAACAGTTTTTTAATTATTTAACTGAAAATAATATAACAAGAGTAAAGTATGCCGCAAAAATTGCTATCATCATAGAGCTTATTTTACTGGGGCGCAATATTTATTATTATGGTATTTCGTTCCATTATTATGTAAGGCTTTATTTAGCGATGTTATTTATATCCATCTTCATTTTAATTATATTGCGAAGCGTGCAGCGTATTCAACTAGAGGATAAAAAATACCGCATAGCGCATAGGATGATGTTTGCATACTATTTATTTACTTTGTTATGGGGTGTAACAGTCACACTCATTGACCAATTATCTTATGGACATGTAACGGTTTATTTAACCAATTTAGTATTAGCTGCCACCTTATTTATTGGCAATAAAAGAACTTTTTTTGCCCTACATATTATTCCTGTTATCGTCTTATTAACAGGCTTTATATTGATTGTACAAACAAAAGTATTAATTGGACATATCCTTAATATTTCCTTCTTTTGGACTTTTATTATTATTGGCGCACAGTCTATGTATAAGCAAACCGAAAAAAACTATAAACAAAGGCTGTTATTAAATGAACAAAATGAAGAATTAATTGCAATGAATCAAACTTTAGAGTTTTATGCCAACCGTGATCCGCTCACAAGGCTGGCGAACCGCTATTATTTGGAGCGCCATATGAATAAAGTGTTAACGGAAAAATGGCAGATGGCTATTTTTATTTTTGATATAGATTCCTTTAAAATGTATAACGACTTTTATGGACATCCACAAGGGGATAAAGTGCTGCAAGCTGTCGGAGAAACGTTGACCCATTTTGTAGAAGAAAAAGGCTTATTCGCTTGTCGCTATGGTGGCGAGGAGTTTTTAGTTGTAGGCTTAAATATGTCAGAGCAGGATGCGGCGATGATTGCTGAAGAAATTCGTTTAGCAATTGAAGCACTGCAAATACCACATGAAAGGTCAGCGGCCGCTCCGTATGTCACAATAAGCCTTGGCTATGTCGTGCAAGAGGTTGAAAGCTTAGAGCAGTTTGAAAAATACATTGATTTGGCAGACCAAGCACTTTATACAGCGAAAAAAGCAGGACGTAATCAAACGGCATTTTTAAGTAAATTGCTTTCTTAAAAAATGGATATGGTTTCTCTTTCAACTTAGTTCGTGTATGATTAAAACTATATTGAAAGAGGAGTAGAAGTTTTTATGAAACAGTTTGCAAACAAATTACAAAACCATGTACGTGACTTCCATGTCGCATTTAGTCACCCCGCACCTGAGCAGCTTGTGCCGATGGAACGCGAGCGAGCAATTAATCGTAGCGTTTGGACAGCGGAGGAGGCAATTGAGTTTATTGCCGCTTCTTGTACGACGAAAGAACAATTCGAAGCAAGCTTTGAAGTATTTTTAGCAGGTATTCACAAAGCATATGAAAAATCATTAAATGGTGAATTCCCACAAACAGCTGAAGAAAAAGTAATTGCACAGGCAGATGCTTTAGCGGATCAGCTATACTTTTCATTCGGTTCAGCAGTGGAGATTGGTGTTGATATCGAGCCGGTCTTTGATATTGTGCAAGGTGCAAATATGTCAAAGCTTTTTACAGATGAAAATGGCAATAAATATGCGAAATGTCGCGAGGATGGCAAAATTATTAAATCACCAGATTTTTATAGCCCTGAGCCATTTATTAAAGAAGAAGTATTAAAACAGATGAAATAGAAAAAATAGCTGTAGGGAAGAGCGGATGCTTTCTCTACAGCTATTTTATTACGCAATTACGCTACAGCGTAATTAATCACCAAAGAGGATTTTCCTCAATGTAGTCATATATTTTTTTCGTTAGCTCACTCGGAGAGTCAGCTTCTACGATATCTCCATTAACAAGTGCATAAAAGGATTCGGAACATTTTGTGCAGAAGCTCAAGCAACCGTATTCTAGCACATCAATATTTGGATCTTTTTCAAGTGCTTCATATGTTTCCTGTGCACCGTTTGCCAAATTGCTAATACAAAATTCAACCATTGGATTCACAACATGTCACCTCACAATTGTATGCTACTTTTTTTTAGCGATTTCGTCAAACATCCTATTTTGTGAAATGTTTCACAAAAGATATTGTGAAATATATCACAATGAGCTATACTCGTATTGGATAAATAAATCGTATAAGTAAAAAAGGAGATTTTCATATGAAAAAACTAGTGCTATTAGGTGGCGGCTATGGCAATATGCGTATATTGCTGCGTCTACTACCGAATAATTTACCAGAAGATACAGAAATTATTTTAATTGACCGCACATCATTCCATAGCTTAAAAACAGAATTTTATGCGCTTGCTGCAGGTACTTCAACGGATAAAGAAATTCGTGTAGCCTTTCCAGAGCACCCACGCTTAAAAACAGTTTTTGGTGAAGTAATTCGCATTGACTGTGAAGAGAAAACAGTTTTCCTAGAGGGTGGTCAAGAGGTACAGTACGATGATTTAGTAATCGGTCTGGGCTGTGAGGATAAATATCATGGTGTACCAGGAGCTAAAGAAAATACATTTAGCATCCAAACAATTGCAAAATCACGTATTACGTTTGAAAAGCTTTGTAGCTTACCACCTGATTCAACTGTTGCCATCGTTGGTGCAGGCTTATCAGGTATTGAAATGGCAAGTGAGCTACGTGAAAGCCGTGCAGATTTAAAAATTAAATTATTTGATCGCTCGTCACGAATTTTACGCGATTTCCCTGAAAAGCTAAGCAATTACGTGAAGTCATGGTTTATTAAACATGATGTAGAAGTAATTGCAGAGTCTAATATTACAAAGGTTGAGGAAAATAAAATTTATAATCATGACCAAGTAATTGATGTAGATGCTGTTGTTTGGACAGCAGGTGTACAGCCTGTGAAAATTGTACGCGATATGGAAGTTGAGAAAGATAAATTTGGACGCCCAATTGTTACAAAATACTTCACATTACCAAATGATGAGCATGTGTTTGTCGTAGGGGACTGTGCTTCCTCAGATTTACCACCGACAGCACAGCTTGCGGAGGAGCAAGGCGAGCGTATCGTCAAAGTATTGCGTCACCGTTGGAATAACGAGCCACTACCAGAAACAATGCCAGAAATTAAATTAAAAGGCTTTATGGGCGCGTTAGGAAAGAAACAGGGCTTTGTACATTTAGCAGATACAACAGTAACAGGACGTATCGCACGCTTAATGAAATCAGGCTTATTGTGGATGTATAAGCGCCAAAACAATTAGGATTGGTAGAAATTGTGAAATTCGCCCGTAAGATTGCCAAATCACTGAATTAAAAGAGGAACGTGTCTGAAAAGGCACGTTCCATTGGATTAGGCTTTTTCTTCAGGGATATAGCCTAGTTTTTCAAGGGCGGCGTAGACAGGCTTGATTTGAATATAGCCTTCACCGATGACTTCATCATTAATTAAAACGAGTGGGTAGAAAAATTCATCATCTTGAATGCGGTTGGCATAATCAAGATCTCGATCGTCATTTAGGTCTCCTTCAATATCAACGTAGCGAATTGTAAAAGGCTGATTTGGATATTTGCGATCGATGGCAGCTTGTAGCCATTCATATGTGTCCTTAGAAGACGGGGCATTGACACAGCTTGCACAAACAATGTCTGCTCCGTATATTTCGATTACTGCTTTAGATGTTGTCATATAAATTCCGACCTTTCGTAATACAATATTGGCTTTTTTCTCTTGTTCACATTATAATGATTTTAATGAAAGGAGTCGAGAAAAATGACAGAATTAGAACAACGCGAACAAGTACAAGAAGTTTTAGATAAATTACGTCCGTTTTTACTACGTGACGGTGGAGATTGCGAATTAGTAGATGTAGAAGAAGGTATTGTGAAATTACGATTACTAGGCGCATGCGGTAGCTGCCCAAGCTCTACAATTACATTAAAAGCTGGTATTGAACGCGCATTATTAGAAGAAGTACCAGGCATTGTCGAAGTAGAGCAAGTATTCTAATATAACTTATATGAAAAGTGGAATTGGAAGCAAGCTGTTTCCGAATTCCGCTTTTTTTATGTTCATTTCATGTATAATGAATAGGTGTGTTTTTTAATATAGTTTTTTACGATGAAGGAGTTTATTTATGGGTCAACAGCAAGAACAATGGACATCAAGATTAGGTTTTATTTTAGCAACAGCTGGCTCCGCTATTGGATTAGGCGCGATTTGGAAGTTTCCTTATATAGCTGGAATTTCTGGTGGGGGTGCATTTTTTCTCATCTTTTTAATTTTTACATTATTTATGGGTCTGCCAATTTTACTTGCAGAGTTTGTTATTGGACGAGGCTCACAAAAGGATGCCGTTTCAGCATATTTAACATTTGCCCCTAATTCGAAATGGCATTTTGTCGGGATACTTGGCATGGTTACATGCTTTATTTTATTATCCTTTTACAGTGTTGTTGGTGGCTGGATTATTCTTTACATGGTTCAAGCTGTTATTGGGAATTTATCGGGGCTTTCAGAAAGCGCCTATGCACCGCTATTTAATGATTTTATCGCCAATCCGATATATGCGATCCTATTCCAATTTATTTTTATGGCGATTACCATTTATGTTGTAGCAAAAGGTGTTCAGCAGGGGATTGAGCGCGCAGGTAAAATTATGATGCCAGCTTTATTTATTTCCTTTCTTATTTTAATTATCCGCTCTTTAACATTGGATGGCGTTGGGGAAGGGCTGCACTTTTTCTTATATCCTGATTTTTCAAATATGAGCTCTAAGACAATTTTATTTGCATTAGGACAGTCCTTTTTCGCTATTAGTGTCGGGGTGTCTGTTATGGTCACATACAGCTCCTATTTATCGAAAAATGAAGATTTGCCTAAATCAGCATTGATGATTGTTATGATGAATTTATTTATTTCGCTTTTAGCAGGGCTAGCGATTTTTCCAGCAGTATTTTCATTTGGCTTTGAGCCGACTGAAGGCCCTGGGCTATTATTTGTTGTGTTACCTGCTGTGTTCAATCAAATGCCATTTGGAGTATTTTTCTTATTTATCTTTTTAATTTTGTTCTTGTTTGCGACATTGACATCTGCTTTTTCAATGCTAGAAATCATCGTAGCAGCTGTCACGAAGCAAGATCGTACAAAGCGTAAAAGGACAACATGGATTACGGGAATCCTAATCTTTATCGTTGGTATTCCTTCTGCCTTATCTTATGGGGTGTTAAGCGATTTTACGATTTTCGATAAAACGATTTTTGATGCTGCCGATTATCTTGTATCCAATATTTTAATGCCGTTAGGTGCGTTATTAATCGCCTTATTCGCAGGCTTTAAAATTCCACGCAAAGTGTTACTAGAAGAAATTAGCGATGGGGCAAGCTATGCCAAAAAAATATTTGCTATATGGTTAATTGCTATTAAATATATAGCACCAATTGCGATTATTATTGTCTTTTTAGATGCGATTGGCATATTGAAGTTTTAAGTAAAGTAGCTGTAGGGAGAGCGTTCCCCTACAGCTATTTTTATGAAGTTTATTTGTGTGACATATTTGAAGCATATCATGATAAGTATAGAGAACACCTCATATCTTATTTTCAAAGTGTTAATTTAGTTATGTTTCAGTATCGTTTTTTTAGACACTGGTCATAGGAGGATTTAACTGTTAATTGATAAATAAAAAAATATATATATCAATAAAAATAAATATTGTACAAATTGATGGTATTATATATACTATTTTCTTTTTAGATGATAGAAGATTTAGCTTATTTTTAAATATTAAATATAAAAAAAATGTGATGATGCATAAAATTCCAAACAAAGTCATTGGAAAAAATAATTGATAAAATATTTTTTGAGTAAATGTTATATCACCTGGAAAGTTAGAAGCAGCATAACTACGGCTCATATTAATATAAAGATGGCTTCCGTATATCCAAATATAAGTAATCAAAGTGCATATTAATAATTCGATAGAAATAATAAAAAACATATTTTCCGCTCCTTTTTTAGATATTATACCAGATAATCTATTTTTTATGTTATAATTACAAAAAAAGTTAAAGTAGGGATATGAATGAAAAAAATTATTTTGTTGGTTGGCGTATTTTTATTTACTTTGTCACTTGATCCAAATGCTATATCAGCTTCTAATGATTTATTTGTTGATGAAGATTACATTTTGAGAGATCCTGTTACAAACAAATATTCAAGTGATTGGTCACATTTAGATACTCCTGAAAATCTTCAATTACAACAAGATGTTCGAGAATATTTTTTACAAACAAATAGCATAGGGGTTCAAAGTGAAAGTAAATCACTGGATTTAGAAGATTTGAATAAAAGAATTGACGATTTTTTAAGCTTAATAGATCCCGAAATTGCTGCTTATAATTCGCAAGCATCAAATTTAATTATTCCTATGAGTTCCTATGGGTTACCAGGGATTGATCAAACATTGGTAAAAATTTACGAAGGAAGACTTCACCTTGCTATAGGTAATTTGACTCCTTCTAATATAGCTACAGCTATACAAAATTCTAATGCCGCTAGAGACCATGGGATTAGATATGCTGAAAATAATAATTTTTATCATAATGGTAGATTAATAACATGGGAAAATGCAGCAGATGCATTAAGACATTTTGCTTGGAACTATATGAACAGTAATGATTTTGGAGTTGCTAAAGCAAAAACTGCTGGTGATATACATGAACTTGCATTAATAGCTTTAAAATATGTGAATAACGATGTAAATGCTGCTCAATTGTGTAAATTTAATATGAGTTGTATGGAGGCTGCGGCAATACAAAAAACAATAAATAATTCTAACTTAGCTAAAACTAATATAACTGCATTCAATAATATCTTTGACAATGCCAGTGTTATGGATTTAATAAATAATGCAAAAGGACGTCAAGCGTATTCACAAGGGCATGCTACTTACTCTGTTCCGTTCAATAGAATGCTTGCTAGTGGTGAGTTAATTAAAGCGCTAAGCAGTGTAAATAGTACAATCAGAAATAATGCTTGGGTTGAATATAAATAAAATTGAAGGGTAGCTTAATGCTACTCTTTTTGTAAGTATATTGACATTATAATTACAAATGAATAGATTTTGCATGAATAAGCATACATGAGTTTTAGAATTTTCTCTCATTATGATAAACGCATGGTAGATGAGGTAAGGAGTTGATTGAAATAGGTAAATGCCTAAATTTATTGTTATTTAATATATCTATATTTTAATCTTTAATACAAAAAATGTATTTTTAACAGTGTAAATAGCTGTAGGGAGACATTCTCCCTACAGCTATGTTATTGCTTTGCTCGTTCTTCACGAATAATTTCCCATTGCTCCTTCGCCATATCAACAAGCCTTGCTTCGCCACCTACACGTTGGCTTTCAATAACTTTAGAGAAGAAGCGTGTCGCCATTTCAGTCTCACCAATGCGACGAGATAGCTCAGCAATCATATACATAATTCGCACACCTGACATTTGTGTATTGGCGTAATCCTCAGTAGAATAGGATTCCATATATTGGTCACGAGCTATGTGTAAAAAGCGCTCTTCCTGTTCTTTATTGTTCAAGGAGCGGTAAAGCCAAGCGAGGCGGAGTGTCAGTCCAGCAATTGTGACAAAGCGTTCTTTTTTGATTGTAGCGCTAAGCCAAGCAAGCTTATATGCTTGGATTGCTTGGAATACTGTACGCTCACCTTGAAATGAATGGTGCACCCATTTGCGTGAAATTTGCTCATTAATTTGCTCGCTCACACCAGGGGCAAAATATTTCGAAAAATCCTCTGTAAATGAAAAGCCACAATGCTCACAAACAAAGACATTGTAGTAAAGTGCATTGACATGATTGTCCTCATAAATAGGCTGAAAGTCTGACTCTGTTGACTTTACTTTAATGGATTTCGTTCGAATTTTAAACGTAGGAAAGCTTTTTTTGCAGTGCAAACAATCTATTTTTTTTTCGTAAAAAGGTGAGATTTCCATCAAATATTCACGCCCCTCATTTATATACATAGTATTATTATAACACTTTTATTTAAGAAAAAAGTATGGAATGCGTCAAAATAAAGGCAGTTTTGTTGGCAAGGATAAAGCGAACTTGATATGATAGAAAGCAAGAAGGAAGGTGACTGTGATGAGTACAAAGCAAGTAATTGAATTAACGGAAGCGGCAGCGTTTCAAGTAAAGGAAATGATGGCGCATAATGAAGAGGAAGGCTCCTATTTACGCGTCGCGGTTAAAGGTGGCGGTTGTAGCGGTCTTTCATATGGAATGGCCTTTGATACAGAAAGAAATGACGACGATTTTTTAGATGAGCAATATGGCTTACAAATTATCGTCTCAAAAGAAGATGCAGGTATTCTACAAGGAACAAAAATCGATTTCAAGCAATCGCTCATGGGCGGCGGCTTTACCATCGATAATCCTAACGCCCTTGCATCATGTGGCTGTGGCACAAGCTTTAAAGCAGCGACACGTGAAGGTACGCCTGAGGTTTGTGATTAACGGATATGGAGTCTTTTAGGTTTGTATCATACAAACCTAAAAGGCTTTTTTAAATAAGTGCTTTGACCATTGTGTAATAGCTGCTACCAGGTGGGTAATCTTTAATTTCACCAACCACTTGATAGCCTTTTGTTTCATAAAAAGCACGGGCTTGGAATTCAAATGTAGTTAATAGCACTTTCGTTGCACCCATCTCCTTTGCTATGTTTTCACATTGGGAAAGAAGATTGCCTCCTAGGCCTTTTCCCCTGTAGTCTTCATGAAACCAAAAATGATTGATTTCTAACCAATTCCAATAAATCTCTGCATATAAGCCACCAATCCAATTTCCGTTGTCATCTGATACGATGATGTTGACTGGCTGTATAGCTTTCTTTTGTCTTATTTCTTTATGATATATAGAGTGTTCATTGTTAAATTCTCGAATTTTTCCTTGTAAAAAGGCTGCAAAGCTTTCGTTCTGTTGCAATAAAATTTCTATGTGATGATCCATTTTTGCTCCTCTAATTTATTTCCATATTCGTGTGTAAGTAACTCCATTATTTATATTTTCTAATAGGAAAATATCTGGGTTACTAAGTTTTTGCCATTCAACAAAGCCAAATTTTTCATTATAATGCTTCAACAGTAATGACAATAGGTTTCCATGTGTGACAATAACGATATGATTGTTTGAGCTTTGAAAAGCTTCCTCAACAACTGCGATAATGCGTGTCATTGCTTCATAGCTCGATTCGCCACCTTCAAATTTTAGTTCCATGTCTTGAGATGTTCGTTGCAATTTTTCAAACCAATCTGGCAAGTTTTGAGTGCTAAGCACACGTTCGCTTAATCGGTTGTCCTGTGCTATGGCAAGATGTGAGCTTTGTGCAAATGGTTGAATGGATTCTAACGCACGTTTATATGGACTTGTAATAATATAATCTATTGTTAAATCAGCAAAAAAGTTGCTTAGCTCTAAGGCTTGCTTATAGCCTTGTTCTGTTAGGGATGCATCAATATGCTGCCCCTCTGCTTCACAATGTCTCACCAGATATATTTTTTTCAAAGTATCGCATATATCCTTAATTTTGAATTTATAGAAAATTATAATTGGGAGAATTATAACATAATAGGACAACAAATTTTAGCGAAAGGCACAAAAAATCATTGCTGTATAAATCTTCTCAAATCCCGTTCTGATTTTACTATTACCACTTTACTATGAAACGGCTGTAACTGCTCTTGAATTTTCCACTGACCTGTTTTTTCATAAAATTTATTCCATTTGTACATATTGCGCAGCATTTTGAGTGTTGGCTTGTAATTTGATTTTTCTAGACCAAACGCTTGCTTAACAAAGCGCTTATTAATTCGCCATAGCCTTGTCAAATAGGAGGGCTGTAAGTGAACAATATAGTCGGCTTGCTCGAAAAGGGGGGCTACCCAATGCTGGGAGTGTGCTCCTTCTGTAATCCATTCGCTTTGCTGAAGTATTTGTTGGATTATTTGAGCAATGGCTTCATCCGTGCGGCGGATATCGCCAGTAGGATGACGTTCCCACACAATATTATCTAGTTCAATATAATTTATTTGATATTGGCTTGCTAACAGCTTTGCGAAAGTCGATTTACCACTTCCTACACCGCCGATAATATGAATTTTTTTCTTCAACTTAGCTCATTCCTTTATTGATTTGCGTACAGCCATTGTAGCATACAGGGGAAGGGGAGAAAGCTAATTTTCCACAATAGGTGTTGACAATCATTATTTTTAAAATATAATTGATAATGATTTTCATTATTAATTAAGTGGAGGGTTTTCAGTTGAAAAAGTTATTAGCTGTATTTATATGTGCGATGCTTTTATTAGTGGCATGCGCGGAAAAAAAGGAAGAGCAACAAGTAGAAAAAGAAGATGCTACAGTAGATGAACAAGAGCAAGCAACAAATGAAACAGAGTCAGAGGAACAAGCAGAAGACGAAGGACTAACATTAGAAAATGATGGGATAGATGAGGCGAAATTCCAAGAATTATTAGCGGCTCTTCCAGCAGAGAAGCCAGAGCGCATCGTTGTGACATCTGTTCCGTTAACAGAAATGTTGTATTTATTGGATGTGGAGCCAGTTGGGGTACCTACTTCAACAAATCCAATTCCAGAGGCATTCCAGCATATCGCACAAATCGGTTCACCGATGACGCCAGATTTAGAGGCGATTACAAATTTAGAAACAGATTTATTAATTGGCGCAAAATCATTGCAGTCATCGCTTGATAAAAGCTTGGAAGGTCTTAATTTAACAACAGCCTACTTACCAACAGATTCATTTGAGGATTTAAAATTAAGCTTTAAGGTGCTAGGTACATATTTAGGGAAGGAAGAAAAAATGAATGAAGTGCTAAGCTCGATTCTTGATAAAGAAAATGAATTAACGAAGCTAGCAGAAGGAAAAGAGTTACCACGTGTTTTATTAATGATTGGTACATCAGATTCATTTATGGTGATGAGTGAAAATTCATATTTAGGAAGCTTAGTGAAACGTTTAGGTGCAGAAAATATTGCAACAACGGATTTAAAAGTAGATTCGACATACTCAGCGGTTAATTTAGAGGATGTGATTGTTTCTGATCCAGATATTATTTTAGTATTAGCTTCAGGAGATCATGGGGCTAGCGAGGAAATGTTCAAGGAAGAAGTAGCCAAAAATGACGCTTGGACAAAGCTATCCGCTTATAAAAATGACCAAATTCATATTTTAGATTACAGCACATTCGGTGTGACATCCATTATGAATGTAGAAAATGCATTGACAAAAGTAGCAGATTATTTTGTGAAATAAGCAAAGGGGTTTGAGGCAATTATGGTAAGTACAGCTAAAAGTCGTGCTATCATTATCATTACATTTTGCTGCTTACTACTTTTTGCCGTAATCGCAATCGGTTTAGGTAGCGTACGTATAGCAGTGCCAGATATATTAACGACATTATTCACAGCAGCAGGTGAAACAAAATTTCAAACGATTATTTTTGATATTCGCTTACCGCGTGTACTCCTTGCTTTAATTATTGGGGCCAATATCGCCATTTCAGGTGCGTTATTGCAGGCTGTGATGGGCAATCCATTGGCAGACCCAGGTTTAACAGGTGTAACGGCAGGGGCAGCAGCCTTTGTACTAGTCATTATGCTCGTTTATCCAGAGTATACATACTTAGTGCCAATTGCAGCTTTTGTTGGGGGCATCATTGCAGCCTTTATCGTTTATGCATTAGCATGGCGTCGCACTGGTATTACACCTATTACCATCATCTTGTCAGGTGTAGCGGTAAATGCATTATGTGGGGGCATAGTTGGGTTTCTTTCTATCATATATAGCGACCGATTGCCATCAGCAGTGCAATGGTTAAATGGTAGCTTGGCGGCGAAGGGAAATAACTCTTTGCTGATGATTTATCCGTATACATTGGTTGGCTGGATTTTATCTATCTTTGCCATTCGTAAAGCCAATATTATTCGTTTAGGTGACCAAGTGGCAACGAATTTAGGTGAGAATGTCACACGTATCCGTATTGCGTTATCTTTGCTTGCTGTTTTTTTAACGGCTATTTCTGTAGCGGCTATTGGAATGATTGGCTTTATTGGATTGATTGTGCCACATATGGCGCGCTTACTTGTTGGCTCAGATTATAAATATATGATGCCAATGAGCATGATTTTAGGGGCGCTTGTACTGTTATTAGCAGATACGGGTGGACGAACATTGTTTGCACCGCTAGATATTCCTGCTGGTATTTTAATGGCGGTTATTGGTGGACCCTATTTCTTATATTTAATGCGTAGGAGGGCATTTTAATGCTAGTAGTTGATCATGTCTGTATTCGTTATGAACAAAAGCAAGTGATCAAGGACTTTTCCTTTGAAGTAGCAAACGGAGAGATTGTCTCTATTATCGGTCCAAACGGCTCAGGGAAATCGACATTATTAAAATCAATTGCACGCATGCACCCTTATGATAAAGGTCAGATTACATTAAATAAGACGAATATGAAATCGATGAACTCGAAGGAAATTGCCAAAAGGCTTTGTATGCTAAGTCAGCGCAATCAAGCGCCAAACGATATTACGGTGGAAAATTTAGTGAGCTATGGTCGTTATCCGCATAAAAAGTGGTTTGAACGTTTAAATGATGATGATATGCAAATCGTGCACTGGGCTTTAGAAAAAACGCATTTATTACATTATAAGGACCGCCCTATTTCAGCTTTATCAGGTGGTGAATCACAGCGTGCTTGGATTGCGATGGCTTTAGCGCAACGGCCACAAATTTTATTGCTTGATGAACCAACGACATACTTAGATATTTCGCATCAGCATGAAGTATTGCAGCTTGTGCGTGAGCTGAATGAAGAAATGGGTATGACGGTTGTGATGGTATTGCACGATTTGAATCAAGCAGCTGCCTACAGTGATAAAATTGTCGTCATACAAGAAGGTAGCTGTAAATGCATTGGCAATCCAAAAGAAGTGATGACAACAGGCATGATTCGTGAGGTCTACAGGATGGAATCAGAGGTAGAGTATGTTGCTTGGGATCAAGCGCCGCGCATCCATTTAGTAAGTGCGGTCAAATAGGAGGAAGAAAATGAAACCAGTTAATATTGAAAAAGAGAAGGAAAACTTTTTACATTTTATCGACAGCAAAAAAACGTGTGTTATGAGTATGTTAAACGCTGAGGGGGAGCCTTTTATTAGCAATTCACCCTTTGTAAAAATAGGCGATGTTTTTTATATTTATATTAGCCGTATTGCTGACCATTATCGCTTTTTGGAAAATAGCAAATTTGTAGACATAATGTTAATTGCAGATGAAGCGAGCACGCATAACCATTTTGCAACAGAGCGACTGCGCTTTAAATGTGTGCCAGAAAATATCGGCAATGAAGGGCATGAGGAAATTTTTGAAGCCTTTTCAAAAACACACGGCAATCAAATTATGTCATTGTTAAAAACATTGGATTTCTCCCTATTCGCATTAGCACCTGTTGAAGGGCGCTATGTTGTAGGGTTTGGTAAAGCATTTGAAGTGAATCCTTCAGGCACGAAATTTGAGCATGTTGTAGTAGATAAGAAATAATGAAAAAAGCGGCGTCTGATATTTTCAGACGCTATTTTTATGTGGAAGCAATGGATTTTTAAATTTGAATAGCCATCTTGCGACTTATGCTCTCCATACCTAAATGCTTGTAAAAATCAATAGCATTTGTATTGAATTCCCAAACATTGAGCTCTATAGATGTGACATTCATAGTTTGTGCCCAAGTGACACAAGCTGTAAATAATAATTTCCCAACCCCTTGTTTTTGTACATCCTTTTTGACACCAAAATCATGGATATACGCATATTGACGCTGAACTAAGGAATCAAAAGATGGAGTAGATTCAATACTAATGACAGCAAAGCCAATGACAACTTCTTTATTTTTAGCAATAAAAACCATGCTATTTGAACTTTCAAGTAATTCCTTGTAATAAGCTTCTGGCATAACAGATGCTACACTTTTAAAAACAGTTGGAACCTCTGCAACATGTTCGTCATGCCCCTCTTTTACAAGGGTATTGATTGCTTGATAATTCTCTAATGTAGCGCTACAAATTGTCACCATAAAATTCCTCCAATAATTTTTTAATCAACTATAGCACCATATACTAATAAATGGAATAACTTTATTGTTGACATACAACCAAAAGGTGTTATATATTTATAACACCTTTTGGTTGTACTTTTAATAGGGGGAATTAAAACAATGACAAACGATATTATTAAAACGATATTATTAAATGCACCGATTACGAAGGTTTGGAGCATCGTATCAACGGCAGAAGGAATTGGCGCATGGTTTATGCCAAATGATTTTCAGGCAATTGAAGGGCATCACTTTACAATTCAATCACCATTTGGACCTTCGCCATGTGTAGTTGAAAAAATAGAAGCACCACATTTCCTGCGTTTTGCTTGGGATGAGGATGGCTGGTATGTGACATTTGAGTTAAAGGAAATGGGCGAACAAACAGAGTTTATATTAACGCATGGCGGTTGGAAGGAAGAGGGGCATATTATTCCGAAAGCTAACATGTCTGTTGAAGCGGTGCGTCAAAATATGGATGGTGGCTGGACAGCGATTGTTGGTAAAAAATTAAAAGAGGTAGTGGAGGCGTAATGGCACAGCCTGCCGAAAAATACGATGTATTCCAAGCGATTGCTGATTCGACGAGACGCGATATTTTACAGCTATTAACAAAAGGAGACCAGCCAATTGCCGCTATTTCTGCGCAATTTCCGATGAGTCGCACAGCGGTTGTCAAGCATTTAACCGTGCTGGAGCAAGCCTGTCTCGTCGCTACTGAGAAAAAAGGACGCGAAAAAATTTATACGCTGCATGTAGAAGGCTTGAAGGAAGTTGAAGATTGGTTGCAATATTTTGAGCTATTTTGGGATAATAAATTGTCACAGCTACAGCGTTTAGTGGAGGAGCCTTGAAATTCTCAAGGCTCTTTTTGAATTTGCACATCCGATTACACAAATTACAGTTCTTTTTCAATTAACGCAAAATAATTGCTTTCCTCATCTGCGAAGTTAAATAATTTCCCTGATGGAATAGTTACTAAATCGCCAACTGTAATTCCTTTTTCTTTAAATTCCTCATACAAAGCTTCCACATTTGTTGCATAAAACATGATGGAAGGTGTACCCAAGTTTAACTCAGGCTGCATTTTAGCAATGACCGCTTTATTATGAAGGATAAAAGAGGTTTGTACATCTTTTGAAGGTGCAATTTCAATTATTCGCATACCATGACTTTCCTCGTCCTGTATAACAACAAAGCCGATTTTTTCTGTCCAGAACTTTACCGCTGCATCCTGATTGTCTACATAAAGCATAATTTGTCCAATTTGGTGAATCATCGAATTCCTCCTTCTCATCAATTACATTCATTGTACCGCAAATGACTACTAATTGAAATTTGTAGCAGACCTTTGAACAAAAAAGCAAGATGGATTATGATTAGTGTAGAGATGGAATAGGGAGGCTTAGCAATGGATGTGTTAAATGTTTTAGATAAACTTGATCAAATTGAAATATTGTTTGAGCCAATTTATAGTGCAGATGAGCATAGTGTTGCCGCATATGAGGTGCTAGGGCAATTAGATGACAATGTCAATTTAAAAACATTTTCTAAAAGTGAGGAAGTGCCAGAAGAAATTCGTGCAGAAGTTGAACAGCTTGTGATTCGAGCATCTCTACAAAAGGTAGGGCAAAATATCCAAGATGTTGATTTATATATACCTTGTAACCCCAATTTGTTGATGCTTGATTTTGGTGAAAGTTATTTCGCTTTATTAAAGGAAATGCTGCCAGAGCATTTATTATCGCATATTGTGCTAGTAATTAGTGAGCATCATTTTAGCGGAAATATAGAGCAATTACATCATGTCGTAAAATATATGAAAACATATGGAATTAAGGTGGCGCTTGATGATATTGGTCCACACAGCAATTTGAACCATATCCTTTTGCTAGAGCCTTACGTGTTAAAAATGAAAGTAGAGCAATTAAACTACAATCACTGGAGTACACAAAACCATGTTTTTTCAACGCTTCGTACATTAGCTTTAAAAATTGGTGCATCCTTATTAGTAAGCGATATAGATGCAGCGTACCAATTGCAGCATGGCTGGAAAAGCGGTGCACGTTATTATAAAGGAGCCTATTTAGATAAGCCTTTGAAAGATTTTATTGCACGCGATACATTGAAATCGCGCTTCCATGATGAATGTCAGCAATTTATTTTAACTGAAAAGAAGCTGTTAGAGAAAAAGTATGAAGCGATGAAAACATTAGAAAGAAAAATCGTTTTAGCGGTAGAGCAAGCAGAGCCAACGAGTGCCAATATCGATAGCTTATTAAAGTTAGCAGAAAAGCTGCGCCCTTATATTTTTCGTTTATATATTTGCGATGGGGAAGGGTTCCAAACAACGCCGAATATTATGTTAATAGAAGGAAATTGGCATATTCAAAAAGAAGCAATTCATAAAAATTGGAGCTGGCGACCATATTTTTTACAAAATTTAATTAAAATGCGGCACGATGGGCAAAATAAATTTTCCGAAATATACAGCGATATTGAAACGGCAGAGTTAACGAGAACTTATTCAATGGCATTACCTAAAAACGAATTCCTATTCGTCGACATCACATATGACTATTTATATGAGAATAACATTGTAAGTTAATCGAATTTTTGAACTTATAATACTTTCCTTTTAAGGTGTTGAAATTGCTGAATAAAAGGGCTAATATAGTAGGGAGAGATTTTTGTCGAAAATATGTCGACCTAGCGTAAGTATTAGTGAAGTATATCGTACTTCTTTTTTATTTGCCTTGCGCTAGTATAATACAATTAAAGGGGTTTTGATTTCAGTGAAGAGACCGACAATTTTAGTATTAGGCGCGGGCTATGGTGGATTAACAACAACTGTTAATTTACAAAAAATGCTTAGTGGTGAGCAAGCAGAAATTATTTTAGTGAACAAAAATGATTATCACTATGAAACAACTTGGTTACATGAAGTAGGGGCTGGTACAATTGCACCAGATGCTGCACGTTATCCAATTGCAAAAGTAATTAATAACAATGTTCGTTTTGTACAAGCTTCTGTAGAAGGCATTGACGTAAATGAGCGCAAAGTACAAACAACAGCTGGCGAAATGACGTATGATTATTTAGTTTTAGGCTTAGGCTTCGAAGGTGAAACTTTCGGCATTCCGGGCTTAGATAAATATGCTTTATCATTAGCTAACTTAAACGCAGCACGCCAAATTCGTGAGCATATCGAATATCAATTCGCTTCATGGTCATTAGATGAAGTTAAAGATGACAGCAAGCTAACAATCGTTGTTGGTGGTGCAGGCTTTACAGGTATTGAGCTTTTAGGTGAGCTTGGCAACCGTGTACCAGAGCTTTGCAAAGAGTTTGATATTCCACAAGAAAAAGTGCGCATATTATGTGTTGAGGCAGCGCCAATGGTGTTACCAGGCTTTGACCCAGAACTAGTAGAGTATGCAAAAACACAATTAGCGAAAAAAGGTGTTGAGTTCTCTATCGGTACACCTGTTGTAGAAGCAACAGAAGAAGGCGTAAAAATTAAAAAAGGCGAAGATGAGTTTGAGTTCGTAAAAGCCGGCACAGTGATTTGGGCTGCTGGTGTTCGCGGTAACAAGCTTGTCGAAACATCTGGCATCGAATCCAATCGTGCTCGTATCGCAGTGCGTAAAGATATGCGTGCACCAGGCTTTGATGATGTGTTCGTAGTAGGTGACTGTGCGTTTCTATTAAATGAAGAAGCAGGTCGTCCATACCCACCAACAGCACAAATCGCGATGCAGCAAGCGGTAACAATTGCGAAAAACATCAAGCACTTAATGGCTGATGAAGATACAGAGGAGTTTGTTTACGATGACAAAGGCGCTGTATGTTCTTTAGGTCATGATGATGCAATTGCGGATGCAATTGGACGCAAAATGGCAGGTAAAAAAGCTTCTGCATTGAAAAAAATCGTAGATAACCGCGCATTATACTTAGTAGGTGGCGTAGGTTTAACGGTGAAAAAAGGTAAATTTAAATTCATTTAATTCATATAACGTAAAGCAGTGTCCGAAAAGGTGGTACATGAAACCACTTTTCGGACACTTTTTGCTATTTTGTTGAAGCGATAGTGGCTGTCTAAACTCTTTCTTACTGGAAGGAGCAAGCTTATAATAATACATAGAGAAGGGGGATATATAGATGAAAAAAGATCGTGGGAAAGTATGGCTAGGCGTTGCGGCAGTGATTGAAAATCATGCTGGCGAATGGCTTGTAGTTGAAAAAACATACGGTGGATTAAAGGGGCGCTGGTCTTTACCGGCAGGCTTTGTGCAGCAGGCTGAAACAGCAGACATGGCGGCACAGCGTGAGGTGAAGGAGGAGACGGGTATTGATTGTACAATACAAGGGCTTATTGGCTTCCGCACAGGGGTTATTCGTGAGGATATAAGTGATAATATGGCTATTTTTTATGGCAAAGCGCTAACGGAGCATATTCAAATACAGGAAGATGAAATTCTCGCTGCCTTCTGGATTGCACCTGATAAGCTGGCAAAGGATGCAAAATCGTCTGTAATGCTCGCTGAAATGTCTGCATATCATGTACAACAACATCAGTTAGATTTATGGACAGACATTGATCCAGGAAAAGTATTTGGTTATACGACATATCATTTATTTTTCAATCAGCATGGGAATAAGCAATGATTGAACTATCTGTTTATATGCTGGAGCGTATTGGCATTATTGTGATTTTTGCATTTTTAATTTCGAAATGGCAACCGTTTCAAAGCAGATTATATCGGGAGCAAAATACTTTATCAAAACTAATCCTTATTTTTGTCTTTGGACTTTTAGGTGTCATTAGCAACTATTTAGGTATCCGCATTGATGATGGAGATATAAGTGCAAAGATTATGAGTGTACAAGTTGAAGAAACTGCTGCAATCGCCAATACAAGGCTCGTTGGCGTCGCTATTGCAGGCATTTTTGGCGGGCCAGCAGTAGGAATTGGAGCAGGCTTAATCGCAGGCATTCATCGTATTTTGCTTGGAGGCTATACGGCGGTTGCTTGCGGTATTTCAACTATTTTAGCGGGGATTATTACAGGTTTTTTAGGGCGTAAGCTCCACGTTGAAAAAACCTTTTCCTATCGTCATGCTATGGGTATTGGTATATTAGCAGAATGCTTGCAAATGCTTGTTATTTT
Source organism: Lysinibacillus louembei (assembly GCF_033880585.1). Taxonomy (NCBI): domain Bacteria; kingdom Bacillati; phylum Bacillota; class Bacilli; order Caryophanales; family Bacillaceae; genus Lysinibacillus; species Lysinibacillus louembei. The sequence continues at coordinate 2,225,788 of NZ_CP137624.1, forward strand.
GCTCATTGCTCGCCCTTTTGATATGGCATTGAATTTAGTACAAATTATTGCAATGCCTATGATTTTTATGAATGCGTTCGGTATTTTTTTATTTTGTCTTATTATTAAAACGTCGATTGCTGAGGAACGACGTACAAAAGCAACACAAACGCACGAGGCCTTTCAAATCGCCCAAAAAACAGTTATCCATTTTAGGCAAGGCTTGAATGAGGAGTCCTGCTATCAAGCTGCTGAAATTATTAAAGAGGAGACAGGCGTCGTAGCAGTTGCGATTACAGATCAGCATGGCATTTTAGCGCATGTTGGTGAAGGGGCAGACCACCACTTAAAAAATCAAAAAATTATGACAAAATTAACATATGATGTGCTGAGGCATGGCAAAATTATTAAGGCAACGAAAAAAAGTGAAATTAATTGCCCTCATAAAGATTGTAAATTACAGGCAGCACTCGTTCTACCGTTACAAGTGCATCAGCAAACGGTTGGAACGTTAAAAATGTATTTTACAGATGGTGCTCATATTACGGCAGTAGAGGAGGAATTGGCTGAAGGGTTAAGCAAATTATTTTCTACACAGCTTGAATATGCGGAGGTAGAGAAGCAGCGAAAATTATTAAAGGATGCGGAGATCAAAGCTTTGCAGGCACAGATTCATCCTCATTTTTTCTTTAATAGCATAAATGCAATATCAAGCTTAATTCGCACAGATCAAGAGCAGGCGCGTCATTTATTGTTACAGCTCGCCTCCTTTTTCAGAAGCAATATGCAGGGGGCACGCCAAATGCGCATTCCTCTCGAAAAGGAAATAGAGCATATTGAAGCCTATTTAGCGATTGAGCAAGCACGCTTCCCAAATAAATATGCCGTGCAATTTAATATCGATGAGCGCTTATTAAAAGTACCTGTGCCACCTTTTACATTACAACCACTTGTTGAAAATGCGATACATCATGGCTTTAAAAAGCTGAAAAGTGGTCAAATCAGCATTACAGCGCGAAAAAATCGAGATACGCTTGAAATTATTGTAGCTGATAATGGCTGTGGTATTGAGCGAACAAAGTTAATTTTATTAGGCAATCAAGTGATAGATTCACCGAATGGCACAGGGACTGCACTATGGAATATATCAGAGCGTTTAAAAGAAATTTATAATTATCGTGGCAAAGTAGAGTTTAAAAGTAAAGAAAATAAAGGAACAGCGGTGAAAGTAATTGTTCCGATAGATGATTAGGTGATAAAAATGTATAAAATATTCATTATTGATGACGAACCTTTAGCGCGTGATGAATTGAAATATTTATTATCGCAATTTTCGGAAATTGAAATAATAGGAGAATCTGAAGATTTACAGCAAGTGCTGGAGAATAATTTAATTGAAGAAATTGATTGTTTATTTTTAGATATAGAGCTTTCTGATAAAAATGGTATAGAGTTAGCCAAGGAGCTATTGCAGCGAGAGGAAAGACCTTTAATCGTTTTTGCTACTGCCTATGATGATTATGCAATCGAGGCTTTTAATATGAATGCCTTTGATTATATTTTAAAGCCTTTTGAACAACAACGAATCGAGCAAACTGTTCTTAAATTAATGACAATGACCAAGAAAAGTGAGCGCAAGGAGCCCGCAGTGAAGGAAAAAATTAAGCAGATGGGGAAAATTGCTGTTTCAAATGAGGATCGAGTTGCCTTAATTAAATTACAGGATGTGCTGTATTTCACATCAGAGGAAAGTAAAACAAAGGTCATTACAGAAAGTAAATGCTACAATAGCACAGAATCGCTAATAACATTAGAAAAAAAGCTAAGCCCCAATTTTATACGCGTCCATCGTGCATTTTTAATCAATTTAGAGCATTTACAGGAGCTTGAATCATGGGGAACCTCCAAATACAATGTCATTTTGCAGGGAGGGCATGTTGTGCCTGTCAGCCGTATGTATGTGAAGGAGATTCGAAAAATATTTGAAATGTAGCATGCATTTTAACAGCAGATTTTGACGCTTTAACAGATTATTCAGACATTTTAATGTGATTTTATCCAATTTTCTTATCTTTTTGCTACGCTTGTAAAAAGAGTAAAGGGGGATGAAGTTCAGTATGAATGCAATTTCAATCGTTATAGGGGCAATCTGTATTTTAGTAATCTCGTATCGTCTTTATGGTTATTTTTTTACAAAGAAAGTATTGAAGATTAATGACAATGAGCCTACACCAGCACATAAATTAAATGATGGGCAAGATTATGTACCCACCAACAAATGGGTGGCGTTTGGGCATCATTTTGCGGCGATTGCTGCGGCGGGTCCGTTAGTTGGTCCTGTATTAGCAGCACAGTTTGGTTATTTACCAGGTCTTTTATGGCTACTAATTGGGGCAGTAATTGGTGGAGCTGTACATGATGCAGTTGTATTATTCGCTTCAATGCGTCGCGGTGGTAAATCACTTTCTGAAGTAATGAAAGAGGAGCTTGGACCTGTCGCTGGATTTTGTACAGGGCTTGCTATGCTGTTTATTATTACGATTACAATGGCTGGTTTATCGATGGTTGTATTAGGGGCACTAGAAAGAAACCCTTGGGGGACATTTGCTGTAGCGATTACCGTGCCTATCGCAATGCTTGTAGGAATCGCCTATAAAAAAACAGGAAATTTACTTATTACATCTACAGTCGGCTTTATTTTATTAATGATTGGTGTTTTTATAGGACCAAGTATTCAAGGTACTTGGCTTGGTGATTTATTAACATTAGAACGTCAAACTTTAGCACTTATTTTACCGATTTATGCCTTCTTTGCAGCGGCATTGCCTGTTTGGCTATTGCTTGCACCGCGTGATTATTTAAGCAGCTTTATGAAAATTGGCGTATTTATTGCATTAATTATCGGTGTGTTTATTGTCAACCCAGCCATTCAATTTCCTGCCATCATTCCGGATTTCTTAGGTGGGGGAGGTCCCGTTGTGGCAGGTCCTGTATGGCCATTTGTTTCAATTACAATCGCCTGTGGTGCTATTTCAGGCTTCCATGCTTTCGTTGGCTCAGGCACTACACCAAAAATGCTTGATCGATGGGAAGATATTCGTGTCGTTGGCTTCGGTGCTATGTTAGTAGAATGCTTGGTTGGTATTATGGCATTAATTGCAGCAACCGCTTTACATCCGGGAGATTATTTCGCAATTAACTCTGCACCAGCAGTATTTGCAACGCTTGGAATGGATACGGTCAATTTGGCGGCGCTTTCACAGCAAATTGGAATGGACTTAGAAGGACGTACAGGTGGAGCCGTTACATTAGCAGTCGGTATGACGTACATTTTCACAGGTGTGAAATGGTTTGCTGACTTGACATCTTACTTCTACCAATTTGTTATTATGTTTGAAGCGGTATTTATTTTAACGGCAATTGATGCAGGAACGCGTGTTGCGCGTTATTTAATTCAGGATTTCGTAGGTGAGGCATATAAGCCATTAAAGAGAACCGACTGGCTTCCAGGCAATATTTTTGCCTCAGCACTTGCCTGCTTCATGTGGGGTTACTTGTTATACTCAGGAGATATTAGCTCTGTTTGGGCATTATTCGGTGTATCGAATCAGCTAATGGCATCCATCGGCTTAGTATGTGGTGCAACGATTATTTTGAAAATGGCTGACAAGCGTATTTATGTTTTAACATGTATCATACCACTTGCATATTTGTATGTTACGGTAAATGTCGCTGCCTATTGGATGGTTAAAAATGTCTATTGGAATTCAGCGGCAGGTGGTTACAGTATATTAAATGGTATTTTATCGATTATTATGGTCGTGTTAGGATTAATCATTGTTGTGACTGCAGCACGTAAATGGAAGGACTTATGGAATAGTCCACGCTTCGTAAAAGGCAAAGCTATAGATGCTATATAATCTTGAACAAGCTGTGTCAAAATGCTTTTCATTTTGGCATGGCTTGTTGCCGTATAAGGACTTAACATTGAAAGCTTTTCTTGAATCATGTAAACTTGATGGAGAGTATATCGGAGGTTTACATAATGACAGTTTCCATTCCAGAAGTAATTATTTCAACATTATTGTTTTTAGTTATGTTTTTCGGCATTGGCTTTTTATTAAATATGCTGCTGCGTATGACATGGTTAATGGCGATTATCTATCCAATTATCGTTATTTTTATCGTTGATGAAGTCAGCTTTTTGGATTATATTTTCAAGCCGGGAACAGCCTTCCCTGCATTGCTAGATAAACTTATTGCTCTACAGCCAGCAGATATTATTATTTTATCGGGCGGCTTTGCTGGGGCGATTATTGCGGGCATTGTGATGATTTTATTGCGTAAAAATGGCTATCGAATGTTTTAACTTGAATCAGCAGAAATTCCCCACTTCCATAAGTGGCGGGATGAATGCCAGAAAAGTAATAGAATCAGAGGGAGTCCCAAACTCCCTGCTCCTGCGATTACTCGTCGCAAAAAACATTACTGATTCAAGTTAAGCCTCCGGCGGATGTCAGGGATTTTGAATTGTGCACGCACAATTCAAAATCCCGACGCAATTATGCCAAGGCGTAATTGATTGAAAAGGCTAGCGGAAAATTTTCCGCTAGCCTTTTCACATTACTTTACAGAAACTGATAAACAATGATGCTTAAAATAATACCAGATAGCGCACCGATTGTGACCTCGCTTTTTTTATGTCCAAGCAATGTTTTTAAATCCTCAATTTTTTGCTCTTCATTTAATTCAGGCCAACGTTTAATTTCACGGAAGAAATGCTGTAAATCGTGGCGGATTTCATTTAAAGCTGCGGCATGCTGTCCTGCCTGAAAGCGCACATGACTTGCATCATACATCACGATACCGGCAAGCATTGCTGCAACAGCGAAAATCGGTGAATCGAAGCCTGTTTCAAAACCAACAGCGGTGGCGATACTTGCTACGGCAGCAGAATGCGAACTTGGCATCCCGCCAGTTGATGTGAGCAAGTGCCAATCAACTTTTTTTGTGGCAAGAAAATAAATTGGGACTTTTAAAAATTGAGCAAGTAAAATAGCAAAAATCCCAATTAACAGCGGGGTGTTTTGTAAAAGCTCCATTGTTCACCGTACCTTTCCAATTGTGTAATTACTATAAGAAAAGTATATCATATTTGTGAATGTCAACAACTACAGGTCTACGATGAAAAGCAATTATTTCGTTATTCGAATAATTATGATATTGTATAATAGAGTGATTAAACAATTGGAGGATGTATGGAATGAATATTGCAAAACAATTAACAACATTAGAGCAAGTGGCAACAGATGTATTAATCGTTGGTGTGCAAAAGCATCGCGAGCAAATGAGCAATTGGTCTGCATTGCCAGCAGCCTTTGGTGAGCATATTAATGATTGGCTACATAGCGGGGAAATTTCTTCTGAGGCAAAAGTAATGACAAAGCTGCCAATTGCAGGTAAAGCAGTAAAGCAAATTTTATTTGTTGGGTTAGGGGAAGGCAAGAAATTAACAGCAGAAGTATTACGCAATGCATTTGGCTTAGTAGGAAAGCAACTAAAGGCTTCAAAAAAGACAGCGTATACAATTTGGCTTGAATCATTTGTAACTGAACAAGTAACAGAGGAAGAGGCGGCATTTTTAGCTGGTGAAGGGATTGGCTTAGGCTTCTATAAAGTGAAGCACTACAAAACGACATCAAATGAGCCCGATACTTATTTAGAAGAGGTTCAGTTTGTAGCCTCTAGCTCTGCTGAGACAGTTGCTGCAAATTATGAGGTAGGGCATATTTATGCAGAGGCAACAAACGAGGCGCGTACGCTTGTCAATACACCACCAAACTTATTAACAGCGACTGATTTAGCAAATTATGCGGAAGAGCTTGGAAAACAGTATGGCTTTGAAGTAGAAATTTTAAATAAAGCACAAATGGAAGAACTAGGAATGGGCGCTATTTTAAGTGTCAATAAAGGGTCTGTGCAGGAGCCGCGTATGATTACATTGAAATACAAGGCGACAGAGCAATGGGAAGATGTTGTGAGCTTTGTAGGTAAGGGTGTAACGTACGATACAGGTGGTTACTCATTAAAGCCTCGTGAAGGTATGATTGGCATGAAAGGCGATATGGGTGGCGCAGCAGCTGTTTTAGGTGCAATGAAAATTATTGGGGAAACACGTCCGAATAAAAACGTCATGGCTGTTATCGGCTCAACAGACAATATGGTTTCTGGCGAGGCCTTAAAGCCAGATGATGTGATTACAACATTAAGCGGCAAAACTGTGGAAGTATTCAATACAGATGCAGAAGGACGCCTTGTGTTAGCCGATGCGGTAACATATGCAAAGGAGCAAGGAGCAAGCTACTTAATTGATGTTGCAACATTAACGGGCGGTGTCATTGTCGCATTAGGTAATGATAAAACAGGTGCATTAACGAATAATGAGCCATTTTTCGAAAGCTTTATGGAGGCAACTGTAGATACAAATGAATTTGTATGGCGCTTACCGTTAACAGAAAATGATAAAAAGCGCATTCGTAACTCTGAGTTTGCAGATTTGAACAACTCACCAGGCCGCGATGGACACATGATTTTTGGTGGAGGCTTTATCGGTGAGTTTGCGGAAGAGACACCATGGATTCATTTAGATATTGCAGGAACATCTGATGCGAGTGCAGCATATGACCTTGGACCAAAAGGTGGCACAGGTGTCATGGTTCGTACTTTAGCAAGCTTTATTGAGCAATTAGCAGAGGAAGAGTAAATTTCTTGCCACATTAAAGGCTATATAAGCGTAAAATCGATTTATACTCAGCAATTTGGTGTAAATCGATTTTTTTATGCGATGGTTGTGTAGAGGTGCTAGCTTAAAGTGAATTGCTCCTGCGGTGGTTGTAGCAAGCCACCACCATCCTCGTCGCAACTGAAGATTTGAAAATGACTTTCAAGGGATTTGAAAAGTCATTTTCGAAGAATTGTGCTCCTGCGATTACTCGTCGCAAAGGAGCTAACTGAAAATAAATTTTCAATTAGCTCCTTTGTCACCAATTCCTAAGCTTTTGTCATATAGTAAAGCAAAGGAGGAGATTTTTTATGTTTCCATGGTTTACATTTGGTGCACCCTTTTTAGGAGGCTTTCTTGGAGGTTTTTTAGGAAATCAAGTTTATCCGCAACGTTATCCGTATTATCCACCATATCCGCCATATCGACCATATCCATATCCACCATATCGCCGTGGATTTTATGGACCATATCGTTAGGACGAAAATTATGAGTTCCTCATAAAAGAAAAGAGCAAGAAATCAGCCAACGATTTCTTACTCTTTTCTTTTTTAATCTTGTACATTTTGTTCTTTTTTCATCCGTTCAATTTCAGGCTTTAAATCATCACGTACAGTACCAGACCAAGGTTTAACGCCTGCGATGTAGGATGAGCGGCTCATAATATGACCGCCTACAGGACCTGTCATAAAAATAAACAAAATCCCTAGCAATATGCGTGGATTGAAGTGGTTTTCAATCAGCCAAAAATGTAGGAAAACACCGATTAACACGCTCATAACACCTAATGTTGCACTTTTAGAAGCTGCATGTGCTCGCGTATATAAATCAGGTAAGCGCAATAAACCGATTGCGGCTACTGCAATAAAAATAACACCTATCGAGATAAAGAGAACAATTAAAATATTAGCGAGAACTGTCACGTTCAATAATGTCTCCTTTCTCAATAAATTTCGAAAAGGCTACTGTACCAATAAATGATAAAATAGCGAGCAATAAAATGATTTCTAAATAAAAGCTTGTATCTACCATAATCGAAAACATTCCGATTAATGCGATAAGAGAAACGCCAATTGAGTCTAGCGCAACGACACGATCAGAAGGGTTTGGTCCTTTAATGAGACGGTAAATAACTAAAATCATTGATAGCATAACAAGGACAATTGCCCCCCAAATAAAATAGGTCATGTACGACTCACCTCCAAAATCGCTTTTTCAAAGGAGTTGCGAATGGAATCAATCGTTTCATCCACATCCTTTGCATCAATTGCATGTATATATAAGCTTTTTGCATCATCAGACACATGGACAACAACAGTACCTGGCGTTAATGTAATTAAGCTAGATAACAGCGTAATTTCCCACTCCTGTGTTAATGTCGTATCATATTTGAAAAATGCAGGCTGCATATCAAGCTTGGGCTTCAATACAACACGTAATACCGCCACATTGGCTAAGACGAGCTCCTTGAAAAATAAGAATGTCAATTTTATAAAAGCCCAAATACGTCCAATATACAGTCGCCCGTTGAAAAAGCGACGCATTAGTAGAACAGCTGCTAGACCAAGTAAATAGCCGATAATAAAGCCGCTAGCTGTAAAGTTATTACCAAGGAACATCCATAATAGGGCAAGTGAAAAGTTTAATAGTATTTGAAATGCCATTAAGGTTGTGCTCCTTTCATGACCGCTTCAATATAAATAGAAGGGTCTGTTAACACACGGGCAGCGCCATCCATAAATGGTGTTACCCATTCAGCACCAACGCCGTAAGCGATGGAAAGGATGACTAAAATAACTGTAGGATAATAGAGCTGCTTATATTTTTTTGGCTGAATTTGCACTGTTTGACCTTCCTCACCCCAAAAGGCATATAGAAAAATACGAATAACTGATAGCAAAACAATTAAGCTAGATGCTAAAATGAAAATGCTACTCCATATGTTGCCAGCTGCAAAACCACCTTGCACAATTAACAATTTCCCAACAAAGCCGCTTAAAGGCGGAATACCTGCTAAGCCAAACGCTGCGATTAAGTAAAACCAGCCTAATGATGGGTATTTTTTCATGAGCCCACCCATTTTGCGTAAATTGCTTGTACCTGTTACATAAATGATGATTCCGACAAGCATAAAGAGTGCCGCTTTAATAATCATATCATGTATTAAATAAAACATAGCCCCCTCTAAACCAGCAAAATTCATTTGTGCTACACCAAATAAAATAACACCAACTGCAATGACAATATTATAAATAATAATTTGTTTCACATCGAAATGTGCTAATGCACCAATGCAGCCTGCCACAATTGTTAATACGGCGAAAATTAACAGCAATTGATGCGTAAAGGCAATATCATGCACGAAAAATAGCGTATATGTACGCATAATGGCGTAGACACCAACCTTTGTTAACAATGCACCGAACAGCGCTAAAACAGGAATTGGCGGTGCTGCATAAGAGCTAGGTAACCAAAAGTACAGCGGAAAAATGGCTGCCTTTAAGCCAAACACCATTAAAAAAAGTACAGCAATCGTTGTAATAATACCTGGTTGGTCAATTTCTGCAATCTTCACAGCAATATCCGCCATGCTCAGCGTACCGATGACAGAGTATAAATAAGCAACTGTAATGACGAATAAGGCAGAAGAAATAATATTCACTAAAAGGTATTGAATTGATTGATGCAGCTGCTTTTTTTCACCACCCAGTACAATGAGTAAATAAGAGGACATTAATAGCACTTCGAAAAACACGAACATGTTAAAAATATCACCTGTTGTGAAGGCGCCGTTGACACCTGTCAAAATAAACATAATACCTGGATAGTAAAAGAAATGCTCACGTGCTCTGCCAATGGAGCTGAAGCTGTACCACACAATGAAAAACGTTAGCAGCAATGATGTAAGAACAAGCAATGTAGAGACACCGTCTGCTACCATTGTAATTCCGTAAGGTACAGGCCAGTCACCAAACGTGACAGATTGAATTCCTTCACGCTGTACTTTCAGCATGACGAAAAAGGCACAAATTGTTGCAATTCCTAATGAAATAAGCGAAATCGTGCGCTGTATATAGATATTTTTCTGGAAAAAGATAAGAATCATTCCAGTGAAAAACGTAATTAAAATAGGGAACAGTAGGAAGTTAATCATGTGTGTCACTTCCTTCCATAGCCGTTGTATCGTCTGTTTTTAATTCCTGATATGCGCGGTAGGCAAGCACTAAAATAAAGGCTGTTACCCCAAAGGCAATAACAATCGCCGTTAAAATAAGCGCTTGTGGGATTGGGTCAGCAAAATCAGTAACCCCTTCTGCTAAAACAGGTGGGGCGCTACCACCAAGCCCACCCATCGTTAAAATTAATAAGTGAGCACCATGGCTTAACAAGCCTGTACCAATAATAATGCGTAATAAGCTACGCGATAAAATTAAATAGATTGCAGCCATAAACAAGAAGCCGCAAACAAAAGCCATAATAATTTCCATTATTCATCCTCCCCAATCGTTTGAATAATGGTCATCGTAACACCAACAACAACCAAAAATACGCCTAAATCAAATAATGCGGCTGTATGCAAAGACGTTTTGCCAAACAGCGGCAAATTGAAATAATCGAAATAATGTGTGAAAAAAGGCTTGCCATCAAAAATTGGATAAGCAGCAGTCGCAAAAGCTAAAATGAGCCCTGATGCTGTCATGTACATATAGTTGATTGGCAAAATTGTTCGCACTGTTTTTAAATCAAAGGCAATCACCAGCAAGACGATGGCGCTGGATGTTAATAGCCCTCCGACGAAGCCACCACCTGGTGTATAATGCCCTGCAAAGAAAATATGAATGGAGAAGAAGAAAATAATGAAAAAGACGATTTTCGCCGTAAACTGCAAAATTAAATCATTTGTTTTCAATTTATTCGCTTTCATTCGACTTCTCCTTTCTACTTAAACGCAGTTTAATCATCGCATAAATGCCCATACCTGCAAGGCCAAGCACCGTGATTTCAAACAATGTATCAAAGCCACGATAATCCACTAAAATAACGTTCACGATATTGCCGCCACCCGCTAATGTGTAAACGGTCTCCTTATAATATTCATTGATTGATTGTACTAGCTTTTGCGAATGCGCTGATAAAGCGAGTAGTGTGACCATTGCGCCAATCCCGATTGAAACGACTAGACGTCTAAAGCGGAAAGGCGTATATTCTTTCACCTTACCTAAACGAGGTAAATGATAAAAGACAAGTAAAAACAATGCAACTGAAATCGTTTCAATTACTAGCTGTGTTAACGCTAAGTCGGGTGCATTAAACATAACGAAGAACAGCGCAACTGTATAACCGACCGCACCTAAACCGACAATCGCTGTAATACGTGATCTTGCAATTAATGTCGTCAATGTACCTAATACAAGAACAATAATTAAAATTAATTGATACAATTCAATTGGTGCAGCAGCTTTAAATGATAGTTTAAAGGCATTTTTATAAAATAATGTGCCAATAACAATCAAGCTAATCGCTGCAAACATGTACATAAAGTAATGGCGTGTAGAGCCATGCATAATGCGTTTTGATAGTTTTGCCATCCCGCGATTGAAGATGCCATCCATGACAAAATCATAAAGAGCATTAATCGAAAACTTCTCAGGCTGTAGACGATATAGCTTTTGCCATTTAGTCAATGTCACAAATAAAATTGCGCCAATTGCTATAATACACACGGTTAGCCATAGTTCAGGTGCTGTCCAACCATGCCATAGCTTCACTGTAATATCGATACTAGATGGCATGTTAGATAAAAACGGGTCTTGGTATAAAAATGGTTGCATCGCAAAAACAGCTGGTTTAATAAATACTGAGCCGATAACATTCGGTATAAAGAAAATCAGCATAACAAGCGCTGCTAAAATCAGCGGTGCAATCAGCATACCAATCGGTGCTTCATGTGGCTTTTGTGGTAGCTTATCCACCTGCAATTTGCCCATAAAGGTTTTGAATACGAAATAGAAGCTATAAACAAATGTGAAAATACTTGCAACGACAGCAACAATCAGGAGTAAAATTCCCCATGTGCTAAATTCGAATAATTCAAAATCTTTCAGTGTAAGCATTGCCGTTAAAAACATTTCTTTACTTAAAAAGCCGTTAAATGGTGGTAAGCCAGCCATCGATAAGCCACTAATGAAAGCAACAGAAAAACTAAGTGGCATCATGCTCATTAATCCGCCAAGCTTTCGAATGTCACGCGTTCCTGTCTCATGGTCAACAATACCAGCAATCATAAACAAGCTACCTTTAAACGTGGCATGATTAATTAAATGGAAAATGGCTGCGAATGCGGCATATTTAAATACCGTATTTGCTGCATCCTCTACATGAAAGGCGATGGCACTAGCACCTAACAATGACATAATCAAGCCTAATTGGCTGACTGTTGAGAAAGCTAAAATGCCTTTTAAATCGGTTTGCTTCACCGCAAAGAATGAGCCCCATATAAGTGTTAGTAAACCAATGCCTGTAACAAGCCAAATCCATACCTCTGATACAGCAAAAATCGGTGTAAAACGTGCAACTAAATAAATCCCAGCCTTCACCATTGTCGCAGAGTGTAGATATGCGCTGACAGGTGTAGGTGCTTCCATCGCATCTGGCAGCCAAATATAAAATGGGAACTGCGCAGATTTTGTAAAAGCACCAAGTAAAATAAGGACTAATGCTAGTACAAAGTATTGACTATCCCAAAAATGTGGTACTTGTGCAATTAATCCACGAATGGAGTATGTGCCACCCATTTGTGCTAAGAGTACAAAGCCTCCAAGCATCAGAAGACCACCTGCAACTGTAATCATCATCGATTTTAATGCACCAAAGCGCGATTTATCACGTTGAAACCAGTAGCCGATTAGTAAAAACGAAGAAATCGATGTCAGCTCCCAAAATAAATACAATGTAATCATATGATCAGATTGGACAACGCCAAGCATCGCTGTCATAAACATTAACAAGTAAATATAAAAATTATGCAGCTGCTCTTTTGTTTTGTCTAAATAAAAAATGGAATATAGAACAACAAGTGTACCGATTCCCGTAATTAATAAAGAAAATAATAAGCTAAGACCATCTAAATAAGATTCAAATGAAATATTTAAAGATGGAATCCAATTAAAAGAAGCAAGTGCAGTATCTCCATCCATTACCCGGGAAATAAATGTTACATAATAACTAACAAGTAGAAGAGGTACAATCAGTACGAACCAACCAGTATGTATTGTTCGAGCATAACGGAATAATAGTGGAATCAAGATAGCTGCTAATAAAGGAATAAAAATCGCTAAAACTTGCATCTCATAAAGCCTCCCTTCATAACGTTGTAAAACACTAACAATATTCATTATAACTGATTTTTCATGCAATTGCATGTGCACATAGGCAATTAACCCCTTGCAGGTAGTGCTATTTGTTCGTTATTATAAATAGGAAAGAATAACGAAATTTGAGGGTAAAAATTTTTATGAAAAATCCATATTTATACGGTTATTTACCGTTGTTCACCATTTTATTGTTTAGTTTGACATTCGGTATTTTTACCGTGACACAATCCATTGAGTTTTTTAAAGTGATTGGTGTTTATACAGGAATGCGTGAATTTTTATCCGATTTAGAGTTGCGGATATTTTTATTAATTGTCTTTGCACTTATTTTTTTCATGATGTTTTCCGCATTTAAATTAATTGGTGAAACAATACATGAGCTTGGTATGCTGTTTTTTTCTAGTGATAAAGTAGGGGAAACGATGAATGCTGCACGTGGAGGCTATGTCATTTTCTTTTTCGGTGCTTTGCTATCAGCTTTTGGCATTCAATCTTTCATCATACTGCTCATTGTTTTTGTATTAACAGTTCTTATTTATTTTGTATATACGGTATATAAAATGAGTAATTTTACGTCAATTGGTGGTATGATTGGCTTAATTTTCTTTGAAATAATCGTTTGGACATTGTTTATCGTTTTAATCTTCTATGTTGTAGTGAAGCTTTATAATGGTGTATTAGCAAGCTTACCGTTTGCAAATTGAAAAGGGAGTATCTCAAAGCACTTTTGAGATACTCCCTTTCATTAGTTCATAATCGCATTAAAAATTTGGTAATGAATTTGGTAGCGCTCGATATCTTCCATTGATTGTGGTATATCATAACCAAGCCACACAGCGGCGGTTTCGCTATCTGTTAAACCAGCGAGCCATAAATCTTTAAAGTCATTCGTTGTTCCTGTTTTTGCTCCAAGATAATTTGTTGATGTATAAAGGCCAACACCAGTCCCACCTGTCACAACATCTGTGAGCAGCTGGCGCATATAACGAACGGTTTTAGGTGACCAAATAACTGTGCGCTCAGATGGCCATTTATAAAGTACATTGCCCTGTAAATCCGTTACCTTTCGAATGGCATGTGCTTGAGAATAGGAGCCATCAATGAAGCTTGTATAAGCATCTGCTAGCTCAAGCGATGTCACACCATATGTTAATCCACCAAGTGCCGATGCATATGAATAATCTCGTGCATCAAGTGATTTGAAATTGAATCGCTCTAAATAAGAGAAGGCGGTATCAATACCAATTGTGTTATACAAACGTAAAGCACTTGTATTATAGCTGTGACGAAAAGCTGTTGACAAAGATACTTGACCATAAAGCCCACCACCATAGTTTTCAGGACAGAAAGTGCCAATGCAATAAGCACCTCCGCTTACAGTGGAGGAGGGGGAAGCATCTATTGTTTCAAAGTAAGGTGCATAAACAGCTAAAGGCTTAAAAGCCGAACCTGGTTGACGGGGTGTTTGATAAGCGCGATGCAAATCAAATTTTTTATAGTTTTTTCCACCATAAATACTTGTAATCTCTCTCGTTTCATTATCAATAATCGTTGCACTTGCTTGCAGCTCAGAGGATGCTAAAATTTGATTGATTGCTTGTTCATCATGCAATTGCTTTAAAGGATTTAATGCTGTATGGACAACGGCCCCTTGTTGGAATAAGGCATCTACTTTATTTTGCAGTTGTTTTTGTAGCTGCTCCTTTTCCTGCTCTGTTTCCGCATTTGCTAGCAAAACATCGAACCCTTCATTTTGTGCAACTAACCATTTTAATTCTTGCAAAACATATGTACTATAGGCAGGGTACTGTTGTATTTTTTGTTTAACATTCAACTGAATCGGTACACTTTTCTGTGTTTCTGCCTCAGCAAATGTAATAACCTCATGCTCCGCTAATATTTGTAGCAATCGCTCCTGTCGAGCCTTCGTTTGCTCAAAATTTTTCAGCGGATCATAGAGCGATGGGTTGTTAGGAATTGCTGCAATAAAGGCAATTTCTGCTAATGATAGCTTATTTAACGGCTTGCCAAAATAATAAGTTGCTGCACTTGAGATACCATATACTTGATTGCTGAAATAAATTTCATTCAAATACATTGTTAAAATTTCTGTTTTGCTATAATGCTTTTCTAATTCATAGGAGTAGAAAATTTCCATTAATTTTCGCTCATATGTTTTTTCCTCTGATAAATACCGCATGCGGACTAATTGCTGTGTAATCGTACTGCCACCTTGCTGTACGGATTGCTCAGATGTATTAATAACGAGCGCTCGAGCGATGGCACTTAAATCAAATCCGATATGCTCATAAAAATCGCTATCCTCACTATAAATAAAAATATCCTTAACAACTTGAGGGATATTTTCAAGCGATGTTGGCTGTCGCCATTCCACATATTCCTCGCTATAGACATCATTATTTTTATCTACTAGTGTAATAGGCAGCTTAGAAGCAACATCTGGAAATTCGATTGAGTCTTGCATTTGGTTTTCAAATGTTCGTGCCGCTTCAATTTCATAGGAAATCTCACTACTCAAAAAAAATAAAAGAGGAAAGCAGCCAATAATGATAAGAAAGCCAGAAAATTTTCTCATAAATTATGCCTCCAATAATCATTTATCATAGCATAAGACGGGAGTTTCTGGAATGGCTAAATGTACTAAAAAGTGGCAGGAAAAGCATTGTAACGCTTTTCCTACCACTCGAGTATTATGCATGCTCCTTTAGCATGTCATCCATATATTGTTTTGGTGCTTTGCGAATAAAGTATAGAATGATAAATGCTACAAGGAATAATGAGCCTGTTACGTAAAAGACAGCTGGAATATTAAATAATCCACTGACAATACCGCCAAGTACAGGACCGATAATATTGCCTAAAAAGCGGAAGCTTTGGCTATAGCCCATTACTTCTCCTTGAATGGCAACAGGTGCATCGCGGCGAATTAAGGCGGAAGTAATCGGAATTAAGCCACCCGCGACAATACCAAATAGAAGGCGTAACATAATGAGCTGCCATAGCGACGTAACAAATGCCTGTGGTACAACGAACATCACACAGCAAATTAACAGGACGGTCAACACGCGCTCATAGCCAATTTGATCACTTAAATGACCCCAGAAGCGTGCGAACAATATATTACCTAAGCCTGCTGCGCTAAATGCGACGCCTGCGAGCATAGCGACGTTTGCGGCTGTTGTTAAATGTGTGACATATAAAGAAAGCAAGGGTTGGATGCTAAAATTGCCGATTTGAATTAAACTCGTCACAATCATAACACTGAACATAAGACGGTGGTGGAAAATCGCCCATAACACATTTTTACGAGAGTAAATGGCGCTTTTTTTCTTTTTGATGATTTCAGGCTCATGAATACCGAAAATAATAATAATGCCTGAAAGAACAATAGCGATGGCGGTATATAAAAACGTATAAGTAAAACCAAAAGTATCTGCAAGTAAGCCGCCGATAACCGGACCGAATAAAGTCCCACCAACGCTCCCCATTTGCAATGTACCTAATGTTTTTCCTGCGATTTCTTTCGGGGTATGTTTGCTAATAAATGCCATGGACGTAGGAATAAAGCCTGTTACAACGCCCATAAATAAGCGCAGTATAAAAAATTGCGCAACATTTTGCACATAGCCCATTAAAAAGATGCTTATGGCAATACCAAAGCAGTTAATAATCATAATCGGCTTATAGCCATATTTATCTGCAATGCGTCCCCAAATTGGTGACATTAAAAAGGCTGTAATAAAAGTTGCGGCAAAAATAAAGCCTGCCCATCTTTGCACATAGCTTTCCGAGAAGTTGCCGAGCGTGTCGATATAGAGTGAAAGGAAGGGCATAATCATTGTTGTAGAGCCTGCAACGATAAAGTTGGAGATTAAAATAATAATAAAATTGTGTTTTCTGTTTTTCATTGTGCGTCACATTCTTTCTCACTTAGTAGGTATACTCAGCAGAAGTTCGAGACATTTGACATGAGGTTATTTAGCTGAGACAAGATATTGACATATAGTATAACTTATTTCGTAACACGAAGGAAGTAACTTGATTGCGAAAAGCGGAAAAATGAAAAGAAATATGGTAGAATGGAAAAGGTTTAATGATTAAAATTAAAGGAGAGACACTTATGTTTCCACAATTAACGACAGAGCTAAATGCTGGCGAAGTTTTAGTAGAAATGAATACAACAATGGGTTCAATTAAAATTAAATTATTCCCAGAGCAAGCTCCAAAAACAGTTGAAAACTTTTTAGGGCATGCAAAATCAGGATATTATAATGGAATCATCTTCCATCGTGTAATCACTGATTTTATGATTCAAGGCGGTGACCCAACTGGTACAGGTATGGGCGGTGAATCAATTTGGGGCGGCTCTTTCGAAGATGAATTCCACCATGATTTATTTAACTTCCGTGGCGCATTATCAATGGCAAATGCGGGCCCCAATACAAATGGCTCACAATTTTTTATCGTGCAAATGCCACATATCCCAAGTGATATGATCCGTCAAATGGAGCAAGCGAACTTCCCGAAAGAAGCAATTGAATACTATGCTGAACATGGTGGTACACCTTGGTTAGACCATAAGCACACGGTGTTTGGACATGTGGTTGAAGGTATGGATATCGTTGATAAAATCGCCAATGTGGAAAAAGGCATGAATGATAAGCCTGTTGAAGACATTAAAATTGAATCAATTACAGTTTTTGAATAATTCGTTGAGAGAAGTGTGAATAATGACTTCATTCATATTAAATTTTGGCTTTCTTTATTTCCCGGAGGATAAATCAACATATTTACCAGCGTTTATAGAAATACTTCTTTTGTTAGGGTTATGTTTTTTAGTTCTTAAACTTATACGTAAATTTGCGAAAAAGCAAGAGCAGGAAGCGAAGAAGCTTGAGGCACGTGCATTAGCAGAGCGCGATGAGCGCATGAAAAAAGAGCAGGAACAAAAATAGTTGTAGAACGAAAAAGTGAAATCGACGATGCGATTTCACTTTTTTGCTTACTTATATAATTCTTGATAAATAATTACCTTTAAAGCGAGCTGCTCCTCTGCTGTTAATTTATTTTGCAGCTGTTGAATGATTTCCTCCTGTGAAAGCATGCCATTTTCTGCTTTGACACGAATATCATTTAATGTTGTTACACCTACTTTTTCAATCAACACCTGCGTTGCCTCTTCCTTTGTCGTAAAAGGCAATTCGTTAGGGTTCGCTGCCTTTGCCTCCTCCATATAGCCTGTAAGTGTTGGGTTTTGCTCAATCACTTGCTTGATTGCTTCAGCTTGCTCGCTGTTAGCTAATTCCACCGTTACCGTTTCTGCTACTTTACCAGCAATAAATTGCATGCCGAAATGGTAAACGCCATAGCCTACTAGCCCAAGTACAATGACTGTTATCAACAAAAATTTGATTACTCTCATAATGAAAATGCCTCCATCTTTATTACATATCATTATATACGCTTTTCTCACATAGGAAGTTTCTAAAAAAATGATCATTCACCCAATGAAACGAAAAACAAAGGATGTCCGAATTTTCTTTCGTCGATCCTTTGTTCATCTTTTGTTTAATTAGTAGCTAGCGCCTTTTTAAAGCGGGCAACCCCATCTTCTACAACAGACAATGGGCAAGCAACGTTCATACGCAGGAAGCCTCGACCTGCTTCACTATATTTTGTGCCAGGCTCTAAAGCAATTTTACCAATCGTTAATAAACGCTGCATCATTTCATCTTCTGACAAGCCAGTTGCGCGGTAGTCAATCCACATTAAGTACGTGCCGTTAGGCTTTGCAACAGAAATGCCATCTAATGCGTTTAATTCGTTGACAACATAATCCATATTGATAGATAAATAGCTAATTAATTCATCTAACCAAGCATCGCCATCTGTATAGGCAGCTTGTACAGCGGCAGAGGCGAATGCATTTAAATCCATTTTGCCATGTGCCATTGCATTTTGCTCTAATTCTTTGCGTAAATCCTCATTTGGTACAACCATCATAGCAGCTTGAATACCGGCTAAGTTAAATGTTTTTGTCGGCGCAATACAGGAAATGATTTTTGCTTGTGCACTGCCCTCTACCGTTAATGTTGGTATGAATTTCGCACCAGGTAAAATGACATCTGCATGAATTTCATCTGCTAACAAATAAACATCGTATTTAATACATAGTGCAACGAGCTCCTCTAATTGCGCACGGCTCCATACAACACCAGCTGGATTATGAGGGTTACATAGTATGTAAAGTTTCACACCTTCTTTAAATAGCTCCTCAAGTGCTGCGAAATCATACGTGTAAGAACCGTTTACTTCAACTAAATCACAGCAAACAAGCTCGCGGCCTTGGCTTTTTGGAACGTTTGAAAATGGTGGATAAACCGGTGTTGAAATTGCCACTTTATCATTTGGTGCTGTAAATGTTTCGATAATGCTAGCGATTGCTGGCACAACACCATGGTGGAATAAAATTGTTTCTGGATCAATTGTCCATTGATGGCGGCGCTCATACCAATTAACAACAGCATTTTTACAGCCACCACAAACGTATGAGTAGCCGAATACAGGATGCTGTAAACGCTCTTCGATAGCTGCAATTACTGCTTGAGGTGCAGCGAAATCCATATCGGCAATCCACATTGGCAAAATATCGCTTGCATCTTCAATATTAAAAATTTGCTCCATACGATCCCATTTATAAGAACGGGATTTACGACGATCAACCACTTCATTGAAAATTGACATAGTTATCACTCTTTCCTTTAGTTTCATTTTATTATATGTTAACATACGAATCATATAAATATAATAATTTAGGGGAATAGTAATAGTGGAAAATATCGAAATGAATCAAAAGGCTGTAAAAGTGCTTGAAGAATGGGACCCTTTTCATTTAGGTCAGGGGAGCTATGAGACAGAGGCAGCAGATGTCGTTGCTAAGTTGCAACGGATAGATGACCCAAGCGAATTAGCAAAGGTTATTCAAATGGTTTATGAGCATTCCTATGAACAGTGGATTCCATTTGAGCATTGCGTCGAAATGGCCTATAAATTGATTGCGATTAAATTTGAAGCGAAATGCATTATATAGTAAAAATAGCCGTCGGGAAATAACATTTTTCCCAACGGCTATTTTTAGCTTATTATGATTCAGTAGAAAACGCCTATCTCTATAGGTGGTGCGATGACAACATAGATTACCCTGGGTATCTAAGCACCGACTGAATCCTAATAAAGCCTTCGGCGCAATTACACTAAGGCGTAATTGATTATGCCACGAATTAAAATAACAACAATGGCAATTGGTGCAATATAACGCACAATTGTATACCAAACTGTAAATAATAGTGGGGTCGTTTGTAGCTCTTGCTGTGATAGCTGCTTTTCATAATAATAGCCAGCAAACCATGAAATGAACAATGCCCCAACTGGCATTGCAATACTATTCGTCAAATAGTCGATAAAATCAAATATTGATTTATTGAAAAATGTGATATTTGATAATGTACCGAAGGAGAGCGCGCTTGGAATCCCGATGATAAAAATAAGCGCTGCAAATAGCCATGCTGCTTTTTTACGCAAATGTAGACGTTCGCCAATGCTGTTAGAAACGACAACCTCCAGCAAAGAAATAGCTGAAGTAATCGTTGCAAATAACAGTAAAATAAAGAAGATAATTAACAGTATTTGACCAAATGGTAGCTGCTCAAAAACAGCAGGAATAATCATAAAGACAAGACCGGGTCCTTCTGTAGGTGAATAGCCTAGCGCAAAAACAGCAGGGAAAATGACTAGCCCTGCAAGTAATGAAATGATAATATTCATCGTTGCAACATTGACACCAGAGCTTACGATATTTTCTTCCTTTGGTAGGTACGAGGCGTATGTAACCATAATACAAATCCCGACACTTAGGGAGAAAAAGGCTTGACCAAGCGCTAATAAAAAGGTTTCGCTATTGAAGTACGACCAGTCTGGTACAAACATAAAGCGTACACCTTCCATTGCGCCATCCAGCGTGATGGAACGAATACATAATAAAACGAAAAAGATAAAGAGCAATGGCATCATCCACTTGCTTGCTACTTCAATGCCATCTTTCACACCCGCTTGTACGATCAGTAGTGTAATAAGCATAAATGCGCCCTGTGCAATGATGACTTCCAGTGGATTTTCAATCACTTGTTGAAATAGCTGCGAAAAATCAATGCCTTGCCCTGATAGACGAAATGTTATTGCTCGCAGTAAATAGCTTAAAATCCAGCCACCAACAACGCTATAAAACGATAAAATCAAACCACTCGTGATGACACCGAGCCAACCAATTAAAAACCATGGTCGATGTGGTGCCTGTTTTTTAAATGATTGAATTGCGCCTGTTTGACCACGACGACCAATCATAAATTCAGCAATTAAAATAGGCAGCCCTAATAATAATGTGCAAATAATAAACAAAAAAATAAAAACACTGCCTCCATTTGTACCGACCATATATGGAAATTTCCATATTGCGCCGATACCAATGGCACTTCCAGCAGCAGCTAAAATAAAGCCAATTCTTGATGCAAAATGCTCTCGTGAAGCCAAAGAAAACCCTCCTTAATAATTGAAACAAGTATTTATTCTACAACATTTTTTATTAGAATTCAGCAATCTTTTTTGCGACGAGTAACCACAGGAGCCAGAAAACGCCTATCTTTATAGGTGGAGGGCTGAATTCTAATAAAGCCTCCGGCGGATGTCAGGGATTTTGAAAGGAGTCAATTGTGCAAGCACAATTCAAAATCCCGACGCAATTACGCCAAGGCGTAATTGATAGAAATAAAACGAATGTAACAAAATGGAGAAAACAATCGTATCATTAATAGGAAAAATGGAAGGGGGAAGCATTATGGAGCAGTTGCTTTTAAAGCGAGCAGCTACAGGGGACAAGGAGGCATATGCCGAGCTTGTACGTTTACATTATAAAACAGTTGAAAAATTCTCCTTTCAATGTGGTGTACATAGCAATGACATACAGGATGTGACACAGGAAGTATTTATTAAGCTGTATCGTTTTTTAGCACAATTTGAGCAAGGGAAATTTACGACATGGCTTTATAAAATGACGTTAAATACAGTGCGCGATTATTATCGTAAAGAGCAACGAGAAAAGCGCAAGAGAGACAAGTTGCAATATGAGTCAAGCTCTATTGTACATATGACAACAGACGATATAGCGTTACATGAGGCGATTTTAACCTTGGATGAAAAATACCGTATGCCAATCGTTTTATATTATTTTCACGATTGTAAGTATGAGGAAATTGCTGAGATTTTAACAATTTCTTTGTCTATGGTGAAAGTGCGCTTAATGCGTGCTAAGGAGCAATTAAAAGCCATTTTACAGCAAGGAGGAGAAAGCAATGGATGATCAACAATTTGAAGCACGTATGACAAAGCTGAAAAATCATTATGACAAAATGCCTTCGCTCGTAAATGTTGAAAAAGTGGTGGCAAATTTACCAGATGAGCTACCAAGAAAAAGACAACAGCGAAGTCTGTGGATTGTTGTATTAGCAAGTGCCTGTATTTTAGCGATATTAGTACCACTTTATGCTACACAACAGCAGCAAGAGATGCAGGCAATCAATGACGTAGAGCGTGCAAATGTCGAGAGAGTTGTTGCAGCAAAAAAGGAATTTGAAGCATGGCGTCAAGCTTTTGCACCACTTTATAAAGAGGAAAAGGAACGTCAGCGGAAAGCGTTGCAATTGACAGAAGAACAATTCAATTCTTTAGTATATGTGCAAAATGCGGAAGCGAGCTATCAATTTTATACAAGCGATGAGACGATGGAACGCTATGCACAAGGAGCTTGGCAGGGACAGTTAGCTGTTTATCAAAATGAGACAATCGAAAAATTACATTCGCCGAAATTAATGCTGTCAAAGCAACGACAAGATGATGCAGAAGAAATGAGTGCTTTGTATATTTATATGGAAAAGGTGAGAGCGCTTAGTGAGCTCTATGATGTGATCACATATACACCTGAAATTATTGCAGCAGCAAAGAACG
Source organism: Lysinibacillus louembei (assembly GCF_033880585.1). Taxonomy (NCBI): domain Bacteria; kingdom Bacillati; phylum Bacillota; class Bacilli; order Caryophanales; family Bacillaceae; genus Lysinibacillus; species Lysinibacillus louembei. The sequence goes on from NZ_CP137624.1 coordinate 2,248,999, forward strand.
AAGGCTTTGTATTGATGGAGTTTGGTGGAAAAAAGAGGCTCGTTTTTGATTACACGACCATTGAAAAAGAGCTGCTTACTATATTTTCACCTGAAACAATGGGTCTTTTGGAAGTAATGAAAGTAAAGTATTATTTTTATGCAGGAGAGCTTGTCGTAGATCCTAAGGAAGCAGCAAAATCAACGCTCATTTTGGAGCGGAAATTGCTAACAGAAGCATATGATCAATATAATGGGTATCTGAAAAGTAGCTATGAATTAATAATGGTGAAGCTTTTGACAGGACAAGCTAAAAATCAAGAGTATCAACAATTGCTTCAATTTTTAATAGCTGAAGACAGCGCTGTTGCGCCAATTGCAACAGCTATTTTAGAGGAAATTGCAGCAACTGGAAAGTCAACAACAATGGAACAAATCGATTATCGAACGATTTGGAATGCACTGTTAGCGAAAAAATATCCGTAATCAATATTAGGGCGTTCCTTTGTTCTGTTTAGTGCACTATGTTATAATTTAACATGACATTTTCGTATATAGACACAGAAGGTAGGAACGTATTATGGAAAAACAATACAAAGTGGGTGACGTGCTAACTGGAAAAGTAACTGGAATTCAACCATACGGAGCATTTGTAGCATTGGATGAGCAAACGCAAGGACTTGTGCACATATCAGAAATTACGTATGGCTTTGTAAAGGATGTTAGTCATTTTTTAAAAGTTGGCGATGAAATTACCGTAAAAATTTTAGAAATTGAGGATGGGTCGCAAAAAATAAGCTTATCGATTCGCGCATTGCAGGAAGAGCCTACCCCAATGAAAAAGGAACAGCGCAAAACATTGCAGGAGCGAATTGATGAGGATGATGCGGCAGGCTTTCAACCATTGAAGGATAAGCTACAGGAATGGATTGACCAATCAGGGCAAAAATAGTAAATCAAAAGAACCTTCTAAAACATGAACAGGCTTTAGAAGGTTCTTTTATGGATTGAGTTACTGTATACGCCAATCATATGGAAGTAAATCCTTTAACTTCACGATTGTATGAGCATTGACCATTACCTCAGCCTCAAGGTTTTCGACAGCTAGCTGGCTTAAAAATTCTCTACATCTTCCACACGGTGGGAAAATTATACCTTCCGAGTTGACTGCGATTACTTTTGCAATCTTATTTTCACCATTTGTCACCATAGAAGCAGCTGCTGCATGCTCAGCACAAAACCCCATTGAACAAGCTGTATCAATACAAACACCTACATAGACATGGCCATTTTGAGTTAAAATCGCTGCACCTACACTACCAGCCTCTGCCCATGGTGAAAGCATTGTTGGTTTAGTAACTGCCTGTGCTTTTTTTAGAAGTTCACTAAAATTCATTACTATTACCTCTCAATAGTTAATCATATTGCTTCCATTTGCGCAGGCGATATTGTAAATTTTGTCTGCTCATCCCAAGCGCAGTGGCAGCTTTTGTGACATTGCCATTGTGCATCTTCAACACATTTTGCACATAAAACATCTCGGCATCGCGCAAATATTCATCAAGTGGTAGCAGCTGCTCATCGTTTAAAATCAAGCTCGTCTTTGCATCGGTTTGCTGTACTTTGAAGCGGAAGTGCAATGGCAGCATTTCAAATGTGACGACCTCTTCATTGGTTATCACCGCTGCAATTTCATCAAGCAATAGCTCTAATTCCTTCAAATTTCCTGGCCAATCATAGCTCATAAATAACCGCATGACCTCAGGCGATAAACCTTGAATAAAGGAGGCAAAGCGAGCGCGATGACGAGCAAAATAATCGGTAACGAACGGTTCGATATCCTCTTTTCGCTCGCATAGTGGTGGTATAGAAATTGTTAAATTAGCGAAGAAATAATAAAGCTCCTTTAACAATTGACCATCGCCAATTAAGTCGATAGGATCACTACCAATGCTGCCAATAATCATATGCTTTGTAACGGAAAGCTCCTTTAAAATAGCAAGCAGCTGCTCCTGCATATCGATGGATAAAAATTCAATGCGCTCGAAGAAAAATGTATAGCTGCCATTAGTATGTAAATAATGGCGAATGTTTTCGACGATTTGCTCATCGCGTCTACTGAAAAATGTAATAAAGTCATCACTAGTTGGCAATAATGCATGATGAATACTTTCAGCAATCAAATCTTTGCCTGTTCCAGAATCACCAACCAGCAAAACTGGAATGCGAGCATGTGCTGCCTTTTTTGCATGTGTCATCACCTGCTGCATCGCGTTTGACACAGCTGTGATTGCATCGAATGTCAATGGTTCACCGTATCTTCTTAACGGCTGGTATATAAGCTTTTCCAATGATGTAATATCACGTGCAAATTCGATAGCCCCAATAAGTTTATTTTGGTCAAAAATAGGGAATGTATCATTTAGCGTCGTAATTTCATGCCCGTTTTTATTGCGATACGTTTGCTTGACATTCATTTCTTTGCGCCCGGTTTGTAAAACGCGCCATAGTGTACTATCTTTTTTACGAAATGCAAAAAGTTCAAAAAGGGAGTGGCTTGTCATTTCTTCAAAAGCATAGCCTTCAATTTCCTTCATTTTTGCATTATAAAGCAATGTTTTGCCTTCGGTATCAATTGCATGAATCCCTACAGAAATATGCTCAATTGCATGTATGTAAAAGGGAATGAGTTGTCTTTGCTGTTCAAACAATGCAAGCACCTCAAATTTTCATAAATTTTTTAAAAGATTATACTTGAAAAAAGCAACAATCTTTTGCATTATTATAAATATAAAGTGTGATGAAGTGCAAATTTTTTTTGCATGAAATGACATTTAATAATTTACAAAAAATTATTTTAGGAGGATTTTTCATGATTCCATATAAACACGAACCATTCACAGATTTCTCACAACAAGAAAACAAAGACGCGTACATCGCAGGCTTAAAAACAGTTGAAGGCTATTTAGGTCAAGACTACCCATTAATTATCGGTGGCGAGCGCATCACAACAGAAGACAAAATCGTGTCATACAATCCAGCGAAAAAAACAGAAGTGATTGGTCGCGTATCGAAAGCTTCACGCGAGCTTGCTGAAAAAGCAATGCAAGTGGCGGATGAAACATTCAAAACATGGAAGAAAGTAGATCCAGCTATTCGTGCAGACGTATTATTCAAAGCAGCAGCAATTATCCGTCGTCGCAAATTCGAATTCTCTGCATTATTAACAAAAGAAGCAGGAAAACCTTGGAACGAAGCAGACGCAGATACAGCAGAAGCAATCGACTTTTTAGAATACTACGGTCGTCAAATGCTACGCATGAAAGACGGTCAACCTGTAGAAAGCCGTCCAGGTGAATACAACCGTTATGACTATATTCCATTAGGTGTTGGTATCGTTATCTCTCCTTGGAACTTCCCATTTGCAATTATGGCAGGTACAACAGTAGCAGCTTTAGTTACAGGGAACACAGTATTATTAAAACCAGCTTCTACAACACCAGTTGTAGCATATAAATTTATCGAAGTATTAGAAGAAGCGGGCTTACCAGCAGGTGCGGTAAACTATGTACCAGGTTCTGGCGCAGAAGTAGGCGACTACTTAGTAGATCACCCACGCACACGCTTCATCAGCTTCACAGGTTCACGCGATGTTGGTTTACGTATTAACCAACGTGCATCTGTCTTAAACGAAGGTCAAATTTGGATTAAACGTGTTATCGCTGAAATGGGCGGTAAAGATACAATCGTTGTTGATAAAGAAGCAGATCTTGAATTAGCAGCACAATCAATCGTGAAATCTGCATTTGGCTTCTCAGGTCAAAAATGTTCTGCATGTTCACGTGCTGTTATTGTAGAGGATGTATACGATCAAGTGGTAAACCGTGTAGAAGAGCTAACAAAAGCATTAACAATCGGTGATCCAGCAGATCCATCAAACTTCATGGCAACAGTAATTGACCAAGCAGCATTCAATAAAGTAACAGAGTACATTGAAATCGGAAAAGGCGAAGGACGTCTTGTAGCAGGTGGCACAGCAGATGATTCTGTAGGTTACTTTGTACACCCAACAGTATTTGCAGACGTAGCACGTGATGCACGTATTATGAAGGAAGAAATCTTCGGACCAGTTGTAGCGATTGCAAAAGCAAAAGACTTCGATGAAGCAATTGAAATTGCAAACGATACAGAGTACGGCTTAACAGGTGCAGTGATTACAAACAACCGTATGAACCTAGAAAAAGCACGTGAAGAATTCCACGTAGGAAATCTTTACTTCAACCGTGGCTGTACAGGTGCGATTGTTGGCTACCAACCATTCGGTGGCTTCAACATGTCAGGAACAGACTCAAAAGCAGGTGGCCCTGACTACTTACAATTACACATGCAAGCAAAAACAACTTCAGAAATGCTTTAACCACAATAGCGGACGGACAATAGTGCGTCCGCTATTTTTTACGATTATGCGTTAAATTTAGTTACTTTTGCGTAAATTTTATATGTCATGTATGAAAATGTGTAAAATTTGTTGTATATTATTTAAAATGTGACAAAATTATAAACAAATCTTTGTTGAAATATGTTACAATGTTGGCGATATCAAAAAACAATTAAAAATGTTAAAGAGGCGAATTAATAATGGCTGAAAATTTAAACCTATTTACGTCGACACAAGATGTCATTCAAGAAGCGTTACAAAAGCTTGGTTATGATGAAGCAATGTATGAGTTGCTAAAGGAACCACTTCGCATGTTAGAAGTACGTATTCCTGTAAAAATGGATGATGGTACAACAAAAGTATTTACAGGCTATCGTGCACAGCACAATGATGCAGTAGGACCAACAAAAGGTGGTGTACGTTTCCACCCAGCGGTTACTGACGAAGAAGTTAAAGCGCTTTCAATGTGGATGACATTGAAATGTGGAATTGTAGACTTACCATACGGTGGAGGTAAAGGCGGCGTTATATGTGACCCACGTCAAATGTCTATGGGCGAAATTGAACGTTTAAGCCGTGGTTATGTACGTGCGGTAAGCCAAATCGTAGGACCAACAAAAGATATTCCAGCACCAGATGTATTTACAAATGCTCAAATTATGGCTTGGATGATGGATGAATATAGCCGCATGGATGAATTTAATTCACCAGGCTTCATTACAGGTAAACCGCTTGTACTTGGGGGCTCACAAGGGCGTGACCGAGCAACTGCGGAAGGTGTAACAATCGTTATTAAAGAGGCAGCGAAAAAACGCGGCATCAACATTGAAGGTGCTCGTATCGTAATTCAAGGATTCGGTAACGCAGGAAGCTTCTTAGCGAAGTTTATGAGTGACTTAGGTGCAAAAGTAATCGGTATTTCAGATGCTTATGGCGCTCTACACGACCCAAATGGTTTAGATATTGACTATTTATTAGATCGTCGCGATTCGTTTGGTACTGTCACAACTCTATTTGAAAACACCATTTCAAATAAAGAGCTACTAGAATTAGACTGTGACATTTTAGTTCCTGCGGCTATTGAAAATCAAATTACTGCTGACAATGCACATAATGTGAAAGCTAACATTGTTGTAGAAGCAGCAAATGGACCAACAACAGCAGAAGCCACAAGAATTTTAACAGAGCGTGGTATTCTGTTAGTGCCAGACGTACTAGCGTCTGCTGGTGGTGTAACAGTTTCATACTTTGAGTGGGTACAAAACAACCAAGGCTACTACTGGACTGAAGAAGAAGTACAAGAAAAATTAGTACGTAAAATGGTAGAGGCTTTTGACAATGTCTACACAACTGCAATGAACCGCAATATTAACATGCGTTTAGCTGCATATATGGTAGGCGTTCGTCGCACTGCTGAAGCATCTCGCTTCCGTGGATGGGTGTAAAATAAGAAAAAAACAAGTCGTTCTCTTTATTTGGAGACGGCTTGTTTTATTTTTTACTCCCAATTATCAAATGTTTAGTTTTTGTCTAATAAAAAATTTTATGATATATAAAAAAGGATTTTGCTTATGTTAATCATTATTTTTAGCGTAGTTATGATTGCTACAGGTCTTTTTATGTATAGACAAAAATTGAAACAAATTCGTGAAGAAAAGAAAAAAATAATGCTCCAGCGTTTAGATACTTTACTAAAATCAAATCCCAAAAATCAATTAAGTAAAAAGAAGAAAAGAAATTACTGATTGTCTAATATGAAAAAATAGTTGAAGCTTTGATGAAAAAGCGCAGATTTTGTCGGGTTTTGTTTAGGAATTGTATAGTTCTCTTTTTTACACTAGACAAAAAGAGGAAGGGGACTAAGGAATGCTGAAAAATTTATTACAAGAACGAATCGTTCATAATGAAAATATATCTGTTTATTTTAAGAGTAGATTAATTGAATTGCCAAATGATATAGGTGTACTAGGCATTCAAGCAACTACGTTAAAAATACAACAACAAAGTATTGCTACTGGCTATATTACAGACGATAAAATCTATTTTAAAAGCTTGCACCCTGGCGAAACGATACTCACATTGACGAATCAGGAAGATAGGGCTTTTATTAAACTTACTGTGCTTAGCTCAGGAGAAATTGTGACAGAAATTACACCTTGCTTAAAAAATAAAAAAATAGTACCTGTGTATTTTAAAAGAGTTTTAGGTGCAACTGCCATTGCAATCGATTTAAAGGGAGCATTAACTAACCATTTAATTGCGGAAGGAAAAGTGTATCAAGACAGTTTAATTGAAGAGGTTCACTACCAGTCATTGCATCAAAATGTAATCGATCATTCCATGAATGGTTGCTTTATTTTAGGGTGTCATGTAAATGGTCTTCCATTAACAAATAGACAGGAATATGCGCTAGCCAATCGTGTTGCGACATTAAGGTTTTCAAAAATTGTGTATCGCTATAATGGTGTCAAACTAACTTTAGATGAAGACTTCTTGCTGACATTTATGATAACAGATGAGATTAGGCATATTTGAATAGACTTTCTTTGCTATTTTCTCATGAAACATGAGAAAATAAAAATAGCTTTGAAAGGAGAGAGAACATGAATCCATTTACATTTTATAATCCTGTAACGCTTCATTTTGGAGCGGACGCAATGGAGAAATTGCCACAGGAGCTTGCCAAATATGGCGATAAAGTATTGATTGTCTACGGCGGAGGAAGCATTAAAAGCAACGGTGTTTATGAGGATGTTATAACGATATTGCAGCAGGCGAATAAGCAAATATTTGAATTAGCAGGCGTTGAGCCAAATCCACGTGTCGAAACAGCTCGTCGTGGTGCGGAAATTTGTAAAGCAGAAGGTATCGATCTTGTACTAGCAGTAGGTGGAGGGTCTGTAGTTGACTGTTCAAAATTAATCGTGGCTGCTGCAAAATACGATGGCGATGCTTGGGACTTAGTTATTAAAAAGGCTGTAGCAGAGGAAGCATTGCCATTAGGTGTTGTCTTAACTTTAGCTGCAACAGGCTCTGAAATGAACTCAGGCTCTGTTATTACAAATATGGATACAGCAGAAAAGTTCGGCTGGGGTAGCCCTGCGGTATTCCCGAAATTTTCAATTTTAAATCCTACCTATACAGTGACTGTACCAAAAAATCATACAATATATGGCATCGTTGATATGATGTCGCATATTTTTGAACAATACTTCCATAATGCAACAAATACACCTGTTACAGATGGTATGTGTGAAGGTGTTTTACGTGCGATTATGGAGGCTGGACCAAAGCTAGTAGAGGATTTAGAAAATGTTGCATTACGTGAAACTATTTTATTAGCAGGCACAATTGGCTTAAATAATTTCTTATCGATGGGTTCACGTGGTGATTGGGCTACACATAATATTGAGCATGCAGTATCAGCAGTGTACGATATTCCTCATGCAGGTGGTTTAGCAATTCTTCAGCCACATTGGATGCGCCATGTCGTTTCAGAAAATCCGGAGCGCTTTGCGCGTTTAGCTGTTCGCGTATTCGATGTAGAGGCTAATGGCAAATCAGTAGAGGATGTTGCACTTGAGGGAATTGAGCGCTTAGCTGCATTTTGGGCTTCTTTAGGTGCACCGCAGCGCTTAGCAGATTATAATATTGATACAACACATTTTGAGAAAATAATTGAGCATACGATGTGTAACGGTCCATTTGGCAACTTTAAAAAGCTTCATGCGGACGATGTACGTACAATTTTAGAAAATGCACTATAAAAAAACAGACTGGAAAGGTTGTTGCCTTCCAGTCTGTTTTTAAGTTATTCGGGCTTTTCGCCAACGTGCTGCCAGCTCAATTGACCATCATCTTCGTCAAATAAAATAACAACCTCAGTTACGCCTTTTTGGCTCAAAATAAGATGGGTTAAATGATCTCGCACATCATCTAAGTAAGCCAAGGAAAGGTTCGGGTCAGCTTCTGCAACAAGCTCAACATGCAAAAATTCCCCTTCTTTAATCACTTCTAAGCGCATAATATCCTTTACATTCGGTTCTTCCATTACTAAATGGGCTATATGGTTTAACATTTCTTGATCGGTTTCCCCGATAACGCCTCTCGCATTATCTAAAAATACGCGACCTACTACATAAAACATCATGAAACCAATAATCATTGAGACAAGTCCTTCAAGTCGGTAAAAGCCAGTGAAGTGAGCGATTAAAATGGCACTAAATGCTAGAACATTACCGCTTGTCGCAACTAAATCTTCCATCCATACAAGCTTTGTCGCAGGCTTTGCACGATTTAAATATTTTGCTGACTTGACAATGGATGTAAATCCAGCACTCTCAACACCTACTTCATGCAAAACTTCTTTTGCTGCTTTATGCAAAACTGTTAATTCCAATATAATTCCGACAGCTAATACACCAAGTGCAATAAGCATACCGTTTGATTCAGTAGCAGGGGAGACAAAATGATGCCAGCCCTCTTTTACTGTTTCATAAGATAAAATACCAACAATTAAAACAGCTCCTAAACAAACTAGGTTAATAAGGCGACCAAAGCCATTAGGGAATTGTTTAGTTGGCGCTTTTTTGGATAATGCAGATCCGATATAAACGAAAAGCTGGTTAGCGGCATCCCCTAAGGAGTGCATCATTTCCGCAAACATCGCCACATTGCCAGTAAAGAAAAAGGCAATTCCTTTAATAATACCTAAAAATGCGTTGACACACGCAGCGAGCAAGGAAGGTTTGTTACCGTCTTTAAGTAGTGCGAAAAATTCTTTCATAGAGACTCTCCTTTAAGATAATAATTCAATTTCAATTTGTTCTATATACGATTGAGTATGTAGATCTTGATAAAGTGCTAACGTATTTTGATGAATTGTAGCAAAGCGAATCGTTACTTCATGTTCAATTGTATCATTTGCTATTACCGTATCGCTTATGCGGATGTTTTCAACATACATTTCGTTCTGTTGCATATAGGAAAGGAGTGTAGAAATATCATCGTGATGCTTCACCTGTACTTTCAATGAAAATTCACGTGAAGCTAAGCGTTTAGGTCCTATCGTCATTAAAAACGGAGCAATTAGCTCAATACCAATGACAACAATCACTACTGTCATAAAGGCTTCTGCATAAAAACCTGCTCCTACAGCAATACCAATTCCAGCTGCTCCCCAAATCATGGCAGCTGTCGTAAGGCCAGTAATACTATCATTCCCCTTACGTAAGATTACACCTGCTCCTAAAAAGCCGATGCCGCTAACTACTTGTGCAGCTAGCCTTAGTGGGTCCATCGTAATATTAATATCGTCTCTAGCTGGTGTCATATAAGCCGTTTCAATAGAAATAATCGTCAGTAAGCAACTGAATGTTGCAATGACTAAGCTCGTTTTTAATCCAACTGGCTTCTTCTTTAATTCCCTTTCAATTCCGATAATTAAACTTAAACCAGCAGCTACAGCTAATTTAATTAAAATTTCAATTGAAAAGACTTCGGTTAAAATAGATGACAATCATTCTCCTCCTTAAAACGACTATTGATAATGCGTTATATTACTGTAAAATGAAGTGATGTACAAGAAAAATTTAAGTGAGGAACAATAACTATGAATAAACCGGCGATTAATCCTTATATACCAATTGTGATTGGCGTTATTTCAGTATCGCTATCAGCAATTTTAGTAAAGCTAGCAAGTGCCGATGCGGGTGTTATTGCATTTTATCGAATGTTATTTTCTGTTGTGCTCATGCTTCCAATCTTTTTATGGAAATATACAGGTGAAATAAAGTTATTATCGAAAAAAGATTGGGTATTTTCTGCTATTGCAGGTGTTTTTTTAGCATTTCACTTTATCTTATGGTTTGAGTCATTAAATTACACCTCTGTAGCAAGTTCTACAGTGCTTGTGACGATGCAACCTTTATTTGCTTTTGTAGGGACTTATTTTTTCTTCGGCGAAAAGATTTCTTTGAAAACAATCATTGCGGCCGCAATTGCAATTATAGGTAGTGTTTTGATTAGCTGGGGAGATTTTCGAGTTAGTGGTACAGCTTTATATGGAGATATACTAGCGCTAATTGCTTGTGCATTAGTCACAGGTTATCTCTTGTTTGGACAAGACGTTCGCAAAAGAATTTCACTTGTTACATATACAATGGTCGTTTATATGAGCAGTACAGTTTGTCTTTTCTTCTATGTATTAGTAAAGGGAGAATCGTTTGGTCCATATCCTTCAATGGAATGGGTTTGGTTTATATTGCTTGCTATTATACCTAATTTACTTGGTCATACTTTGTTCAATTGGTCATTAAAGTTTGTTAGCACAAATGTATTGTCGATTGCTATTTTATTTGAACCAATAGGTGCTGCTATATTAGCTTACTTTATTTTTAAAGAATATTTAATTGCAACACAAATCGTTGGTGGGATCGTTGTATTAGCTGGAATATTGCTCTTTGTAGCAGATTTTAAAAAAATAAAAAGTTTTTTTAGAAAAACTATTGATTTATAGTTTTAGATGGTATATATTATTACTTGTCCTTAACGACACAGCGAAAAAATAACATTAAAAAAAGTATTTGACAGCAAGTTAAGGATGAGTTATAGTATAAAAGTCGCCACTGAAAAGCGGTGATGATAATGAACCTTGAAAACTGAACAAGCAAGACGTGAATGAATAAAACGTTTCATTTAATAGATGAAACATAATTTTGGACATCATAAAGATGCCAGCAAATGTTTTACTGTATCGAAAGCGAAAGCGGCAGATACAAAATTTGAGCTTAACTCAAATTCTTTTTATGGAGAGTTTGATCCTGGCTCAGGACGAACGCTGGCGGCGTGCCTAATACATGCAAGTCGAGCGGGCGTTACTTTGGTGCTTGCACCGAAGTAACGCTAGCGGCGGACGGGTGAGTAACACGTGGGCAACCTACCTTGTAGATGGGGATAACTCCGGGAAACCGGTGCTAATACCGAATGATACTTTTGAACACATGTTTGAAAGTTGAAAGATGGTTCTGCTATCGCTACAGGATGGGCCCGCGGCGCATTAGCTAGTTGGTGAGGTAATGGCTCACCAAGGCGACGATGCGTAGCCGACCTGAGAGGGTGATCGGCCACACTGGGACTGAGACACGGCCCAGACTCCTACGGGAGGCAGCAGTAGGGAATCTTCCACAATGGGCGAAAGCCTGATGGAGCAACGCCGCGTGAGTGAAGAAGGTTTTCGGATCGTAAAACTCTGTTGTAAGGGAAGAACAAGTACAGTAGTAACTGGCTGTACCTTGACGGTACCTTATTAGAAAGCCACGGCTAACTACGTGCCAGCAGCCGCGGTAATACGTAGGTGGCAAGCGTTGTCCGGAATTATTGGGCGTAAAGCGCGCGCAGGCGGTTCTTTAAGTCTGATGTGAAAGCCCCCGGCTCAACCGGGGAGGGTCATTGGAAACTGGGGAACTTGAGTGCAGAAGAGGAAAGTGGAATTCCAAGTGTAGCGGTGAAATGCGTAGAGATTTGGAGGAACACCAGTGGCGAAGGCGACTTTCTGGTCTGTAACTGACGCTGAGGCGCGAAAGCGTGGGGAGCAAACAGGATTAGATACCCTGGTAGTCCACGCCGTAAACGATGAGTGCTAAGTGTTAGGGGGTTTCCGCCCCTTAGTGCTGCAGCTAACGCATTAAGCACTCCGCCTGGGGAGTACGGTCGCAAGACTGAAACTCAAAGGAATTGACGGGGGCCCGCACAAGCGGTGGAGCATGTGGTTTAATTCGAAGCAACGCGAAGAACCTTACCAGGTCTTGACATCCCGTTGACCACCATGGAGACATGGTTTTCCCTTCGGGGACAATGGTGACAGGTGGTGCATGGTTGTCGTCAGCTCGTGTCGTGAGATGTTGGGTTAAGTCCCGCAACGAGCGCAACCCTTGATCTTAGTTGCCATCATTTAGTTGGGCACTCTAAGGTGACTGCCGGTGATAAACCGGAGGAAGGTGGGGATGACGTCAAATCATCATGCCCCTTATGACCTGGGCTACACACGTGCTACAATGGACGGTACAAACGGTTGCCAACCCGCGAGGGGGAGCTAATCCGATAAAACCGTTCTCAGTTCGGATTGTAGGCTGCAACTCGCCTACATGAAGCCGGAATCGCTAGTAATCGCGGATCAGCATGCCGCGGTGAATACGTTCCCGGGCCTTGTACACACCGCCCGTCACACCACGAGAGTTTGTAACACCCGAAGTCGGTGAGGTAACCTTTTGGAGCCAGCCGCCGAAGGTGGGATAGATGATTGGGGTGAAGTCGTAACAAGGTAGCCGTATCGGAAGGTGCGGCTGGATCACCTCCTTTCTAAGGATATTTTCGGAATATCTCCTACGGGAGATACCATTCACGACTTGCTGTTCAGTTTTGAAGGTTCATCTACTGATGAATACTTCAAACCATTGTTCTTTGAAAACTGGATAAAACGACATTGAAAGCAACAAGTTTAAAATAGATCAAGTAATTGATCGTGTAAGTTCTTAAATCTTATTTCTTTACTGAAATAAGTTGTAACTAACAACAATGAGGGTTTCAAGACACGAGTAGGACAAGGAAGCGATTGAGCGATGGAAGGAGCGTACTTCAGTACGTGACTGACGGAGTGAATGAAGCTGACGCCGTCATACGATGTGTATTGGAAGCCGAATAGAAGGTTTCGAGATACGAGCAAGACAAGGAAACTGCTTGAGAGAATGAAGGAGCGTACCTTTGTACGTGACTGAATGAGTGAAAGTAGTTGACGCCGTATTGCGATGTAAATCGAAAGCTGTAGGTTAAGTTATTAAGGGCGCACGGTGGATGCCTTGGCACTAGGAGTCGATGAAGGACGGCACTAACACCGATATGCCTCGGGGAGCTGTAAGTAAGCTTTGATCCGGGGATTTCCGAATGGGGAAACCCACTATGTTTAATCGCATAGTATCCTTACGTGAATTCATAGCGTATGGAAGACAGACGCAGGGAACTGAAACATCTAAGTACCTGCAGGAAGAGAAAGAAAATTCGATTCCCTGAGTAGCGGCGAGCGAAACGGG